>CAZCNY010000005.1:0-282584 GCA_964500675.1 uncultured Verrucomicrobiaceae bacterium | reverse complement strand
TCGACTCGAACGAAATGGCGTTCAAAATCGCTGCGTCGATGGCGACCAAAGATCTGGCGAAGAAAGGTGGCGCGGTGCTGCTGGAGCCGATCATGAAAGTTGAAGTGGTAACGCCAGAGGATTACATGGGCGATATCGTCGGCGACTTGAACCGTCGCCGCGGTTTGATCCTGGGTATGGATGACAGTCCATCGGGCAAAGTCATCAACGCTGAAGTGCCGCTTGGTGAGATGTTCGGTTATGCCACTGATATGCGCTCTGCAACGCAGGGGCGCGCCACGTACACCATGGAGTTTTTGAAGTACGGTGAGGCGCCGAATAACATTGCTGATGACATCATCGCAAAAAGCAAAGTCAAATAATTTATCAATCCATCATTTTTGTTAACGAGGAATAACGCCGTGGCAAAAGAGAAATTTGAGCGCAGCAAACCGCACGTGAACGTGGGGACGATCGGGCACGTGGATCATGGCAAGACGACGCTGACGGCGGCGCTGACGATTGTGTGCGCGGATGCGTTCGGGGGCGAAAAGAAAGCCTACGATCAAATCGACAATGCGCCGGAAGAGCGCGAGCGTGGTATTACGATCAACACCGCGCACGTGGAATACGAATCGGCCGTGCGCCACTATGCGCACGTCGACTGCCCGGGCCACGCCGACTACGTGAAGAACATGATCACGGGTGCGGCGCAAATGGACGGCGCGATCCTCGTGGTGTCGGCTGCGGACGGCCCCATGCCGCAAACGCGCGAGCACATCCTGCTGTCGCGTCAGGTTGGCGTACCGTACATCGTCGTATTCATGAACAAAGCCGACATGGTCGACGACGCCGAATTGCTCGAGCTCGTCGAAATGGAGGTGCGTGAACTGCTGAGCCAGTACGAATTCCCGGGCGATGACTGCCCGATCATTATCGGCTCGGCGCTGCTGGCTGTTGAAGGCAAGGATGACAACGGTTACGGCACCAGCGCCGTGAAAAAACTCGTCGAAACCCTCGACACCTACATCCCCGAGCCCGAACGCGCGATCGACAAACCGTTCCTGCTGCCGATCGAAGACGTATTCTCGATTTCGGGTCGCGGTACGGTGGTGACGGGTCGCGTTGAGCGCGGCATCATCAAGGTCGGTGAGGAAGTGGAGATTGTCGGTATTCGTCCGACCACGAAAACCACGGTGACCGGTGTTGAAATGTTCCGCAAGCTGCTCGACGAAGGTCGCGCGGGTGAGAACGTCGGTGCGCTGCTGCGCGGCACCAAACGCGAAGACGTTGAGCGCGGCCAGGTATTGGCGAAGCCGGGCTCGATCAAGCCGCACACCAAATTCCTGGCCGAAGTGTACGTGTTGACCAAGGAAGAGGGTGGTCGCCATACGCCATTCTTCCAAGGTTACCGTCCGCAGTTTTACTTCCGCACCACCGACGTGACGGGTGCGTGTGAGCTGCCTGAAGGCACCGAGATGGTGATGCCGGGCGACAACATCCAGATGACGGTGACGTTGATCAACCCGATTGCGATGGAAGAGGGTTTGCGCTTCGCGATTCGCGAGGGCGGCCGCACCGTCGGTGCCGGCGTCGTCGCCAAAATCGTGGAATAATCTTCTCGGTGGCAGGCAATAAAAAGGGGCGCTTAGGCGCCCTTTTTGTTGAAAGCTTGCGTAATTTCATGATCCTGTTTTTCAGTAAAAATAGCGAAAAAGCAGCTAGAAATCGGTTGACAGGGTATGGGTCGATCACTAGAATGCCGCTTCTTAATTTTCAGGGTGGTCTGCGCATCGGCGCGATCGCTGAATAAAGTTCGGTAAGGGGAGTTGGTCCGGTGGTGCAAAATCAGCGAATTCGCATTCGTCTCAAGGCCTTCGACCATCGCCTCATCGATGCTTCGGCGCTTGAAATTGTCGAAACGGCAAAGCGCACCGGCGCGCAAGTTTGTGGCCCGATTCCGCTGCCGACACGTACCGAACGGTTTACGATTTTGACGTCGCCGCATGCAAACAAAGATGCTCGCGATCAGTACGAGATTCGCACGCACAAGCGCATGCTGGATATTGTTGAGCCGACCGAAAAAACGGTAGACGCGCTGATGAAGCTCGATTTGGCGGCTGGTGTTGAAGTGCAAATCAGTCTCGGCTGAAAAGAATTTTGATTTTGAGGCGCATGCTTCTGAATCGATTAATAAAGCAGTTAGTAGTTGTGTAATAGAAAGACCCGCTCAGGGGCTTTCCCTTGAGTCGTGTAACGCTCGTTTTGAGCGGCCGTAGAGGGTGAGAGCCCCGTACACTGTGAGGTTAAAAATGGCTATTGGTTTAGTCGGTCGCAAGTCCGGCATGACCCGCGTTTTCACTAACGACGGCGTATCTATCCCGGTGACGGTGATTGAGGTTGCTCCCAATCGCGTCACTCAGGTCAAATCCGACGATAGCGACGGCTATCGCGCCATTCAGGTCACCACAGGTTCGCGTAAAGCGGCAAAGGTTGCCAAGGCTGAGGCTGGGCATTTCGCTAAGGCGAATGTCGAAGCGGGTCGTGGTCTGTGGGAATTTCGTCTTGAGTCTGGCGTTGAAGCTCCTGCGGTTGGCGCCGAGTTGACTGTCGCTGAGTTCGAGGCTGGTCAAAAAGTCGATGTGACCGGTGTGTCGAAAGGTAAAGGTTATCAGGGTACCGTCAAGCGCTGGAATTTTCGCACGCAGGACTGGACGCACGGCAATTCGCGTTCGCACCGTGTGCCAGGTTCTATCGGTCAGAACCAAAGTCCGGGTCGCGTTTTTAAAGGTAAAAAAATGACAGGCCATATGGGTGTCGACCGTGTGACGGTGCAGACGCTCGAAGTGGTGCGTGTCGATGCCGAGCGTAATTTGCTGCTGGTGAAAGGTGCAATCCCCGGTGCGGCCGGTGGCGATGTGCTGGTTCGTCCTGCGGTCAAGCTCAAGAATTCCTGAGAGGGGTGAGCAATGGAATTAAATATTGCTAAGCCCGGTAGTGGCGCAGCAGGTACGGTGCAGGTTTCTGACGTGACGTTCGCCAGAGACTACAACGAAGATCTCGTGCATCAAGTTGTCACGGCCTATATGGCTGCTGGTCGTCAGGGCACGCGGGCACAGAAAACTCGCTCTGAAGTCAATGGCGGCGGTAAAAAGCCTTGGCGTCAGAAGGGCACGGGTCGCGCGCGCGCGGGTACTATTCGCTCGCCGATTTGGCGCGGAGGTGGTGTCACTTTTGCTGCGAAACCGCAGGACCACAGCCAAAAAGTTAACAAGAAAATGTATCGCGCTGCGTTGCAGGTGATTCTCTCTGAGCTGGCGCGCAATGAGCGTTTGGTGGTGGTTGAGAGCTTCGCGCTCGAACAGCCCAAAACCAAGTCGCTGGTAAAGGCGCTCGGCGAATACGGTCTGCAGGATGTGCTGATTGTGTCCGACGAAGTCAGCGAAAATTTATATCTTGCCTCGCGCAATTTGCACAAGGTCGATGTGCGCGATGTGCATGGCGTTGATCCTGTCAGCCTGATCGCTTTCGATAAAGTGCTGGTGACAGTTCCCGCGCTGAAGAAATTCGAGGAGATGCTGGGATGAATCCGGAGCGTATCTATAAAGTGTTGCTCGGGCCGCACATTTCCGAAAAGGCAGCGGTGAGCGCGGAGGCTGGCAATCAGGTTGTTTTCAAGGTTTTGCCAGGTGCGACCAAGCTCGAAGTTAAAAAAGCTGTTGAAAAACTTTTCAGTGTAAAAGTGCTTGGTGTGCAAACCTTGAACGTTAAAGGCAAGGTCAAGCGCAATAAATTCGGCGAAGTGAAAAAGCCGAGTTGGAAAAAAGCATATGTGCGTTTGGAGCAGGGTCACGATATCGACTTTGCTACGGCAGCGGAATAATCGGAGTCAGTTGAAATGGCACTTGTAAAAAGCAAACCGACTTCACCGGGCCGTCGTTTCGTCGTTCGTGTAGTCAACCCGGATCTGCACAAAGGCGAGCCATTCCGTCCGCTGCTCGAAAAGCAAAATAAGACGGGTGGCCGCAACAACAACGGCCGCATTACGACGCGTCATATCGGTGGCGGCAGTAAACAACATTATCGAGTCGTGGATTTTAAGCGCGATAAAGATGGTATCGCCGGCACGGTTGAGCGTCTTGAATACGACCCCAATCGCACCGCATTTATCGCGCTCGTGCTGTATGCCGATGGTGAGCGCCGTTATGTCATTGCGCCAAAAGGTTTGAAGGCTGGCGATCAAATTCAATCGGGTATCGATGCGCCGATCAAAGCGGGCAACGCATTACCGCTGCGCAATATTCCGGTCGGCAGCACGATTCACTGCATCGAAATGAAGCCGGGTAAAGGTGCGCAGCTCGCACGTAGCGCCGGTGCCGCGGTGCAGCTTGTCGCGCGCGAAGGTCAATATGCAACATTGCGTTTGCGTTCAGGTGAAATGCGCAAAGTGTTGAGCGATTGCCGAGCAACGCTTGGCGAAGTTTCAAATAGCGAACACAACTTGCGCAAAATCGGTAAAGCCGGTGCCAATCGCTGGCGCGGTATTCGTCCAACGGTACGCGGTGTGGCGATGAACCCGGTCGACCACCCACACGGTGGTGGTGAGGGTAAGACTTCGTCGGGTCGTCATCCGGTGTCGCCGTGGGGTACGCCGACCAAGGGCTACAAAACGCGTAAGAACAAGCGCACGAGCAAGCTCATTGTGCGCCGTCGCAACGATAAATAAGTTGTCCTGAAAAGACTCGTTCTTAAAAGACAAATGCAGAGGATTAGGTTGTGCCACGTTCACTGAAGAAAGGTCCGTTTATCGACCTTCACCTGCTGAAAAAAGTTGAGACGGCTGTCGATAAAAACGACAAGCGTCCGATCAAAACTTGGTCGCGCCGTTCGATGGTTGCGCCGGAAATGGTGGGGCTCACCATCGCTGTGCATAACGGCCGCCAGCATGTGCCGGTCTTTGTTACCGAAGATATGGTCGGGCATAAACTGGGTGAGTTTTCTGCGACGCGTACCTTTAAAGGTCATGCGGCCGACAAGAAAGCCAAGAAATAATTTTTGCTGAGAATGAGGTTGAGATAATGGAAGTTACCGCACGGTTGAAAGGCGCGCGTATCTCCGCTCAGAAGGCCCGTTTGGTGGCTGACCAGGTTCGCGGCAAAGGTGTTGAAGACGCGCTGAATCTGTTGACATTCAGCCCGAAAAAAGCGGCGCATCTGATCAAGAAAGTGTTGAACTCGGCGATTGCTAACGCAGAGCACAACGAAGGTGCCGATGTCGATGAGTTGAAGGTGTCGACGATTATGGTCGACGAAGCTGTGACGATGAAGCGTATCATGCCGCGCGCGAAAGGCCGTGCCGATCGCATTTCAAAACGCAGCTGCCACATCACGATCAAAGTAGCCGACGCGTAAGGCTGAGTAGGAGAGACCCATGGGTCAGAAAGTACATCCAACAGGTATTCGCTTAGGCGTTATCCGCGATCACAATTCGATTTGGTATGCGGGCCGAAAAAATTACGCGCAGCAATTGGTTAGCGATATTCATGTGCGCGAATACCTGCAGGGTAAACTTGCTAGCGCTTCGGTTAGCCGTATCGTGATCGAGCGCCCGGCGCAGACCGCGCGCATTACGATTCACACCGCGCGTCCCGGTATCGTGATCGGTAAGAAGGGCGAAGATGTCGATAAGTTGCGCAAAGATCTCGCCGACAAAATGGGCGTACCGGTCCAAATCAATATTGAAGAGATTCGTAAGCCGGATCTCGATGCCAAGCTCGTAGCGATCAATGTGGCGCAACAGCTTGAGCGCCGTGTGATGTTTCGCCGCGCGATGAAACGCGTCGTGCAAAACGCTCTGCGTCAAGGTGCGGAAGGCGTGAAGGTCATGGTGAGTGGTCGTTTGGGTGGCGCTGAAATCGCGCGTACCGAATGGTATCGCGAAGGCCGTGTGCCGTTGCATACGCTACGCGCAGACATCGATTACAACACGCACGAAGCACACACAACTTATGGCGTGATCGGCGTGAAGGTGTGGATTTTCAAAGGCGAAATTTTGGACGTTCGCGAAGCGGCTGAAAGTAAAGCCAAAAAAGGCACGCAAAGCGAGCGCGCGTAATCGCGCGGCGCATTGGGTAAAAACGGTTAAGGGTTTCTGCGATGCTTCAACCAAAGCGTACAAAATTCCGCAAGCAGCACAAAGGTCGTAACACGGGCCTGGCGCAACGCGGTAGCAAAGTTAGTTTCGGTGAATTCGCGCTGAAGGCGATCGGCCGCGGCCGTTTGACCGCTCGTCAGATCGAAGCGGCGCGGCGCGCACTGACCCGTCACTTAAAGCGCGGCGGTAAAGTTTGGATTCGCGTGTTTCCGGACAAACCTATTACCGCGAAACCGCTCGAAGTGCGGATGGGTTCTGGTAAAGGTAACGTTGAGTATTGGGTGGCCCAGATTCAGCCGGGTAAAGTGTTGTACGAAGTGGAAGGTGTGCCCGAGCAATTGGCGCGTGAAGCATTTGCCCTTGCCGCGGCCAAATTGGCGATTCCTACCACGTTTGTTAAGCGGACGGTGATGTGATGAATGTTCAAGAACTGCGCAACAAGTCTATCGACGAATTGAAGGCGGAGGCGCAAAAGGCGCTCGCTGCACAATTCAAGTTGCGGGTGCAAAAAGCTACCGGTCAATTGACGCAGACGCATTTGCTCAAGCAGTCGCGCCACGATATCGCGCGCATCAAAACCGTGCTGTCCGAAAAAGCAGGTAAATGATCATGGCAGAAGCACAGAGTCCAGAAGTACAAAGCCCGGAATTGCAAGTTGAAATTCGCGGCCGCACTGTCACGGGTCGTGTCGTCAGCGACAAGATGAACAAAACCATCACCGTGCTCGTTGAGCGCCGTGTTAAACACCCGATGTACGGCAAATACCTCACACGCTCATCAAAGTTGCATGCTCACGATGAAAAGAATGAGTGCAAAATCGGCGACGTAGTCACCGTCTACGAAACGCGTCCGTTGTCGAAGACGAAAACCTGGGCCTTGTTGCGAATTGAAGAACGCGCTGTCGCGGTGTAAGCGCAGCAATAGCTAATTGATGCGCTAGTGCGAGTGTGGAGTAGAACATGATTCAAACAGAATCCTATTTGGAAGTGGCCGACAACAGCGGCGCGCGCCAAGTGATGTGCATCAAGGTGCTCGGCGGTTCTCATCGTCGCTACGCGCGCATCGGCGATCTCATCAAGGTTACGGTGAAAGAAGCCATTCCGCGTGGCAAAGTGAAGAAAGGTCAGGTGATGAATGCGGTGGTCGTGCGCACCAAAAAAGGTGTGCGTCGCGCCGACGGCTCCTTGATCAAATTCGACGACAATGCAGCGGTGTTGTTGAACAACCAGCTCGCACCGATCGGCACGCGTATTTTTGGGCCGGTTACGCGCGAACTGCGTAGCGAACGTTTTATGAAGATTATCTCTCTCGCGCCGGAAGTGCTGTAAGAGCCCGAGTGTAGTCAGAGAGAGCAGAGGAAAGGCCATGCGTAAAATTAAACGCGAGGACGAAGTTGTCGTCCTAACCGGTAAAGACAAAGGCAAGCGCGGCAAAGTCGTGCAGGTGCTCGACGATAATCGCGTGCTGGTTGCTGGCGTCAATATCATCAAGAAGCATCAGAAGCCGAATCCGCAACGCAACGAGCAGGGCGGCATTCAGGAGCGCGAGGCACCGATTCAAGTGTCGAACGTGGCAATTTTTAACGGCGCTACGAGTAAGGCTGACCGCGTCGGTTTCAAAATTCTCGAAGACGGCCGCAAAGTGCGGATTTTCAAATCCACCGGCGAAGTGATCGACGCGTAAGCGGAAGTGGCAAACATGGCAAGATTACAAGAGTTATACAACAACGAGCTGCGTACGAAACTTAAAGAGCAACTCGGTATCGACAACGTGATGGCTGTACCGCGCATCACAAAAATCACGCTCAATATGGGCGTGGGTGAAGCGGTCGGCGATAAGAAGGTCATGGAGCACGCCGTCAAGGATCTCGAAGCGCTCTGTGGGCAGAAGGTTGTCGTCACCCGCGCACGTAAATCCGTGGCGGGTTTCAAAATTCGCGAAGGTTGGCCGATCGGTTGTAAAGTCACATTGCGCCGCGCCCGCATGTATGAGTTTCTCGACCGCCTGATCACCATTGCGATTCCGCGCATTCGCGATTTTCGCGGTATCAGCCCAAAAGCGTTCGATGGCCGCGGTAACTTTGCGATGGGCGTGAGCGAACAAATTATTTTCCCGGAAATCGAATATGACAAGGTCGATGCGTTGCGCGGTCTTGATATCACGATTACCACGACAGCAAAAACCGACGAAGAAGGGCGTGCGTTACTCGCTGCGTTTAACTTTCCGTTTAAAAGCTGATTACGTATTCATTCACAATACTTTTATTGACAGTCCAACGAACGAAAGCACAGGTAGCGGACATGGCAAAAACATCGATGATCGAACGCGAGAAAAAGCGCGCCCGTATTGCAGCCAAATATGCAGCGAAACGCGCGGCGCTGAAAGCGGCGATTCAAGATCCAAAAGTCAGCGATGAAGATCGTTGGGCGGCGCAAGTGAGACTGCAAAAGTTGCCGCGCAATGCCAGTCCTTCTCGGCAACGCAATCGCTGCGAATTGACCGGGCGTCCGCGTGGCGTGTATCGCAAATTCACGCTGGCGCGAACCAAATTGCGCGAAGCGGCAATGCGCGGCGACGTGCCGGGCCTAGTCAAGGCTAGCTGGTAAGCGAGCCGAGAGTTCAGGAGCACTTTTTTATGGGTATGCAAGTATGAGTATGCAAGATCCGTTGGCTGACATGCTGACTCGCATTCGCAACGCACAGATGGCCGGTAAAGCGACTGTGTCGATGCCGTCATCAAAATTGAAACGAGCCGTTGCGGGCGTGCTGTTCTCCGAAGGCTATATCGGCGGTCAGCGCGTCGACGCGAACGACGGTAAGTCCACGCTGCATATTGATCTCAAATATTTTCAGGGCAAGCCCGTGATCGCGGAAATCGATCGTGTGAGTTCGCCTGGTCTGCGCGCGTACAAAGGCAAAAGTGAATTGCCGAAAGTGCGCAGCGGGCTCGGTATAGCCATTGTTTCGACAAGCAAGGGTGTTATGACCGATCGCGCCGCGCGCCAAGCGGGTGTCGGCGGCGAAGTGTTGTGCACCGTATTTTGATTTGCCGCCAGCGGCATTGTTGAATTTGTATTAACGATTTAAGAAGCGACGAGCTTAACCATGTCCAGAGTAGCGAAGAGCCCAGTGGTCGTGCCGACAGGTGTCGATATCAAGCTCGAGGGAGCCCAGCTCACCATTAAAGGTGGCAAGGGCACGTTGTCGATGAAAGTGCACGAGAAAGTTGTCGTCAAAGTTGATAGCGGACAAGTCACGTTCGACGTGAAAGATCCGCAGGCATGGGTGCATGCGGGCACTGCGCGCGCGCTGGTCAACAACATGGTTGTCGGGGTGAGCAAAGGTTTCGAGCGCAAGCTCGAATTGATCGGCGTGGGTTATCGCGCGAAAGCGGCGGGAAAAACGCTGAATCTTACGCTCGGTTTCTCGCATCCGATCGATTATGCCTTGCCGGAAGGCGTTAGCGCCGAAACACCGAGCCAAACCGAAATTGTATTGCGCGCATCCGATAAGCAGTTGCTCGGACAAGCCGCCGCGGAAATTCGCAGTTTCCGTCCGCCTGAACCTTATAAAGGGAAGGGTATTCGTTATTCCGATGAGCATGTGCTTCGTAAAGAAGCCAAGAAGAAGTAAGGCGCGATTATGAACGCAAAAACAGAATCGAGACTTCGCCGCGCGCGCCGCTCGCGTTTAAAAATGCGCGAGTTGTTGGTCAACCGTCTGAGCGTGCATCGCACGTCGCAGCACATTTATGCGCAAATTATTGCGCCCGAAGGCGACAAGGTTTTGGCCAGTGCATCGACGTTGGACAAATCGCTGCGCGCAGGCGCAACGAGCAATATCGATGCAGCGGCGAGCGTAGGCAAGTTGATCGCTGAGCGCGCGAAAGCGGCTGGTGTCGTGCAAGTGGCTTTCGATCGCAGTGGTTTTAAATATCATGGCCGGGTGAAAGCACTGGCTGATGCGGCCCGCGAAGGCGGCTTGGAATTCTAAAGGTTAGAGCGATGGCGTTTAACGAACAGAAAGGCAAAGACAGCGCGAACGAAGGTCTGCAAGAGAAACTCGTGCAGGTCAACCGCGTCGCCAAAGTCGTCAAGGGCGGTCGCATTTTTGCGTTCACCGCACTGACTGTGGTGGGCGATGGCAATGGCAAGGTCGGTTTCGGTCGGGGCAAAGCCCGCGAAGTGCCGGCGGCGATCCAAAAAGCGATGGAAGCTGCGCGTCGCAACATGATCGAGGTCGATCTCAAAGGCGATACGATTCACTATGCCGTGAATGCCCGCCATGGCGCGTCGCACGTGTACATGCAGCCGGCGTCCCAGGGTACCGGCATCATCGCGGGCGGCGCAATGCGTGCGGTCCTCGAGCTGGCCGGCGTGCACAACGTGCTCGCAAAGTGCTATGGCTCGACCAATCCGGTCAACGTCGTGCGCGCAACGTTTAATGCGTTGAAAGAAATTACGTCGCCTGATGCGGTGGCTGCGAAACGCGGCAAGACTGTTGAAGAAATTCTCGGCTAAGACAATTTAGGAATTCAGTGATGGCCAAGAAAATTAAAGTTACTCAAGTGCGTAGCGCGTTTGGTCGCCTGCAAGTGCACAAAGCTTGTATCGTTGGTCTCGGCCTGCGCCGCATCGGTCATACCGTTGAGCTTATCGATACGCCGTCGGTGCGCGGCATGATCAACAAAGTTAATTATCTGGTACGCGTCGAGGAATAAGGGTATGGCCAACGAAATGCGTTTGAATGGTCTGAGCCCAGCGCCAGGTCATAAAAAAACCCCGCGCCGTCTCGGTCGCGGTGTGGGGAGTGGCCTTGGCAAGACCGGCGGTCGCGGCCATAAAGGTCAGAAATCGCGCGGTACCGGTAAGGTGCGCGCGGGCTTCGAAGGCGGGCAAATGCCGTTGCAAATTCGCCTGCCAAAATACGGCTTCGCATCGCGCATCGCGCGGGTGACCGCGGAAATTCGTACAGCGGAATTGAACGGCATTGAAGATGCGCTGATCGATCTCGATACGCTTAAGCGTGCCGATTTGATATCGCATAGCATGCAGCGCGCGAAAATATTTTTGCACGGTGATGTCACCAAGGCGGTGACGATTAAAGGGTTGGCAGTTACCAAAGGTGCGCGTGCAGCGATCGAAAAAGCCGGCGGTAAGGTCGAGGAATAATGGCAAAGCCAGGGTTGCAATCGGCGGTATCTCAGGCCGGCATGGGCGAGCTTCTAGCTCGCCTTCGTTTTCTGTTGCTGGCGCTGGTTGTCTATCGAGTCGGCACGCATATTCCGGTGCCGGGCATTGACCCGAATCGTTTGGCGAGCATGTTCAATCAGAACCAGGGCACGATCTTGGGCTTATTCAACATGTTTTCGGGCGGTGCACTACAGCGCATGAGTATTTTCGCGCTGGGTATCATGCCGTACATTTCGTCGTCGATCATTTTGCAGTTGTTGTCGTCGGTTAGCCCACAGCTAGAGGCGCTTAAGAAAGAAGGCGAATCTGGACGCCGCAAAATTACGCAGTACACGCGCTATCTGACCGTGTTGTTGGCGCTCGTGCAAGGCTCGGGTATGACGGTGGGGCTCGCCAATCAAGGCATGGCATACACGCCGGGATTCGCGTTTTATTTTGTCGCCGTAACTTCGCTCGTCACGGGCGCGCTGTTTTTGATGTGGCTCGGCGAACAGATTACAGAGCGTGGTATCGGCAATGGTATTTCGATGCTGATTTTCTCCGGTATCGTTGCCGGTCTGCCGCGTGCTATCGGGCAGTCGCTGGAGCAGGCGCGCCAGGGAGAAATGAATTGGCTGGTGCTCTTGTTTATTGTATTGCTGGCGGTGGCGGTTATTTTTCTCGTGGTATTCATCGAGCGCGGCCAGCGGCGCATTACCGTGAATTATGCGAAGCAGCAGCGCGGTAATCGCGTTTATCAGGCGCAGTCGAGCCATCTGCCGCTAAAGGTCAATATGTCCGGTGTCATCCCGGCCATCTTTGCCAGCTCTATTCTGTTGTTTCCCGCTTCGGTTGCGCAGTGGTTTGGGAAAGGGTCGGATAAAGCGGAGTGGCTGCAGGATGTCGCGATGGCGATCGGTCCTGGCCAGCCGCTGAACATTTTGTTGTTTTCCGTTTTGGTGGTGTTTTTCTGCTTCTTTTATACGGCGCTGATGTTCAATCCCAGTGAAGTCGCGGAGAATTTAAAAAAATCTGGCGCGTTTTTGCCAGGCATTCGCCCCGGTCAGCAAACCGCAAATTATATCGACGGCGTGCTGACGCGGCTGACGATGTTTGGTGCGCTGTACATTGCGCTTGTGTGCTTGCTGCCGCAGTTCTTGGTGGTGATGTGGAATGTGCCATTTTATCTGGGTGGGACCTCGCTGCTGATTGTGGTGGTCGTGGTGATGGACTTTATGGCGCAGGTGCAATCGCATCTGATGTCGCACCAATATGAATCGTTGATGAAGAAGGCCAATTTGAAAAACTACGGCCGCAGCGGATTAACCCGTTGACGGCTGGATCGTTGGAGTAAAGGCAATGAAAGTTCGTGCATCGGTTAAGAAGATTTGTCGCAATTGCAAGGTTGTGCGCCGCCGTGGGGCTGTGCGCGTGATTTGCAAAGTAGAGCCGCGCCACAAACAGCGGCAAGGCTGAACGAGCGGCAATTAAACATTGATTTTTAGCCGTTGCACAGATAAACTCTCGCGCCTTTCGAGATGGGCATAGGCGACCGAGAGCAGCGGCGCAGAGTAACTGGAGTAAGCTGAATGGCACGTATTGCTGGTGTCAACATACCAGATAACAAACATGCGGTGATTTCGCTCACCTATATCTATGGCATCGGTTTAACCACCGCTAAGCAGTTGTGCTCGAAAACCGGTATCGCCGAAAGCGCCAAGATATCCAGTCTTTCCGAAGTTCAACTCGATACGTTGCGCGGTGAAATTGGCAAATTGACGGTCGAGGGCGATTTGCGTCGCGAGATTTCGATCAATATTAAGCGCCTACTCGATTTGGGCTGTTATCGCGGTCTACGCCATCGCCGTGGTTTGCCCGTGCGCGGACAGCGTACGAAAACAAATGCACGCACCCGTAAAGGTCCGCGCAAACCGATTCGCAAATAACTGTTTTCGAACACGTTAGTTGCGGGCGCTTTAGTGTAGCTGCAGCGCGGGTCAGGCGGCCCAATATTTTGCAGCGTCGATATTAGAGTAGGCTCTATAGCATGAATAAAGGTTCAAAAGCGGCTCCCCGCAAAAAAGTTAAAAAGACCGTCGTCGATGGCATGGCGCATATCCATGCGTCGTTTAACAACACCATCGTCACTATTACCGATCGTCAGGGCAATGCGCTGTCGTGGGCAACTTCTGGTGGCTCAGGTTTTCGCGGTTCGCGTAAAAGCACGCCGTTCGCTGCACAGGTCGCTGCAGAGCGCGCAGGCAATGCCGCGAAAGAATTCGGCTTGAAAAACCTCGATGTCGAGGTGAAGGGGCCTGGACCTGGCCGCGAATCCGCAGTGCGTGCGCTGCATAATTGCGGCTACAAAATTAACAATATCACCGACGTAACGCCGATTCCGCATAATGGCTGTCGCCCTCCGAAAAAACGTCGCGTTTGATTCAGATTTTTACGGGAATTGATTCATGGCTAGATATTTAGGCCCAACCTGCAAACTTTCGCGCCGCGAAGGAACCGATTTGTTCCTTAAAAGTGGTGTGCGTCCGCTCGAATCCAAGTGCAAGGCAGAGACAGCTCCAGGTATGCATGGCGCGCGTCGTGGCCGGCTTTCGGACTACGGTATTCAAATGCGTGAAAAGCAGAAAGTGCGCCGCATTTACGGTGTGCTTGAGCGGCAGTTCGGTAATTACTACAAAGAAGCTGCGCGGCAAAAAGGCGCAACTGGCGAGAATTTGCTGCGTATTCTTGAGTCGCGCCTCGATAACGTTGTGTATCGGATGGGATTTGGTGCGACACGCGCCGAGGCGCGCCAATTGGTCAGCCACAAAGCGGTATTGCTAAACGGCAAAGCGACAAATATCCCGTCGTTGCAATTGAAGCCGGGTGACGTGATTGCGATTCGTGAAAAGGCGAAAAATCAGCTGCGCATTCAGCAATCGTTGGCGCTTGCAGCACAGCGCGGCGAAGTCGAGTGGTTAGAAGTTAGTGCCGGGAAGATGGAAGGTGTTTACAAATCTCATCCCGATCGCAGCGAGCTTTCGTCGGAAATTAACGAAAGTTTGATCGTCGAGCTTTATTCGAAGTAAGCGTTCAACCACGGACTTCACATTACCGCAGGTGCCTTTATGCAGAGCGCAGTAAATGAATTTTTAACGCCACGTGTCATCGAGGTTGAAGAAGTCAACCCGACTCGTGCGAAAGTTACACTGGAGCCACTCGAGCGCGGTTTCGGCCATACTTTGGGTAATGCGTTGCGCCGCATTTTGCTCTCCTCAATGCCGGGTTGCGCGATTGTTGGCGCTGAAATCGATGGTGTGCTGCACGAGTACAGCGCGCTTGAAGGCGTGCAGGAAGATGTGATTGAGATTCTCCTGAATCTCAAAGGCGTTGCTATCGTTATGCACGGCAAAGATGAAGCTGTGCTGACATTGTCGAAAAAAGGCTCTGGTGTTGTTACCGCCGGTGATATTCAGCTCGATCATGGTGTCGAGATCAAAAACCCTGATCATGTGATCGCGCACTTGAATGGTCGCGGCAGCCTGAATATGCGTTTGTCGATCGCGCGCGGTCGCGGTTATGTGCCTGCGGATGCACGGGAAAGCGCGGACGACGAAACACGTGCGATCGGACGTCTGCAACTCGACGCGACATTCAGCCCCGTAATTCGTGTGTCCTATGTCGTGGAAAGTGCGCGCGTTGAGCAGCGTACTGACCTCGACAAATTGGTACTTGATCTTGAGACTAACGGAACGTTGGACCCCGAAGAGGCAATCCGCCGTGCAGCGACAATTCTGCAGCAGCAGTTGGCTGTGTTTGTCGATCTTGAAGGCGAGAAGCAATCGGAACCGGTTGAGCGTCGCGATGAGGTCGATCCGATTCTGTTGCGTCCAGTTGATGATCTAGAGCTGACCGTACGCTCTGCAAATTGCCTTAAGGCCGAGAATATTTATTACATCGGCGATTTGGTTCAGCGTACCGAGGTTGAGTTGTTGAAAACTCCGAACCTCGGTAAGAAATCGCTGACTGAAATTAAAGATGTGCTGGCTTCGCGCGGTTTGTCGCTCGGCCTGCGCTTAGATAATTGGCCGCCTGCGAGCTTGCGTGCGGACGATAAATCGTTCTAATTTGCTAAAGTCATATTTTTAACTTGCTGCGATAGCAAGTGAAGTCAAAGGAAATAGGTCATGCGTCATCGTAATAGTGGTCGCTATTTTAATCGCGACAGTTCTCATCGTAAGGCGATGTTTCGCAATATGACAACATCGTTGGTTGCTCACGAGCTGATCAAAACGACATTGCCAAAAGCGAAAGAGTTGCGCCGCTATGCGGAGCCGTTGATTACGCTTGCGAAGAGTGACAGTGTTGCGAATCGTCGTCTTGCTTTCGCACGTTTGCGCGATGATGCGGCGGTGGGCAAATTGTTTACCGAGCTCGGCCCGCGTTATCAGGCGCGTCCAGGCGGCTACATTCGTATTTTGAAATGTGGTTTGCGCGCGGGAGATAAGGCGCCGATGGCTTACGTCGAGTTGGTCGATCGCCCGCTGGAAAGTGTCGGCGGCTCTTCAGAGTAAGAAATGCAGATAAAACAAAAAGCCCCGCAACCGCGGGGCTTTTTGTTGGGTGGGGAAATTTTAACTTCGGCAACCAACGGCATCGCCTGATTGCTAGCGCACAATAAAAAAGGCCTGCATAGCAGGCCTTTTTTATGATCGCCTATTGGATTAGCTGGTTTTATTGCCCTTGCGGCGCATAACCGCAATGCCGAGCAAGCCAGCTGCGAGCAATGCCACCGACGCAGGCTCCGGCACAGGGTGAGACGCGCTGTTACTATTGATACCCCCTTGCGTACCACTGGCAATCAATGTGGACTTGTCGAGTGAAAAGTTGCCGTACCAACTTGCAACGGTGACATTGAGTAATCCATCGCTATTCAAGCTGGCGATCCCCTGGTAGGAGGCATTTGTTTCCAGGCTTGCATAACTCCAATTCCAGAGCAGGGCAAGGCTGTCAGAGCTAAAGTTACCCGGCTGATCAATATAAATAAGATCCGCCAACCCCCGGTCATTGATAACGTCGATGGTTACATCGTAGCCGGTAATCGTGTCCGTGCTTGGATTAAACCCATCGGTTTTGAGATCCTGCGTGAAGGTATAGCTGCTGCCTGTCGTGAATTGCACGTTGGGGTTAAAATCAATTGTTTGATTCCACGTGTAGGCATTTGCTAGTAGCGGTACTGCCAATAGCACGCCTGCAATTGCTGATTTCATTGTGCATCCTCTTGTAAGACCGCAAAAATACTTGGGTAAAAGTTAAAGCTTATGATTTCGTCAATTTCTCGGCTTTACGGCGTGCTATGCCTAGCGCCACTATTCCCGCTGCAAGCAACGAAATCGTGCTGGGCTCAGGAACTGTTAGCACGATAGAGCTGGTTGATTGTGCGAAAGCTGCTGCCGCAGCAACCACCATAATTATGGAGAGCAGGTTGCGTTTCATGTGTTTGACCTCAATGTCTGTATCGCTAAAAGTTTGTGATCTGAATCACGCTGGGTGCTGTATAAGCAAGAATTCGGCCGTATTAATTTTATTTAATAAAAACAATTATATAGGAAACTATTTGAAGCGTTTTTACGGCGCTGATGTAAAACTCACCGACAACGATTTTTTTGACTGTTCAGATGATGGTGACAGGGGTGGCCAGCAAAGGTTTTAAGAACCGTCCAGTATGTGAGCGGGATATTTTGACGACGGTGTCGGGTGAGCCTTGCGCGATGATTTCACCGCCGCCATCGCCGCCCTCGGGGCCGAGATCGATAATCCAGTCTGCGGTTTTGATCACATCTAAGTTGTGTTCGATCACTACGATGGTGTTGCCGTGATCGCGTAACCGCTGCAACACCGACAGTAACTGCTGAATATCGTGAAAATGTAAGCCGGTAGTTGGTTCATCCAATAGATAGAGCGTTTTACCGGTATCGCGTTTGGATAGCTCGCGTGACAGCTTAACCCGCTGTGCTTCCCCTCCCGAAAGGGTCGTTGCCGCCTGCCCTAACTTGATGTAAGAAAGTCCGACGTCTACGAGTGTTTGAAGCTTTTTCGCGATCATGGGGACGTTCTCGAAAAAACGGTGTGCGTCCTCTACCGTCATGTCTAGAATCTCGTGGATATTTTTTCCCTTGTATCGAATTTCCAGGGTCTCGCGGTTGTAGCGTTTGCCCTTGCAGATATCGCAGGGAACATAGATATCGGGCAGAAAGTGCATTTCGACTTTGGTAACACCATCGCCTTCGCAGGCTTCGCAACGGCCACCTTTGACGTTAAAACTGAAGCGCCCCGGTTGATAGCCGCGCGAGCGCGCTTCTTGCGTGGCGGCGAACAGTTCGCGCACGGGGGTGAAAATTCCCGTGTAAGTTGCCGGGTTGGAGCGCGGTGTGCGGCCGATGGGACTTTGATCGATGTCGATGCATTTATCGATATGTTCAAGCCCTTCAACCGATTCGTAGGGCGCGGCTTGAAGTGTTTCGGCGCCATTTAGTGCGGTGGCTGCAATCGGATAAAGCGTGTTGTTGATCAGTGTCGATTTGCCCGACCCGGATACTCCGGTAATGCAGGTCATCAAACCGAGCGGCAATTCGAGCGTCACCGATTTTAAATTGTTTCCGCTTGCACCTTTGAGGACGAGTAATTTTTCTCGATCTGGTTTGGCGCGCTGGCGTGGAATTGCAATCGTTTTTTTTCCGTTTAGATATTGCCCAGTCAACGATTTTGGGTTGTTGAGAATGTCTTTAAGTAGACCCGAGGCGACGATGGTGCCACCGTGCACGCCGGCACCGGGCCCAATATCGATAACAAAGTCGGCGCGGCGAATCGCGTCTTCGTCGTGCTCGACGACAATGACGGTGTTGCCGAGATCGCGCAGATGCGTGAGTGTCGCGAGCAGGCGTTCGTTATCGCGCTGATGCAGGCCGATCGACGGCTCGTCGAGAATGTACATCACGCCGACGAGTCCGGCGCCGATTTGGCTGGCGAGCCGAATGCGTTGCGCTTCACCACCCGACAGCGTTTCGGCAGAGCGATCGAGCGTTAAATAATTCAAACCGACATCGACCAAAAATTGTAGGCGCTCGCGAATTTCCTTGAGAATTTTTTCGGCGATTTTGCCCTGTTTGCCTTTGAGTTTGAGTGTCTCGAAATAGCTCAACGCATTGCCTACAGGTAGTTTTGTAATCGAAGGCAAATTGCGCTCTTTGATGAAGACGTGACGCGCCTCTTCGCGCAGGCGTGTGCCTTGGCAGTCGGGGCAATTTTGCGAACTTAAATACTTGGCGAGTTCATCGCGCACCATTTGTGATTCGGTATCGCGATAGCGGCGCTCGAAATTGGGTATCACGCCTTCAAATGCGTGCGTGCGCTGATAGACATCGCCGCGATCGTTGACATAGCTGAAACAGATTTCTTCGTCGCCGCTGCCGTGCAAGACAATTTTTTGATATTTGCGCGCGAGTTTATTGAACGGTGTGTCGATGTCGAAACCATAGTGCTCGGCGAGCGAGTTGAGCATGTGGTAGTAATAAACGCTGCGTCGATCCCAGCCGCGAATGGCCCCCGTCGCTAAACTTGCTTCGGGATTGGTAACGATGCGCGCTTCATCGAAATATTGTTTAACACCGAGTCCGTCGCACGACGGACAGGCCCCGGCGGGATTGTTGAATGAAAATAAGCGCGGTTCCAATTCGCTGATGCTGTAACCGCATTGCGAGCAGGCAAATTGCGACGAAAAAATCAGCTCTTCGCGCTTTTCATCCATGAAAGCAATCATCGCTAAACCGCCGCTCAACTCGAGCGCGGTTTCAAACGATTCGGCGAGCCGCTGCTGCAAATCGCTGCGCACCTTGAAGCGATCGACGACAACTTCGATCGTGTGTTTTTTGTTTTTTTCGAGCTTTGGCAAGTCATCGAGTTCAGTGACGATGCCGTCGATACGCGCGCGCACAAAACCCTGGCTGCGCAATTGTTCGAATACGTGCAGATGCTCGCCTTTGCGTTCGCGAATGACCGGCGCGAGCAACATGAGACGCGAGCCTTCGGGTAATTCGAGCACGGCGTCGACCATCTGACTGACAGTCTGCGCGGCGAGCGGAATATTGTGCTCGGGGCAGCGCGGTTCGCCGGCACGCGCGAATAACAGGCGTAGGTAATCGTAGATTTCGGTGATCGTGCCCACGGTCGAACGCGGGTTGTGCGAGGTCGATTTTTGCTCGATCGAAATCGCGGGTGACAGGCCTTCGATGTGATCGACATCGGGTTTGTCCATCATCGACAAAAATTGGCGCGCGTAGGTCGACAGCGATTCGACATAGCGGCGCTGACCCTCGGCGTACAGCGTATCGAACGCGAGCGAGGATTTTCCCGAGCCCGACAGCCCCGTGATGACCACGAGTTTATCGCGGGGAATTTCCACGTCGATATTTTTAAGGTTGTGCGTGCGCGCACCGCGAATAACGATCTTTTCCATACATCACCGGATTGGATGCCAACAGCGTGGTAAAAGCCGCCCAGTATAAAACGAAATCGTGGCGATCTTGATTCAATAATCGTTGCGGCAATTGTGGCGGTCCGCCGTGCGTGGCAGAGGCGTATTCGGTATAGTGAGGGTTTTCGGCCGGGTGGCTGCCGAAGCATTTTCTAATGGGGGATATTTTCATGGCGCGGGGCATCAATAAAGTCATTCTGATCGGCAATTTGGGCAATGATCCCGAGACCCGTTATCTGCCGTCGGGCGGCGCGGTGACCAATATCACCCTGGCGACATCGGAGTCGTGGAAGGACAAGCAGACGGGGCAGCCGCAGGATCGCACCGAGTGGCATCGCGTGGTGTTCTTCAACAAACTTGCCGAGATCGCGGGCGAATATTTGCGCAAGGGTTCCAAAGTGTACATCGAGGGCAGTCTGCGTACGCGCGAATGGGAAAAGGACGGCGTTAAGCGCTACACCACGGAGATCGTCGCGAACGAAATGCAAATGCTCGACAGCCGTGGCGCGGGTGGTTCTGCAGGTGAGAGTTATGACAGCGCGCCGCCATCACGAACGCGGTCTCAATCCACGTCAGCGCAGTATCCTGAAGGGCAGAAATCGGCTCCCGCGCGCAACGATACCCTGGGGGGTACAAGTGCGCCGCCGCCGAATTTCGATAATTTCGACGACGATATTCCGTTCTAAAAAATACCCGCGAAAAGCGTACATTTGTAAAAATCGTACATCTATGAAAATTATATATCTTTGAAAATAGTGCGTTCGTGAAGCTGCTGATACTGTGTGACATGCCCGGATCGCGCGACGAGCACGGATTGCACGCGGCATTGACCGCGCAGTTTGCAGAACATACAGCGGCGGTCGAATGGGTGGAGCCCGGCCAAGCATTGACGGTGAGATTCGCGGAGGCGGATGAGCCGGTACTGGTCGTCGATTGTCTCGGCGGCAGCGGCAATCCGTGCACTTCCTGCTTGGCGGACGATTTTTTCGCGCAATTGATCGCACACTGCAACGCGCGCGATTGGATTTGGCTGCTGTTATCGGACGGCCGCGTCTTTCCTGCGTCGAGCAAACGACGTTTTGTCGAAACCGATGCGCCGGCGCCGAGCACTCCCGCCGGTAAACAATTGCTCACGCGCGAAAACTATATTGCCGATGCGGTCGAGCGCCATCTCGTGTTGCGCGTCGGCCCGGTGATCGCAAGTCACGGCGATAATTTGCTGACGCGCTTATTGCACCGGATGCGGGCAGGCGGTGTGGTAACACTGCCTGAGGCGCAGCGTTTTTGCCCCACGCCTGCCGCCGACGTGGCGCGCGTTGTCGCCGCCATTCACGATCAATTGGAATGTGGCGCAACGTGTTGGGGAACTTACCATTACGAGAGCGCCGATCCTGTCAACGGCTATGAATTTGCGGAGGTGGTGCTGGCGGCCGCTTCGCAGTACTGGCCTATTGAGGAAGGGCCGGTGCAGCTGTGCGGCGCTCCTGTCGATAGCGCGGCAGACGTGTATCCGCTGCTCAACTGCCAACGCCTGCGCGACACCTTCGGCATCCAACAATTGCCGTGGCGCAGGGCGATTCCTTCGCTGTTGAAACAGATTTATGCGCATAATCCTTCGGAATAAAATCCGCCATGAGTAATGTCCATCATGAGTAAAATCCGTTATGAGTAAAGCAACCGATGTCGTGCAAACGCTTAACGTCGCGATTCTCACCGTGTCGGATACGCGCACCGAGCAGAACGATACCTCGGGTGATTATCTTGCCGCTGCGGCCAGCGGTGTGGGGCATCGCATCGGCGCGCGACAAATTGTCATCGACGATATTTATCGTATTCGCGCGGTGCTTTCTCAGTGGATTGCCGATCCTGCAATAAACGCCGTGATCATCACCGGCGGCACCGGTTTCAGCGGGCGCGATTCGACACCCGAAGCCGTGTCGGTGTTATTCGATAAAACCGTCGAGGGTTTCGGCGAGTTGTTTCGCGCGATTTCATTCGATGAAATCGGCACCTCGACGATGCAATCGCGAGCGTTGGCGGGGCTCGCCAATAATACGGTGATTTTCTGCCTGCCGGGTTCGACGAGCGCGTGCCGTACCGGCTGGGAAAAAATTATTCGCTCACAGCTGGATAGCACATATCGGCCGTGCAATTTCGTCGGCGTATTGCAGACGCGTCAGCGCAGCGAGCAGTGACATGGCGCTTTTATGCGGCTTGTCTTCCGCCACCGCGATCGATGATGCGTTGCGCGAAATCCTGAGCGATGCAAAACCGGTCAGCGAGACTGAATGCATAGCGCTTACCGAGGCGGTGGGTCGCGTTGCTGCGGTCGATCAATGTTCCGAAATCGATGTGCCGCCGGCGTCGAATAGCGCGATGGATGGTTACGCGTTGCGCGCGGAGGATGCCGATAAATCATTGCGCGTTGTGCAGCGCATCACCGCGGGTGAAGTCGGTCATCCGCTTCGGCCCGCAACCGCCGCGCGCATTTTCACGGGTGCGAATTTGCCGGATGGCGCGGATGCGGTTGTGATGCAAGAGGACTGCCGCGAAGAAAACTCTTTGCTCGCGATTAATACTTCAGTGCGTGTTGGCGACAACGTGCGCCCGCGCGGGCAGGATATTCACGTTGATCAGTGTCTCGTATCGCGCGGCCAGCGTTTGCGCGCGGCGGATATCGCTTTGCTGGCAGCGGCCGGCAAAACTGAAGTGCCCGTATTTCGCCGTCTTCGCGTCGCGCTATTGTCGACCGGCAACGAGTTGGTTGAGCCGGGTCACGTGTTGCAGCCAGGGCAAATTTACAATTCCAATCGATTTTTATTGCGGGCGTTACTTGAGCAACTCGGTTGCCGCGTGATCGATTGCGGCATTATTGTCGATACGTCCGAGGCAACACGCGCCGCGCTGGAAGACGCAGCGGCTAATGTCGATTGTGTGATCGCGACCGGGGGTGTCTCCGCCGGCGAAGAAGATCACGTGCGCAAACAGCTTGAGCAGCACGGCGAGTTGCGCCTATGGCAGCTCAATATCAAACCCGGAAAACCGCTGGCCTACGGGCGCTTTAATGACATTCCGTTTTTCGGTCTGCCTGGAAATCCCGCATCGGCGTTTGTGACGTTTCATTTAATTGCACAAAAGTATCTCAAGCGCTTGCAGGGATGTGTGCAAGTCGAATCGATGCGATTGCAGCTGCCCGCGTTGTTCGATTGGCCGCGACCGGGGCGGCGCCAGGAATATTTGCGCGCACGCATTGTCTCAACGCCGCAGGGGCAGGGCGCTGAAATTTATCCGAATCAAAGTTCGGGTGTGTTGGCTTCGGTGGCGTGGGCGAATGCGCTGGTAGAAATTCCCAGCGAACATGCCGTACAACGCAACGATTTGGTTAGCGTAATTCCGCTCGCCGAGGTTTGATATGAGTTCAATTGCACGAGAGGGGGTTGCCGTATGAGTTTGTCCGACGCTGCGCTCGAAACGCAAAACGCTGAAGCGCCGGATGTTTTTTCCGCATTGCAAAAAACTGTGCGCGGGCGCATGCCGGCGCTGGATGGTTTGCGCGGCATCGCCATTCTTTGGGTTCTTTGGCATAACGGTGTATGGGCCGCACACTGGGAAGCGCATGGAGCGCTCGCAAGCGTGCTCATTTTGTCTGCGGGAGTTGGCTGGGTTGGAGTACAACTCTTCTTTGTGCTATCCGGGTTTCTCATTACCGGAATTTTACTTGATGAAAAAAGCTCGCCTCATCTTTTTCGCAATTTTTATGTGCGACGAATTCTGCGCATATTTCCGTTGTACTACGGAACGCTGCTGTTGTTTTTTGTGGCGCTGCCCGCACTCGGCGTAAATCCCGTGCTCGATATTAAAGAGTCGACACCGCAGATATGGTATTGGCTTTTCCTTGCTAATTGGTCGATACCGACCATTGGCGGGCCGGGAACGCTTTCGCATTTTTGGTCGCTCGCCGTGGAGGAGCAGTTTTATCTGATTTGGCCATTTACGGTGGCGTTTCTCAATAACCGCAAGCTGGCATATTTATGCGTGGCGCTAATTGTTGGCGCGTTAGTGATACGTATTATTTTGATCGCGCATGGATTGATGTATGCGGAGTGGCGCGCCTACGAATTCACTTTTGCGCGCTGGGATGCGTTAGCATTTGGCGCGCTTGTCGCGTTGATGGTTCGCCGCCGCGAATGGCACGCTTTGCTGGAGCGATGGATAATTCCTGTTGTCGTGGCGACATCGAGTTATGTCGTGATTTTTATCATTGTGGAGCATAACTATGCATCGGTGGGGAATGGTATTGCTGCGATTAATCAAACGGTCGTCGCATTATTGTTCGCCGCGGCGTTACATCTGGGGCTAGCCCCGCGTGCTGCATTGTCGCGGCTGTGGGTGGGTTTTTTAGAGAACTCCGCGCTGCGCAAAGTCGGGAAATACAGTTATGCAATCTATGTTTTCCACTATCCCTTGCTGATGTTCCTTAAATTACATTTAATTCAATATACGACATCATTGAGTGCAAGCTACCCGCTGCTGGTCACCCCGCTGCAGGTTATGGCCGTTGGAGTTGTTTCGTATTTTCTGGCGGTGTGCTCGTGGTATGTCATCGAGCAGCCTTGTCTGCGCCTGAAGCGCTTTTTTATCAGTCGGCAAGCGGCTGCGGATGCACTGGCTTCGCGATAAATCAAACCGGCTATTTTGCGGCGCGAATCGTAATCGATTCGCGCAGATTGATTGCAGCGATCTGCGCTTTGAATTTTGAAAGCTCTGAGTTTGCGGCAAATCGAACCACTTGTTCGTTATTCGGCGATAAATGAAAATAATTCATATCGGGCGTGAACCCGGTGGCCGAGAGGGCGACGGATTGCAGGAAGGCATTGCTCTTGAGTCGAAGCAGCACATTGCCATTTTCATCGAATTCGGCGTGAGTTTCGATTGCGGTGTCGTTTTGCAACGGTAGATTGAGCCCCTGCGGAAAATAGTGATCCTCACTCATTGTCTCGCCGTTTTGTGTGGATATAAGGCGAGCAATTACCACATCGTGCTTGGGTGGTCCAAAGCGGTACGAATAGGTGATATCGGTGAAGTGGCCGATCAATTCATCGGCGTGAAGAGCCAGCGTAGTGCGCGGCGCCAATTCAAGATTTTGCTCGGCGTGGGCGATGCGAATTTTCCCAGCCTGCAATAACTCGATTTCCACACGTACTGCGCACGTATCCGCTGTTTCGTTGATGACATGCAAGAGCAGGCCGTTCAAACCTTCGTCGGTAATCAGAATCGCACGCGATGCCCAGGCACGACGCAGATAATGATAAACCGCTTTCGGCCGGTTTTCGCTATCGACGATTCCCCAGCCCGCGCCTGGCCACAGGTCTTTGTAAAACCAAATTAAACCGCCGCCGCATTGACTGCCGGTGCGACGCCATTCCGCGAACACGTTTTTCATCACCTCGCCGGTGACGACGCGCGAGAGCGCGTAATAGCGCTCGATATCCTGACTGCGCAATTCAACCGGATCGACATCGAACAACCGTTTCAAATAGTGATCGCGAATGTCTTCAAAATCCCAGCCCGGGCCGGTGTCGCGCGGCTGGCGCATTTTCCATAGCGGATGATGCGGCGGTGGCAACACTCCGTCGAGCAGCATAGCCACGGTTTCGGGTTCGGGTACATTGGAAAAGCCGAGGCACTCGGGCGTGAATTTAACGCCGGCGTGTTTGACGTCGCTGAGCGAGCGCCGGTACGCGCCGACGCCGTAATAATGCGCAAGACCGACATCGACGTGAATCGGCAATACGCCTTCGCACGGCGTCGACGGAAAGTAGGGGATGCCCGAATGCAAACGCGCGCAAAGTTCGGGCAGCGTTTCGGCAAAAAAATTGTTCGACCATTCGCCGCGCGGCAGACCGAGCATCGATGCCTGCTGTTCGATTTCGCTGCTGCCGCAATAGACACTTATGCAAACGTGGCGTTGCAGGCGACTTAATTGATAGCGCACTTCGCTTTCGATCTGTTCGCGAAATTCACCATCGGCGACGGGATAATCCATATTCGCAAACATGAAATCCTGCCACACCATGATGCCGAGCTGATCGCACAGGCGGTAAAACAAATCGCTCTCGTAAATCATGGTGCCGCCAATGCGCAGCATATTGATGCCGGCATCGCGCGCGAGCGACAGTGCTTGACGCAATTGTTCGGGCGTGCCGGTCAGCGTGCGGAAATCGCTAATCGTCCAGCAGGCGCCGCGGCAAAATACCGGTACACCGTTGACGAGTATTTGCACCTTGCCCGCGTTGCGATCGAGCGCAATATGTTTGAAACCGATATGGCCGCAATCGATGCGTATGGTTTCAGCACCGCAGTCGAGTTCGATATGGCACGGCAGCAGATTCGACGTGCCATGCGTGTGCGGCCACCACAGCGGAATGTTATCGACAATGATTCGCTGTGCAATCGCGATACGCGCATCGGTTTGTGTTGTCGTCAGTGCGGCGCGTCGATCGCCGATGCACAGCGTTGCCGCTGCGATTTTTTTGCCGAGCGTATCGATTTCGGCCGCGATGTCGATGTGCCCCGAGGTGCCGATTGCCGTTGTATCGATGCTGAAATGTGCAACATCGATGTGCGTGACCGCTTCGAGTGCGATTGCGCGCCACGGTCCGACCGGATGGATCGGCGGCGTCCAGCCCGGAATACGTCCGAGCAATGTCGTGCGAATCCAGCGCATGGTTTGCTGCGACACCAGCGCGGTTTTCCAGCGCGGGCGCGGTTTGCGCTGCGACAACTCGGCGTCGAGCGAGCGAAAACAGATGACGAGTTCGTTGTCGTCGCGCAATAGAGAATCGATAACGCAGCAATGCGCGCTGAACATATTGCGCGAGTTCAGAATCAACGCACCGTTCAACCACACCTGCGCGAGCGTGGCGAGTCCGTCGAAGCGTAACCGGTGTATTTGCCCGGCATTTTTTTTCGCGGAAAAACGACAGCGATACCACCAATCCTGCGCGTCGAAGCGGCCGACTGCATCGATGTTGAGTTGCAGGCTTTGCGCGACCGTGCCCGGCACTATCGCATCGCGCCAAGTCGCGGCTGCGGGTAATTGCTCGGGGCCGGTGCAGGCATTGGCGTCGGTGCCGAATAATTGCCAGCCAGAATGCAGCTCAACGCGCCCGTGAGAGGAAATCGTCGCGCTGGATATTGGAGTCGTCATCGTGCCGGTTTAACTAAAGTGGTGTTTAAGTTCGCTCATGCCGAGCTGCCATTGCTCCGCCATCGTGTCGAGCGGGGAGAGATCGAGCGGCCTTTTGCGCGCGATCGAGCGCGCGAGCTGGAATTGAAATGCTTTCGTCGCCCGCGAAATTTCGCCGAACGCAGCGGCAGCGTTGGCGACGCGTTCGACATTTTGGCGTTCGAGCCAGCGCAGATAAGTTTCGACCAGCTCAAAGCACGCGCCGTACATGCGCATCGTGACAAATGAATAGGCGTGAAATACTTCGATATCGGCTTGCAGCAACCACTGCAAATCGCGATCGAATTTTTCTTTGAATGTGTGAAACGGGTTGTTCAGCGGTGCGCGCTGCAAATGTGTTTTCAACAATTTCAGCGATGCGTTTAGCAACTCGGTTGCCGTGAGCGGTTTGAAATTCGGTACTTTTTTCACGAACTCAATGTAAGGTGGCAGCATGCGTTCGTGCACGAGACCATCGGTTTGAAAGATATCGGAGAAGTCCTGGCCTTCGAGCCGGTAAAAACCCTGGTTGTGAAAATAATCGAGCCGTTTTGCAGCGATATCGATGGCATTGATTGCGACAGTCGATTTCACGTGCGCGAGTTTGTAGGCGGTGCCTGCGGTGTCGGGAAGAAAATACGAATCCAATTCGACCAGCACCGGGCGGCCTAAACCCACCTGCTCTTCGATATGCTCGACGAGCGGGCGCCACGGCGCGAGCTCGCAAATATCGAGACCGAATAAATCGCGAATATCGGCATCGGGAAATTTAAAGAAGGTCCACTGGTCGCCCTCGAAATCGATCGTCAGCGCGAACGGCAATGCGGCGATCGGCTCGTAGCCGAGGCCGTGCAGTAATTCGACGATGACGTCGGAGTAGCAGTTGGTCTCAGCCCACACGCGATTTTCGCCGTGAATCAAATGGCGTTGGTAATTGGCTGGGTCCAGTGCAGCGATCTGCTTCATGTCAATTCCGTTGTCGTATCGTATTTGCTTTGCGTGGCCGCGAGACTTGTTTGTCGCCGCTGCGGAGATTGAGCGAGCGTCAGCCATTTAAACGAGCGCAAGTTAAGTGAGTGTAAGAATGTCGCGCACGGCTTGCGGCCACGTTTTCGGATTGAGCCCATGCGTTTTGAACAGCGCGAGCGTGATGCGTTCGAGACCGAAACCGATGCAGGCCGTATGCGCGGGATTGCCGTCCGCTGTTTTGATCGAAAATTTATTGCCAAAACTGTCGAGATGATAATTGCATGACGTCACCGCAGTGGGTTTCTCGTGTGAGCAAATCGGCACGACGAGTTCGTATTTCAAATCCTGTTCGCGCTGCGTCGCTTTCATGATTTTCGCGCCGCGGCCGAAGAACGGATCGTCGGCGAGCACGGCGGTTACGGCCAGACCAACCGATTCCAGTATTTCCTTGCCGCGCTGCAGCCAGTAATTGCGATGATCGAGTGCTTGATCCGGTGTGCCGAGCCGAACATATTCGCGCTGCCGGAAAATTTGCATGCGCGCGGGATCGACGGATGGTTCGTGGCGAAACACGAACGCTTTCAGATCGACGGTGCGTCCGCCGGCCGGCAGCGTGGTATTCGCAGCGGTGGGATAAAGCGGATAACACGCGGCGGGAATCAGCATGGTTTCGCTCGGTGCGAGGTCGCGCGTCCAGTCTTCACCGCTTTCAAATTTGCGGATCATCTCGGCATGCTCGCGCGGGCCGCCCATGAAACTGTGCACTGAGCCCATCAGATCGGGAAAGTTGTGAATGTGGTCGATCTTGGTGTAGTGCGCGCGATTGAAAATCGGGGGAAAGCGCATGACCTCGGGTTTTTTGTCGGCACCCATGCGCGTCACGTAATGCTCGAACTGATCGACGATGTGCTCGAACGTGCCGCTGCGACCGTACACGCCCGGCACGCCGGATGGAATCAAATGACCGGCCGCAACGAGTTCATCGAGAAATTCTTGGTAGGTGTTATCGCTCGGTAAGTTGCTCATTGCATCAACCCTCGCGCTGCATGATTTGCATCGCTGCGCTTTGGCCGAGGATGCGATCGTTATTCACCATCAGTGCCGCGCCATAAGCATCGCGCAAGTGGCGGTTGAGGCTGAGCTTCGAGTCGTTCCGATACGCGGCGATACCGCAGATCAGCATGGCTTTGCCAACGACTTCGATCACAAGTTCCGATGAGCGAACTTTCAGATTACTCATGCGCAAATTAAAACCGAAATCGGAAAAAGCTTCATCATCGGTGCTGAGTAGGCGCTCGTGATAATCGGCGACGCACTGCTGTACGCCGGCGCGCATCGAAAATAAAACGGAATCCAATTCCGCTAAACGCAGCGCTGTCGGTGGCGGTGTGCCCGGGTTTTTGCGCGCCTCCGCGCGCACGGAGCTGCGCGCATTGTTCATCGCGCTTTGCGCGAGACCGAGCCACAGCGAACTCCAGACAATATGCGAAAACGGCTGCTGTGTTTTGCGGTGAATATCGGCGTAAGGCCTGGGGAAAATCTGACGTGCATCGCCGCGCGAGCGCAATGAGAAACCGCTGCTGCAGGTGCCGCGAAAGCCCATCGTGTCCCAGCCCGAAATTTCTTCGAGCGTGCAATCCTGCTTGCGCACGAGCACGCATTTTTGATCGCTGGGCGCGGCGTCGGGAGCGCTGCGGCAGGTGACGAGAATCGCATCCGCCGCTACTCCGTAGGAAATGACGGGCGCTTGTTTATCAACGGCAAATACACCGTTATCGACGCTCACCGCGCATTTGCTGGATCGCACATCGCCGCCGACACCGAGTTCGGTGGTTGCCGATGCGATCAGCAATTGCTTCTCGACAATTTCGCGCGCATAGGAACGAAAAAAATCGTCCTGCAGCGTGTGATGCACGATCTGACCGATTTGAATTTGGTGCATGGCGTAGATCATTGCGGTCGACGCGCAATAGTAGGCGAGCACTTCGCAGATCTTCGATTGATCGGAAATCGAAAGTCCCATTCCGCCCAGCTCGATCGGGATATAGGAGCTGAGCAGTTTTTCCGCTTTGAGTGCAGCGAAGGCCTCGTGCGGAAAGCGCGCGTCGCGATCGACGGCATCGGCATGCGGTGCGATAACCTCACGCCCAATACGGTGGACGCGCTCTAACATGGCGGGCAAATCGGGATGCAATGCTGGTGACATCTATTTTCTCTCCATAGGGTGTGCGTAGCGCCGATAACAGCCCAAGGTTTTTAATTCAATAGCTCTTCGATGGCTTCGGAAAGCGAATGAATGCTTTCAAAGGTTTTGCGCCCCAACATCTTGTCGGGAAACTCCACATCGAAATGGTCTTCGAGCGCGAGCATCAGATTCACCGTCGTGAGCGAAGTTAGGCCAGCGGCATAGAGATCGCTGTCGTTGGCCAGCGTGGCAATATCGGTAGATAGGCGGGCATGTTTCGCAATGATTTCCCGAATTTGATCTGTGATCATGAAAAAACCTCTATAACAGCCATGTGTTGCGGATTTTGTATGCCGCAATTCAATACATTTTTTTGGTTAACGACGAACTGGACTTCCCTGTGAGATAAATTCTGCTGGTTATCCGGAAGCTTGTATAGCGTAGCAAGTAAAGCAGGGCAACTATATTTCTGACAAGCCGCTTACAGAGGGATTCGATGGGCAGCGGTCCACCCATCGATGGTGCGGGGGAGATTAGGCGTGATAACGCTCGAAAACCAGGCTTGCATTGGTGCCGCCGAAGCCAAAGCTATTCGACAGAATACAATTGAGCGTCGTGCCTGTCTGCGTGGTGCGCACGATTGGCACCCCTTCGGCCTCGGGATCGAGCGTTTCGATATTGGCTGACGCCGCGATAAAGTTGTGCTGCATCATCAGCAGGCAATAGATAGCCTCGTGCGCGCCAGTGGCACCGAGCGAGTGGCCGGCCAGCGATTTTGTCGAGCTGATCGGCGGTATGTTCGAACCAAAGGTTTCTTTGATCGCCTTGAGTTCTTGCAGATCGCCGGCAGGTGTCGAGGTGCCGTGGCTGTTGATGTAATCGATGTTGCCCTGCACGCTCGCGAGCGCTTGCTGCATGCAACGCACGGCGCCCTCGCCGCTCGGCGCCACCATATCGTAGCCGTCCGAGGTGGCACCGTAACCGACGAGTTCAGCGTAAATTTTCGCGCCGCGCGCTTTGGCGTGCTCCAGTTCTTCGAGCACGACGATGCCGCCACCGCCAGAGATCACGAAGCCGTCGCGATTAGCGTCGTACGGACGCGATGCCTGGGTTGGTGTGTCGTTGTATTTCGACGACAGCGCGCCCATCGCGTCGAACAGGCAGCTCAATGTCCAATGTTCTTCCTCGCCGCCGCCGGCAAAAACAATATCTTGTTTGCCGGACTGAATCAGTTCGGCGCCGTTGCCGATGCAATGCGCGCTGGTCGCGCAAGCCGAAGAAATCGAATAGTTGACGCCTTTGATTTTGAATGGTGTGGCGAGGCAGGCCGAGACGGTGCTGCTCATTGTCTGCGTGACGCGATAGGGGCCGATACGCTTGAGACCCTTGCTGCGCAGAATGTCGGCGGCTTCGACCAGATTGGCCGAGGACGCGCCACCCGAGCCGGCGATGATGCCGGTCTTGGTGTTGGAAACGTCGGACTCGGCGAGACCGGCATCGGCGATCGCCTCCTGCATGGCCAGATAGGCGTAGGCCGCGGCATCGCCCATGAAGCGCAATTGCTTGCGATCGATCAACGCAGCGAAATCGATATCGATGGTGCCGGCGATGTGGCTGCGAAAACCCAGTTCCTTGTAGTCTTCGCGAAAGCGAATGCCCGAACGGCCGGTTTGCAGCGCATCCAGAACCGCGCTCTTGTTGTTGCCCAGGCACGAGACGATGCCGAGGCCGGTGATCACAACGCGTCTCATACGGAATACCCCCTGGATGTATTCGATTCTAGTTGATGCATGAGGAAATCAAGACGCCAGCGTACCCGCGACCGATTGATACAAGCCGACGCGCAGATCTTTTGCCGTATAAATAACGACGTCATCGACTGCGACAGTGCCGTCAGCGATACCTAAAATGAGTTTGCGCTCGATAACGCGTTTCAAGTCGAGCTGGTAGGTGACTTTTTTTGCGGTAGGTAAGATCTCTCCGGTGAATTTGATTTCGCCGGCTCCCAACGCGCGTCCGCGTCCGAGATTGCCTTTCCAGGCAAGGAAAAAACCGACCAACTGCCACATGGCGTCGAGCCCGAGGCAGCCCGGCATCACCGGGTCGCCTGGGAAATGGCAGCGGAAAAACCATAAATCGGGGTGGATATCCAGCTCCGCGCGCAGCTCGCCTTTGCCATATGCGCCGCCATCCAGCGCAATATGGATGATGCGATCGAGCATGAGCATATTGTCGATCGGCAGTTGTGCGTTACCGGCGCCGAACAAACGACCGTGACCGCAGGCAACTAATTCTTCTTTGCTAAACGCGTGTTGATGGATCAACGACATCTGAAGTATCCGCTGCTAGTCTTGTCGGGGCGAAAGCGGCCGTTTATAAAATGAAGAGGGCGCATCGCAAAAGGAGTGCCATTGTAATCGTTGAAAGAACGATGTCCAGAGTGCGCGCGCGAACAGCTAGCTGGGATTGATTGAGCAGTTAACGTAACATTGTGCTCCGTTAATAAAAGCGACCGGGCCGGGTTAGCGCTCGCTGTGGTCTATCGTGCGCAAAGTTGCAGACAATTGACGATGCGCGGTGCTGTTTGAACTGGGAGAAGCGCGTTGCATATTGCGGTCATTGGAACGGGCTATGTCGGCTTGGTGACGGGCGCATGCTTTACCGAAATGGGTAATCATGTTGTCTGTGTCGATGTCGATGAAAACAAACTGGCGCGGTTGCGGCGCGGCGAAATGCCAATTTATGAGCCCGGGTTGCAATCTATTGTCGAAAGCGCGGTCGCCAACGGTTTGCTGGCGTTCACCAGCAGCTTCGCCGATGCGCTGAAGAAAGCGGAATATATTTTTATCGCGGTTGGGACGCCGCCCGGTGAGGATGGTTCGGCCGATCTTAAATACGTGCTTGCCGCCGCGCGCAGTATTGGCGAACACCTGCAACATTATGCCGTCGTGGTCGATAAGTCGACCGTGCCGGTCGGCACGGCGGAAAAGGTCCGCGCCACGATTGCCGCCGAATTGCAAAGTCGCGGTGTCGATATCGAGTTCGATGTAGTCAGCAATCCTGAGTTTTTGAAAGAAGGCGCTGCGGTCGAGGATTTCATGCGTCCCGATCGCGTCATTATCGGCTGCGAAAGCGCGCGCGCGCGCGAAAAAATGGCGGATCTTTATGCGCCGTATGTGCGCGTGAACGATCGTTTGCTGACGATGGGTGTGCGCGATGCCGAACTGACCAAGTATGCGGCCAACGCGATGCTCGCCACGCGGATTTCGTTCATGAATGAAATTGCGAATTTGTGCGATCGTATGAATGTCGACGTCGAGCAGGTGCGGCGCGGTATCGGTTCTGACAAACGCATCGGTTATGCGTTTATCTACCCGGGTTGCGGCTATGGCGGTTCGTGTTTTCCGAAGGACGTGCAAGCGTTGATTCATATGAGCCGCGCCCATGATTTTACGCCGCTGGTGATGGAGGCGGTCGAAGCGCGCAATGCCAGTCAGAAACAGGTGTTGTTCGAAAAAATCCGCAAACACTTCGGCGCCGATTTACGCGGTCGCAGATTCGGTATTTGGGGGCTCGCGTTTAAACCGGGTACCGATGATATGCGCGAAGCATCTTCTATCGTATTAATCAAAGCGCTCGTGCAAGCCGGGGCCAGCGTCAGCGCCTACGACCCTGTCGCGCTCGAAACGGCGGCGAAAGAGTTGCCGCCCGAGTGGTTGGCCGATGGCCGCGTCACTTTACTGAAGTACCAGTACGATGTGTTGAAAGACGCCGATGCAATGGTGCTGGTCACCGAGTGGAAGCGCTTCCGTCAACCGGATTTTGATGCGATGAAAGATTTGATGCGGTCGCCGATTATTTTTGATGGTCGCAATCAGTACGACCCGGAAATGCTCGGCGGCCAAGGTTTTACGCATTATGCAATCGGCCGCTCGGGTGTGGCGACAACGATTTAATATGCGCCGACAAATTAATCGCGTTAACTATTTTGTTGCATTAGTTGTTTTATCGCATTAACCGTTTTATTGCATTAGCGGTTTGTTGCACTAAGTATTTAATTGAATTAACCCAATTAATAGGAATTCAGGATGTTGATTCCCGTTTTATTATCAGGCGGCGTCGGTAGCCGATTGTGGCCGGTATCGCGCGAACTCTATCCCAAACAATTTTTGCCGTTGACGGGACAGGGCAGTTTGCTAGCGCAGACCTTGCAGCGCGCGGCGGCGATCGACAATGTCGGCGCGCCGATCGTGGTGTGCAACGATGAACATCGCTTTTTAGTCGCCGAGCAGTTGCGGCAGAGCGGCGTCAAAGCCGCCGCGATTTTGCTTGAGCCCGAAGGTAAAAATACGGCGCCCGCGGTTGCCGTGGCGGCACTGCGGGCGCTGACGCTGCATGCAGATGCGACATTGCTGGTGCTGCCGGCGGATCATGTCATTCAGCAGCCTGAGGTGTTTGCCGCTGCGGTCGCGCGCGGCATGGCCGCTGCGGCAGAAGGTTATCTCGTAACATTCGGAATTGTGCCGACGGCGCCTGAAACGGGTTACGGTTACATTCAGGCCGGTGCGGTGTGGCGCGACGGTATTCATCAGCTCAAGCAATTCGTCGAAAAGCCCGATCTCGACACTGCAAAAAAATATGTGCAGAGCGGTGAATATGTGTGGAATAGCGGCATGTTTTTATTGCGCGCCGATGCTTATCTCGCCGAACTCGAAGCGCACGCGCCAGCGATTTTATCGGCTGCGCGCAAAGCGCTCGAAACTGCGCATAACGATCTCGATTTCGCGCGCCTCGATAAGACCGCATTCGCGGCGTGCCCGAGCGATTCGATCGATTACGCCGTGATGGAGCGCACGCGCAAAGGCATGGTAATTCCGCTCGCGTGCGGGTGGAGCGATGTCGGTTCGTGGTCGTCGCTGTGGGAGGTCGAAGATAAAGACGAGGATGGCAATGTGCTCAGCGGCGACGTGCTCGTGCACGAGGTCAATGCCAGCTACATTCGCTCCGAATCGCGTTTGGTCGCTGCGATCGGTGTCGACGATATCGTCGTCGTCGAAACATCCGATGCGGTATTGATCGCGAACAAAGCGCGCGTGCAGGATGTGAAGCATATTGTCACGGCGCTTAAAAAGAATCGGCGCGATGAGGCGACGTTGCACAAGCGCGTGTACCGGCCGTGGGGCTCGTACGAATCGCTGGTCAATGCGCATCGTTTTCAGGTCAAGCGCATTATTGTGAATCCCGGCCAGCAATTGTCATTGCAGATGCATCACCATCGCGCCGAGCATTGGATCGTTGTGAGCGGCACCGCGAAGGTAACGTGCGGCGATAAAGAGTATTTGCTGTCGGAGGATGAATCGACATATATCCCGCTCGGCAATCGCCATCGCTTGGCGAATCCCGGTGTGATTCCGCTCGAAATGATCGAGGTGCAGACGGGCAGTTATCTCGGCGAAGACGATATTGTGCGTTTTCAGGATGTTTACGGACGCAGTCAGTAGCGGTATAGAATCAGCAAATCAATAACAAAGGTATTCGTTAGATGATCAAAAAATGCTTATTTCCTGTCGCGGGTTATGGCACGCGCTTTCTGCCGGCGACGAAGTCGATGCCGAAAGAAATGTTGCCGATCGTGAATAAACCGCTGGTGCAATACGGCGTCGAAGAGGCGATCGATGCGGGGCTGCGCGAAATCGCCTTCGTGACGGGCCGCGGCAAGCGCTCGATTTCGGATCATTTCGATATCAGCTACGAGCTCGAACATCAAATCGCGGGCACGAGCAAGGAAAAATATTTGACGGGGATTCGTGGCGTGCTTGAGAAGGGCACGTTCACGATGACGCGCCAGCGCGAAATGAAAGGTCTCGGCCATGCGATTCTGACCGGCGAAGTGCTGATCGGCAACGAGCCGTTTGGCGTGATTTTATCGGACGACCTTTGCATCAACGAGGCGGGCGACGGTGTGATGGCGCAAATGGTGCGATTGTTTCGCCAATTCCGTTGCAGCATCGTCGCGGTGCAGGAAGTGCCGATGGATCAAATCGAAAAATACGGCGTGATCGCCGGCGAATCGCTCAAGGATGGTTTGTATCGCGTCGACAACATGGTGGAAAAACCAAAGCAGTCCGAAGCGCCATCGAATCTCGCGATTATCGGCCGCTATATATTGACACCCGATATTTTCGATATTTTGCGCGATACGGCGCCCGGTAAAAATGGCGAGGTGCAAATCACCGATGCACTGATGACGCAGGCGCGCAACGGCTGCGTAATGGCGTATAAGTTTCACGGTCGGCGTTTCGATTGTGGCGCAGTGGACGGCTTCGTCGAAGCAACGAATTACGTTTACGAAAATATTTATACGCCGGATTAATTCTGTTTATTGAGATCAGCGACGAATCGAGTGCAGTGATGAGCGATAAGTTTGAATGTTTTAAGGCCTACGATGTCCGCGGTCGGGTTCCCGATCAGATCAATGAAGATATTGCCTATCGTATCGGTCGCGCGTACGCGGACGTTGTCAAGCCCGGTAACGTGGTGGTTGGCCACGATATTCGTTTGACCAGCGCAGCGTTGAAAACGGCGACAGCCAATGGTTTGCGCGATGGCGGCGTCGATGTTTATGACATCGGTTTGTGCGGCACCGAGGAAATTTATTTTGCGACGTTCCATGCCATCGTCGATGGAAAAGGCATGGGCGGTGGTATTGCGGTCACGGCAAGTCACAATCCGAAAGATTACAACGGCATGAAATTCGTGCGCGAAGGATCTAGGCCAATCAGCGGCGACAGCGGCTTATTCGATATTCAACGAGTCGCCGAAGAAAATCGTTTTGCGCCGGTCGCCAAACGCGGCAATTATCAAGCGCTCGATACGGCCGATGCGTACATACAACACTTGTTGTCGTACGTCGACGTGAAAAAACTGAAGCCGTTGAAAATTGTCGTGAATGCAGGCAACGGCGGCGCCGGTCTGGTTGTCGATCGCCTCGAAAAGTTTTTGCCGTTTCAATTTATCAAAGTGCATCATGAGCCCGATGGCAATTTTCCGCACGGTGTGCCGAATCCGCTGCTCGAAGAAAATCGCGCGCCGACGATCGCTGCCGTGCGCGCGCACAAAGCCGATCTCGGTATCGCCTGGGACGGCGATTTCGATCGCTGCTTCTTCTTCGACGAAAACGGTGAGTTCATCGAAGGCTATTACATCGTCGGCATGCTCGCCGAAGCGTTTCTGCGCAAATTCGGCGGCGGCCAGCGCATCGTGCATGATCCGCGTCTGACGTGGAATACGATCGATATTGTGCAGGGGTTGGGCGGCACTGCGGTACAAAGCAAAACCGGTCACGCGTTTATCAAGGAACGCATGCGCAAGGAAAATGCAATTTATGGTGGCGAGATGAGCGCACACCATTATTTTCGCGATTTTGCTTATTGCGATAGCGGCATGATTCCGTGGCTGCTCGTCACGCAATTAATTTCAGTGAACGAGAAATCGCTGTCGCAGCTGATGCACGAACGTCAGGCCGCGTATCCGTGCAGCGGCGAGATCAATCGCAAGGTGAAGGATGTCAAAGCCGTGCTCGCGGCGATCGAGGTGCGCTATGCGCCGGCGGCGAAAGCAATCGATCGCACCGATGGTTTGAGCATGGTTATGGGTGAGTGGCGTTTCAATGTGCGCGGCTCAAATACCGAGCCGGTGCTGCGCGTGAATGTCGAGAGCCGTGGCGATACCGTGCTGATGCAGGAAAAAACCGCGGAGCTGCTGCACGCGGTCGATGCCGCGTCGTAATCGTTCGCACGTCACAGCCGTCCGTCGACTTTGTCGGCGGGAAACAAATATTTAATATCGAAAATCACCGATGTATTTTTCGCGAGTTTGCGCACGGCATCGATACCCATCTCTTTGAATTTGTCGTGCGCGACCGCGACGATAATGGCGTCGTAATGGCGCTCCGCGGGTTGCGCAATGGTTGTGAAACCAAATTCGGCGTTGGCGTGCTCGGATTCAACCCACGGATCGTAGACATCGACGTTCGCGTTGCATAGCGCGAGTTCATTGACGATGTCGACGACGCGCGTGTTGCGTAAATCCGGACAATTTTCTTTGAACGCCAGCCCCATCACCAAAATATTCGCGTCGACGATGTGAATGCGTTTTTGCGTCATCAAGCGCATCACTTCACTCGCGACGTAGACGCCCATGCCGTCGTTGATGCGGCGGCTGGCCGTGATGATTTCGGGGAAGTAGCCGTGCTGTTGCGCTTTGCTTGCGAGATAGTAGGGATCGACGCCGATACAATGGCCGCCGACGAGGCCCGGGCGGTACGGCAGAAAATTCCATTTGGTGCCGGCTGCTTTGAGCACATCTTCAGTGTCGATACCGAGGCGCTTGAATATCTGCGCGAGTTCGTTGACGAGCGCGATGTTGACATCGCGCTGCGTGTTTTCGATGACTTTTGCCGCTTCGGCGACGCGGATGTTACTGGCTTTGTGCGTGCCGGCGGTGACGATGCGGCGATAGAGCGCATCGACGAAATCGGCGGCTGCGGGTGTCGAGCCCGAGGTGATTTTAAGAATGTTGGTCAAGCGGCGCTGCTTGTCGCCGGGATTGATACGCTCAGGGCTGTAGCCCGCAAAAAAATCGGCGTTAAATTTCAGTCCCGAGATTTTTTCCATCACCGGTACGCAAACTTCTTCCGTCGCGCCCGGGTAAACCGTCGATTCGTAAATGACGACATCGCCGCTTTTAAGCACCTTGCCCACGGTTTCGCTGGCTTTGCGCAGCGGCGTTAAATCGGGCTGCTTGTTGTCATCGACAGGCGTCGGCACGGTGACGATATAAACGTTGCAATCGGCGAGCGCGGCGTGTTCGGCTGTGATCGTCAAGTGTTTCGCGGTCGCGAGTTCGGTCGCGGTGGTTTCGAGGGTGCTGTCGATACCGCGACGCAATTCGGCAACACGCTGCTCGTTGATATCGAAGCCGACGGTGGGTAGCTGTTTGCCGAATTCAACGGCCAGCGGCAGGCCTACATAACCGAGGCCGATAACGGCTATGCGAGACGATTCGATGTTCTGCATGCGGGTGCTTCCTTAAAACTGCGCGATCGCGGCGGGCAACGGATGGAGATTAGCGATAGAGGCTAGCAAGGCCGGCTCGATGTTGCCATGCATCGATTACCGTTTGGCGGATTTAAATCGTTCGATCAATCGCGCCGTCGAGGGATCGAAATTGGTTTCGCCGATGTTATCGATAGCTGCAAAAATGGTTGCCGCCGCTTGTTTGCCCAATTCGACGCCCCATTGGTCGAAGGCATTAATGTTCCAGAGTACGCTTTGCGTGAACACCTTGTGCTCGTAGAGCGCAAGCAGCGCTCCCAAGCGCTCGGGTGTCAGGGCATCGAGAACGATGGTGTTGCTCGGGCGATTGCCGGGTTGCACCTTGTGCGGCGCCAGCTTGTGTATTTGTTCGTGATCCAGGCCGGAAGCGATGAGTTCCTGTTCGGCTTGCACGAGCGATTTGCCGACCATCAATGCGCGGCTCTGGCTCAAACAATTCGCGTAGAGGTGCGCGTGCCGGTCATCGATGCTGTTCTCTGTGTTTAGCACCGCGATGAAATCGACAGGGATAAAGCGCGTGCCTTGATGCAACAATTGCATGAATGAATGCTGGCTATTGCTGCCGGGCTCGCCCCATACCACGAGACCGCTGTGGCCGGATAGCGGCTGACCATCGAGATCGACCGACTTGCCGAGACTTTCCATCGACAGCTGCTGCAGAAAGGCCGGAAACAACCGCAAGCGATGCGAGTACGGCAGTACTAGCGCGCTGTGCGCCTGCCAGTATGTCGAGTACCACCATTCGAGCAACCCGAGCAGGGCGGGCATGTTGGCGGTGAACGGAGCGCTGCGATAGTGTGCGTCCATGGTCGCGGCGCCGTGCAGCATTGCCTTGAAATTATCCCAGCCGACGGCGATGGCAATCGGCAAGCCGATGGCGGACCACAGCGAAAAGCGCCCGCCGACCCAATCCCACATCGGCAATATCTGTGCGGCGGGAATGCCGAAGGCCCGCGCTTTTGCCGGATTGGCCGTAAGCGCGATGAAATGGTTGTCGACACTTTGTGCGCCTGCGGCCGCTTGCAGCCACTGTCGCGCGGCCGTGGTGTTGGTCAGTGTTTCGAGCGTAGTGAACGATTTCGATGCGGTGATGAACAGCGTCGTCGCAGGATTCAATTCATGCAACGTATCGGTCAGCTCGTCGGGATCGACGTTCGAGACGAAGTGCACGCGCGGCCGCTTGCAGCAAAAGGCACGCAACGCGGTGGTTACGCAGCGCGGCCCGAGATCCGAGCCGCCGATGCCGATATGAACGACGTCGGCAAAGGGTTGTCCATTAAACCCGCGCAGCCGCTCTGTATGGAGTGCATCGACCAGGTTGCGCATTGCGGTTTGCGCGCGCATGACCTCGTTGAAGTTGGGCGCCCGGCTGTCTTCAGCGCGCAGCGAAGTGTGCAGCGCCGGGCGTTGCTCGGTGCGATTGACGGTCGCGCCATTGAATAAATCGTCGATGCGCGCGCGCAGATCCAGCTGTAAGCACAACTCGTCGAAAAGCTTTAACGTTTCGGTGTTACAAAATTGTTTTGAAAAGTCGAGCGTCAACTGTGCCGCATCGAGCGAAAAGGCGTGGGCGCGCTGCGATGTCTCGAAGAGAGCGAGCAGCGATTGCATCTGCAACTGCTTTTGATGTTGCACAAAACGTTGCGCAAGCTCGGCGGTTAAAATCAAAAGATGGCCTATAGTGGAAGTTCGACGCAGTAGGGCTGAAGATTATCGAGCGCGCGAGTGGTTGCGATTAGACAGCCGCGGCCGCGCTGGTCCATAATTCCATGCTTTTTACTTAGCTCGGCGTGAGTTTACAGTGAATCATATCAGGATATTTCGGCAGTACATACCGGCTCATATCGTCGTGTTGGTACTGCTTGAATACGTCGCCATGGTTGCGGCCGTCTATGCAGCGCACAGTTTGCGATTTCATTTCAGCGGTATTTCCGATGTCGATTTCGTGGGAGTGCAATCGCGCGCCCAGGTCTACGCCATCGTCAACTTGATCTGCATGATTGCGATGGGCGCTTACCGTCCGCATAACCCAGAAGGCCTCACGGGGTCGATGCTGCGTTCGATGGTGGCGATTTTTCTGATCGGCACAGCCATTCTATCGGCCGGTTTTTATCTGTTTTCTTCGCTGGCGCTGTTATTCGGGCGCGGTGTGTTAGCGATCGCAAGTGTCATTTCGCTGTTCATTATCGCGCTGTTACGGCTCATTACGCGCACGGTTGTCGGCAACGAAACGCTGCGTTGGCAGGTGTTGATCGTCGGTGCCGGCGCGCGCGCACAGCGTGTGCTGGGGACATTGACGCGGCTGAAGGCGCAGGAGGATATCGCCATTGTCGGTTGTTGGCCGATCAATGCGCTGGAGCCGAAGGTGTCCGCCGATCTGCTGGTTCCACCACAGGGGACGTTGCTCGAACTCAGTCGGCAGCGAAAAGTGCAGGAAATTGTTGTCGCGGTCGACGAGCGCCGGCGCTCGGATCAGAACAGTTTTCCGCTGGATGAGTTGCTCGATTGCAAGCTCGACGGTATCGCCGTCATCGACGATCTCACTTTTCTCGAACGCGAATCGGGTCAGCTCGATATTCGCACGTTGTCGCCGGGGTGGTTGGTATTTTCGGACGGTTTTTCGTTTTCGTTCATGCGCGATTTGCTCGAACGCGGTTTCGATGTGACAGCGAGTTTGTTATTGCTGCTGGTCACGTGGCCTTTCATGCTGCTGGCAATCGTTGCGATCAAGCTCGAGGAAGGGTTGCGCGCGCCGATCATCTATAGTCAGGAGCGCGTCGGTTTCGGTGGACGTATTTTCCGCGTGCACAAATTTCGCAGCATGCGCGTCGATGCCGAAAAGGATGGCAAGGCGCGCTGGGCGCAAAAAAACGATAGCCGCATCACGCGCACGGGCCAGTTCATTCGCAACACACGCATCGACGAATTGCCGCAAATATTCAATGTGCTCAAGGGTGAAATGAGTTTCGTCGGGCCGCGGCCGGAAAGGCCGCAATTCGTCGACGAGCTGGCCCAGCAGATTCCCTATTATCGCGAGCGCCATCGCGTCAAACCCGGCATCACCGGCTGGGCGCAATTGTGCTACCCCTATGGCGCCTCGGCTCACGATGCCGAGCAAAAGCTTACCTACGATCTGTACTACATCAAAAATCACAGTTTGATTTTTGACTTATACATTCTGGTGCGTACGGTTGAAGTGATATTGCTGGGCACCGGCGTGCGTTGAGCGCGATGTGTCGTTGCCGACACGGAAATGCTAGAGTAACGCGCGATCGGTGTGGTTTTGCGGATAAATCAATCGAGTTTATTGGGGAGATGAGGGATGGTTAGCTTCGTTCAACGATTCGGCTTTGCGCGCTGGCTATTGATGGTGTGCTGCATGGGCTTGGCGGCCTGTGCGAGCGAGCATTTGGAGTCCGGTCCGCCGCCAGCGGTGAACGAGTTTGCGATGGACAACAATTATCGCATCGGTGTCGGCGATGAATTGCATGTGCAAGTCTGGCGCAACGATGAATTATCGGCGCGCGTTCCCGTGCGGCCCGATGGCAAGATTTCCTCGCCGCTCGTCGGCGATATTGTTGCAGCCGGGTTGACGACGCAGGAGCTGGCAAAAGCCATTACCGAAAAACTCAGCACCTATGTGCGCAATCCCGAAGTGACGGTCATTGTCACCAATCCGGCGAGTGCCGATTTTCTGCGTCGCGTGCGTGTAACCGGCGCGGTGCGAACACCGATTTCGGTCACTTATCGTCAGGGCATGACGGTGTTGGACCTTGTGCTGCAGGCGGGTGGAATCACCGAGTTTGCGGCTCCGGCGAAGTCGCGTCTGTATCGCACGGTGAATGGGCGTACAAAAGTGTATGCAATCGATCTCGACGCGATATTGGAAAAAGGCGACTTGCGCACCAACTACCCGCTGTACCCATCCGATGTTGTGACGATTCCCGAGAGAAGTTTTTAATAGATAGCTTAACGATTAGATAGCTTACGAGCACTTATGCCGACTTCGTTGTTGCAAGAGTGGATTTACGCGATTTTCAAAGAGCTGAATCTGCACAAAGGCAAGGTCACGTTGTGTTTTGCGTGCGTGACCATCCTGGTCGTTGTGGCGGGTATTCTTTGGCCCAAAAAGTTTGAATCCGCCGCGATCATTTTTGCCGACGATCAGAACATCATCAAGCCGTTGTTGGCCGGCCAGGCCGAGGTAACGCGCCCCGAGGAAATTGATCAGGCGCAAATCGTGCAACAACGCATTATTTCCAACGAATTGATGAAGCAGGTATTGGTCGAGGCCAAACTCATTTCACCTAAAAGAATTGGTGATCGCTATACCACGGAGCCGCTCATTCGCGGTTTGCGAAGCGCTTTAAAAGTTGAATCCGCAGGCAAGAATCATATTAGAGTTTCATTCCGAGATAGGGATGCGAGCAGAGCCTATAGCATTGCCTCGGCGGTAACTAATGTGTTCATTCGCGACAGTGCGCGCTCAAAACGCGAAGAGAGCAGCGAGGCTTACACGTTCATCGATGATCAGGTAAAGACTTACAAGGAGCAATTGCAAGCATCGGAAGACCGTCTCAAGGATTTGAAGGCGAATAACCCCAACACTAGCGCCGAATCGATTTCCAGCCGGATCAATACGTTGAAAACAGCAACGGAAAATCTGTCGCTGGATTTGCAGGTGGCGCGAGCGCGCCGCGATGAATTGCGCCAGCAGATCGCGCACGAGACGCAATACATCGCGCAGAACTATAAAGCCGATGTTTATCGCAGTGCGATAGCACAAGCTCAGTCCAAGCTCGACACCCTTCGCTTGAGCTATCAAGAAACTTACCCCGACATTGTCGCTTTAAAACAGCAAATCGAGGATTTGCGTCGAGCTGCGGAGCAAGCGGAGAGCGAGCCGTCAAGCCAGCAAGATGGCGGCAGCGCGGCAAATCCGGTCTATCAAAAGCTGAAAAGCGATCTTTCCGATGCCGAGGTGAATGTGAAAACCTTGGAGCTAAAACTCGAATCATCCAAAAAAATGTTGGCGGGTGAAAGCGAGAACACCAAAGAGAATGCCGAGTACCAAGCGAAGCTTGCCGAGTTGACGCGCGATTACAACGTCACTAAACAAATCTACGAAGATTTGCTGGAGCGTAAAGAGAAAGCGCGTATGTCGGTGGCGCTCGATGTGCAAGGGCAGGGGCTTAATTACCGTATCCAAGAGCCAGCCGCGTATCCAACCGGACCGGTTGGATTGCGGTTTGTTCATTTCTTTCTGGCGGCGCCCGTGCTGGGGGTCTTAGTTCCGCTCGGAGTTATCATCGCTTACATTCAGCTCGATCCACGCGTGCGCTTTGTCGAACGTGTACAGGCGCTGTTACCTGAATCCGTTCACTTATTGATAGTCGTCCCACACATGAATACGCAGCTGGAACGGCGTACGAACAGATCCGAGTGGGGTTATTTAGCCATTTTTGTCGCGCTCGTGATGGTGGGCTACATCATTGTCGCGGTTGTGCGTCTGACGGGAGTGGTGTAATGGCTGCTGACGACAAAGATAATTCGCACGCATTGCGGCCGATTGGCGATCGCACCGGCAGAAACGTATTAAATCTGAATGCCAAACCGCCGCTTGAGGATGAAGCTTCGCGCGAAGAGATTCGCCGCATGGCGGAAATCGGTTGGCTCAACTATTCGGAGCTTGAGCAGCTCAGGGTAATTCACCCCGGGATGACGCAGGCATCGGTGCTGAATGCATTTCGGGAGTTGCGCACCAATTTATACAAATTATCGCAAGGCAAGGAAAACTTTGTTTTGCTCGTGACATCGATTGTGCCCGGTGGTGGCGCCAGCTTTGTCAGCATGAATCTGGGGGCGGCGATCGCACTCGACGAAAGTAAAACTTCAATCTTGGTCGATTGCAATATTTACCATCCTTCGTTGCATCGAATATTGCCGATCGATATCGATTTCGGTTTGGTGGATTATCTCGAAAATGTCACACTTGAATTGAAGGACGTGATTTATTCGACCGGTGTGCGCCGTATGCGCTTGATACCGGCAGGTAGCCGGCGTCAACTCGGCGCGGAGTTTTTCACCTCTTCCCGCATGCGCCGTCTCATCGGCGAATTGCGCGAACGCTACCGCGATCGCCATGTCATTATCGATGCGCCCTCGCTTGGAACCTGCGCGGATGCGCGCATATTGGCGGAACTGTGCGATTATGTCCTGCTGGTCGTGCCTGCTGGAGGAGCCGTTGAAGGGCAGATCGCCGCGAGTATCGATGCGATTGGAGAAGCCAAGTTGGCCGGTGTGATTTTCAATAATTGATTTTCCAACCATGTGTTTTCGTCTCGAATGCGAGCCAGCAGAATGAAAAATAAAAATCGTACGTTATTCAAACCTTCGTTGCTCAAGCCTTCTGTTGTCGGCGCACTGATCGGCGCATTTACCTGCCCTGCATTCGCGGTGAGCGAATTTACTTTGATAGGCGGGGTAGGGCTCGAAGCACATGACAATGCCGGGTTAACGCATAGCGACGAACAGTCCGATACCAAGCGAATCGTCAATGCTGATATCGGCTATAAGAAAAACGATGGCGCCCTCAATGCCGATGTCGATTACAGAGCCGAATATGGCGATTACGTGCACGATGTGCAGAGCGATCAAACGGCGATCAACGGTAGCGCTCAACTGACCTGGCAGATCGCGCCGCGCCAGCTCGACGTGATTTTGGATCATCAGATTTCGCAGCAATTGACCGACCGCCGCGGTCTCAACGTGGCGAGCAACCGCGAAGAGCGCTCCGTCGTCACGGCAGGCGTCGATGGTTATTTGCATTTGTCACCCGTCGATTCCGTCGTGCTCGCGCCGCGTTTTTCCGATGTGAATTATCAAGACAGCAACAACGCGGACTCAAAGCATGCCGCGATGGCGGCCATCTGGGACCACAAAATAAGCAAGATCTCGGCGCTCGATCTGAAGGCAAATTACGACGATGTAAAGTTTGACGATTCCGTCAATAATTACAAAGCGCCGAGCGTGATGCTGTCGTTGAGCACCGCACTGGCGCGCCTGCACTATCAAGTGGGCATTGGCGGCAATCGCATCAATCCCGATAACGGCAAGGATTTTAGCGGTTCCAGCGCCATTGCGGCGATCGATTATCACGGCGACGATGCGCAGGACTGGGGTGCATCCTACGTGCGTGAGCTGACCGATAGCTCGGTCGGGTTATCCGCCGCCGAATTGCAGTTGACTAACTTTCAAGCCAACGACAGTAATTCCAATCAGTTCGATATTGTGCAAGAGGATAAGCTCGATGCTTATTGGCGTGACCGCATCGGTGTTTCGAGCCGGCTGACGCTGAATACCGGTTATCAAAAGGAAGATTACAAATTGACGCCGCGCGATCAAAATATCGCGTACGTACAGATGAGTTATCTCTATACGATTAACTCGCGCTGGTCGACGGGGTTGGATGCACGTTTCGATCGCACCAAATTTCTCGATGATCCCAGGTCAAGATACGACACCACGCGCTTGTATGTAAGCGCGATCTATCATCCGTCGCGCCCGCTCGAAGTTCGCTTTTCGGTCGGGCAGGAAAAACGCAATGCCGATACCTCTGCGCTGAGTTACACGGATAAGATCGCTATGATCGGTATGCGCTATCGGTTTTTCTGATATTTATTGCGATCACGGCAAATACTTCACGATGTGCGGGCCGATGAGCCGGCTCAGTGCAACCGGCAGGCGCTGCCAGCCAGCGATCAATAAACGGAATTTAGGCGAGTCGGGTTTCAGCTCCGGCAACGCGCCGCCAGCGGCCAGCCAATAATGCCAGTAGTGTTGCAGCGGTTCGGCGCCCCACTGTTTTTTGAATTGATAAGTTCCCGCCCCTTGCGTCGAGCGCCCGAAATCGAAAAAGTGAAACCCGCGCTCGATGCAGAAACCTAATACCGCGCGGTACATCACCATATTCATGTTGAGCGCATTGACCGAGCGCAGCGTCGATGCCCACGGAATTTCCATCAGATCGCGATGGCCGAGTAAGAACGCCGCCGCCACGGCTTTGCCGCGTAATTTAACCACGACGAGATGCGCGCTACCGGCGAGCGTGATCAATATGTTGCGGAAAAATTGCTTGCCGTAAACGGGTGTGCCGAGATCGCGCATATTGATTGCGAACACGCGATAAAAATCGTCGAGTAATTCCACGCCGCCGATGACGATTTGCGGATTTTCCTGCTGCCCGCGTTTGATCTGCGCGCGCACTTTGGCGCCGAGTTCTTGGTCGAGTGTATCTGCAGCGGCGGGGAGGCGCCGAATCATCGACACCTTATCGGTGCGACATGGCCAATCGTTCAGTGCGCGCGTGCTGCGAATTTCGAGATGCTTGAGTCCGGCAGTGCGCGCGTAATGTGCAGCGGCGTCGAGCAATGCACGCACCGCATCATCGCTGTCGGCGAGCGGTCCGCCGTAATTGAAGAACGGCATCGACACGGCGAAATCGCCGAATAATTTACTGCGCAATCGAATCAGCGGCAGCACGCCGCAAATTTTACCGTCGGCGCCCTGTGCCAGCAGATAGGTTGTCGCATGGCCAAAGCTGCGCACGACCACATCGCGCCAGCAGTAGCGATGGTAGAGTGAAGCGCACGGATGCGAATCGACGTAAGCATCCCACGCGGCGCGTTCGTTATCGTCGATTTCGCGCACCGCGATCGGCAGGCGCGTTGCGCGCGCGCACTGCATGAATTGATGTGGCAATTGGCGGGGCAACTCTTCGCGATCGGCGCCATCGTCGCAAAATAATGCCAGCAGCGTCGCCTCAAGCTGTTTGCGTTGTGTGTCGACTTGATCGAGTTCGGCGGAAATTTTTTGCATTTCGCGCCGCAAGGGCTCGATGTCGATATGCTCGGCTTTCGCTGCGCCAAAGCGCCGCGCGCAGTCTTGTTTTTCTTGCTTGATGCGTTTGAGTGCGGGTTTCAGTAATTCGATTTGCGCGACGATGGCGCGCGCCTGTTCGCATTGTTGCGCGGCGGTTTCGCTGTGCGGCCAGCGCGCGCGGCAAGCGGCATCGAGGTCTTTGAGGATATCCTTGAGTTGCATAGATAGGGATTAGGTCGCGCCGATTTGCACGGGCGCGCTATCGTCGATAACGGCTGTCTGCAAACTTTCGCTCACGGTGCCGAACGGAAATTCGCGCAACAATGCCTGCAAACGCGGCAGGCATTTATCGAGATTGTTGTAGTGGCGAAAACGCGATAGCAGACTGGCCCCCTCGACGCGCGGTTGTTCCGGGTCGATCTCCCAAGGATGCAAATAGAAAATTGCCGGCGTGCTGCCGTTGCGTGTCGCACGCCGGAACAGCGCGCGCGAAAGCGCATACGGGTACAAACGAAAATAACCGCCGCCGGCTGCGGGCATGTGATAACCGCACACTTTCGCGGTGGTCAGCGGAAATTCCGTGAGGATGCCGCCGCTCGGTGTTTCAATGCGGTACGGCGTGGTCGGCGAATCCGGTATGCCGTAACGGTCGTGATACACCGGAAAAATACTCGAGTCCCAACTGAAACCGAGCTCGACCAAAATATCGAGTGCCCACAGCGAGTTTTGTGTAATCGAATAGCTGGCGGCGCGATAACCGAGAATCGGTTGTTGTACGATGTCTTCGAGCAACAGTTTCGATGCGCGCGTTTCGCTGCGAAATTGTTCGGGTGTTTGCCGGTAAACCAGTTGATGCGTAAAACCGTGCGATGCAACTTCGTGTCCGTGCGCGGCGATTTCACGAATCAAATCGGCGTTGCGCTCGGCGACCCAGCCGAGCACGAAAAACGTCGCTTTGATGCCGTGCTCATCGAACAGATCGAGCAGGCGTCGCGTGTTGCGTTGCACCGTAGGTGGGCGGCTATCCCACTGTGCCGGCGCGATAACATCCGCGAACGCCGATACGTGAAAATAATCTTCCACGTCGACCGTCATGGCGTGTTTCACCGTCATGGCATGTTTTGTTGTGACGTTGGCGCGTATCGGCATCGGGGTTGAACTAAACTCGAAAACTCGGATGCAGCAATACTAGCAGTAGATTGGAAAACTCATGAAGCAAAAGGTCTATCTCGTCTGCATTGTGCTCGCACTGGCGGCGTGGCTGATCGCAAGTTGGCCAACCCTACAGGTTCTGAATCAAAAATGGACCGATGTCGGCGATTCCTACGTATTGGGTTATCCGCTGCTCATCGCCGCTGGCTGGCTTATTTATTTGCGCCGGCGCCAATTGCTGGCGATAACGCTAAAACCGTCATGGTGCGGCGTTCTGCTGTTCGTCGCGAGCATGTTGTTGGTTTATGCGGCGCGTTTGATTCAACTGCAAATCGTGCAACAGATCATGCTGCCCGTGTCGCTGGGGTGCGCAATTTTTGCGCTGGCCGGATGGCCGCTGGCGCGCGCGCTCTCATTGCCCATCGCGTTGCAATATTTCGGCATGCCGGTCTGGGATTTTCTGATCGGCATTCTGCAAAATCTGACGATAGCGGTGGCGCAAGTGGCGTTGAGCGGAATGCAAATTCCCATCTGGCTGCGCGGCGATCACATTCATCTGCCCGACGGCGTTATCACGGTCGCGGGCAGTTGCAGTGGATTGAATTTGTTCTTGGCCGCGTTGGTCACGGCGACACTGCAAGCGGAGTTGGGGCGCTACAACGCCTATCGACGCGGTGTTTTACTCTTCGCCGCGGGTGTGATCGGCCTGCTCGATAATTGGGTGCGCGTGGTCGCGTTGATTTTGATTGCCCATTATTCGCGCATGCAAAATCCGTTGATCTACAGCCACGCCGCTTTCGGTTGGTGGATTTATGCGGCATCGCTGGTGCCGTTTTTCTGGATTGCGCGGCGGCTTGAATTACCCGCGAGCGCGCCCGCTGCGGATTTTCGCGTCGCGAGCGAGGTGACGCGATTGCCGCTGCGGCACTCACTGGCGCTGCTCGCCGCCATTATTGCGGGTGAGTACGGCACGGCGGCATTAAGCGCGCGCTCGGGTGCCGTCGAGCAAATGCAAGTGGCTGGCGCCGCGCGTGTCATCGAGCCCGAATTCATGCCGCATTACAGCGGCTATGACCGGCAGCAAAGCTGGGAACTCACGGACAGCAGCGGTCGCTATGAATTGTCGGCATTCATCTACACGCACGAATACGGAAACAAAAAGCTGATTTACTACGACAACTTCATCGCGGACGAGGCGCAGCTCAAGGCGACTGGCACTGCTAAAGTGGGTGCGCGTGTGATTAATTTCGCGGTGCTGAATGGCGAACCGCCGCGCGTCGTGTGGTGGTATTACTGGATCGATGGCGCAATCGTGAACAGTCCGCTGCGCGCCAAGCTTTATCAACTGAAAGCTGTGCTATTGGGCGATCCCTCGGTCGCGTTGATCGTGTTGTCGCAGCGTTGCGCCGATGACTGCCAAAGCAATTTGCAGCGCGCGCAAGACCCAGCCAATCAAACGGCATTCGTGCAAATGTTGTCGCTTAAGGGGGCGTCACGTCAGCTTAGTGATTAGCGGCGCATTACATCCAGCCCGATAAGCGGGCTTTGAATTTGGTCGGTGTGTCGCTGATGTGTTCGTGCACGCCGATACGCAGCAATTGATGCGGCGCGGTTTTGGTTGAGTTGATGCCGCGCTGTGTGGTCACCGCAGCAGCATAATGTTTTTCGACCAGGCGAATGGCGTGCGGTGTAGCATCGCCATTGGGATAACAGAATAGGCGCACGGAGCGATCGAGTTGCTGTTCGAGTAGCTGCTTGCTCTCCACGATTTCCTGTTCTGCAATGTCGGGAGGTAAGTCAGCCGTCAAACGAAAGTGATGTCTGGTGTGGGATCCGATTTCGACGAGCCCGCTGTTTTGCATGATGCGCAATTGTTCCCAATCGACCAGTGCGGGTGTTTGCGCAGGCGCTAGCCCCAGCGCGTGCTCAGATTGATCGAGGCGATCTTTCAGTTCCGCATCCGATATTTTTTTCAGATGCGCGACAATGTGCCCAAGTTTTTCGCTGTCGGTAACGCCCTGCGCAAACTTGCCGCCCGCTTGTTGAATCCAATTGAGCGCGCTATGTTGCTGCCACTGCGTACGATTTGCGATCAGGCGCGCGATGCGGTTCGGCCAGAATTGCTCCTTGGTGCCGATCATGTGTGATACCGCGAATAGCGTCGCGGGTACTTGCTCTTGTTGCAAAATGGGGAATGCGAACTCGAAGTTATCGAACCAGCCGTCGTCGAAGGTGATAGCGCAGGCGCGTTTCGGTAAAGGTGCGCCGGTGTTGCGACGCTCAATCCATTCGCTGAGTGACATCATGGTGAAAAGATTTTTTAATAGCTGTACGTGTTGGCGAAAGGTTGCGGGAGTCACTATCATTCCAGGCTCTTCTTGTGCAAACCTGGAATCGCCAGTTGGTATTATGCGGTGGTACATGAGCACCCACACCTTAGAGTTACCCCATGAAATTTGATGCGGCCCCAACCGACTCTCGACAAAATTCAAGAGTAGTTTCGCCAGCGCTTTAGTAGAGTGTCGCAAATGAATCATTGAGGAGGTTTCAGTCGGGAAGGTGATTACCATCGCTGTTAATTGAATCCGCTATCACTGGAAATAGAAACAGGTCTGCATGTAAAAATGGCATCGGGAACGGCAAGCGTCAATAGTAAGGCAGCGATTCTCCATGTCATTGATACCACGGGTCCAGGGGGGGCAGAAACCGTTTTCATTGAGTTGGCGGATCGGCTTCGGAATTTAGGTTATCGGTCTATCGTTGTCATTCGCGGCCCGGGCTGGGTGATGGATGAGCTCGCTCGCCGTCGGCTCGACGTACATGTCCTGCCTGCCAAAGGCTCATTTAATTTTCGCTTTTTGATGCAGCTGGTGCGTTTGATTCGCAGGGAAAGGGTTGATCTTGTGCAATCGCATCTGCTGGGATCGAATATCTACTGCGCAATTGCGGGATTGTTAGCGCGCGTACCCGTTATCGCAACTTTTCATGGGAAGGTCGATGTTAACCCTCGTGAACGTCTGCGTTGGCTGAAGTTGATGGTGATGAATATTGGGGTGAGGCGGTTCGTCACCGTCTCGCAACGTTTGCGTGATGAGATAGATCGTGAGGGGTTGCTTCGGGTTGCAAAAACAACCGTTATTTATAATGGTATTGATGTAGTGCGATATGGTCGGAGCGAGTCGCATCAGCTCCGAGCACAATTATCTTTGCCGCAAAATACTGTGCTGATTGGATGTCTCGGTAATGTTCGACCGGCAAAAGCTTACGATATTTTGATACAAGCAGCACCCCTGGTCCTTGAGGTGTTTCCTGCGGTGCATTTCGTCATAGGTGGCGATATAAGTCAGTCACTAATGCGGGATATGCTAGAGCCCCTATTGGCGCAAAGCGGTGCTGCATCAAATATTCATTTTTTAGGTTTTTGCAATAATAGCGCGGCGTTTCTTTCTGAGCTGGATGTATTTTTGCTGTGCTCGAATTCCGAGGGCTTCTCTATTTCTACCATTGAGGCTATGGCAACGGGTCTGCCAGTGGTTGTAACGCGCTGTGGCGGACCAGAAGAGATCGTGCGAGATGGGGTCAACGCCTTGATGGCAGAGCCAGGTGATGCGCGCGACATTGCAAGCGCGCTGATTAGAGTTCTTACGGACGATGCTCTCCGAAATAGTCTTGCATGCAATGCGATTGATCGTGTACGGCAAGTTTTTGCCATCGACAGCATGATCGATGGTTACGCGCAGCAATATGAAAAAGCTCTAGTCAAATAGCGACGCGATGTAGCGGCGTAGCTCGAACCACGCAGGCGCCAAATCATCGAGGCGATTTATTTCGTGTCGAGTAGAAAATGGGTGCGGGATGAAAAAGCTTAGAGTCCGGGATAGTTTTTCCCAGTTGGAGAAATGTTGTTTTTCGCGTAAGGTCAAATATAGGCTGTCGATATCGCCAAGCAACCAGCGAAGACGTTTGCCGATTTTGTAATTATCAAGTGGCGTTATGGGGTCGCCTTTGCTTGCTTGATATAGCAGTTGAGGAAAATCGACGCCGGAATCTATGGCCAGCTGTAATGAGCCCCAGAAGCGAGTATTCGTTTCCATGAGGTAAGGTGTTCCGTCGGGTGAGACGCGAAACTCAACCATCGCCACTCCGTGCCATGCTACGGCGTCAAGCAGCTTTCTGGATAGCGAGAGCATTTTTTCGTTTGGCTTGACGCTTTCCGACAAGGTGCTGACCCCTCCACCCGGAGGTTTTTCCCGGATGCGACGGTGAGCAAAAAACGTAACTGGCGTCCCATGGCTGTAGAGCGCAAAAATGCCTGCGCCGTGCCCGGGAATAAATTCTTGAATTATGAACGGATGATCGCGGAGATAGGGTTTTTTCGCCAGCAATTCAGCTAAGCCGGCGGGGTCCGTCGCAATATGAACGTTAGTCTCAAGCCAGCCCGACGCAGTGCGAATGCGTGATAGGCACGGTTTTAAAACGATTGGATACTGAGTGATTTCTCTGCTGTCGAAGGTTGTCGAGCTGCTAAAATATAAGCTTGCTGGATGTGGCACTTCCAATGTTTTGGCAAGTTGAATCAGGCGCCATTTATCGGCAAGCTGCATGATCGTGTCAATATCGGCAAAGGGTATTTGGCAAGGGTCTAGCTGATCTCTTAGCTGAAGAATAGTCTGACTGCTGACTTCGGTAACTGGAAATATCCATCCGACATTATGTTGCTTAACAAAACTTAAGAGCCAGTTGTTAAACTGTTCGGGTGATTCGTAAATTGACGGATATTGAATATACGTTTGGCTGTAACGCGAATGAGCCGCTAATGCATCCGCCGTGCTGTCTGCAGTCATCACGGTCAGATCGCGAATCTTTCCCAGAGACCGAGTTACCGCAAGAGCGCTGCGCTGGTTTGCGTCAAGAACCAAGGCGATAGACAAATTTTTGGTCATAAGATTGAAACTTTAGAAAGCGGACGGTTCATTATTTTGCTCGGAGTAGATTTCTCTAAATGCTAGGATCAATTAGTCATTACATCAATAAAAATTATGGATCCAAGCATGGATTACTCAATCACCTATTCTATTTATTGTGCTACCGCTTCGGGCGCTACAGAGATTTGAGGATTATCGAATGGCATCGAGTAGATCGCCTTATATTTGTGTGCGCAGGCAATATTTGCCGTAGCCCTCTTGCCTCGTTGTGTGCAGTGGAATTGGGCGTTAAATCTGAATCTTTTGGTCTCCGTGGTGATGACGGCTTTGCAGCGGATCCGCGAGCGATTCGATTTGCAGATGGGCAGGGAATGGATCTGAGGCCGCACATTGCTAGGAATATTCGAAATTATGAATCTCGTGAGGGGGATCTAATAATTGGCATGGAGCCCGATCATGCAGCGGCTCTCAAAAAACTTTCAGGCAGCGGTCAAGCGCAATTAACGTTAGCTGGTCTATGGCTCGATCATCCGAAACCTTACATTCACGATCCATATTCTACCAATATGGATTTTTTTGATAAATGCGAACAAGAAGTTGCGGCCTCCGTTCGCAATTTGGTGCGCAGGTTAAGGGAGTAGTCTATGGACGACTTCTATGCGCTGCGTATTAAATCAATTTGGGCTTACTTTCGGGGAGAAAATTTTTCTTTTTGGATGATTTGTTGCTATTTATTTGTGGAGTACGTTCGCCCTCAATCGATCATTCCCGCGCTCGATATTCTGCCTTGGGCTTCTGTTTTTGTTCTTCTGGCATTGGTTGGTTCTTTCATGGATCGGACAGTCAAGTGGGTGAAAGCACCAGCCAGCAAATGGATGGTTGCCTACTTCATTGTGGTGTTGCTGTCGAGCGCTAATGCTCAGCATCCAAATATTTCTTGGCAATATTTGAATCTTTTTTATACTTGGCTTGTCATTTATTTTCTAATAATAAATATAGTAAATACACAAAAGCGGCTGTTCATTTTTCTGGGGATTTTTGTTATTTCGAGTTTCAAAATCTCGCTCAGTCTCGCGATCACATGGGCGCAGAGAGGTTTTGCGTTTACTGATTGGGGGCTGATGGGGCCGCCTGGATTCTTTCAGAACTCTGGTGAGCTGGCGATTCAAATGTCGGTTTTTTTTCCAATTGCGTATTTGATTGCGGCAAAGCTGAAGCCTTATGTTTCTCGATGGGTTTTTTATATTTTGGCATTGATGCCGATAACCGCAGCTATGGTAGTTCTTGGCGCGAGTTCAAGGGGTGGACAAGTGGCTCTGGCGATTCAGCTGATACTGATGTTTTATAAGCAGCTGTTTCGGATTAAAACACTAATTCCTGTAGCTATTGTCTTTGTTCTGATTTTTAATTTTCTACCCGATGCAGAGAAGCAAAGATTTAGCGAGTCCGGCAAGGATAAAACATCACTGCAAAGGCTGAATTACTGGAGGGGGGGGCGGGAAATGCTCGATGATTACCCGGTGCTTGGCGTGGGTTATTTTAATTTTCCCTCCTATTTTGAGGCCCACTATCGACACCTGATGCTATACCCGCAAGCACAATTACCTCACAACATTTTTGTTCAGGTAGGATCAGAATTAGGGTATTCCGGCCTCTTTGTATATTCAATACTGATAACAAAATGCTTCTTTTGGCGTAAGCAACAGTATAGGGGTATGGCTGACGATCACGATTTCCTAGGCTCATTGCCGTGGGCTTTGAATATATCCATTGTCGGTTTCTTTGTTGCCGGACAGTTTGTTTCAGTGGTGTATTACCCGTTTATGTGGATTGATTTGGCATTGGTTGCGGTTTTGAAAAATATATGGCCTGCCATTGAGCGAGAAAATTTTGAGCGGGCTGCACAAGCGGTGAAAGGTTTGCCTCGTTCAAGTAACGCGGCATCGAGGAAAAAATATGGGCGTAGCTAATTCGTTTTATGATCGTGTACCGATTGGGTTGCAAAATGTATTGCTTTCTCTCTATGGCGCCTATCTTGGATGGTTGCGCTATGGTGAAGATTATCGTAGGGCGTGCGCAGAGATATCAGCGCTCGAAACGCTTTCTCAACTCGAGCTCGAAGCTTATCAGTCGAGACAGCTTGAAGTGCTTATCAGGTATGCCATTGAGCAAGCTCCCTATTACGCAAGCAATTATGCAGACTTGAAAAATAAAATTGATAAAATCAACGTAAATAATTTGAAGGATTTTTTTCCGTTGCTAAAAAAGGGGGTGGTTCGCGATAACCCTGAAGCATTTTATGCGAAGCAACAAGGAACTCGTTATACAACAATTAACACTAGTGGCTCTACAGGTAGCCCGCTGTCTGTGCTGACAACAAGAGCATCGGTGTCCAGAAATTACGCTTTCTTTGAGCGATTCTTAAATGTGCATGGTGTGTCTCATCGGGATAAGAGTGCAACATTCGCCGGTCGTATGATAATACCGTCAACGCAAATGGCCCCCCCCTATTGGCGACATAATATTGCGCAGAACACGTGGCTACTATCTTCCTATCATCTTTCCGATGCGACCTGTGGGGCATATATTGATTTTCTAAACGAGCTTGGCCCGTTGTACATTGATTCCTACCCTTCCGCAGTAGCTACACTTGCACGTTATATAAATAAGCATCGCATCATTCACAAAATTCGGCCCCGGATAATAGTCACGTCGTCAGAGTCGCTTACCGACGAAGCCCGCCAAGAAATCATGCAGGCTTTTTCGTGCGAAGTTGCGGATCAGTATGGCAATGCAGAGATGGCAGGATTTATCGCCCAGTGTCAGGAAGGGCAATACCACGCTAACTCGCTTTATGGTGTTGTAGAAGTGGTTGATAAGAGAGGAGCTCCAGTCCCGCCCGGCACTGTTGGAGATCTTGCGCTAACGGGTTTTGTGAATACTTCAATGCCTTTGATACGTTATGTGATTGGCGATTCTGCGATGCTATCGACACAACATTGTGCGTGCGGAAGCCATTTTCCAGTTGTGAAGGAGCTTCTGGGGCGTACCGATGATTTAATTATTCTGCCGGACGGACGAAGGATAGGGCGCATGGACCCGCTCTTTAAAGGCATCGATGGTATTGTCGAGGCGCAAATTATTCAAATTTCGGTTGATCATATAGAGGTTCACGTTGTTTATTCAGCAAACTGCGCCGATAAACAAGGCGTGGGAGTAATGCTGAAGACAGCAATTAGAGGACGCTTGAATGCGGAAATTAATGTCGAAATAAAAGACGTCTCGTCAATAAAAAAGGGAGCAAACGGAAAATTTAAGTCAGTGGTGTCTTTGGTCGAACATTAACAGCATTGCCGCATAAATTTTTATAAGAGAAGCTTAAATGATATCCGGCGTCGAGCGCAAAAAAATACTTTGGCTCTCTCATCTTGTGCCTTATCCACCCAAGGGTGGTGTGCTTCAGCGAAGCTACAACCTGCTTAAAGAGTTAGCTAGATATCACGATGTTTATCTTTTGGCTTTAGTTCAGCCGGACCTTGCTGCGAGTCAAATGAAAGCTTTGGATGAGCAATTGCTAGAGGCGCATGATGTGCTTTCCACATTTTGTCGTGAGGTTAAGTTTGTGCACCTCCCTCATTTGGAGCGCTCCCATTGGAAATACAGGGAGGCACTTAGAGCGCTTTTGCTATTTCGGTCCTACTCAATAAGTTGGTTGCGTTCGCGTGCGGCTGCAAAAGAGGTGCGACGATGGCAAGATATCAAATCCTTTGATGTCGTTCACTGCGATACGATCAGTTTAATGCCGCTTGCAATAAACATATCTGGCGCGAAGCTTGTTTTGAATCACCATAATATTGAATCACATATGATGTTTAGGCGGGCGGAAAAGGAGGGGAATCCGTTCGCAAAGGCCTATTATTACCAAGAAGCAGCCAAGATTCTTTTTTATGAGAAGCGTTGGTGTTCAAAAGTAAATTTGAATCTCACATGTTCAGCCTTGGATTCGCAGCGATTGCATGACATCGTTCGAGATGTCAATACGATGACGGTGGAGAACGGTGTGGATTTAGCTTATTTCGCAAAAAATCCTGCGACTATGGAGGTTCCAAACACGTTGATTTTTGCGGGTGGACTTGGTTGGTATCCAAATCTTGACGCTATGCGCCATTTTGCTACGGATATTTGGCCATTAATTGTTGGCTTGTGCCCGGATGTAATAATGAATCTTGTCGGGCGAGGTAAGGATGAGGAATTGCAGAAGGTTGCGTCGCAGTACAGGGAGCATTTTTTGCTGCATGGATTTGTGGATGATGTGCGACCCTATTTAGCGGCAGCTTCTGTGTATGTGTGTCCAATACGCGATGGTGGTGGAACGAAACTCAAGGTGCTGGATGCTATGGCGATGAAGTGCGCAATTGTGGCCTATCCTGAGGCATGTGAAGGAATTGATGTGGAGAATGGAAGGCAGGTGCGAATAGTTGATTCGCCTGAGAAAATGGCCGAAGTCGTAGTGGAGTTGCTCCGTGATGCAGGGCAGAGAAAAAGGTTGGGAGAAGCGGCTCGCCTGCTAATAGAAGATAAGTATTCCTTTGCAAGCATTGGTGCAGACATGGCTTCTGCGTATAGCAGACTTTAACCGCATCATTTTCATCTTGATGAAGAATCAAAAGGGTTTGTCGCATGTGTGGATTGTTTGGCGCGTTACTATATAACCATGACGCGAAGTGGATAGAAGAGCGCGCCAAGGAAAGCTTGCAGAAGCTGGCGCACAGAGGCCCCGATGGAAGTGCTTGCTTTATTGGCGACGGGGTGGTCCTGGGGCACACTCGTTTATCGTTTCTTGATCTTTCTGAGCACGCTAACCAGCCGTTCAGTGATCCGAGCGGGCGATACAAAATCGTTTATAACGGTGAGGTATACAACTTTGCGCAGCTTCGCGACGAGTTGAGAGAGAAAGGATTTATTTTTCGTACAGGTTCCGATACCGAAGTTTTGCTGTATGGGCTTATTGCATACGGTGAAAAATTCCTGGCACGGCTGGAGGGCATGTTTGCCTTTCTTATGTTGGATTTAGAAACGAAAGAAGCGCTCGTTGCAAGGGACCGGTTTGGGATTAAGCCGCTTTTCTATGCGAAAACTGAGAAGGAGTGTTTCTTCGCTTCAGAGATCAAGGCTCTTGGTTCGTGGATGACGCTTGAGCCTGATGATCTTACGATAGCCGCATACTTGGCTGGTCATTACCTTCAAACATCCGGTCGCTCCTTTGCGAAAAATATTAAATTCTTTCCAGTGGGATGCTACGCACGTTTTCGCTTAGGCGAAAAAATTTCCCCGCAGCCTTTTTTTGAGGTTGTTGATTTTTTCGAGCGCGATTACGCAAGCGAGTTGGCTTCTCGCAGTGTGAGCTCGCTCGTCGATGAATGCGATCATATATTGTCCAGCTCCGTGCGCAAGCACATGATTTCGGATGTTCCGGTCGGTGCTTTGTGTAGTGGTGGAGTAGATTCCTCGCTAATTCTGGCGATGGCGCAGAGAGAGAACTCAAATCTCCGAATTTTTCATGCGAATGTCGTCGGCCCTCATTCTGAAGTGGAAGCAGCGCAACTGTTGGCGAAACATTTGGGGCTTCGCCTTGATGTTGCGGAGTGCCAAGACCAGGACTTTGTCGATCTTATGCCCGATGTAATTTATCATCAAGAGTTCCCATTTATTTATCACCCGAATTCCGCTCCCTTCTTGAAAGTAGCTGGATTGGTAAAGACGAACAATGTGAAGGCAGTTCTCACCGGCGAGGGGGCGGACGAGGCTTTGCTTGGATATGCAGACCTGCCTTTGAGTGGCATGATTTCGCGCTACCATCATGCAATGGATAAATTAAGATCATTTGTTCAACGCGCTCCCTGGTTGGGGGAAGTGCTGTGGCGCAATCCGCAATCAAAAAATGCAGCAATTGGTTTGCTCAATGGATTTGATTCCGAGCTTCCACACGAATGGATTGAAGGCGTTGTTGAGAAGGGGGTTGCGGAAAAGGATGCTAGAGAAACATTGTCTTTGCTGTCCTATCATTTGCGCACATTGCTTATGCGAAATGATCGGTTAGGAATGGCTGCAAGCATAGAGGCTCGCTTCCCGTTCTTGGATCATAACTTCATTCGCTTTTGCGTGAACTTGCCCCGCAATCTAAAAATACACTTTTCGTTAGCGGCCTCTGGCGAGATACGCCACCCCTTTTTTTCGACCAAGTGGATATTAAGAGAAGTTGCAAATCGGTATCTTCCTCCCGAGTTGGCTCAGCGTAGGAAGCGAGGGTTCCCTACGAGCGCATTTGACCGAATCCAGGTTGATCCTCGTTATTTTGATGGCTGCTGGGTGCAAAATTATCTGCAACTGGATAGAGCGCAGACCCGGCTACTTCGTGAGTCCCTTAGCAGGGAAGAGATGCTCAGACTGTTGATGTTGGATGTTTGGGGTTCCATTTTTATTGAAGGCATAAACAGGGCGGCGATTGTTGATAAGTTACGTCCCTGCATTAGTTTTGCCTGAGTAACTGACGCTTTGCGGTATTTGAAATTCTCCGACAATTATTGTTTTGCGCGTATTTTTTAATAATTGTCGGTTGGATCTGTGAGTTCTAATCAAGTTTGCCAGTGTGCAGAAACTATGGCGTTGTTTTTTGGACGCTGACGATCGTAGGCGGGTTAGGTGCGTTGGAAACCCCCCATACGTCCGTGGTTGAAATTTGGAAACTACTGATTTTTATATCATCGTTTACGGTGTTCATGCCATTGCGCCAGCCAAAGACATAGCCGCGGTTAACTCCGGCCCATCCAGGCTTATAATAATTACAGGTAGTATTGTTCATTATTGGAGTGCCATTTTTCCATACCTGGCATACGCCATCACCTCCGGAATAATAACTCGATCCACCAGAAAAAGTGCCTGCCTTAAAATGCATGATTATCGTAAATGGTTTGCCGCCTATGTCTGATGGGGCAATGGCGTTAGGAAAAAGGCTTGGGTTGCTTGCATTGTAGTCAATTATGGGGTTTCCAGCCGCATCCAGGCTCTGTGTTCGGAGTGCCATTGCACTACCGCAATTGGGCGTGGCATTTTGGTTAAGCTCAATGGAGATGAGCATTTCATTCGGCGCCGAGTAGCCATCACCCGAACTTACACTTTCTCCGGTGTTGCTCCATAACATAATGAAGCCTTTATTGTTTCCCGCACCCTGACAATAGCTAGAGCCCACGGTTAAGTCATACTTAATCCATATATCGGGGTATTGAGTGGTTCCAAGTGTAAATGCTTGTTCTGTATCATGTGTATTGGCGACCCACGGAAAGTCCAACTGCCCTGATACCACAGACGTCCTGACTGAGTCCTTCCACGCAAATCCATTTCCGGTTTTGCTCAGATTACCGGAGGAAAAATCATCACTAAAGATGAGGCCCGCCGAAGCATTGAGGCTGGTGATTAAAAAGACAGGAAATAGAAGCTTACGTATCATAATAAAAACTCTTAACATATTGATCGAATGGTTGAATCAAGCTTGCCTATGAGCAGTGAGGCTCGCAGGTGATACTTACACATCTCTTGCTCCAAGCGTACATGCTGGATGGCGGTCACCGCTCCGATCGGATACCATTAGCTTAAATACTAGAGCTCATGAAGGCTAGTTTCCTGTCACCAGTATGAGTATTACTCCCGTTTCTGCTGACTGATATTGTGCTTCATTTCGCATATTCCATTCCGAGAAATTAAGATGACACCCACTAGGTCGATTTGCTCGGCATTTAAGGCCTTTTGTCTATCGTTGTTTTTGATTCGGCAGTCAATTTAAGGTTGAAAGACCTGGGCTTCCAGAGCTTGTGCATGAGTATAATCACTTATAAATACTTCCAGTTGATTGATAGTACGAAGAAATTAGTCTGACCAATTTTTTGCCTTTGAGGAAAGGACGTTGAGCAAGCTATTAAAAGGTAGTGCGATTTATACCGCCGGTACCCTATTGCGCCAGTTGGTCAGTTTTCTAATGTTGCCGATCTACACTCGACATCTTACCGCGTCTGATTATGGGACCGTGGAGATGCTTACTGTAATTACCGCAGTTCTCGCCGTTATTGCGGGGACCCATATGGGTACGGCAACGATACGCCACTACCATGAAGCTGGATCAGAGACACAGCAAAAATTAGTTATCTGTACGGCTTCGATTACGACGTTGATAACTACTTGTGCAATTTTCGCGATCTTCTTGTTACTAACCCTCAGCGAACTTGGTCCGTTATTTAGCCGGCAAATTCTCGGCAATGCGCGTTATTTACCTTTGTTGCAAATTTTTGCCTCGGTTGTTGTCCTTCAGCCGATGGAGGAGCAGATATTTACTCTGCTGCGCATCAAGAACAGACCGTGGATATTCGTCGTCCTAAGCCTGGCGAAACTGGTATTGCAACTTAGTTTGAATATTCATTTTGTTGTAATCGAGCAATTGGGGGTTAAGGGTGTTGTTTACAGCTCTGTAATTTCGACCACAGTATCCGCGGTCGGGTCTTTTATAGCTTGCCGAAAGTACAGCGGGTGGTGCTTTTCGTCGGAGATCAGTTTTCGCATGTTAAAGTACATCATACCTCTCGCTTTTGGCGGGCTGGGCGGTCTTTTTATGTCAATCAGTGATAGGTACGCTATACAGCTGTTTCGAGGCTCCAAAGAGGTTGGCCTTTATGCCTTGGGATATCGATTTGCAGATATCCTTAATGTTTTAGGTTGGCTGCCATTTATTAATATATGGCAGGCATACCGTTTTGAAATTGCTAGAAATAAAGGAGCGATAGAGGAGTTTCAATATGTATTTTATGCGATCAGTGTTTACCTGGTATGGATTGGATTGGGGGTGGCGCTGTTATCTGGCGATGTTCTGCGGTTAATGGCGGAGGCTTCCTATTGGTCCGCCGGCAAAGTGGTTGCACCTCTCATCTTGGCATCGCTTCTAACGTGCGCGGTTGGCTTCAGCAATTTCTCTTTTCTATTTACTGGAAGAACTGCTTACATCGCGAAGGGAAGTTGGCTTTCGGCTTTCGCTTTAACACTTGCTTTTTATTTGCTTATCCCTCGCTATGGCGCAGTTGGGGCCGCGTGGGCGAAAGTTTCTGCTGGATTAGTACAGCTAGTCGCAACAGTTTACTGGTCGAGATCGATATACTCTATGAATTTGCCATGGTTTCGCGTTGGATTATTCGTTATGTTTTGGGCCTTGGTTTATGTGGCTATTCCCACTCTCACTATGTCCTATCTATCCATCGCGCTGAGCCTTATTGCTCTAGGAGCATTGCCCATAACGATTTTTTGGCTCCCAATACTCCCACTTGAGGTCAGGCAACGCATGAAAGCGACAGTTTCTGATTTCCGATATAAATTTTGGACAGCAATAAGCTCTACTGGAGCCGACGCCGGTGAGTAGCAAAAATTTTCTGCTGTCTGCATATGTAGACCATAATGTAGGTGATGATCTATTTATCCTATATTTCTGTAAACGCTACAGCGAGTGTCTGGTATGGTTGTTGTGCGACAGCGATTTTAACCTGAATTCGGAGCTCGAAAGTCTGCCAAACCTGCGCAGAATAAATCTCAAATCGGCGGTAAAACGAATGCACGTGATGGATGCGTTCGTTATGCTCGGCGGCTCTATTTTCCAGGACAATCCATTGTTCTATCGATACGACTATCAACGTAATATCCTTGTTACCTGGGCGAAATTGTTCCGCGCAAAAGTTTTTATAATGGGATGTAACATTGGTCCTATTCGATCGGCGAGGGGGAAGCGGATTTTCAAATACTGTATGGCACTGGCTGATGGTATTTCCGTTCGGGATGCGTTTTCTCTAAAGCTCTTACGGGATTGGGGGTTGGAGAAAAAATCTATTTGTGCGCCGGATTTAATTTTTTCATATTCTCTCCCGGATGTTGCGGCAAGATACCCCTATCGCTTGGGGGTTTCGGTCATAAAGCGAGGTGGAGATGCGGAGGTGGACGCCTACGTGCGAGGGCTTACAGCGATAATCGGCAGTTTTCTCAGTAAGCAGAAAGTGCGTGAGGTTAGGTTGTATGCGTTCGATGGCGGGCAAGAGAATGATTCATCAGTGGCAGAGTTTGTGATGGCAAAGTTATCCCCTGATGAAAGGATCCGTGTATCGATTTGTAGATATACTACAATTATGCCTTTGTCACAATTTGTTTCTGACTTCGGGTCTTGTGGATACATTATTGGGACTCGTTTTCATTCAATCGTATTGGCATTGAGGTACGGTATCAAATGTATGCCAATTATCTATTCTGAGAAGACGTCGAATCAGCTCGAAGATTTATCATTTCGAGGGATTCAATCTTTTTATTCTTCGATTCACGATTTTGATCCTGAACTTATTGAGGCGGATATAAGTCAAGCAACCGATTGTTTTCAATTAGCGCATGCGATTGGTGAGTCAGCGCTTTTGCATTTTTCCTATTTAGATCGTTTTGTTGAAAAATGGTAATCCGCTTGCTTCACTAATGTGGCGCAATCATTTTGCATCCATCATACCTTTTCAGTTTATTAATGAATAATCAAAATAACGTAAGCGGTTTTGTTTCCGCTGAGAATGTCCCGATGATTCTCGGATTGTCTGTTGATTCAGCACAGCCGCAGCTCTGCCAACTGCTTGAGGTTGTATTGCTAGTGGACAACATTTTTCTGCAAGTTGCAGTCCTGAGTATTGCTGAACTTATCGCTCAAGTTAACTCGAGGGGGTGGGATGTCGTCGCGCTTTCGTGAATCTCTTTTGCTGGTATTTCCCGAGGTTCCTTATCCGGCTCGAGAAAACGGCATCTCGATTAGATATACCCCCATAATCGAAAAATTACATGAAAAATATGAAATTCATGTTGCGCTGATTTTGCGGCCGGGGATAGTGTTCAAATGTGATGATTATTTTTCTAATATGCTCAAGTCCATTAGCGTGCATCAGCGTCGGCCTGTTTCGGTTTCTTTGTTTCGGCGTGTTGTTACTAGGCTTATCAAGTGCTTTCCCGTTGGTTTGCCTTACCAGTTGTATTATTACGACAACCAAGAGATTGATCGATTTTTACGTACTGTTCTTTCCCGAAATTTTGATCGCGTTGTCTGGGTGTCGAGTATTTACCTGGAGCTTGGATTTCGTTACATCGATCCTAAAAAAATATCGGTCGACGCCATTGATTCAATGTATAGCTACTTTATTCGGGAGCACAAAAAGTCTATTTTTTATCCTATTGATCGGTATTTGATGTGTCGCTGGGAAAAATTAATTATACAAAAATCAAAATCGATGAGCTTTGTCTCCCCAGCAGATGTTTCGCAATACAAAAATGATCCAGTACTAAACTCTAAAGTACACTTGATTCCCAACGGAGTATATTTGAAAGATTGTGCCTTGGATTTATCGGGGGATGTATCAATCCCGAGTGCGCGCACGTTTACCGTTGGGTTTTTAGGAAACATGGGCTATCAACCAAATATCTTGGCTGCGCTCCGGTTGAAGAGAATCTTTGATCGTCTCAGATGGCGGTTTCCTGGTGCCAAATTGTTCATTATTGGTCGCGATCCCGTTAGTGAAATTCAAGAGTTGGCAAGCGACGAGGCAATAAGCGTTACCGGCACAGTGGAAAGTATTTGGCCGTTTGTTGCGGAGGTAGATGTTTTTGCTTTCCCAATGGTCTCAGGAGCGGGGCAGCAAAATAAGCTGCTAGAAGTAATGATTGCTAAACGTGCAGTAGTGGCAAATGCTTTGGCCAACAGTGGTGTGGGTGCTACTCCTGATGAGGATTTTCTATTGGCTGAATCTGACGATGATTTTGTGGAAGCGATAAGTGTTTTGTTGTCAAACTCTTCCAAAAGAGCTGAGGTTGCACTCTCCGGCTATAGTGTTATTCGCGATAGATATGATTGGGATAACATTGTTCCGAAGCTTGAATCTCTGTGGTGTCTCTGAGGGGGCTTACAGATGAGTCGCGACGGTTCGCTGACCATTGGCCTGATTACTAAACATGCTTACCTACTCGACCTTAAGGTGGGGAGAGGGCGTGTGGCTTAATTTTCTGCTGAGAGATCTGAATAATTGTGTCGAAAGGGTTTACGATTTGCATGTTGGGTTATGAAAAATGAATCTGTAACTAACTGATTTGTATAAACTGGTGAGCTCCGGCATGGAACCTGCTGACATATTAGGGATTACGAATGGAAAAGCAACGTTAACGCTGAATCTAATAAACGCTTTTTAAAGGCCCACCATGAAGCTCGCAAAATTGATTCCCTCGTCTATTGTGTTAGTGCTGTTTTTAGTGACCATTAATGCTCGTGCGGCTTTGATTGATGGGGGTTCTTATGTTTCTGATACCGTGTCAGGGCTGGACTGGCTAAAGCTAACTCAAACCATTAACAGAAGTTATGACGATATATCATCGCAGTTAGGTGGCGGTGGTCAATTGGCAGGCTGGCAATATGCGTCAGGCCAACAATTTGATGCTCTTTTACTAGATCAAGGATTGATAGCTGATAGCGGGTGTCCTACCGGCACGAGTTTTTGCGGCGGTGTGGATCCTGCGAATCACTCCGCTATTAATAGTCTTGTAAATCTGATCGGCGATACGTTTGAGCTGGCATACAACAATGGCGTATTAACGTCGAACGCGAATGCATCGCTCGGTCTTTTAAGTGATGCCTCTATCGATGGATCTAGTCATTACGTTGGGCTATTAGTGGGCTCATACCTTTCTGACACGCCATATGCTAATACGCATTATGGCGATCCCCAACAAAATGGCTCCAGTGCTACTCACATTGGCTCATTTCTCGTCCGTCCGTCAGTGGTCCCGATACCTGCTGCTATCTGGCTATTCGGCTCTGGTTTGATCGGTTTGACTGGTATTTCCCGGCGCAAGTTTCAAGTTGCTTAATTGGTAGGCTACAACACTGCGATTTTTTTGGAACTGCATTTATTTCCGCGCAAGGAAGACTCAACTTTCGATTTCATATTTGCGGCCTATAATAATTGCGATCCAATGCAAGCCTTGCGCACAATTAAGATTACGGTTGCTCGCAACAATCGAATTGGAGCGGGTTAGGCATGAAAAAAACCAGTGAAGGTAAAAAGGAAATGATGAGCTACAGACGGATTTTAGGAAAAGTCACATTGGCGCTTCTGTTTGTATTCAGCTCTGCAGTAGCCGGCGCGGTAACAACGGTAATCATTGAGCCAGATGATTATTCACTAGGGACCAACCTTTCGACTGTTTCTCCTTATGTGACGCTTGGATATCAGTCGGGAGATAATCAAACTTTGCAGATAGTTACATCCACGGTACCGACAAATGATAGTGGGGTTCAATATCCAGCACCAACTGGAGACCATGTCTTTGGCCCTATTGGTGGAGGAGGGTTTGCGGGAGGTGGGTGCAGTGGTTCCCTAGACACTAATAATTGGGGGTGCCAAGGATTTGTTATGTCATTTAATCAAAGTGTGTCGCACGTGTCATTACAAGCTTTGAATTGGGGCTACCCACCTGGTTTAGGTGTAATCTGGTATGCTTGGGATGGATCAGGAGATCAAATTGGTGGTGGGCAAATTTGGCCCGTTAATAATCTCGGTATACCATTCTTGGCTGACATTCAGCTTGATGGCATTCGGACGTTTATGCTTGGAGGCTCCGCCGGAACGGCCGCTGTGTCTTTTGATCACCTGACCTTCGATATCGCTACTGTTCCAGCGCCAGGTTCTGCATGGTTGTTCGCATCAAGCCTCTGCGGATTGATCGGTACAGCACGCTGGAAATTTAAAATATCTTAATTCAATCTTGCTCGATACGCGGCTCTTTTGCGGAGCCGTTTTTATTTTAATTTAACTAATTGGTTGTATAGAGCTAGGACTTTTTCTACGTTTTGTGTCGAAGTGTAAAGAGAGTTTAGGCGCGCTAAACCCTTTTTGCGCAGATCGGCCCTATCCTCCTGCAGCAGCTGAAATAAGTTCTCCGCATAGCTCTGGGGAGTATTTTCCTGAACTAGTATGCCCCCCGCGTTGTTGGCGAGTATGTCGTTTAGTCCTCCTACCGCGTGTGCAAGTATTGGTGTGCCAACTGCGAGAGACTCTAGAGCGGTCATGGGCAGCCCTTCATGATCTGAGCACATGATCAATACATCTAGCCCCGCTATGCAGGCAATAATGTCATTGCGATGTCCGTGGAATGAGGTAATGTCATCGATTTGCAATGCGCTTGCATGCGCCTCGAGCGTGGAGCGCAGCGGGCCATCGCCGAAAATATGGAATTGCCATTGACGATCCGACATTTGTGCGCGCAGAAGTGCAGCGGTTTGTAGAAACAGATCCACGCGTTTGACTGGAACCAGGCGTCCTATAATACCTATGTGCACTGTATTGAGCGCAGCGACGCGGAATTCGATGGGGCGTACCTGCGCGCGCGCAGCGTCGACGTCTACACCATTTTCAATTACCGCAATCTTGCTCAGTGGAATTTCAGCGGTAAGTTTTTCTCCGAGTTCTGTAGAGACGGCGATAATTTTTTGCTGAAGATGCTTGCCGACCCAGCGATTTAGGGCATCGATGAGCTGTTTATGCGCCTGACGTAGGCCGCGCGGCACATGTTCTGGCGAGCCGTGTACTGTTCGAATGGAGGGGACGCCACCAGCGAGCCGAGCCGCAATTGCTCCAAGAATATTTTCCTTCAGACGATGGGTGTGCACTATGTCGGGGTGATGTTGGCGTATGAGCGCTCGGAGCCCGTTCAAGATAGCTAGCGCGCTCATTGTGTTTTCAGGAAATACCGTGGTTGGTATTCCGCGCTCGCGCAAGCGTCTGGCCAATTCGCCCTCATTCATGATGGCGACAGCAACTTCGATACCCAGTTTCTGCAAAGCAACCAGCTGCGTGAAGGCTTGTACCTCAGCGCCAGCCCATAAATCGCCGGAAATAATGTGCAACACTTTCATGGATTTTTAGATCAGGCGACAAGTGATGGTGAAATTACTAAAATGTGTCCCCAATGTTAACAGTATGCGCTCCGATTCGGGTAATAAACCGAGCGGGACTCGACGGTAAAGAGGCGTCATGGACCAATTTTTATTTTGGATTCTGCTTTTATTCTCGCTCTACAGTTATTTCCTCTACCCGCTCGTGCTTGCCGTGCGGGTAAGCCTCGCTCCGCGCAGTAGGGAGACAGCAACTGCGGAGTTGCCCAGCCTCAGTTTGATCGTGACGGCTTACAACGAACAAGCCCGCATCCGCGACAAGATTGAGAATTCGCTTGCGATTAACTATCCCCAGCTTGAAATTATCATCGCCTCTGACTGCTCGACCGACGACACCGAGAGCATCGTCAGCGAGTATGCCGATCGCGGTGTGAAATTGGTGCGCGCGGATCGGCGTTTGGGTAAAGAAAATGCGCAGCGCTGCGCGATCGAGCGCGCGGGTGGCGAAATATTGGTATTTTCGGATGTGGCGACGCAAATTCCGGCCGATGCGCTGCGCAAACTCGCGGCGTATTTTGCCGATCCGAAAGTCGGTGCCGTTTCCAGCGAGGACCGTTTCATCAGTCAGGGCGGTGCGATCGCGGGCGAGGGGGCGTACGTTCGCTACGAAATGTGGCTGCGGCGCATGGAGTCCGATCTCGCTGGATTGGTCGGGCTCAGCGGTTCGTTTTTTGCCGCGCGCAAAGCCGTCTGCGCGGAGTGGGATATTCATTGCCCAAGCGATTTCAATACCGCGCTCAATTGCGCGCGCGCGGATTTTCGCGCTGTGACTGCGCCGGATGTCTTGGGTTATTACAAGGATCTCGCGGACCCGCGCAAAGAATATCAGCGCAAAGTGCGCACGGTATTGCGCGGAATCACCGCTGTGGCGAGACATACCGACGTGTTGAGTTTTGCGCGCTTTCGATGGTTTGCCGTCCAGGTGTGGAGCCACAAAATTCTGCGCTGGGGCGTGCCGTGGTTTTTGGCGGGCTTGCTATTAATGACATTTGCGACCGCATCGCACGGCAGTATTTACATGCTGGCATTACTGGCGCAAATAGCGTTCTACGGCACGGCGGTTGCGGCTCATCTCAACTCGACATTGCGAGAGCGCGGTAGCGTTCGCATCGTTTACTTTTTTGTGCAGTCGAATATCGCCATCGCCGATGCCTGCGTGCAATATCTGCGCGGCAAACGCATGACAACATGGCAGCCTTCGGCGCGATGAGTTGGCGCACGCTGCCGCCAGTCGGTCATCCGATTTTTTTGCGCGGCAATGCGGCTGAGTTGCCGGAGTTTTCCGGCTATCGCGCCACGTGGTTGCAATCGGGTACGGCTGCGCTCGCGCTTGCAATGATCGCGGCACGCCGCCGCTCACCGCACATCGCGCAGCCGCAGGTGGTATTGCCTGGCTATGCGTGTCCCGATCTGGTTGCCGCCGCAATATTTGCCGGTGTGCGGCCGGTGCTAGCGGATATCGGTGCGGATGACCCGGGTTATGACCTCGATACTCTTCGCGGCGCGCTTTCACCCGATACAGTCGCGGTGGTAGCGGTTAATTTTCTCGGCCTGCGCGAGCGATTAGCGCAGATACGGGAAATTATTTCGTCATATCCATCGGCGTTGCTGATTGAGGACAACGCGCAGTGGTTTCCAGAGCCGCGATTTCCAGAGCCGTTTTCCAATGCGTCGCGACAAAGTGAGCCGCTGCAGGGTGATATGGCCTGTCTGAGTTTTGGGCGCGGTAAGCCGGTGAGTTTATTGGGCGGCGGAGTGCTGTTGATCGATAGTGTGCTCGCCATACCTAACGTTTTAGATATGGTGCAAGCAGCTGATGAAGCAGGCTCTTCTTTTATGGTGAAAGCGTTGATCTACAACGCGTTGCTGTCGCCTGCGCTGTACGGTCCGGTTTCCAAATTGCCGTTTCTGAAATTAGGCGTGACGCAGTTGAAAATGTTGTCTGCCATACGCGCGATGGACGTGCGACGATCGATGCGGCTTGCGAAGAATATCCAAATCCATTTGCGCAGAGAGCAGCCGTGCGTCGCGGCGATTGCCGCAGCATTGCCCGCAACGGTAATCGACTTGCCGACGCGCGCGTCTGAGCGTCGGGGACGTCTATTGCGCTATCCCATTCTGTTGCAGAGTCGCGATGTCAGAGACCGTTTGCTATTGCGATTGCAGCGCGCGGGTCTCGGCGCAACCGCGTTGTATCAAGCAGCGCTGCCCGACATCGACGGTGTCGCCGCGCAGGTGTCGGTGAGTGGTTCATTGACGGGTGCCAGAAAATTCGCCGAACGGTTATTAACGCTGCCCGTGCATGCGGAGGTCACCGCGGCTGATATAAAGGCCATCGGTGAATTGCTGCGCGTAATTTGAATTCGGTCACGATTCGGCTAATCCAATGCGTTAGTTCTTGGTAAAGCGCCCACCATCATTGAGAATCGCGCGTCGTCGAAAAATGACGACCAGGCGGTGAAAGCAAGTCAATCCTCGGTCGAACAATTGTGCTGTCATGGTGCTGTCAGACAAGACGTCTAACTTTATCGGTTGTTCAGCTATCGCTCCGTTGGTGTTGTCGAGGTCGTATCGATCTTCGTCTAGACGAGTCGTGAATCAGAGTGCATGCATTGTTGCGCAAAATTTACTACGCGCTGTTTTGGCGTGATCCCATTGCGTGCTTGATAAAGCGCGGGCTAATCGTCGGCAAAAATTTTTACGCGCAGGACGAAGTCATCATCGATGCCAGCCACTGCTGGCATATCGAGATCGGTGACGATGTCACACTGGCGCCGCGGGTACACATCCTTGCGCACGATGCGAGCACCAAGCGTCATCTCGGTTACACCAAGATCGGCAAAGTTAAAATCGGCAATCGCGTTTTCATCGGCGCGTCGAGCATTATTTTACCGGGTGTGACGATCGGCGATGATGTTATCGTCGGTGCTGGCAGCGTCGTTTCAAAAGATCTGCCGTCAGGTGTTGTTGCCGTCGGCAATCCGGCTCAAATCGTCGAAAGCCTCGAGAGTTTTCTGTCGCGCCGCCGCGACGAGATGAATGCTGTGCCGCTCTTCGGCGAGGAATATGCTTCGCGCAACAAGCCGACGACGCAAATGAAACAAGAGATGAACGCGCGTATGTCGACGGGCAGAGGCTATTTGATTTAAGCGCTTATAAAATCTCGCTGTTGTCGTAGTCCATCATCACCACCCGCGCAGGGTTGCCCATACATAATGCTCGTGCAGGAATGTCGCGTTTGAGTTTTGCGCCAGCGCTGATCGTGGCGCCGTCGCCTATCTGATAAGGGCCGACGATTTGTGCGTGCGCGCCGATCCAGACACGATTGCCGACGATGGGTCCATTGCCGCTTTCATCGGCGCATAAATGCGTCGATTGCGCGATGGAGCAGTGCTCGCCCAATGTGCAACGCTCCACTAACACATTGCCGAAATGGCCGATATATAAGCCGGGCCCGATATCCGCGGAAAGTTCCAATCGAATATCCAATGCCGCGCGCGCGTAACCGCGAATCAGAAAATAGATTGGCCATCCGAGCAGCCGCGATAAATGACCGCGTTTTTGTTTTTTGAGTTCGAGTAGGTGGCGGCCGAGACGATAGGCTAGCAAAGCCTGTAAGCCGTGATCGTTAAAAGTGCAGTGCAATGCTTGCCATACGGTCGGCCGGATATTGCCGTTGCGGCGTTGGCAATCGGCGAAGAATGCGGATTTCATGCGGTGGCGATATCCTCAACGATAGCGAGGCTGCGACGGATTTCGCTGTTGTCGAAGTTTTCGCGCACGACGCGCGCCGGATTGCCGCGCACCACAGTGCCCGCTGGGATGCTGTAAGTTAAATAGGTGCCCGGCAGTACCGTGGCGCCATCGCCGATGTCGAGACCGCCAGCGATAATGCAATTCGGGCCGACCCAGACATTTTTTCCGACGCGCGGCCGCCCCGGCTTTTTGTTGGCCACCGCAAGTCCGAAGGTCACGTGATCGTGAATGATCGAGCCGCTGCCGATGGCGAGCGCACCGCAGGTGAGATAGCCCGCATCGGGCAAGTAGACGCCGGCGTCGATGTCGCAATCGCCGAGCACACCGCATTTGCACACGACCGTACTCAAATAATTAGCGGGAATTTCCAGAATTCGCGCTAGCCACCATTTTACGCTGCGCAAATTTTTGTGATTCGTGCTGAAATAAATAATTCGATAAAACAGCGCAAACCACAAGCCGCGCGAGCCGGCAAAAATTTTCATGCGATTTAAACAGGAATCGCATCGTTCGCGCCGTTTAAATAGTCCGCCGCGCTTAAATAATTCGCCGCACTTTAATTGCTGGTGAAAGCGAATATCACGGCTGAGTTGTTGGAATATTGTCATCGGTGCGCAGTTTAAGGTGGGAAAGATGGTGAATCCAGGCTGCCGCGAGCAGATGCTGGCCGAGTTCGTTTAAATGGCCGCCGTCGCTGGAGATGGCCGGTGTCAATGCCTCCACGGTTTTATTATCGACGACAAACGAGGATTTGCCATGCAGCGATTCAACCGCGGCAAGATCGAATAAGGTTTCACTGTTGCCGTAGTGCGAGCGCAAGGCTTGATTGAATTCGGAGCGGCGCAGATTTTCCATATAGCCGGCCGGTTGCCGTCCCAGCAATTTTTTGATCCAGGCTTTGAGGCCGGTTTGAATAGTGGTCAGCGGGCTGGTCGTCGCGATGAAAACGACGTTTGGGTATTGCTTCGCGAGCTCATCGGTTTGTTCGATGTAGGTTGCTGCCAGCGCTTTGGGATCCATAGTGGGCGAAGAAAAATCGAGAAAGCAAAATTTCATCTCAGCGACATTCGCATAGGCGCCCGCGCCTTGTTGTAGGGCGTTGCGAAATGCGGCGAGCTTGGTCGCCGGCTTGCCGTTTTCGCCAATTTTGAATTGCCGAATGACGACATCGCGGCCGGTGAGTGGGCTGTCTGCAATGGGTAGATCGACATTCTGTTCTTGCGCCAGCGCGCGCAAGCCTTTGATCAGATTCGCGCCTACCGACTGATGGCCGAATACAATATGCAAGCGCTTGAATTGCGCCCATTCGGCCGGCGTAGGTTTGTCGTATGTAATCGTTCCGTAGTCGATTGCGGTGCCGGCGGGCTTGCCGCTGCAACCCGCTAGCAGCATGACTGCCAGCACAAGTTGGGGAAATGTCCGAGATAACATGCTCGCGTCTCCAGGGGACAAAGTTCAAATTGGAATACTTGCTCAGGCAAGCGGTCGTTCATTGCAACGTCGCTGCACTGAGACAGCCATTCGACGCCGTGATTCATTGCCGCGTTTGCGCGCGCTTGAGGTGTTCTGCAATCTCCGCGGAATTTGGATCGAGCGCAGCGGCTTGTCGCAGTAGCGCAATGCCTTTTTGAGGCTCTTTCATGCCCGCCAAGATCCAGCCATACGTATCGAGTACAGCGGGATTTTTTGGCTGCAGTGTGTAAGCCGTCTGCGCCAACGTCAGCGCGCGCTTGTCGCCCTTCGCGAAATAAAGCAGCGCGAGATTATTGAGCGTCCAGGCATTGTTGCCGTTATGGCTCAGCGCGGCCTCGTAATATTTTTGCGCTTGCTGTGTATCGCCGTCGCGTTGGTATTGCACGGCGCGCAACAGCAGCGGGCTGTCGCTGTTCGGCAATGCCGCCTGCCACTCGCCGAGAAATTGCGTCGCCGCGGCGGCGTCGGTTTGCGCCAGCGCCTGATACAGTCTGTTAGCGGTTTGATCGGTTTTGCTGGTATTCCATAACGTGTGCAATTGCTGAATTGCGCTTTGCGCATTACCTGTCGCGAGCGCGAGCGACGCGCGCAGATCGATCAACGCCGGTGAGTTGGGTTCGACTTGCGCGAACTGTTCGATAATTTTTGCGGCTTCTTTGGTTGAGCCCGATTCCAGCGCAATGCGCGCGAGCAGCGCGAGCAGGTCGGCGTTGCGCGGATTCAAACGCAGCCCGTCGAGCGCGATCTGATTGGCGCGAATGAATTCCTTCGCGCGCAGCAAATCGCTTGCTTCCGCCAGCGCGTAGAGTTGCTTGACGAAGGCGGGGTAGTTAGCCCCCGGCGTTACCGCGAGCGTGGATAGCAGTCGATTGGCGTCGGCGTGGCGCTGGTTGCGCAGATAATATTCGGCGACGACGGCGCGCGCGGTGTCGGAGTTAGTGCGATGCAGCACTTGGTTTTCGATATCGTTATTGACGGCCGTTGCGCCCAGCATTTCCTGCGCGGTAATGAAGCCTTTGATCGCGTTGACATTGCTGCCGTCGATTGCAATTAAGTGTTCGTAGATGGCCGCCGCCGCTTGCGGTTGCTTGCGAATTAATTGCAGGCGCGCGCTGTCGAGCAGCGCGGGCGCGAAGTCGGATTGCAATGTCAGCGCTTTGTGCAGCGCGTCCTCGCTCATCGCATATTGCTGCGCGTCCAGCGCGGTGTGTCCGAGCACGTAGTAATTCACCGCCTGTTCGGGCGTGGTTGCCGCCAACGCGCGCGCCGTTTGCAGCGCTGCGTCAGTTTTTCCCGCCGCGAGATAGGCGCCGATCAACAGACGCTGCAGGCCGCTATCCGCTTTTTGCGCGAGACCTTCCTCTAAGGTCGCGATCGCCTTGGCGGGTTGGCTGTCGATCAGATAATGCCGCGCCAATGTTGCGCGCACCGCTGCATTGGTGGGACTGTCGCGCAGCGCATCGAGCAGCATTGTTTCGCCGCTCGCAGCGCGGCCCGACTGCACGAGCGCGATACCGACCAGCGCTTTGAGTTCGGGATCTTTGATGTGCGCACGCTCGTCGGGGCCGATCAATTCGAGTAATTTGCCGGGCTGCCCCAAGCGCATCTCCGCGTTGGCTAGCGCTTTCAGCGCGGCATCGGGGGCGATTTCGGGATCGGCATTTTCGCCGAGATAGGTCGCGGCAGCGCTGTAATCTTTTTTGCTGTATTTGATCATGCCGAGCAAAATACCGGCGTAATCGTCGTGAGTCTGCTCGTAGACTTCGTGAAGTAAACCCTCCGCAGCGTCGAGCTTACCGGCTTTGAACGCCTCCACACCTTGTTTGAATTTATCTTGCAGCATGGCGCCCTGCGGGTCGGCGTCGGCGAGCACCTTGGCGTAAACCAGCGATTCGCTGCTGCGGCCGAGCTTGGTCAGAATCGGCATCAGCTGCTGCAACACGGCTGCTTTTCGCGGCGTGATGACATCGGTTTGCGGCAGGTTTAACAGTGCGCGGCTCAGCAGGGCTTCGGCTGTTTCCAAATCGTCGCGCATCTCCGCCTGTTTTGCGCTGAGCATTAAAGCATCGACTTGATTGGGATCTTTTTGCAGGATTTGTTTGAGTATCGCACTCGTCGCTGCGCTATTGCCTTGTTGCAAATTCAAACGAGCCAATTGCAACTTGGCGGTTACTGCCTGCGCCGAATTTTCGAGCGCGGTGAATACAGCCTCCGCTTCCGTTGTCTGACCCAGTCCCGCTTGAGCTTGGGCGACGCGCAGTTGAATTTCCGTATCGTTGCTGCGGTGCGCTTGCAAATATTCGAATGCCGAACGAAATTTGCCCTGCGCCAATAACGCATCGGCGTGTGCGATGACGACGGCCCGATCGTCGCGATCGGTTAAGGGTTCAAGTACGCGCAGCGCCTGTTTGCTCTGATTGAGTTCGTTGAGCAGGGTGGCCAATTCGACGGGGCCGCGACTATCGTGCGGCGCGGCATCGATGGCGTTGTGCGCTTCGATAATGGCGGCGCGATATTGCCCCTGCTGCCGGTAGCTTTCGGCGCGTTCGATATAACGCGCCGCTTTTTGTTCGGGCTTCTCGTCGTCGGTGTTGCGATGGCAGCCGCTGCCCGCGAGCGCAACGGCGACGAACAATGATGAGAGTTGGATCAGTCTGCGTTTCAAGAACCGCTTCCTTTGTCGGATGTCGAGTAGATGCGGCGGTTACTCGGCGCTTCCCGGAATATTGATGTCGTATTTTTTAACGAGATCGTACAGCGTCGGCCGCGTAATCCCCAACAGTTTTGCCGCTGCCGAATAATTGCCTTCGGTCATCGACAGTGCCTGCTTGATCGCAATACGTTCGGCTTCTTGTCGCACATAACGCAGGTTGATCGATAACTCATTGGGCGCGGTGAGCGCGAGATCCATCGGCGTGACGTATTTTCCCTCGCACATGATGACGGCGCGTTTAATTTTGTTTTCCATTTCGCGAATATTGCCGGGCCATTGATAGCCTTCGATCGCTTCGGTTGCTTCGGCGGAAAAACCACTGATCTTGCGCTGTTGTTGCGCTGCGAATTTTTCCAGAAAATGGCGGGCGAGCAGAATTTTATCGCCTTGACGTTCGCGCAGCGGTGGAATTTCGACGACCATTTCGCAGATGCGATAGTACAAATCCTCGCGAAAGGTATTATTCGCGACCATCGCTTCGAGATTTTTATTCGTCGCGCATACGACGCGCACATCGACCGCAATTTCCTCGCGGCCACCGATGCGTTCGATCACGCGCTCCTGCAAGAAGCGCAATAGCTTGGCCTGTAGCGGCAGCGGCATATCGCCGATTTCGTCGAGAAAAAGCGTGCCATCGTGCGCGAGCTCGACTTTCCCCAACGTGCGTTTTGCGGCGCCGGTGAAGGCGCCTTTTTCGTAGCCGAATAATTCACTTTCCATGAGGTTTTCGGGCACGGCCGCGCAGTTGATAGCGACGAAGCGTTTATCGCTGCGCGGACTCAAGCTGTGAACGGCGCGCGCGAATACTTCTTTGCCCGTGCCGCTTTCGCCGAGCAAGGTGCAGGTGACATTGGTCGGTGCAACTTTTTCGATGGTACGGCAGACGCGCAGCATTTGCGGGTCGCTCGCGATGACACCCGACAGCGGTGAAACGCGTTGTTCGCGCAAGCGCAGATTTTGTTTTTCGAGTTCGTAGATGTGATAGGCGCGCTCGACGATGAGATTCAGTGTGTCGGCGTTGATCGGCTTTTGGTAAAAATCGTAAGCGCCCAACGCAACGGCGCGCACCGCATTTTCGTAGTCGTGGTTGCCGGTGATGACAATAATTTTTGTCGATGGCGCCAGGCGCATGATTTCCTGCACCGATTTGAAACCCTCTTCGACACCTTCTTCGTCGGGCGGCAGACCGAGATCCTGCAACACGACCGCAGGCTCGTATTGACGCACGGCAGCGATCGCGCTGGGTCGATCCTGCGCGATGACGACGTTGTATTGATCGAAGTGCCAGCGCAATTGACTGCTGAGACCGGTGTCGTCTTCGACGATCAGAAGAGTTTGTTCGGGTTTCGATTTGCTCATGGCTCTGTGCCGGCGTCAGTTCGTGTAGGTTGGTTTGTATGCGTCAGTGGAAATTTGTTGGTAAAAATCGGTCGGTAAAAGTTAGCCGGTAAACGTTAGTTGGACAGCGGTAGCAAAACGGTAAAGGTGGTGCCTTCTCCCGGTGTACTGTCGACGACGACACTACCGCCGAGTGAAACGATAAACTCGCGCGTCTGGTAGGCGCCGATGCCCATTCCTTTACCGGATTTGGTGGTCACGAACGGGCGGAATAATTGGTTTTTGATGAAGTCCTGATCCATGCCCATGCCGTTGTCTTCGATCAATATAGCAGCGTTGTTGTCTTCGCGGCGCAGCGTGATGTCGACGAAGCCGCTGTTGTGGGTAGCGTCCTGGGCGTTTTTGATGATGTGCGTCAGAATCATGATCAGGCGATCCTGGTCGGCATTAACGCGTAAATCGGTTTGCTGCAAGCGCAGCGATGGCACTGGTTTTTGTTCCTTGCATTTTTTAACGGCCTCCATCAGCACGCGATGCAACTCTAAGCTGCGCAACTCATTGGTCTCGTTGTGTTGCAATTTGCGCAACAGATTGCTCATGCGCGCGACCGAGTTGTCGATGGTGCGAATCGCGTCCTCAAAAAACGCAGGATTTTCGCGATGTTTCGCGGCATTTTCGACCACCAGCGCCTGCTGCGCGATCAAATTTTTCAAATCGTGCATGATGAAGGCGGTCAATTTGTTGAAGGCCTCGAATTGGCGCGATTCGGCCAGCATTTCAGCGGCCTCGTGGCGGTCGAGGTACGAGGCGACTTGGCGGCCGACGGTTTTCAGCAGATCGAGATCCTCCCACGTCAGCGAGTCGTCGATTTCGGGCGCTGTCAAAATCAGGAAACCGAGTAATTCGACTTCGGTGAGCAGCGGCAGCACGAGCCATAAATTATCGATGCGATAAATCCATGCGGGCAACAGCTCGTTGAGCGCACTCAGCCGATCGCGATCGGGCGACTGCGGCGAAAACACCCATTCGTGATCTTTTAATGCGCGGCAAAACGGTGTGTCGACAGGCTCATCGACGCTGGTGTTGGGCAGTTGCAAATTGTAGACACTGATCGGCGTGTAACGCTGCCCCTGGCGCAGCCAAAGGGCGCCGCTCGGGCTTTTCACAATATTGGCGACCGCTTTGATGGCGCGTTCGTGAAAGCCCTCTTGACCGGAGGGCTGCGACAAATAATTGATCAGCTTCAACCATTCGGCGCGGTAATCGTATTTGTGGTGAAAAAAGTGTTTGTTGATCCATACGTTCAGACGCGAGCGCGCGGTCTCGGAGGCAAATACGCTGGCTACGGTGAGCAGCGCGACGAATAACACCAGAATTTGCACGACGGCGCCCCAGCTGCCGCCGTAGAGCTGCACGTAGTAACCACCGATTGCCATCAACGCGAGGAAGCCGCCGGCAGCGGTCAAGCTGGTGGTGTAGAACACCGCGGGTCGCGATAGCGTTAGGCGTGCAGGACGACTGCCGCGGTTGGCGATGGCAACGGAGCCGAGGGTCATGAACAGGCCTGCAATGGCGTTGACGCTGCCGCGTGCATTCCATAAATCGGCGTCGATTTGACCGAACATGAGGCTGTGCGAAAACAGGTAGATGTCGTAGACGAAAATCGAACCGATAGCGACGCAGAGTAATTTGATGAGCTGATTATTTTCAGTGTTGCGATACAGCTGCTCGACCGCGACCAAACTGACGATTGCCAATAGCAGTCCGGTCCATACGAGCGTTTTGGTTTCCCCCGCGATGGCATAGTGCGAGAACAACAAATAGGCGAAACCGAGCAGCGCAAGCAGCCATAGACCTTGCAAGACGGCACGCAGGCGCAGCGATAATGTGCGGCCCGAATTGAAGCTGAGACATGAAATCAACGCGCTGATCCAGGCACCGTCGCGCGTAATTTCCAGCATCAAGAGAACGGTCTTGTCGAGACTGAACCAGCGATAGTGTACGGCTAGTGCGAATTGCCACACCATCGATACGACGGCGGCGAGCACCAAAGCACTGTGCGCAGTGCGCAGGTACCACAGATAAGCGAGCGCAATCGCGAGTGCAAAAAAAATGCAGCCCCCGATAAAGTTGCTCAGAAAGGTGATCTGATCGTGCACCATGGAGTTTTATTGATCGGCGGCGATTGGAGGAAAAATAAACGACAGCGCCTCAGTATAGCCGCGCGGCGTTGCTTTTGCTGTTTGAAACTTGCGCCTTTAAAAAAGGCGGTGCGGGGCGAGAGGCTTATTTACCGAGTTGACGCAGATTGCCGACGATATTCTCCATCGCGCGATCGAACAGCATGCTGTTTTCCAATGCAATCGCGCGGCGCTGTTGCAGATCGTAAGCGAAATCCTTGCGCGATTTTTCCATCACTTTAAAGCCGAAACGATTGACGAAAACGAACGTATCGGAAATTTCTATTTTGGTCGATAGTTTGCAGCGCAGAATTTTTCCGCGCCGGCTGTCCTCGTAGGACAGCCAAGTTCCCACCGGCAACGCATCGGCTTTTTTGATGAACTCGTAAGTCAGCGCTTTATAGCGCGCCTGCTGGCGCTCCAGCGCCGTCATCTCCTGCCAGCTTTTGCTGCCGCTGCCCGGGGTGTGGCCGAGCGCGACGGCTTGTTCGGCGCTGATCGATGCGAAGGTGATGGGTGCCTCGCATTGCAATTGATCCAAAACTTCGCCGATGCCGCGAATTGCACTCTGTGTCGCTTCCGCTGTCGTGGATATTTTCGTCAAACCCTGCGCGATGCGTTGCAATAATTCAGGCTTGATTTTACCGAGGCGCTGCAACGAGCGCGCGTCTTCGTGTTTCTGTGAGGCCCAGATCAAGTCGTCGACGACTTGCATCGCCTCCATCCATTCGGGACTGTCCTCACCGGCCTTCAAATGCACGAGCACCAACAGCTGTTGCCAAGGATCAACCAGGAACGACGTGATGGCCGGCGGCAATTGCAGTTTTTCAAGTTTTGCAAAAAGCAATTGTTGAACCACCGATTTGGCCTGCTGGGTTTTGGCCTGCCCTTCAGTCGATTGGCTGGTGCGGCGCTCTACCAGCGATGTGCGATGTTGCTCTTGTTGCACGAATGCCTGCAACTCGCCCAATTTTTCGGCGAACACATGATCGTTGTCGGCATACTGCTCATTGATGGTTTGGATAATGTCAAAAATCTTATTGTACAGCTTGTCTTTTTTTAGCTGCTCCGATTCGTCCCAGCCGATGCTGGCGTCGGCGATCGTATTGATCAGCTTGCGTGCGGGGTGCCCGGCATGGCTGAAGAAGGTTTTATCCTTCAGTGCAATTTTCAAAATTGGAATTTGCAATCGACTGATCAACGCTTGAATCGGCACGGGCAGATTGCGATCGTCGAGCACGAAATCAAAAAACATCGCGACAAGATTGATGACATCCTCATCGGGTTGTTGCAGCGCGTGTGGCCGCGTAGGGTTGCTTGCCGCTAACAGGGATTGCACGAGCTGGCGCAAATCGATGGGTTCGGATTCGGCGGTTTCGACCGCGCGTGGTTGTTGCGCGGTGAGCAGCGCGAACAATTCAGCGTTGTTCATCACCGGGCCTGGGTTCGCGCTGTAAGCGTTGTAATTGGGTAGCCGAGTCAGGCCCAGACGGCGCATGCTGGCAAGCAAATTACTGAGCTCGATGAAATCAAATTGCAATTGCGACGCCGCGTGCACGGCCGCATCCAACACCGTTTCGCTGGCGTGCGCTGCGGTTGCAGCCTCCGCGTTGTGGCTGTCGGGTTGTTTGTTAATGCCGCGCGTGATTTTTGGCAGTACTCCTGAGTTGATTAACAACTCGTTCGCGGCCGTGTAGATTTTAATAAGCTTGCTGACAACGACGCGATCGAATTGTTTGAAAATAATGATTTTGGCTTTGATATTGATATCGAACAACTCGCACGCCTTGGCGAAGGCCTGGCAGATTTGTTCGGGGTCGAGCGGATTGTTGTCCTGATCGATGGTGACGCGCGGAATCAAATAATCGAGGCGCGTGGCTAAGTGATAGAGCGCCTCCTGGCAATTTGTGCGGGCTTTGGAAATCATGCTGCTGATGGCGACTTCCTGCTCGAGTTTATCGTTTTGCACCAGGCTCAGCGTGTCGGCATTGACCGACTCTTGTTGCGCCCGTCCAAACGTTGCAGGTTGCGCCAATGCGAGAAAATTCTGCTCGAAATTCTGCCGGTATGCATTGATGACTCCGGCTTTTTTAAAGCGCAACTCGCGCATCGATTCGAAATATAAATTCTGTTCGGTATTGCTGCTGGCGCGACTGGAAAGGTCGAAGAAGAGGTCGTCGCAGTTGCTGAAGAGATCTTCAAGCAGGTTCAGCAGCACGGCCTGTGCATCGTCTTTGATTTGCCGTACCAGCGGCGGCAGATTGGACCAAGCGGTGGAGGTGTTCTCCACCATCTTCAAGTAATCCTTTTCCTTCGACATTTGCCTCAACTCCTCGCCGGGGGGCGGGCTCTTTGCACGAAGCGCCGCAGGACAGGCGTCACCTCAAAATTTAAATTAACCGCATTTGCTTGGGTAGGGGAATCGATCAACAAGCAGCCGCAGTATTTGTCAAATCATAGATGAAATGGCAATCAAAAGACAGGGTATTGATATGTCATGATTTTTTACAGTTACCAGCGGTGCCGTGAGGTGTCTCACAACAATATCGCTTCACAACAAGGTTTTTAGTTGAGCGTTACTGATACGGGAGCCGATAGGACGCTTTCGACGCCACTGCTATCGATTGCAGTGATGGCAAATGTATAGGTGCCGGCGATATTTAGCGATAAGTCTGCGCTTGTGGTGGCCCCGCCGCCGATGGTGACGGAGGCATCCTCGTTCGGGCTGGAACCGTCGCGGATGTAAAATAAACGGTAACCCTCAAGCGCGCTCATTGCTAACGCAGAGCCGTCCGCGCGTGTCGTGGGAGCGGTCCATGTAACATGGACACTATAGGCTCCGTTTGCTGATGGCGTTTGAGCTGCTGGTGTGGGTGATGAGTTTGGCGCCGACGCCGATGGGGATGATGCGTTCGTATTTGAGTTGCTACCGCCACTGCCTCCGCCACCGCACGCAGTAATGATCGTAGTCAGGCAGCAAATGGCCAACCATTGGCGAGAGAGGCGTTTGAACATTGTCGTTTATTGCGCCCAAATGAGTTGTGGTCGAGGAACGGGCTGTAAAGTAAATCGACAGCATTCGAATTGTAGGATGGGCCGCGATGTGAGTTCAAGCAAAATGGTTGGAGTTCGAGGGAATTAAGTGCGATTGTGATGGAGATCACTTCAGCAACGAGCTGGGTGTCAACGATCGCGCTCGACTGCGATGCGGCACAGCGAAAGCATCGCGGTTAAATGCGATGACGGCATCAGTCCAGTTAGCGCTTGCTCCGCCGCAGCCGCGTGATGTTTTGCTTTGGCGAGGGTGTAATCCAGTGCTCCGCAGCGTTTGACGGCTGCGACAACCGCGTCGATAGCGCTGCTATCGCGCTGTGTAATCGCATCGCTGATACGCTGTTTTTCGGCTGAGGTACCGAGCCGCAGCGCGGCAATCAGGGGCAGTGTGGGCTTGCCTTCGCTGAGATCATCACCCACATTTTTGCCCATCTTTTGCGGGTCGCCGAGGTAGTCCAGCATGTCGTCCGCGAGCTGAAACGCAGTCCCAAGATGTAGGCCATAGCGGTAAAGATTCCGACTGTTTTCCGCTTCAGTGTTGTTCAGTAGTGCTGCGCCTTGAGAGGCGGCCGCGAACAACACGGCGGTTTTATTTTCGATAACCTTGAAATAGGCCGCTTCATCGGTAGTGGCATCGCCCGCCTTGGTCAGCTGTAATACCTCGCCTTCGGCGATGGTGTTGGTGGTATCGGCGAGCAGTTGCATCAGCGGTACGTTATTCAGGCCAACCAGTAATTGAAATGCACGCGAGTACAGAAAATCGCCGACCAGAACGCTCGGTGCGTTACCCCATTTGGCGTTTGCCGTCGGACGGCCGCGGCGCAGGTTCGATAGATCGACCACGTCGTCGTGCAACAGCGTCGCGGTGTGGATGAATTCAATAATGGCAGCCAGTGCTATATGTTCGCGTTTGATTTCGCCGAGGCAGCCGGCTGCGAGTAAAACCAGCAGCGGTCGCAGCCGTTTGCCGCCGGCTTCAACAAGATAGTGCCCGATATTTTCGACGAGCGGCACGTTGGAGTGCAGCTGCTCAATAATTAGCGCATTGACCTGTTCGAATTCGCTGTTTACCAGCGCGCGGATTTGCTGCATGGAGTGCGGTGCTACAGAAGGGAATGCTCGCATCGTAGGGGGCGAGATCGCCGCGTGTCAAGAAACGCGGCGCGTTGCAAGCGCCGCGATCTCACATATCGTTTTGCTCCAATTGCCGTAATTCATCTGAGTAAGTGCGACAGTTTTTCCACAGCCATTCGTCGAGGCGATTGGCTTGATCGATATTGCCCGTGTCGCGCGCGCGCATCGCTCCGAGTTTGGCTTTGCGGCAGCCTTCCCAATCGTCGCTGAGTGAATTGATTTCGATGGCGGGTTCCGCCGGCAACTGATTGATGATGACGGGGCGTGGCCGTTTGAAATGTGGATGGTAATACGGTAGTTGCGGCGGTTTGCAGCGCGAATCTGAATTCGATCGCGTGCAATCGGGTGTTGGCGTGTTGCTATTCTGCGCGTCATCGCCAGTGTGTGTTTGTGTCGGCGGCGGCAATGACACCGCGCCACCCGCGCCGAGCTTTTGATCGGCAAACGCAGGGCGGCTGCATACGCTCGCGAAAATAAGACCGGCGATAATTATTCGGTAGAAACTGCGCATATCGCGATTCCTCGCACGCGAAAATATTGTTGTGAACAGCGTTATCGTAGAAATGCGTCGTTGTAGAAAACAATGACGCTTTAAGACAACCCGCATACCGGCAGGGTTCAATATCAGCTGCGTGTGTTGAGCGCGCCCATCAAACCTTTTACTGCGCCTGGAATATCGCCGGGCAATACCACGGTTTTTGAATTGGGCGACGCGGCCAGATCGGCTAGCCGCTCGACATATTTTTCGCCGAGCAGATAGACCATCGGCAGCGAATTGCTACCCACGGCGGTGGTGATTTTTTCGATGGCCTTTTGACTGGCTTCGGCGAGCACGACTTTCGCTTCGGCGTCGCGGCGCGATGCTTCGAGGCGGCCTTCGGCTTCGAGAATCGCAGCAGCTTTTTCGCCGTCAGCGCGCGTCACCGTGGCGCGGCGCGCACGTTCCGCCGCGGCTTGCTCTTCCATCGCGGCCTGCATCGTCGGCGATGGCTTGATGTCCTGCACTTCGACGGTTTTGAGCGTGATGCCCCATTCGGCAATATCGTCGGAAATCGAAGCCTTCAGTTTCGCTTTGATCATGTCGCGCGATGACAGTGCCGCGTCGAGCGCCATTTCGCCGACGATCGAACGCAGTGCCGTTTGCACCAAGGTGCGAATCGCAATGGTGTAATTGTCGACGCCGTACACGGCTTTTTCGGGACTGATGATATTGATGTAGGCCACTGCGTTGGCGATGATCACGGCGTTGTCTTCGGTGATGACCTCCTGACTCGGAATGTCGAGCACGATGTCTTTCGTCGTGACTTTGTAGGCAATATCGTCGATGTACGGAATCACGAAATTCAAGCCGGGTTGCAGCGTCATATGATATTTGCCGAAACGCTGCACCACGAATTTAAAACCTTGCGGCACCAAGCGCACGCCTTTTGCGAGCGTAACCGCGACGGCGACGACTATGGCGACAAAAACAAATAGCGAATTCATCAAATCTCTCCTTTGAATTTGAATAGCATGAATTTGAATAACATGAACGCAATAGGGGCGATCAGAATTTTTCCACCAGCAGCGAATTGCCCAGCACGTCTTTGACGCGGCAGCGATCGCCTACAGCGAGCTCGGTTTCGCAGATATACGGCCAGTCCTCGGCGCCGAGTAGCGGCACGGTGAAACGTATCTGCCCGCGCACATGTTCGCTGCTGCTTTTAATGACCGTGCCGACCTGGCCGACGGCGGCCTCGCGCGAAATGCCGGACTGGGTTTTATCCAGCATGCGCGGTTTCACAAAGCGAAACCAGGCGATCGCGAATGCGGTCGTGCTCACGGCCCAGATAAATAATTCGATCGAAAAAGAAAGCGGTATCAGCGCGGCGATCAGCGCGACGACGAACGCGCCGAGGCCAAACCACAACAAGGTAAAACTCGGAACAAAAATTTCGATCAAGCAAAGCGCGATGCCGAGCACCAACCACTGCCAGATTTCAATGTGCATCCTTCAGCGCTCCGATAAGTTTTATCCCCTGACTGGTGTTTATTGCCGCAGTGATGGGTGTTTATTGCGTCAGGGGGCCGGCGCGTTGAGTCTAGCACGTCATTTAGAGCACAAGTTTACCGCCGACCACCACGAGCATCGCCGCGAGTGCAGGCCGCAAGTAATGATCGGCCACATTGCTGGCTAGATGGCTGCCGACATAAATGCCGGGCAGCGAACCGAGCAGTAAATTGCCGAGCAGAGACACATCTAAATTGCCGAAACCGGCGTGACCGAGGCCGGCGATCAATGTGAGTGGCACGGCATGCGCAATCTCGGTGCCGACCAGCTTGGTCGTCGACAGCATCGGGTAGAGCAGAAACAGCGCGACGGTGCCGACCGCGCCCGCGCCGATCGAAGTGATCGTCACGATCACACCCAGGATAATGCCCGTGATCAATGTCGCCGCCGTCTGTTCGCGTTCCGACATGCGCGAGATCCACACATTATTGCGATGGCTGAAGTCGAGCAGTTTCTTTTTGAAAATAATCGCGAGCGAGGTGAAGATCAGCGCATAGCCCAGCATGACTTTGATGAAATGGTTCGTGCCGGCGGAATTGAAACCGATTTGATGCAGGATAAGCAGCGTGATTGCGCTGGCCGGTAAGCTGCCGAATGCGAGCCAGCGGGTGATGCGCCAATCGATGTTGCGTTTTTTGTTGTGCACGTAGACGCCGCCTGCTTTGGTGATGGCGGCGTAGAGCAGATCGGTACCGACGGCGGCCGAGGGTGTGATGCCGAAATACAGCAGAATCGGCGTCATCAGCGAGCCGCCGCCGACGCCGGTCAGGCCGACGATGAAGCCCACCACCAAACCTGAAATGACATACATCGGTTGCAGCTGCATACAGCTCCTTTGATTTTGTATTGTTGTTTCTGGAACAAGATGTTTCGGCAGCAAGGTCGCGCAGATTAGCAGCCTGCAATGCCGCCACCAAATGCTAAATAGTTAGAAGCTTATAACCCGTTGCGGACGAGATGCGTTGACTCGGCTAGGCGGGCCGTTAGACTCAATGACCATGCCATTCGACTCAATGATAAAGCCACGGGAGAATCCGCATGTCCGATCGTTTTGCAATGCCGGCCGAATGGTGCGAGCACAGCCGCTGCTGGATGGCGTGGCCGTCGAATCCGGCGATTTGGACGCGCGGCATGGACAATGCCTTCCACAATTTCGCGCAAGTTGTGCGCGCCATTTTGCAGTTCGAGCCGGTGACGTTACTCGTGCACCCGCGCGATCGCGCCGAAGCATTTCGTCTGTGTGGCGATCAAGCCGAGTATTGGGAGTACACGCTCGACGATTCCTGGATGCGCGATTTCGGGCCGACGTTCGTTGTCAATGAAAAGAGTGAATTAGCGGGAGTCGATTGGCGCTTCAATGGCTGGGGAAAATACCCTTGCGACAATGATCAGCATGTTGCACGTTTTGTTCTCGAGCGCTTGAATGTGCAGCGTATCGAAGCGCCGTTTGTACTTGAGGGCGGTTCGATTCACGTCGATGGCGAAGGTACCGTGTTGACGACCGAGCAATGTTTATTGCATGCAAATCGCAATCCCGAACTCGACAAGCAGCAGATCGAAAATTTACTGCGCGAATATCTCGGCGCGCAGCAAGTGATTTGGTTGCCGCAGGGGATCGCCGATGACGACACCGATGGCCATATCGACGAAATCGCATGCTTCGTCGCGCCGGGCGTGGTGCTTGCGCTCGCCGGTCACGACAAGAGCGACATCGATTTTGCGCCGCTGCAACGCAACGTCGATATTTTGCGTGAAGCGCGCGATGCGCGCGGACGCCAACTCGATGTGATCACGCTCGAACAACCCGAAGTCATTTATCGCGGCGAGCAGCGTCTGTCGCAGTCGTATATTAATTTCTATATCGCTAACGATGGTGTCGTGATGCCCGCATTCGGTGATCGCAGACGCGATGAACAGGCGCGCGGTGTCATCGCCGAATTATTTCCACGGCGCAAAGTTGTACAAATTCCGGCACGCGAACTGGCTTACGGTGGTGGCAATATTCATTGCATTACCCAACAGCAACCAAGGGTGAAGAAATTATAGCCGCTGGTGAAATCAATTCAGCGCTGCCATTGGCCGGTCAATTAGTTTGAGGAGTGCACTATGAGTAAAGTGACTGTGGCAGCGACGCAAATGGCGTGCGATTGGGATCGCGAGAGCAATATCGCGCGCGCGGAAAAATTGGTGCGCGCCGCGGCGAAACAGGGTGCGCATATTATTCTATTGCAGGAATTATTCGAGACGCCCTATTTTTGCATCGATCAAAATCCGCAGCATTTCGCGCTGGCGACAGCGCTCGCGGAAAATCCCGCGGTAAATCATTTTCGCCGTGTCGCGCGCGAATTGCGCGTTGTGTTGCCGATCAGTTTTTTCGAGCGTGCGAATAACGCGTACTACAACACCGTCGCTGTGCTCGATGCCAATGGCGAGGTGCTCGGCAGCTATCGCAAAACGCACATTCCGAATGGCCCTGGTTATCAGGAGAAACAGTTTTTTCATCCGGGCGATACCGGGTTTAAAGTGTGGGACACGCACTATGCGCGCATCGGTGTCGGCATTTGTTGGGACCAGTGGTTTCCCGAAACGGCGCGCGCGATGGCATTGCAGGGGGCCGAATTGCTGTTTTATCCGACAGCGATCGGGTCCGAGCCGCACGATGCGAGCATCGATTCGAAAGATCATTGGCAGCGTGTGCAACAGGGGCATGCCGCGGCGAATCTCGTGCCGGTGATCGCGTCGAATCGTATCGGTACCGAAAATAGTCAGCAGAATTCCGATTGGCGCATCACGTTTTACGGCTCGTCTTTTATTTGCGATGAAACGGGCGCGCTGCTGCAAACGGCCGACCGCGGCAGCGAGTCGATGCTCGTGCAAAGCTTCGACCTGGCGGCGATTCGAGCGCGCCGCGACGCCTGGGGGATCTTTCGCGATCGCCGGCCCGATTGCTACGGGTTGTTGCTGAGCGCGGATGGTGCGCCGTAAGTCGCTGGTCTAAAAATGCGGATCAATTCTCGCACCGATGTTGTTTGTGAGGTATTTGCGGACCGCGTTTGTGCGGCTTGCCAAATCAATCACATTCCGGTACGTGTCTTTTGAGCCGATGCGGCCATAATTAAGTCCAAGGTTCAATAAGGCAGCCTGCTTGCGTATGTGATTTGGCACCGACAGCGCATTCGATTTTGATCCCGACAGTTTTACAGGCGAAATTGCATTCAATTTTGACGGAGGCGTGAACGCGGGGATGAGCGCGCGCGAAATGGGAGTTGTTCATCACGCAGTGATTTTCTTTGACGCTAACACCTTGGTCAAAGAGATGCTGCAAGTTGAGTTCGAGGCGGTGCTCGATCAGGTGGTCGGCTTGTCCGAATTTGCCGGTCGTGAAATCAATGCCTGCTTTCTGCGCATCAACCAGCGTTTGCAGATCGTCGGCGCGGTATTTTTTCTCGTCGATTTCGATGCGCGCGGTTACGTGAACCGCAGCTGGAATGTACCGTTAGAGCATCTCTTGGAAAATGCCGGACGCGGCCCCGATCTCGGTGGCGGCCGCATCAGGTTGGCCTGCCGCAGCCAGTGTTCGGTGCCGTGGCATGCGCGCCAGCTTTGGGATCCGGTGCTCGACGGCGAGCAAAATTCATTTGAGCAGATGCGGCAGGCCGTGCAGCGCAATCGGCTCGGCCTCGCAGTCGAGGTGCCCGATGTCACCGATGCGGTCATGCCGCCGCTGCTCGACGCGGTATCCGGCGCCGCGAAACCGCGTGCAGCTGCGCCAGCAAAGAATACGCAGCAAAAAAAGCCAGCGGAGCGCGATGCCGGCGAGCGCGCCAGCCAGAAGTTGCAGCAGGAATACCGCAACAAAGTGACTGCGCTTAAAGAAGAGCAGCAGTTGCAGTTGGCTACGCTCAGATCGGCGGCGCAGCAGCAAATCGATCAACTGCATCAGCACTATCAAATTCAACTCAATCAGATGAAAGAGGCGGCCGATTCGACGCAGCAATTGCTGGCCGATGAGAAGCGCCGTGCGCACAAACTCAAAGAAAAACTGGCAACGCAGACCGGCGAATTTCAGCAGGCGCGCGAAAAATTGTTGACTGAATTCGCGCTACAGCAGGAAGCGAAACAAGAGCACAGCGTTGAGCAGTTGCAGCAGCAGTTTGACGTCGAATTGAAAGCGCGCATTGAGCAGGCGACATCCGAACTGAAGGAGATGCTCGATATGCGCGAGGTCGAATTGTTCTATCGCGAAGAACAGCTCGGTACGTTGCGCGAGGAAATCGCGCGCTTGCGCAACGAGCGCGAGCGTTTGATTCACCAGGGCGGTGATCAGTTACTGCAACATCTCGTCGAAAATGGCGTCGCGTTCGTCGCGTATCAGCCCGGCGTCGATGCGATGACGATACCGGTTTCCGATATTCCGCGTTATCTCGAATCGCCGCTGGCGTATGTCGCCGATAAATGTTCGGTCGCGGTCGAGCAGTACCAATTATGGCTCGCTCATCACGAATTGCCGGTTTGTACCGAGCGCGACAAAAATGGCGATTTCTGCGGCGAATTACTCGAAAAAGTCGAACGCCCCAATCAGTTTATGCCGGGTACCAGCGATCGCTGCCGCAGCCATTGCGAAACAAACGGACACCGCGAAACTAAATTGACGCCGCCGCGCGTCACGCAGGCGAGTTCGAATTGAGGCTGCTGGAGCTCGCGCAGCGGGCGCCGGTACAACACGTATCGCTGCCGGAGTGGACGGCGCGCGGTGTCGACGTGGCGCTGTGGCGTCTCGACGGCATCGATGCGGCGGCGCCTGGCAATAAATTTTTCAAACTCGCTGAAAATTTGCGTGCTGCGCGCACAGCGGGTTATTCGCGCGTGCTCAGTTTTGGTGGTGCCTTTTCCAATCATATACACGCGCTCGCGTTGTCCGCTGCCGCCGCGGGTGTTGCGAGCGTCGGCGTCATTCGCGGCGAACACACATCGATTACCAATCCCACATTGAGCGATGCCGCCGCCGCGGGCATGCAATTGCATTTTGTCGATCGCGCAAGTTATCGCGTGTTGACTCAAACAGCGCGCGAACGCGAACCGGAACGCCGCGCGCTGTTGGCACAACTGCAGCAGCGTTACGGCAGCAGCTATGTCATTCCCGAAGGCGGCGCGAATCGATTCGGTGTACTGGGCTGTCGCGCGCTCGGCGAAGCGATCAGCCGCTTGGCGTATTTGCCCGATTACATTGCGCTGCCGTGTGCGACGGGATCGACGCTCGCCGGTATTGTCGCGGGACTCGATCGGCGCAGTCATGTGCTCGGCGTTGCGGTGCTCAAGGGCGGCGCATTTATCGCCGATCACGTGCGTGCGCATTTGCGCGATATCGGCGCCTGGCACTGCACGGACTGGCATATCGATACCGACAGTCATGATGGCGGTTATGCGCGTGCCAGCGCAGGGTTGTGTCAATTTGTCACTCGATTCATCCAGGCCACCGGCATTGCGATTGAGCCGGTTTACTCAGGAAAAATGTTGTACGCTATCCATCGTGGTATTGAACGCGGTGAATTTACCAGAGGGACTCGCGTGTTGGCCGTGCATACGGGTGGTTTGCAAGGCGCGCGCGGAGTTGCGGAGCGCGATCGGCGGAATGTCGAAGCCGCGCTGGTATCGTCGCCGCGAGAAGGCTTGTCACGCACGGGATAATGGTGCGACGCCCCCACTCGTTATTGGATGCTTCGGTAATGAACACAGTGCTCATGGATCAAAATTTTAAAAAGCATCTGTTGCAGACCATGGTGCCCGTCAATGCGCTCACCGAGGATCACCTCAACACGTTGATGCGCGATACGCAGGTCGAAGTGCTGTGCCGCGGCCAGGTCATCTGCCAGCGCGGCGATTGCGACGATACGCACATTTATCTGCTCAGCGGAAAAGTCGGCATCGATAGCGGTAATGGCAGCGTGCTGGCGGTCGATGCCAACGATCCGCAGGCGCGTTTTCCGCTCGCGCATTTTCAACCGCGGCTCGAAACCGTTACCGCCATCGACGATTGCCAGATCATTCGTTTTGCCAGCGCGCAGCTCGATGCGATGTTAGCGTGGGATCAGGCCGCCAATTACATCACGCTCGATATCACGGGGCAGCGCGATCTCGATGAAGATGCCGATTGGATGCTGACGCTGTTGCGCTCGAATCTGTTTTACAAAGTACCGCCGATGAATATCCGCCAAATTCTGTCGCGGTTTCGTCCGCGCTTTGCACACTCGGGCGATGTCGTCATTCGCCAGGGCGAGGTTGGCGACGGTTGCTATTTCATCAAGGAGGGAGCGGTTTCGGTGTATCGCGCGGCGGGCGAGAGGGGCGCTTCGGTGTTGGTGGCCGAGCTCGGCGTGGGCCGCTGTTTCGGCGAAGACGCGCTGGTCAACGACGCGCCGCGCAACGCCACCGTGGTCATGCGCGAAAATGGCGTGTTGATGAAATTGGAGAAGCAGGACTTTTTTCTATTGTTGAAATCGCCACCTGTGCGCAGTCTCACGCTCGCCGAGGTCGATCGCGAACTCATCGGCGGTGCCGAACTCGTTGATGTGCGCACCGAATCCGAATACGAACAGGCGCATGCGACATCGGCTTTAAAAATCGCTGCCCTGAATATGCCGCTGACGATTTTGAAGTTGAAATCGCGCCTGCTCGATCGCGACAAACGCTACATCATTTACTGCAACAGTGGCCGCCGCAGCAGCGCCGCAGCCTATTTGCTCGCAGAGGACGGTTACAACGTCACGGTGTTGCGCAATGGTTTTGATGCATTGCCGCTGCCGCAGCGGTTGCGCTTCCTCGACGCGGGCGATGCCGAGTACTTGCAACATGTGCGCGATTTAGCCAGCACAGCGTTGCCGCGCAGCAGATCGCAGTAGTTTCAAATCATAGAAACGCTTATTCGCCGCGGCGCGGCGACACCCGGCCAGTGTGTATAATGCCGCGGTAACGATTGCCACGGCGCGCAGTTATGGAACCTTTCCGCAATATCGGTATTCTCGGTCGCGAGGACAGCGGCGTCGGCGAAACGCTGCAACGACTCGTCGCATTTTTGCGCAGCCGCGCGCTCAATATCATCATCGGCGATCAGATCGAACACTTGGTGGAGCCGGGTCTGTTGCAGGACGCGCGCATTTGTTCGCGCAAAATGATCGGCGAGGTCAGCGATTTAATTATCGTCGTCGGCGGCGACGGCAGTTTGCTCGCGGCCGCGCGCACGCTGGCGCGCTTCGATGTGCCTGTGCTCGGCGTCAATCGCGGTCGTCTCGGTTTTCTCACCGATGTATCGCCCGACGAAATCGAGCAGCGTGTCGGCGAGGTGCTCGACGGTCATTACCGCATCGAAAAACGCTTTTTGCTCGATGTCACGGTGAAGCACAACGGCGAGCCAAACGGCACCGCCGATGCGTTGAACGATGTCGTCGTCAATTCGGGCACGTCGGCGAAAATGATCGAATTCGAGTTGTACATCGAGGGCGAATTTGTCTATCGCCAGCGCTCGGACGGTTTGATCGTATCGACACCGACCGGCTCGACCGCCTATTCGCTGTCCGCCGGCGGTCCCATCATGCACCCGCGTCTCGATGCCATCGTACTCGTGCCGATGTTTCCGCACACCTTGTCGAGCCGGCCGATCGTGGTCGATGGCAACAGCGAAATTAAAATCGTGATTTGCGAAAGCGGCGGCGTGCAATTGCCCGTCACGTGCGATGGTCAGGTGAATCTCATGGCGCAGCGCGGCGACGCCGTGTATGTCACCAAGAAACCGCACAAGTTGAAAATGATTCATCCATTGGCACACAGCTTCTACGCGGGTTGTCGCGACAAGCTCGGCTGGAGCACTTCACACTATTAATTTGGCATCTAAATACATTTTTCCGATGTATTTAGCTTTCGCGGCACGTACCGCATAAAATGCATTCTGCGTTCACTCTCAATGTTTTGGATAAATGCCCCGGCGTTTTTCATTATCTGAATTATTCATGCGATGTCTGATTTAAAAGCTTTAGAAGTTTCTCTCGATGAAGACCTGCTCGCGCTGAGCCAATATCTGTGGCGGCACGGTTTGGCGCATCGTGTCGTCGAGCACGACGGCAAGCGCATATTGCTGGTAAAGCACCGCGAGCAAATCGATCCCGTGCGCGCGTTGTACGCGGGCGTGCGGCGCGGCGAGGCGCTGCCGGCGGATCCGGCGCTGCCCGTGCAGCACAATGCTTTACTGATCGCGCTGCTGCGGTTTCCGGTAACGATGATTCTGATCGCGCTGAGCTGTGCCGGTGCCGTGATCGGCAGTTTGAATCTGCCGGTGATGCATTGGTTTACATTTTTCGATTACGATCAGCTCGGCAATTACCTGGTGTTCGATTTGAGCCGAGGTCAATACTGGCGTTTGTTCACGCCGATGTTTTTGCACTTCAGTCTGTTGCACATTGCCTTCAATATGGTGCTGTTCTGGTTTTGGGGGCGCAAAATTGAAATCACGCAGAGCGGTGTGCGATTGTTTGCTGTCGTGATGTTGCTTGCGATGGCGTCGAATATCGCGCAGGCGATTTACTCCGGGCCGAGCCGTTTCGGCGGTATGTCGGGTGTCGATTTCGGTTTGTTTGGTTACTGTCTGGCGTGGGCGTGGATTTTTCCGCATTCGATTCTCAAAGTGGAGAAGCCGCTCGCGATTATGATGTTCATCAGTCTTGCGCTCGGCTTCGTCAATTTCAGTGATTTACTCGGTATGGGCGCGACCGCCAACGTCGCGCACGCGAGCGGTTTGATTTTCGGTTTGCTGCTTGGTCTGGCGATGGCGCTGATCGCAAAATCAGAACGTAAGACCGACAAATTGGTGTAGGGTGTACAGCTGATGCAATTTCAACAACTCATCGACACGATCACGCCGGAAATTTACACCAACCTGAAACGTGCGATCGAAATCGGCAAATGGTCCGATGGCCGCGTATTGACGGCCGAGCAGCGCGAATTGTGTTTGCAGGCCGTGATCGTTTACGAAACCAAACATGTTTCCGCAACCGAGCGCACGGGTTTTATCGATCGCGGCAGCAAAGCCGAGGGCGAGCTGTGCGGCGACGATCATCAACACCGCGAAGAATCGACGAACCCGCTGAAATGGATGTAGCTGGTGTTATGGATACTGTCAGTGGACCGCTGCGTAAAATGCGCACCGAACTTATGCGCACTGAACTGGGTGCGTCAGTGCGTTATCGCTTGCCGGTTGGCGCTGCCGAAGTTGCCCTCAACGATTTAATCGGTACGCGCATACGGTTGCAATTCGAGGGCGTAATCACGTGTTTGCATTGCGGCCGCAAGACCCATAAAAGTTTCAATCAGGGCTTTTGTTATCCGTGTTTTCAAACGCTCGCGCAATGCGACAGTTGCATCGTCAGTCCGGAAAAATGTCATTTCGATGCAGGCACGTGCCGCGAACCCGAGTGGGCCGAACAGCATTGCCTGCAACCGCACGTTGTCTATCTCGCGAATTCGTCGGGCCTTAAAGTCGGCATCACGCGCGCTACGCAAATTCCGACGCGCTGGATCGATCAGGGTGCCGTGCAGGCGCTGCCGATTCTGGGTGTGCAGACGCGACAGCAATCGGGGCTCGTCGAAGTGCTGTTCAAACCGCACGTCGCCGATAAAACCAATTGGCGCGCGATGCTGAAAGGTCAAGTCGACGCAGTCGATTTGACCGCCGAACGCGACCGTTTGCTCGCGCTGTGCGCGCAGCCGCTGGCCGAATTGCAGCAATGTTTTGGTCTGCAGGCGATTCAATGGTTGTCGAGTGCGGAAACCATTGCGATCGATTATCCCGTGCAGCAGCACCCGGCCAAGGTCGTGAGTTTGGATTTGGCAAAGACGCCGCTCATCGAGGGGCGCCTATTGGGTATCAAGGGCCAATACTTAATGCTCGATATCGGTGTGATTAATATTCGCAAGTTTGGCGCTTACCATGTGAGTTTTTCGGTGGAGTAGATGTCTATGCGCGACGCGCAACCACGCACAATTCGTCTCAAAGACTATCGCGTTCCCGATTTTTTGATCGATACCACCGAACTGCTTTTCGATTTATACGACGATAAAACGCGGGTGTGCTCACGCCTGGCGATGCGGCGCAATCCCGCTGCGGAAAATCCCGTCGCGCCGCTGCGGCTCGACGGCCAGGAGCTGTTGCTGCGCAGCGTAAAAATCGACGGTCGTATATTGTCGGCTGGCGAATATGCGCTCGAATCCGAGCAGTTGACGATCGCGCAGGTGCCGGCGCAATTTATTTTTGAATGCGAAACCGAAATCGCGCCGCATCTCAATACCTCGCTCGAAGGTCTGTATAAATCGAACACCATGTTCTGCACGCAGTGCGAAGCCGAAGGTTTTCGCAAGATCACCTATTTTCTCGATCGCCCCGATGTGATGTCGGTGTACAGTGTGCGCATTGAGGCTGCAAAAAATTATCCGGTGTTGCTCTCCAACGGCAATTTGATCGAAAGCGGAGCGCTCGACGGCGATCGCCATTTTGCCGTTTGGCACGATCCGTTTAAAAAGCCGTGCTATTTGTTCGCGCTGGTCGCCGGTGATCTCGCGCATATCGAAGATCGCTTCACGACAATGAGCGGGCGCGAGGTGGCACTGCACATCTACGTCGAACCCAAAGATGCCGACAAATGCGCACATGCGATGTTATCGCTCAAACAGGCGATGCGTTGGGATGAAGAGGTGTACGGCCGCGAATACGATCTCGATATTTTCAATATCGTCGCGGTCGATGATTTCAATATGGGCGCGATGGAAAATAAGAGCCTGAATATCTTCAATACGTCATGCGTGCTCGCGGTGCCGGAGACGACGACCGATATGGGGTTTCAGCGCGTCGAAGCCGTCGTCGCGCACGAATATTTTCACAACTGGTCGGGCAATCGTGTTACCTGCCGCGATTGGTTTCAATTGAGTTTGAAGGAAGGCTTTACGGTATTTCGCGATGCGGAATTTTCCGCCGACATGGGCTCGCGCACGGTCAAGCGCGTTGAAGACGTGAGCCTGCTGCGCACGCTGCAATTCGCCGAGGACGCGGGGCCGATGGCGCATCCCGTGCGGCCCGATTCGTATATCGAGATTTCAAATTTCTACACATTGACCATTTATGAAAAAGGTGCGGAAGTCGTGCGCATGCTGCACGTGCTGCTCGGCCCCGAATTATTTCGCAAAGGAACCGATGTGTATTTCGCGCGCCACGATGGTCAGGCCGTGACCTGCGATGATTTCGTGACAGCGCTCGAAGATGCGAGCGGGCGCGATCTCGCGCAATTTCGGCGCTGGTATGAGCAGGCGGGCACGCCGCGACTCGATATCGACGGTAAATACGACGCTGACGCACGCACGTATACGCTGACGGTGCGGCAGTCGCTGCCGGCGACACCCGCTCAAGATGAAAAATTGCCGTTGCATATTCCACTTGCCATCGCACTGCTGGGCGATGCCGGAGCATTGCGTTTGCAACTGGCCGATCGTGCACCCGATGTCGAGCGCAGCGATAATACCGAGCTTGTCCTCGATGTCACGCAAGCCGAACAGCAATTCACTTTCGTCGATATTCCTGAGCAGCCCGTGCCGAGTTTGTTGCGCGGTTTTTCCGCGCCGGTGAAATTGCAATTTCCGTATTCGCGCGACGAGTTGATGTTTTTGATGAGCCGCGACAGCGACGGGTTCTGCCGCTGGGATGCAGGACAACAGCTCGCGCTCGCCACGCTCAACGATATGATTGCGGCACGCACATCGTCCGCACACGAACACGGCGAAAGCGCGGCGATCGATAAGCGCTTGCTCGATGCATTCGCCGCGCTGCTCACCGATACGACACTCGACCCCGCGATGGTGGCATTGATGCTGACATTGCCGAGCGAAGCCTATCTCGCTGAAACGCGCGACGTGGTCGATGTCGCAGCGATTCACGCCGCGCGCCAAGCGGCGCGCTCGCAAATCGCGCGCGCATTGCGTGAACAGTTATTGAAAACCTATCGGCGCAATTGCAGCGCGGAGCCTTACGCCGCGAATGCGACGCAGATTGCGCAACGCAGCTTGAAAAACACTTGCCTCGCATATCTCATGGTGTTGGAGGAAAGCGATATCGTCGCGTTGTGCGTCGAGCAATTTGAGCGCGCGACCAATATGACCGATCGTATGGCGGCACTCGCGGCATTGGTCAACAGCCAACAGTCTGTCGAGAAAACGCGAGCGCTCGCACAATTTTACGCGCGATGGAAAGATGAATCGCTCGTGGTCAATCAATGGTTCCAGGTTCAGGCAACAGCGGCGCTGCCCGGTACGCTAGAAATCGTGCAGCAGTTGATGCGGCATCCTGCGTTCGATATCAAGAATCCGAACAAGGTGCGGGCATTGATCGGCGCATTCGCGGCGCAAAACGCGGTGAACTTTCATCGCGAGGATGGCGCAGGTTATCGCTTTCTCGCCGATCAAGTCATCGTTTTGAACGGTTTGAATCCGCAGATTGCCGCGCGCCAGCTCGCGCCGTTATCGAAGTGGCAGAAATATTCGTCAACTGCGCAACGGCTTATGATCGCAGCGTTGCGACGCATTGCGGCGGAGCCGAATTTATCGCGCGACGTTTACGAAGTGGTGGCGAAGAGCTTGGCGCAAGCGCCGAGCTGAGCCAAAATAAATAAACATACGGAAATGAACAGGAGAGCATCATGCAAATTCGCCCCCGCCGTTCGGTGTTGTACATTCCCGGCAGCAATCAACGTGCGTTAGAGAAAGCCAAGACGCTGGCTGTCGATGCCTTGATTCTCGATCTCGAAGATGCCGTCGCGCCCGAACAAAAACCACAGGCGCGCGAATATGTTTCGGCCGCCGTGAACGCAGGCGGTTACGGCCATCGCGAAATCGTCATCCGCATTAATGCGCTGACAACCCGTTGGGGCAAAGAGGATTTGAAAGCCGCAGCATGGGCGCAGGCCGATGCTGTGTGCGTGCCGAAAATCGAAAATGCCGCGCAGGTGCGTTCGGTTGCCGACGCGCTCGATGCGCTCGGCGCGCCGCCCGGCATGGCGATCTGGACCATGCTTGAAACGCCGCTCGGTATTTTGAACGCGCGCGAAATCGCGAGCGCGCATGCGCGCCTGACAGTTTTCGTGATGGGCACCTCCGATCTCGCCAAAGATTTGCGCGTGCCGCACACACCCGATCGCCTCGGCTTTTTAACCTCGCTCGGTATGAGTGTGCTCGCGGCGCGCGCATACGGACTCGATATCGTCGATGGTGTGCATCTCGATTTGAGTGGGGGGCCGGAATTTCGCGCGATTTGCGCGCAAGGGCGCACGCTTGGCTTCGACGGCAAAACGCTGATTCATCCGAATCAAATTGCCACGGCGAATGAAATATTCGGCCCGAGCGCGGAAGCGATCGCGCATGCGCATCGTGTCATCGCGATTTGGGAGGAGGCCGAGAAAGAGGGCTCGGGTGTCGCCGTGCTCGACGGTAAACTCGTTGAGAATTTGCACGCGGCGGAAGCGCGGCGCTTGCTGGCGATTGCCGATGCGATTGAAAAACTCGGCAGCGCCTGATTTTTTTCTGCGGCAATCGCGGACATGATTTGACGAAGCGAATTCATGTATGGGTTTCAATATACGGGCAAGCTTTTTATAAACTGAGACCGCATAAGCAGTTACGAGCGTATTAAAAGTTGCGGTCGTACTAAAAGCTGCGATCGCATTAAAAATTGCGATCGTTCAGGTGTTATTCAGTCTGACAAAGCTATAACAATTACCAGACAGTGCAAATACACGCATTGCTGTCCTGCAAATGATGATCAATCGATCACAACTGAATTCGAGGAATCAAACATGAAAGCCAAACTGAGTGCCATCGCCGCTGCTATCGCTTTGTCGATCGGTTCGACCGCTTTTGCCGCCGGCCCAAATGCAACGGCCGATTCGCAGCGCGACGTCAACCAACAGGAGCGTATCGACCAAGGTTTGAAATCGGGCGAATTGACAACGAAAGAGGCCTCCAAGCTCGAGCGTCAGGAAACTAAAGCCGAGCATGATCAAGCGGCCGCGTTGAAGAATGGTTCGATTTCACCGAGTGAGCAGAAAAAATTAAATGCCGAGCAGAATCGCGTTAGCCAGGACATTCATACGCAAAAACACGACACGCAAATGGGTAATCCCAACTCGGCTTCCTCAAAACGCATGCAAGCCGATGTGCAGCGCAACGTGAATCAGCAAAAGCGTATCGAACATGGCGAGCATAGCGGTCAATTGACCAATCGCGAAGCGGGTAAACTCGAACGCGGTCAGTCTCATGCAACGGCGAGAGAAGCGCATGCCGGTGCCGACGGGCACGTCGGCAAACGCGAAGAGCATCGCATTCAAACGGCCGAGAACCATCAAAGCAAACGTGTTTATCATAAGAAACACAATGCGAAGGTAGCCGGTTAATAAGCGTGCCGCAAAAACAAAAGCCCGCGAAATGCGGGCTTTTGTTTTGACGCTGCCTCAAAACCACACGGTAAACAGAAAGCGCAGGATGTCGGCGTCGTAGGAGTATTCCGGTTCGGTGCCGGGAGTTACCCCTTCGACGCGGGCATCGCGAAAATTGCTGAAATTGAATTTCACGCGATCCCAAAATAAATTGAATGTCAATCTATCGATAAAGGGCGATTTATACGGTAAATCGTAGGTGACGCCCGCGCCGTAGCCGATCGAATGCATGTCGCTGAGCTGCTTGTCGCGCGTCATGTATTTGAATTCGCCTTTGACATCGAAGAGATCGCTGTAAAAATTCGCCGCGGATTGTTTGTAATAGCGCACGTGCACGTCGAACAGCCAGCCGGTGGGGAGCGTGTGATCGTAACCCAACTCCAGCGTGTTGCTTTTTATGTCCCAGCCGTCGGAGTAGTAGCGGTAGTCGCCATAGAGGGCGGCGCGATAATTGGGCAGATGATAACGCGCGTGCAGTGCAGCGGTGTTGCTTGTGCGCGCCTTGGGAAAAACTTCGCGTTCGTAGTTGTAGCCGCGCGCTATGGATGGATCGAGATAGCGATAACTGCGGTAGGGATTGCTCAGATAACCATCGTCAACCATGATTTCTTCGGTGACGCTGACGATTAAATCGCGCGTGAGAATTTGCGAGAGCCCGACCCGATACTCCTGGTGCAGGGAGGTTTCGTCGATGGCGGGGTCGTTGTTGTCCTTGATGTTGTTGTTGCCGCGCGTGTAGCCCATGCTAAATGTGGTGAGATCGCCGAAAAAATCCTGGCTGGCATCGATATGAAAAGTTTTCGATAGATAATCGCTTTCCGAACTGTGGATGTAGCCCGCGCTCAGCAAGGTGCGATCGAGCAAATAGTCGACGTTGACGCTTTTTTCGGTGCGCTTATCGGAAAACTTGCTGGCCTGCGTGACGACATCGATCGATGCGCTGCTGACATTATCGACAAAGTAATGGCCACTGAGCGAGACTTTATCGGCGAAATTTTTTCTGATAAGAACCGCCGGACCATCGACGGTCAAACCGCCGCCTTGATAGCGGTGATAGAGCATATCGACCCGCTCGTCGGGTAATACCGCGGTAAATGACAACAGGCTGTTGCCGAGCAGCAACAGCGTGAGAAGAATACGGCTTGAGGATTTAATTACAGCCGCAACCGCCACCGCTACCTCCCTGTCCGCCGCGTGAACCTTCGCGCACAGCGTACACATGCGCGAGGTATTCGGTGGCCAATGGCGTGCGATCAAAACTCATGATCGGATCGGCCAAATGATCGCGCTCGTAAGGCTTGACCCACGGTTCGATATTGCTCACGGAATCGATCGCGCTGCACGCGATCGAGCCGAGGGCAAGTAGAGTAACAAGGAGTAAGCGCAGCATTATTCCTGGATCAATTCCTTAATTTGTTGTTCGTAATCGCGCTCGTAGCCCGGTTTGTAGCCTTTGTGCAGATAGCGCATATTGCCGTCGCGATCGATGATGACCGTGGTCGGCATCGCGCTGACATTGTAGCTCTCGCTCACACTGCCGGTATTGTCTAACAGCACCGGAAACGTCACCGGAATATCTTTCAATAACTTGTTCGCCAGCGCCGAATCCTTATCAACATTCACGCCGACGACACTGAAGCCGAGTTTGCTGTAGCGCTCTTGCAGGCCTTCGAGCAGCGGCATTTCCTGCCGGCACGGGCCACACCACGATGCCCAGAAATTCAGCAGCACGACTTCGCCGCGGTGTTCGCTGAGACGGATATTGTCACCGTGTGTGCTTTTCAGCGTGAAATCGGGCGCCGCGTCGTTGGCCCGGCTCAACGATGCCAGGCTGCCGATTAAAATAGCATAAAAAATTCGCAAAAATGTTTTTACAGTCATTTCCCGAGACCTCAAAAACCGTTCGATTTTGAGGATAGCAAAGGTCAGAAGAACACACTGAATCCAGTTCGCAATTCTAAGTCATTGGTGCGCTGAGTGCTGCCGAAGATGTTGCGATCGGAAATATAGTCGCGCGCATCGAAGCGAATGACGAACCAGTCATTGAGCAGCACGCGGTAGCCGATCCCGGCATTGAGCGTGAACACGTCATCGCCCGCGAAATTGGTGCCGCCCATGCCGGCCGTGACGTAGAACGATGAATTAAACGCGTATTTACTGCCGATAAAAATTTCGCCGGGAAAAATATTGCCGCCGATATCGACGCTGTAATACGTGTAGTCGCGATCGCTGCTATTCAGAATCTGGGTGCCGCCGCTGAGCTTTTCGAAGCTCGTCTTCCCGCCCTTGCTTTTACCGTATTCGACCTCGATGAAATTATCTTCGGTCACATGATATGTCAGCGTCGCGCCCGCTACCGAGTGCGAGCCAAAATCCTGAATGCTCAACACGCCGAAATAGACACCGGCTTCAAAATCCTGCGAAGCGATTTTAGGCACCGTCAATTCGCGGCGTTGCAGATCGGGTTCGATCACCTGATCCGACGAGTTGGATTTCGCTTGATCGTCGGCGGCGAAAACAGGAATCGCTGCGGCGGCGAGTAAAGCACTTAGAAAAAGGCGCTGAATCCGATTTTCCATTCTTCTGCTTTCTGGTTGGTTGCGGAGTTGGTCAATACTTCGTAGTTCTTGTACTGCGCGCGCAATAAAAAGCGGCGCGTCAGGTAATAGCGTACACCAATACCGGCGTCGACCATATTGTCGTCGCGATTGAGGGTTTGCACGAGCGTGGCTTTCGGCTCGATATAGACGCGGCCGACGCCGAGCGTGAGGAACGGCGAGAGACGCCACTCCGGAAATGGCTGAAGTGCAAAACTGAAAGTGCCGAGTTTACCGTTCGAATAGCTGCCGAAATATTGCGAGGCTTCAACCTCCGCGGAAATATTTGGCGTGAAATGGTAGGCGCCATACACGCTGACGATATTCGCGCCGGCATAACTGCCCGTCATCATACCGGCTTCCCAGCGCCGTTTTTTGTAAGCGTTGAAATCGGGGTAGGCAACGTTGAGCGGCTGGCCGTCGGCCGTGAGCGTGCGCGCCATTTGCGCGATCGAGACCCAGCCTTCCTTTTCGCGCGGTGTGCCCGCGCGCACGCGCACTTTGATCCAGTCGGTGCGCTGTTTCAGTACTTCGACGTGCTCGCCGCGTTCGGCGATATAAAAAATCGGATAACCGCGACCGGGGCCGAGGTGCAATTCGATATACGGATCGGCGACTTCGACGCTTAAATAATTTTTCTCGGCAAGAACCGGCAAGCTCGTGATTGCCGCGATCAGCAGCAATAGCGCGACGCACAATTTATGGGTTTGGGCAGATGCCATCGACACGCATGATCCTTGTTTTTTTGGCAAAGACTTGGCAAAGAGTTCAGTGGCAAACGCCTGGATGAGTGGTGTTGCGTTTATTAGTCCAGCCCGCGCGGATAGTTTAGCAGGCGGGAACCGTTTAGCGCGCGCGTGAACAGCGGCGCATTATTGCGCCGCCGCGGCTTCGGAAACATCGTTGTAATATTGCGCGCCGTTATCGAGCCATTCCGATAACAAACGCAACTCCCCCGATGTCAGCAAGCCCGTGTGCGAGACCGGAGCTGCCGGCGCGGTCTGCGTGCTCGGGTCTGCGCAAGTGCCGCCATTGAAACAGTTAAAAAAGCTGCTGTTGCGCGCGCTTCCCGCTTGCATGACCGGATTGATGAGGAATTGAATCGTGGTTACCGTTCCGTCCGGATTGTTGATGATCTGGTCGGGAACATTGATCACCGCTCCACCCACCAATTGCTGCTCGGGGCCTTGAGTAAATAATTCCGAAAACGACATGACGCGTTTGTTGTCGCGGTCCGAAGTGCCGTCGGTGAGATCGAGTTGCCCCATGGGGACCTGTGCGGCGCCGTTGATATCGGTTGGCGCGTGGCAGCTCGTGCATTGCATATCGGTCGCCAGCGCATTGCCGTTGGCATCGACGGTTCGCGATTTTTTCCAGATCGGTTGAATGTGATCGAGGTAGTTAATGATGATGCGGCACGACGGATTCCAACGCGGCACCTGCGGTCGCGCAGGATCTTCCAAGCAGCTCTCGCTGGTCACCGGTATGACGGGAACCCGTAATGGGTGCGCGGCGTCATTGGTTTTATAGCGATAATCGAGCGTCGGATTTTGCTGCCCGGCATTGGCTGCCCATTCATCCTCAAAATACACATTGAGCGAAGGCAGGCGCGGACTTTGATTATTGGCCGCATACACTTCGGCCATTGTCTGTCCGACGCGGAAGCCGGAAAAATTCACATCGCTGGCGGCAACGCCGGAGAAAAATCCGCTGCCAGTCGTTCCTGCATTGGCGTCGGGCGCGCTGCTGTCGAAGCGTCCGTGCGTGAGCATCGCATTGGTGTTGCTAGTGCTGTGACAACCCGTGCAACGCACGACTTCGCCGGCGCGCAATTGCCACCATACCGTGTGTTTGGCGCCGATGTTCTGCGCGTTGGCATCGAGAATATTGAATGTGATCGGCACATCGGCCGGTACTTTCACCACCACCGAGCCGTCGGCTTCGATCGGTGCGTAACCGATAATGTGCCGCAAATAATTGCCGTTGGTGCCGAACGCGAAATTTTGCACGCGCAATATTTGATTGTTGGCGGCGGCAATTTTATCGTTGGGATCGGGCAGCGGCACGCCCTGCACGATTTGTAAAAAGCGCGCGCGCCGCGTTTGATACGCGGTGTTCGCGGGATTGGCCTGATTCGCAATCAGAGTGGACGGAGCTGCCGCGCCGAAATTGCCGACGCCGCCGTCGAGATTGTAGACCGAGCGGATATCGAGCACGGCCATGCTGTCGGTTTCGAGCGAATTCAAAATATCGTTGCCGTAATCGAGCAGATCATCGCTGTTACTGCCCGCGATATTATCAGCGGCTGTCGCCACATTTTTGGTCGGCGATGCCGCCACGATATCGGTGTAGATCACACCTTCTTTCGGCGTCACGATGGGCTTTTGTGTCTGCCCGGCGGGATCGAAAATCCAAATGCCGTAGAGCAGCGGTGCTTGTGTCGCCGTCGCTGGCGTTGTTGTTGTGCACGGGTGAATCACTTGGATGGTATCGAGATAACGGCATTGGCTCCAACTGATCAGCAAGCGGCCCGTGCCGTCGAACAACGGCCACACCGCGCCGAATTCACCGCCCGGCGACAAAGTGCCGTCGGTATGGACTGGGTTCGCGGCCAATGATTGTTGCGCGCTGCCCGTTTGCGTTGCATTTTCCCAAGTCGGCTGCGTGTTGTCGCTGAAGTGCGCGACATCGATCGCCACTAAATCGCCGCCCATGCTTCGCGACTGATAGGGCCGCAAAATGCTGACGAGGCGGCCATCCTCCATTTCGCGCGGCTGACTGAATTGCACGGGCGAGTTGGGATCGGTACCGGTGTTATGACTGTTGAAGCCGTATAAATAAGAGAGATTCATACCGCTCGGATTGATCGTGTACAAATCCATGCGGTTGGTGCCGTTCATATCGTCCCAGCGCGTAAATACCAATTTGCCATTGCGCAATTGCGCGGGCGATAGATCGTGGCTCTGGTTAAATGAAATCTGATCCAGATTGCTGCCATCGGCGTTCATGATGTGCAGCACGCCGGCTTTGACGTTGCCGCTTTCAGCGAGGCCGCTGTAAGCAGGCGAGCCGGAACTGGAGAGCTGTTCTCGCGTTTTAAGTTGACGATCGGAAACGAAAACGATGCGGCCGTCGGCGAGAAAATGCGGCGCGACATCGCTGCCTTCGGATTTGTTTTTGCTCGCGATAACGGGGCCGATGGTTTTGTTTGCGAAATTGTAAATCCAGATATCCCAGCTCGGCTGATCGATGGGCTCGGCGTTTTTGATCATCGGTGCGTGCAGCGCGAACACGAGATTTTTGCCGTCGGGCGATACCGCGAGATCTTTGACGTCGTAGAGATCTTCCTGACCGGGAAACAGCGCATCGGTGATGTTGATTTCTTGCGCGTTACTATCGGCGCGGCTGCGCACGAACAATTTTGCCCCCGGATTGAACGCAAATGGATCTTGCAGATCATTGGGTTTGCTATTGTTGGGTGCGGGTACCTCGGGAGCCGGGCGCTGAATATACGCGATGGGATATTCAACGGTGCCGGGATCGGTTGTTTGACTGCTGCCGGAAAGTCCACCGCCGCCGCAGGCGTTTAACCCTGCGAGAACCAACACCAGCGAACCCGCGCGCAGCCGATGCAGCGCGATAGCAATCGATCGATTTTTAATGCTTATCCGATTCACGCGTGATTGACTCCCTGTTGGCGATGAGAACAGTTTCACGTTTGGCCGCGTTGTTTGCGTTGTTCGAATTTTTTAACGCAATTGTCCATTATCAATTGCGCATTTTGCATTTTCTCGCATGCAGTATAAACAGCATGGCGTACCTCTTGTCGCCCGAGTTCCCCGAATTTACCGGTTCTGTGTGCGCTATCACCATTTATTTTTTGCCCCCCAACTACACTTGCGCGAAAGCCGCAAAAACGAGCAATTAATTCAATTTCGGTGATTATAAGTTGACTGCGCTGGCGAGCATTCGACAGCAATCGTCGACAAGCGACGGAAATTTGGCCCATGCGGAAGAATATGCAAATGGATGGACTCACGCAATGTTCTGCGAGTTATCGCCTGCTGCGCAACGCATTGGCGTTTGCGTTTGCCGCTGCTGTATTACCGGCGACCGCGAGCACGCTTGAACAAGCTAAACGCATTTACGATCGGCTCGCGGGCGTGCCCCCCAGCAATTCGGTGCTGCTGGATATGAAAGCGAAAATCGATGCGAATAACGCGATCGGTGCCGCCTACGAGGCGATGGATAATCCGGCGTTTTATAACGCGACACTTAAAAATTGGGCAACGCCCTGGACCAATCGCGACGGCAATAAATTCGCGCCACTGAATGATTACACCGCGACGGTTATCGGTATCGTCCGCGACAGTGTCGATTATCGTCAGGTACTGTTTGGCGACATCATTTACGTTCCCAATAATTCTTACGGTGCGTATTCCAATTCCGACAACAACGTCTATGCGGCGCTCGAAGCGGCCGACGGCAACATGGGCGATTCGAGTCAGCTGCAACAGAAAGCGCAATCTGCGGAGAATGGGTTGCCGTCCGGTGCGACGGCGGGGGTGATTACCTCACGCGCTGGCGCACGTGCATTTTTCGTTGATGGCACCAATCGCGCGATGTTTCGTTTCACACTGAAAAATCATTTGTGCCACGACATGGAAGACGTGCAGGAAATCACGCGCCCCACCGATCGTATTCGTCAGGACGTATCGCGCAGTCCCGGTGGCGACAGCCGCATTTTTATGAATACCTGCGTCGGTTGCCACAGCGGTATGGATCCGATGGCGCAGGCTTTTGCCTATTACAATTTTAATTACGACAAAACTGCGGCCGATCAGGTTGCGGCGCAAGATGCTGGCTCGCTGCAATACACACCCGGTGTCGTGCAACCGAAATATTTCATCAACTCGAATCACTTTCCCGAAGGCTACGTGACCCCCGACGATCATTGGGACAACTATTGGCGCGCGGGTCCCGACACCGCGATCTTCGGTTGGGCTGCGGCAGGCGGTTCCGGCACCGGCGCGAAATCGATGCTGCAAGAATTGGCCAACAGCGAAGCCTTCGCGGTGTGCAGCGTCAAAAAAGTATTTAAAGCGGTGTGTCTGCGCGATCCCGCGAGCACGGATCAAGGCGCGTTCACCGCGATGCTGAATAATTTCAAATCGGGTTACGACTTGAAGCACACATTCGCGGAAGCCGCAGTGTATTGCTCGGGGAATTGATGGATCTGATGCCATGATGCCAACAGCAACAATGATGTCAGTAATAAAAGCCGCAGCGATGCCGGCAATAAAAGGCGCGGCAATTCGCCGCATCGCGGCAATCGCTATTTCCGCGTTGGTGTTGACGGCTTGCGGCGGCGGTGGCAGCGGCGGTGGCAACGATGCCAATCCGATGCCGCCGAGCGCCTCCAGCACGATACCTTCTTTTACTTACAGCGGTCCCGCGCCCAGCAATGCCGACATACAGCGCTTTCAGCAATCGTTTTATAACAACCTCGTCAACGATAATCGCTGCGGTTCGTGCCATACGAGCGGTGGTCAAGGTAAAACCGCGTTTGTCGATCGCGCCGATGTGAATTTCGCTTACAGCCAAGCATTGACGCTGGTCGATACGGAAAATCCCGCAGCGTCAAAAATTGTTGAAAAAGTTTATGGCGGGCACCATTGCTGGGAGACATCACCTGCAGCTTGCCGTGTGCAAATGATCAGCTTCATCGAAAATTGGTTGAGCAACGGTAGCACCGCATCGACTTCGGTGAAATTAACCGCGCCGAAAGATCGCGATCCGAACGGGGCTGACATCGACGGCGATGGCGTCGGCGATGGCTTCAGAAGTTTTCCCGATCTCGCGACGTACTCGAGTTCGCAGCTGTATCAATTCGTCTCCGATCCGCAGTACTGCGCGCGCTGCCACTCCGATACATCGGCCGTAAAACAACAGCCGTATTTCGGCTCGTCTACGCCGCAGACTTCGTACGATGCAATTCAAAGCAAAATCGATCTGAACGATCCGGCATTAACCGATACGAGCTTGAAAGCGAAATCGCGCTTGGTGGTGCGACTGCGCGATGAGTTTCACAACTGCTGGAGTTCCAGTTGCGCAACCGATGCCGCGGCGATGCAGGACATGATTCGTCAGCTCGCGTTGAATAGTCCGCTCAATCAGCTCGATCCTGCAATATATCGCAGTCAGGCACAGGTGCTTAACGATGGCATTGTCGGCACCAGCGGCGGCCGCTTCGAGCTGTATCAAATCGCGTTGTGGCGTTTTCTCGAAGGCGAAGGCAATGTTGTCAGCGATACCAGCGGCGTATCGCCCGCAATCAGCTTGACGATCAAGGGCACCGAAGGCGATACCGGCGATTTCAAATGGATTGGCGGCGGTGGTATTCAATTCAACGGCGCGGTTGCGTACGACGCGAAGGGTGCCAGCAAAAAATTGTACGACCTGATCTCGGCAGCGGGCGAATATTCCATTGAAGCGTGGACGCTGCCCGCTAATGTCGCCGATGAAGATAAGGAAATAGTCGCCTACAGCAACGGCGCGGACCGGCGCAATTTCATGCTCGGCCAGACCATGTACAACTACGATTTTTACAATCGCAGCAGCGCGACCAACACGCTCGGTATGGTCGGCACGACGAAATTCTCGTCCGATCCCAATAAAGAAGCTTTGCAGGCTTCATTGCAGCATGTGGTGTTGACATACGATGCCGTCAACGGTCGCAAAGTTTATGTCGATGATCAGCTCGTCAGTCAAAGTTATCCCGACGACAAAGGCACGCTCGCCAGCGATTGGGATCAGACCTACGAAATGGTAATGGGCAATACGCTGGCGCAGGGTGCGGCGTGGAAGGGTGCGCTGCGCATGGTGGCGATTCACAAACGCGCGCTGAGCCCCGCTCAGATCGCGCAAAATTTCGCGGTCAAACCCGGTGAAAAACGCTACGTGATGTTCGATGTTTCGCAAATCCCGAACATGCCGGCGAGCTGCCGCGCATTTGATGCGAACAATAATTTGATCAGCTATTGCTTCGTGTATTTCGAAGTGAGCCAGTACGATAATTACGCGTATCTGTTCAACACGCCGTATTTCATCAGTTTGAATTCGGATATCAGCGATCTCAATGGTCTTGTTATCAAAGGCATTCATATCGGCATCAACGGCAAGTTGTCGCCGGTAGGGCAGGCTTACGTAAATGTAAATGCGAAGATCAATACCGCATTGAATTACGTACCCGGCGATAGTCCCGGCAGCGGGCAAAAACTCTCCGACATCGGCACTGTGGTGCCGAAATTGGCGGGCGCCGATGCGGATTTGTTGTATCTCGAATTCGATCAAATCGGTACGAATGGAGACCAGACACCTGCGCCGACGGTATTATCTTTTGCCTATGTGTTGGACGGCGCCGCCGCGATCGATTTGGGTTGGCGCACGTTCGATGAGATCGGCGAGTCGTTCTCGCAAATGACTGGCGTACCCGTGACAGCATCTACGGGATTATCGGATAGCCAAGGCGCGGTGACGGTCAAACGCGTGTTCGATGGTGTGCGCGCGCAACTTCCCGCGGTAGAGGATTTTCCCGCGTATCTTTCTTCGCACCAGACATCGGTGACGCAGTTGGCGATCGCGTATTGCGCTGCGTTGATGAATGATGCGACCAAAAGGCAAAGTTTCTTCGGATCTTCGACGCCTAGTTATCTGTCGGGTAACAGTTGGAATAATCTGATTAATCCATTGACGACGACCTTCTTGAGCGGTGGTGGGCTGTATCCGAGCAGTCCTTCGCTTGCAACTCAACTGCACGATGAACTGTTGCAACTGCTGACCCATTCGCCGGGCGATACCAGTCGCAAGCCAGGCTTGTGCGCGAGTGGTACGTGCAGCAGCGATAGCGCGATTCTCAATGCGGCGACGGTCACCTGCGCTGCTGCGCTGGCGAATGCCGCGATTACGCTGCAATAACGAGGATTGGGAAATGACTAAGCGGAAAGATCCTTTGCATCCCGATGCGCCGTTGCGGTTGACGAGTCACAGCCGTCCGCGCACGCGACGCGAATTTATTGCGCAAAGTTTCGCGGCGGGCTCGGGACTGGTCATCGCGAGCAGCCTTGCAGGATTATTTTCCAGCCGCGCGAATGCGCTATCGCAGGATTTACAAACGCAACTCGCAGGTTGCGTGCCGAGTGGTAGCAGCGGCGGTCCGATGATCCCCTTTATATGTTTCGATCTTGCGGGCGGCGCCAATATCGCGGGCTCGAATGTGCTGGTCGGCTACAAGGGCGGTCAACTCGATCCGATATCGCTGCAAGGCTACAGCATGCTGGGCTTGCCTGGTGCGATGGTGCCAAATGCTTCAACGCCCGGATCGTTCATCGATACATCGCTCGGTTTAGCGTTTCACTCCGACAGCGCATTTTTGCGCGGCATTAAAACCACGTGCAGCGCGGCGGCGATGGCCAATACTAACGGTGCAGTGATTCCTGCGCGTTCGGAAAACGATACGGGTAATAATCCGCACAATCCGATGTATGCGATTTATCGCGCGGGTGCGCGCGGCGATCTGGTGAATTTGATCGGTTCCGATAATTCGGATTCGGGTGGTAACTCGATGGCGCCCGCGATGCTTATCGATATCAGCGCGCGACCGACGCAAGTGACACGGCCGAGCGATGTTACGGCGCTCGTCGGCAGCTCCACCGATGTGCCGAATGTATTGAGCCAAGCGGATACGGTGATGGCGATGGAGTCGGTCGCGCGTATCAGCGATGCCGCTATCGATCAGGGGCCGGCCCAGTATTATCTAAGCAACGGCAACACCACCGAGCGCAGCGCTGCAAAATGCGAAATTCTTAAAAGCGCCGACAGCACTGAAAAGTTTGGTGGCAACAATTCGCCCGATCCAACGCAGGACCAACTCATCGTGGGCGGCGGTGCACTCCCACCAATTTTTACGAACGGCCTGACTTCCGACAGCGAATATATGAAAACCGCATCGATTATGAAGCTTGTGATCAGCGGCGCGGCGAGCTGGCCGAGCAAGCGTTACGCCTCGGCCGGAACGATCGAGATGGGCGGCTTCGATTATCACACAGGCGATCGCTCGACGGGAGAAGCGCGCGATTTTCGCGCTGGACAGTGTATGGGCGCGTGTCTTGAATATGCGCATCGCAAGCAAGTACCGTTGATGTTGTATGTATTCAGCGACGGCGCGTTGTCGAGCAATGGCATGGCCGATAACTCGGCGGGCGGCCGCGGCAAAAATAATTGGGATAGCGATAATCAGTCGACCGGCGCAGCATTTTTCCTCGTGTACAACCCGACAGGGCGACCGGCGTTGCGCAGCGCGGCGAGTCAGCAACTCGGTTGGATGCGTACCGATGGCTCGGTGGAAACCGCTGGTACGCCGGGCGCGAATAGCGTCACGCAATTGGTCGATATGCTGGTGTTGAATTATCTTTCGTTGCAGAGCAATCAAGGTTTGTTATCGCAAGCGCTCGGCGGCAGCGCAGTGCGTCCCGAGAGTTCGATCCTCGGCGGTGTTTCCAATTGGGATAAGTACACGGCGTTTGCTCCGCTGAGCTAAGCGCATGCTGTTTTCTGCGGCGGCGTGATGTCGATCGCATCACACTCGCGTATTCGCGAATAGCAGCTGTTAAGCTATCCTTCCAAACGGTATTTCCTCTTTAAGTTTCCGCGGCGGCGCCCTGCGGAATGCGTGCGTTCTAGGAGTTCAATAATGCTGGGTTCATGGAATCGTTCCGGGCGGCGCGTCATCGCGTTTGTATTCACGGCTTTTTGCGTATTGGCGCTGCCGCTGTCCGCCGAAACTCCAGCGCAGGCGCCGGTGCCGGCAAAAGATGCGACCGCTGCCGCGCAACGCGCACTCAACGAGCAGACACAGGACATCAAAAAGCAGGCGCTCGAACTCAATCGCGATCTGTTCAGTCTCGAAGAAGAATTGCTGTTTCCCGCCAACACGCAGGTTGCGGTATTCGTCTCGCTCGACACCGGTGAGTTTTTTTCGCTCGATGCGGTGCAGATCAAACTCGATGACAAAATTGTTGCCAATTATCTCTACACGCCGAAGCAGGTCGATGCACTGCATCGCGGCGGCGTGCAGCGTCTGTATGTCGGCAATGTGAAAGGCGGCAAGCACGAAATTGTCGCCGTGCTGACGGGGCGCGGTCCGCACGATCGCGATTATCGGCGCGGCGCCACGTACACGTTCGAGAAGGGCGATCAACCGACCTATCTTGAATTGAAAATTGTCGACGCAACGGCCAACTACGAGCCGCAATTCCAGATTAAAGAATGGCAGTGACAGCGTGGTTGTCAAAAACGGCGTGGTTGTGAACCGGATGCGCAAGCTGCTCGCGATCGCCGCGCTTAATTGCTGCGCTCTCGGTTGTTTGTGGGCGCCAGTATTGCGTGCCGCCGACAAGGAGCCGATCACGAGCGTGCAGGATTTGCGCTACGGCGTCGTGCTCTACGATTTTTTTCAAGACGATTATTTTCAAGCGCTGACCGAGTTGTTGCTCGGCGAGCAGAAGCAGGATATGCCGCATCACGCCGAATTCGCGCGCTTGTTGCGCGGCGGCATCAGTCTTTCTTATGGCATGGACGCGCAGGCGCGCAGCATTTTTGAAGAACTGCTGGCGCAGCATCCGCAAGCCGCCGTGCGCGACCGCGCGTGGTTTTATCTCGGCAAAAGTTATTACGAGCGCGGCGACAACGACGACGCGCTGACCATGCTCAATCGCAGCGGCAACGAAATACCCGCGCAATTGATGCAGGAGCGCGATTATCTGCGCGCGAATATTGCGCTGCGGCGCGGTGATCTCGCGGGTGCGACAGTGCCCGCGAGCAACGATAAAGAATTGAATCCCTGGTTGCCGTATCTATTGTTCAATCGCGGTGTGTTGCAATCGCAACGAGGCGATGCAAAAGCGGCCGCGGATTCGTTTGCGCAATTGGCGGCGCTGCCATTGCGCGAGGAAGAGCATAAAGCATTGCGCGATCGCGCTTTCACCGCATCGGGTTACACCTATCTCGGCGCGAAACAACCGCAGATGGCGCTCGATGTATTTCGTCAAGTGCGTTTGCATAGCCCGTTTGCCGATAAAGCGTTGCTCGGCTATGGCTGGGCCGCAGTGCAGTTGAATGATTTTAAATTGGCGTTGCAGCCGTGGCAGGAGCTCGGTCAACGCTCGCTGTTATCGCCCGCCGTGCAGGAAGGTTTGCTCGCGGTGCCGTACGCGTATGAAAAACTCGGTGCGCCGGCGCAGGCGTTGCAACAGTACGAGCATGCCGAGCAACTGTACACACAGGAAATCGCGCGCATCGACGATGCCACTAATACACTGCAAAACACCTCGCTGTTGAATTTGTGGCTCGATTCCAAAGCCAAGGCAGTGTGGTTGTCGCGTCACGCGGAATTACCGGTCGCGCCGCAATTGCCCTATCTCGAACATCTGCTGGCGCTCGATCCGATTCAGGAAATTCTCAAGGATATGCGCGATCTCGGCGTGCTCGAACAATATCTCAACGATTGGCGCGATCGCTTGAGTGCGCTCGACGCCGCGCAGGCATTGCAATATCAACGTCGCCAGGAAGTGCTGAAAACGCGGCCCGATCAAGCGTTGGCCGCGCGTCTCGATGCGTTGCAACAACAGCGCGATGCCGTCGCCGCGCAATTGCAAAAAGCCGAGCAAACAGGCGATGGCGCGATCTTGATGGAAGCGAAAGACATCGTGATCTGGAAGCGCTTGGAACGCGTGCGCCGCAATATCGACATCTTGCAACAGGCCGGGCGGGATGTCGGTGCGGACGAGCAGCAATATCAGCGCTATCGCGGCTTGTTGTATTGGGACGTGCAGGAAAGTTATTTTGCGCGGCGCTGGAAGTTGACCAAGGAATTGCGCGACATCGATACGCAGCTCGCGAAAGCTCGGCTCGAAAAAGCCGTGCTGGCGAATTTGGTCGCGCGCGCCAATGCCCCGGAGCAGGGGCCGCGTATCCGCGCACTCGATACGCGGTTGCAATCGATTCTGCAAAATATTCACGCCGCGCAGACGCAGGGCAATAATGTGCTGCGCGCGCGCGCGGTCGACGAACTGCAATCTCAGCGCGCGCGTCTCGTTGCGTATTTGAGCCGTGCCAAATTGGAAAAAGCGCGCCTGCTCGATAAAGGCACGACGGAGGCGCTGCAATGAAACGCGGTGCTATCGCCCTGAGTATTATTACCGCATTGAGCGGCTGCTCGCTGCTGCATCGCGACGAGCCCAAACCCGAACCGACACTGGCGGCGCTGAAGTCCGCAAAATTACCCGATCGCAATGCGCCGCTGCCGCAAGTCGGCTTGCAGCAGGTCGCCGATAATTATCGCGATGTGCTGCGCAACACCAACGATCCCGAGTTGCGCGTGCAAGTCACGCAGCGTCTCGCCGATTTGCAAATGCTGAGCAGCGAGCAGCAACAGCTGGCGGGTACACCGCAGGCGCATTACTACGACGATACGATTAAATCGTATCGCGAATTGCTCGCTAAATATCCGAATCGCCCCGATAACGATCGCCTGCTCTATCAATTGTCGAAGGCGTGCGATCTCGATGGCCGCAATGACGAATCGCTTGTCGCATTGCAACAGCTTGTGCGTGATTATCCGCATTCCGAGTATTACATCGAAGCGCAATTTCGCCGCGGTGAATTATTATTCGCGCGTTCCGATTACGCGCAGGCTGAAGCCGCTTATGGCGAAGTCGTGAAAAAGGGCCGCGATTCCAATTACTACCAGAACGCGTTGTACATGCAGGGCTGGGCGCAATTCAAACGCGCCGATTACGAGCCGGCATTGACCTCGTTCTCGGGAACGCTCGATTTGCTGTGGCCCAAAGAAAAAAGTATCGACGATTTGCCGCGCACGCAGCGCGAGCTCGTCAACGATGCATTGCGCGTGATGAGTTTGATTTTTTCCTTCGATCCTTATCCTGATGCAAAAGGTGCGCGCGCGATTACCGCGTTTTATGCGAAGTACGGCGAACGCCATTACAACGCTGAACTGTATCGTCAACTCGGGCAGTTGTATTTACAGCAGAAGCGCTATCGCGATGCGGCCGACACGTATCGCGTGTATGCCGATGCGCATCCGCTCTCGCCGCTTGCACCGTCGATGTATGTGAGCGTGATCGCCGCTTATGGTGAAGGTAATTTCCCGTCGGAAGTGCTGGCCGAGAAAGGCGAATTCATCAAGCGTTACGGTATTCATAGTGCGTATTGGGCGCAGGCCGATGCGCCCGCGCGCACGGCGTTGCGCGATAATCTCAAACCCTATTTGAGCGAGCTCGCGCAATACCATCACGCCGACGCGCAGCGCATCAAAGCGCTGATCGGAAAATCCGCTGCTAAAGACGGCGCGAAAGCCGCAACGAAAAATGCGCATGCTAATGCGGCGAATGCGGAGCTCGCAAATACCGATTTTGCCAATGCCAGCGATGTCGAAAAGAAAGCCGCCGCGCAACACGCCTATCGTCTGGCCGGCAATTATTATCGCGAATACATCGATACCTTCCCGCAGGATCCGCAGGTCGGGCGCATGGTGTTTTTGCTCGCCGAGAGCCGCTTTGAAGCGGAGGATTACGCGGCCGCGATCGAAGCTTACGAGCAGGCAGCGTATCAGTATGCGAACAACGAGCGCGGTGCCGATGCGGGTTATTCCGCGCTGCTTGCGTATGAAGAGCAGATTAAACGCGTACCCGAAGCGCAGAAAGACAATTGGCAGCAATTGAAAATCGATAGCGAGCTGCGCTTCGCGAAACAGTATGCGCAGGATCCGCGCGCTGTCGTTGTACAGGCGCATGCGGCCGATGAGTTATTTGAACGCAAGGATTACCCGTCGGCAGTGGCGGCGGCGAGCGTTGTGCTGCAATGGCAACCGCGTGCGGAAACGCGTTTGCAACGCAGCGCGGCGCTGATCGTCGGTCACGGCGAATTTGCGCAGCAACATTACGCGGCGGCGGAGCTGGGCTATCGCACCGCATTGGGTGTGATGCCGCACGACGATAAAGAGCGCGGTGCCATCGAAGATCGGCTCGCGGCAGCGGTGTATAAACAGGGCGAACAAAAACTCGCGAGCGGCGACAAGCTCGCCGCGGCGCAGCAATTCTTGCGCGTTGCCGAGGTCGCGCCGAACTCAAGTATTCGCATCAATGCGCAGTACGATGCCGCGACACAATTTATGGAGAGCGCGCAATGGCAGAGCGCGATCAACACGCTGACCGATTTGCGCACGCGCTTTCCGAAAGACCCGCTCAGCGCGGGAGTGGCGGCGAAACTTGCAGTCGCGTATCAGCAGAGCGGGCAATTCGAAGCAGCGGCAGCGGAGCTGACGCGTGTCGCGCACGAAGACAACGATCCCGCCGCGCGGCGCGAGGCGCTTTTCAGTGCGGCGGATCTGTATCAAAAAGCCGGCGGCAGCAACAATATTGACGACAAAAATAAGGCGGTCGAACGTTACCGCGAATATGTGCAGACGTATCCGCAGCCGTTTGCACCCGCGCTGGAAGCGCGCTATCAGCTCAGCGAATTGTATAAACAGCTCGGCGCGAACGACTTGCGTAAGCAGGCTCTGCAACAAATTATCGAAGCCGATGCCGCGGCCGGCAGTGCGCGCAGCGATCGCTCGCGTTTCCTTGCCGCGCAAGCGCAGGACGAGTTCGCGGAAGAGGCCTATCGCAATTTTGTCGCGGTGAAATTGACGCTGCCGCTTAAAGAGAGTTTGAAGAAGAAAAAAGCAGCGCTCGAATCGGCGCTCGCGGCGTACAAGCGTTGCGAAGATTATGGTGTGCAACAGTTTGCGACCAAGGCGAGTTATCGTATCGGCGAAATTTACGCGACACTGAGCGACGATTTGATTAAATCGGAGCGGCCGAAAAATTTGAACGACCTGGAAAAGGAGCAGTACGAGGTGCTGCTTGAGGAACAGGCCGATCCATTCGTAGAAAAAGCGATCGCCGTGCATGAAGGCAACGCGCAGCGTAGCTGGAATGGAATTAACGATGAGTGGGTGCAAAAGAGTTTCGTCGTGCTCGAAAAATTGCTGCCGGCACGCTACAAAAAACCCGAAACGAAAATGGCGGTGAGCGATGAGATTCGTTAAGCGGTTGCGGTGGCTTGCGAATTGCGCGCTGCTTGTTACGCTCGCCGCCTGTCATGCATCGGCACCGAAACCGCCAACGGCGACACCTGCGGCTGCCGAAGTGCCGGCAGCCGCGCAAACGCTGTTCGACAGCGCGGTGGCGGCGCAGCGCGAGCAGCATTGGGATCAGGCCGAACAACAACTGAAACAATTAGTGGAAAAATATCCGCAATTGTCGGGGCCGCATCTCAATCTCGCGCTGCTGTACGCGCAAACGCAGCGACCGCAATTGGCGGAGGCGGAATTCAAGCAGACCTTGCAAGTCAATCCGAACAATATCGAGGCCTACGATCAATACGGCATTTGGCTGCGCGGCCAGACGCGCATGCAGGAAGCCGAAGCGATTTATCTGCAAGCGCTCGCGCTCGCGCCCGATCGCGCGGAGACGCATCTTAATCTCGGCATTCTCTACGATTTATATATGGGCAAATTGCCGCAGGCGCTTGCACAATACCAGCGCTATCTGGCATTGAGCGGCGACGAGAAAAGTCCGGTGCACGGTTGGGTCGTCGATTTACAGCGCCGGCTTAAATCGGCGCAATAGGGGGCTGCGATGCGATCCGTTATTTTTGCGAATGCGTTGCTGTTGGTTGCGATGTCGGCAATGGCGGCTCCGGCCGAGAAAAAATCCGGCGACGCGACCGTGGTCTTGCACAGTACGATCACGGGCAATCAAGAGCAGCCGAAGGTGCTCTACATCGTGCCCTGGCAGCCGCCCGGCAACGCCGATCAATTAATGCAGCCCATCAAGCCCATGCTCGACGATGTGTTTGCGCCGGTCGATCGCGAGGAATTTCAGCGCGAGTTGAAATACCGATCGGAAACCAACCAGTAGCAACTGGCGCACGAGTTATGAAACTGTCGAGCCGTTAGCAGTTTTTGGAGCGTGTCGCGCGTCACAACCGCGCGGTAACAAAAAGCCGCTATAGTTGATCGAGCGGCAGCGTTGATAGCTAAGTGAGTTTCGACAAAACAAGTGAGTTTCGACAAAACAAGCGAGTTTCGCCGTTAAAATCCGTAGGACATGCAATCGTAGGGCATCATCATGGAATTATTTCATTCTGCTATCCGCTTTTTCCAAGAAGGCGGCTTCTTCATGTTTCCGATCGCCGTCGTGCTCGTCTTCGGGGTTTCGATTTCGGTGGAGCGCTGGATCTTCCTGACTGCGGCGCGCAGCTCGAATCGCAAGGCATTCGATGAAATTCTGCCGCTGGTGCAAAAAGGCGATTTCAAAGGCGTGCTCGGCTTCGCCAATTCGTCGAGTGCTCCGGTCTCGCGCATTATTGCCTCGGGCATTGCGCGGCTCGCGCACACGCAGCGCCGCGACGATATCGAGTACGCGATGGAGGAGGGTGTGATGGAAGCGCTGCCGCGCTTGGAAAAGCGCACGCAATATCTCGCCACACTCGCGAACATCGCGATGCTGCTCGGCTTGCTCGGCACTATTTCCGGTTTGATCAGCGCGTTCGCCGCGGTCGCCAATGTCAATCCCGCGGAGAAGGCGCAGATGCTTTCGGCCAGTATCGCGGAAGCGATGAACGCGACCGCATTCGGTTTGTCGTCGGCAATTCCGATGTTGCTGATTCACACATTGCTACAAACCAAGACCACCGAAATTATCGACAGCTTGGAAATGGCAGGCGTGAAATGCTTGAACATTTTGTCGGATAAACGCGCACTCGCGCAGCAGACACGTTCGGGCGAATAAACGTCATTATCGATTAGCAGCGCGGAATCATTGTTATGGCCATGCGTCGCGTGCGCGCCTATCGGGAAGAAGCAGCCGATCTCGACATGACGCCGTTCATCAGCTTGCTGGTGGCGCTGGTGCCATTTCTGCTCGTGAGCGTTGTGTTTTCGCATATCACCGTGCTCGATTTGAAATTGCCGAACGCAGCGAGCGGCAATGGCGCCGCGAATGAATTGCAGAATGAAGACGTCGAATTGGTGATTCGCTCGGACAAGCTCGTGGTGAATTATCCGCGTGGTAAAACGTTGAAAACGATTCCCGATACCGCGAATGGTGTACACGATTACGCGCTGTTGTCAGCGGTGTTGCAAGAGGTGAAGCGGCAATTGCAACTGCGCCCCGCGGACATGGGCGGACCGCTTGAAAAAAAGAACATCACGATTTTATCGGAGGCCGACACACCGTATCAAAGTATCGTTACGGCGATGGATACGGTGCGCTCGTACAAAACCACGCTCGTGACGAGCGTGGTCGATGCCGAATTGTTTCCCGATATTTCGTTTGGCGATGCGCCTCCCGACAGCTCAGTGCAGAACAATGCCGCCACAACCGGAGCTAAACCGTGAAGGCGTCGATGCGCGCGCGCCGCATGGCGCGCAATCATCGCCGCATGACTGCGGCGGCGAAGCTGACACTGGTGCCGATCATCGATATTTTCACCATGCTGCTGTTTTTTCTCATGGTGAATACCGGCAACGTCGAAGTGCTGGAGCTCGATAAAACGATCAAGCTTCCCGATTCCACCGCGCAACGCCGCGCCGAGGAAACCGTGCTGATCAAGGTCAACGCCGACGACATCATCGTGCAGGGGCGCAAAGTGGCGAGCGTCGCCGATGTTTTGGCGGCGAACGACGATGTGATCGCGCCGCTGCAAAAAGAGCTCGATCTCTGGGCCTCGCGCAAACTCGACGTGAGCGCCGAAGAAAAGGCGCGCGGCCATGCGGTGACGATCATGGGCGATCAAAAAATTCCGTACCGTCTGCTCAAGCGGGTGATGACGACCTGCGCGCAGGCGGATTTTCGCGATATATCTTTAGCGGTTGCGGCATTGCCGGAAGGCGGTACTACAACACCCGGCGCTGCGCCCAGCACTTCTAACACAAATGCTCAGCCGCCAGCAGCGGCGCCGGGAGCGTAATCGTGGTAGTCGTGCGCGTACCCAATCCGAAATTGCCGTGGTCGTCGAGCTACGACGAGGATTCGCGTTTTCGCAAAATTCTGACGACGCTGCTCGCGATTTATGTGGTGCTCGCGCTGATCGTGGCACTGCTGAAACTGCCGCCCGTCGTGCATCCAGAACCAAAGGATTTGCCGGCGCAATTGGCCAATATCGCGTTACAGAAAGTCGAGTTGCCGAAACCGGTTGAAGTGCCAAAGCCTCTCGAAAAAGAAAAACCGGTTGAAAAAGAAAAGCCAGCCGAGCAAAAGCTCAAACCGAAACCCGCGCCGCCCGTGACAAAACCGGTTCCGCCATCGACGACGGCGAGCCCGGTAAAAGGCAAAGAGGGCGGCAAAGAAGCCCCCGTTGAATTGATGCAGCAGGCGCGCGAAAAAGCGGCGAAATCGGGAATATTGCAATTCAAAGACGATCTCGCCGATATGCGCGAGAGCGTCGATGTGTCGAAAGTGACGCGCAGCAATTTAACGCGCGGTGCGAGCACGGCGGCGAAAACCGAACGTTCGATTATCGCGGGCAAAGCGACGGGTGGCAGCGGTGGCATCAACACCGCGGCGCTGAGCACCGACACCGGCGGCATCGCGTTATCGGGCCGCGAAACGACGCGCATTGATAGCCCTAGCGGTCTCGGCGGGCTCAGCACCGAAGCCGGCGGCCGTGGTCACGGCGAGGGTTCGGGTGTCGGCACGGGAACGGGCAAAGGCACGGGAAAAAAAGGCGATCTCGTCGCAGGCAGCGATGTCGGCGGCGGTCGCAGCGACGAGGCGATTCGGCGCATCATGGATCAGCAGAAGGGCGGCATATTCGCGATTTATAATCGCGCATTGCGGCAGGACCCGACCCTGCAAGGTAAATTCGTTTTCGAAATGGTAATCGAGCCGAGCGGCGAAGTTTCCGCGGTGAAATTGATTTCGAGCGAGCTCAGCGATAACGATCTCATTACAAAAATTCTTGCACGCATTCGTTTAATTAATTTCGGCAGTGCCGATGTGTTGCGCACGCGCGTTAATTATTCGCTCGATTTCCTGCCGAGTGCTTAACCCCTTCCAATTCGGCGCGCGCCGACAGTTTTTGTCACTTTCTGAAAAGCTCACTTTTCCGGCATAAAAACCGGTTTTCTTTCGGTCTACGTATTACGCGCAGCTGTGAGCTAGCTCTCACCCGGGAGCGGCGTTATGGGAGGTAGTTCAAAGCTGCGTTCGTGGAACCTAACCATAATTTGCTCACTTCCGACAAAGCACGGCACTTTTTGGCAAATGGAAAACGACGCTCGTTTTCCAAACATAAGACGGCACTGGGTGCCCGATGAGGTTTATCGTGAATGAGCTCGATTTATTGGCCCGCTGTTATCCGTTTCACCAGCTCGATCATCAGGAGCTCCAGTCGCTCAATGCCAAAATTGATACGCGCGAGTGCAAACGCGGGCAAACATTGTTGCGGCGTGGCGCGGCTCAGCCCGATAAGTGGACGTATTTACTCAGCGGCAGCGCCGAGTTGCGCCGTTCTTTTTTCGATCGCGAAACTCTGCAAGCTGGCGTTGCGCCCGCATTACAACCGCTCGATTATTTATTGCTGAGCGATGGCGGCCAAGTCGTGGCGTTAGAGGATTGCGTTGTCGTGCAGGTGTCGCGCGATTTACTCGACCGCAGTTTGGCATCGACCGCATCGAACGATTACAGCGTGGCGGCATTGCACGAAACCGATCTCAGCGAAGACTACTTGGTTTCGGATGGCGCCGTCGCGGTCGATTGGATGTCGCGGTTTTTACAATCGCCCCTCGCGCAAAACTTGCCGGCCGCATGTATTCAACAATTGCTGTCGAAATTGGAGCATCGCGAGGCCGAGAAAGGCGAGGCCATCGTGCGTCGAGGAGAGACGGGCGATGCAATTTATATTTTAACGCGCGGTATCGCCAGCGTTTGTATCGATGAGCACAGTGTGGGTGCGGGCCGAGAAATCGCGTTGATCCCCGGCGATTATTTTGGCGAGGAGTCGCTGGTTGCCGATACGCTGCGCAACGCGACGGTGATGATGGAGGGCGATGGCGCGATAGCGCGCTTGGACCGTCAAATATTCGACCAGCTGGTACGCCCGCATCTTGTGCGCCAAGCCGACGATACGATGATGGAGCGCAGTTTGACGGCCGGGACAGATTCATCGTTGGCGATTATCGACGTGCGCTTTCCCGTCGAGTTTCGCCACGATGCGCTGCCCGCCAGCGCCAATGTTCCGATTCCGCTGCTGCGTTCGCGGCTCGCGCTGCTCGACAAAACGCGATTGCATTTGGTGACGCATCATGGCGGCCGCCGCAGCGAGCTCGCGGTATTCCTCTTGCGGCAAGCCGGTTTCAATGCGTACCTGATGGCTTCCCATGAGCATCGCTTCGCGCATATCGATGTATTTCCGCGCGACTCATTCGGCGAGCGCATCGCTTGAGTTCAAGCTCATTTACACACGATTAATATCGCATTCGATAAGCTGTTAAGCTAGGCGCCGACATCAAAGAAAGCGTCCAGCCATGCTGCATTTTTTAAAACGATTTTTACGTATCGTTAAGCAACTGTCGTTAAGCCTGCTCGCGCTCATTGCGCTAATCGTCGGCGCTGGCGCGGTCTATTTGCATTTTCATCCGATCCCGGTCGCCAATCCAAAAATGCTGTTGAATGTTGCGCTGGGCAGCGGCGTGCCATCGCCGAGCGCTGCCGTGGTCGCGCAACGCTTACGAGCGCCAGCGGGTTTTAACGTTACTGAATATGCCAGCGATTTGCGCGCGGTGCGCATGTTGCGGTTTACAGCGGCAGGCGATTTGTTGGTGTCGCGCCCGCGCGCGGGCGAAATCGATCTGCTCGAGCGCGATTCAAAAAATCCGCGGCGACCCGCAAGTCGTCGGGTATTGCTGAGCGGTTTATCGAAGCCGCACGGGCTCGATATTGCCGATGGCTGGCTTTATGTGGGTGAGACCGATGCCATTGGCCGCGTGCGTTTCGACGAGGCCACTGGGCAGTTGCGCGGTGACTATCAACGCATCGTTACCGGCTTGACCGGCAACGGCAATCACTGGACGAAAACCGTTCGCGTCGGCCCCGATGGCTATTTGTATGTCACGCAAGGATCAACCTGTAATGTCTGCGAGGAAACCGATAAGCGGCGCGCGACGATGATGCGGTTTCATCTGGATGGCAGCGGCGGTGAAATTTACGCGAGCGGTTTGCGCAATAGCGTCGGCATGGATTGGGCGCCGTGGGATCAGCAGCTGTACGCAACCGATAATGGCCGCGATTTGCTCGGCGATGATTTTCCTCCGTGCGAGTTGAATCGCATCGTGCAAGGCGGTTTTTACGGTTGGCCGTACATCAACGGTTTTGGTGTGCTCGATCCCGATATGGGTAAAGGCAAAGAAGCTTTATTGCGCACGGCGATTTCACCGGCATTTGGCTTTCGCGCGCACAACGCTCCGCTCGGCATTCATTTTTTACGCCACGCCAAGGTGCCGCCCGGTTACGAACACACGGCGTTGGTGGCGTTGCACGGTTCATGGAATCGCAGCACGCTCGATGGCTACAAGGTAGTGGCATTGCATTGGCGTGCCGATGGCGCTATCGAGCAAACCGATTTTCTGACGGGCTTTGAACAACACGGTGATGTGATCGGCCGCCCTGTCGACGTTGCCGAAGGTCCCGACGGCGCAATCTACGTTTCCGACGATTACGCCGGCGCGATTTATCGCGTTGCCTACGGCGAAGCGGCAACGGCGGCCGCGATTCTTCCGGTGTCGACTGCGCCGCGGATCGACAGCGCATTGCAGGCGCTGACGCCAGTCGAGCGCGCGCAGCTCGCGGCGCAGGGCGAAAAATTATTCGGACAATATCCGTGCATGAGTTGCCACGATCCGCGTTTTGCCAACGAATTGCATCGCGTGCGCGAATTGAAAAACTTATCGGCGCGCTACAGTGTTGCGCAATTGCAGGAATTTTTTGTTGCGCCGACGCCGCCAATGCCGGTATTTCCACTCAGTGCTGAGGAGCGTCGAGCGTTAGCTGTGTATTTATTAACAAGAAAACAATAGATAACGAGAGAGAAATTGATTATGCAGAAATGGTTGCGCGAAATGGCATTGTGTTTTTCTGCCGGCAGTGCTGGCGCACTCGCGAAGAGCGGAGCGGTTTGGGGCAGCGCGCGCTTTGCGGCTTCGACGGGGCTGGCCGCGCATTTGGCGGGTGCGCAATATCCGTCAGGAATTTATGCGCGCATCGTTTGGAGTGGCGTTGCAGGATTTTTATTTTTGTTGCCGCTGGTGCGTAACAACTGGATAGTGCGCGGCTTGTTTTGGGGATTCATCGCTGCGGCGTTACAGATTGTCGTCATTCCCGTTTTGGGGCATGGCGGTTTGCACTTCGCGTTAATACCGCTGTTATCGGTTTTGGCGTTGAGCTGTATTTGGGGGCTCGTCACGGTCTTAGCGCTGCGATCGTTCGGGTCTTAAACCCGCTTTCGCGATTGCGCCAGGCTGGTGCAGTTATGCGGTTACCTGGGGCCGGGATGGGGTGGTTCGACGCGTAAACGGAGGCTGTATTTTGCTGCAAACCTGAGGTGCCACGTGGGTTTGCAGTCTGCTTGGAGATCCTTGGCAAGTAAATTGCTGAACTCACTCCGCAACGCCAAATGATTTATGGCAGCCGCCCGAGCTGCAAAGGAGTGACCGATGCCAAGACCAACGCGCTTTACCGTTAGTGATATTCCTCAATGCGTGGTGCTCACGGGAATCAATTGGGCGCGCACGTTTAATTACCGCGATGACTACCAATTCTATCTTGAGAGTTTGCGCCAAGCGGCTGCGCAGTACGATTGCGATTTGCACGCGTACGCTTTATTGCCGAATCGTGTGCAACTGTTGGTCACGCCACACGCGGAGCTGGGGGTGCCGCAGATGATGCAATCGTTGGGGCGGCGTTACGTGCAGTATTTCAATCGACGCTACGATCGCGCCGGCACGCTGTGGCAGGGCCGCTACAAATCGTGTTTGGTCGAAGCGGGTGAGCACATGCTCAATTGCTATCGGTACGTCGATACGCTTGCTGCGATTAGCGGTGTCGTCACCGACCCGTTCGATTATCCCTGGAGCAGCTATCGTCAGCACGTCGGTGCGGCCTCGCATTTCGTTCACGACCACGCCATCTGGTTCTGCCTCGCCGACACGCCCGCCGAGTGCTATCCACGCTACCGCGAGCTGGCGGTAATTCCGTTGGCGAATGAGGTGGTCAAGGAGATCAACATTAACGTCGTACAAGGCAGCGTCTACGGAGGCGAGGAGTTTCGCGCCGAGATCGAACACCGCTGCGGTCAGAAAGTGCGCCCGCGCCCGCGTGGTCGGCCGCGTCTGCGTCAAGTGGGCTGAGTTTTACACAACCGGCATCGATAGCATTGCTGCTGGATGTTATCGATGCCGCGCAAATATCCCGCCTTATATTTTGTTCACCAGATATTTCGTCGACAAGAATAACCAGAAAGTGAAAATTTTTGAAAACTTAGAGTAAATAACGATTAGTTAGTTTGCTGATACTCGCTTATGCTGTTGTGCGTTATTTCAATCACGCTGGCAGCTTGTCGCGGTGACGGTGAACGTTTTATTTGGGATCGTCGCAAGCAACTCTCGGCAAAATTAGTGGAAACATGCGCGTTTGGATCGGTTTGCATTTCGGACCCGCGGGGCGCGACGCTTTAAAAATGGACGGATGGTGGCATGATCATAGTGATTGTTGGCGGATTGGTAATCACTGCTGCATTGGGATGGGCTTTAGCGACATATCTAGGAGCGAATCGTGCGACAGTGTCGTCTGCGATTGACATCGAGAAACATCGTGATCGATCAATCGCGGCGGGCGAGGACGGTTTGTTCGAGCACGCTCCGGTTGGTTTGTGTCAACTGGCCTTAGATGGCCGCATTGTGCGGGCCAATCATGCACTGCGCGTCTTATGTGGTTTCGATGAGGAGCAGCTGAGCACTCTTTATTTGCCTGACCTATTGCACAGCGATGATCTTGGCATCGTCAATGTTGTGTTGAACGAATTGGCAGCGGACTCAGGCGATGCGCGCGAATTGCAGGGTCGCTTGCTGCATTCGCATGGCCACAGTATATGGGTGCGATTGGCTATTCGCATGATTCGCAGCCGCGGTCGCGCCGTGCATTTTATTGTGTCCGCCGCCGATATCGGCGAGTACGTTTTGGCGGAGCAAATCGCGCACAGTGAATATGCAAAGTTTATCGCTATCGCCGTTCAGGTACCCGTTGCCGTGTGGCTGCTATCTCCTGAACACCGAGTTATTTTTGTCAATGCCGCACTGGAGACATTGGCCGGTCGCACCAAAGACAGTTTTTTCGCGAGTCCGTCGAGTTATCGCGAGCTGATTCACCCTGACGATGCGGACCGTGTTCGCCACGTACTGCAAACTTGTGACGGGGATAATTATGAAATGAATTATCGGATTCTGCGCGACGATGGCGAGATGTGCTACATACGCGAACTTGGCAGAGGTATCTACGATACCAATGGCGAGTTGCTGTACCGCATAGCCAGCGCAACTGATATCAGCTCTGAGATGATTGCGCGCGATGAATTGCACGAACTCAACAGCCGTTTACGCGAAACCAATCTGCGCCTGCGAGAAAGTGTGCGCCGCGACGGCTTGACGCGTTGTTTGAATCGTGTCGCATTGTTCGAGGAGGCGGAAAAAGCGCTGTTGCTTGCGCGACGCTATGGGCGCTCAAGTACTGTTGTATTTTTTGATTTGAATAACTTTAAGGAGATTAATGATAGTTTCGGCCATCATATCGGCGATCGCGCTTTGATTGCCTTTGCCGAGCAAATCAAGGCACGTTTGCGCACAACGGATGAGCTATGTCGCTACGGCGGCGACGAGTTTGTCGCCTTGTTGCGCGAAACCGATGCAGAACAGGCGTTGCAGTTAATATCGACGTTAGCGCCGGTAGTTATTGATAATGAAGATGGCAGCAGTATTATCCTACGTTTTTCCGCGGGTGTTGCATGCAGTAGCGATGAGGATATTGAATCCGTCGACGATTGGCTTCGTATCGCCGATGGTTTGATGTATCGTCAAAAAGTACGACTACTCAAGGAAGGTGGTGGTCGCGCTTAGCTTAATAACTTGCATGTAAAAATTTTGAGTGCATGTCGGTGAAATATTATTTCGCTGAAAATGAACGAACATGAAATTGTCAAAGTGAGCAGTGAAATAAATTCAATGCAATAAAAAGGGGGCAGTTACGCCCCCTTTTGTTTTACGTAATTATCGTCGCGCGATAATTATTTTTTCTCTTCAGCCGGAGCAGCAGGTTGTTCTGCCGGAGCAGCCGTATTCTCTGCGGGCGCGGTGGAGGAGGAGTCTGCTGCGGGAGCTTCTTCAGCGGGAGCAGGAGCTGGAGCAGGCGCCTCTGCCGGAGCCGGCGCAGCTTGTTCAGCCGGAGCGGGTGCCGGAGTCGGTTCTTCTTTCTTGCCGCAGGCGGTGAGGCCAAGGCTCAGTGCCAGTGCGGACATGACCAAGTAGCTTTTCTTCATGATGCTCTCCGATGTTGTTATGACGAGGAACGAAGGTATAGGCGCGATCGCCAGTCTACTGACGCGTCGGCGGGTGTGCAAGCGTTTCAGTGGTCCACAAAGCGGAGTATTTTCAGGGGGTTTGCGCGGCCTGTTCGAGTGAGATGATGCGTGTGAGGTATGCTGCGGGTAATAAAAAAAGCCCGTCGTGAGACGGGCTGAACTCTACTGTTGAGGAGAAGTGAATAGATTAATGAGCGATCGAATGAAAAGTGGCACCTCAGCGCATTGCCATTTTCTGCACGCCCGACATCGCGTTCAAGCCGCCCCAGTTATCGATACGGCCCTCTCGCCACCCCGCCAGCCATTGACTGCGCATGGCATCCTGCTTATGTGGGCAAATGTCGAGATGGCGACCCTCAAGACCGGCTCGATAACCGCGTTGATAGGCGCGTTCGTGCAAATCGCGTTTCTGTTTCTTCATGAGGCAACTACTCCTTGCTGGGTATTTCAAAGAAGGATTGGATTCGAGGGGCGGAGAGGAAGTGCTAGAATGCCGCGCGATCCACTTCATGAATAAGAGCAAATGCAGTCCGTAGTCGTCGAATACCAAACTCTTCTAGGCCGTATGCATTTTAGCTTGGCTGGTTATAGGTAAATATTTCGCTTATATATCAATCTGTTGTAGCTGATCAAAATGTGATCGCGAGCGGGCTTTGCTTAAACCGCCGCAGGTTATAGCCATATTGTCTAGAAGCTTAGGCCTCACCATCATGTCCCCAATTTTTATCATCACCGCGACTTGCCCAAAAGGATTGGAGGATATGTTGGCGGACGAGTTGACGAGCTTTGGTGCTGAATTGCACAAACGGCACCTGGCTGGCGTCAGTGTGCGTGCCACGCTTGAGGTGGCTTACCGCTGTTGTCTGTGGTCGCGATTGGCCAATCGCATCTTGCTACCGCTGGCGAATTTCCGCGTCGATAGCGCGCAGGCGCTGTACGACGGCGTAGCGCAGGTGCAATGGCACGAACATTTTTTGCCCGAATTGACCTTTGCCGTCGATTTCAACGGCAGCAACCATGCGATAACACACACGCAATTTGGCGCGCAAAAGACCAAGGATGCCGTGGTCGATCAATTCGTCTGGCGCTGCGCCAAGCGCCCATCCATCGATCTCAAAAATCCCGATTGGCGCCTGAATGTGCATTTGGCGCGCGATCAGGCGCAGGTCAGCATCGATTTGGCTGGCGATAGCTTGCATCGCCGCGGTTATCGCTTGCAGGGCGGAATGGCGCCGCTGAAAGAAAATCTCGCGGCGGCTTTGCTCATGCGTGCGAATTGGCCGGGCATTGCGGCTCGCGGCGGCGCGTTACTCGATCCGCTGTGCGGTTCAGGTACGTTGCTGATTGAGGGCGCGCTGATGGCGATGGATATTGCGCCCGGTGTCTGGCGCAAACGCTGGTCGTTTGAGCAGTGGCGCAAACACGATGCGGCTGTCTGGCGGCGCGTGCATGATGATGCGATGCAGCGCAAAGCACACGCGTTCGCGCGGCAGTGGCCGGAAATTCGCGGCTACGACGCCAGCGCTGCGGCGATTCGCGCCGCGGAAGAAAATATCGAGCGCGCCGAATTGACCGGCAAGGTACGCGTGTTGCGCAAAGAGCTTGCGCAATTTGTAAAACCGACGCATTGCGAAATCAACACGGGGCTTGTGATCACCAACCCACCCTACGGTGAGCGTCTCGGCGAGCAGGAAAGTCTGCGGCATCTGTACGCGCATTTGGCCGAGCGTTTGCGCGCAGAGTTTCAAGGTTGGCACGCAGCGATTTTCACCGGCAATCCCGCTCTCGGTAAAACCATGGGTTTGCGCAGCAACAAACAATACCGATTTTTTAACGGTGCGATTCCTGCGCAATTGTTGCTGTTCGATATCGACCCGCGCTATTTCATCGAAGCTTCGAAAAGAACATCCGCGGAGCCTGTGAGCAATGGCGGTGGCGACGTCTCTGTCGCGTGCGAGTTAACATCGGGTGCACGGATGTTTGCGAATCGCCTGCAGAAAAATCGCAAGCGGTTACAGAAGTGGATCGAAAAAAATCGTATTGAGTGTTATCGACTCTACGATGCCGATATGCCGGAGTACGCGGTGGCGGTCGACTGCTATCGAGATTGGGTGCACGTTGCTGAATACGCGGCGCCGGCTTCGGTCGATGCTGCCGCTGCAACGCAGCGACTGCGAGAGGTGATATCGGCAATTCCGCAGGCATTAAATGTAGCGCCGCAAAAAGTCGTACTTAAACAACGCGAACGTCAGCGCGGCAAGGCACAATATCAACGCGTCGCACAGCACAGCGAGTTTATCGAAGTGCGCGAAGGCGAGGCGCGTCTGCTTGTCAATCTCACCGACTATCTCGATACAGGTTTGTTTTTGGATCACCGCCCGGTGCGACTCAAAATCGCAGAGCGCGCGCGCGGTAAGCGTTTCTTGAATTTATTTTGCTACACGGCGACGGCGAGTGTGCATGCAGCGCTCGGTGGCGCGAAAACGACGACCAGCGTCGATATGTCGCAAACGTATCTCGATTGGGCGCGGCGTAATTTTGCGCTGAATGGACTGAGCGAAGCGCGCAACCATTTCGAGCAGGCTGATTGTCGAAAATGGCTGGCGACGTGTAAGCAAGAGTTCGATTTGATCCTGCTTGATCCGCCGACATTTTCAAACTCAAAGCGCATGGAAGATACGCTCGATATTCAGCGCGACCATGTCGATCTGATTCATCAGGCGATGCGCGTGCTTGCGCAGGATGGGTTGTTAATATTTTCCACCAACAAGCACCGCTTCGAGCTCGATTTGGTGGTGAGCGAGATATTTTTGGTCGAGGATGTTACCGCGTGGTCGCTCGATCCCGATTTCGAGCGCTCGCAAAATATCCATCGCTGCTGGTTTATACGAAAAAAATAATAATGGTCAAGCGAGCAACTGTTCCATAATTTTTTCATACATCGACGACAGCTTATCTAAATCCGTAGCGATGACGTGTTCGTCGATTTTGTGAATGGTCGCATTGACGGGGCCAAGCTCGACCACTTGCGCGCCGGTCGGTGCGATAAATCTTCCGTCCGATGTGCCGCCGCCGGTATTTAATTCAGTCTCGATGCCGGCAACACATTGAATTGCATTTTGCGTTGCTTCGACTAAATCGCCTTTTGCAGTTAAAAATGGCGCGCCGCTGAGCGACCATTCGATTGCGTGATTGAGCTGGTGTTTTTGCAAAATCGCTTCGGTGCGCTGGCGCAATTGTGCTTCGGTCGATTCGGTCGAGAAGCGGAAGTTAAACAATACTTCGAGTTCACCGGGAATGACATTGGTGGCACCGCTGCCGGAATGGATATTGGAAATCTGAAACGTGGTGGCAGGAAAAAACGCATTGCCGTTGTCCCAGGTTTGCGCGGCTAATTCCGCAAGAGCAGGCGCGGCAAGATGAATTGGATTGCGTGCTTTGTCGGGATAGGCGACGTGACCTTGCACGCCGCGCACGGTTAATTTTCCGTTCAGCGAGCCGCGGCGGCCGTTGCGGATCGTATCGCCGAGCCGTTGCGATGATGACGGTTCACCGACCACGCACCAGCGAATCTTTTCACCGCGTTGCTCAAGCCATTCGACGACTTTCACGGTGCCGTCGCTGGCGACACCTTCTTCATCACTCGTAATTAAAAATGCAATGCGGCCGTTGTGTTGAGGATTCGTTGCAACAAAACCTTCGCACGCGGTAATCATTGCCGCGAGGCTGCCTTTCATGTCGGCGGCGCCGCGTCCGAATAATTTCCCGTCCTTCAATGTCGGCTCGAACGGCGGCGATTGCCAGTACTGCTCGGGGCCGGTCGGCACAACGTCGGTATGACCGGCAAAACAGAAGATGGGCCCCGTATTGCCGCGCACGGCCCAGAAATTCTCGACATCGCCGAAACGCAGCGGCACGCATTCAAAACCGATTGCGCGCAGGCGCCGCATCATCGTTTCTTGGCAGCCGTCGTCTATCGGCGTCACCGAGCGGCGCCGCATCAAATCGAGTGTGAGTTGCAGGGTCGGAGATAAGTCGTTTGTTGTCATCGTTCGCAATTCAAAAATGGCGCGTGCTCGTGCCCAAACGTTGGGTTACGGAAGTTATGTGTCGTGAAAGTTTTGTGTCATCAAAATTTCGCGGCATTGTCATTTGAAAGCGCTAAGTTTTATTCACAGCTCGATTGAGGGAGGTGTGAAAATGAACGATCGCGATGCGCTTACTGTAACTTCTCGCGAGCGTCTGCGTCAGGAAATTGCGCAGCAAACCGAAATGTTTTTACGCGCCGGCGGCCGCATCGAGAATTTGCGTGGCGCCCAGGTCGCCGCGCGGCCCATCGGTCCGGTGTGGTGGGACGCGCGCGGCAGCGGATCGCTGTTCAACGGCTGACTCGTCCAGCGCTGCACATTCAGATACGGTGTGTGCAATTGATCGCGTCAATACAATTAATCGCCCAAATGCAATTAATTGTATTTGGGCGATTAATTGTGCGCATGTAATTCGGCGTTGAGTTCGATCGCGGATTTGTTTGTCAGCACCTCGAGTGCGCCATTCAAAGAGTTGCGGCGGAACAGCAAATCGGATTTGCCGGCGAGATCGCGCGCCTTCACTTTTTGCACGAGCTGTCCTTGACCATCCAATACGCAAACGACTGACCCAGCGGTGACGTAGAGACCCGCCTCTACCGTGCAACGATCGCCGAGCGGAATGCCGACACCGGCGTTGGCACCGATCAAACAACCTTTGCCGATCGAGATCACGATGTTGTTGCCGCCCGACAGCGTGCCCATGGTCGAGCAGCCGCCGCCGAGATCGGAACCCGCGCCGACGAATACTCCGGCCGAGATACGGCCTTCGATCATGCCGGGGCCTTCGGTGCCGGCGTTAAAATTGACGAAGCCCTCGTGCATGATGGTGGTGCCTTCGCCGAGATAGGCACCGAGACGCACGCGCGCTGTGTGCGCGATGCGCACGCCGCTCGGCACAACATAATTGGTCATCTTCGGAAATTTATCGATGGACATCACTTCGAGTAATTCGCCGCGCAGACGCGCCTGCAATTGCCGCTGCGATAATTCGCTCAAATCGATCGCGCCAGCGCTGGTCCATGCGACATTTGGCAGCACACCGAAAATACCCGCGAGTGCAACTTCGTGCGGGCGCACGAGGCGATGCGACAGCAAATGCAATTTCAAATACGCTTCGGGCACCGATTTCGGTGAATCATCGCTGGCGAGCAATGTCACTGCGCACGGTTTCACGCTTTCCTGCAACGACGCGACGATTTCCGCCTGCGCCGTTTCACCGGCGGCGCATAGTGCTGCTTCGAGTTTTTCCAATTCGGTATTGTTGAGCTCGTGCGTAACATTGCCGCCGGCGAATGCGAACACCTTGCGCATCGCTTCGATGAGCGTTGCGCTGGGGCGCAGCAGCGGCTGCGGATAGAACACGTCGAGCCAATCGCCTTTGCTATTTTTTGTGCCGACGCCGAAGCCCAGTGCGAAATGTGGTTGTGTCATGATAATTCTGCCTGCTGCAATTACAGCGTGTGTGTTTTGAAGATATCGCGATACATCGCGTCGTTAAAGCCGACAAAACGCTGATGGCCGATGTCGAGCAGCGGCCGCTTGATCAGCGTGGGGTGCACGACGATCAGCGCGCCGGCGTTGTTTGCGGTCAAACCATTGCGCGTTTTTTCGTCGAGCTGTTTCCAGGTCGTGCCGCGCTTGTTGATCAGAGCATCGACTCCCAGTTCGCGCAGCCAGTTTTGCGCCTGCTTCAGATCGAGTCCATCGCTGCGAAAATCGTGGAAGCGATACTCGATGTGATGGGTATCGAGCCACGTCCGCGCTTTTTTCACGGTGTCGCAATTTTTGATGCCGTAGAGGACTGCTGTCATCTGATTTGTTTTCCACCCTTACCCAAACCGCCAAGTGCCTAGCATAACAAAAGGCGGATCAGGCCTTTTTGGTTTTTTTAGAGTGTTTGCGCTGTGGGTGTGTGGCGCGACAGATGGTGCAAACAGTGCCATCGCAGCCGCGCGCCGAGCAAAACTCGCGGCCGTAATAGATGATTTGCAGATGCAGATCGTTCCATTTTTCGCGCGGGAACAGACGTTTCAGGTCGCGCTCGGTCTGCGCGACGCTTTTGCCGCTGCTGAGCCCCCAGCGCTGCGCGAGCCGATGAATGTGTGTATCGACCGGAAAGGCGGGTTCGCCGAAAGCCTGCGACATCACCACGCTGGCGGTTTTATGGCCGACGCCGGGCAGCGCCTCGAGCGCCTCCCAATCGCGAGGCACTTCGCCTGCGTATTTATCGATGAGGATTTTCGACAGCGCGCTGATGGCTTTGGCTTTTTGCGGCGCTAGGCCGCAGGTGCGAATCAATTGCTCGATTTCGGCGACGGGCACGTTGGCCATCGCTTGCGCATCGCCCGCGCGTGCAAACAACGCTGGGGTGACGAGATTGACGCGTGCATCGGTGCACTGCGCGGAAAGCAACACCGCGATGAGCAATTCAAAAGCGTTGTGGTGCTGCAGCGGGATCGGCGGCTGCGGATACAGCTCCTGCAAGCGCTGCATGATGAATTGCACGCGGTCTTTCTTGAGCATAAAGATTAATTTTGCACAGGGTCAGCGCGAATTGACAAAACGCACGATGCGCTGCGCGGCTTCGATGCATTCATCGAGCGTTGCGACGAGCGCCATGCGCACGCGGTTTTCACCGGGATTGACATCGCCGCTTGCACGGGCGAGAAATTGTCCCGGCAACACCGTGACATTTTCGCGGTGAAATAATTCGCGCGCGAATTCGCGATCGTCTTCCGGGGTGCCGGCCCACAGATAGAAAGCTGCGTCGGGTTTCGATACATCGAGTGCGCCGCCGAGTATTTTCAGCACTGCATCGAATTTCTGCCGATAGAGTTCGCGATTGGAGCGCGCATGCGTTTCGTCGCGCCATGCGGCAATACTCGCGAGCTGTGTCGGTATCGGCAGCGCGCAGCCGTGATAGGTGCGATAGAGCAGATATTTTTTCAGCAATGCCGCATCGCCCGCGACGAAACCCGAGCGCAATCCCGGTACATTCGAACGCTTCGATAAGCTGTGAAAAACCACGCAGCGGCGATAATCGTCGCGTCCGATTTGACGGCAGAGTTGCAACAAGCCGAGCGGCGGATCGGCCTCGTCGAAATAAATTTCCGAGTAGCATTCGTCGCTCGCGATGACAAAATCGTAACGATCCGCGAGCTCGACTAATTTGCGCAGCGTGCTGGCATCGAGCACGGCACCCGTCGGGTTGCCAGGGCTGCACAGATATAACAATTGGCAGCGGCGCCATACATCTGCCGGCACTGCGTCGAAATCGGGCAGAAAACGATGCTCGGCGAGACAGTTGACGAAATACGGCCGCGCACCGGCAAGATACGCCGCGCCTTCGTAAATCTGGTAGAACGGATTGGGCGCGATCACGAGGGGGTTTTTACTGCGATCGATGGTCGCTTGCGCAAATGAAAATAGCGCTTCGCGCGTTCCCGCCACGGGTAACACTTGCGTTTCGGGATCGAGTTGCTGCAATCGAAAACGCCGCATCGCCCATACTGCGATAGCTTCGCGTAATTCAGGTAACCCTTTCGAATTTGGATAGACCGATAATTGCGCGAGATTATCGCGCAGCGCCGCGAGTACGACTTCGGGCGCGGCGTGTTTGGGTTCGCCGATCGATAAAGCGATATGCGGTTGCGCGGGCGGTGTGATACCGGCCTTCAATGCCGCGAGCTTTTCAAACGGATAGGGTTGCAGTTTTTCTAAATCCGGATTCATCGCTGTTCATCGCTCAGTGTCGGCATCACGCGGCCGCACGTTCGTCTAATTCTTTTTTGATGGCGTCTTGAATCGCGGCGCACAATTCGGGATCTTCGATCGGCCGTTGCTGGCTATCGGTGATAAAAAAAACGTCCTCGACGCGCTCGCCGAGCGTGGTGATTTTTGCATTCTGCAATTGAATGCCGAAACGATAGAAAATACGGCCGATGCGCGCGAGCAGGCCGGGGCGATCGGGCGTGATCACTTCCAACACCGACTGATGCTTGCTGCGATCGGTGGTAAAAGTTGTCGTTGTCGGTATCGAGAATAAACGCAATTGGCGCGGCGTGCGTTTACGCATGATCTCGGGTGTCAGATCGGCTTTGTTCAGTTGCTCGCGCAAAAAGTTTTTGATGTGTTCGAGGCGAGCGGTATCGTCCGCGATCGGTTTGCCGCTCGCATCGAGCACGAAAAATGTGTAGAAAATAAAACCCGCATCGGAGTTATAGAGTCGTGCGTCCTGAATGCTCAAGTCGAGCTGTTCCATGGCGGCGGCGAGCATCGCGAACAAGTGCGGCCGGTTGCGCGAGTGCACGAAAATTTGCGTCGCCACTTCGAACAGAATTTCGCTGCTCTCTTTGATGAGTACGACGGGCGCTTCGCGATTGCGATGTTGCGCAATGGCCTGCGTATGCCAGACGATATCCTCGACTTTTTCGCGCAGGAAATAATCTTCGCCGACGTTGGCCCACAGCTCGCGCAGTTCGTCTTCGCCGAAGCCTAGATATTCGAGTTGATCGATGGCGGCCTGCTGTGCCTCCTCGATCCATTCGTGCTTGTCGACCGCCACTTCCAGACCGCGCCGCAACGCGCGTTTGGTTTCGGCGTAGAGTTGGCGCAGCAGTGAAGCGCGCCATGCGTTCCACAGCGTCGGATTAGTGGCGCTGATATCGGCGACGGTCAGCGCGAATAAATAATCGAGGCGCGATTGATCGGCGACTTCGAGCGCGAAGTTGCGCACCACGTCGGGGTCGGAAATATCCTGACGCTGCGCGACCGATGACATCAGCAGATGTTTTTCGACCAGCCACGCGACGAGCTTGCTGTCGCGCTTGTTGATATCGTGGCGCTCGCAGAACGCCTGCACATCTTCCGCGCCCAGCGCCGAGTGATCGCCGCCGCGGCCTTTGGCGATATCGTGGTAGAGGCCGGCTACATACAGCAATTCGATTTTTGGCAGGCGCGCGACAATGCGCGCGATAACGGGAAATTTCTCCAGCGCATCGTCGTATTGAAAGCGCCGCATGTTTTTCACGACTTCGAGCGTGTGCGCATCGACCGTGTAGATATGAAATAAATCGTGCTGCATGCGGCCGATAATGCGGCCGAACTCGGGCAGGTAGCGGCCGAGAATGCCGTAGCGATTCATGCGTCGCAACTGCTGCGCGACTTTGAGCGGCGAGCGCAGTAATTCCATGAATTGGCGGGTGTTGCGCGGATCGTTGCGAAAATCTTCGTCGATTAAATACGCGCTGTCGCGAATCAAGCGAATAGTCGCGGCGCGAATGCCGTCGATATGTTTGTGCTGCGCCATCAGCACGAATATTTCGAGCAGCGCTGACGGGGTTTTTTCAAATACCTTGTCGTTGGTGACTTCGAGATAGCCGTTGCGCACGCGAAAGCGCGGATTGATGTCGAGAATTTTTTCCGGCTCGGTCGCGCGCAGAATCGCTTCGTCGAAATGCTGCATGAGCACTTCATTGAGTTCGCCGAGTGCAAGCACCGAGCGGTAATAAAGTTGCATGAAGCGCTCGACGCCGAGTTGTGTGTCGGTATCTTCGTAGTCGAATATTTTTGCCAGCGTGCGCTGGTGGTCGAACAACAGGCGATCCTCTTCGCGGCCTGCGAGCATGTGCAGCGCATAGCGGATGCGCCAGAGAAAATCGCGGCCATTAATTAATGCGTTGAGTTCGTCGCTCGATAAAAAACCGCGCTCGACGAGTTCTTCGAGGCGCTGCGTGCCGAAATGGCGTTTGGTCACCCAGGCGATCATTTGAATATCGCGCAGCCCGCCCGGCGAACTTTTTACATTCGGTTCGAGGTTGTATTCGGTGTTGCCGAATTTGCGGTGACGCTCGATTTGCTCGTCCCATTTCGCGCGGAAAAAATCGCGGCTCGGCCAGATCCGATCGGGGCCGGTCGCGACGATCATGGCGCTGTGCAATGCCGAGGGTCCCGCGATGAGGCGCGACTCCATCAAGTTGGTGGCGACCGTAATATCCGCGGCTGCGGCCTCGTAGCATTGCGGCACGGTGCGCACGCTGTGTCCGATTTGCAGGCCGATGTCCCAGAGAAAGGTGACGAAACCTTCGGCGTTGGCAAAGCAGCTGTCGTTGTCCTCGGGCAGCAAAATCAGCAGATCGATATCGGAATACGGATGCAATTCGCCGCGGCCGTAGCCGCCCACGGCGATCAGACTCGGCTCGCGATCGTCCCAGCTCTGGCGTCGCCAGATGCAGCGCAGCAAGTCATCGACAAAAAGTGCGCGCGCGTGTACCAGGTCGCGGATATTGTCGCCGCGCTCGAAGCTCGCGTTGAGATAGTTCGAGACGCGTTCGATGGCGGCTTTGCATTCGCGCAGCGAATTGTTGTTGGCGAGATTCGTGCCGAACGTTGCGGCGTCGAAGATTTCGGCGGGCAAGAGGTTGTCGGGTAGCGAGAGCGTCATAGCTATAGCGCGGGTGTCATGGACTGTGCAGCTGTGCGAAAAAGCGGTTCGTCGGAGCGCGCGGTCAGCACTTCCACGCCATCGCGAGTGACGGCGAGCATGTGCTCCCATTGCGCCGACAAGCGGCCGTCTTTGGTGCTTACGGTCCAGCCGTCTTTGGCGTTGAGTTTGACGTGGCGTTTGCCCGCGTTAATCATCGGCTCGATCGTAAAAATCATGCCTTCCTTCAGTATCAGACCGGTGCCGCGCTCGCCGTAATGCAGCACCTGCGGGTCTTCATGAAACACAGTGCCGATGCCGTGGCCGCAGTATTCGCGCACCACCGAATAGTAGTTCGCCTCGGCGTGATGCTGAATGGCGTGACCGATATCGCCAAGCCGCGCGCCGGGCTTAACTTCGGCGATGCCATGGTAGAGGCATTCCTGCGTGACTTTGATGAGGCGTTCGGCGTGCGGCTGCGGTGTGCCGACATGGAACATCGCACTGGTGTCGCCGTAGTAACCATCCTTGATGACGGTGATATCGATATTGACGATGTCGCCCTCTTTCAAGATTTTTTTCTCCGACGGGATGCCGTGACAGACCACTTCGTTGACTGAGGTGCAGATCGATTTCGGGAAGCCGTGATAATTGAGCGGCGCCGGAATGCAGCCCTGCACATCGACCATGAATTCATGGCAGATGCGGTCGAGTTCGCCCGTGCTGATGCCGGGTTTGACATAGGGTGCGATCATTTCGAGAACATCGGCGGCGAGGCGGCCGGCGATGCGCAGTTTTTCGAGCTGTTCGGGGGAGTTGACGGTCACGGGCTGATCAATCGACGCATGTGCAAATGAAAGAGAAAAACGTTCCGGCATTGTAAACCAAGCGACCTCGCGCTGCCCAAATTTCCGCGGCGGGCCGCGACTTTTGCCTTTATGTCGCCGGGGCACTGTGGTATAAAGCGCGGTCTCCCGCTAGGGAGGGTAATTCGCTCGCCGCAGGGCGGGAACAAAATTAACGCAGTTAACGCCGCACATGTACCGTCACAGCGATCTGGGTGCCTCGCGCAAGCAGGGTGGATCGTTGGGGTGCATGGAGGACTAACCCAAACTAAGGAACTCAAAATGTCTCAAGTAAGCATGCGCGATATGCTGCAGGCTGGTGTGCATTTCGGCCACCAGACCCGCTTCTGGAATCCCAAAATGGCACCGTACATCTTCGGTGCCCGCAACAAAATTCATATCATCAACCTTGAGCATACCGTCCCCGCGTTCAACGACGCGCTGGGTTTCGTTAAAAAGCTCGCCTCAAACAAGAACAAGGTGTTGATGGTCGGCACCAAGCGGTCCGCCAGCAAAATCATCAAAGAGCAGGCTGAACGTTGCGGCATGCCCTACGTCAGCAGCCGCTGGCTCGGCGGTATGCTCACCAACTACAAAACCATTCGCCAGTCGATCAAGCGTCTGCGCGAACTCGAAGCGCAAAGTCAGGACGGCACCTTCGCCAAGCTGACCAAGAAAGAAGCGCTGATGCGCACGCGCGATATGGAAAAACTCGAGCGTTCGATCGGCGGTATCAAGGATATGGCCGGCCTGCCCGACGCGCTGTTCATCATTGATGTCGACCACGAGCGCATTGCGATTCAAGAAGCCAATAAGCTCGGCATCCCGGTGATCGGCGTGGTCGATACCAACAGCAATCCCGATGGTGTCGATTACGTGATACCGGGTAACGACGACGCGATTCGCGCGGTGAAGTTGTACGCCACCGCGATGGCTGAAGCTGTATTAGCGGGTCGCGGCGATACGAGTGCGACGCCCGATGAGTTCGTCGAAGTTAAAGCCGACGCAGCCGCTGCCGAATAAGCGCCACGCGCTACCGGTAGAATAAGCGAGCAATACCGATCAACGAGCAATACATAAAAGGGGGCTTGGCCCCCTTTTTTCCAATCAGTGTTTTGAATTGCGTGCGATGTGATTCCGCGCGGTTCAAAAGTGTCAGTTTCAGGGATTGCCGGCTGTGCGATCCCGCCGATTTAGGAGATTAGCGATGGCAGAAGTGACTGCATCCTTAGTAAAAGAACTGCGCGAGCGCACCGGTCTCGGCATGATGGAGTGCAAGAAAGCGCTCGTCGAAGCGCAGGGCGATATCGAAAAGGCGATCGAGGAGCTGCGTAAATCGAGCGGCATGAAGGCGGCGAAAAAAGCCGGCCGCACCGCGGCCGATGGCGTGGTCGCAGCGAAAGTGGCGGCCGACGGCAGCTACGGTGTGTTGCTCGAAGTGAACAGCGAAACCGATTTCGTCGCGCGCGACAGCAACTTCTTGGCGTTCGTCAATCAAGTGGTCGACAAAGCGTTCGCGTCGAAGCAGAGCGACATCGCCGCGTTGATGGATGGCGAGCTGGAAGCGGCGCGGCAGGCGCTCGTGCAGAAAATCGGCGAGAACATCAGCGTGCGCCGCGCGCGGCTGATTTCCGCGGGCAGCGGTGTGGTCGGTTTTTATGTGCACTCGACCAATAAAATCGCGGTGCTCGTCGCGCTCAAGGGCGGTGATGCCGATCTTGCGAAAGATGTGGCGATGCACGTTGCGGCAGTCAACCCGCAGGTGGTTCGGCAAGAAGATATGTCGGCTGACGTGATCGCGAAAGAAAAGGAAATCTACACGGCACAGGCTGCCGAGAGCGGCAAACCGGCCGACATCGTCGAGAAGATGGTGCTGGGTCGCGTGAAAAAATTCCTCGCGGAAAATGCGCTGCTCGATCAGCCGTTCGTGAAAGACCCTGAAACTACGGTTGGTGCACTCGTGAAAAAAGGGGGCGCCGATGTTGTCGAATTCGCGCGCTTTGAAGTTGGCGAAGGTATCGCAAAAGAGGAAGTTGATTTTGCCGCCGAGGTAGCTGCGGCAGTCCAAGCCAAGGGCTGAGTATCCGCATCAAGACACGGGGCCATTGGCCCCGTTTTCGTATCCCGATTCGTCTTGTTAAGTCGCGGTGGTTTTTTTAGTCGCAATGATTTTTTGAGTCGTAGCACCTGCGGCGGCGCCGCAATGGGTTTGTGAAAGCGGAGAAAGCGATGTCGAATCAGTCTCGCGTTGGTAGTTCCCAAGAGGGGCGTTCCTCCGATAACCGTTCTTCCGAAAGAAAGTACAGGCGCATTCTGTTGAAGCTGAGCGGTGAAGCGCTCGGTAAAGACGGCGTCGGTATCGACCCCAAAATTCTCGATCGCATGGCGCTCGAAATCGGTCAGCTCGTCGGCATCGGTCTGCAAGTTGGCTTGGTTGTCGGCGGCGGCAATTTGTTTCGCGGCTCGGCGTTGCAGGCGGCGGGACTCGATCGCGTCACCGGCGATCACATGGGTATGCTCGCCACGGTGATGAACGCGCTGGCGATGCGCGATGCGCTTGAGCGCAGCAATATCGCTTCGCGCGTGATGTCGGCGATACCGATGAGCGGCATTGTCGATCATTACGATCGGCGTCGCGCGGTGCGCGCACTCGAACGCGGCGAAGTCGTTATTTTTGCCGCGGGTACGGGCAATCCATTTTTTACGACGGATTCGGCCGCGTGTTTGCGCGGGATTGAAATCAACGCCGAGCTGGTGCTCAAGGCAACCAAAGTCGATGGCATTTACAATGCCGATCCCATGCGCGATCCGAACGCCGTTAAATACGATCGCCTCACGTTTGATGAAGTGCTCGATCAAAAACTCGGGGTGATGGATTTGACGGCGATTTGTCTGTGTCGCGATCACAATCTGCCGTTGCGCGTGTTTGCAATGGAAAAAGCCGGGGCGCTGCTCAATATCGTCATGGGCGGCAACGAAGGCACCCTCGTTGAGTTGTGACCGAGGGGCGAACGCGAGCGTGTCGAACTATAGGACAGGAGAAACTTCGTGATCGAAGATTTCAAAAAAGACGCCGAAGCGCGCATGAAAAAGGCCGTCGAAGTGCTCGGCCACAATTTCAACAAAATTCGCACGGGGCGCGCGCACCCGAGCCTGCTCGATACGATTCGCGTGAATTATTACGGCAGCGAAGTGCCGCTGAGCCAAGTCGCCAATGTCGGTGTCGAGGACGCGCGCACGCTGACGGTATCGCCGTGGGAGCGCAATATGGTGCCGGACGTCGAGAAGGCGATCATGAAATCCGATCTCGGTTTGAATCCGAGCACGGCGGGCACGGTCATTCGCATTCCGATGCCGCAGCTCACCGAGGATACGCGCAAAGGCTATATCAAACAGGCCAAACAAGAAGCTGAACACGCGCGCGTGTCGATTCGCAATGTGCGTCGCGATGTGCTCGCCGATATCAAAGAGTTGCTGAAAGAAAAAGAAATCAGCGAAGATCAGGAACGCAAGGCGCAGGACGATATTCAAAAGCTGACCGATAAATACATTGCCGAAGCCGATAAAGCCCTCACCGCGAAAGAAGCGGATTTGATGGCGATTTAATTCACGCGATCATCGCGCGATTGCCGATGATTATTGCCGGGGCGCTATGACCGATTCCAATTCCGCCGGGAGCATGTCCTTTAACGAGGCGTTGTCGCGTATTCCGCGTCACGTCGCGATTATCATGGACGGCAACAATCGCTGGGCGAAACGCCGCGGTTTGCCCGGCGCGGCTGGTCATCGCGCGGGTGTCGAAACGATTCGCACGGTACTGCGCACCTGCCGTAAAAACGGCGTGGAAGTGTTGACGCTGTTCGCTTTCAGCAGCGAGAACTGGACGCGACCCAGTGCTGAAGTGACCGCCTTGATGCAATTGTTTTCCGTTTATCTCGGCAGCGAAGTAAAAAAACTGCATGAAGATAATGTGCGCTTGCATTTTATCGGTCAGCGCGATCGGCTCAAATCCGGTCTGCAAAAGAAAATGGCCGAAGCCGAACGGCTCACGGCGACGAATACCGCTTCGCATCTTGTGATTGCAGTCGATTACGGCGGACAGTGGGATATCGTCAACGCGGCGCGCGCATTGGCGCAGCAAGTGGCAAGAGGCGAGTTGCGCCCCGAACAAATCGACGCCGAGTTATTCGATCGTCACACGGCCTTATCGGAACTGCCAAAACCTGATTTATTGATTCGCACGGCGGGTGAACAGCGCATCAGCAATTTCTTGTTGTGGCAGTGCGCGTATACCGAGTTTTATTTCACTGATGTGTTTTGGCCGGATTTCGGCGAGCTCGAAATGCTGCGCGCGCTGCAAGTATTTGCGCAACGTGAGCGCCGTTTTGGCGGCCGCGACGAATCCGCAACGATCGTCGCTGAGGCGTCGGGTGATGCCTAAGCCACCGGCGCTGCTTAAGCAACGCGTCATCACGGGCGCAGTGCTCGCGCTGGCCGCGATTGCGGCCATTATTTTTTTGCCTGCGCGCGCCCTGGTAATTGTGTTGGCGCTGGTGACGTTGCTCGGCTGTTGGGAGTGGGCTGATCTCGCGGGTATCGTAAGCCCCGTTGCGCGATTACTTTATTGCGTGTTATCCGCATGCGCCATGATTGTATTGTTAGGTGCGACGAATTTATTCGCCGCGACGCCCAGCATACATGTGCTTCAGGGCGTATTTGCCGTTGCCGCCGTGTGGTGGTGCGTGGCGTGGTTCGGCATAAAAACATTTCCCGCTAGCGCCTCCTGGTGGGGCTCAACCGGTGCGCAATTGCTACTGGGCTGGCTGGCGCTGTTGCCGTCATGGCTCGCGTGTGCCTATTTGCGCTTTCAGGCCGAGGGGGAATGGAGGGTCATATTTTTGCTTGCTCTGGTTGCGGCGGCGGATATCGGCGCTTATTTCAGCGGCACGCTATGGGGAAGACACAAGCTTGCGCCGGTGGTCAGTCCCGGCAAGTCGTGGGAGGGTTTTTGGGGTGGGCTCGCCGCGAGCGTTTTATTCACCGCGCTGGCCTGGCGTTTACTCTGGGAGCAATTTCCGTTGCTGGCGATGTTGATAATCGCAGCGGTAACGGTGGTCGCTTCGGTGCTCGGCGATTTACTGGAAAGCATGTTGAAGCGCCATCGCGGGGTCAAAGACAGCGGTAGTATTCTGCCGGGTCACGGCGGTGTGCTTGATCGGCTCGATAGCATCAGCGCCGCCGCGCCAATTTTTGTATTGGGCCTTTTGCTCGTGCCGTGAACGGGTGGTTTTTTTTATGCAGATAGCGTTCGCGTTATGACGATCAAAGCGGTAACCGTATTGGGCGCGACAGGCTCGATTGGTGCGAGCACGCTCGACGTGATCGCGCGCCATCCCGAACGCTACCGCGTGTTCGCGCTGAGCGCGCATGCGAGCGTGAATAAGCTGGCGGAATTGGCGCAGCGTTTCGCGCCGCGCTATGTCGTGATCGGTGATGAGCGAGGCGCCGAGCAGTTGCGTTCCGTGTTGTGTGGGCGCGATATCGAAGTGCTGTGCGGCAATGCGGGGTTGCAACATATCGCTGCACATCCTGATGTCGATATCGTTGTCGCCGCCATCGTCGGTGCCGCCGGTTTGGAGCCGACTCTCGCGGCCGTGCAAGCCGGCAAGCGGGTACTGCTCGTGAATAAGGAAGCGCTGGTGATGGCGGGCCGTTTATTCATGGAAGCGGTGGCGGCAGCGGGCGCCACATTGCTGCCCGTCGACAGCGAGCACAACGCGATTTTTCAATGCATGCCGCCCGCGTATGTGTGCGGTGCGTCGGGGCGCGAGACGTTGACGCGTGTCGGCGTACGCAAAATTTTGTTGACGGGGTCGGGCGGCCCGTTTCGCAATACGCCGCTGAGCGATCTTGTTAGAGTGACGCCGGCGCAGGCGGTCGCGCATCCGAATTGGTCGATGGGGCCGAAGATATCGGTCGATTCGGCGACGATGATGAACAAGGGCCTGGAGTTCATTGAGGCGTGCTGGCTGTTCGATGCGCAACCCGAGCAGGTAGAGATCGTCGTGCATCCGCAATCGGTGATTCACAGCATGGTCGAATATATCGACGGCTCGGTGCTCGCTCAGCTCGGCAATCCCGATATGCGCACGCCGATCGCGCACGCCCTGGCGTGGCCCGAGCGCATCGAATCGGGTGTCGGTACGCTCGATCTCGTCGCGCAGGCGCGGCTCGATTTCCAAGCGCCGGATTACGCGCGGTTTCCGTGCCTGCGCCTCGCCGGCGAGGCGATGCAAACCGGCGGCACCGCGCCGGCTGTACTGAATGCGGCTAACGAAGTGGCCGTGGCGGCATTTCTCGCGGGGAAAATTCCATTCACGACGATTTCCTCGATTATCGAACGTGTACTTGCGCGAGTTGCCGCGGTTGAACCGCGCACGCTGACCGATGTCAAAAACGCGGATCTTTATGCGCGCGAATTGGCGGCGGCGCTGGTCTCCGATAGGGATAATTAGTTGCCGCTTATCGCGAAGAAAACAGGTAATTGAGCATGCCTCATCTGCTGCAAATGCTATTGGTCACCGCCCTCACGCTGGCCGTGGTTGTGACGGTTCACGAATTCGGCCACTTCTGGGTGGCGCGGCGCTGCGGTGTAAAAGTGCTGCGTTTCTGTATCGGTTTTGGCAAGCCGCTATGGCGCAGGCTCGATCGTCACGGCACCGAATTCGCCATCGCCGCGATTCCGCTCGGCGGCTACGTCAAGATGCTCGATGAGCGCGAAGGCGAAGTGCCGCCGGAATTGTTGCCGCAGAGTTTTATGCGCAAGCCCGTGTTGAGCCGCATCGCGATTGTCGCCGCAGGTCCGATCGCCAACTTCGTGCTCGCGATCGTGCTGTTCTGGATTATTTTCATGACCGGCATCAGCGGCGTCACCCCTGTCATCGATACCATCAAGCCCGACTCGCTGGCCGCGCACGCCGGTCTTGAAACGGGTCAGGAAATCGTCGCTGTCGATGGCGCTGCGACGCCGACCTGGCAGGCGCTGCAAGAGCGCCTGCTGCGTCGCATCGGCGAAACCGGCACGCTGCAAATCTCGGTGAAAAACCCCGATTCCGATCTGGTCGAGAGGCGAACCATTGCGCTCGATAATTGGCTGGCCGGCGCGGAAGCTCCCGATATGGTCGAAGGGCTCGGCATTACGCTGTGGTATCCGCGCGGCGAGCCTGTTATCGAGACCGTGGTGCCCGCTAGTCCGGCGGCGCAGGCGGGATTCATGGTGGGGGATCGTATCGAGAGCGCCGATGGCACACCCATCGCCAATTGGCGCGAATGGCAGGAATATGTGCGCGCGCGTCCCGAGCGGGTGATCCATACCGTTATCGTCCGCGCCGATGGTCGACACGATATCGAGCTTACGCCAGAGCGCAAACTCGACGATGCCGGTAAAGCGTTTGGCTTGGCCGGGTTGGGCGGCAAAATCGAATGGCCCGATAACATGAAGCGCGATTTTCGCTATGGACCGATCGCTGCGATCGGCAAGGCGCTCGATCGCACGTGGGCGACCGCGGCGATCTCGCTCGACACGATGAAAAAAATGTTGCTCGGCATGGTGTCCGCAAAAAACTTGAGTGGGCCGATCACGATTGCTAAAGTGGCGACCGCTTCCGCCGAGTCAGGGTGGGAACCGTTTCTGGCTTTCCTGGCTTTTCTCAGCGTAAGTCTCGGCGTATTGAATTTACTGCCGATCCCGGTGCTCGATGGCGGCCATATTTTGTTTTCGCTGCCGGAGTTGATCACCGGCAAACCGCTGTCGGAGAAAGTGCAGGCAGTGGGTTATCAAGTTGGGCTGTTCGTTGTGATCGGAGTGATGGTGCTGGCGCTGTACAACGATCTGCTTCGACTCTAACGCACAGCAAGAATGAAGTAGTCACCAATAAAGTCACCAGCAACATTATTGCGCCACCAGAAATGCGTGCTGCAATAAAAATTGTCGCTTCAATAAGAATTGTCGCTTCAATAATAGCGGCGGCATCGAATCCACCGATGCCGCGTTGATGAGCTTGTCCTGATAACCGTTGTCCTGAAAGCGGTTGTCCTGATATTTGAGGTTGGTTCTGGTCCTTCATGTCGATGAAACGCCGTCGTTTAATCTCTGCTATCGGATTCATATTAGGTACGCTCTCCGCACACGCTGCTGAAAATTTTGTCGTCTCCGACATCCGTGTCGAGGGTTTGCAGCGTATTTCCGCGGGCACTGTGTTTGCCGCCATGCCGCTCAATGTCGGCGATCAGATCGATGCCGACGTGATTGCCAATACCATTCGCAGTCTGTTTCAAACCGGCAATTTCGATGATGTGCGCATCGCGCACGAAGGCAATGTGCTGGTCGTGCAAGTGCAGGAGCGTCCGTCGATCAGCGAGATTAAAATCGATGGCAATAAAGCGCTCAAGACCGAGCAATTGATGGACGGTTTGAAAAAGCAGGGGCTTGCCGAAGGGCAGGTATTCAAGCGTTCGACGCTCGAAGGAATGCGTCAGGAGTTGACTCAGCAATACGTTTCGCAGGGCCGGTACGACGCCAATATTCAGACTGAAGTTGTCGCCGAGCCGCGCAATCGCGTATCGGTGCATATCAATATCGACGAAGGCAATACGGCAAAAATCAAACATATCGTCATCGTCGGCAATAAAAAATTCGACGATGACACGCTGCTCGATTTGTTCGAGCTGAAAACGACTGGCTGGTGGTCGTGGCTCACGAGTGACGACAAGTATTCAAAAGAAAAACTCAAAGGCGATCTTGAAAAACTTAATTCGTACTATCTCGATCGCGGCTTCACTAAGTTTCATATCGATTCGACGCAGGTATCCACCACACCCGATCGCAAGGCCGTCTACATCACCATCAACGTCAACGAAGGCGGCGAATATAAAGTCGGCAAGGTCGATTTGTCGGGCGACATCATTTTGCCCGAGAGCGAGCTGCAAAAATTTATTCTCGTGCACAGCGGACAAACTTTTTCGCAGGCGCTGGTGACGAACACCGAGCAACTGTTGCAGAAGCGCCTCGGCAATGAGGGTTACAACTTCGCTAAAGTGAAAGGCGTGCCGGATTCGAACGACGAAACCAAACAGGTCGATATTAAATTTTTCGTCGATCCGGGTAAGCGCACCTACGTCAACCGCATCAACTTTAGCGGCAACTCGCGCACCGCCGACGAGGTATTGCGCCGGGAGATGCGGCAGATGGAAGGCGCGCCCGCGTCGTCGGATAAGATCGAGCAATCGCGCGTGCGGCTCGAACGTCTCGGCTATTTCAAAGAGGCCAAGGTCGATACGCAGGAAGTGCCCGGCAGCGACGATCTCATCGATCTGAAATACAGCGTCGAAGAGCAACCGTCGGGCAGCATCGGTGCGAGTATCGGTTTTGCGCAGGGCACCGGTCTCGTGCTTGGCGCCAACTTGCAGCAGGACAATTTCCTGGGGACCGGTAAGCAAATCGGTATCGGCGCGAATCGCAGTAAATATCTCACCGACGTTCGCTTCAGTTATGTCGATCCGTATTTCACCGAGGACGGCGTCAGTCGCGGCTTTTCGATTTTTTATCGCAAAGCCGAACTCAGTAAAATCAATCTGGCGAATTACACCACGAGCACCACGGGCGGGACTATGTCGTTCGGTTATCCGCTCAGCGAAACCGAGCGATTGACCTTTAGTGTCGGTGCCGCGCGTACGAAAATTGATGCCGGTTATACGACGCCACTTGAAATTATTGCGAGCCCGCGGCAGTTGAAAGGCGTTGATTATTATTACGATGTGACAACCAATGCCGACGGAACGGTGAATTATGGATCCGCAATACCGCTCGATCCGAAATATTTATATACGCAGGATGAAATATACGCGAAGAGCGGTGGTCCAGGTTTTCTGGATAGGTATGGCAATACCTTTAAAGAGTTTACGTTCACTACGGCGTGGGTTCAATCGACCTTGAACCGCGGTCAGCTGGCAACGCGCGGCCATTCGCAAAGCGTGGCGTTCGAGCTCGCGGTACCCAGCAGTAATCTTGAATATTACAAACTCACTTACAACGGTCAGTTGTTCGTGCCGCTCAACGATGCGCTCACGCTGCGTTTTCACACAGAGCTTGGGTATGGTGACGGCTATGGCAATGTCAACGAATTACCGTTCTATTTGAATTATTTCGCGGGCGGCTACAGTTCGGTGCGCGGCTTTCAGAGCAGCAGCCTTGGACCGCGCGGTACGCCTTCTTTCATCTACAGCACTGTCTATGGTGACAATAGCAACCTGGGTTACCAGCGAATCGCCAGCAAAAACCCTTCTCAATACGATATATATACTTCGGATAGCGTGCAAAAACCCGAACCGATCGGTGGCGATATCATGATGACGGGCAGTGCGGAGTTATTATTTCCGCTGCCGTTCATAAAAGATCAGCGTTCGCTGCGCACCGCGTTATTCGTCGATACCGGTCAGGTCTACAGTACCAATTGCACGGCGTCGGAGGTAAACTGCTACGGCGTCGATTTATCCAAATTGGTTTATTCTGCCGGCTTTGGCCTGACCTGGATCACGGGTTTTGGGCCGTTGACGTTCAGTATCGCCAAGCCGATTCGCGACAGCCAATACGATCGTACGGAATTCTTCCAATTCTCGCTGGGTACTGGTTTCTAAGTGCCGGTTTTTAATTTTAACATAACGAATTAGTTAACGGAGATCGAACGTGTTCAAACTAACCAAATCGATTGCGCTGTTAGTCGCCTTGTTAGCTTCCACCATGGCTATCGCGCAACCCGCTGTACAGGGAAAAATTGCGGTGCTTGACGCACAAGCAGCCATTTTTAGTACCGATGACGCGCAGAAAAAACTCAAGGCGCTGGGCACGCAGCCGGATTTTGACGCGGATAAAAAACAATTCGAAAAGCTTAAGAAAGAGTATCAGGATATGGTCGATCAGCTGCAGAAAGACGCAGCCGTCATGAGCAATGATCAGAAAGAAGAACAGCGCAAGAAGTTGGAAGCCAAGGCCTCCGATATCGAGTATCTCGGCCGTAAATTGCAAGGCAAGCAACAGGAGCTGATGCAATCGCTGATGCAGGAGCAGGAAGCGAAATTCAAGAAAGTCGTGGCCGATATTATCAAATCGGAAAATATCGGTCTGTTGTTGGATGCGCGCAGCGCTATGCATGTCGACAACAGTTACAATATCACCAGCAAAGTCACGGATGCGCTCAATAAGGCGAATGCTCAATAACTGACTGCGAGGCTGCCGCGGATGACCAACGGTTCGCTGACACTCGGTGAGGTAGCGAATCATCTCGGTTTGGAATGCCGCGGCGATCGTTCGCGGCCATTAACCGGTCTTGCGAATCTGGCGTTGGCCAACGCGACGCAACTGAGTTTTCTCGCCAATCCGAAATACAAAAAATTTCTCGATGACACGCGCGCGGGCGCAGTGATTCTGACGGCAGAATTAGCCGCCAGCGCGCGTTTCGATTGCTTGATTTCCGACAATCCCTATCTGAGCTATGCGCGTGCGACGCATTTGTTCGATCGACGCCCGCGTTTGCCCGCGGGTATCGATGCCAGCGCGATCGTCGCGCCCACCGCGAACATCGACAAGGGCGTCGCGATCGGTCCGCGCTGCGTGGTTGGCGATAACGTGCATATCGGTGCGGACACGCAAATCGGCGCGGGTACGGTCATCGGCGCGGAAAGTAAAATCGGTGTGCAGTGCACACTGCATGCGAATGTGACGCTGTATCACGGTATCGTCATCGGCGACGCCTGCACAATACACAGCGGTGCCGTCATCGGTGCCGATGGTTTCGGTTTCGCGCCGCGCGCAGGTGGTTGGGAAAAAATTGCGCAACTCGGCTCGGTGCGCATCGGTCGCGGTGTTGAAATCGGCGCGAATACCACCGTCGATCGCGGCGCGCTTGAAGATACGGTGATCGGTGATTGCGCCATCATCGATAATCTGTGTCAGATCGCGCACAACGTGCAAATCGGTGAAGGCACTGCGATCGCAGGTTGCGTCGGTATTGCGGGCAGCGCGATTATCGGTGCGCACTGCATGATCGGCGGCGGTGCTGGCATCGCAGGACATATCACCATCGTCGATGGTGTGCAGATACAAGGTCGCGCGCGCATCATCGGCTCGATCGACAGGCCGGGCTCTTACACATCGGGCACCGGTATGATGGCAACGAATGTGTGGCGAAAAAATGCGGTGCGTTTCGCCCAGCTCGATGAGTTGTACCGGCGCGTCGTCGCGCTCGAAAAACAATTGAAAAAATCGCAATTACCCGTTAAAGGCGAAAACAATGATGGAAGTGAATGAAATTCGCGAGTATCTGCCGCATCGATACCCGTTTCTGCTCGTCGATCGCGTACTCGAATTGAATTTGCCGAAGTCGATCGTCGCGGTCAAGAATGTCTCGGTCAACGAGCCCTTTTTTACTGGCCATTTCCCCGATCTTCCGATCATGCCGGGCGTGCTCATCATCGAAGCGATGGCGCAGGCGGCGGGCGTTCTCGGTTTCAAAATACAAAACAAAAAACCCGTCGATGGTTCGATTTATTATTTCGTCGGCATCGACGATGCACGTTTCAAACGTCGCGTGGTTCCCGGCGATCAATTGATCCTGAAAGCCGAGTATATTTCCGATAAGCGCGGCATTTGGAAATTCGCGTGCAGCTCGTTTGTCGGCGAAGAGCTGGCGGCGGCGGGAACGATTTTATGCGCAGACCGGAAGGCTTGACGTGATTCATCCCGCCGCCATCGTTGATCCCAGCGCGCGCGTCGCGCCCGACGCCGAAATCGGTCCGTGGACGCTGATTGGTCCCAATGTCGAAATCGGCAGCGGCACTCGCGTCGCATCGCACGTTGTGATCAAAGGCCCGACCACCATCGGCCGCGATAATCAAATTTTGCAATTTTCGACGATCGGTGAAGCTACGCCCGACATGAAATACCGGGGCGAGCCGACACGGCTGGTGATCGGCGACAACAATTGCATTCGCGAAGGTGTGACGATCCATCGCGGCACGGTGCAGGATCGTAGCGAGACCACGATCGGCAATCACAATTTGTTCATGGCCTACGTTCACATCGGTCACGATTCAGTGATCGGCGACCATTGCATTTTCGTCAACAACGCTTCGCTGGCAGGGCATGTGCACGTTGGCGATTGGGCCATACTCAGCGGCTATGCGCTCGTGCATCAATTCTGTCATATCGGCACGCACGCGTTTCTCGGCGCATCGACACTTGTCACCAAAGATGTGCCGGCGTATGTGCTCGTCGCCGGCAATCCCGCCGAAGCGAGCAATATCAATGTCGAAGGTTTGAAACGCCGTGGATTTTCCGCCGATGCGGTCAACGCGCTGCGCCGCGCGTACAAGATTATTTATCGGCAAGGCCTGAGCGTCGACGACGCCTTGATCGAATTGCGCGCGCTCGCCAGCGACACACCCGAAGTTCAGCCGTTGATTGACTCGGTTGCCAATTCCAAGCGCGGCATCGTGCGCTAAATCGCGACGGGCGGCACTTATGTCGAATGACCCGGTGTCGAACGCTCCTGCGCCACTGCGCATAGGCATCGTCGCGGGTGAAATTTCCGGCGATTTACTCGGCGCCGATTTGATTAAATCACTGCGTAACATCAGCCCTCGTGCGATCGAGTTTTGCGGCATCGGCGGCGCGCGCATGCTCGCCGAAAATTTTCACAGCCTGTTCGATATCGAGCGCCTCGCCGTGATGGGTTTTGTCGAGCCGCTGCAACGGCTGCCCGAATTGCTCACGATGCGCAAAACGTTGCGCGAATATTTTTTGAATTGGCGCGCCGATCTTGTCATCGGCATCGATGCACCGGATTTTAATCTCGGCCTCGAATTGTGGCTGCGCGAGCGCGGCATTAAAACCGCGCATTATGTCAGCCCTTCGGTGTGGGCGTGGCGTCAGGGGCGCATTCACAAAATTAAACGCGCGGTCGATTTGATGTTGACGCTGTTTCCATTCGAGGAACAGTTTTATCGCGATCACGCGGTGCCGGTTACCTGCGTCGGCCATCCGCTCGCCGATCAATTGCCGCTCGTGCCCGATGTCGCGGCGGCGCGCGCGCAATTGCATATCGATCCGCACCAGCGCGTAGTGGCGCTGTTGCCCGGCAGTCGCGGCGGTGAAATCGCGCAAGTCGGCGCCGCGTTTCTCGATACGGCGGCGTGGCTATTGCAGCGGCATCCGGATTTGCATTTCGTATTGCCGGCCGCCAACGCCGCGCGCCGTGCGCAAATCGAAGCGTTGCTGGCGGCGCGCAGCGAGTCTCTGCCGATTCAAATTCTCGATGGTCAATCGCAATTGGCGATGACCGCCGCCGATGTGGTCTTGATGACATCGGGTACGACCACGCTCGAAGCGCTGTTGCTGAAAAAGCCGATGGTCGTCGCGTATCGCATGGGTGCGTGGTCGTTCGCGCTGGTGAAACGGCTCGTGAAAATTCAATTTATGGCGCTGCCGAATTTGCTCGCTGCGCGCGAGCTGGTGCCCGAGCGTTTGCAGACGGATGTCTGCGCCGACGTGCTCGGCCCGCTGTTGCTGGAGCGCTTGCACGATGTAACGCTGCGCGCGCAACTCGAGCATGAGTTTTTGCGGATACATCAAACGTTGCGACGCAACGCAAGCGCGAGCGCAGCCACGGCGTTGCTGCGCTTGCTCGATGAAAATCTCTTGCTCGGTGACAATCTCTTGCCAGGAGATAATGCCTTGAGCGCGAATGCGCCCGGAGTCCAACCGCGATGATGCTCGATTTGTTTGCGTGTGCGTACACCGGCGATCTGCTGGCCGGCGTCGATGAAGTCGGGCGCGGGCCGCTGGCGGGGGATGTTGTTACGGCCGCTGTAATTCTCGATCCACAGCAACCGATCGATGGCCTCGACGATTCGAAAAAACTCAGCGCCGCGCGCCGCGAAAAGCTGTATGCCGAAATTTGCGCGAAGGCGAAAAGTTTTGCTATCGCGCGTGCATCGGTTGCGGAAATCGATAGCTTAAATATTTTGCAGGCAAGTCTGCTTGCAATGAAGCGCGCGGTCGAAACGCTCGTCGTGCAACCCGAGCACGTGCTGGTCGATGGCAATAAATTGCCGCGCTGGCATTACTCATCGCAAGCCATCGTGCAGGGCGACGCGCGCGTCGCGGCAATCGCGGCGGCATCGATTCTCGCGAAAGTCACGCGCGATCGTGAAATGATCGAACTCGATGCGGTTTATCCCGGATATGGTTTTGCCGATCACAAAGGCTATGGCACGAAAGTGCATTTAGAGGCGCTGCGAAAATTTGGCGCGACGCCGATTCACCGGCGTTCGTTTGCGCCGGTGCGCGAGCGTTTATCAGATGTTGATGGTCATCTTCGCTCTCCTGCTGGAGAGGGAATTTCGGACTTCGTCGTGAATGTTTGAGTCGAAGAAAGAATGAAAAACTTTGTCCATCTGCGCATTCATTCCGAATACTCGCTCGTCGACGGCTTGGTGCGCGTCGATGAGCTCGCTGAAGCCGTGGCGGCCGATGGCATGCCCGCGTGCGCGCTTACCGATCTCACCAATTTTTTTGCGTTGATCAAATTTTACAAAGCGGCGAGTGCGGCGGGTTTAAAACCGATTTTCGGCGCCGATTTTTATATGCGCGACGACACCGACGAAAGTCACATCAACGTGGTCTGCCTGCTCGCGCAAAATGACATGGGCTATCGCAACCTCACGCAATTGATTTCGCGCGCGTGGCTCGAAGGTCAATATCAGGATGTTGCATATATTCAGCGCGATTGGCTGCGCGAATGCAGCGATGGCGTGATTGTGTTATCGGGCGGGCGTTACGGCGATATCGGTCGCGCGCTCGGCAATGGTAAAGAGCAACTCGCGGCCGAGCGCTTGCAGTGGTGGCGGAATTTATTCGGCGATCGTTTCTATCTCGAATTGCACCGTACCGGCCGCGCGGGCGAAGAAGAGTATCTGCACGCGGCGCTTCAGCTCGCCGTGAAAATGGATTGCGCGGTGGTGGCGACCAACGACGTGCGCTTCTTGCGCCGGGAGCAATTCGAAGCGCACGAAGCGCGCGTGTGCATTCATGAAGGCCGCACGCTCGACGATCCGCGCCGCGTGCGCCGCTACAGCGAACAGCAATATCTGCGCTCCGCCGAAGAAATGTGCGAGCTGTTCAGCGATATTCCAGCCGCGCTTGAAAACAGCGTTGAAATCGCCAAGCGCTGCAATGCCACGATCAAACTCGGCACGCCGTTTCTGCCCGATTATCCCGTGCCCGAAGGGCTCACGATGGGCGAGTATTTTCGTCAGCTCGCGCATCAAGGCCTCGACGAACGGCTTGCGGTTCTTTTTAAACAAAAAGAATTCGCGGTAAATTCGCCTGAATTTACCGCGACGCAAACACAATATCGCGATCGCCTCGATTTCGAGCTCGACGTGATTATTCAAATGGGCTTCCCGGGTTATTTTCTTATCGTGATGGATTTTATTCGCTGGGCGAAGGATCACGATATTCCCGTGGGGCCGGGGCGCGGTTCGGGTGCGGGTTCGCTGGTCGCGTACGCGCTCAAAATCACCGACCTCGATCCGATTCAATACGATCTGCTGTTCGAGCGTTTTCTCAACCCCGAGCGCGTGTCGATGCCCGACTTCGACATCGATTTTTGCATGGAAGGGCGCGATCGCGTGATTCATTACGTGGCCGAGCGTTACGGCCGTGAAGCGGTGTCGCAAATCATCACCTTCGGCACGATGGCGGCGAAAGCCGTGGTGCGCGATGTCGCGCGCGTGCAGGGAAAAGCGTACGGACTCGGCGATAAATTATCGAAAATGATTCCGTTCGAAGTCGGCATCACCTTGCAGGATGCTTTTGAGAAAGAGGAAGTGCTGCGCGATTTTCTCGACACCGATGCGCAGGCGCAGGAAATTTGGGAAATGGCATTGCAGCTCGAAGGCATCACGCGCAATGTCGGCAAACACGCGGGCGGCGTCGTGATCGCGCCGTCGAAACTCACCGATTTCGCGCCGCTTTATTGCGACGAAACGGGCGAAGGGCTCGTCACGCAATTCGATAAAAACGATGTCGAGGATGCGGGTCTCGTCAAATTCGACTTCCTCGGTCTGCGCACGCTCACGATTATCGACTGGGCGAAAAAAATCATCGATCGCAAACGCGCCGAAATTGGCGAGCCGCCGCTCGACATCATGGCGATTCCGCTCGACGACGAAGCCACTTTTAAATTATTGCAGCGCGCCGAAACCACGGCGGTGTTTCAGCTCGAATCGCGCGGCATGAAAGATCTCATCAAGCGCCTGCTGCCGTCGCGTTTCGAGGATATCGTCGCGCTGGTGGCGCTGTTCCGTCCGGGGCCGCTGCAATCGGGCATGGTCGATGATTTTATCAATCGCAAACACGGCCGCGCCGAACTCGCGTATCCGCATCCGCGCTACCAGGATAAATGTTTGATTCCGATTTTGGAGCCGACCTACGGCATCATTCTCTATCAAGAGCAGGTGATGCAGATTCCGCAGGTGATGGCGGGCTATACGCTCGGCGGCGCCGATCTGCTGCGGCGCGCGATGGGCAAGAAAAAACCCGAGGAGATGGCGAAGCAGCGCGCGGTATTTATCGACGGTGCGAAAGCGCAGGGCTTTGGCGAAGAGCTGTCGTCGAATATTTTTGATTTGATGGAAAAATTCGCGGGCTACGGCTTTAACAAATCGCACTCGGCCGCGTACGCGCTGGTATCGTATCAAACCGCGTGGTTGAAGCAACATTATCCGGCGCCGTTCATGGCTGCGGTGATGAGTTCGGAATTGCAGAACACCGACAAGATCGTCGTGTTCATCGAAGAATGCCGCGCGATGAAATTGCAATTGAAATTGCCGGATGTGAATGTCGGTGAATATATGTTCACCGTCAACGAGCGCGGCGAAATTATTTACGGGCTCGGCGCGATCAAAGGGCTCGGCGAAGGTCCCATCGAAAGCATTATCGCCGCGCGCAACAGCGGCGGGCCGTTCACAAGTCTTTTCGATTTTTGCACGCGCACCGATGCGCGCAAGGTTAACAAGCGCGCGCTCGAAGCATTGATAAAAGCCGGTGCGTTCGATCCGCTTGGCGTCGATCGCGCGATTTTAATGGCGAGCATGCAGGATGCGGTGCAAGCGGCGGAGCAGGCCGCAGTCAATCAGGACAGCGGCATGCTCGATTTATTCGGCGATGTGGTGCCCGTGCCCGCGAGCGGCGATGTCTACAAGGCGTTTCGCAGTGCGCGGCCGTGGAGCACGAAGCAGCGGCTCGAAGGCGAAAAAGAAACGCTCGGCTTATATGTGACCGGGCATCCGATCGACGATTACGAAAGCGAGCTGCGCGCGTTCGTGCCGAATCGCATCGTCGATCTCAAGGCCGACAATCACAATCAAAGCATCGCGGGACTTGTCGTGAGTTTGCGCACGATGAAAAACAAACGCGGCGACAACATGGCATTCGTATTGCTCGATGATCGTAGCGCGCGCATCGAGGTGACGCTGTTCGCCGATGCGTATAACGAGCATCGCGAAAAACTCGTCAAGGATGCGCTGCTCGTGATCGAAGGACAGGTCAGCTACGACGATTATTCGGGCGGCTTGAAAATGCGCGGCAAGGGCGTGCGCACGTTGCTGGAGGCGCGCAGTCAGGCCGTGCGTGCGCTCGAATTGCAGCTCGACGAAAACGATTTTCGCGGCGATTTTCGCGCAGAGTTTGAGCGTCTGCTTAACGACCATCGCGGCGCGTGTCCGGTGCTGATCGCGTACCGGCGGCGCGGCGCGGCGGCGAATTTGCGGCTGCCCGAAATGTGGCGCGTGCAGCCGTCCGACGAATTGCTGCAGCGGCTGCGCGACCGCTACGGGTCCGAGCGCGTGCGCTTGGCCTATTCGGCGTAATCGCGTATCGTTATTCGCAACTCGATCAGAGATGATCCAATCAACCGGAAAGGGCGATTTTAACAACGACCATGAACCCGAATTATCTGGATTTTGAACAGCCCATCGCCGATCTCGAAGCTAAAATCGAAGAGCTGCGTCTCGTCGGCAACGATGCCAATCTCAATATCAATGACGAAATCAATAAACTGCGCGAAAAAAGCAACAAGCTGACCGAAAAGATTTTTGCCAATCTTTCGCCGTGGCAAATCGTGCAGGTGGCGCGGCATCCTCTGCGTCCATACGCGCTCGATTACATCGGTCGCGTGTTCACCGAATTCGATGAGTTGCACGGCGATCGCCGCTTCGGCGATGACAAGGCTATCGTCGGCGGTATCGCGCGGCTCGACAATGAACCGGTGATGGTGATCGGGCAGGAAAAGGGCCGCGGCGTGCAGGAGAAAGTTAAACGCAATTTCGGTATGCCCAAGCCTGAAGGTTATCGCAAAGCGTTGCGTTTGATGGAGATGGCCGAGCGTTTCAAATTGCCGGTGATTACGCTGATCGACACGCCCGGTGCGTATCCCGGCATCGATAGCGAAGAGCGCGGCATTTCCGAAGCGATCGCGCAAAATCTCGCGGTGATGTCGCGCCTGAAAACGCCGATCATGTGCGTGGTCATCGGCGAGGGCAGCTCGGGCGGCGCGATCGGTATCGGCGTCGGCGATCATCTCGCCATGCTGCAATACGGCACGTACTTCGTTATTTCGCCCGAAGGTTGTGCGAATATCATTTGGAAAACCACCGCGAAAGCGCCCGAAGCGGCCGAGGCGATGGGCGTGACATCGAGCGCGCTGGAAAAACTCGGTATTGTCGATTGCACGATTGAAGAACCCAAAGGTGGCGCGCATCGCGATGTCGATCTGATGGCTGCGCGCGTGAAAAAACATCTTCTCACCCAACTCAAACGCTTAAAAGATATGCCCGTCGACGAGTTGTTGCACAAGCGCTATGAGCGTTTGATGGCGTACGGGAATTAGATTTTTATTCCCCTCTCCCGCGGGGGAGAGGGAGCTGTACCTGCACAATGACTTAACAATGCAAATATGTCGATAAACCTCGACGCAATCCTAAAACCATTTTTCAATTCTCACCGCTGGTGGATCGCCTACAGCGGTGGTGTCGATTCGCATGTGTTGTTGCATCTGCTCGCGCAATTGCGCAAACAGCAAAAAACGCCCGCATTAACGGCTATTCATATCAACCATCAACTCAACCCGAGCGCCCGTGAGTGGGTCGAGCATTGCCGCCGTATTTGTGCAGGGCTCGATATCGAATTCATTTCGGAAGTGGTGAGCGTCGTTAACGGTGGCGATGGCATCGAAGCCGCGGCGCGAGCCGCGCGTTACGCTGCATTTGAACGACACATCGGCGCGAATGAACTATTGCTACAAGCGCATCACCGCGACGATCAAATCGAAACGCTGATGTTGCGTTTGCTGCGCGGCAGCGGTATTGCCGGCTTGGCAGCCATTCCTACACGGCGCGCGCTCGGTCGCGGACAACTGTTGCGTCCGTTGCTCGGTTATTCGCGTAGCGATTTGCTCGCCTACGCGCAAGCGAATCAATTGCAATGGATTGAAGATGACAGTAATCAGCGTGATCGATTCGACCGCAATTTTTTGCGCCTCAAGGTATTGCCCGTTGTTGAGCAACGCTGGTCTGCGTATCGCACAACGCTGTCGCGCGTTGTTACGCAAGCGGATGAAGCTGCACGATTGCTCGACGAGCTCGCGCGCATTGACGCCGAAAGAGCAATTAATGCAGAGGGCAATTTATCGCTTGTCGCATCTGAGCACTTAAACGTGGAGCGCCAGAGAAATTTGCTGCGTTTTTGGTTTCAGCAAAAAAATCTGCCGCAACCGAGTCGCGAACAACTGCAGGAGGTGCTCGCAATTTCGCATGCGCGCGCGGATGCACAGCCTTGCGTGACGTGGCCGGGTGTCGAAGTGCATCGTTTTCGCGATTGCTTACACGCAGTTCCACCGCTGCCACCTTTACCCACTGCACCCATCGACATCGAATGGAATTTTTCGCAGCCATTGATTATTCAAGGTTTGGGAAAATTAACCGTGAGTTCGATTATCGGTTCAGGCTTACGCGCCGATTTAAATTATCGCGTGCGCAATCGCATTGGCGGCGAGCGTTGCAAACCAGCGGGGCGCGCGCATTCGCAAACGCTCAAAAAATTATTGCAGGAATACAATGTACCGCCGTGGCTACGCGATCGCTTGCCGATTATTTATTGTGGGGATCGAATTGCTGCGGTCGGAAATTTGTGGGTCTGCGAGGGGTTTACCGCAGCGCTTGCCGCGCGGGGTTGGCAAGTAGGCTGGGTAGTGCGACCTTCCCCTTAAATTGAGCCGCCCCCCGCTTTCTGTTAAGCTGAGCGCCCATCTTGCAGGACCGCAGTCTGACTTGCCAAAGTATGGCGGGCCGAGTCCTTCACTTCTCCATCCACACGCACAGTTAAAAGGCTCGACATGGCGACTCGTTTTATTTTCGTCACCGGCGGCGTTGTTTCTTCCTTGGGTAAGGGCATCGCGTCGGCGTCGCTCGGGGCCATCCTCGAGGCGCGCGGGCTCAACGTGACGATGTTGAAGCTCGATCCCTATATCAACGTCGATCCGGGCACGATGAGCCCGTTCCAGCACGGCGAAGTCTTTGTCACTGAAGACGGCGCCGAAACCGATCTCGATCTCGGCCACTATGAGCGTTTTCTGCGCGTGAAATTGTCGCGCCGCAACGCGTTCACGACGGGGCGCGTCTACGAAACCGTATTGCGCAAAGAGCGGCGCGGCGATTATCTGGGCGGCACCGTGCAGGTAATTCCGCACATCACCGATGAAATCAAACGCCGCGTCATCGAAGGCGCCGGCGATGCCGATATCGCGATCGTCGAAATCGGCGGAACGGTCGGCGATATCGAAAGTCTGCCGTTTCTCGAAGCGGCGCGTCAGATCAAACTCGAACTCGGTGCGCAGCGCACCATGCTCATGCATTTGACGTTGGTGCCGTATATCGCGACTGCGGGCGAAACCAAAACCAAACCGACGCAGCATTCGGTGAAAGAGCTGCGTTCGATCGGCTTGCAGCCCGATGTGCTGCTGTGTCGTTCCGATCACGAAGTCGATTTGAGTTCGCGCAAAAAAATCGCGCTGTTTACCAACGTCGAAGAGCGTGCGGTTATTCCGCTGCCCGACGTCGACACGATTTATCGCATTCCTTCTCTATTGAAAGCGCAGGGCCTCGATCAGTTCGTCGTCGAGCGTTTTGGTTTGCAATGCCATCCCGCTGATCTGTCGGAGTGGGATCGCGTTATCGATGGCGAATTGCATCCGCAGCGCACGGTCAATATCGCGATGGTGGGTAAATACACCAACTTGATCGATGCCTATAAATCGGTGAACGAAGCGCTCAAGCACGCGGGCATCCAATCGCACACGCGCGTCAATATCGAATACATCGATTCCGAAAGCATTATCGATAAAGGCACGGGCTGTCTCGAAGGTAAGGACGGCATACTGGTGCCGGGCGGTTTCGGCGTGCGCGGCGTCGAAGGCAAAATCGCCGCGGTGAAATTCGCACGCGAAAATCGTGTGCCGTATCTCGGAATTTGTCTCGGCTTACAAATGGCGGTGATCGAATACGCGCGCGATATCGTTGGGCTTGCCGGTGCGAACAGTACCGAGTTCGATAAAAAATCACCGTATCCCGTCGTCGCGTTAATCACCGAATGGAAAAACGCCGATGGCAAAACCGAGCAGCGCGACGAGAGTTCGGATCTCGGCGGCAGCATGCGTCTCGGTAGCCAGGAGTGCCGGCTCGTTGAGGGTTCGACCGCGAAAGCGTTGTACGGTCGCGATGTCATCGCCGAACGCCATCGTCATCGCTACGAAGTGAATAATAATTACGTCGATCAATTGCAGCAGGCCGGGCTGCGCGTCGGCGGTTGGTCGGCCGATGACACGCTTGTCGAAATGATTGAAATTCCCGATCATCCGTGGTTTGTCGCGTGCCAGTTTCATCCGGAATTCACCTCGACGCCGCGCGATGGCCATCCGCTATTTTCTGGTTTTATCGACGCGGCGGTCGAACACGCGGCTGCCGTTAAAGATTCGGATAGGGCATGAACGCGAAAATTATTTCGGTCGGCGAGCTGGCCATCGCGAACAAATTGCCGTTCGTTTTGTTCGGCGGCATGAATGTGCTCGAATCGCGCGATCTCGCGCTGCAAGTCGCCGAGCATTACGTGAAAGTGTGCGGCAAATTAAATATTCCGTATGTGTTCAAGGCCTCGTTCGACAAAGCGAATCGGTCGTCGATCACCTCGTTTCGCGGGCCTGGTCTCGATGCAGGCCTGAAAATTTTTGAAGAAATTAAAAAGACGTTTAACGTACCCGTAATCACCGACGTGCACGAACCGCAGCAGGCGCAGCCGGTTGCGGAAGTCTGCGATATTCTGCAATTGCCGGCATTTTTGTCGCGCCAAACCGACCTCGTTGTCGCGATGGCGAAAACCAAAGCTGCGATCAATATCAAGAAAGCGCAGTTTCTCGCGCCGCAGGAAATGAAACATATTCTGCGCAAATGCGAGGAGGCCGGTAACGATCGTTTGATTTTATGCGAGCGCGGCAGCTCGTTCGGCTACAACAATCTCGTTGTCGACATGCTCGGCTTTGGCATCATGAAGCAGTTTGAATATCCCATTTTTTTCGATGTGACGCACGCGCTGCAAATGCCGGGCGGTCGCGCCGATTCGGCGGGCGGTCGCCGTCAGCAAGTGGTCGAATTGGGTCGTGCGGGGATGTCGCAGGGACTGGCGGGATTATTTCTCGAAGCGCATCCCGATCCCGATAACGCCAAATGCGACGGTCCCTGCGCGTTGCCGCTCGATAAGCTCGAACCGTTTTTGGCGCAGATGAAAGCGATCGATGATGTGGTGAAAAGTTTTGTGCCGCTAGAAATTAAATAGAGGGGTTTAGTTCCCTCTTCCGCCGGGAGAGGGGAATAAAAAACTTAATGATGATTTTGCAACGGAGAAAAATAAATGGCGACTATCGCAGATATTAAAGCATTCGAGGTGTTGGATTCGCGCGGCAACCCGACCGTAATGGCGGAAGTCACGTTATCCGATGGCAGCCTCGGCAGCGCTTGCGCGCCATCGGGTGCATCGACGGGTTCGCGTGAAGCGCTTGAATTGCGCGATGGCGATAAGTCGCGCTACCTCGGTAAAGGCGTGTTGACGGCGGTTAACAACATCAATACCACGATTAAAAATCTACTCAAAGGCAAAGATGCCAGCGATCAGCGCGCGGTCGATCATGCGATGATCGCAGCCGACGGCACCGACAATAAGGCCAAGCTCGGCGCCAACGCAATTCTCGCGGTGTCGCTCGCTGCGGCGAAAGCAGCTGCGATTTCAAAAAAAATTCCACTCTATCAACACATCGCCGAAATCAATGGCACGCCGGGTCAGTACAGCATGCCGGTGCCGATGATGAACATCATCAATGGTGGCGAGCACGCCGACAATAATGTCGATATACAGGAGTTCATGATCCAGCCAATTTCTGCACCCACATTTGCTGAAGCGTTGCGCGCGGGCGCGGAAATTTTCCACACGCTGAAAAAAGTTTTGAGCGCACAAGGGCTGAATACCGCGGTGGGCGACGAAGGCGGTTTTGCACCGAATCTGCCGTCGAATGAGGCGGCGGTTACGGCAATCATCGACGCGGTCGAAAAAGCCGGTTACAAAGTTGGTACCGATATCACCTTTGCGCTCGACTGTGCGGCGAGCGAATTCTACAAAAATGGCAAATACGACTTAGCCGGTGAGGGCAAAGTATTTAGCTCGGCGGAGTTTGCCGATTACCTCGCAGGCCTCGCTGCGAAATATCCGATTCTGTCGATCGAAGACGGTATGGATGAAAGCGATTGGGACGGTTGGGCCGGTCTCACACAAAAAATCGGTAGCAAGATTCAACTCGTCGGCGACGATTTGTTCGTGACCAACACGCGCATTTTGAAAGAGGGCATCGATAAGAACATCGCGAACTCGATTTTGATCAAGTTCAATCAAATCGGCAGCCTCAGCGAAACGCTCGATGCGATCAAAATGGCGAAAGCCGCGGGCTATACCGCGGTGATTTCGCATCGCTCGGGTGAAACCGAGGATGCCACGATTGCCGATCTCGCGGTCGGTACCGCGGCGGGCCAGATCAAAACCGGCTCGCTGTGCCGCTCGGACCGCGTCGCGAAGTACAACCGCCTGTTGCGTATCGAAGCCGAGCTCGGCAACAAAGCGCCGTATCGCGGTCGCGCAGAATTCAAAGCGTAACGGCGGATATGTCGTGTGCAGTGGCGGCAAACTTATGCTAGGTTTGCCGCTATCGTTTTTGAAACCAGCGGCTCTCGGAAAATAAGCAACGATGCGTGCGCTCAATGTCATTTTGGTGATTCTGTTCGCTGGTATACAGTACCGGCTGTGGGTCGGGCCGGGCAGTTGGGCGCAGATCGCATCGCTGCAGCGCGATATCGAGACGCAGCGCGAACACAACAGCCATCTCATTGCGCGCAATCAAATGCTCGCCGGCGAAGTGCTCAGTTTAAAATCGGGTAACGAAGCCATCGAAGAGCACGCGCGCAACGATCTGGGTATGATCAAGCGCGGCGAAACGTTTTATCTCGTCGTTGATCAATAATGTCAGTCGTCGCTCAAGAATGGTGAACACCTATAGCGCCATTGTTCCCGCCGCAGGTACCGGCAAACGTTTCGGTGCTGCGATTCCTAAACAATATCTGCTGCTGCACAACGCCACCGTTATCGAGCACAGTCTGCGTTTGCTGCTAAGTATCGAGCGGTTAGAGCGCATCGTCGTTGTCGTGCATCCAGAGGATCGCCGCTGGCGCGATCTCGCGGTTTTCTCCGATCCGCGCATCGAAGTCACCGTGGGTGGCGACGAGCGTTGCCATTCGGTACTGAATGGTTTGCAGCATCTGCAACAAAAATTCGGCGGCAGCGAATGGGCGCTCGTGCACGATGTGGCGCGGCCTTGTTGTCTGCGTAGCGATATTGAAAAACTGATTATGCAACTCGAACATCATCCTGTCGGCGGCATTCTCGCGATACCGGCGAGCGATACGATCAAGCGCGTCGATTCCGCGCGCCAAATTGAAGAGACAGTCGATCGCTCGTGGCTGTGGCGGGCGCAGACGCCGCAGTTATTTCGTATGCGGTTGCTGCTCGATGCGCTCAATCATTGCATCAGCATGGGGATTGCCGTGACCGACGAGGCGCAGGCGATCGAAGCATTGGGCTGGCAGGCGCAGGTGGTCGAAGGTGCGAGCAGCAATATTAAAATTACGCGTCCCGAAGATTTGGCGCTCGCCGCTTTTTTTTTGCAAAGCCAGCTTCTGCAAAGCCAAATGTCATCAGAGAGCGGCAAGTAATGACGATGAGAATCGGGCATGGTTACGATGTGCATCGCTTTGGCTCCGGTGATTTCGTTACGTTGGGTGGTGTGCGTATCGCGCATACGCATGGCGTTGTTGCGCACTCCGATGGCGATGTGTTACTGCATGCGCTCTGCGATGCGTTGCTCGGCGCTGCGGCGCTGGGCGATATCGGTCAGCATTTTCCCGACACCGATGCACAATATCGCGGTATCGACAGCCGCAAATTGCTGCGCCATGTATTGGCGTTGCTCAGGCAAAAAAAATATCTGCTCGGCAACGCCGACATAACGCTGGTTGCAGAGGCACCGCGCGTCATGAAGCATGCGCAGGCGATGCGTGAAAATATCGCAGCCGATCTTGAGTGCTCCATCGCGCAGATCAATATCAAAGCGACAACAAGCGAAACGCTCGGCTTTATCGGTCGCAGCGAAGGAATTGCCGCTTATGCCGTGGTGTTGCTGGAGTCGCTCGACTAGTGGTTTCAGAATTGGCGGTGCTACTCGACTGGCCGCGCACTTGGGGTGAGCCACCGGTACGCGGGATATTGCGGCAAACCCCCGCCGATTTTTTTGTCGAAGAGCAGTTGGGCTTCGAACCCGATGGTGTCGGCGAACATTGTTGGTTGTGGGTCGAAAAAGAGAATCTGAACACAGCGGATGCCGCGCAGCGACTCGCGCGGTTTGCCGGATTGCGCGAGCGCGATATTTCCTATTCTGGACTCAAGGATAAGCGCGCGGTTGCACGTCAGTGGTTCAGTTTGCATCTGCTCAATCGCGATATCGATTGGCAGCAATGGAACGATCCGATGCTGCGGATTTTACGCGCTGCACGGCATTCCAAAAAACTGCGGCGCGGCACGCATCGCAGTAATTATTTCCAAATCACGCTGCGCGAAGTACAAGGCGATCACGATGCGCTGCAAATGCGCATCGCGAAGATTTGCGCGCGCGGCGCGCCGAATTATTTTGGCGAGCAGCGCTTCGGCCGCGATGGACGCACACTCGAATTGGCGCAGCGAGCCGCCGAGCGGCAAAGCCGATTACCACGCCAACAGGCGGGCCTATATTTTTCCGCGCTACGCTCGTATTTGTTCAACGCGGTGTTAGCGCATCGTATCAATGAAAATACCTGGGCGGTGCCGTTGCCTGGCGAGGTATTTATGTTGAATCGCAGCAATAGTGTGTTTCGACAAGCGCTTGATGCGACGCTTTTGGCGCGTGTTGAATCGGGCGATATTCATATGTCCGGGCCTTTGCCCGGTTGCATGGGCGATGCTGCGCCGACTGATGACGTATTGTTTTTGGAGCAGGTTGTTCTGCGCGAATACGGCCATCTCGTTGATTATTTGGTGGCCGCGAAAGTCGAGAGTGCGCGTCGCAGTTTGCGTTTGCTGCCGGAGAATTTGCGGGTTGAGGAGGTTGGCGGCGGCGTATGGCGATTTTCGTTTACTCTGGCTAGAGGCTGCTTCGCTACCAGTCTTATGCGAGAATTGGCTCATTATTATTTGCCCGTAGCTGAATCGCACTACACAAGCTAACAACAGATAGTAGGAGTTCAGCTTGGAGCTAGAAAAACTGACTGGGATCGGCATGACCTCCCAGCGCACGCGCGATCGTATGATGCAGCGATTGCGCGAACAGGGAATTCGCAATATCGCCGTGCTCGATTTGATGCGCAGCACGCCGCGCCATATTTTTCTCGATGAAGCACTCGCCCAGCGCGCTTATGAAGACAGCGCGCTGCCTATCGGTTATCAGCAGACGTTATCGCAACCCTATATCGTCGCGCGCATGACCGAGTTGTTGTTTCAGAGCGGTCCCCGCTCGCGTATTTTAGAAATCGGCACCGGTTCGGGTTATCAAACCGCGGTATTGGCCCGCATGCCCGATGTCGAGCAGGTGTACAGCATGGAGCGCATTCAGCCGTTGCAAGAAAAAGCTCGGCAGCGATTGCGACTGCTGAAAATTTACAATGTGAATCTGCGTTTGGCGGATGGCGGTCTCGGCTGGCCCGATAAAGGGCCTTTCGATGGTATCTTGGCTGCGGCGGCGCCGTTAGAGGTTCCATCCGAGCTTATTGCGCAGTTGGCCGAAGGCGGTCGACTTGTCATCCCGGTGGGGGATGAGCATGAACAACAACTAATTGCCATTGATCGGATCGATGATGAAATCGTGAGTAGCGTGATCGAGCCCGTCCGTTTCGTACCGTTACTTGCCGGAACAGTGAGAAAATAAGAGGATTTTTTAGATTTTTTTTAAATTAAAAATATTTTTATATTTATTTTGGTTATTATTTGGTTGGGTATTCACTTTCTGTTTTATCTATAATTCAAATAAAATCATTGAGCTATGAGATAAAGTTGATAATTGGCTTAGTGTTCTATCGCTGAAGATTGTGGGGCTATTTGTGTATGCTCCTTTGCGCGATTCGCAGGTGTCCTACCGCTTTCATCCAACGGATGCGAAAGTTCAGGTGTCAAATTTCGATTTAGCGCGCGGCCTGCTCTATTTGCGCAGCATGATCATTCTTGAGAAAAGCCTATACAAATCAAATTATTATAAATTTTAAAAGGTGGTCGGAATCAGGCGTCTAACGGGTAATGCGATCGCGAATAATCCCGGAATTCTTTGTGTCGCTCGCCACGGCTCCGTGGAGTGGATGAATATATCGGATGGGGAGATCGCAAAAGCGAAAATCGTTTCGGCAATTTGCCCTGAGCGCATCGTGCGCCTTAGTCGGCTGGTTAGAAGATTTTAGTGAGTGAACTGCCTTTGTTATTGAGACTCTGCGCCGTCGTGTTGGCGTGTACAAAGTGGTTGATTCTTGTTGCGATATCAGCGAGCCTGTCAACTCTACTTGGGCCTTAATTTTGCTTGATGGAGAAAATCGCTAAAGCTCGCGGTACAAATGCCGAGATATAGCGGGTAGAGAAGAAGGTTGTGCCATTGACCATTTTGCAGTAGCCGGTCGCGGTTGAATTGCTTTGCATTCAGGTGTGATGCGATTCGCGAAGCGTAGAATAATAGAGAATGACTTTGAGGAAGGGGCAAAACTATGCAAATCGAAAGAGACGGTCAGTACAGTGGCGGTGATTTCGATAACCTTCCCGGAATGGAAGAGTTGGAGTTTACGATTGATGGCGCCGGTGAGCTGGCGTCGGGCCCCGGTTTATTGGACGCGGTCGACGAAGGCGAGTCTGAAGCTCCTGTAACACCCAAACCTGCCAAAGTTTATACCGGGCGCGTTAGCCAAACGGTGAGTCTTCAAAAAACGCTTGATGCTACCCAGATCTATCTCAATGAGATTGGATTCTCGCCGCTATTAACTCCCGAAGAGGAGGTCTATTACGCGCGTCTCGCCATGAAAGGTGAAGAGGCTGGCCGCAAACGCATGATCGAAAGCAATTTGCGCTTGGTGGTTAAAATCGCGCGGCGCTACGTAAATCGCGGTTTGTCGCTGCTCGATTTGATCGAGGAAGGTAATTTAGGTTTGATTCGCGCGGTCGAGAAATTCGATCCCGAGCGCGGCTTCCGTTTTTCGACCTATGCGACTTGGTGGATTCGCCAGACCATAGAGCGCGCGATTATGAACCAAACGCGCACGATTCGTTTGCCGATCCACGTGGTGAAAGAATTGAATGTTTACTTGCGCGCAGCGCGCGAGTTGACGCAGAAGTTGGATCATGAGCCCTCCGCCGAAGAGATCGCCGATTTGCTCGACAAGCCGGTGGAGGATGTTAAACACATGCTCGGTTTGAACGAGCGTGTGACCTCGGTGGATACGCCGCTGGGGCCTGACTCCGATAAATCGTTGCTCGATACGATTCCCGATCTGCAGGTGTCCGATCCCGCCGAACTTTTACAAGACGAAGATATGCGTTCCAGTATTGCTGAATGGCTCGGCGAGTTGACCGAGAAGCAGCGTGAAGTGGTTGCGCGTCGTTTTGGTTTGCGCGGATATGAGGCGAGTACGCTCGAAGAGGTCGGCCGCGAAATCGGGTTGACGCGAGAGCGCGTGCGACAAATACAGGTCGAGGCGTTGCGGCGTCTGCGCGACATTCTGGAGAAGCACGGTCTGACGGGCGAATCCGTATTCAACTGAAACGTAATCGCAAATGCAAAAACCCCCGCTTTAGCGGGGGTTTTTGCATTTGGGCAATTGCATTTGGGTCATCGCAATTGCGCGATGATCAAGGGAAATTCTGTCGGGCTGGGAGAAAGCCGCGCATTTTTGCATCTAACGGCAACATTCCAGATTTGCCCTTCCGTTTGATAGGAGTTACGTGCATGCGAGTAAAAAAAGTTATCCCGGCGCTGATACTGCTTTGCGCCGTTGTCGCGCAACCCGTGTTGGCTTCTTTGCCCCCCTTCGATAGCGACGGTCGCGCGGTACCCAGCATCGCGCCGCTGCTCAAACAGGTCAGTCCCGCGGTGGTCAACATCTCCACGGTCGGTACGCAAACTATTCAGAACCCGTTGCTCAGCGACCCCGTATTTCGTCATTTCTTCCAGCTGCCGCCGGGGGCGGAGGTACAAAAGCGGCGGACGCAGAGCGCGGGTTCCGGCGTCATTATCGATGCGGCGAAAGGCATCGTTTTAACCAATCATCACGTCATCGATGGCGCTAACGAAATTACCGTCGGCTTGCAGGATGGACGCACATTTAAAGCGAAATTGATCGGCTCCGATTCCGAAGTCGATATCGCCGTGCTGAAGATCGACCCCGTGCGGCTCACTGCGTTGAAAATCGGCGATTCGAATAGCGCGCAGGTCGGCGATTTCGTGATTGCGATCGGCAACCCGTTTGGTCTTGGTCAAACCGTAACGACGGGTGTGGTCAGCGCACTGGGGCGCAAAGGTTTGGGCATTGAAGGCTACGAAAACTTCATTCAGACCGATGCGTCGATCAACCCGGGCAATTCCGGTGGCGCGCTCGTGAATTTCAAAGGCGAATTGATCGGCATAAATACCGCGATCATCGCGCCGGGTGGCGGCAATGTCGGTATCGGTTTCGCCATACCCGTGGATATGGCCAAGAATAGCGCCGATCAAATCCTCAAATACGGCGCGGTCAAGCGCGGTCAGCTCGGTGTCGTCATTCAAGATCTGACGCCCGATTTGGCGCAGGCTTTTAATCTCGGCGGCAATCAGCGCGGCGTTGTGGTCGCCCAAGTGCAAGCGGGCTCCGCTGCGGCCAAAGCCGGGATCGAAGCGGGTGACATCGTCATCAGTGTCGACGGCAAGGCGATCGATAGTGCGGCTGAGTTGCGCAATGAAATCGGCACGCGCCGCATCGGCGACACCATCAAGTTGACGCTCTTGCGCGAAGGCAGCAGCAAGACGGTCGAGGCAACGATTGCGGCGCCGCAAGCCGAGGTCGCCACGGCTGGCGGGATACATCCATTCCTTTCCGGTGCGAAGCTGGAGCCGCGCAGCGACGGTCATGGTATTCGAGTGGTCGGTATCGAGTCGGGCTCGGCGGCGCAATCGTCGGGATTGCAGCCGGGGGACGTCATCGTTGCGGTCAATCGCATGCAAGTGCATACGCTGGACGATCTTAAAAATGCCGCGAAAAATTCACCAAATCGGTTGCTGTTGCAGATTATGCGCGGCGGCACAGGGTTGTTTTTGGTGCTGCAACAATAGGTGCTGCAACAATAAATGAGCTGTGGAGCATCGCTGGTCGTGGCCATGCTCCATTTGCATCTAGCGCGTCACACGAGTTTCATACACGGCGACTAAAGTACTGCCTCCGAATTCCTATTGTCGGCCCCTCTACCTATAATGCCTGTGGCCCGAAAAAGTGAGGCGCTTTAATTGCAGCGAGGGTGTCCGTTTGCCGGCACAAACAGTTAACGATAATTGGACACGATACCAGCAGAACACTCTGCGCTTGCTTGAGCCGTTGCTGGCGCGCTTGGCCGCAGTGCCAGTACGGCGTTGGCAGATGCTGTTGATGGTGCTGCTCGGCGCGGCCATGCTGGCGGATTTGGCGCGCTTGGTGTGGCTGGCGTTACCGTCGCGCGCGACCCCGCCCGTGCTGGTGATGCCGGTCAATGTCGCAGCAGCTGCTGTCAGCAAAAAAGCCGGCGCGGTCGATATCGAGAAAATGGCGGGCTGGCATTTGTTCGGTGAAGCCGGAGCGCAGCCGCGCGTGGTGGCTGCGGTCGAAGAGCAGGCGCAAGAGACAACGCTCAATCTGCAATTGCTCGGTGTGATCAGCGCAAGCGATCCGGCACAGGCGCGCGCTTTCATCATGGCCGATGGACGTCAGCAACAGTTTGCAATCGGCGAGCAATTGCCTGGTGCGGGCAAGGTGGTGCTGAGCAAGGTATTGGTCGACCGCGCCATCATCGACAATAACGGTCGCTACGAAACGCTTTGGTTGTACGATCCGAACAGCACTTCATCGCAATCTCAATCTGCTGCCTCGGAGTCGGCGCCAACGAGCACGGTCGATATGCGCGGCAATGAGACCGTTACGCAGTTGGCGCAAACCTATCGCAACCAGCTTTATCAAAATCCCGGCAGTCTCGCCGATGTAATCCAGGTTACGCCGGCCAGCGAGAATGGGAAATTGATCGGCTATCGCATCAATCCCGGTCGCGACCCCGCTCAGTTCGCGAAATTCGGTTTGAAGCCGGGAGATGTTGTCACGATGATCAACGATGTCAGATTGGATGACCCGCAGCGCGCATTGGAGTTGTACAACTTGTTGCGCACGCAGAATGAAGCCTCGATTACCGTGCATCGCGGCAACGAAGATGTTGTGCTGATGGTGTCGTTACAAAACAACGGCAATGCCGACTGAATAAAAATTATTTTATCGCTAAGGAATTGAAGTGAGTAAATTGTTGCAAATTCTGCGTGTACCGCTGCTGGTGCTGTGTATGTTGACGGCAATGTTCACGCATGCTGAAGAGCAGACTTTCACGATTAATTTTAAAGATACGGAATTGGAAGAAGTCGTGCGTTTTGTCGCGCAGGTGACGGGAAAAACGATTATTGTCGATCCGAAAGCGAAAGGTCATGTGCAAGTCATTTCGTCGCAGCCGCTCAACAAACAGCAACTCTACGATTTATTTTTGTCGATTCTCGATGTCAACGGCTTCGCCGCGATCGAATCGGGCGGCGTGGTGAAAATTGTGCCTGCACGCGACGCAAAATCCTCGGCGGCACCCGTTGTCGGTGCCAATCAGCGCGACAACAGCGCGATCGTCACCGAAGTCATTCAGCTCAGAAATATTTCTGCGGCGACATTGATTCCGGTATTGCGTCCGCTGGCGCCGCAACAAGCACATATGGCGGCGTATGGTCCGAGCAACGCGATCATCATTTCGGATATGGCCTCGAATATCGCCAGCATCCGCGCCGTGATTGAGCGCATCGACAAAGCGGCGGTTGGCGAGACCGAAGTCATTCAGCTTCAGCACGCATCGGCTGACGAAATCGTGCGCATGATTAACGAACTGGACAAGGGCGATCCGACCAAAGCGCAGGGCGGTGAGATCGCCGGAAAAAGTCTGACGCTTGTCGCGGATAAGCGCACCAACAGCATTCTTGTCAGCGGCGACGATATACAGCGTCAACGTGTGCGCTCATTAATCTCGCATCTCGATGGCCCGCTCGCGCAAAGCGGCAATGTCAGAGTGCGTTATTTGCAATATGCGAAAGCAAAAGATTTGGCGACGGTTTTGAATAAGGTCATGCAAAACGTTGCACAGATGCAACCGGGTCAAGCCGCCCAAAGCAGCGGCGGTAAAGGTAAAGCGACCATCGAAGCCGATGAAGGCACCAATTCTCTCATTATCACGGCGGAAGCCGATGTGATGTCGTCGCTCGATGCGGTCATTGACCGTCTCGATATTCGCCGCGCGCAGGTATTGGTCGAGGCGATTATCGTTGAAATGACGGGTACCAAGGAAAACGACCTCGGTATTCAGTGGATGTTCGCCAATGCCGGTGGAGGATTCGGCGGCTCGTCGCAGAATAATGGCGTGTTGGCGAATGCGGCCGGGGCAGCTTTCGGTGTCGATCTCAGCGCGGCGTCAACTTCAACCTCGACTACGAGTACCGACCCGCGCTTTTTGCTCGGGAAGGCCATCGCGGGATCGGAAGGGCAGATATTCGGTATTGGTCGTGTCAGCAATAACTTCAGTTTTACCGCGGTATTAAGCGCGCTGCAGAAAAATGCCGATGCAAATATTTTGTCAACGCCTTCGCTGTTGACGCTCGACAACGAAGAAGCATCGATCGTTGTCGGCCAGCAAGTTCCGTTTAAAACTGGCTCGTACACGCAGACGGGCGGCGCATCGGCCGTCAGCAGTCCGTTTCAAACCATTCAGCGCCAAAATGTCGGCCTCACGTTGAAAGTGACACCGCATATCAACGAAGGCGATTCGCTGGTACTGGAAATTTCGCAGGAAGTTTCCAGTGTCAGCGGCGATGCGGGCACGGTTGGCGCCACCGATGTCATCACTAACGAGCGCAAAATCGAAAGCAAAATTTTATCGGATAACGGCCAAACCGTTGTGCTGGGGGGGTTGATCAAGGATGAAGTTCAGGAAACGGCGCAGAAAGTACCTTTGTTGGGCGATCTTCCGCTTGTGGGGCGGCTGTTTCGCAGCAGCTCGGCAACCAAACAAAAAACGAATTTGATGGTATTTTTGCGGCCGATAATCGTGCGGGATGGCCGCGAGCTAACGGGGGCCACGGGCGAAAAATATCGTTACATCCGCGACGAGCAGTTGGGTACGCGCGAGCGCGGCTCCGATTTTCTCAAGAAGAGCGAATTGCCATTGCTGCCCGAATGGGAGGAGCAGCTAAAAAAAATTGAAGAGATGCAGCGCCAGAAACATCAAAGCGATCTGCAAGACTCCGCGGAAAAATCCGCTGCGCCGACACCATCCAGTGCGCCCGCTGCCGCTAACAATATTCCCGCGGCTACCAATGCTCCGGCGGCCACCAATGCTCCTGCGACTACCAATCCCGCCACCGAGGCCGCTCCCGCTGGGGCGCAGCCGTGAACGAAATGGTTCCGGTTGAACCGCAAGCGGTAGCTGCGTCGACGGCAGGCGTCGATAGCCCGCGCGCGGTTAGACAATTGCATTTTACCTTCGCGCAAAATCACGGCGTACTGCTCGATCTCGATAGCGTCGATGAAAATCGTTCGCCATTGCGCGTGTGGTATCGCCCCGGTCTCAAAGTCGATGTGATGATCGAGCTGCGGCGCGCGCTCGACACACCGCTGCAATGGGAATTGCTGTCTCCCGAACAATTTCAGCAGCATTTGAGTTTGGCGTTTCAACGCGGCAACAACGAAGCTGTGCAGATGGCAGAGGATATGGGCGCTGACATCGATCTCACGCGCCTCGCCGACGAAATTCCCGAAACGGGCGATTTGATGGATGCCGAGGACGATGCGCCCGTCATTCGTTTAATCAACGCCATTCTCTCGCAAGCGGTGCGCGAAAAAGCCTCCGATATTCATATCGAAACTTTCGAGGACAAATTGACCGTGCGCTATCGCGTCGATGGCGTGTTGACCGAAGTGTTGTCGCCCAAACGCATGCTCGCGCCATTGCTCGTTTCGCGGTTGAAAGTAATGGCGAAACTCGATATCGCCGAAAAGCGCGTGCCGCAGGACGGGCGTATTTCGATCAAGCTCGCGGGCCACGCCGTCGATATTCGCGTCTCGACAATTCCATCGGCGCACGGCGAACGCGTCGTGTTGCGTCTGCTTGATAAGCAGGCCGGCCAATTGCAGCTCGATCAGCTGCAAATGAACAGGCAGGTGCTCGATGGCTATCGCAAAGCGCTGGGCACCGCGCACGGTATCGTGCTGGTAACAGGGCCGACGGGCTCGGGTAAAACCACGACGCTGTACGCGGGCCTTACGCATATCAACGATGCGAGCCGCAATATTTTGACGATCGAAGATCCGATCGAATATCTGTTGCCCGGCATCGGGCAGACGCAGGTTAATCCGAAAGTCGATATGACGTTTGCGCGGGGCTTGCGCGCGATTTTGCGCCAGGATCCCGATGTGGTGATGGTCGGCGAAATTCGCGACGGTGAAACTGCGCAGATCGCGGTGCAGGCAAGTTTGACCGGCCATTTGGTGTTGTCGACGTTGCACACGAATACCGCGATCGGCGCGATCACGCGTTTACAGGATATGGGCATCGAACCGTTTTTGTTGTCGTCGAGTTTGCTCGCGGTGATGGCGCAGCGTTTGGTGCGTTTGCTCTGCAATGAGTGCAAAGAGTCGTACACACCCGATGCAGCCGAATGCGCGCTGCTGCATCTCGATGCAACGAATCCACCGCAGCTGTTTCATGCGCGCGGTTGTGCGCTCTGCAATAAAAGCGGCTATCGCGGCCGCACCGGTATTTATGAATTTATCGAAATCGACGATCGTCTGCGCACGATGATTCATGAGCGCGCGAGCGAACAGAATATGGTCGCTTATGCGCGCACGCGCAGTCCCGGCATTGTCGAAGATGGTTATCGTCGCATCGTATCTGGCCAAACCACGGTCGAAGAAGTGTTGCGTGTGACGGCGGGTTGATGCGATGGGCGCCTTCAATTTTCGTGCACTCGACGCCGGCGGCAAAATCGTCAAGGGCGTTGTCGAAGCCGACTCCGAGCGCCACGTGCGCGCGCAATTGCGCGCGCGCGATTTAAAACCGGTCGAAGTTGTCGCGACCGGCGAAAGCACCAAGGAAAAAGCGGTCGGTAATTGGCGCAATCTGTTCGGCACGCGCATCAGTCAAACCGATTTGGCGCTGATTACACGCCAGCTCGCGACGCTGATTCAATCGAATATGCCGCTCGACGAAGCGATCGCCGCGACGGCGCAGCAGGCGCGTCGCGCCAAAATCAAAGCGCTGATTCTGCAAGTGCGTTCGCGCGTCGTCGAGGGACACACGCTCGCGTATGCGCTCGGCGATTTCCCGCAGGTGTTCAGCGAAATGTATCGCGCGATGGTGCGCGCGGGTGAAAGCGCGGGTTTTCTCGGCACGGTGATGGAGCGTCTCGCCGACTACACGGAAAATAGTCAGTACACGCAGCAAAAATTAAAAATGGCGATGATATACCCGCTTATTTTGGTGGGCGTGGCGGTCGCGGTAATTTCGATGCTGATGATTGTGGTGGTGCCAAAGCTGGTCGGATTATTCGCGCATAGCAAAGCTGAATTGCCGTTGTTGACAAAACTGTTGATCGCGGTCAGCCATTTTTTCTCAAGCTATTTTGTATTCACGCTTTTCGTGTTGATTGCATTGGTGTGGGGCGCGCGACGCTTATTGCGCGATCCGGGCCGCCGGCGTTGGTGGCACCGATTTTTATTGCGCGTGCCGTTTATTGCAGGATTGCTTACGGCGATGGATACGGCGCGCTTCGCTTCGACGCTCAGTATTTTGACATCGAGCGGCGTGCCTTTATTGGAAGGTTTGCGTATCGCGGGCGAAGTGTTGACCAACATTGAACTGCGCGAAGCGAGCCGACAAGTGGCGAACTCGGTGCAGGAAGGCGGCAGTTTGAATCGCGCGCTCGCGCAAACCGGATTATTTCCGCCGATGATGGTGCACATGGTGGCGAGCGGTGAAGCGAGCGGCGAACTTGAAGCGATGCTGGCGCGCTCCGCGCTCAATCAAGAGCGCGAACTCGAAATGACATTGGGCAGCTTGATGGCCATCGTCGAACCGGCGATGGTGATCGTGATGGCAGGTTTCGTCATTCTCATTGTGTTGGCGATATTATTGCCGATTATTCAAATGAATAATCTGGTGACTTGATTAAAAATGAATACGGTGAAAGGGGAGCGTACAGTGAAGCAGCGTAACGGTCAGGACGGCTTCAGTCTTGTCGAAATTCTTGTGGTGCTGGTGATCATCGGTTTGCTGGTCAGTATTGTCGCGCCGAATGTGTTGCAGCGCGCGGACGAAGCGCGCATTCAAAAAGTGAAAGCCGATATCAAAAATATCGAAACCGCATTGAAGTTGTACAAGCTCGATAATTTCACTTATCCGACGACCGAACAGGGGCTCGGGGCGCTCGTCGAAAAACCGACGATGGACCCGATTCCGCGCAATTGGAAGCAGGGTGGCTATCTCGAAAAAATTCCCGAGGATCCGTGGGGGCGCCCGTACAAATATTTAAATCCGCCCGAGTTTGGGCACGGCGATTACGATATTTATACGCTCGGCGCCGACGGCGTGACGGGCGGCGACGATCAAAATGCGGATATCGGCAATTGGCAAACCGAACAGAAAGAGCAGCAGTGAGTTGATTGACGAGTGCGTTCGAGATGGCGAATGCGTGAGGCGATTTGAGAAATCGGCGACGGGTTTTACGCTGCTCGAATTGTTGGTGGTTGTGCTCATTATCGGATTGGGCGTGGCGATTGTCGGTGTCGCGATCGGCAACAATAAGCCGCAGGAGCTGCGCAACAATGCGCGCGATTTTGCCAATTTCACCGCGCTCGTCGAGGAGGAGGCCGTGCTGAGTCGCGAGTCGTGGGGCGTGCAATTGTATCGCGCCGGTGTAACCGATGACGGCGGCGACAAGATCGCTTATCGGTTTATGCGCCTGACCGATCACGGCTGGTTGCCGGATCATCCGCGCGATATTCCGAGCGGCGGCGAGTTCGCCGACAACGTCATCGCTGAGCTTGAAGTGGAAGGCGAGCAGCAATTGATCGAACCGCTGCCGAAAGATATGGGCGACACCGCGGCGGATGTAAAAAAAAGCACATCCGATAATAAGAAAAAGTCATCGTCAAATACGCCGACCATCTGGCTCGCGCCGGGCGGCGATGTAACGCCGTTTGTATTGCACCTGCGTTTTAAAGGTGACGATAAAGGTCCGATTGTGCGTTCGGATGCGTTGGGACGAATTCAACTCGAAATAAAAGACGATGAAGAACAGTAAATCGTCGTCCAATTACGTCAGCGGATTCACCCTGGTGGAAGTGCTCGTCGCCGTTGCGATTGTGGCATTGGCCGTGACGGGAATTCTCACCGCCATGATGCGGCAGATCGATGGCACAGCGTATTTGCGCGAAAAAATGTTTGCGAATTATGTGGCGCAGAATCAAATGGAGTTGGCCTTGCTCGCGAATGCGCATACCAATCAATTACCGACCGACGCATTTTCAGGTACGGAGGAAATGGTCGGCCGTAAATGGTATTGGCGCGCGCAGCCGAAAAATCTGCAACAGCCCGGCGTCGCGCAGCTGACGATCACCGTGTCCGATGTCGAAGGTAAGGATGCCAGCTCGCTCGCGAGTATCGATGTGCTGCTCGATAGTTATCATCAGCAATGAATGCATCGTGCCGAAATAAAATGGCGTGCGGCCTCGCTGCGTTCAGGGGCTTTACGCTCATCGAAGTGTTGCTCGCGATGGCGATCACTGCGTTGGTTGCGGTTATGGCTTATGCAGGATTGAGCACGGCGATCAATGCGGCGTCGCGTCACGGCGAAATGGTGCAGCGGCTCGGCGAAGTCGAAACCGCGATCGGCTGGATCGTGCGCGATTTGCGCCAGAGCGTCGATCGCTCAATTACCGATGCGCGCGGCGAGTTGCGACCCGCGATGATCGGCGGCAACGACGATGCCGAGGAGTTATTGGAGTTCACGCACAGCGGCTGGGACAATCCGCGCGGGCAGCGCCGCAGCACATTGCAGCGCGTGCATTACCGGCTCGATGCCGATCACAATTTGTGGCGCGATGACTGGCTCGTGCTCGATCGCACCGACGATGAAGATCATCTGCAGCAAATCAAATTGTTGACCGGTGTGCAGAGTTTCAAAATCCAATTTCTCAACGGTCAATCGCAGAACGCCAAGCAGCAAGCGCTGGGCGGCGAGTGGGTTGAGCAATGGCCGGCGAGCCCAAGCGACACCGATAAAATGCCGCTCGCCGTGCAGTTCGATATCGATATCGAAGGCATCGGTATCGTGCATCGCGTGGTGGGGTTGGCGAATGAACAACCCGTGCAGTAAATTTCCAGGGGTTAGGGGCGAGCGCAATCAGCGCGGTGTGGCGTTGATCGTCGCGCTACTCGTTGTGGCGATGGTGGTGTTGTTGGCCACCGAATTGAGCAGCAATTTTTTATTGATGTTCCGGCGCGTTGAAAATCAACTCTACAGCGAGCAGGCGTATGCGTACATGCGCGGTGCCGAGGCGTTGTCGCGCGCGGCGTTGCTTTATGATTTGAAAAAAGACGACAAGGATCGCAACGATAACCTCGCGGAGGATTGGGCGCAGCCGCAGCAGTATCCGACCGATTACGGTTGGATCGGCGGGCAGTTGGAAGATTTGCAGGGGCGCTTTAATCTGAATGTGCTCGCCATCCCGCAGACCAAGCCGCTGCCGCCTGGAACGTATTCGCCGCAGCAAAAGCAGTTGATTCGACTGTTGCTTGCACTCAAACTCGACGAGCCGCTAGGCCTCGATCAGGCCGAGGCGCTGACCGATGCGATCTCCGATTGGATCGATGCGGATTCCGATGTCAGCAATTTAAGCGGCGCCGAAAGCCAGTTTTACGAATCGGCCAATCCGCCTGGACGGCCGGCGAATCGCACGCTGGTGGGGCCGTCGGAGTTGATGTTCGTGAAGGGGATGACGCCGGCGATTTATCGCGCGCTGGCGCCGCTGGTGACGGTATGGCCGAGCGGCGCGATCAGTGGCATCAATATCAATACGGCGCCGGTTGAGGTGTTGCGCTCGCTGGGCGGCGCCGACTCGATGGAGCCGTTGAGCGATGCCGAGGTCGAGGTTTTGCTGGAGGCGCGTAAACCGCCTAAATTTATCGACGCCAAAACTGCTCTTGTGTTGTTCAATAGCGGTATTTTAGCCAGCCGGAAAATTGAAACGCCGATCGTTTTGTTCAGCGATTATTTTCTGCTGAATACGATCACGGATTTTGAAGGACATCGTTACGCGATGCGCAGTATTTTGCATCGAAAAGTCGAAGGCAGTAAGAAAATTACCGAGGTTCTCGCGCGCAGCTTTGGCGATTGGTAATAGAGAGCTGGCGATCGGTGATGCGAACGCACGATCAGTCATTCAAATGCAGACAATCGACATAACAAACAGATGAAGCAGGCATGAAGAATACCGTTTTGCTGCAAGTCGGCGACGACGATCAACTGAGCTGGACTGCGCCGTATGCCGCGGCGCCGTTACGCGGCGATGCACAAGTGTTTGCCGAGGATGCGCGCGCGCACACAGCCGATCTCGTGCTGGTGGTGCCCGCGCAGAAAGTGCTGTTGCAGGAAGTGGCTTTCGCCGCGCACGAACGCAAATTATTGCGGCAGACCATTCCGTATTCGCTCGAAGAGCAGCTGCTCGACGATGTCGACACGCAGCATTTCGCGCTCGGTGCGATTGCGGACGAACACGTGCCGGTGGCGATTATCGATAAGCAATGGCTCGCTGCGTGGCTGCAACAATGTCAAAAGGCCGGCCTCGATATCAAACGCGTGCTGCCGGAGCAATTGCTGCTGCCGTATCGCGAGCATTGCTGGACATTGCAGGTCGAGCCGCGGCGCTGGCTCGTGCGCGTCGGCGCCTATCGCGGTTTTGCGCTGGAGCCTGAAAGCGCAAAAATTGCGTTGCAATTATTGCTCGACAGGGTCGATGAATTGCCGCAGCAATTATTGGTGTGTAGCGATGAGCCAATTGAAACCTTGTTGCCGCAACTGCCGGAGTTATTGCGCGGCATGATCGACGTACTCGAAAAACAGACGCTGACGCTCGCCGAAAATAGTCCGCTGATCGATTTCATGCAGGGCGCGTTTGCGCGCACGCTGCCGTGGCAGCGCTGGTGGTGGCAATGGCGTCCCGCCGCAATTATGTTTGCGGCAGCGGTTGCGTTGCATCTTGTGGTGGGCGGCGTGCAGCATCATCGACTCAATAAGCAAAACATCGCGCTGCGCCGACAGATCGAAGATGTGTATCGCTCGGTGGAGCCGCGCGGTGTCGTCAACGATCCCGAACTGCAATTGCGGCGCAAATTGCAGACCTTGCAGGGGCATCAGGGCGGTGCCGTGCTGCCGTTGTTGCAGCAGGTCGGCGGGGTGCTCAAAACCGTCGATGGCGTCGCCGTGCAGAATTTGACTTACAGCGAGCATCAGGGCGAGTTGCGTGTGAGCCTGAGCGCGAACGCGTTTAAAGATGTGGAAGCGGTGCGCGCCGCGATTGCGAATACGGGGCTGAACGCGCAGTTGGTCGGCAGTAATACCGATGGCGATAAAACCCGTGCCCAATTGCGCATTACCGAAAATAAATAATGCGCATCACTGAAAGTAAATAATGGGCATCACTGAAAGTAAATAGTTTGGTAATCGAATCATGCTGGAAAAACTGCAACAACAACTGAGTCTGCGCGATCAGGCCATGCTCGCGCTGTTGGCGGGCGCGCTCATTGTGTATGTGCTCTATCAGGCGCTGTGGCATCCGCTTGCGGCGGCGAATCAGCGCCTTGAAAATCAAAATGCGGTTGCGCAAAAAAGTCTTGCGGAAGTGACACAGATGGCGGCGCAGTTGCACGCGTTGCAGCAGAGCAGCACGCAAAATGTGTCGGCGCAAAATGAAAACCTCACGCAGCTGATCGATCGCACGGTCGCGGAAAACGGTTTAAAGATGAGCCGGTTTCAACCCGGCAGCAGCGGCGATGTGCAGGTGCGGCTCGACAACATGTCTTTCGATCAGGTGCTGCGCTGGCTCAATGAGCTGGAGTCAGCCAAAGGTGTGACGATCCGCGAACTCGTGATCGCGCCGGGATCGACGGCGGGTGTCGTGAATGTCTCGGCAAGACTGTATCGCGCCTGATGATGAAATTTTTGACCGACGTGATGACTGCATCCGCAATGAATTTTTCGTTCGATCGCCGCTGGCGCAAACGCGCGCTTATCGCGGCGATTGTTTGGTTTTTTATCTGTCTGCTTTATAGCGCTCCCGCTGCGCTGTTTACGGCGCTTGCGCGCATGCTGGCGCCGCAGCTGCAATTGCAAAATGTTGCGGGCAGTTTTTGGAACGGCAGCGCGGCCCAAGCGTTTTGGCAGCAGAATGAGGGTCAGCAAAATAATCAGACTTTCGCGCTCGGCAGTATCGAATGGCATTTGCAGCCGTGGTCGTTGTTGTGGCTGCATCCGTCGGCGCATATTACGATGACCTACGGCGAGCAATTCGCCGATGCGCGACTGCGCGTTTCGCCGTTGGGACAATTGACGTTGACGAACACGAGCGCGGCGTTGCCGGCTGCGCTGTTATCGAATTGGGCGCCGATTCCGGCGCGCGGACAGATTGCCTTGAAACTCGATCGCGCCGAATTATCGCGCGCGCAGATACACGGTTTGCAGGGCGCGCTGTATTGGCAGCAGGCGCAGTGGCAGTGGAATTCGCACTGGCTTGCGCTCGGCGATTATCGCTGCGCGTTGAGCATGCCCGCGTCGCAACAAATTCACTGTGGTGTGCAGGGACAGGGTGCGCTCGACATCGATGGCGCCGTCGACGTCGATGCCGGTGCGCACAAATGGTCGCTGCAGCTACAAGTGAAAATGGCATCTTCGCTGCCCGAAGATTTTCGTCAGAGTTTGCAGTTGATGCTCGCGGCGCAACCCGATGCGCAGGGCAAATACGCGGTGAAACGGAGCGGGCATTGGTGAGTGTTTTTCGCGTTATCGTCCGGTATTCATTGTTGTTTGCAGCATGCGCGGCAGCGTCGAGCGCCCGCGCCGAATGGTACAGCGATACGCGCGCGATCATGGGCACCGCGGTCAGCGTCGAACTGTGGGCCGACGACGATAAAACCGCGCACGCTGCGATCGAGGCCGTGATGCAGGAGATGAGGCGCATCGATCAAACGATGAGCCCCTATATTGCAACGAGCGAGCTCGCGCTGATCAACCGCGAAGCGACACAGCATCCGGTGAAAATCTCTGCCGAAATGATGCTGCTGCTGAAAACCTCGATTCACTATTCCGAAATCAGTCACGGCGCTTTCGATATCAGTTATGCCTCGGTTGGCTACATGTACGATTATCGCAAGCATATCGAGCCCACCGATGCGCAAATCGCGAGCCATTTAAACGCGATCGATTACCGCTCGATCAAATTGGATGAGGGCGCGAGCACGGTGCAATTCATGAAGCCCGGCATGCGCATCGATCTCGGCGGTATCGCGAAAGGTTACGCGGTCGATCAAGGCGCGGCTATTTTGCTTGCGCGCGGCATAAACAACGCCATCGTCACGGCGGGCGGCGACAGCCGCATTCTCGGCGATCATCGCGGCCGGCCGTGGATGGTCGGCATCAAAGATCCGCGCGCGGAAAATAAATCGGCCGTGATGCTGCCATTATCGAATACGGCGATATCGACATCGGGCGATTACGAGCGCTATTTCATGGATGGCAAGCGCCGCGTGCATCACATCATCAACCCGAAAACGGGAAAATCGGCGACGGGAGTGCGCAGCGTGAGTGTGCTCGCACCGCGCGGTTTTGAAACCGACCCGTTGACCAAGCCGCTGTTCATTCTCGGTGTCGAACGCGGTATGGAGATTATCGATAAAATTCCGGGTGTCGATGCCATCGTTATCGACGACAAAGGTCAGTTGTATTATTCGAAAAATCTCGCGCCGGCATCAAAATGATTGGCGCAATCTTATTCTGCGTTTTCCCACGTTTGTAAAAGATCTTCGACGCGAATATCGGGCAGCGGTTTCGGCGCGCCGAGCGGCGAGCCGACGTAGATGTAGCCGATTATTTCTTCGTTTTCGCTCAGGCCCAGGCCGGCTTTGACGTGGGGGTCGTAACAATTATCGCCCGTGCGCCAGATCGCGCCGAAACCGAGTGCCTGCGCGGCGAGCAAAATGCCGTGCGCGGCGCAGCCGGCCGATAGCATCTGTTCGATTTGCGGCACTTTCGGATTGTGGTCCAAGCGCGCGATCACGGTGATGACGATGGGCGCGCGCTGCGGCGCCTCTTCGTTCTTTTTGATTTCCTCGGGGGTTGCGTCGGGTTTACGCGCACGCAACGCGCTCACGAATAATTCGCCCAAGCGGTAGCGCGCCTTGCCTTCGATCAACAGAAACCGCCACGGCCGTAAGCGGCCATGATCGGGAGCGCGCGCGGCGGCGCCGAGGATTTGCAGCAGTGCTTCGCGGTCGGGCCCGGGTTTGCTGAGCTTGGGTTCCGAATTGCGGTGATTCAATAACGTCATTGCGTCCATCGATACGGCGATCTCCATCGGTTGGCGCGGCGGGTTGCCCATGCTGCGAAAAAAACACCAGTCAGGCAACCGCAAAACCAGCAGCGGGAAGAAATTGGTCTACATTTAATCACTACACCATTTTTGACTATATGGCGTGCAGCCCGTGCGGTTCTCTTACCGATACCCGCGCGGCTTTTAAAACAGTATAGGCTGTAACGCCCCGATAAAAGAAAATTGATTAGGGACGTTTTGATGGAGCTTCTTGCCCGCTGCCGTGATCTTGCCTTGCCGTTTTACGGCAATCTTCTGCAATCGGCTCAGCAAACCTTGCGCGATCGCTTGTTCGAGCAAGCCGAAAAAGGTAGCAGCAACGAGGAACAACGCTGCTACTACGACGCTATTCAGCAGTTGAATCAAGTCGCGGCAGCCATGCAGCGCGCATTTACCGCGCAGTTGCAGCATGGCTACGATCAATTTCTCATCGGTCATGACGAAGACGATATCGCGCCGCCATTGCGCATAAACAAATTGACGTTGGTTGCGCGCGAGCAGCTTGAAGACGAGCTCGCAGTTTCGATGATCGTATCGCGCGCGGGCAGTCAGTATGCGGAGTCGCTGTGGAAATTAAATCGCCGGCTCGCGGTTTTGCGCGGCGGTAAGAAAGTGATGGACGACAGCAATCCGTTCGGCCCCGCCAAAGTGGGCATGGCGCTGCGTCAGGCGATGAGCGAACTCGATGTCGAACTGAAAGCGCGCATTTTCATTTATAAACATCTCGGCAAATTATTGCTGGCCGTGTTCGGCAAGGTGTTCGATTCGCTCAACGCTACGTTGATCGATGGCGGTGTGTTGCCGAATTTGAAATTCGTGATCAGCAAAGACGTCGACGCCATCGCGGCTGAGCCTCCGGCTAGCGCTCCGATCCCAACTCCAAACGCTGCACCGGAAGAAGGGCTTGAGCAGCGGCAGTTATACAACTCGATTATCGAACAGCTGCGTCAGCGCACCGGCAGCGGTCCGCGTGTCGGCACGGTGAGCGGCATCAGCTACGGTGGTTTACAGGCCGGGCGCGATGGCGCGGTGGAAAATTTTCAGCCGCTCGATTATGCGCTGGTGTTGACCGCGTTACAGCAGGCATCCGAATTCAACGCCGGCGTCGCGTTGCAGCGGCCGCTCGCGATCGATCGCGTTGAGCAGCGCCTGTTTGCGCAATTAAAACAACAAGCGCATCCCGATCAGCGCAATCAACTCGGTCAGCGCGATGCCGATGCGGTCGATCTGGTCGGCATGGTGTTTCGCTTCATGCTCGACGACGGCAAAATTCCCGATGTGGTGAAGTCGCTGTTGAGCCATTTGCATACACCGTATTTGAAACTCGCCTTGCTCGATAAAACCTTTCTCGAAAATCAGCAGCATCCCGCGCGCGTTTTGCTCAACCGCATGGCTGAAACCGGTTCGCGCTGGGTGACCGACGACAAGGAACGCGTCGTGCTGCCGAAATTACGCAATATCGTCGAAACAATTTTGCGCGGCTTTGTCGACGACATCGATTTGTTTTCGCGTTTGCTCGAAGATTTTAATCGCTTCCGCGAAGGGCTCGATAAGCGCGCTGAAATGGCCGAGAAGCGCAATCGCTCGGCGCAGGAAGGCATCGAGCGTCTCGCTGCGGCGAAGCAGCGCGCGAACACCGAGATCGCCGAACGCATCAAAGGTTTTGCGATTCCGGAATCGATTCAACAGTTGTTGCAAAAGCCGTGGACCGACTTTCTCACGTTCAATTATTTGCGCAACGGCGAAAACAGTTTGTCGTGGAAAGCGGCGCTCAAAGTCGTCGACGGCGTGCTGTGGAGCGTACAAGGAGACAACAGCCGATCGCGCGAAGAATTCCAGCGCTATCAGCAGCAGCTGGAACAGTCGATTGCCGAAGGATTGCGCACGATCGGTTACAGCAGCGAGTCGGGCGAGGAATTATTGCTTGCGCTGCGCCGTGCGCAGGAGCAGGCATTCGAGGGCAAGCCGCTGGTGCAACCCGCGGCGGCTGTCGCGCCGGAATCCCCCGCGCCGAAGGCGGCGATGCCCGCACCCGAGCCGATCGCGGAGTTTTCGCCCGAGGAGGACGCGTTGGCGGATATGCTGCAGACCAAAGTTGAATTCGGCACGCTGTTCGAATTCGATCGCCCGGGCCAGCGCCCGCAATTGCTGAAGATGGCGTGGTTCAGCCGCGTCAGCGCGCATTACATGTTCGTCAATCAAGCCGGCATCAAACAGCTGGTCGAAACGCTTCCCAATCTTGTCCACGGCTTACACGCGGGCACGATCCGTATCGTGCAGCCGGAAAAGCGCAGCTTCATGGAGCGCGCGTTAACCGCCATCGTCCACAAGCTGGGTCTTTCCAAACCCTGATTTTCGCTTTTGCTTTCTAGCGTCGACAACGTTTTGATGTTTCCCATGAGCGCGCGGCATGTACTGGCGCCGCCGCTTTCGCTGATCCGGTCCCTGGCGCTGACTCGGTCCTTGTACTGACAGATGGCCGTCAGTACCATAGCGCCTTTTCCGTTCCCGGATCTGTTTCTTGGAGATAGTGCATGTTTTCTGGCAGTATGGTCGCGCTGGTCACCCCGATGACGGCGAGCGGCGATCTCGATTGGCCCGCGCTCGATAACCTCCTCGAATGGCACATCGCCGAAGGCACCAACGCCATCGCTGCGGTCGGTACCACGGGCGAATCGGCGACACTCGATGTCGAGGAGCATTGCGCGGTGATAAAACGCACCGTTGCCGTCTGCCGCGGCCGTATTCCGGTCATCGCGGGCACGGGCGCCAACTGCACGCGCGAGGCGATCGAGTTGACGCAGGCCGCTAAAGACGCCGGCGCCGATGCCTGTCTGCTGGTCACGCCGTACTACAACAAACCGACGCAGGAAGGTTTGTATCAGCACTTTAAAACGATCGCCAACACCGTCGCCATTCCGCAAATTCTCTACAACGTGCCGGGCCGCACCGCGTGCGATTTGCGCAACGAGACGGTCGAGCGGCTCGCCGCGATCGGCAATATCATCGGCATCAAAGACGCCACGGGCGATATACCGCGCGGTGTCGAATTGATGCAGCGCTGCGGCCGCGATTTCGAAGTGTATTCGGGCGACGACGCCACCGCGCTCGATTTGATGCTGGCAGGCGGCAGAGGCGATATCTCGGTGACGGCGAACGTTGCGCCGAAGTTGATGTCACAAATGTGCGCCGCGGCATTGCGCGGCGATGCCAGCGCGGCGCGCGCGATCAACGACAAGCTGATGCTACTGCACGAAAAATTATTCGTCGAATCGAATCCAATTCCGGTGAAGTGGGCGGTTGCTGAGTTGGGCAAAATCGGCAGCGGTATCCGCCTGCCGCTCACGCCGCTCAGTGAAAGTGTTAGACCAATCGTGCGCGCGGCCATGCGCAGCGCCGGTGTGTAATCCGGCGCGCCTCTTTCGTATTCTTAGTGTGGCGTACTCCCTGTTTTTGGCGCTGTGTTTTTGCCAGTTGAAGGTTCGATGAAAAAAATCATTTTGATACCTGCGGTGGTTGCCGTCTCGATCGCCGTGAGCGGGTGCGGTTGGCTGTTTGGCGATAAAGGTGTATTTCGCGATCGCAGCGACGACTACCGCCGCGCACGCGTGGAGAAACCGCTGCAAATTCCGCCCGAATTGAGTCAGGCCGAGGGCGACGAAGATTTCGCGATTCCGCCGCTCGCGCATGCCGAGCCGCTAACCGGTAAATTCACGGTGCCGCGTCCCGAACCGATCGACGGCGATCCCAGCGCCGAGCAAGTGAAAATTCGCTCGCTCGATGGCGCCAGCTGGATTCTGGTGGAAGCATCACCGGGTGAGGTGTGGCCGCGCGTGCGGCAGTTTCTCAATACCAATCAGCTGTATGTCACGCGCGCGGATGCCTCCGACGGTGTGATCGAAACCGGCTGGCTGCAGCCGAAATACCCTGAAGGGCATGAGACCGCAAACGTGGCGCGCGAGCGTTATCGTTTTCGCATCGAGCAGGGCGTGCAACGCAGTTCCTCGGAAATTTACGTGTTGCAGGCCGGTGCGCAGGCTGGCGATAACTGGCCCACCACGTCGAGCGATCCCGCGCGTGAAACCGAGATGATCAAAGTGCTGGCGCAATTTATCGCCGATAACGGCAGCACCGGCGCGGTGTCGATGCTGGCGCAGCGCGGTATCGAATCCAGAGGTAAAGTGTTTTTGAGCAAAGCGGCGGGAGATACGCCGCATCTGCGCCTGGAATTACCGTTCGATCGCGCCTGGGGTTCTTTGATATTGGCGCTGCCCAAGGCGGGTTTCACCGTCGATGATCTCAATCGCAGCGAGCGCGAATTCTGGGTGCGCTACACGCCGCCGATCGATCCTCAGGATAAGCCTGGGTGGTGGAGCCGTTTCTGGTCGTGGGTGTTTCGCGATCACGATGATCTGCAGGATGTGAAAATCGCGTACGTGCTGCGCGTGCAACCGGAAGCGGGTAACGAATCGACGATGCGCATCGATCTGTCGCGGGTGGACGGCAAAGCCATGACGCCGGAGATCGAAGAGGAATTGCTCAATCACATCAAAAACAAATTGTCTTGACGAGCGAGATTGTGACGCCATGCAAAAGCGCGAAGACCTAGTGAAGCGAGAAGAGTTGTACACGGGCAAAGCCAAGTCGGTATTTTCCACCGACGATCCCGATCACTACATCATGGTGTTCCGCAACGACACCTCCGCGTTCGACGGCAAGAAAAAAGCGCAGCTCGAACGCAAGGGCATGGTGAACAATAAATTCAACGCGTTCATCATGCAGAAGTTGATGGCTGCCGGCATTCCGTGTCATTTCGAGAAAATGTTGTCGGATAACGAAGCACTCGTGAAACGTTTGCAGATGCTGCCGCTCGAATGCGTGGTGCGCAATATCGCGGCGGGCTCGATCTGCCGCCGCTACGGCGTTCAAGAAGGTCTCGAATTAAATCCGCCGACTTTCGAATTGTTTTTGAAAAGCGATCCGCTCGGCGATCCCATCGTCAACGAATATCACGTGCGTTCGTTCGGTTGGGCTACCGAAGCGCAGCTCGATCGCATGAAGGAACTCACGTTCAAGATCAACGATGTGCTCAAGCCGTTATTCCTGAGCGGCGACATGCTGCTCGTCGATTTCAAATTGGAATTCGGTCTTTTTAATTCGGAAAAAGGCAGCGGTGAGTTGATGCTCGGCGATGAATTCTCGCCCGATGGCTGTCGTGTGTGGGATAAAGCCACGCGCGAAAAACTCGATAAGGATCGCTTTCGTCAAGATCTCGGTAATGTGGTCGAGTCGTACGAGTTGATCGGCCAGCGCCTCGGCGTTAAATTCGATTGAGCCTCGCTCCGTCTCGCACTGAGAGAGCGAGACAACCGTCAACGGAAATGTTCTCGATTGAATGAATAGCCAGCACGATATTGACAAGCGTCGCGCACGCCGACCCTACTGGCTGTTGCTCGTGCTCGCGTTATTCGTCGCCGGTCAGGTCGCTGCTGCCGGTCACTGGCACGATAACAGCGATACGCATCACGCTGATTGCGCGTTATGTCTGCTTTCCAGTGCCAACGGTGCCGCCGCGATCGACAGCACGGTGCCGTTTATTGCCGTTGCGCTGTCTGAATTTGTTTTTCTTTTTACGCTGCCTGCCACACGCGGCGGCTTCAGCCGTTGCTACGATAGCCGCGCTCCTCCCGTTCACTTCTGAAATACCGCGTACCTATTTTTTAGTGCGCCGATGCAAATCGGCGCGTCACGCTATTTCAGGAGAATTCCTCATGAAAATCGTTTTCGCGAAAAAATTATTCGCCGCCGTTGTTATGTCTAAACAGGGTGCCATGGCTAAAAATAGCGCGCGTGCGCGCAGCGCGTGGCCGCATGTCGTGCTCGCCGCCGGCTTTAGCAGTGGCGCGTTGGCGGCGCCCGCGACTGCTTCAACCGCACAAAAAATCGAAACGGTCGATGTCGTCGGCCAGCGTCTCGACGAGACGCGCAATGGTCTTGCGCCCGAGACCGGCAGTTCGGTGTATCGCTTCGATAGCGATGCGTTGCAGACACTGCCGCTCGGTGACACCACACCGCTCAATCAAGTCGTGTTGCAGGCGCCCGGCGTGGTGCAGGATTCATACGGCCAATTGCACGTGCGCGGCGATCACGGCAACGTGCAGTATCGAATCAACGAAGTGGTGATTCCCGAGCCGATTTCGGGATTCGGTCAAGTGCTCGATACGCGTTTCGCCGATCAGATTAATTTTCTCACGGGCGCGTTGCCCGCACAGTACGGCTATCGCACCGCAGGCGTCGTCGATATTCATACCAAGAGCGGCGGTCTCGAAAACGGTGGCAGCATCGGTTATCTCGGCGGCAGTCACAATCATCAGGAGACCAATCTCGAAGCGGGCGGTTCGCACAACGCATTCACGTATTTCGCGACGGGCTCTTATCTGAGCGATAACATGGGTATCGAAAATCCCACCGCGGCGCGCGATGCGCATCACGATGAAACGAAACAGGGTAAGGGCTTCGGTTATCTCTCGTACATCGTCGATCCCGACAGCCGTCTGAGTTTTCTATTCGGTATCTCGAACAGTCATTTTCAAATTCCGAATGTTGCGGGACAGACGCCGAATTTTTATGTCGATGGAACGGCGCCGTTGGACTCGCTTGCGCTCGATGCCAACCAAAACGAAAAAAATAGTTTTCAGATTATTTCGTATCAACGCAATGTAGGCGATCGTGCAACGTATCAGCTCGCCGTGTTTCATCGCTATACCAACGTTGGCTATACCCCCGACGCCATCGGCGATCTGCAATACAACGGCATCGCCGCGAATATTCTGCGCGAGAATGAGAGCGCGGGACTGCAAGGCGATGCGAGTTACAAACTCGGCAACGATCACACGCTGCGCGCGGGCGTGTATTACAGCGGCGAACGTTTCAGCGCGATGAATAACGCCGTTGTGTTCGCGGCCGATGCCGGCGGCAATCAGCTCAACGGCACGCCGTTGCCGATTTACGATAAAGCGGCATTGAACGGCGCACTGACCGGCGTCTATCTTCAGGACGAATGGCAATTGACGAAAGCGCTGACGCTGAATTACGGCGCGCGCTACGATAAAACCACGACGGTGGTCGATGAGCAGCAGCTCAGTCCGCGCATCGGAGTGGTGTACGATCTGACGCCGCAGACGCATCTGCACGCCGGCTATTCGCGCTATTTCACGCCGCCGCCGACCGAAACCATCGATACCACGTCGATTCAAAAGTTTCAGGGCACCACTAACGCGCTGCCATCCGATGCGAACACGGCGGTCAAATCCGAGCGCTCGCATTATTTCGATGTCGGCGTTTCGCAGCAGCTGGGTGAGACGACAACAGTGGGTCTCGATGCATATTATCGCAAAGTGGAAAATTTGCAGGACGAGGGTCAGTTTGGCAGCGCGCTGATTTATTCTGCGTTCAATTACAAGCGCGGACAAGTTCGCGGCGTCGAGCTATCGAGCTCGTATCGCGACGACGCGGTGAGTGCGTATGCCAATCTCGCCTGGTCGCAGGCGCTGGCCACCGACATCGTCACGGGCCAATTCAATTTCGATGCGCAAGAATTGAATTACATCAATCAGCATTGGGTGCATCTCGATCACGATCAGGCGCTGTCGGGCTCGGCCGGCATCAGTTATTGCTGGCAGGAGACCACATTCGGCACCGATCTGCTCTACGGCAGCGGACTGCGCAACGGCTTTGCCAATACCGGCCATTTACCTGCTTACACACAGGTTAATTTGAGTGCGCAGCGCAGCTTCGATCTCGGCAAATACGGCACGCTCGATGGCCGTGTCGCGGTGTTGAATCTGTTCGATCGCAGCTACGAATTGCGCGATGGCTCGGGTATCGGCGTCGGCGCGCCGCAATTCGGGCTGCGCCGCGAAGTGTATTTCGGCGTCAGCAAATCGTTTTGAATCACCGTTGATTCGCGTCTCATCGATGCATCGGCGGTGAGGTGCTTCTATACTGTTCGGCATTTATCGTTATCCGAACAATAAAAGCGAGACGCTATGCAAGGCACCATCATCATCGCCAATGCCGTCGTGCAGACGTGGATTATCATCGCCTTCATCACCGCTGCGCTGGTGTTGTTTGCAAAGCGCATCGAGTACGGCGATTTGTTGCCGCTCGCGGCGACGCAGGAACTCAAAGGCGTCGCCATTCTCGCCGTCGTGTTCGGCCACATCGGTTACTTTCTTGTCGACGACACGCGCTTTCTATTTCCGCTCTCGGTGGGTGCGGGTGTCGGCGTCAATATTTTTCTGTTCTTATCGGGTTACGGCCTCACGCTCGGCATGATGAAAAAGCCGCTCGCGCCGTTACTTTTTTATCGCAGGCGCGCGCTCAAAATTTTCATCCCATTGTGGCCGGTGTTGATCGGTTTTTTTGCGCTCGACGCGTTCGTGCTGCATCGCTATTACCCGGTTGCGTATATTGTGCGCTCGTTGCTGGGTTTTTTCCCGAAGGCGGATATGCCGAGCGACGTCAATTCCGTGCTCTGGTATATCACCTGGATATTGTTTTATTACGTCTTGCTGCCGTTGGTTTTCATGCGGCGGCGCGTGTGGCTGTCGGCGCTGATCTTGTTCGCGCTCGGGCAGGGTTTGGTGTGGTGGAATCCGCGCGTTATCGAGTTGGTGACGCGTTTGTACCAGGTGCACACGGCGGCGTTCCCGCTCGGTATGGTCGCCGCGTCGCTGCTGTTCGAGAATCGCGAACAGAGCAGCGCATTGGCGCCAAAACTGCGGGAATATCGCGCGCGCTTGAACGGCGTACAATATTATTGCGTGCTCGCGCTGTTGCTCGCGCTTGTGGTTTACAGCGCTTACGATTCTGGCATCGGCGAAAGCACGACAAAAGAGCAAATCATGAGCATGGTGACCACGCTGTCACTCGTGCTGTTGTTCGCGCTCAAGCGCGTCGAATTGCGCGCGTTCACGTTGATCGGAATCTATTCCTACGAAATTTACCTGCTGCACTGGCCGCTGGTGTCGCGCTACGACGTTATTTATGCCGCGCTGCCCGCCGCCGCGGCAACCTTTGCATATCTCGCCGTGTTCATCGGTATCGGCTGGATCATTCAACGCGCAACAGCGCCGCTGGCGACATGGTTTGAGCGTTCATTTTAAAAGGCCATCTGTAATGGGTGAGTGAAAAGCAGCCGTGTGTTTTTGTCTGGCTCGAATTTGTAATCGGTCTTTCACCGGCCATAGCGGCCAATTACCAATAGAACGCGAATCGATTCAACAGAACCAGAAAATAATCAGCTACGGCATTTTTAAAAAATAGCCGACTAGGCGATTTTTTGAATCTCTGATTAAGTCGCGATAGTCGCGATAGTTGCGATAGTCACGTTAGCGTCAAGTACTTTTTAGTCGTATCGCCGACAAATGAAGATGTGTATCAGAAATTATATTGTGCTGTAATGCCGAAGGTGCGCGGTGACCCAGGATAAATCGACAAGGCAGTCCCTTGCGCCCCTGAGGTGGAGTTGCCGGTAACCGCATATTCCTTGTCGAAAACATTTTTAATCCAGCTTGTTATCTCCCAGTGCTCACCCATATCACGCAAGCCGCAGCGGATATCCATCAGTGAATATCCGTTCTGATAATAACCGTCGCGGGGGTCGCCCAAAACATATCGGCTTCGATAGAGCCAATCGATTCGCAGAAAGCCATTTGAATGCCCGGTGGGTATTGCGCGATTATATTCCGCGCTGACGTTGGCGCTGTATTGGCTGCTATCCGGGATGAGCTCACCTTTGTGCAAATTAGAGCTAGCGGATGTATCGCTGCGTACCCTCGGATTTACGTACGCCACACTCGTTGCCAAATTCAAGTTGGATGCGGGAAGCGCTTGCAGCTCCAATTCGACGCCATCAGAGGTGGCTTTGCCAATATTCTCGACAATGACATCACCGTTTGATGTCAGCGTCTGATGATGAAAATCTCTAAAATCCATATGGAAAAAAGCAATATCGGCTTGTAAGCGATTTTTTAACCACTGTGTTTTTGCGCCGGTCTCATAATTATTCGAAATTTCTTTATTGTAGGTGGTCGGTAAGCTTGCGCTGGTGATGAGGCGATTGAATCCTCCCGGCTTAAAGCCGCGATCGTAAGCGATGTAAATCATGTCGTCAGGGTTCAAAAAATAACGGGCTTGCAGTGTTCCCGACGTGTCGGAATCGGTAATATTCTCATGGTCGACAATGTTTTTATCGATATGTAAAAAATTCAAATTTCCGACGTAGATATCGGAGTTAAGAGTAGAGTTGCCTCGCTTTTGCGCCCAAGATTCGCGCAGGCCTGCGGTCAAACTGAATTGTGGCGAAAATGAATATGTCACGTGGCTAAAAATGGCTTCGTCATTGGCACCGAATTCATTTTTTGTATCAGCCGATGTTGGGTAGCTTCCGATGGCGTTAAATCCCAAAGCGTCAAAAGCAGCGATCGCGTCACTGTGCAATGAATTGGTATTTTGCGTGCTGGTTACGCGTTCTGCGTAGTAGTAAAACCCGATCATGTATTCGAGATCGTCGCTATCGCTGTTTGCTATGCGAAACTCCTGCGACCATGAATCGGTGTCGGCTTTACCAGCCGATGTACCGTAATCAAGAATGCTTGCATCCTGATCGAGCAACTGATCGGACTTATTAATGTTGTAGGCGGTAATCGACGTCAGTGTTTTTTTGGAAAATACACCGCCGTCGATATCCCAGTTCGCTGTTATCGACGTGGAAAAATTAGTATCGTAAGCCGACTGATATACATTGTGATAAACATCGCCATTGTAACGATCGTCGTGAGGAAGTTGATGGCTTCCTTGTTGCGAAACGATGCCGCCCGCACTATTTGCGTAATCGGAATAGAATGCAGGTACAACGGCCCATGCATGCCCCGGATGTTCGGTGTTTTTTGAATAGCTTGTCGTCCATTGCATAGACAGATTTTCTGCAGGGATTAACGCGATTTTGGCGCGACCTCCAAAGCGGCTGGTATGACCATTTTCTGTATTATCGCCGTGTAAAACATTTTTCATGTAACCATCCTGGTAAACCGAAAAAAAACTGAGCCGTGCTGCCAACAAACTTTCAACCAGCGGAATATTAACCGTGCTTTTCAGCTCCCTGTCATTGTAATTGCCTGCTTGGGCCTGTAAATAACCACTCCATCGATAGGCGTTGGCATCCTTCGTCCAAATATTAATTGCCCCTGCCGTCGAGTTGCGACCATAGAGTATGCTCTGCGGTCCGCGTAACACTTCGATATGCGCAATATCGAAAAGGTCGCGAAAGCCAGCGCCTGTGCGTGCTTGCGCGACACCATCGATAAATATCGGCACCGAAGGATCGAGCGCTGAATAACCGGGTGCGCCAATGCCGCGAATGCGAACTGTCGCGGTCAAGCCGCCGCCCGCTTGGTCCATTTGCAATCCGGGAATAAATTGAGCGATCTCCGCAACATTGCCGATACCCATATTCGATAATTTTTCACCCGAAAGCGACTGCATTGAAATGGCGGTCTGTTGCGCGTCTTGTTCGATTTTATTTGCGGTGACAATGACAGTGTCCAATTTATCCGCAGCATCCGCATTTTTGCCGAGAGTGGCGGCGATCGTTAACAGTGAGATGGACGCAAGCGATGCTCGGGAAATTTTAATCTTTTGCATTCACGGCCTTCCCTATTATTGTGATTATCTTAATTAATCGGGCGCTATTTCTAGTAAATATCTTTGCTGCCAGTCGGAAAATTAATGCTACCTAAAAAAAAGCCCCTTTAGAAAAGGGGCTCAGCAGAAGTTTTCTAATCATTAAGTCCCATTGGCGGGTTGTATGTACGCGTGTCCATTTATTGTTGTCGTCAACGTGCCGGTTGCATTGAACAGATTGGTCAGGATATTGATGCTGAGATGAAACCCATCCTGACTCGTCAGTTTGGTGCCTGTATCTATGCCGTTTTGGAAAAGATTCGAATACCAATCAACCACGGTGGTCAGCGGGTTCGGACGCGAGCCATGCACACTTTCAGTACCATTAAGAAAATGCACAAGATCATCCGAATAATTGTTATACGTCACGGAAATGGTATCGATATTGAGATCATCCGCCGTGTGCGTTACCACAACTTGCGCTGTTCCCCAGATTAATCCGCGCAGTGTGTAGGCGCCTGCCGGAATTAATGCGCGTACTGGCGCGGCGCTGCCAGGTACGTACGGAGTGCCCCAAGCAATTGTGTCCGAAATCGGCGCTATCGGTTGCGTGGGAATCGGCAGCGGTTTCCGGTTCGTCAAACGCGCAATCATCATGCGTGATGTTCTGCCGCCAGGTTCCGTGGAAACCGGACACGGCAATGGATTGATACCACCGCATGCGGGACTCGTCACCAGCGCTTGCCAATACACCACTGCGGTACCGTCCGGCGACCAGCGCGGATCGGCCATGCCATTCCAGTTCGGATCGCTGATACTGCCCGGCGCGCCATCGCCCGCATTTAATTGCTGGCCGTTGTAATTGCCGCGATCGCCGTAGCGATCGATTAAATAGGGTTGGAAGAATCGACGTTGACCGTTGTTGCGTACCGAAGAAACCGCGCTCGTCGTAATCACATCGGTGATCGGTGGAATCGCGCGCATCGCCGCCACGAAACTTTGGCGATCGGTGGCGCGCGTATCCATGGCGACAATCCAATTGTCGTCGGGTGAAGAGTCCACCGGATCGACATAACCTGGGTTGCGTGTTAGCCGCCGAACTTTACCGGTTTGCAAATCGGCGGCGAATACATCGATATTGGATGATTCAAACGGATAGCCGACGTACATTGCTTCGCGACCGTTTTTGGTCCAACCGCGAAATTCGCCAACTTCGATCGCCTGCTTATTAATGAGCAATTCATTGGGTTTTGAAGGATTCACAGTGACCACGCGTTTATCCAGCCCCTCCTGGAACATGCGCGTTACGTTGGTTAAATCATAACGAGGAACCGACGGAGTTCCGGTCGCCGGAGCAGGATTAAAAACCAAGCGGCCGAGATAAGCGAACTGATCGAATTTACCGTTGTTAACGACGGTGCTATTAAAGCCGAGATGCACATTGTCGGGGTGGATACGTAATTCGCGAATGCTTCCACCAGCGCCCGAGCCATCGGCGGTGACGTTCCAGCGAATGGGATAGGCGTGCATTTGCGACCCTGTGCAATTATCGTCCGTCAATTTATACGGCGAACAATCGAAAATGTTAGTACCCGCCATTAAACGCTTGCCGTCAAAAAATGTCTGCGGATAATCACGTGCCGTGCTGATGCCTTGTGCATTTTCTGCTGGCATACCGCAGGTCACGCATTTCCATGCGTCGCCGTTCGCGAAGGTGGTGCCGTCGGTTTTGACGATGATGAGCTGGACGCCGCTATAAATACTTGTGGGATCGGGTGCGGCAGGTGCGCCGGCATAATTCACTAGCGCCACAACGTGATGACCGTCCGGTAAGAAGCTACCCGATTGCTGAATATTGGTGATGCAACCGGTGCCATGAGGATTCACAACCGTGGTGCATGCGCCAATCGCAGTCGAAGGAGATGTCGGCGGAACCGGCAACTCCTCGACCTTGACCGGCTCGGGTTTCGGTGGCAGCAATTTCAGTAAATCATGTAGCGACGGTTCGTCTGCCGCGGCAGATATCGCGACACCAAAACAAGAAAAAATACTTAGCGATGTTGCGAGCAGCGTGCGCCGCGCGCGAATCGATATTCGATTAGATTTAATCATGATACTCGCTCCGTTGCGATTTATGGACGTTATTGGATGTCACGGAACCAGTGAAAGAGCAGCAAAAAACCACGCTCAATCGATCTGCATAAAAAATACCTCACCGTTTTACCCACTGGCACTTTGCCAGGTTTTTCTTAAATACGTCTTAAGTTTGCTTTTCAATATAAGGAGCAAATGCCATTCAATTTAATATTGACTTAAGAAAAAAGACCCCTCGTACGAGGGGTAAAAAATAACCCGGTTAATCGTTAAGTACCATTGGCAGGCTGTGTATACACTTTGCCGTCGATCGTTGTGGTGAGCGTACCGGTCGCATTGAAAAGATTCGTCAAGACATCGATGATGAGATGAAACCCATCCACGCTCGTTACTTTAGAACCAGTTACATTGCCGCGCTGATCCAAATTCGAATACCAATCGACGCTGATTTTCGTAATACTCGGGCGAGTACCTGTTACGCTTTCAGTGCCATTGATGGTGTATCCAGAAACATCCGCATAATTCTTGTAATCGACAGCCACGGTGGCAATTGCGCTTTTATCCGCGGTTTCGGTAATTTGCACATTCGCTGTCCCCGAAACTTGTCCTTTTAATACATACGATCCTTCCGGAATATGTGCACGTACTGGAGCTGCGCTACCTGGCACGTATGGCGTGCCCCACGGCACCGTATCGGAAATAACCGCCGGCTGCGCGATCGACAATGGCTGCCGACTCGTGAGGCGCGCAATCATCATGCGCGATGTGCGCCCGCCAGGCTCTGTCGAAACCGGGCAAGGCAATGGATTGATGCCACCACATGCCGGGCTGACCACCATCGCTTGCCAATACACCACGCTCGTGCCATCGGGCGACCAGCGCGGATCGGCCATACCGTTCCAATTCGGATCGCTAATGCTACCGGGCGCACCGTTGCCAGCATTGAGTTGCTGTCCCTGATAATCACCGCGATCGCCATAACGATCGATCAAAATCGGTTGGAAGAAACGGCGATTGCCGTTGTTGCGAGTCGAGGATGTCGCACTGGTGGTTACCACGTCGGTAATCGGCGGAATCCAGCGCATTGCCGCGAGAAATTCTTGACGATCGGAACCGCGTGTATCCATTGCCACAATCCAATTATCGTCGGGCGAAGAATCGACGGGATCGGTATATTCAGGATTGCTTGTCAATCGACGCACCGCGCCGGTAGTGAGGTCGGCGGCGAACACATCAATGTTACTCGATTCGAATGGATAGCCGATGTACATCACCTCGCGACCATTTTTGGTGAAGCCGCGAAATTCACCGACTTCAATCGCATGGTGATTGATAACTAATTCGTTCGGATTTTTCGGATTCACCGCTAGCACCCGCTTATCCAAGCCCTCTTGAAAAAGCAGCGTTACTTTTTCGAGGTCGTAACGCGGTACCAGCGGCGTGCCGGTGCTCGGCGAAGGATTAAATACGAGACGACTCAGATAGCCGTACTCATCGTATTTGCCGCCACCAATAAATACCGCGTTAAACCCCAGATGCGCGTCGTCGGGATGCAAACGCAATTCGCGAATAGAGCCGCCATTGCCGGAGCCGTCAGCCGTTACGTTCCAGCGGATCGGGTATGCGTGCATTTGATCGGGTGTGCAATCGTCATCGGTCAACAGATGTGGCGAGCAATCGAAAATATTCGTTCCGGCCATTAAGCGTTTGCCGTCGTGAAATGTCTGCGGATAATCACGGGTTGTATTAATGCCTTGCGCATTCGCATCGGGCATGCCGCAGGTCACGCATTTCCATGCATCGCCGTTCGAAAATGTCGTGCCATCGGTTTTGACGATAATTAGTTGCGTGCCGCTGTAAATACTGGCCGGATCGGGGGCGGCCGGTGCGCCTGCAAAATTGACGGCAGCCACGACGTGATGCCCGTCGGGTAAAAAACTTCCCGATTGTATAATGCCGCTGATGCAGCCAGTTCCGTGCGAATTGATTGTCGCATTGCAGGCGCCCGCCGTATTCGATGGCGCTGTCGGGGGCATCGGTAATTCTTCGACGCTGACAGGCTCCGGGGCGGGTGCGGGGTGATCTTCGGTAGCAGATGAAGCGGCATGTGATGATGAATGTCCGCCACCGCAGGCAATTAACCCAACAGTGGACAATGAAAGCAGACACAGCAGGGCCACATTTAATTTACGTTGTTTGAAGCTCGTTAGACTGAGTGGGTCCATGAAATTAGCTCTTGTTTAATTATGTTTAGGTGCTTTATTGATCTGCCGTTGGATACATGCTTATGGTTAACTGCTGCATCGGTCAGCCAGTCATCTGCACTTTGCCAAGCTATGCTTAATGGGGCCTTAATTTTTTGGCCGGATTCGAGTCAATTCAGCGTATAAATTTAATGTTGGGTTAAGACTTGAGACTTATGCTCGGCGGTCGCGCAACGCGGAGTTCGGATACGACACGATGAGATTGCTGTTAGTAGAAGATGATCGTCTGATCGGACGCGGCGTCTACGAAACCTTGCGCGAAGAAGGTTATGCGGTGGACTGGGTGCGCGATGGTGACGAAGCAGACGCGCAACTCAGAACGCGCTTGCACGATCTGGTCATCCTCGACCTGGGCTTGCCGGGACAGGGAGGGCTCGGTATTTTGCGCAAGTTGCGCACGGAAAATAATGACATCGCCGTTCTCATTGTAACGGCTCGAGAAGCACCTGCTGATCGCGTACTCGGGCTCGATAGCGGTGCCGATGATTATTTAACAAAACCTTTTGATCTCGATGAATTGGGTGCGCGTATTCGTGCGTTGCTGCGGCGCCGCGCAGGACGGGCCGAACCGATCATTACGCATCGCGGTGTCAGTTTAAATTTAGCGACGCATCAGGTGAATGTGAGTGGCCAGGATGTTGCGCTGACCACACGTGAATTCTTTTTACTGCATGCCCTAATCGAACGTCCAGGCGCCATCCTGTCGCGCGACCAATTGAAAGAAAAACTCTACGCATGGGGGCATGAGGTGGAGAGCAATACCATCGAAGTTTATGTGCACGCATTGCGCAAACGCTTGGGTGCAGACTTTATCGTCACGGTTCGCGGCGTTGGTTACACGGTTATCTCCGCTTCATGAAATCGATTCGTCATTTTCTGCTGATTTCGCTACTGCTTTCCATTGTGCTACTGACCGTCATCATTATTTGTAAATTTCTCGTGGATTCTCGGCGTGGGCTTGTTCAATTTTACGATGTTCAACTCATGGAATTTTCTCGCGTGGTTCCCAAGGACGTTCTCGAAAAGAAAATCGATGACAATCCATGCGAAGACACCACTCGTGTAAACCTCGCGCTAGCGATATGGAAGGGCGACGCTAAAAATCCGGCATATCTTTCGTGCCGGCATCTTGATATCGAGCGTCCGGTTGCGAGCGGCTTTAGAACCGAAGCGATTTCAGGTGAAGACTGGCGGGTTTATACCCGCATAGAACCCGACAGTGTCATCGCCGTTGCTCAGCCGCTTCGAGTTCAATCTAAAGTATTAACCCTGCTTACATCGGGTATAGCCACGCAAATTACGCTATTGATTCCATTTTTTTTATTAGTGCTCTGGTTCGTCGTCGATCGTAGCCTTAAGCCATTTAAACAATTTACAAATGAGCTTCGCGCGCGATCCCCCACGGCTTTGCACGAGGTGTCAGCGAAAAATTTGCCGAATGAGTTATTGCCGGTCGCCAATGCACTGAATGATTTATTGGGGCGCCTGAAACAAGTTATTGCTTCACAAAAGAATTTTATTACGGATGCTGCGCACGAAATACTCACACCCCTGACGGCATTACAAGTGCAATTCCAAGTTTTGGAGCGAGCGAAAACTGAAGAGCGACGATTACAGGCCGTGCACGATGTTAAGGCGAGTCTGGAGCGCTGCGTCAATCTTGCGCGTCAGCTATTAGCGTTGGCACGCAGTTCATCCGATGTGTCGCACACGGCATTTAGCACCGTCAATCTCGTTGCTGCAGCTCGCGCTGCGGTAGAGGAGGCGCTTCCCAATGCACACGAAAAAAACATGGACCTTGGCGTATTGGCATCGGCGCCCGCTTTGGTGTTGGGCGATCCTTTTTCATTGAAAGTATTACTGCGCAATCTCATCGATAATGCCATTAAATATTCAAGCAGCGGCGGTCGCGTTGATGTATTGATCAATTCGATTCCAGAACCGCATCTAATCGTAAGCGATGCAGGTCCGGGTGTCGCTGCGGAAGACCAGCCCCGGATTTTCGATCGATTCTATCGAGGCAGAAATTCTGATACTGAAGGCAATGGATTGGGGCTGGCGATCGTCAAAGAAATCGCCGATCGCCATCACGCCAATATCGAGCTCAAAAGCCCGGGTTCGCTTGGCGGTTTAGATGTCATCGTAAGATTTCAAAACCCTGCTTAGCACCACCGTTGTCTTAGGCATTTCAAAGTCGATAAGACGTCATTGGGTTCGCAAAAACCGCAAGATTGCAAAGGGCCGGGTCGAGACATTCAATTCAGCGGTTCTTCGCCCTCCAATGTGGTGCGGATCATCAAGCGGCCGCTATCGGCGGCGTAGGGTAATGCGCGATGCATGGCGCCGGTGTTGCTCCAGATAATTAAATCGCTCACTTGCCACTCGTGGTGGTAGACAAATTGCGGTTGGGTCGCCCACTCGCGCAGACGCACCAGCAGTTTTCTGCTCGCTTCGGGCGACATGCCTTCGACGTAATCGGCCGTTGCGCCGAGCAGCAATGATTTGCGTCCGGTTTTATGCGTCCACACCAGCGGGCAAGATTTAGCGGGTATTTCCTGCCACGCCTGCACTTGTTCATAGCTCGGCTCGGCGTATAAACACCACAGCGACCTTTCCATGCTGTGCACGACGCGAAGTTTTTCGAGCGCGCACTTTTCTGCTTCCGGCAAATCATCGTAAGCGGCATAGGTGTTACAGAATTCCGTTTGTCCGCCCTGGTCTGCCAGTTTGACCGCGCGCAGCATCGTACCCAGATACGGTTTTTCCTGCGTGGAGCCATCGACGTGCCAGAGCATCGAGCCTCGCAGATAATCGGCTTTTTTATTCACGCTCGAATCCAGCGAAATTTTATAGACGCCATCCTCGCCGCCGCCCTCCTTGAGCGGATGGCCCAGCGTTTTGGCGATGGTCACCTGTTGCTGGTCGCTGATATCAAGACCGCGAAAAAAAATGACGCCGCGCTGCTCCAAAATGCCGCGAATGTTTTGCGCCTCGGAACCGCGCAATAAGGTTTCAAGATCTGTTCTGATCTCGCTGCCGATACGCGGCGTCAGATCGATTACTTCGAGTGCCATGTTTGGTTCCTCGCAAAAATTCGTTATCTCGGCATCAAGCCAGACGTGTCAGCACCGTACGCGCCGAATGTTTTACGCGCGGTTGTTTCCAGACTTCAACCGCGAGCGCAACGGTGATCAACGCATAAACCAGATTGCGCAGATTCGCCGCATCCTGCGGCAGCGGCTGTTGATAATCAAACCGATCGATGTACTCGATCGCTTCTTTGCCGCGCGGAAACATCTTGTCGTAAAACGCCTTGAGTTGCTCCATCGTGCTATTGACGCGTTTTAAATAACGTTGCTGGCCATCTTCAATGGCCCATTCGGGAACGAGATGTTCGAGGTCAGCGAATTGTTTTGGCAGCAGCGAACTCATTGGATGCCTCCTTTATTTTTCGCTTCGCTCTGTTTCTCGCCATCGGCGACGGCGTCTTGCACAACTTTATGCAAATGACGAATCAAAATTTCCTCATCGTTCACGTAAAACTGCTTGAGCGCGCCGCTATTCAACATCGCCTGCATGCCTTCGAGCGGGCTCGCATCCTCCAGCACGATGTCGTTGAGGAACGATACTGTCAGCTCCTGTGCGATGCGCTCTTTGTGGCTTTGCGGCGGCCGGTAAAACATTTCCACTTCGATAATGTGCGAATGCGGTCCGGTCGGCCAATGCGTATGCGTGGTAAAGCCTGAAGAACCGAAGATCAACACAAAATTGGGGAAAAACTGAAACGAATCGAAGCCGTATTTCTCGGAGCGGGTTGGATTCAACCCCTTTGGCAGCGGACCCGTGTCGGCTTTTTTATGCCACGGTCCGGCCGGACTCGATTCGGTCAGACATTCGATGGGGCGCGAAAACGGCGTCTGCTTCGAGGGCTCGCCGTAAAACGAAAACATCCGGTGCAGCCCTTTGATCTGGAACGCCAGCGCGTCGGTGTAAGGATTGGCTTTGTCCATTTTGGCGACTTCGGTCAGCGCGCCGAACGAACCGGCGTGCAAATACGGCCCGTGATAGCTCTCGGCAAAACCATCCATGAAAATTTTCCAATTGCATTGCAGCTCCGCTTTGAATTTATACAGCTGATACGGCCGCTCGAACGGATAACCTTCTATCCCTTCAGCGAACTCGCCGAGAAAATCGCGCACCGTTTCTTTGTTGTCGCGATTCAAATTAATGAAAATAAATCCCTTCCATATTTCGCACTGTATCGACGGCACGCTGCACTTGGTTTTGTCGAAATCGAGCAGCAAATCTTCGCGCGAGGGTTTAATCAGCGAGCCGTCGAGGTTGTAACGCCAACCATGAAAGCGGCAATAAAATAACGGCGCCGTGCCCTGCGTTTCCTCGAAGGGATCGTCCTGCCAAACCAGTTTATTGCCGCGATGCGGACAGATATTGTGAAGCGCGCGAATAACATCGTCCTTGTCGCGCACCAAAATCACCGAAGTATCCAGCGTGGGCAGTTCGCGCGTGAAGTAGCTGCCCTTTTTGGGCAGCTGCTCGACGCGCCCGACATACAGCCAATTCTTTTTGAAGATGTGTTCTTTTTCTTTCGCGTAAAACCGCGGGCACACGCTGTCCTCTAACGAAACCGGCCCTCTGCCCAACTCAGGATAGGCATCGTGCCAGAATCCGCTTTCGGGCTTGCTGACAATGGGCTTCAGACTCATAACGTTGTCCTCATTATTGTTGGGTCGCGGGCGACCGCATTCAGCGCTGTCGCGGTGGCGACTGGCGAACGCGACGACTTTACCACTTGACTAAATCTCGCAAGAAGAGCCTGATTTCAAACATGGTGTTGCAAATTTGGAACAGTCGTCTTTTTGAGCAATGAGCCCGATGGAGCAAAAACTCCCTTTTGAAATCGACACGCTGCTTGTGTTCGGCAAAGTGGTCGAATGCCGCAGTCTCTCCAGGGCAGCGGCGCTATTGAACATGCCCAAATCCACGGTCAGCCGCAAAATCAGCCAGTTGGAATCCGATCTGGGCATTAAGCTGCTGCGAAAAAATACGCACCAGATAACCGTGACCGATCTCGGCGAAAAAATTTATAGCCATGGCCTTAAGATCCTGGCCGAAGCCAACGATATCCGCGCGCTGGCGGAAGGCAGCAAACAGGAACCGCTGGGCGGGCTGCGCGCGGCCATACCGGTTTTTATCGGCATCGACTACGCCTCGAGAGTGGGCGCGGCTTTTCTGCAGCGCTACCCGAAATCGCAACTTGAAATTCGCCTGGTGGACAATATGGTTCACCCAATCAAAGATGGTTACGACGTCGTTTTTGGCAGCGGTCCGCTGCAAGACTCCACCTTGATTGCCAGAAAAATATTCACACTGGAAAGTTTTCTTTGCGCGTCGGCTGCGTTCATCGATAAGTTGCCGGAACCGATAACCGCTCCCGCGCAATTGAACCAGTTGCCTTTCATCGACTCCGACTTTTACGGTGGCGCGCACAAGCTACAACTCACCAAGGGCAAAAAGCGTTGCGAGCTGTCGCCGTTGGTGAGGGCGCGCGCCAACAATTTCCAAATCAGCAAGCAGTACATACTGCATGGGCTTGGCATCGGCGTGATGCCGAAACAAATCATCTGCTCCGGCGAGCTGCAAGAGGGGACTATTATCCCGGTATTGCCCGACTGGAGCCCGGAGTCGGTGGACGTCTATATGATTTATCCGTTCCAGCTGTCGTTCTCGAATTTGATCAGCGCATTTTATGAGACGGCGCTGGAGATCATCACGCAAAATACCGCCGGCGCGACGGGTTGAGCGTTCGCATCGAATATTGTGCGGAGTCATTGCGCAAATTTTCTGATTCCGGCGTCAACCATTTCCCATCTTCTTCGTTATAGCTATCGAACGCGCGCCAAACCGAATCGGCGCCGCGCTAAAAGGCCCGCTGGCGGCCCTCAATTTCGATAGCACAACACGGAGCACGACATGAATAAGTCACTGGTTTCGATAGCAATCGCACTGGCGCTCGCAGCGGGTTCGGCACACGCCGCGCATCGCCACAGTTTCAGCGTCGATAAAACGCGCACCACACCGCACGGCACGTTCACGAGCCATACCGATCAGACCGCGACCGCGAATGGTTTCACGCGCGACACCACGCGCACCAACCCGAACGGAAAAACCGCGACGCATGACGTGAGCGTGGTTAACGACGCGAGCACCGGCACGCATACGCGCGATGTATCGGGCACCACGTTTGGCGGCAAAAGTTATTCGGGTGAAGCGGTGACGCAAAAAACGGCCGATGGTTATACGCGCAGTGGCGAGGTCACCGGGCCGAACGGTAAAACCGCGAGCCGCGATGTGGTGGCGACAGTCGACAAGGAAAACAAAAGCATCACCAAGGACATTACGAAAACCGGTCCGAATGGCCAAACCAGCACGACGACCGTCACCAAAACCTACAGCAAAAACGGCGGTAGCGCGGAATAACCGCGCGGCGGAGAGTGGCAAGCATGCGCGGAGTGAACGGTGGCAGCGCGAGGCGCGGGCTTCTACACTCCTCGCATCTCTTCGTGCGCAGCTGTTATGACTGCGATTGGCATGACTGCGATTGGTATGACCGCGACCGTCACTGCATTAAATCTCGATACTTTTCTCGCCGCCAGCGAGCGCCGCGCTTATCGCATGGCGCTGCTGGCGACGAAGCGTTCGGCGGATGCGCTCGATATCGTGCAGGATGCCATGCTGCAATTGGTGCAGCATTATCGTCAGCGCACGCCGCAGGAATGGCCGCTGCTGTTTCAGCGTATTTTGCAGAATCGGATTCTCGATTGGCACCGTCAGCAGACGCGGCAGCGGCGCTGGTTTTTGCATGGAGGGCAACGGGGGCAGGCGGGCGCAATCGGCGTGGAGAGCGAAGACGAGGAAGATATCATCGCGACGCTCGCGGATCCGCGCGAAAACAATCCGCAGGAATTATTGCAGCGCGCCGGCGATGTGGAAACGGTTTTGCGCGTTGTCGAGCAATTGCCGCTGCGTCAGCAGCAAGCGTTTTTGCTGCGCGCGTGGGAGGGGCTCGATGTGGCGGAGACAGCCGCTGCGATGCAATGCAGCGAAGGCAGCGTGAAAACACATTTTTTTCGTGCGCTGCAAACGCTGCGTGCGGCACTTGAGAGCGACGGAAAAATTAGCGATGGCAATGAGAAGCGGCCATGAATGAGCACGATTCAAAGCGGCGCGATGAATTAAGCGAACACGATGAATTAAGCGCACGCGATGCCGAACTGGCGCAGCGCATTGCGCAGACGTTGCAAGCGAGCACCGATGCGCTCGATGCGGATACGCGCGCGCGCTTGGCCGCGCTGCGGCACCACGCGCTGCAACGTTCGCGCATGCGCCGTGTGATCGGCGGTCTCGCGGTCGCGGCAAGTGTGCTCGCGCTGGTCGCGATGCCGTGGATGTTGCGACATCCCGCGCACGAGAAAGTCGCCGATGATGCGGCGTATTTGAGCGTCGATCCGGAAATGCTCGCGGATATGGACATGCTGCAAGCGATTGGAGAGTCGCAGTGAGTGCTGCGATCGCGGCGCGCGCTGCCGTTTCGGTAACGCCTTGCCCGCGGCTGCGAACTGCGCGTTACGTACTGTCGGGATTGCTGCTGTCGGCCTTTGCGATATTGAAAACAGAGGTGGCGCGTGCGGCCGCGCCGGCGCCATCGCAGGAATTTTGGAATTATCTGGTGGAATTCGGCGATGCGCAGGGCGCAGTGTTCGACCCGACCGATTTCGCCAGCGTCGCCGAGATGCCGCAAAAAGCGCGCGCGGAATTCGAGCGCGCGGAGCAGCACAAGCAGTCGACCGAGACAGCGCCCAGTGCTATTTCTCACGCATCTTCTCACGCATCCGATGCGCAGGCCGGGCAGGAGCAAACGCAATGAAGTTATTTACAACCGCGCCAGCGAAAACGTCTTTCACGGCAATTCGATGGTTGCTACTGATGGCGGTGCTTGCGATGACGAGTATGACGACACACGCCGACAGCGCGCCCGCTTGGAGTCAACTCACGCCCGAGCAACAGCAGTTGCTCGGCGCCTTTGCGCAGCGTTGGAATGATCTTCCCGCCGCGCAGCGCGAACAGATTTTGCAGCGCGCGGAAAAATTTCGCGACATGACACCCGAGCAACAGCAACAGGTGCAAGAGCGTTTTCAACATTGGCAGCGGTTAACGCCGGAAGAGCGCGCAACATTGCGTAAACGCTTCGAAGAATACCGCCAACTGCCGCCCGAGCAGCAGGCGGAAATTCGCAAGCGCTTCCAATGGTTTCGCTCGCTGACGCCGGAGCAGCGGCAGGCCTTGCGCGATAAATGGCAATCGATGACACCCGATCAGCGCGAACAATTGCGCGAGCGTTTTCGCTCGATGAATGCCGAACAGCGCGAACAGCTGCGCGAGCGTTTGATGAATTTGCGTCGAAACTAGCGCTCGATTTTGCTCGAATAAACTGAAAATAGTTAACAAAGGAGTTGGTATGGCTTCATTTCGTGGCCGGCTGTTGGGTGCCGCATGGTGTCTTGGGTTGATGTGCAATATCGCGTTGGCCGATTCTGATTTCGAACCCGGTATCGATATTTCCGTCGAGCGCGAACATCAGGTGTTCTCCAACGATAGCGCTAATGCCAATACCGTGGATATCGCGCCGAATCTGCAATACGGTCATTGGGATTTCAGCCTCGATGCGCCGTGGATTTCGGCCGATGCCAATTACGTGAATAATAAATTTCCGTCGCGTGTGGTGACAACGTGCGACAAAGTTTCTCAATACACCAATTACGCGCTAAAGCATCCGCATAGCCGCATCGCTAAAATTTTATCCGCCTGTGACGCCGCGGGCGTGGTTCCTTCGGGCGACACCGTTTCGGGGTTGAGCGATGTCACCGCATTCGCGCATTACGGTATGTTGCTCGACGATCAAGGTATTTGGCTATTGAGCGTCGGTGCCGGTTACAAATTCGATAATGGCGATGCCGATAATAATCTCGGCAGCGGCACGCGCGATACGCTGCTGGAGGCTTCGCTCGGTGCGAGTTACGGCTGGTTTAGCGGGTCGGCCACGGGCGGCTATGCGTTCGTCGATGGCGGCGACATCACGGTAGACAGTTCGCACTACAATTATGCATCGCTCGATCTCGACGTGACGCCATGGCGCTGGCTGACTCTCGGCTGCGCGGTCGACTACGCGCAATCGTATATTGCCACCACCGCCGATGTCACCAAAGTCACCGCGTATGTGAAATTCAAACCGTGGCAGCACGTGCGCTTCAAAATTTATACGCGCGATTACGGCAGTGCCGAGGGTTATCCCGATCGCGAATACGGCGGCAGTTTGTCGCTCGTGTATTAATTTTTGCCCTCACCCCAACCCGCTCTCGCAGGGAGAGGGGATATAATGCCGCCTTTCTAAAAACTCGAAGGGCTCACCATGGTTATCAAACCCCGCGTGCGCGGTTTCATGTGCGTTACCACTCATCCGGTTGGCTGCGCCGCCAACGTCAAACAGCAAATCGATTACGTTAAGCGTCATGGCGCCGTTGCCAACGGGCCAAAAAAAGTGCTCGTGCTCGGCGCCTCGACGGGTTACGGTTTGGCCTCGCGCATCACCGCGGCATTTGGCAGCGGTGCGGCGACGCTCGGTGTGTTCTTCGAGCGCGAAGGCGCGGCCGATAAGCCCGGCAGCGCAGGCTGGTATAACTCCGCTGCATTCCATCAATTCGCTGAAGCCGAAGGTCTGTATGCTAAAAGCATTAACGGCGATGCGTTCTCCGATGACATCAAACGCAAAACCATTGAGACGATCAAAGCCGATCTCGGTCAGGTCGATCTTGTCGTTTACAGTCTTGCCGCACCGCGGCGCACGCATCCGGTGACGGGCGCCGTATACAATTCCACGTTGAAACCGATCGGCAAAGATGTCACGCAGCGCGGTATCGATACCGATAAACAAATGATCAAAGAGATCACGCTGACCGCCGCTTCGCCAGAAGAAATCGACAACACCGTCGCCGTGATGGGCGGCGAAGATTGGCAGATGTGGATCGATGCGCTCGATGCGGCCGGCGTGCTCGCGCCCGGCGCGAAAACGACGGCGTTTACTTACGTCGGCGAAAAAGTGACGTGGGATATTTATTGGCACGGCACCATCGGCGCGGCGAAAAAAGATCTCGATAAACGCGTCATCGATATTCGCAAAAAACTCGCGGCGAAAGGCGGCGATGCGCGCGTGTCGGTATTGAAAGCGGTGGTGACGCAAGCGAGTTCGGCGATCCCGATCATGCCGCTGTATTTGTCGCTGCTGTTCAAAATCATGAAGGCCGACGGCACCCACGAAGGGTGCATCGAGCAGGTCGACGGCCTGTTCCGCAACAGCTTGTACAATGCCAATCCGATTTTGGATAGCGACGGCCGTCTGCGTGCCGACGGCAAAGAAATGCGGCCCGAGGTGCAAAACAAAGTGCTCGAATTGTGGCCGCAGGTCACGACGGAAAATTTAAATGCGCTGACCGATTTCAAAGGTTACAAGCACGAATTTTTGCGCCTGTTCGGTTTTGAAATCGAAGGTGTCGATTACGACGCCGATGTCGATCCGGTGGTGCCGATCAAAAATCTGGTGGTTTGATCCTTATGACTGAGTTCCGACAAGCTGACATCGTGCATTATCAGTGCGTCGAAATTTCTCCGCTCGTGCGCCGCGTCACGGCTGGCAATAGCGGTGTTATGACCGGCCCCGGAACTAACAGTTACATCGTGGGGCGCGAGCAGCTCGCGCTGATCGATCCGGGTCCGCTCGATCGGCAGCACATCGATACCCTGCTGAAAATCTGCGGCGAGCGCCTGCGCTGGATTATCGTCACGCACACGCACGCGGATCATTCACCGGCCGCCGAACCGCTGCACGCTGCCACCAGCGCGCAATTGCTCGGCAATGTGTTGTCCGACGATGGCCGTCAAGATACAACGTTTCTGCCCGCGCATTCGTTTCAGCACGACGAAATATTCGAGACGCCCGAGTTTCGCCTGCGCGCGCTGCTCACGCCCGGTCATGTCGGCAATCACGTGTGTTTTTTGCTCGAAGACGAAGGTTTGTTATTCGCGGGCGATCACATCATGCAGGGCAGCACGGTTGTCGTCATTCCGCCCAGCGGCGACATGAATGACTACGTTGCGTCATTGCGCATGCTCGCGAAGTATCCGATCGCGGCGATCGCGGCGATCGCGCCCGCGCACGGGCAACTGATTTTCGAGCCGCAGCGCGAACTCGAGCGCTTGATCCGGCATCGTCTGTTGCGCGAAGCGAAAGTGGTGGCGGTTATGCAACGAATACGGCGCGGCTCACTCGACGAAATCACCCCGCCGGTTTACGACGATGTGTCGCCGCAATTGCATCCGATCGCGCGCTATTCTTTGTGGGCGCATCTGATTAAATTGCAGCGCGAAGGTAAAGTTGACGAAAGCGATGGCGAGTGGCGTTGGCAGGAGTGAAAGATGCTGATTGGCGTACCGAAAGAAATCAAGAATAGCGAATACCGCGTGGGACTCACCCCAGCGGGCGTGCGCGAATTGGTTGCGCACGGACATCGGGTATTGGTCGAACACAATGCAGGCAGCGCGATCGGTCTTGTCGATAGCGACTATGAGCGTGCGGGCGCGACGCTGATCGCCGCCGCGCAAGAGATTTACGCGCGCGCCGAACTCATCGTTAAAGTCAAAGAGCCACAACCGCAGGAGTGCGCATGGTTGCGCGCGGATCAAATTTTATTGACCTATTTGCATCTCGCTGCCGATGCGGTTTTAACGCAGCGTTTGCTCGACGCCAAAGTCACGGGCATCGCCTACGAGACCGTGACCGATACGCGCGGTGCATTGCCGCTGCTCGCGCCGATGAGCGAAGTGGCGGGGCGCATGGCGATTCAAGCGGCGGCGCATCACCTCGAAAAAGCGCAGGGCGGCCGCGGTGTGTTGCTCGGCGGTGTGCCCGGTGTTGCGCCCGCACAAGTGCTGGTGTTAGGCGGCGGCGTGGTCGGCGTGAATGCCGTGCGCATCGCGCTCGGCATGGGTGCGAAAGTGACGATACTCGATAAATCGCTGGCGCGTTTGCGCGAAATCGATGCGTCATTCGGCCCGCGTTTGAGCGCGATCTATTCGACCAGCGATGCCATCGAACGTTTATTGCCGCACGCCGATGTGGTGGTCGGCGCCGTGTTGATTCCGGGTGCGGCGGCGCCGAAATTGATAACGCGCGCCATGCTGAAATTGATGCAGCCCGGCTCGGTGCTGGTCGATGTCGCGATCGACCAGGGCGGCTGTTTTGAAACGAGCCAGCCGACCACGCATCAAAATCCCACTTACGTAGTCGAAAATATTATTCATTACTGCGTGGCGAATATGCCGGGCGCGGTGGCGCGCACGGCGACATTCGCGCTCACCAACGCCACATTGCCGTATGTTTTGAAGCTCGCGAATGAAGGTTTGCAGAATGCGTTGCAGAGCGATGCGGGTTTTCGCAACGGGCTCAATACGCGCAGCGGCAGTATCACGCTCAAGGCGGTTGCGGATTTATTCAACCGGCCGTATGTTGCGCCCGAAACGATATTGGTTCCGTAGTCAAAAAACTTTCGTCAAATATTCAAAAATCGTTAATCGCGCGACTCTACCCTACATACAAACAGACCTGTATTAAAAACAGGATTGGGAGAATTCGCGTGACTGCTGCCATGATTTCCGCGCGCCTGTCGCTGCGCACCGTGTGGTTATCCGATATTCATCTCGGCAGCAAAGACTGCCGCGCGCAATACCTGCTCGATTTTTTGCAGCGCGTCGAATGCGAAACGCTGTATCTGCTCGGCGATATCGTCGATTTCTGGGCGCTCAAGCGCCAATTCATCTGGCCCGCCGCGCATTACGAAGTGCTGCGCCTGATCATGCACAAAGCCAAACACGGCACGCGCGTGATCTATGTGCCGGGCAATCACGACGAAGTGATGCGCGAATTTGTCGGTCATCATTTCGGCCCCGTCGAAATTCGCCACGAAACCAGCCACGTCACCGCCGACGGCAAGCAATTGTTATTGTTTCACGGCGATGCGCTCGATCCCTACGTGCATTTGCATATCGATGCGATGTCGCGTTTTATCGGCGATTCGGCTTACGATTTTCTGATGTGGGTGCATCGCTGGGTCAATCGCGGCCGCCGCGTATTGGGCCTGCCGTATTGGTCGCTGGCGAATTACGTAAAAACGCGTATTAAAAACGCGCGCGCCGCAATCGAAGCGTTCGAGTGCGCCGCTGTGCAGGAAGCGAAACGCCGCGGCCTCGACGGTGTTGTCTGCGGCCACATTCATCATCCGGAAATCGCGATCCGCGATGGCGTTTTGTATTGCAACGACGGCGATTGGGTGGAGAGCTGCACCGCGCTCGTCGAAAAACACAACGGCACGCTGGAAATTCTACATTGGTCCGATCTGTATCAATCGGTCAAGCAGTTGCAGGCGAGCAACGACGAAGTATTACCGGTTTCCGCGGTGTTAGAGTTGGTGCGTTGAGGCATCAACGGAAATGCAATGAAACTGTAGCCTGTCTGTCATTCCCTCCAGCTAGCTTTACTGCAAGCAGCCCTCGCTCCCAAGAAGGGCCTTGGAGGAATCGCATGATTTCCGTAGAAAATGTTGTCGCGAGTCGCTTTCCCGATTTCCCGCAACGCAATCCCACCACGTACAAAACCGTCGTCGCGATACTGCGCTTCCTATTTCGCGAAGTGGAGTTTCGCCGTTTCGCCGAGCGCTATCCGCATTTGACAGGTTTTGATTTTGTCGAGCAGGCGCTCGATCATTTCGATTTCGGCATCACTGTCAGCGATCGCGAGCGCGAACGCATTCCTGCATGGGGCCGCGTCGTTATCGTCGCCAATCATCCGATCGGTTCGCTCGATGGATTGGCGTTATTGAAACTCGTCGGCAAAGTGCGACGCGACGTCAAGGTCGTGGCGAACGATGTGTTGGCCGCCGTCGAGCCCTTGCATAATTTATTGTTGCCAGTCGATACCTTTGGTTCGCGCAGCACGCGCGATAATTTGCGCGCGATCGAAACGCATCTGCAGAACGACGGCGCCGTGATTATTTTCCCCGCCGGCGAAGTTTCGCGCATGGGGCCGACCGGCATTAAAGACGGCGCCTGGCGCCACGGCTTTTTGCGTTTCGCCACGAAAACCAAGGCGCCGATTCTGCCGATGTGTGTCGATGCGCGTAATTCGATATTTTTTTACAGCCTGTCGATGTTCGCCAAGCCGCTATCGACGCTGTGGCTGGTGCGCGAAATGTTCAAACACAACAACAAAACTATGCGCGTACGCATCGGCCAGGCGATCGCTTACGAGACGTACTCGACATTGCCGCTCGATAGTCGCGCCAAAGTCAAATTATTTCGCCGCCACAGCTACAAGATCGGCAAGAATCGCGGCGAAGGCTGTTTTGAAACGGCTGCCGAATCGATCGCGCATCCGGAGGACCGCCAGCAATTGCGCGCGGAAATTCGCGCCTGCGAATTGCTCGGCACCACCAGAGACGGCATGGCGATTTATTTATATCGCTTTGATGGCGACTCCGCGGTGATGCGCGAAATCGCCCGGCTGCGCGAAGTGAGCTTTCGCGCCGTGGGCGAGGGCACCGGCCTGCGCCGCGATATGGATGTGTACGATCGCGATTACGATCACATCGTATTGTGGGACGACGAAGCGCTCGAATTGGTCGGTGCCTATCGTTTGCGCCGCACGGCAGATTTAGTCGCTGGTGAAACCCAAAAAATCTACAGCGATACATTGTTCAATTACCGCAGCGACGCGCGGCCGTATCTTGCCGCAGGCGTCGAACTCGGCCGCAGCTTCGTGCAACCGCGCTACTGGGGCCGCCGCAGTTTGGATTTGTTGTGGTATGGCATCGGCGCGTACGTGAAAAAATTTCCGCAGGTGCGCTATCTGTTCGGCCCGGTGAGCATCAGCAACAGCTATCCGAGCAAAGCGAAGGATTTACTCGTCAACTTCTATCGTCATTACTTTCCTGCGCCGAGCACTTGGGCGCAGGCGCGGTTGCCGTATCAATCGCTGCAAATCGATGCGGACGCACGCTGGTTGCGCGTCGATTACAGCGAAGGTTTCACGCAATTGAAGGCGGAGTTAAGCGCAATGGATTTGGCGGTGCCCACACTGTATAAGCAATATGCCGAGCTCTGCGAGGATGGCGGCGTGCAGTTCGTCGATTTCAATGTCGACCCGGATTTCTCCGATTGTGTCGATGGTTTGGTGCTCGTCGATTTACATCAATTGAAAGATACAAAACGCAAACGCTATTTGGCCGATCAATAATTCTCTCCGGCAATTCCTCTTTCTCGCGCAAATCTGGCATTAAATTCTGCGGCGGACGACAATGGCGTCTGTGCGCGGGTTTTTATTGTCATAGATGTCGGGCTGTCGCAGGTGACAGGTATGCAGGAAGGTGGTCTTTTAGTTTTCAACGGCGGTTCGTCGAGCCTTAAATTCACGTTGTTCGATGTTGTCGATGCGATCGACGGCGCGGCGTTAACCAAGCGCGTGACGGGTCAAATCGAACGCATCGCGCGTGGGCCGCATTTGACGCTCTATGCGCTGCAAAAAGCGGATTTGGCACCGCAAAAATCCAATTCGGCGCAACAAAAAACCTTACTGGCAGAACAGCGCTGGCCCGACGATGCTGCACCGAGCGAAACGGAGATGCTCGCGGTGTTGCTCGATCTGCTCGGCCGACATATGCCGCTGCCGCTGCTGGCGGCGGGTCATCGCATTGTGCACGGCGGTTTATTTCACGCCGAACCCACGTTCGTCGATGCTGCCGTGCTCGCGCATCTCGAGGCCACCGTGCCGCTCGCGCCGCTGCATTTGCCGCACAATATCGCGCCGATTCGCGCGCTCGCGCAGCTGCATCCGCAATTGCTGCAAATCGGTTGTTTCGATACGGGATTTCACGTCACGGTACCGCGCACCGCGCGTTTATTCGGATTGCCGCGCGCGCTCGCGGACGCAGGTGTCGTGCGCTACGGTTTTCATGGTCTATCGTATGCGTTCATCGCGAGCCAATTATCGCATTTCGATGCGCGCGCCGCGACCGGGCGCACGCTGGTCGCGCATTTGGGCAACGGCGCCAGTGTGTGCGCGTTGGTGAATGGCCGCAGCGTGGCGACGAGTATGGGTTTCAGCGCGCTCGATGGTCTCGTGATGGGCACGCGCTGCGGCAATCTCGATCCCGGCGTGCTGATTTATTTGCTGCGCGAACGCGATTATGACGCGCAATCGCTCGAACAATTGCTGTATCACGAAAGCGGCTTGCTCGGTTTGTCGGGTGGTATCAGCAGTGATATGCGCGATTTGCTCGCGAGCGATGCCGCCGCCGCGCGTGAGGCGATCGCTGTGTTCGTATACCGTCTCGTGCGCGAAATTGGTTCTTTGATAGCGGCTGCGGGCGGCATCGATGCATTGATCTTCACCGGCGGTATCGGGGAGCACGCCGCATTTGTGCGTGCGGAAGTGTGCGCACAATTGCATTGGTTGGGAATTGAATTGTCAGGCCCCGCGAATCAGCAAAATGCACCGTGTCTGCACACGGAGAATAGCCGCGTCAATGTATGGTGCATTCCGACCGACGAGGAGATTGTGATTGCGCGCGAGTGTCGGCATTTATTGCAGCAGCGTATCTAACCGCAACGTGTAAAAATGAGAATTGGATAACAGAAATAGTTAGCGGTTTGCAGCGCAATAGCGTGGGAATGAACACTTCGCATTCGACAATTAACCATGCAGCTGTCCGCTGCACGATTTGGCAGCGGCAGGATATTGGAGCTTTGATCGATGATGTCTGAATGCTGCTCGTTTTTGTTTTGTTGAAATTCTGAGCGTCTCTTGCAAAGCCATCGTCGAACATATCACTTTCGTTAGCGTTATTGAGCTGATTTTTTCGATATTCCGTAAGCAAAAAATCGATGCAGGCAATCGCAATCACCTCGAATAATTTTCGTGTGAAAAATGCGACGAGCTTCGTAATTTTTTCTAACTGTTTCATCGTTTCGCGCTTATCATCTTAATGCCGCCGCAACTCTGATTTTTGCAATTGCGTTGAGGTGGATGTGAAAGATAAAAACGCTGTTTGCAGTTTCCCTCCAAAGTGCCCGCGCCGCAAATGCGGCTTTCATCGTGCCGTCGATGCTCAAATTGGACGAACGATTGGCTTACTTCTCTCGTGCGCCCCAATGGAGTCGGTGGCATTTCCCTTCGTGTTTTCAAAGAGGAACTTTGTATGACTATGCACAAGCGCTTGTTGCCGATAATGCTATCGGCTTCTCTCGGAATCGTTAGCAACATCGCTGCCGCTGGTGTTTTACATCCAGACTCCAGCGAGAATATCAATCTTGTCGGCGGCGAATATGCATTTGCCGGCGCGCATTCGGCGGGGGATATTTTTCTGGATGAATTCCAGTTTTCTTTGGCTAACGCGGGTAACGTAACCGCAACGGTGAACAACGCTCCACTGAATCTCCCGAGCGCCGACACAGGATCGAATTTGCTGAACGATAGTTTATTGATGCTCAGTTTATTCGACCATGACGGCAATTTTATCTCCGCGGCGGGAGCGGGTGGAACGCTAACGGCAAACGGACTTAATAGCGGAATGACCTACACGCTTGCTGTCTCGGGAAAAGCCAGCGGTATTTTTGGCGGCGTTTACGACGGTAAGTTGGATGTGGACCCTCCAGCCGTACCGTTGCCGCCGACGTTACCGTTTTTTGCAACAGCCTTGCTGGCGCTGACGTTGCCACGTAAGAGAAATTATGGGCAAGCCGTTAGCACTGCCAACTAAAATTGTACTTTTGGCGCGCTCGTTTCGAGCGCGCAATTTTGAATTCCATTTGTTATTCGGTGTTCGCTACGATGATACTGGCCATTACGTCAATTGTCGCGGCGGCTCACCGTGCATGAAGATGTTTTTGATTGTCTATGTGGGCCCAAGATTGATATGTGAGAACTTCAGCGAGCTATCAAATCCGCCATCGGAAAGGTTTTGCTGTTCGGCGAGGGTGTTTTGCATATTCATCATCTGAGTATCAGCAAACCTGCCGAGAAAGCACGAATTAGATTATTGGGTACCTCTAAAAATTCATTATTTTGATAGAATGCCAACATCCCGAATCAATATCGCGGAGCGGCGCAGCGCAGCTAAGCTTTTTTGATTTGGACAATCGCCACCGGAAGCTGAATGAACGCGATCCGTTGGCGGCGTTGAATAAGCTGATCGATTGGGAATCGTTTCGAGACACTTTGGAGCGCGATCGCGAGAAGTCACGCAAAAGTGCAGCGGGAAGAAAACCATTTGACGCAGTACTAATGTTCACCAAAAGTAGGCGCTTTTAAGCGAAGCTTTGGTATTGCGGTATCTTTATAATCTTGCCGATGACGCGCTAGAGTAGGTCTTTGGACTTTGTCGCCTTAAAGCGAAAGGTTGCCCTTTGGTGTGGCTGTGTATGATGGAGAAGTACTCATCCGCCCAGCCACTCGCTTTTAAACCTGTTTTTTAACGCATTGTCGACGTTTTTTTGGAGAGTTTGATGTCAACCACCACGAGAAGTGCATGCAACTGGAGGTGATCGTGAAGAACAAGCTGACATTCGGTTATCTCTACGATTTCAGAAATCCGGAGCAATGGCGCAGGTCGTGGGCTGAGCTCTATGCGGAAACATTAGATATCATCGCCTGGAGCGAAAGCGCCGGGTTCAAAGGTGTCTGGCTGCCGGAGCATCACGGTGCCGAAGACGGTTACATGCCATCGCCCTTAGTGACCTTAGGTGCGGTAGCGGCGCGTACCAAAACGATCAATATCGGCTCAGCGATTGCGTTAGCGCCGTTGTATCACCCCGTGCGTTTCGCCGAAGACTGCGCGGTTCTCGATATTCTTTCGAACGGTCGCATTGAGATGGCATTGGCGATCGGTTATCGCCGCCGCGAGTTTGAGGCGTTTGGCCTGGATTTCACCAAGCGCGGCGCGCGCTTCGATGAATTCCTTCAGATCGTCCGCCGGCTCTGGGCGGGGGAAACCGTGTCCTTCGAAGGCAAGCATTTCACCGTGAAGAATGCGGCGATCAAGCCGCGACCGCCGCGTGGCCATGTGCCGTTGTATATCGGCGGCTTCGCCGACAAGGCCTTGGAGCGCGTTGCGAAATACGGCGATGGCTATTTCGGCAACGAAGAGTTTTGCGATCAATATCAGGAAAAATTGCGCGCCCAAGGCAAAGACGCCGACGCCGCGCGCATGCGCGTGCAGGCATTGTTCGTTGCTGTCGCCAAGGATCCAGAGCAGGCCATGCACGAATTGGCGCCCCACTATCATCATGTCAACAACACCTATGGCGCCTGGCTCAACGAAGACAAAGCCTCGGGCGTCGAGGGCGCGCTGCTCAAGCCAATGACTCTGGAGCAATTCAAGACCAGCGGCATATTGCAGATTCTGACCCCTGGCCAGGCGATCGACCGGTTCAAGGCGATGCAGGCGCGCATGGCGATCGAGCACGTGATGATGATGATGCCGCCTGGGTTGCCGGCCGCGAGATTCGTTGAATATGCGGAGCTCTTCGCCAATGAAGTTATTCCCGCGTTTGAGTGAGAAGACCGGCCAGTTACTCCTAGAAGCCGAATTGTTGGAGAGAATATGAAGTGCCAGCCCACTAAAACACCCGAGCAAATAGATATTCCCGCATTAAGGGAAAAAACCGGCAGGAGCGCGACAAGCGCCTGAATGCAGGGGGAAACGCAGTATGTGCATGTCGCCGGTGATCTGCAGGACTGCTATGCGACCGACCCGCACAAGTCGGTAGAGTCGCGCAAGCCGATCTTGAGGAGCTTGACGTCGCCGTCCTTGGCGGCGGTTTCGGCGGCGTTTGGTATTGGAATCGTTATCCCGGCGTGCAGTGCGACAACGATGCCTATTGCAATCTGCTGCTGCTCGAAGAAACCGGTTACATTCCATCGAAAAAATTCGCCGATGGCGCGGAAATTTATCAGTACTGCCGTTTGATCGCGCGCAAATTCGATCTTGCGATAGAGCGTTTTTTCACACGATGACCACGTCGCTACATTGGGACGAAACGATTAAATGCTGGCGTGTCAGTACCGACAATACCGTGCTCGAAAAATGGTCGATAAACGAGTCGCGATTATCGGCGCCACCGCGATTCATGCGGTGCCATATCTCGCGAAATATTCCAAACAACTTTATACCGCCTCGATGCTATGCGCGTGTTGCGATCATCGCGCACGCGCTCGCGTAGGCGTGGCGCACAGCACCGCAGCACCGAAGCCGTGGCGTGTGGGCCGGGTCCTTCCCACCCGGCGCACGGCAGGGGTCTAGTTCGACGCGCATTTAAAAATTAGTGCCAGATTTTAAACCTGGTTTAAAAGCTGGTTTAAAAATATCAATCTAAGGGAAATGAAATGACGACTCTAAAAACTGTCATCCTTCACGGCCAGCTCGGTAAAAAATTCGGGCGCGTGCATCGTTTTGCAATATCGAGTACGGGGGAAGCGGTGCGAGCGCTGTGCGCAAACTTTCCCGAGTTTAGATCGTGGTTAATGAGTAGTTCCGATCGCGGCATTGCGTACAAGGTTTTCGTCGGCAAAGCCCAGCAAACCAAAGAGCAGCTTCGCGACCCTGTTGGCGCAACTGAAACGATTCGCTTCGCTCCGGTAATCATGGGCGCCAAATCGGGCGGTGTAATGAGCTTCATCGAGGGCGCCGTACTTGTTGTTGCGGGTGCTTTCTTAAGTGAGACCCCTTTGGGGGTGCCCATGATGGAAATGGGCGCAGCGATGATGCTCGGCGGCGTGGTGCAAATGCTGTCGCCGCAGCCAAAAACACCGCGCCAAGACACTACGCAAAACGGCGCGAGCTATTCGTTTGCTGGCCCGGTCAACGTCACGGCGCAAGGCGCCCCCGTTCCGCTTGGCTACGGTCGCATGATCGTCGGCAGCGTTGTGATTAGCGCGGGTATCGTTTTCGATAATGTGTTTCATCAAGCGGTGATTGACTCTGCTTTCGATGCAAGTCACATGATTTTGGTGAGTTAATCCCGGGATCGGCGGCAATTATCGCAAGCGCACCTATATATCGCCCCTCACGGGGTGAGCTTTAAGCACGTCGGCGCGAAGCACCCACCAGCGTAAGAATTCCTGAACCAAGCATATATATGGCTGGTGGGATCGGTACTGGGCTTAGTGCAGCGTTGAAGTCAAGAAACTGATATTGAGATTGAGGAATATTAGGGTTAGTAAATAACAAAGAAGCAATAGGGCTGGCTGCTTGAGTTAAATCAACAGGCAATGCTCCATTAGAATTAGAAGCATTAAAGTTCAATGAGCCAATAACAAAGCCCACTAAATTAAGACCATTTGCTGTGAAACCTTGCAAATTATTATTCGTTGCACTGCCAAATGAACCACTAAAATCAAGTTCGAGACTATTGCCACTGATTTGGACATTTCCACTTGATGAGGAAAATTGATAGCCACCTAAATTTCCTACGATATCACTCAAAGCCCCTTGTGCAATGGTAGTTGACTGAGAAACAGGCACACTTGCATCGTAATAAAATGTTCCGCTAAGAGGTGTTCCTTGAGGAACAGGGTACTGATCGACAGTTAGCTGAGAACTACTACCGAATGGGAATTCGCCACCTAGTATTCCCGTAAATTGATATTCAACCGGCGTTGCATTCGCCGTCGATGCAAAGACTATTGAACTCAGGGAAACAATCGCAGCGACTACAGAGGTAAATCGTGAGGTTTTCATATCTCTCTCCTTGATGATTTATTCGATTGGTAGTGTCAGTCTCAGCAAGCACCCTAACCACTTTTTCTTGCAGCTCTCTGACGTATTCGCGACGTCAGGGTTTGAGCCTTCGATACCGCCCCCACAATCCTTTTAGCCCATACTAAATATAAGCCGGTTTGCAACTAGTGGTAAGCAGCGTGGTAAAGGCTCTCAAAGTACGGCGCTAATTCGGTGCAGCCGCATTGTTGGGTTACCCCAGAGTTTACCCCTAGAACAACGGCCAATAAAAAAGGGGTTGGCGACCTATTGCCAACCCCTTGATATATATGGCTCCGCCTGCTGGGCTCGAACCAGCGACCCAATGATTAACAGTCATTTGCTCTACCAACTGAGCTAAGGCGGAATGTCGGTGAAGGCGCGCATGGTAAAGCCCGTTCCCATCCCAGTCAACTGCTTTTTTGTGACGCTAACATAATGAATCCACGAGTAAATTGGCGTATTCGCGGCGAGATCACGCGCATCTCGCCGGCGGTTTTGAGCCACGCCCTTGCAGAATGGTTACGCAGCCGCAATAGTGACGGTTTGTCGAGTAGCTTAGCGCTTTGGGAGTGATCATGGGCCGTCCGTTCAAGGTCGCCGCGCCGTATCGGCCTGCAGGCGACCAGCCGACCGCGATTCGCGAGCTGGTCGAGGGTATTCGCGCCGGACTCATGGCGCAGACGCTGCTCGGGGTGACAGGTTCGGGCAAGACCTTCACGGTCGCGAATGTGATTCAGGAAATTCAGCGCCCGACCATCATCATGGCGCCGAACAAAACGCTCGCGGCGCAGCTCTACGGCGAGTTCAAGGAGTTTTTCCCGCATAACGCCGTCGAATATTTCGTCTCGTATTACGATTACTACCAGCCCGAAGCGTACGTGCCGTCGTCCGATACCTACATCGAAAAAGATGCGTCGATCAACGAGCATATCGAGCAGATGCGGTTGTCGGCGACGAAGGCGTTGATGGAGCGCGAGGATGCGCTGATTGTGGCGACAGTGTCGGCGATCTATGGTTTGGGCGATCCCGATCAGTATTTCAAAATGGTGCTGCACATGGATCGCGGCCAGCCGATCGAACAGCGCCAAGTTCTGCGCAGGCTCGCGGAAATGCAATATACGCGCAACGATCAGGCGTTCGCGCGCGGCACGTATCGCGTGCGCGGCGACATCATCGATATTTTTCCGGCCGAATCCGAACGCGATGCGGTGCGCGTCGAATTGTTCGACGACAATATCGAAACTATTTCGACATTCGATCCGCTCACGGGCGAAATCATCGCGCGCCTGCCGCGCTATACCGTATTCCCGAAGAGTCATTACGTGACGCCGCGCGAAACGCTGCTGCAAGCCGTCGATTACATCGAAGAGGAATTGCGCGAGCGCCTCAAGTATTTAAACGAGCACAACAAGCTTGTCGAAGCGCAGCGGCTCGAACAGCGCACGCGTTTCGATATGGAAATGATTCGCGAGCTCGGCTATTGCAACGGTATCGAAAATTATTCGCGCTATTTATCGGGGCGCGCGCCGGGCGAGCCGCCACCGACGCTGTTCGATTATCTGCCGCCGAATGCGCTCGTTGTCGTCGACGAGTCGCACGTGTCGATTCCGCAGATCGGCGCGATGTACAAAGGCGATCGCTCGCGCAAGGAGACGCTCGTCGAATACGGCTTCCGCTTACCGTCGGCGTTAGATAACCGTCCGCTGCGTTTCGAGGAGTGGGAACGCCTCGTGCCGCAGTTAATTTTTGTGTCGGCGACACCGGGGCCGTACGAAGGCGAGAAAGCCGCGCGTATTGTCGAGCAAGTGGTGCGGCCGACGGGTCTCGTCGATCCCCAAGTCGAAGTGCGTCCGGCGCGCACGCAGGTCGACGATTTATTATCGGAGATTCACAAGCGCGTCGCGGTCGGCGAGCGCGTGCTCGTGACGACATTAACCAAGCGCATGGCCGAAGACCTCACCGAATATCTCGGCGATCACCATGTCAAAGTGCGCTATCTGCATTCGGATATCGAAACGGTCGAGCGCGTCGAAATTATTCGCGATTTGCGTCTCGGCCATTTCGATGTGCTGGTCGGGATCAATTTGTTGCGCGAAGGTCTCGATATGCCCGAGGTCTCGCTCGTCGCGATTCTCGATGCCGACAAAGAAGGTTTTTTGCGTTCCGAGCGTTCGCTCATTCAAACCATCGGCCGCGCTGCGCGCAATTTGAACGGCCGCGCGATTCTGTATGCCGACAAAGTCACGGGCTCGATGCAACGCGCGATCGACGAAACCGATCGCCGCCGCGAGAAGCAGGTTGAGTTCAATATCAAAAATAATATCGTGCCGATCGGCGTGAAGAAAAATGTCACCGATATCATGGAGGGCGCTTATGTGCCTGGAGCGCGCGCCAAACGCGCGGCGGCGAAAGGGCGCAAAGTCGCGGAGCCGGCGGCGCGTTACGGCAATTCGCTGGCGGACATGACACCGCAACAACGCGAAAAGGAAATCAAACGGCTCGAACAGAAAATGCACGAGCATGCGAAAAATCTCGAATTCGAAGAGGCTGCGCAGGTGCGCGATGAATTGGCCGCGCTGAAATTCGAAGCGTTGATGTGACTAGGGCGCACTGCATGCATCGCTAGGCGATGCGATTTTCCGGTTTAAAAAGCGCCCGCTTTCGCTAATGCCCTCCCAGGGCTTAAAATCGACGGCATTATCGTAGAGGAGTTCCAACATGGCAGAAGCTTATATTGTCGACGCGCTGCGCAGCCCGGTGGGTCGACGCAAGGGCAGTCTCGCGCAAATTCACGGCGCCGATCTCGGCGCGCGCGTGATCAAGGCGCTCGTCGAGCGCAACGCTGTTCCCGTCGACGATTACGATGATGTGATTTGGGGCTGTCTCGATCAGATCGGTCCGCTCGCCGCGAACGTGGGACGCACGACCGCGCTGGTTGCCGGGTTACCGGAGCATGTGCCGGGCGTGACGATCGATCGCCAATGCGGCTCGTCGCAGCAGGCCGTGCATTTTGCCGCGCAGGCGGTGATGTCGGGCGCGCAGGATGTGGTTATTGCGGGCGGCGTGCAGACGATGACGCAAATTCCGATTCAGACGTCGATTACTGTCGGTACCGAGCGCGGCTTGGCCGAGCCTTATGTCGGCTCGCCGGGTTGGCGCGAGCGCTACGGCAATCAAGAAATTTCGCAATTTCGCGGCGCCGAATTGATCGCGGAGAAGTGGGCTATTTCGCGCCGCGCGATGGAAGAATTCGCGCTCGAAAGCCATCACCGCGCGATACACGCCATCGACAATGGTTATTTTGATCGCGAAGTGCTGCCGATGCCGGAATTGAAAATGGATGAAACGGCGCGCCGCGATACCTCGCTCGAAAAAATGGCGACGCTCGAACCGATTCGTCCGAATGGCCGCATTACTGCCGGTGTGTCGAGTCAGGTGAGCGACGGTTCGTCGGCGATGCTGATCGTGTCTGAAAAGGCACTCAAGCGTTACAACCTGACGCCGCGCGCGCGCATTCATTCGATGTCGGTGTACGGCGACGATCCGGTATTCATGCTGACCGCACCGATTCCCGCGACGGCCTATGCGCTGAAAAAGGCCGGCATGACGTGGAACGATATCGATCTTGTCGAAATCAACGAAGCGTTTGCGTCGGTGGTGATCGCGTGGCTCAAAGAGACCGGTTATCCGCACGAAAAGACTAACGTCAACGGCGGTGCGATCGCGCTCGGTCATCCGCTCGGTGCCACGGGCACGAAATTGATGACGACGCTATTGCACGAAATGGAACGCCGTAAACTGCGTTATGGTCTGCAAACGATGTGCGAGGGCGGCGGCGTTGCCAACGTGACGATCATCGAACGTTTGTGATTTAAATTTTCGTTTCATGACACCGCAGCGTGCGCGACCGGAATCGCGCCGCTGCGTGTGCATTCCCACAGCGTGTCGCACAACACGTATTTATCGTCCCAATCGCCTTCGAGCACCCAATCGGTCAGCGCTGCGGCGACATCGGGATAATGTACCGGCACAACCCGGCGTTCGCCGTACAACCATTGTTTAAGTGTGTCGAAATCGATCGTATCGGTCGCGCTGCCCCATCCCAATCGTTGCAATGCGAATGCATTCGACATTTGTTCCATTTGACCTTTCACGGGTTTGACGAGAGTTGGGATGCCCATGTGCAGACATTCGCCGACCAATTCAAATCCCGCGTTGCAGATCACGGCGTCGGCGCGACATAAATCATCGCGAAAGCCGTGCAAATTCGTGCGTCGCAAACCCACATTGCCACTCTCGCTGTCGCTGAGGTCGGGCGAATACTGCTTGAAATGCACATCGCCGAAGCGTTGCAGCAATTGCGTCACCATCGACTGATTTTCAAACGGTAAATAAATGAGTACGTGTGAGATTCGATCGCGCTCGTGCCGGTCCGGGTTTTTGCGCTGCAACTGCGTGTCGATGATCGGCGGCAGAATATCGCTATCGAAATGATGCCAATGCAAGCCGACCGGAATATCCACCGGCGCGAAATATTTCATCACGATATCGCTGGCAAGATTGTCGCCGCGCCGTGGAATCGTAACGTTGCGGCGTTGTGTCGCGTTAGTGAAAGCGTATTGATGACCGATGCCCATGCAGATTTTATTCGATAGTCTTGCCGCCCAGGCGGTGACGGGTTCGAAATCGCTGATGACCAAATCGTACGGCGCGACATCGAGTGCGCGTACATCGCGAATGAATTCCCACGGATGCGAGCGCAACAAAGTTGGTCCGTGCAATACGGCGCCGTTTTCCTGCACCATCGTCAAACCGGTGCGGTGTTCAAACTCGCCGAAGCATTCCATGTCGAACAAACGCGCGCGCTCGCGTCCCGAAAACAAGTACGTGACATCGGCGCCGCGTGTGCGTAAATGCGCGGCCATTTTGCGTGCGCGACTGATGTGACCGTTGCCGGTACCTTGAATGCCGTAGAGGATTTTCATGCGAGTTTGCTGTGAGAGATGAAGGGATGAATCACGGCGCCTGCTTCTACATCGGTAGCAAAGACATATTGCTCGTGACGAACCAGGCGATGCCGCTGCCGATCAACGCGCCGGCGAGAATGTCGGTGGGAAAGTGCACGCCGAGAACGACGCGCGACACGCCGACTGCGCTCGACCACAGGTACAGCGGCAGCGTCAATGCCGCATAGTTTTCGCTGACCATGCCAGCGAGCACGAATGCACCGCAGGTGTGCCCGGAAGGAAAACTGAAGCGGTCGGAAGCGGTGATAACGCTGCGAAAACTCGGAATGATTTCAGGCGGGCGGCGGCGCTGACAACTATTTTTGAGCAGCCAATACAGCGGGCGTTCGATGCAAAATGCCGCGGCGGTAGCGAGAAACAAACTGGCGCCATGCACGCCGTCGAGCAACCATAAAAGGCTTGGCAGCAATATCTGCATGAGGCCGTCGCCGCTGCGCGAAAAAGCGCGTGCCGCTGCAATCCAAATTTGCCGATGGCGCGTTTGCATAAACCACAACAGCATCCGCAAATCGTATTCGTAGATGCCGTGTTGGTAGAAGTTCTGTAACCAGCGCGTTTTATTCATCATGAGTAAAGCGTCGCCGCGCGCGATTACAAATGTGTTACATATGTGTGACTATTCCGTGAATTGCGGCAGGTTGTGCCAAGTTCCCTCGCCTTAGGGGAGAGGGAAATGCCAAATCATTTTTTTATGTAAAGCACGTAACCGCTGATTTTTGGGTACTTATCGCTATTCCACTCCAGCAGTTCGCCGCCGTACTTCTTGGCGCATTTTTCCGCGAGTTTAAAAAAGGGCGAGCGTCCCGGATCGGCGATGGCGACGCGTTTGGCGCCGGCGTCGATTGAGCGTTCGATCAGTTTATACAGAGGTTTTACCATTTCGTCCCAGAAGCAGATATCGGTGCCGATGACGGTGTGTATGTCGTCGAGCACCTTGCCCTTAACCGATTTGAAATCGCCGTGATGCGTTTTGACTTTTACCTCGTTTAAATCGGCATGGGCATTGAGGTAGGGAAACACCGCGTCGTCGGCATCGACCGATAATACTTTCGATTTAAAGGTCTTCGCGCAATAAATGCCGCCGAGTCCCCAGCCGCAACCGACGTCGATCACCCGTTTGCGTTTCGGCAGCGGATGCTGTTCGAAAAAATCCATGAGCAGATCGGCCGAAGGCCAATGTTTATTGCCATGAATCGAGGCGACATGACCTTCGCGCCGCAGTTTGATCATGGCGGGATGACTTGCCGACATACGCTCGATTTTGAAGCGAGAAAATTGTTTGGGTGCGGCCACTGGGTTACTCCATTGCGTAGAATTTGAAATCGGTGTCGATTTTAGCGGATGCGCTCGCTCAATGCGCAACGAATATCCGAGCTGCGTGCGCGAGCAAACGCGGATCATAGCGGACCATTGCGTCGCTGTGTATGAATCGGTAGTCTGCCAAGCTTTACGATATTGAGGATATTTTCAGTATGGCAAGGTTGTTGGTGACGGGCGGCGCAGGATTTATCGGTGCGAATTTCGTGCGTTATTACGCGCGCCAGTATCCGGCGGTCGAAATCGTCGTGCTCGATGCGCTGACTTACGCCGGCAATCGCCACAATCTCGATGGCCTGCTCAACCTCGATGGCGTGGCTGGCGGCCGCGTGCAATTGGTGGTCGGCGATATTTGCGATAGCGCACTCGTCGAACGGTTATTGCGCGACTACAACATCGATACGCTCGTGCATTTCGCCGCGGAAAGTCACGTCGATCGCTCGATCACCGGCCCCGATGCGTTCGTCGCCACTAATATCATCGGCACGCACAGTCTGCTGAAAGCGGCGCGCGCGGTGTGGCTGAGCGGCAGCGGTGCGCCGCATCGTTTTCATCATATCTCCACCGATGAAGTATTCGGCTCGTTGACGCCCGCCGCGCCGGCATTTCGCGAGGACAATCAATATCAACCGAATAGCCCGTATTCGGCGAGCAAGGCGGCATCGGATCATCTCGTGCGCGCGTATCACCACACCTACGGCTTGCAGGTGACGACGAGCAATTGCTCGAATAATTACGGCCCGTATCACTTTCCCGAAAAACTGATTCCGCTGTGCATCACCCATTTGTTGCTCGGCAAACCGCTGCCCGTTTACGGCAATGGCCGCAATATTCGCGATTGGCTGTATGTTGAAGATCACGCTTACGGCATCGATCTGATTCTGCAAAAAGGCGTCGTCGGCGAGACCTACAATATCGGCGGCAACAACGAGTGGGCGAATATCGACGTGGTGAATGCGCTGTGCAAACTCATCGACGCGGAATTTGCCGCGAATTTGCAGTGGACACAGCAATTTCCGGCGGCGCTCGCGGCACAGGGAAAAAATAGCGCGCAAGCGATTACCTATGTCACCGATCGTCCCGGTCACGATTTGCGTTATGCCATCGACGCGGACAAAGCACAGCGTGAGTTGGGTTTCGCGCCGCGCGAATCGTTCGAGACCGGGTTGCGAAAAACCGTGCGTTGGTATTTGGAAAATGCCGCGTGGTGGCGCGCGGTGTTGGATGGCAGCTATCGTTCTTAATACCGCGATAGAGAGAAGTAGCGATCAGAAAAAACGGCCAATAAAAAACAGCCAATAATAAACGAGGATAGCGATGAAACTGGCTTTTCCAATGCCGCACATGATGCGACTGAAAGCGGCCACGCAGCCCTGGGAAGCGAGCGTCACGGGAGCCGATCAGACGCGCATGGCCAAGCGCGCCGATGAGCTCGGTTACGACATGATCTGCGTGCCCGAACACTTCATTATTCCGCACCACCACGTCGAGCTATCGGGGCCGCATTATTTTCATTCGCAGGCCGCGCAAGGTTACATCGCGGGTGCAACGCAACGCCTGCGGATCGGCACGGCGATTACGATTTTGCCGCTGCAACATCCCATCGTGATGGCGAAAGCGTTATCGACAATCGATTGGCTCAGCAGCGGGCGCATCGATGTCACTTTTGGTGTCGGCTGGCTCGAAGGCGAATTCGAAATACTCGGCGTGCCGTTCCATGAGCGCGGCCGCATGGCCGATGAATATCTCGCCGCCATCATTGCACTTTGGACCCAAGAGTCGCCGAGCTTCGAGGGTAAGTATGTTTCTTTCAAAGACGTCGCCTTCGAGCCGAAGCCGTTTCAGAAACCGTATATTCCGATTTGGATGGGCGGCGATTCCGATGCCGCGCTGTTGCGCACTGCGCGCTTCGCATCGGGTTGGATTCCATTTTTAACGAAACCGGAAGCGATTCCGGCGCGTATCGATTTCATTAAATCGCAACCGACTTATCGGGGCGGCCCTTTGGAGGTGATGCGCGGCATGGCGACTGAGCGCGTTGGGGAGGGGCACGCAGTTAATGCCGATTTGAACGCGAAGACGCAATTGAGCGCTCAACAAATTGTGGATGAGTTGGGTCGGTTGCACAGTTTAGGTGTGACGATCAGTTCCGTGCCGATTCCGCCCGTTCAAGATATCGGTGCGTATCTCGATTATGCGCAATGGGTGATCGAGGAGATCAAGCCAAAGCTATAGACGGTTAAAATCAATTTCAAAGCTTCACCAGCCGTCGTCTACTTTTAAATCCGCGCGCTGCGTGGATATCCATCGCTATCGGCAAATACAGTCAGCAGGGTATTGGAATTAATAATGGAAGCGACAGTTAAGCGCGATCAAGTCAGGCTGCATCCGTCATGGCTGGCTGTGCTCGGCGAAGAGTTTGAAAAAGAGTACATGAAGCAGCTGAAGAGTTTTTTACTCGCGGAAAAAAAGGCCGGCAAAGTTATTTATCCCGCCGGTGATAATTGGTTCAACGCGCTCAATACGACTCCGTTCGATCAGGTCAAAGTGGTGATTCTCGGACAAGATCCCTATCACGGTCCGGGGCAGGCCCACGGTCTGTGTTTTTCGGTATTGCCCGGTGTGCCAACGCCGCCTTCGTTGCAAAATATGTTTCAGGAGTTGCAAAAAGATTGCGGCATTCCGATCAGCAAACACGGTTGTTTGCAACATTGGGCTGAGCAGGGTGTGCTCCTGCTCAATGCGGTGCTTACCGTCGAGCAGAGCAAGGCGAATTCGCATCAAGGACGCGGCTGGGAGCATTTCACCGACAAATGCATCGAGCATTTGAATCGCGAGCGCAAGCATCTCGTATTTTTATTGTGGGGCAGCTATGCGCAGAAAAAAGGACAATTGATCGATCGCAATAAACATCTCGTACTGCAGGCGCCACATCCATCGCCACTGTCGGCACACCGCGGATTTTTGGGTTGCCGCCACTTTTCAAAAACCAATGAATATTTGAAAGAGCATGGCGAAACGCCGATCGATTGGGCATTGCCGCAATAAAAATTTGCGAAAAATATCAATCGGTGTCGAGATTGGGGGTTTGCCGGATCTCGATGCTGCGGCGTTCGATCTCCTTGCGGTGTTCGCGGCGCAATTGCGCGGCGGCCCAGCGCTTGCGCTCAAGCGGTGTCGCGATCGGTAGCTGTGGTGCCGGCACGCTGTCGCCGTTTTCATCGACGGCAACCATGGTGAAATAACAGGTCATTACATGGCGCGAGGTGCGCTCGCGAATACTTTCGGCCTCGACGCGAATGCCGACCTCCATCGAGGTGTTGCCGGTGAAATTGATCGACGCCTTGAATGTCACCAATTCACCGACATGCACCGGTTCGCGGAATGTCACTTGATCGACAGACAGCGTGACGACGTAGCTTCCCGAATAGCGCGCGGCGCAGCTATACGCGACTTGATCGAGCAGTCGCAGCATGGCACCGCCATGCACATGCCCCGAAAAGTTGGCCATATCGGGCGTCATCAGCACGGTCATTAACAGCGTTTTGTATGAGCCTTCAGCGCTCATTTTTTATTGCAATAATGCCATTGCAGCTTCCATCTCGGCCGAGAGGTCTTCCACTTCCAGCGTGTTTACTTCGGGCTCAAGGCCCAGGCGTTCAAATGCGCTGATCTCGGACCAATCCATTTTGGTGAATGGATGATCGCTGCCGAGATAGCTTTGCAGATTGGCAACCATCACCACATCGGCGTAATCGACGCGTTTGACTTCGCGGGAGAAGTCCAAATGTGCTTCGGGAACGATGATTAGCTCATCCGGAAAATCCCACGCTTCAAGAATTTTGCGGCCGAGAATCGGATGCAGCGCTTGAATCAGCTCATCGAGCGCGGTGATGTCTTTCAGCAGGCGGCGATTGTCTTCGGCGTAAGTGAGAATCGGCAGCACGCCGATTTGATGCACGATACCTGCGAGCGTGGCTTGGTCGGGTTTCAGTTTCGTGTAGTGGCGTGCGAGTACGTGCGCGATGCCGGAAACTTCGGTGCTGTGCGACCACACTTCGCGCATGCGCTGATCGATGACGTCGGATGTCGCCTGAAACATCTGCTGCATCGCGAGGCTTGTCGCCAGGTTGCTCGTGTAATTGATGCCGAGCCGGCTTACAGCCATTTTCAAATCTTCGATAGGACGCGAAGCGCGCAGCAGCGGGCTATTGGAAATTTTAACGATACGCGCCGAAATCGCGGGGTCATTTTCGATAACCTTAGAGAGCGTCGTTACATCGACATCAGGGTTGGCCGAAACCTCGCGCACTTTCAGCGCGACTTCGGGCAGTGTCGGCAGCACCAATTGATCGTTTTCGAGTGCGTTCAGCAACTCTTTGCTGATTTGCTCGATCGTTTCGCTCATCGTCGGATTCCGGCAAGTTGCTATCTAGGGAAGTGGCTAAAAATAAAGCAGCAGAAGGTAGCTCAAACTCGTTTAAGGTATAGCATATGGAAGAGCCAGCGGGCGCAACTCGGCGGCGTCAATGCGCAGAATTGTCGGACTTTCGGCACTTTCATTGTCGTCGGTGGCGGTGGCGGTGGCGACGACGGCGAGCAGCTCCGCCGTTTCCGCGCTGACCGCAACACTATCGACGACGTTGCCCACGCTTTTCCCGTTGCTATCCACGATGTCGCTACCCGGCATCGGCGCGATGCCAGCGAGCGCAGCGCGCAATAAATGGCGCTTAACTTGACCGCGATAATGCGTGCGCGCGACGATTTCCTGGCCGGTATAGCAGCCTTTTTTAAAGTTGATTGCGCCGGTCACGTGGTAGTTGAGCATGTGGGGTAGAAACATTTCGCTCGTCGCGGCGCAGATTTCGGCGTTGCCCGAACGGACTTGCAGCCAGCGCCAATAACGCGAGCCGAGTGCAACGCAGCGCGGCGCGCAATGCAACCATAGCGCGGTTACCGCTGCGGCTGGGCCCCAGTATTCGTATTGAGTTGCGGCTTGATCGCACTGTAATAACAGTCCGTCGCGGTAGCTAACAGTTCCGTTTTGTCGCGCCGGCAGCGTTTCGACCAATTCGCGCAGTACGGCGCCGATATTGGCGCCGTGCAAACCTACGCCGCTGAGCGGCTCGACCATCGCGAGTTTTGCCTTCGAAAACACGATGTATTTACCGAATGCGCGTGCGGCTATGTCGAGCAGATCGCTGCGCATGCGCAATAAAAACACATCGCTCTGCGGACGCAGCAGTTGAAAGCTCGCGACTACGCGGCCTTTCGGGGTGCAGTAGGCGCTGGGCGAGCTCATTGCGGGGGTGACCTCGGTCGCGCTGCACGTGATTTGTCCTTGCAGAAATGGCTCCGCTTCGGGTCCGCGTACTTCGAGCAGGCCGTAATGGCTGAGCGGGACGATAATATTTTGCGCCGTGAGATTATCGAGCGCGCCGGGCTCGGCGGCGAACGCGCAATTGTCGCCATCGCGAGCTGTGGCGCCGATCGATTGCAAAAAAGTAAGCGTTGAACTGTTCATCGAAAATCCACTGTTGTGAAATTGGAATACATCGCTGCGACATCGGGATACATCGCTGCGCAATCGGTACGCAGCGCGAAAGTGTATTCCGCTATTGAATGAATAGCGTATTCTACGCGTCCGTTCGCTCGAAATGAAAAGATCGCCATGCTGTCAGAACCCGATTATAAGCGTCTGTACTGGGCGAGCCGCCGCGGCATGCTGGAGCTCGATTTGGTGTTGATGCCGTTTGCCGAGCAGCGGCTGCGCGAAATCTGCGCGGAGGATCAGCAACGCTACATACATTTGCTGGAATGCGAAGACACGGAGTTGTTCGCTTGGTTCTTACAGCGTCAACGTCCCCAGGACCCGGAGTTGGCAGCCATTGTCGATATCGTACTCGCCTACGCCAACCGCGCTGCGCGTTGACATCGAGCCGTCGAATTATTTTCGCGTCGGGCTTTTCAGTGTCGTATCAGTTGTGCTCGGCGCGATTTTTTACGCGGCGTTAGCGTGGCCGCTGCGATTGCTGTTGACGATACTTGCGTTGATCTACGGCGGCTATTGCTGGCGTGCGCAGATGCGCCAGCGCGGTGTGCTGCAATGGCGCTCGGTGTGGTTTTGGCGCGGCGCGGACGGCACCGAACGCGCGTTGCGCTTGTATCACAGCACGCTTTGGCCCGGTCTTATTGTGCTGACTTTTTCTGATATCGAGAGCCGTGATATCCCGCGCCGGGAAAAATTTTCGTTGATATTATTCGCCGATAGCCTCGATAGCGATTGTGCGCGGCGTTTGCGTGTGTACCTTAATCACTTTCCTGTTTTCGCGACGGCTGAAGCGGGGGAGTGAGACGGTGGAATCAAAATCGTGTCGTGCGCTTCTTCGGCTGCTTGCGGATAATCGAGCGTGTAGTGCAGGCCGCGGCTTTCTTTGCGCGCGAGCGCCGAGCGAATAATCAGTTCGGCGACGAGCGCGAGATTGCGCAACTCAAGCAAATCGTTAGTCACTTTATAATTGCTGTAGTACTCCGTAATTTCCTGCTGCAATAATTCGGCGCGACGCAGCGCGCGCTGCAAGCGTTTATCGGTGCGCACAATGCCGACGTAGTCCCACATCGCGCGCCGCAATTCATCCCAGTTGTGCGAAATCACGACGTCTTCGTCGGAATCGGTGACCTGCGAGGCATCCCACGGTGCGACATCGATCGGTGTCGCCGCTAGCGGTAATTGTTTGGCGATCGACGCCGCTGCCGCCCGGCCATACACGATGCATTCGAGCAGCGAATTGCTCGCCATGCGATTAGCACCGTGCAGGCCAGTGAAAGAAGTTTCGCCGATGCAATACAGCTGCGGCACATCGGTGCGGCCTTCGAAATCGACCATCACACCGCCGCACGTATAGTGTGCTGCGGGCACGACGGGAATCGGATCGCGCGTAATGTCGATGCCGAGTTCGAGGCAGCGCGCCTTCACGGTTGGGAAATGATGCAAAATGAAATCGGGCGATTTGTGGCTGATATCGAGATACACACAATCGATGCCGAGGCGTTTCATCTCGTGGTCGATCGCGCGCGCAACGATATCGCGCGGTGCCAGTTCGCCGCGCGTATCGAAGCGCTGCATGAAGCGCTCGCCGTTTGGCAGCAATAATTTTCCGCCTTCGCCGCGGATCGCTTCGGTGATCAAAAATGATTTTGCTTTCGGGTGATACAAACACGTCGGATGAAATTGATTGAATTCAAGGTTGGCGGTGCGGCAACCCGCGCGCCACGCCATCGCAATGCCGTCGCCGGTGGCGCCGTCGGGATTGGTTGTGTACAGATAGACCTTGCTCGCGCCGCCTGTCGCTAGAATCGTGAATTCGGCCTGAAACACATCGACATCGCCGCTCCCGCGATTCAATACGTAGGCGCCGCGACAGCGGCCGTCGCGGAGAACTAAATCGACGGCCACACGATTGGTGAAGATTTCGATATTCGGCGTATTCAAGGCGCGTGCGGTTAACGTCTCGGACACTTCACGTCCGGTGGCATCCGCGGTGTGAATAATGCGGCGATGACTATGACCGCCTTCGCGCGTGAGATGAAAATTGCTGCCCGTGATGCGATCGAACTCGACGCCTTGCTCGACTAACCATTCGATGCTTTCGCGGCTGTGCTCGACCGTAAAACGCACGGCATCGCTGTGGCAGAGGCCGGCGCCCGCGCTTAGGGTATCGGCGATATGCGCTTCGACGGTATCGTTCTCGTCGATCACCGCGGCGATACCGCCCTGTGCCCACCACGTCGAGCCTTGGTTTAATTCGCCTTTGCAGATCACAGCGACGCGCGCGTGCGGCGCCAATCGCAGTGCGGCGGTAAGGCCGGCGGCACCGGTGCCGATGATGAGTACGTCGTGGCGGTTTGTGCTACTCATAACGTTCAGGATTGCTCATGATGTTCGAGGCTGTTCATGATATTCAAAACGGCCCGCAGCAATTGCGGCTATTCTCAATGTTTGGCACGCTGACAAGGAATCGGGTTGCTCCGTCGCGGAGCCGATTATATTATCCGCGCAGCCCCGGGGCTGCCGCGAACGCTTGAACCTTTTTCGCGGTCCGCAATCATACCCGGCTTTGTGCGATTCGCGCACGAGCCAGAAACTTCCGGATGGGAGCATGGTCTACTTGATCAGTTATGCGCGAAGTGAGCGGCGGGGTCTCGGATGAGTGGCCCCGATCTCACTGATCAGCAGTTGGTCGTCCGTGTGCAGAAGGGCGATAAGAAGGCGTTCGATCTGTTGGTGCTGAAGTATCAACACAAAATTTTGAGCCTGATTTCGCGCTATGTTCGTCATTCCGATGAGGTGCAGGATGTGGCGCAGGAGGCGTTCATCAAAGCCTATCGCGCGCTGCCGAATTTTCGCGGCGATAGCGCTTTTTATACCTGGATGTACCGCATCGCGATCAATACTGCGAAGAATCATTTGGTGGCGCGGCAACGCCGCCCGCCGAGTGTCGATATCGACATCGACGACGCCGAACATTTCGACGGCGATTTCCAGCTTAAGGATATCGAGAATCCGGAAAATATTTTGTTTGGCGGTGAGCTCAAGCATGTCGTCGAACGCGCGATTGAATCGCTGCCGGAAGAATTGCGCACCGCGGTGACATTGCGCGAATTTGATGGTCTCAGTTATGAGGATATCGCGACTGCGATGGACTGCCCGGTAGGCACGGTGCGCAGCCGAATTTTTCGGGCGCGCGAGGCGATCGAAAGGCAGGTGAGGGCACAGATCAACGGCGAGGTTACGGTGTGAGGCCAAAAATGCGGATCAGCGATGTCGCGAATGAATAGCATTTGGTCTCTGTATGAAAGATTTAGTTGTGATAACGCTGCAAAGGTGGTGACGCAGTGACTGATCGAGGTGATCGTATGAACGATGAAAGTAGCGGATCGCAAAAAAGTAGGCTGCGTGAATCGATTTCCGCGCTGGTCGATGGCGAAGCCGATGAGTTGGAGTTGCGGCGTGTATTGGCCAGTGCGGATGTGCAGGAAGTGCGCGTTAGCTGGCGCAACTATCATTTGCAACGCGATATGTTGGCCGGTGTCGATATGCAGTTCGCGCACATCGATATTTCGCGGCGCGTGCAAGCGGCACTGGCCGACGAAAGTCTGCCGGCCGCTGCTGTTAGCGGGCGCTGGTGGCGTCCACTCGCCAGTGTGGCAGTCGCGGCATCGGTTGCGACGGTCGTCGTCATCGGTGCGCGCAGTTTGAATTCGTCGAGCGGTGACAATGCCGCCGTGGCGCAGGTGCAGCCAGTTATCAATGCGGTGGGCGGTTTTCCGGCGCTGTCGCAGCCTGTATCGTCGCCGATTACCGGTGTGCCGGTCGATGCGCAGTTTGGCGGCATGGTATCGTCGCCGGCAGTGGCGCGGCCAGTCGCGTTGGATCCGGATCAGTTTGCACAGCAGCGCCTGCAACAATATTTGCTGCGGCATACCGAGCGCGCGGCCCTCAATAATGGCCAGGGCGTCATCAGTTTTGCGAAGGTCTCTGAACTCGGTAATGCGCAGTAACGGCTATTTTCTCCAGTGCTCACGCCGACTTCCGTCGGCGTTCTTTTTGCCGGGGCCGGCATTTTTATTGGCATTGGTGTTTGTGTCTGGACTGGCGTTGGCCATTCCCGCGTTGGCGGAAGGCGGCACTTCGACGAATGCGGTCTGGCTCGATCGCCTCGCGCACATGGATGAACTCAATTACCGTGGTGTGTTGATGTATACGCGCGGAGAGCATCAGGAATCGCTGCGCGTAACGCACGGCAATTACAACGGCGAATTGTACGATCGCCTGGAGCATCTCGACGGCGAGCGCCGCGAGGTGATTCGTCACGGCGAGCAGCTCACCTGCATTCAATTGGGACAGCGTCTCGACCGGTTGTTCCACCGCCATTTATTGAAAGCCGGATTAGCGGGTCTGGATCCCTATTACGCTATCAGCGTCGGCGACGAAAGCCGCATTGCTGGCCGCCGTGCCATCGCGCTAAACATCAAGCCGCGCGACGAGTTTCGATTTGGTTATCGGTTGGCGCTCGATTACGACACCGGTTTGCTGTTGCGCTCCGAATCGCTCGATCAGCTCGGACATGTGTTGGAGCGGTTGCAGTTTGTCGATGTGGAAATCGGCGAGCCGCTCAAGAAGGAATGGCTGGGCGATGCGGTGGCTGCAGCCACGAAAACGGCTCCCGATCCGATGCCGATCGAGCGCGTCGTCGAAGAGGGGCAGATGTCATGGCGGCCGCAATGGCTGCCGCCGGGTTTTTCACTGGCGCTGGCGCCGCATCGCCCCGGAGATGATGCGTTGACGTATTCCGATGGGCTCGCCGTGCTGTCGGTTTTTGTTGAAGCCGCCGCCAAAGAGCCGCTGCCGCGGGGCGAGGGCAGAGCAATGCAAGGTGCGACGGTAGCATATACGCGCCCTGTTCGGATCGGCGCAACGCCGCATTTGGTGGTTGTCGTCGGCGAGGTGCCGCCCGAAACGGCCAGGCGCGTAGCCGATTCGGTGACCTGGAGTGACGAGTCGCCGCCAGCTGCGGGTGCGCAGTAATCGATGGCGGCAGCGCACATTTGGTGGCCACAAATAGGCTTCGTGGTGCTGCACAACGCTTTTGCGCTACAATCGCGCACCTTAGAACGCGCGCGCCTCGAACGCTTCCTCGTTCTTTATTTCTCCCCGCCGTCTGCTGAGTAATGCATTGCCTGTGAGCACTTTCGACTGTGAGTAATCTGGATCACATCCGCAACTTTTCCATCATCGCCCATATCGACCACGGCAAATCCACGTTGGCGGATCGCTTCATTCAGCTCTGCGGCGGATTGCAGGCGCGCGAAATGGCCGAGCAAGTACTCGATTCGATGGATATCGAACGCGAGCGCGGCATCACGATTAAAGCGCACAGCGTGACTCTGTATTACCACGCCAAAGACGGCAAAAAATACCAGCTCAATTTCATCGACACGCCGGGCCATGTCGATTTCAGCTACGAGGTGTCGCGCTCGCTCGCTGCGTGCGAAGGCGCGCTGCTCGTTGTCGATGCCGCGCAGGGTGTCGAAGCGCAGTCAGTGGCAAACTGTTACACCGCGATTGAGCAGGGGCTTGAAGTGGTTCCCGTGCTCAACAAAATGGATTTGCCGCAGGCCGATCCCGATAAAGTCAAAAAAGAAATTGAAGAAATCATCGGCGTTGACGCGTCGCATGCGATTCCGATCAGCGCCAAATCGGGCCTCGGTATTGAAGCTTTACTCGAACAGTTGATCGCGTTAATTCCGCCGCCCAGGGGCGAGCTCGATGAGCCGCTGCAGGCGCTCATTATCGATTCGTGGTTCGATAATTATCTGGGTGTCGTTTCACTCGTGCGCGTCAAAAATGGCCGCATCAAGAAGGGCGATAAAATCATCGCAAAATCGATCGGCAAGTCGACGCTGGTCGACAGTGTTGGCGTGTTCGCGCCCAAACATACCGAAACCGATGACCTTAAAGCGGGCGAAGTCGGTTTCATTATCGCGGGCATCAAAGATATTCATGGCGCGCCCGTCGGCGATACGATCACGCACGCGAGCACGCCCAATGTCGAGGCGCTGCCCGGTTTCAAGAGAATCAAGCCGCAGGTTTATGCCGGTTTGTTCACGATTTCATCGGAGGATTACGAAGCATTTCGCGATGCTCTCGCGAAATTAACGCTGAATGACGCGTCATTATTTTACGAACCGGAAAGTTCCGATGCGCTGGGCTTTGGTTTCCGCTGCGGCTTTCTCGGCATGCTGCACATGGAAATCATCCAGGAACGGCTGGAGCGCGAATACGATCTCGATCTCATCACGACCGCGCCGACCGTTATTTATGAAGTCGTGAAAACCAATGGCGACGTCGTGCAGGTCGACAACCCATCGAAATTGCCCGATCCGGGCGAGATCGAGGAAATGCGCGAGCCGATCGCGACGGCGAATATTCTCGTGCCGCAGGAATATCTCGGCAATGTCATCACGCTGTGCGTCGAGCGTCGCGGTGTGCAGAAAGATATGTTATTTCTCGGTCAGCAGGTATCGCTGACCTTTGAGTTGCCGATGGCCGAAGTCGTGCTCGATTTCTTCGACCGCTTGAAATCGGTCAGCCGCGGGTTTGCCTCACTCGATTATTCGTTCTCGCATTTTCAACCCGCGAAACTCGCGCGTCTCGATATTTTGATCAACGGCGAAAAGGTCGATGCGCTCGCCATTATTGTGCATAAAGAACAGGCGCCGTATCGCGGTCGCGCGCTCGTCGAAAAAATGCAGGAGTTGATTCCGCGCCAGATGTTCGATGTTGCGATCCAAGCGGCGCTGGGCGGGCAGATCATCGCGCGCTCGACCGTGAAAGCATTGCGTAAAAATGTGCTGGCAAAATGTTATGGCGGCGATGTGTCGCGCAAGAAAAAACTGCTCGAAAAACAAAAAGCCGGCAAAAAGCGCATGAAGCAGGTTGGCAGCGTGGAAATTCCACAGAGCGCATTTTTGGCCGTATTAAAGGTTGATAGCTGAAAGTTGCTAGTTGAGTTAACAATAATTGCCGGTCCGTCGGGTCGATAACAGGAAGCTAAATCAATGATGGTGAATACCAATACCTTGCTGATGATTTTGGTGGCGCTGACCGTAATCGTGTGGTTGTTGCAGGAGTTGATCGGCCGCCGCCAGCAACAATGGGCTGTCGCGGAACACATGCAGTTCGGCAAAACGGCCGAAGATCCGAGCGGTGAACCGGTCTGGTCGGATTGGGCCTTCAAAATCGTACTGACGTTATGGCTGTTGTGGCTGGTGCGTGTCGTCATGGTGAAAGACGGCGATTTCGCGCTCGTGCTCGTCATGTTGACGCTGCTGTCGGGTGTCATCGGCGGGCTCGACCGCTTTTGGTTCGAGCGCCGCCGCTGCGCGCAGAGCGCGAATTTGCAGGGCGCGAGGGAGACGCTGGTGGCGCAGCGGCCGATCGCCGAATACAGCCGTTCGTTTTTCCCCGTATTGGCGGCGGTGCTGGTGCTGCGCTCGTTCGTGGTCGAGCCGTTTCAAATTCCATCGGCGTCGATGGTGCCGACGCTGCAAGTCGGCGATTATATTTTGGTGAACAAATTCAGTTACGGTTTGCGTCTGCCCGTGCTGAAAACAAAAATATTCGCGGTCGGCGAACCCAAGCGTGGCGATGTCATCGTGTTTTTCCCGCCGAATAAAGAGGTCTATTTCATCAAACGCTTGATCGGGCTGCCTGGCGATCACATTCAATATCGCCATAAAGTGCTATATATCAATGGTGTCAAAGCCGATCAGACTTATTTGGCGACGCTCGCGCAGTTACCGTCGACCGAATTGGCATCGGAACAGCTCGGCAATGTTGAACACAATATTTACAAACAGGTGGACAGTTTTAACCCCGTTGCCGATGAGGTCGACGTCACCGTGCAGCCCGGCCACTACTTCATGATGGGCGACAATCGCGACAACAGCCTCGACTCGCGTTTCTGGGGGCAAGTGCCCGAGGAGAATATCGTCGGCCGGGCGTTCGCGATATGGATGCATTGGGAGTCGCTGTTTTCGCTGCCGAGTTTTGATCGGGTGGGTGCTATCCATTAAAAAAGTGCGAGTCATTAAAATGCACAGGTACATTAAAATCTACGGGCTATTAACAAGTACAGGCGCACATCGCGCTGAGGATCGCTGCCATGCGTTTGCGTAAACATCAACAAGGTTTGGGTTTGCTCGGCTGGCTCATTGTGCTGGGTATTGCGTCGTTTGCCTTGACCTGTTTTTTTAGAATTGGTCCCGTTTATCTCGAATATTGGCAAACGAAAAAAGCAATCGATCTCGTGATGCAAGATTCACAGTCGTCGGGGTTGCCCAATGCGGCGTTGCTTGCCGCGATTCAGCGGCAGCTCGATGTCAGCGAGATCGAATCGATCCAGGCGAAAGATATTAAATTCGTCGATACAAAGAATGGTCGCGAACTCAATGCGAATTACGAGAAGCGCGTGCCGCTGATGGCCAATATCGATGTGGTCGTAAAATTCGATAAGCTTGTTTATAAACTTTCAGCGGCGGAATGACTAGCGCGACTGCATTGTTTCGGCGCCTCGGTTATAGCTTCCAAAATGTCGCGCTTGCCGAACAAGCGTTGACGCATCGCAGTTTTGGTGCCGGGCATAACGAACGTCTTGAATTTTTAGGCGATGCGATCGTCAATCTCGTCGTCGCCGAGGCGCTGTTTCGGCGCTTTCCCGACACCCGCGAAGGCGAGCTCACGCGAATGCGCGCGAGCTTGATTCGCGCCGAAACGCTGGCGGATGTCGCGCGCGATCTGCAATTGGGCGACCACATCCAACTCGGCTCGGGTGAAATGAAAAGCGGCGGTAAGCGCCGCGAATCGATCCTCGCCGATACGCTTGAAGCGTTGATCGGCGCGATTTATCTCGATGGCGGCATCGATATTTGTAAACAGCGTGTGCTCGCGTGGTTCGATGCGCGCTTGCAGCAGGTCACGCCCGGCGAAATCAACAAGGACCCGAAAACGCGGCTGCAGGAATGGTTGCAGGCGCGCGGGCGCGCGCTGCCTGTGTATACGCTGGCGGCGACGCATGGCGAAGAGCACAATCAGCAATTCGATGTGCTTTGCGGTATCCCTTCGGTGACGGAACAATTTGCAGGTCACGGTATGAGCCGGCGCGCGGCGGAGCAGGCTGCGGCGCAACGTGCACTGCTGTTTCTATTGGAGAGAGAATAAGTTGGAGCGACAGCGGTGAGCAATCTCGACGACGATAACGCGATAACGCGTTGCGGTTACGTGGCGCTGGTGGGTCGGCCCAATGTCGGCAAGTCGACATTGCTCAATCATTTGCTCGGACAAAAAATCAGTATCACCTCGCGCAAACCGCAGACGACGCGTCACCGTGTGCTCGGCATTAAAACCGAGGGCGCCACACAAATTATTTATGTCGACACACCGGGTCTGCACAAGGTCGAAGCCAAGGCGATCAACCGCTATATGAATCAGGCCGCGAGCCAGGCTATTCTCGATGTCGATCTTGTCGTATTCGTCGTCGATCGCTTGCGCTGGACCGATGAAGATGAATTGGTGTTGGAGAAACTGCGCGCGGCAAAATGCCCAGTGATACTCGCGATCAATAAAGTCGATCTCATCGAAAACAAAAGCGATTTGTTGCCGGCGTTGCAAAAATATGCGGAAAAATTTCCGTTCTCCGATATCTTTCCCTTATCGGCGCTGCGCGGACATAATCTCACCGATCTCGAAGCCGCTATCGTCAAGCATCTTCCTGAAAATCCGCACTTCTTTCCCGAGGATCAAATCACCGATCGCAGCGAGCGTTTTCTTGCCGCTGAACTCGTGCGCGAAAAAGTCATGCGCCAACTCGGTGAAGAAGTGCCGTACGAAATCACCGTTGAAATCGAATCGTTTAAACGCGAAGGCAAAGTGCTGCATATCGACGCGCTGATTCTGGTCGAGCGCGAAGGTCAGAAGAAAATTGTGATCGGCACCGGCGGCGAACGCATTCGTCAGATAGGCGAGGACGCGCGCAAGGATATGCAAAAATTGTTCGACAGCAAAATCATGCTCAAGCTGTGGGTGAAGGTGAAAGCGGGTTGGTCGGATGATGAGCGCGCGCTGCGCAGTCTCGGTTACAACGACTTTTAATCGTCAATCAAGACGATGCAATCCGCTTATGTACTTCACGCGCGCGATTATCGCGATACCAGCTTGCTCGTCGAATGCTTTACCGAACACGGCGAGCGGCTCTCCGCGATAGCGCGCGGCGCGCGCAGCAATCGGCGCGGCGTCAGCCAGCGCTCGCTGTTGCAACCGTTTCAACCGCTGTGGATCGAATTGGGCGGTGCGAGCGAGTTAAAGTTGCTGAAGCACGTCGAGCCGCGCGCCGCTGCGGTGCCATTACAGCGACAGGGTTTGTTCAGCGGACTTTACGTCAACGAAGTACTGTGTCGTCTGCTGCATCGCAATGACCCGCATCCCGATTTATTTCTCGAATACGAGCGCGTATTGCCGCAGTTGCGCGAACTCGATCAACTCGATATTGCGCTGCGCTGCTTTGAATTACGTCTGCTGGAAGAACTCGGTTACGGTCTTGATTTGGCGATCGATGCCGATGGCCGGCCGATCGATGCGGTCCGATTTTATCGTTTTGATTCGGATCGCGGTTTGAGTGTTGCAGCCGTCGATGCGCCGCTGGCACTGAGTGGTCAGGCACTGCGCGAGTTTGCTGCCGGTAATTACACGGCCGCTGCGCGCCGCACTCTAAAATGGCTGTGCCGGGCTGCGTTGCAACCGCATTTGGGCGAGAAGCCGATACGCAGCCGCGCCCTTTTTACCGTGGAAAAATAATTGCAGTTCAACGCTCATTGCATCTCGTCAGTTTAATCGACGTGCAATGGCGGTATCGGCTGTAGCCGTATCTTCAAACAAGATATCGAGATCGTGTGCATCGCTCCATTGCCGCAACTCTTGGATGGCGTCGAGCAAATCCGCTGCGGCCGCCTCTAAATCGGTTGCAGTTGAATCGCGCTTGAGCAACCCCTCCAATTGATGACTGCATCGCTGCAAGCGCGGCACCCCGCTGTAACAACACGCGCCGTGCAGTTTATGTGTTTCGCTCAGCAGCGCATCGCGATCGGCGCGCAGCAGCGCAGCGGTGATGGCTGCATACGCCTGTTCCAGACTGCGCATTAAATCCTGCAAAAATTCTTTCGCCAGCGCCGATTTATGGTGCGCGCGCGACACGCAGAGTTCGATACAGACCGGCATGTTGATGACGCCATCGCTGTCGGTTTTGCAAGATTCGAGCAACTGCTTTAGCTGTTCTTCCGTAATCGGTTTGGTGAGGCATTGGTCGAAGCCGTCGGCGAGCAGCTGCTTTTGCTCCTCGCGCAGCAAATGCGCGGTCAGCGCCGCGATGCGCGTATCGCGATTGATGCCGTCGCCGCTGCGAATTAAATGCGCGACTTGCGGACCGCTGAGTTCGGGCATTTGAATATCGAGCAGAATTAAATCGAAACGTTGTTGCGCGCACAGTTGCAGAGCGTGGCGGCCGCTCGTGGTGAGCGTGGTCGATGCACCTAATTCGTCGAGGAGCAGCGCGATCAATTTTAAATTGGTGGCATTGTCATCGACCGCTAAAACCTGTAACGGGAAATGCGCGCTGTGTGTTTGCGGCGGCGGCGCCTGACGCAGCAGGGCCGCGCACAGCGCATCGTAAAGTTGTACGTGATGGATCGGCTTTGGCAATACGCTCGCGGCGCCCATTCTTGTCGCGGTGAGTGGAACACCGCGCGGTTGCAGCAGCCAGACGGGGACGGCGTTTGAATTCGTCAGTGCGGGCGCCGCGGCGCCGAATGCCGGATTGAGCAGCCAGCCGTCGCAGCGAACCTGCGCGGCTGCCCCGGGCCAGGCGTCGAAGACTGTAACTTCGATATACCAGCTTTCGAGCAGTTGCCGCAACGCGATTTGCGATAGCGGGTTGGGATCGTAGAGCGCGAGCTTCATGCCGGCGAGCTGATCGAAGCGGCGCAATGGCAGCGGATGTGGCTGTGCTTGCAGACGCAGTGCAAACCAAAACATCGAGCCTTTGCCGAGCTGGCTCTCGACGCCGATCTCGCCGCCCATCTGTTCGATCAAGCGCTTGCTGATGGCGAGGCCCAGGCCGGTGCCTCCAAATTCGCGCGAGGTCGAGGCGTCGGCTTGCGTAAATGCATTGAATAATAATTGCTGTTGCGATGCCTCAATGCCAATGCCGGTATCGCTAACGCTGATTTTAAGCGGCACTTGCGCGGAGGCTGCGCTCACCGCTTCGACGCGCACGGCGATGTGGCCGCGCGCGGTGAATTTGATGGCATTGCTAATCAGATTGGTGAGCACTTGACGCAGCCGCAATGGATCGCCGATCAATTCGGCTGGCGCTGCGTTGTCGTAGCGCAGAATCAATTCGAGTGTTTTTTCGGTGGCGCTCGGCGCCAATATCGCGAGCGTATCTTCAATGAGTTCGCGCAAATTGAACGGTACGGAATCGAGCGTCAGTTTGCCCGCTTCGATTTTTGAAAAATCGAGAATGTCGTTGATGATGCTGAGTAGATTTTCCGCGGAATAGCGAATCGTTTCGAGATAGTCGCGTTGGCGTATATCGAGCACCGTTTTCAGCAGCAGCTTGGTGAAGCCGATAATACCGTTGAGCGGTGTGCGCAATTCGTGACTGGTGTTGGCGAGAAATTCGGATTTCATACGGCTGGCGGCGATGGCTTCGCGCCGCGCTAAATCCAGTTCGATATTTTGCACCTCGACGGTTTCGAGCGACTCGCGCAAATCGCGGTTGGTCTGCTCAAGATTGCGGCGCAAATCGATGGCTGATGCCTGCACGGAATTCGCCATGCGGTTGAGATCCTGCGCGAGTTCCTTGAGCATGGTGTTGTCGCGCAATTGAATCGGGGAGTTGAAGTCGCCGGCTTCGATGCGGTGAATACCGCGCTTCAATTCGGCGAACGACAAGTCGAGCCGGCGGCTCGACAATACGGCGATCGCGGTGGCGCCGAAAAAAGCGAGCGCGACGATAAGTCCCGTGACGAACAGCGAGCGATAGGTCTCGACCAGATTCGGTTCGCGCGAATAGTCGATAACAACCCAACCCAGCGGCGCGGGATCGTCGGCGTCGAGCTGACTCAGCGTGGCGGTGAAATCGTTGAGCGAATTGATCGGCGCGACGAAGCGCAACGTTTGTTCAAATGCAATCGTCTGATGGCGCGCGGTCAGATCGCGCGATTCGACATCGTGCAATTGCGGGCCGACGCGCTTGATGAGGCGTCGTTCGCGATCGTACAGCGCGACTGCGCTGACACCGGGCTCCTCCAGCGCGAGCGCGACGATATTTTGCAGTGTGCGTTCATCCCCGCTCTGAATACCCTGCCGCGCCGCATTCGCCAATTGTACCGAACTGGCTTCGCCGCGATCGTGCAGTAATCGATCTAAATCTTGCAGGCGGCTATGGCCCAGATAAATACCGAGCGCGAGCGCGACGATGAGCGAAGGGGTTAGCGTCGTCGCGATGATTAACGTCTTCAAGCTGCGGTTTTGCATTGCGCGGTGCCGCGTTATCGTTATACGGTCGCGGTATTATCGGATCGCCGCGCCCCAAAAGCCAAGCCGACGACGCGGCCGAGCGAACGATGGTATGATCCCGCGTAAAAATCACACCGCCGGTTCGCGTCGTGCAGTGGGCCCGTGTTGCGCAGGTGTGCGGTAGACGCAGTAGGAACAGTGCATGCAATTTCCTCCCATCGAAAATTTCCCCACGATCGAAGAGTGCATTGGCTCCACGCCGCTGGTGCGCTTGCAGCGCCTGCCCGGCAACACCGCGAATACGATTTTGGTCAAGCTCGAAGGCAATAATCCGGCGGGCTCGGTAAAAGATCGACCCGCGATGAACATGATTAAGCACGCCGAGGCGCGCGGCGAAATTCAACCCGGCGATACGCTCATCGAGGCGACGAGCGGCAATACCGGCATCGCGTTGGCGATGGCGGCGGCGATCCGCGGTTACCGCATGATTTTGATCATGCCGGGACACATGAGCACCGAACGCAAGCTCGCGATGGCCGCGTACGGTGCCGAATTGATCGCGGTGACAAAAGCAGAGGGCATGGAGGGCGCGCGCGATCTCGCATTGAAAATGCAGGCCGAGGGTAAGGGCAAAGTGCTCGATCAATTTGCCAATCGCGATAATCCGCTCGCGCACTATGAGGGCACCGGTCCCGAAATTTGGCGCCAGACCGGCGGGCGCATCACGCATTTCGTCGCGTCGATGGGTACCACGGGCACCATCATGGGCGTGTCGCGTTATTTGAAGGAGCAGAATCCCGCGCTTCAAGTGATCGGTTTGCAACCGACCGACGGCGCCGCGATCCCCGGTATCCGGCGCTGGCCCGCCGCGTATCTGCCGAAAATTTTCGAGCGCGAGCGCGTCGATCGTATTATCGATATCGAGCAAACGGCTGCCGAGACGACGATGCGCGAATTGGCCGCGCGCGAAGGTATTTTATGCGGTGTGTCGTCGGGCGGCGCGGTGGCGGGTGCATTGCAGCTTTCGCGTGAGTTGGATAAGGCGCGCGAAATCGATGTGGCGCGCAAAAAAAATCCGGGCATTGAAAGCGCGGTCATCGTCGCCATTATTTGCGATCGCGGCGATCGCTATTTATCGACGGGTGTTTTTGACGCAGCGTTGAATTAATTTCCTATGGTAAAAGTTCGCGAAGAGCATCCCGAAAAAGCCGACGGCAGCGTCGATCTCGAGCGCTGGGTGCAGCGTTTGCAAGTGCCCGATACCGTTAATCGCGGCACGTTGTTGCGCGCCTGCGGAGTTGCGCGCGCGGCCGATGAGCGCATGAAATCGCCGCCCGAGTTGTCGTGGGGCGAAGGTACGTCGTGTCTGCGCATCGGACTTGAAATGGCGGAAATTCTCGCCGATCTGCACGTCGATCAAGACGGCCTCGTCGCCGCCATTCTCTACCGCGCGGTACGCGAGGAAAAAATTTCAAACACGCTGGTCGCCGATCAGTTCGGCGCGCCGATTGCAAAATTGATCGATGGCGTGCTGCGCATGGCGGCGATCAGCCGCGTCAAAATAAATGAGCGTGGGCCCGTGCTCGGTCAGGCCGAAGAGCAGAGCGACACCGTGCGCAAAATGCTCGTCGCGCTCGTCGACGATGTGCGCGTCGCGCTGATCAAACTCGCCGAACGCACCTGCGCGATTCGCTCCGTGAAAGACGATCCGGCGCGGCGGCAACGCATCGCGCGCGAAGTTGCCGATATCTACGCGCCGCTCGCGCATCGGCTCGGTATCGGCCACATTAAGTGGGAGCTCGAAGATTTATCGTTCCGTTATTTGCAGGCTGACTCGTACAAGAAAATAGCCAAGCTGCTCGATGAAAAACGGCTCGATCGCCAGAGTTATATCGACCAGGTTATTGCCGAATTGCGCGCTGAGCTGACGCGCGCGGGTATTCACGCGGAATTTTCCGGTCGCGCCAAACATATTTATTCGATCTGGCGAAAAATGCAGCGCAAGGGTATCGGCTTTTCGCAGGTCTATGATATTCGCGCGGTGCGTGTGCTCGTGCCCGAAATTAAAGATTGCTACGCCGCGCTCGGTATCGTGCACGGCCTCTGGCGCAACGTGCCGAACGAGTTCGACGATTACATCGCCAATCCGAAAGACAACGGTTATCGCTCGCTGCACACCGCGGTGATCGGCCCGCAAGGCAAAGTGTTAGAAGTGCAGATCCGCACGTTTGAAATGCACGAGGAAGCTGAGCTCGGCGTCTGCGCGCATTGGCGTTACAAAGGCGCCGATAGCGAGCGCAAAAAAGTGGCGAGCTACGAAGATAAAATCGCCTGGTTGCGGCAGGTGCTCGAATGGCACGAAGAGACCGGCGGCAGCGCGGTCGATCTGAGCGAACAGTTCAATCCCGAACAGGATCGCGTCTATGTATTTACGCCTGAAGGCCACGTCGTCAATCTCGCTTACGGTTCGACGCCGATCGATTTTGCGTATCACATTCACACCGAGGTTGGGCATCGCTGCCGCGGCGCGAAAGTGAACGGCCGTATCGTGCCGCTCACCTATACGCTGCAAACGGGCGAACAGGTTGAAATTCTCACGGGCAAAGAAAATGCGCCGCGCCGCGATTGGCTGCAACCGAATCTCGGTTTCATCAAAAGCGCGCGCACGCGCACGAAGGTGCAGGCATGGTTTCGCCAGCAGGCGCGCGAGGATAATATCGCCGCGGGCCGCAATTTAATCGATAAAGAATTCAAACGCCTCGCGCTCACGAGTCTCGATTACAAAGCGGTGGCCGAGCGTGTGCGCTGCGCTACTGTCGATGATATGTACGCCGGCGTGGGGGTCGGCAATATCAGTGCATCGCAGGTGCTGAACGCGGCGCAGTCGCTGCTTCAGAGCGAAGAGGGCGTAGCGTCGGAGTTGAAATTGCGGCGCCGCGCACCGAAAAGCGCGCCGAGCCAAATTCATATTCGCGGTGTCGGCAATCTGCTCACGCACATCGCGGGCTGCTGCAAGCCGGTGCCGGGCGATGCCATCATCGGTTACATCACGGTCGGTCGCGGCGTCAGCGTGCATCGGCAGGATTGCAGCAAAATTTTGCAGTTGCAGTACGCTGAACCCGAGCGCGTCATCGAGGTGTCGTGGGGCGACGAACAGGCGACGTATCCGGTCGATATCGCGGTGCTCGCGCACGATCGCCAAGGTTTGCTGCGCGATATCACGCAATTGCTCGCCGCCGAGCGCATCAACGTGCTGGCGATGAATACATTGTCCGATGTCGAGCACAACAGCGCGACGATGCGGCTCACCGTGGAAATCACGGGGCTCGATATGCTGTCGGCGCTGCTCGCGAAAATTAACAGCTTGCACAACATTATTTCCGCCGCGCGCGTGAGCGAGGGTGATGCACGTGACCAGCGCGCGTTACACCATTAATGATCTGCTCGAGGTGATGGCGCGCTTGCGCGATCCCGCGCGCGGTTGCCCGTGGGATTTGCAACAAAGTTTCGCGAGCATCGCGCCGCACACGCTTGAAGAATGCTACGAATTGGTCGATGCCATCGAGCGCGGCGATTTTCCACAGATTCGCGACGAACTCGGCGATGTGCTGTTTCAGGTGATTTTCTACGCGCAACTCGGCCGCGAACAGGGCCGTTTCGATTTTGCCGATATCGTGCACAACATCGTCGAGAAATTATTGCGCCGGCATCCGCATGTTTTTCCCGTTGGGGAGTTACGCGACGACGACGTGCGCGATGACATCGCGGTGGAACAGGTCGGCGCAAACTGGGAGCGCATCAAACAGGAGGAGCGCGCGAATAAACATCAAAGCGGCGTGCTCGACGATGTGCCCGCGGCATTGCCCGCGTTATCGCGCGCGGTGAAATTGCAAAAGCGCGCCGCGCGCGTCGGTTTCGACTGGGACGATTGGCGCGATGTCCTTGCAAAAATGGAGGAAGAAAAAAGCGAGCTGCTAGCCGCTATTGCAGAAAACGATCCTGATCAAATCGCCGACGAAATGGGCGATTTGCTGTTCTGTTGCGTGAATCTCGCGCGATTTCTCCGAGTCGATCCCGAATCCGCATTGCGTGCCTGCAATCGCAAGTTCGAGCGGCGCTTCGGCTATATCGAGCGCGCGCTCGCGGCGCAGGGGCGCACGCCGCAGCAAGCATCGCTCGCCGAAATGGAAGCGCTGTGGATCGAGGCAAAAAAAAACCGTTAGCGCTTGATGGCTGGCGCTTCGTTGTCGGCCTGGCGCTGATATTGCGCGAGATATTTTTGTTTCAGTGCGAGATAGGGCGGAGTCAGGCCGGCATCGTTATAGATCGGATCGCCCTGTTCGTCGGTGGCGATGATCGCATTGCCCCGCACATAGGGCAGTTTCTCTTCGAGTTCATGCAGCGCTGCAGAGAGTAAATCGGTGATGATATCCTCCTCTCGGCGGCGCGGAAACAATGTTTGCAACGCCGCGATGCATGCCGCGTCCTCCACCGGCAGGCGAATTGCGAACAGTTCTCGGGTCAGGTTGCCCTGCGCGGTTTTTTCCCACATCGTCACCAAATCGTTAACTTTCATCACGGCGCTCCCAAAGCGATGTCTGTCATCGCCAGCGTAATATAAAACGCGCGCTCGTTGTGGGCGCTAATCATCCGCGGGCGCTAATCACCTGCACGGACTGGACACTGCGCGGTCGGATGTGTAAGGTGTGGCGCCTTCGGTAAAGCGGCCATTGATTTAACACGTTCCGCCAACGCAGGAGCCTTGTTACATGCGCGTTATTTTGTTGGGACCACCCGGTGCGGGCAAGGGCACGCAGGCCCAGTTCATCATGCAGCGTTACGGCATTCCGCAAATTTCCACGGGCGACATGCTGCGCGCCGCCGTTAAAGCGGGAACCGAACTCGGCCTCAAGGCGAAGGCGGTGATGGACGCAGGCGGATTGGTATCCGATGAGTTGATTATCGGTCTCGTCAAAGAGCGCATCGCCAAACCCGATTGCGAGAAAGGTTTTTTATTCGACGGTTTTCCGCGCACGATTCCGCAAGCCGAGGCGGTGACGAATTCAAAAATTCCACTCGATCACGTCGTTGAAATTCAAGTCGACGATGAAGAAATTGTGAAGCGCATGAGCGGACGCTGGGTGCACGAAGCGTCGGGCCGCGTCTATCACGCCATCAACAATCCGCCCAAGCGTGCAGGCTTCGACGATGTCACCGGTGAGTCGCTCATGCAGCGCATCGACGACAAAGAAGAAACCGTGCGCAAGCGTTTGCAGGTCTACCACGATCAAACCAAACCGCTCGTCGATTACTACGCCAAACTTGCCTCGACACCCGGTGCGCCGCGGTTACATCGCATCGCCGGTGTCGGTTCGGTCGATCAGATACGCGATACGATTTTTGCCACGCTCGATAGCTGAGTTGGTGAATTTGTAAAAGCCCCGCGTGTCGGGGCTTTTTTTTGCGTATGATTCGCAGCGGAAACCTTGTTCATATTTTGGAAGCTCTCACGATGAAATCGGCAGTCGTCCTGATGAACCTCGGTACGCCGAGCGCGCCGACGGTGGCGGCGATTCGCCGTTATCTGCGCGAGTTTCTCAGCGATCGACGCGTGGTCGAAATCCCTCGCATCATTTGGTATCCGATTCTGTACGGTGTCATCTTGCCATTTCGGCCCAAGCGTACCGCGGTGGCCTATCAGCAGCTGTGGCATGAGTATGGCGATTCGCCTTTGCGCGTGATCAGCGCACAGCAACTTGAAGCTTTGCAAGGTTATTTGCAGCAGCAATCGCAACAGAGCGGCGAGAGCGATGTGCCGCTGCTGCGTTTCGCGATGACATACGGCGAGCCATCGCTGCCAAGCACGATCGACGCATTGATCGCGCGCGGCGTCGAACATATTTTGGTCCTGCCGTTGTATCCGCAGTACTCCGCGACCACCACGGGTCCGATTTACGATTGCGTAGCCGCACTGTTTCAGACGCGTCGCGATATTCCCTCGATCTGCGTACTCAAGCAGTACTTCGCGCATCCGCTGTATATCGATGCGCTCGCGCAATCGGTGCGCGCGCATTGGCAGCAGCACGGTCGCGCACAGCGCTTATTGATGTCGTTTCACGGTATTCCGCGCCGCAATGTCGAACGCGGCGATCCGTATCGCACGCAATGTGAAACCACGGCGCAATTGCTTGCGCAAACTCTCGGTTTACGAGCGGACGACTGGTCGCTGTCGTTTCAATCGCGACTGGGTCGCGCCGAATGGTTGCAGCCGTACACGAGTGCGGTGATGCAACAATGGGGTGAAGCAAAACTCGCAAGCGTCGACGTGATTTGTCCCGCCTTTGCCGCGGATTGCTTGGAGACGCTCGAAGAGATCGCGATTGAAAATCGCGGCATCTTCCAGCGCGCCGGTGGCGGTGAATTTCGTTACATCCCCTGTCTCAATGACAGCGCTCCTCATGTCGCTCTGCTCGCTCAGCTCATCGCCGACAACTTGCCGAAGTAGCCGTTTGCTTTCGCTGACTGCGGTCCAATTCTTCCCGCGACACTGCTTTGTGTCCTGCTGTGTGCGACGCAGTGAAAATCGAGTCGCATTTTCCGCAAAAACAGTTTTATTGTGAAAATTTAAAATTTTTGCCTGCAAAAAGTAAAAAATTGATCAAATTCATACACTTTTTTTGCGTAGTTTGTTTTTTGTGCTACTTTCAGAGCGTTGTAATTAAAAATAGTCTTTGTTGAGGAGACACAAAAATGGCAAGAGCAAAAATGAAAAAGAGACCGGCAGCATCAAGAAAACGCATCGTCAGACGCAAAGTTCGTAGAACAGCCGTCGCGGTAACGCCCGCTGCGCTCGAAAAGACATTGGCGAGAAAAGCCAATAAAGATTTGAGCACAGCGGTCGCTGCCTTTAAGGCCAAGTGGAGCAAGAAGCGCGCTGCAGCCGATGCTAAGAAACTGAAAGCGGCGGAAAAGAAACTGGCAGCCAAGCTCAAAGCTGCCGCTAAAAAAGAAGCGGCTAGACTGAAAAAAGCCGAGAAAAAAGCCGCCGCGAAAGCCAAGCTGGTAGCGCGCAGAGCCGCTGCAAAAGCGAAAAAAATCGCTGCCAAAGTAGCGAAGGCAGCTGCTAAAGCCGCCAAGAAAGCTGCACCCAAGAAAGCGGTAGCGAAGAAGAAAGCCGCTCCAAAAGCGAAACGCACAGCGGGTCGCAAAAAAGCCGTCGCTAAAAAGCGAGTGGTCAGGAAAGCGGCGGCGAAGAAGCGTCCGGGTCGTCCGAGTAAAGCTGCAGTAGCGAAAAAAGCGCCGGCGAAAAAAGCCGCAAAACGAAAAGCCGGTCGGCCGAAGAAGAAATAAGCGCGTATTCAGCGCTCGCTAGAAACCCGCCGCGGCTTGCCCGGCGGGTTTTTTTATTGGCCTCGCGGTGAGATCTTTATCGCTGCGGCAGCAGTGCCAGTTCTTCCGCGCTATTGATATTGCGAAAGTGCTCGGGTTGATCGCTGAAATCGACGCGGCATGCGCGCAAGGTCGCGTACCAGCGCCGCACCGCGAAATCTCCCGCGCGTAAAAAAGCTGTTAGGTTAGCGCGCAGATCGCTACGCATCAGCGCGTAAAGATAATGGCTATCGCTGTTGCTGCACGCATAGGCGAGGTCGGTCTGCTCGCTTTCGAGCGCTGCGAGCAAACGCTCGACTAACTGCGGCGACAGCAGCGGGTTGTCGCACGGAACGACGAGTGTCAGGGCGGTTGAACTGTAATTGAGAGCAGCCGCTATTCCAGCCAGCGGGCCGCAGCGTTCGGCAGTCGCATCGGCAATCAGCGGCAGACCGAAATACGCGAAGGCCGTCGGCGAGTTGGTGTTGATGGCGATGCGATTCACCTGAGTCTGCAGGCGTTCGATGATATGCGCGACAAATTCGCGTCCACGCCATTGCAGCAGCGCTTTGTCGGTACCCATGCGCGAACTGCTACCGCCGGCGAGAATAATCGCGGTGATATTTTGCGCGGTGAGAGCGTCGGCGCGAGTCATGATCGATGAGTATGGAAAATCGGGTGCCCGGAAAATCAAGAGTTCATTGTAGCGTTTGCCGTGAGTTTGCGTCCCCGCTAACATGCGCGGCTTCGTCACTGCGTTTGTTGTCTGACTCATGCCGCGTTTGCTTGCCATCGACACGTCCACCGAAGCTTGCTCGGTCGCGCTTTACGATGGCGTGATTATGCGCGAGCGCACGGTCGATGCGCCGCGCGAGCATGCGCAGCGCATTTTGCCGATGATCGATGCCGTGCTGGCCGACAATGCGTGGGCGTTGCACGATCTTGATGCCATCGCTTTCACGCGCGGTCCCGGTTCGTTCACGGGATTGCGGATTTGTCTCGGCGTTGTGCAGGGGCTCGCGTACGGCGCGAACTTGCCCGTGGTTCCCGTGTCTACGCTGGCCGCGCTCGCGCAGACGGCGGTCGATATGCAGCCGGTAACTCCCGGCAGTTTTTTGTGCAGCGCGATCGACGCGCGCATGGATGAAATTTATTGCGGTTGGTTTCGCGTTGGCGATGATGATCGCGTCATCGCCGCGAGCGAAGAGCGCGTGTGCAAACCCGAAGCGCTGCCGTTGATCGATCCATTTCAATGCGAGGCGAATCGCGCCACCCGCGCATGCTACGGTGTTGGCACGGGCTGGCGTTACGGCGAACGTCTGCCGCAATTTGCCCGCGTGCATACCGATGTTGATTTGCTGCCGCGCGCTAGCGCCGTCGCGCGGCTCGCGTTGGTCGAATGGAATAAAGGTGTGCGTCTATCGGCTAGCGAAGCGCAACCTGTTTATCTGCGCAACGAAGTTGCGTGGGCAAAAGACCCGCGGTGGGCAACGCCGGCCTCCGCTCCCTCTCCCGGAGGAAGCGGGAAGAAATTCTAAATTTTATTATTCATCAATAAGAAAGTTGGATGTGAGCATGACTGATTTGTGGCAAGTGGTGTGGTTGGGTGTGATCGAAGGCATCACCGAGTTTCTGCCGATTTCAAGCACGGGACATTTGTTAATTGCCGAAAAACTCGGGCTCGGCGCACGTTCGGATGTGTTCAATGTCGTGATTCAAGCGGGCGCTATTCTCGCCGTCACCGCGATTTATTGGCAGCGTCTCTGGCGCTTGGCGATGGATTTGCGCAATCCCGAAAATCGTGATTACGTGCTGAAGCTCACGCTCGCATTTTTTATCACCGGAGTTGGCGGGCTCATCATTACCAAGCTCGGATTTAAATTGCCTACAGAGATTACGCCGGTGGCGTGGGCGTTGATTATCGGCGGTGTATGGATGATCGCGGCCGAACAGCTCGCCGCGCGCAAAACCGAGAGTGCGCAAATTACGTGGAGCGTCGCGATAGCGGTGGGATTGGCGCAATTGGTCGCGGCGATTTTTCCAGGCATGTCGCGCTCGGCCACGACGATTTTCGCGGCGATGTTGGTCGGCACCAATAATCGCGCGGCGGCGACCGAGTTTGCATTCCTGGTCGGCATTCCGACCATGTACGCCGCGAGCGGCAAATTATTGTTCGATGTGTATAAACACGGCGGTGCAGCGAGCGAAAACTGGAGCGATCTCGGTATCGCTTTTGTCGTTTCGACGATCACCGCATTTGTCGCCGTGAAGTGGCTGCTGAGCTACATCCAGACACACCGTTTCACGCCGTTTGCCATTTATCGCATTGCGGTTGGCGCCGCATTGCTGCTGTTCTTGCCGGCGGGTGCCTGATTCGGAGGCAGGCTCGCAGGGCGGGGTGGCGCCATAGAAAGAAGCTGTATATCGACGGCGAAAATGGCGGTGCTATACTTTTCGCCAGTTCCGCTTTTGCCAGCATTTCGGCAGTTGTCCATCTAGGTTAGCAGCGTGCAAATCGGCTTCAGCACTCTCTCGACGCTCCCGGTTCCCGCCAATTATCGGCGCGATGAGCTGTCCGGGCGACGCCAGCAAAGCGATCAAACGGCGGTTGCCCAGCCGCAACCGCAGCAGCAAACGGGCGAAGTCACGCGCATCCGCACGCGCGCCAGTGTCGCCGCGCAGCGCGCCGATAGTCAGGCGCCGCAATACCCCAATAATCTCCCCCCGCGCGCGCGCAACGCCGTCGCCGCGTACAGCAGCAACGGCCCCAGTATCGAAGAACGCCTCGGCGTCGAGCTGGTCGGGGTCGACGTTTACGCCTGATCTGAGTTTTTTGCTTGGGCGATGTAGAATGCGCTCTCGTATTTTTCGGATCGATCCATGTCCTCCTCTCCTTCGATTGCTGCGCCTGCGCGAGTGGCCTTTATCGGTCTCGGCGTGATGGGCTATCACCTGGCCGGCCATCTCCAGCGCGCGGGCCACGCGGTCACCGTGTTCAATCGCAACGCCGAAAAGGCGCGCGCCTGGGTGGCGGAGTTTGGCGGCGAGCGTGCCGATACGCCGTCACTCGCCGCTGCGCATGCGGATGTCGTCATGCTCTGCGTCGGTCGCGATGAAGATGTGCGCGAAGTGACCTTCGGGCCGCATGGTGTTGCGCAATCGCTGCGCGCGAATACCATCGTGATCGATCACACCACCACGTCGGCGGCGTTGGCGCGCGAACTCGAAGCACGCTTCACCGCGCAAGTGATCGCGTTTCTCGATGCGCCGATGTCGGGCGGCCAAATCGGCGCGCAGCGCGGCCATCTAACGATTATGGTAGGGGGTGATAAAGCCGCGCTCGATCGTGTCGAAGCGCTGCTTAAATGCTATGGCCGCTGCGTCGCGCATCTCGGCGCGAGCGGGGCCGGTCAGCTCGCGAAAATGGCGAATCAAATTTGCATCGCGGGTCTCGTGCAAGGTTTATCGGAGGCGATTCATTTTGCGCGCAACGCCGATCTTGATATAGAAGCCTTGATCGGTGTGATCAGCCAGGGCGCGGCGCAGTCGTGGCAGATGCAAAATCGTTACAAGACGATGGCGGCCGGCGAATACGATCACGGTTTCGCGGTCGATTGGATGCGCAAGGATTTGGGCTACACGCTCGACGAAGCGCGCCGCAACGGCAGTGCATTGCCGGTGACGGCGCTCGTCGATCAATTCTACGGCGAAGTACAGGCGCTCGGCGGTGGGCGCTGGGATACGTCGAGCCTGCTGGCGCGGCTCGAAGCACATCGCGACAAAACCAATAATTAATGGAGATGAGTGCGTGAGTCACGAAAACGAATTGCTCGACGATCTGCTGATTTTTCTGCGCGATTCGCCGACGCCATTTCACGCAGTAGCGAATCTTGTGATGCTGTTGCAAAAAAATGGCTTTCAACCGATTCATGAAAGCGATGCGTGGAATTTGCAGTCGGGCGGTCGCTATATCGTCACGCGTAACGATTCATCGCTGCTCGCCTTCGTACGCGGCAGCGATGATGTCGTTGCGAACGGTGTTCACCTCGCGGGCGCGCACACCGATTCGCCGTGCCTCAAAATCAAACCGAATCCGGAATTGCAGCGCCAAGGCTATTTTCAGCTGGGCGTCGAAGTGTACGGCGGTGTGCTGCTCGCACCGTGGTTCGATCGCGATCTCTCGCTGGCGGGGCGTGTCAGCTATGCGACGCGCGACGAAAAAATCGCGAGTGCTTTGCTCGATTTCAAAAAACCCATTGCGGTGATTCCCAGTTTGGCGATTCACCTCGATCGCGATGTCAATTCGAATCGTTCGATCAACGCGCAGACGCAATTGCCGCCCGTGTTGATGTGTTCGGAGGTGAATAGCGAACCCGATTTTCGTGCGCTGCTGCTCGAACAATTGCGCAAGGAGCATGGCATCGATGCGCGCGAGGTGCTCGATTACGAGATCAGTTGTTATGACACGCAGCCGCCCGCGCTGCTCGGTGTTGCCGATGAATTCATTGCGAGCGCGCGCATCGATAATTTGCTGTCGTGTTTCGTCGGCGTGCGTGCATTATTGGCGGCAAACGGCAAGCGCACGGCGATGATGGTATGCAGCGATCACGAAGAGGTCGGCAGCGCTTCGGTGGCGGGGGCGCAGGGCACACTGCTGCAATCGGTGTTGCAGCGAATCGCTGGCTCACAAGAAAACGCTTCCCATGAAAGCTATGCGCGCATGATCGGTAAGTCGCTGTTGATTTCATGCGATAACGCGCACGGCATTCATCCGAATTTTGCCGATAAGCACGATGCCAATCACGGTCCGCTGCTCAATCGCGGGCCGGTCATCAAAATCAACGCGAACCAACGCTACGCTACCAACAGCGAAACAGCCGCGTATTTTCGCCAGCTCTGCGCGCAGGTCGATGCGCCCGTGCAAAGTTTCGCCATGCGCAGCGATATGGCGTGCGGCAGTACCATCGGACCGATTGTCGCGACTGAAACGGGTATCAATACGGTTGATGTCGGCGTGCCGCAGTGGGCCATGCACTCGATTCGCGAAACGGCGGGCAGCCGCGATTGCGAATATTTATTTCGAGTGCTTCGACACTTTTTTCAACAGTGAGCGCGATTGCCCTCACCCCCAACACCTCTTCCGCATGGCCCTAAGGGGTCTAAAGGAGCGGGGAGAAATTTTCAGCGCCTAATTAATTTCGGATTAAGTATTACAAAATGAAAAAGCAACGCGTACTCACTGGCATCACCACTACCGGCACACCGCATCTCGGCAATTATGTCGGCGCGATTCGCCCCGCGATTCGCGCGAGCCGCGACAGCAATCTCGATTCGTTTTTCTTTCTCGCCGATTATCACGCGCTGATCAAATGCCAAGACCCCGAGCTCGTGCGTAAGTCGACGAAAGAAATCGCGGCAACGTGGCTCGCGCTCGGTCTCGATACCGACACCACAACGTTCTATCGGCAATCCGATGTGCCCGAGATTACCGAACTCACGTGGATTCTTACCTGCGTGACGGCGAAAGGTTTGATGAATCGTTCGCATGCGTACAAGGATTCGGTGCAGAAAAATATCGATGCCGGCGAAGATTCCGATTTCGCGATCACAATGGGTTTATTCTCGTATCCGATTTTGATGGCCGCCGATATTTTGATGTTCAACGCGCATAGGATTCCGGTCGGTCGCGATCAGATTCAGCATATCGAAATGGCGCGCGATATCGGTCAGCGCTTCAACCACATTTATGAAGAGTTGTTCGTGTTGCCGGAAGCGCAGATCGACGACAATGTCGCCGTGCTCGGCGGCCTCGATGGCCGCAAGATGAGCAAGAGTTACGGCAATACGATTCCGTTATTTTCGACGGAAAAGGAATTGCAAAAACTCATCAACAAAGTGAAAACCAATTTGCTCGAACCGGGCCAACCGAAAGATCCAAACGATTCCACCGTGTTTCAAATTTGGCAGGCGTTTGCCACACCCGAGCAGACACACTTTATGCGCGAGCAATTCGCTGCGGGCATCGCGTGGGGGCAGGCGAAGAAAGAATTATTTGGCCTGATCGACGCGGAATTATCGCCCGCGCGCCAGCGTTACGAAGAATTGCTCGCCAGCCCCGATCACATCGAGACGGTGCTGAAGAAGGGCGCCGAGAAAGCGCGTGCGGAAGCCGCGCCATTGTTGGCGAAAGTGCGGCGCGCGGTCGGTATCGCACCGATCGCGTAAAATTCAAAATAAAAAAAGCCGCCCGAAGGCGGCATTAATTTTCTTTCTGGGAGAGAACCTGACATAGCTGTTGGCTGTGGCACCGTTCCGTGCCGCAGCTTCCACCTTTTCAATATAGCAAAGGGGCAGAATCCTGCCCGGCTCACACGAAATTTTGTGCATTGTCGCACGCATTTCGTGTGAGCGATCTGATGAACGCTACACTTAACATGCGTGTAACAACGCTTAACATGGGTGTAACAACGCTGTAACGACGTGGAGGTGACAGATCGTGGCGTCGCTTCTCCTGTTTGCCGGCATGACCTTGGCGGTGTGCCTGGCCCCTGGCCCCAACGTTATGCTCGTCATCGGCTTTGCGCTCAAGCAGGGTTTCCGGCCGGCACTGCGCGCTATCATCGGTATCTCTTTGATCAATGTGCTGTATCTCGCGCTGGCCGCGCTGGGTCTGGTTGCGCTCGTCGTCGCTTCGGCGCCGCTATTTGCCGTAGTGCGATATTGTGGCGCGGCTTATCTGATTTACCTCGGTTATAAATTGCTGCGCGCGGGGTTGGCGCCGCCGGCGGTCGAGCCTGCCGATGTGCCGCCGCGCGCGCGGCCACTGTCGCAAGGCATCGTCACGCACTTGAGCAATCCCAAAGGTGTGTTGTATTGGTCGGCGCTGTTGCCGCAATTTCTGAATCCGACACAGGCATTTGCGATGCAAATCGTCGAGTTAGGCACATTTGCGGTGCTGATCGATTTTGCGGTGATGTATGCCTATGCGATCATCTTTGCTTCGGCCAACAGTTTGTTGCGCAGCTCGCGTTATTTTCGTTGGGTCGAAACCGTTGCGGGCGTATTTTTTGTCGCATCGGGGTTGCTGTTAGGCGCGGAGCGATTCGATGTGAAGGTTGGCGCCTAGCGAAAATTGAGAAAAGCGCTGCGCAATTTCAATCCGGCGGTGTGTACGCAACCGCGACAATATATAGCTCGCGCTCGCCGGCCGGGCTCTGAAAAATAATATCGTCATCGACGCGTTTGCCGAGCAACGCGCGCGCAAGCGGCGAATCCATGCTCAATTTATTGTGTTGCAAATCGAATTCGTCGGGGCCGACGATGCGATAGGTTTGTGCGTTCCCATCTTCGTCTTCGATCGTCACCCACGCGCCGAAAAAAATTTTATCGCGATCGCTCGGCAGCGCATCGACCACCTCAAGCTCGTCGATGCGCTTCGTTAAAAAGCGCACGCGACCGTCGATTTCGCGCAAGCGGCGTTTGCCATAAATATAATCGCCATTCTCGGAACGATCGCCATTTTTCGCGGCCTCATGTACCACCGCCGTCACTTGCGGGCGTTCGATTTTCCAGAGCTGATGCAATTCCGCGCGCAGCGCCTGCATGCCCTGGGGCGTGATGTAGCGCGAACCTCGGCGTTGCGGTGGACGATAACGGCTCATCGGTTTTGGGTAATCCGGTTTTGATCGAGTAATATGTTAAACAAATTGGGCCGCGAATTTCGAGCTCACCAATTTTTGAACCCGCTGACATTTGAATTCATCGCCGATGCGCCGTTATTTATCGATAAGCTTTTTGTTTTTGCTGGTGTGTCTCAGCACTCGCATTTTTGCGGCTGATGGCGTCGAACTGCGCGGCACGCCCGAGCAGGGCGGGCTGGTTTACGGGCATGTCGCCGCAGGTGCGAAAGTGCGGCTCGATGGCGCGGCGGTCCGCACCACGCCGGATGGCGATTTCGTGATCGGTTTCGGACGCGACGCCAAACCCAGGGCGCGGCTCGTGGTTTCGCGCAATGGTCGCAGTGAAATGCAAACACTCGCCGTTGTGCAACGCCAATACGATATTCAGCGCGTTACGGGGGTGCCGCAGCGCACGGTCGAGCCGCCGCCCGAACAATTGCAGCGCATTTTCGCCGAACAAAAAGAAGTCGAAGCCGCGCGTGCGATCGACAGCAATCGCATGGAATTTCTCGGTCCGTTTCAATGGCCGTTGTGGGGACGCATCAGCGGCGTGTACGGCAGTCAGCGTTTTTACAACGGTGAACCGCGGCGGCCGCATTTTGGCGTCGATGTCGCCGCACCGATCGGCACGCCCGTGCATGCACCTGCCGACGCGACCGTGACGCTGGCTGAACCCGATCTGTTTTTTTCGGGCGGAACCCTCATCATGGATCACGGCTACGGGGTATCATCCACCTTCCTGCATCTGAGCCGGCTGCTCGTGAAAACCGGCGATACGGTGCGAGCTGGACAGGTCGTCGGCGAAGTCGGTGCCACCGGGCGCGCCACCGGACCGCATTTGGACTGGCGCATCAACTGGTATAACGTGCGCATCGATCCACAACTCGTGGCACCGCCGATGCCGGCCCAGTCCAGCGCCGCCGTGGCAGCGCAAAACAACACAGGTGAGAGAGTGAATGCTCGATAAAAAATTGCTCAGTATTTTGGTCTGTCCTGTCAGCAAGGCGCCGCTGGAATACGATGAGTCAAAACAGGAATTGATCTGCCGCGCCAGCGGTTTGGCCTATCCGATACGCGACGGCATTCCGGTCATGCTCGAAAGCGAAGCGCGCGTACTGACCGCCGATGAGAAGCTTGGAAAATAAAGTGCGTAATTCTGCCCGCACCCTAACCCTCTCCCGCGGGGAGAGGGAACAAAACCCCAATAGAGGTTTTTGCGGTAATTCCCTTATACTGCACAGCTTTATTTCTTAGCCATTCAAGCCGGTGTGCACAACAATGAAAAGCGCAGAAATCCGCGAAGCCTTTCTACGGTTTTTCGAAAGCAAGGGGCACACCCGCGTCGCCAGTAGTTCACTGGTTCCACACGATGATCCGACGCTGCTGTTCACCAATGCGGGCATGAACCAATTCAAGGATGTCTTTCTCGGATTCGACAAGCGTCCGTACACGCGCGCGACCACATCGCAAAAATGCGTGCGCGCCGGCGGCAAGCACAACGATCTCGAAAACGTCGGCTACACCGCGCGCCATCACACGTTCTTCGAAATGCTCGGCAATTTTTCGTTCGGCGATTATTTCAAGCGCGATGCGATTCAGTATGCGTGGGAGTTTTTAACCTCGAAGCAATGGCTGGGTTTGCCGAGCGAAAAATTATGGGTCACGGTTTACGCGGAAGATGACGAAGCCTACGGCATTTGGAACACAGAAGTCGGTGTGCCGGCCGAACGCTTGATCCGCATCGGCGACAATAAAGGCGCGCGCTACGCCTCCGATAATTTCTGGATGATGGGCGACACCGGTCCGTGCGGTCCGTGCACCGAAATTTTCTACGATCACGGCGAAGGCATCTGGGGCGGCCCACCCGGTTCGCCCGAAGAGGACGGCGATCGCTACATCGAAATCTGGAACAACGTGTTCATGCAGTTCAACCGCGATGAGCAGGGCGTGATGCACAAATTGCCGAAGCCCAGCGTCGATACGGGCATGGGGCTCGAACGCATTTCCGCCGTGTTGCAACACGTGCACGCCAATTACGAAATCGATCTGTTCCAAACATTAATCGCCGCCGCCGCGCGCGAAACGCATACGAAAGATTTGCAAAGCCCATCGTTAAAAGTATTGGCCGACCATATTCGCGCGTGTTCGTTTTTAATCGCCGACGGTGTGATTCCGAGCAACGAAGGCCGCGGTTACGTGTTGCGCCGCATTATTCGCCGCGCGATTCGCCACGGTTACAAACTCGGCGCGCGCAATGCATTCTTCTACAAACTCGTGCCCGATCTCGTCGCCGAAATGGGCGATGCATATCCCGAATTAAAAGAAGCGCAAGAGCGCGTGCAGGAAGTATTGCGTTCGGAAGAAGAGCGCTTCTTCGAGACGATCGAAAATGGCATGCAGATTCTGGATTCAGCGCTCGCTGATCTGGCAAATTCAAAGCGCGATACGCTCGATGGCGAAACCGCCTTCAAACTGCACGACACTTACGGCTTCCCGCTCGATTTAACTGCTGATGTTTGCCGCGAACGCAACGTAAAAGTTGATGTTGCTGGTTTCGATAAAGCGATGGCGCGGCAAAAAGAGCAGGCGCGTGCGGCCGGTAAATTCAAAATGGCGCTCGGTCTCGAATACAACGGCGTCGCGACTAGATTCTACGGTTACGAAAAACTTGAAGTCGCCGGTGCGAAAATCACTGCGCTGTATCGCGATGGCACGCCCGTGCAGGAATTGCGCGATGGCGAAATCGGTGTGGTCGTGCTCGACAACACACCGTTCTATGCCGAATCGGGCGGTCAGGTCGGCGACAGCGGTGAATTAATTGCGGGCAATGTCTGCACGACGATTTTCAATGTCGAAGACACGCAAAAAATTCAGGCCGATGTGTTCGGTCATCACGGTGAATTGCGTTCGGGTTCGCTGCGCGTCGGCGATAGCGTCACCGCGCGCGTCGATACCGAGCGCCGCGCCGCCACGATGCGCAATCACTCGGCGACGCATTTGATGCACAAAGCGCTGCGCGAAGTGCTCGGTGCGCACGTGCAGCAAAAAGGTTCACTGGTCGATTCTGATAAAACGCGTTTCGACTTCGCACACAACTCACCTCTGAGTCGCGATGAAATCCACAATATCGAATATCTCGTCAATCGCGAAATTCTTGCGAACGTTGCGACGCGCGCGCGTGTGATGCCGATCGCCGAGGCGCAGAAAACCGGTGCGATGATGTTGTTCGGCGAAAAATACGGCGACGAAGTGCGCGTGCTCGATATCGGCAATTCGTGTGAATTGTGCGGCGGCACGCACGTCGCGCGCACGGGCGATATCGGGTTGTTCAAAATTGTCGCAGAGAGCGGTGTCGCTGCGGGCGTGCGCCGCATCGAAGCGACGACGGGCACGGGTGCGCTGGGATTCGTGCATCATCAAGAGTCGATATTGAGCGATGTGGCCGGTGCGCTCAAAGCTGCGCCCGATGAAATGCCACAGCGTGTCGCGCAAATGCTCGACAATATTAAAACGCTCGAAAAAGACCTCGCGCAAATTAAGGCTAAGTTGGCGAGCGCGGCGGGCAGCGATCTCGTGTCGCGCGTTAAAGATGTCGGTGGTGTGCAAGTGCTCGCGGCGCGGCTGGAAGGTGCTGATGCGAAAGCGTTGCGCGATACGCTCGATCAATTAAAGAGCAAACTCGGTTCGGCCGTCATTCTGCTCGGTGCCGTCGAGGCCGATAAGGTTATGTTGGCGGCGGGCGTGACCAAGGATTTGATTGATCGTTTCAAGGCGGGCGAATTGCTTGCGCAGGCGGCGGCTATCGTCGGCGGCAAGGGTGGCGGTCGTCCCGATCTCGCGCAGGGCGGTGGCACCAATCCCGAAGCATTACCGCAAGCGCTGGCGCTGGCGGAAAAATATGTCGGCGCGCGCGGTTCTTAATCGCATCGAACGACAAACCGCCGAGCGGACATTTCATTTCGCGCAGTTTTGGTGTTTAATTCTGCGTCTTTTCCTCAACCCTTATATCCGAGTACATCTTTTAGATGTATTTGGATTTTGCGGCGCAAGCCGCAGCCACGCGAGTGTTTTAAAACGATGAGTTTGATCGTGCAAAAATTTGGCGGCACCTCGGTCGGCTCGATCGAGCGTATCGAACAGGTCGCCGCCAAAGTTGCCAGATTTCGCGATCAAGGCCACGACATCGTCGTGGTGGTGTCGGCCATGAGCGGCGAAACCAATCGCCTGATTGCGCTCGCCAAGGGTATTCAGGATCAACCGACGCCGCGCGAACTCGATGTGCTGGTTTCCACCGGCGAACAAGTGACGATCGCGCTGCTGTGCATGGCGCTGCACAAACTTGACTATGCCGCGAAATCGTACACGGGCGCGCAAGTTCGCATCGTCACCGACGATGCATTTACCAAGGCGCGTATTAAAGAAATCGACGATGCCAATATTCGCGCCGATCTTGCGCGCGGGACCATCGTTGTCGTCGCGGGTTTTCAGGGCATCGACGAAAACGGCAATATCACCACGCTCGGCCGCGGCGGTTCCGATACCACCGGCGTTGCGCTCGCAGCGGCGCTCAAAGCCGACGAATGCCAGATCTACACCGATGTCGATGGCGTCTACACCACCGATCCGCGCGTCGTCGATACGGCGCGTCGTCTCGACAAAATTACCTTCGAAGAAATGCTTGAGCTCGCGAGCCTCGGATCCAAAGTGTTGCAGATCCGCTCGGTCGAGTTTGCCGGCAAGTACAGCGTGCCGTTGCGCGTGTTGCACAGTTTCCAAGATGGCCCCGGCACATTGATTACTCTCGAGGACAATTCCGCTATGGAAAATCCCGCTATTTCCGGCATCGCTTTCAATCGCGACGAAGCCAAGCTGACCATCGTCGGCGTGCCCGACATGCCCGGTGTTGCCTATCAAATCCTCGGCCCGATCGGCGACGCGAATGTTGAAGTCGACGTCATCGTGCAGAACGTCGGTCAGGACAATACCACCGACTTTACTTTCACGGTGCATCGCAACGAATTGGTAAAAGCCGAAAGCATTTTGCGCGAGAGCGCGAAGAAGCTCGGCGCGCGCGAAGTGAAAACCGATGCAAAAATTTGCAAAGTTTCGATCGTCGGCGTCGGCATGCGTTCGCATGCAGGCATCGCCAGCAAAATGTTCAAAGCGCTGGCCGACATGGGCATCAATATTCAAATGATTACAACATCCGAGATAAAAATTTCCGTCGTCATCGACGAGAAATACATGGAACTTGCCGTGCGCGCATTGCACACGGCGTTTGAGTTGGACCTGCCGGCGGCACAATGATAGGCCAATAAAGAGCAGGCCAAAAAAGGTCGTACGGCTGCACTAGGCGGTGCAGTCTTCATATTTATTGACCGGGGTGAAGCGGCGATTTAGAAGGGATCGGGTCGCGGCCGATGAGGTACGTCATGCTTATTTTAACCCGCAGGATTGGTGAGACTTTGGTGGTGGGTGACGATGTCACCGTCACCGTGCTCGGAGTGAAGGGAAATCAAGTGCGGCTTGGTGTGAATGCACCCAAGGAGGTCGCCGTACACCGCGAAGAAATTTATCAGCGCATTCAGCGTGAAAAACAGGAGAAAGACCCGGCTCAAGGCTGAACCTGAAGCGGATGGATTAAAGGCACAGCGAGCAGATTTGCAACTGTAATTCGTGGCAGCTTGTGCTATTATGCCGCCCGCTAAATTTTGCGGGCTTGCGCGAGCGACCGCGATATTTGGACCAGCGCATAGCGCTTCCACACAATTTCCGGAGAGGTGGCCGAGAGGCCGAAGGCGCTCCCCTGCTAAGGGAGTATCGGGTCAAAAGCCTGATCGAGGGTTCGAATCCCTCCCTCTCCGCCAATTTATCTTCCAACACCATCCACCGAAATTTGAAGCATCAATAAATACGCTGTTTTTTCCCAGCTTTTCGTCCAATTCTGTCCAACCCACACCGTAGACATTCACTCCAAGTGAGGGGAATATCTGGAGGAAATTTGAAATCGTGGGAGAAGTATCCTGATTGGCAAGGCAATCAACAAGCTCAGCGATTTAACGATTAAAAGCGCAATGCTACGCGACAAACCTTACAAGCTCGCTGATGGATTGGGCTTGCATATTGAGGTCATGGCCTAGTGGCTCAAAATACTTACGACTCAAATATCGCTATGGCGGGAAAGAAAAGCGTCTCGCAATCGGCGTCTATCCAACAGTTACGCTAAAAAGTTCGCAGCCAAGCTGCGCGTGATCTTCTCAGCCGTTGCGGTGATCCCGTCGAAGCAAAATGCAAAGAAAAAATCGCGTGCTCGATCGGTGCTGTGAATAGTTTTCGCGCAGTGGCCGAAGAATGGGTCAAGAAAGAAACGTCGCATTGGGCAGACGGCCATCTAAAGCGCGTTACGGGCATGCTCTCTAATAATTTATTTCCGTGGCTGGGCCATCGCCCCATTGCTGAAATCAACGCGCCAGAACTGCTCGCCGTCCTTCGTAGAACGGAAAGCAAGGGCACGCTCGAAACTGCAAAGCGCGCGAGACAAGTGGCGGGGCAGGTGTTTCGCTATGCCATTGTCACAGGCCGCGCTGAGCGCGATCCCACGCCCGATTTAAAAGGCGCGTTAGCCTCACCGATTCCAACACACCACGCAGCGCTTACCGATCCGAAAGAGGTCGGCAGCAATGCTGCGCGCAAGCGCGCGCAATTACCGATCAATGGTTGATTGGCGCAAGCGGAGAAAGCCAAGGCCAGCATTCGTGCGAAAGTGGAGCATCCGTTTCGCACCATCAAAGGGGTATTTGGCTACAGCAAGGTGCGTTATTGAGGGTTGGCGAAAAATACCCATCGACTGCACTTGCTGGCAGGTTTCACCAGTTTGCTGATCGGCAGAAAATACCTACTGAGCTAGGAGGGGCCGTCTGCTGGCTGCGCAATGCGCAGTCAACAGACAACATACCGGCGAAAGCCGAGAGAAATTGTTGATTCAACGAAAAACCGAGCCAGAAATATTATTTTCACTCAGTTATTCAGAGGCTCCCTAGTATAATATTTGTATTCTTAAGGTCTTACCAACTTTGTCGGATGACGGGAAAACAACAATGTCTGCTTACATCATCGTTACGCGCGAAGGTCCGATCCGCGAGCAATCGGCAATGGATATCTATTCAAAAATGAATCGCGAAAACCCGCGCGATCCGAATTTAACGCCATTGGTGATTTATGGCTCGGTGGAGGCCTTGGAGGGTGAAGCGCCTGACGGCGTGGTGATGATGCAATTTCCGACAATGGAGGCGGCGAAGGCGTGGTACCACAGCCCGGCTTATCAGGCTTCGCTGCCGTATCGGAAAAAAGCGGCGGATTATCGCGTTTTCATCGTTGAAGGGCTTTGAAGCGGAGCGGGTGTCTGTGCGTTATGGTGCAGTTCATCAGTCAGGTTGCTATTTAATTTCAAACGCCCTATTTGACCTCAAACGAATAAAGCAAATCTAACGCATCCTCTATGCCGCTGATGGTTTCGATCATTAATTTCGGTGTGAGCCGATATTGAAAGCTGATGCTGTTGCTTTGTTGACCCAATCCGCGTCCGTAGCGCACGTATAAATCTTTGCCGAGTTGTCCGCTCACTTCGGCTTCACTGTTGCCGCTGGTGTCCTGACCGGTGCCGAGTTGTAAATCGGTAATACCGAATTTTTCGGCGAGTTGACCGGCTTTGTTTTCACTGCCTGCGAGCCCCAGCGAGAGCAGCGCGCCGCTGGCCGAATAGCTGTTTGTGCCGGTGGCGCCTGTAACGGGTTTATGTCCGCTGAGCAGGTAGTACGCAATATCGGAATCAGGCATCGCGGGTTCGGAAAACAAAGTGGCTTCCGGAGTTTTAAGCGAGCCGATTACGCGCAGACCGACGACATCGGTCACGCCGGGCGGCATATCGCGTACGGCTTCGAGATTGAGATCGGGGTTGTCGAGCGGGCCGTAAAAAATCACGCTGCCCTTGCGCACGGTGAGGCGTTGCCCGTAAGCGCGATAGCGCCCGCGCGGCACTTTCACCTCACCGTACAGATGCATGTTATCGCCAGGCACTTTATCCAGTTGCAAACGGCCGCTTAAATTCACGTCCGCGCCAAATCCCGCGAGATGAAATTGATCGCCGAGATTGAGGCCCAGTTTGGCCCACATTTTCCACGCATTCGCATCGATGTGTTGACCGACAATTTCTTGATCTTGCGAAACGTCGGTGGTTTCGGGCGGCAATTCCTTGAGACGAATTTCCGCGCTGGCGATATCGACGTAACCATCGATGCGCACTTCCTGCGGCACGGCATTTAATTGTATGTGCGGCGAAAACACGATGTTGCTATCGGGCAGCGGCATCGCGCTCAAACCGCCGGCGATGAGGCCGAGCTGCAATTGCCAATTTTTTTCCGTGTCGTCCCAGTGCAGGGTGCCGTCGATATCGCCGCCGCCTGCGCCGAGCGCGAACCAGCCGCCCAGCTTGGCGCTGTTGTTATCGAAGTTCAGATCGGCGTGCACAGTGCGAAACGGTGCGCCGAGCGGCGCCCACAACGCACTGCCATCTTTGAGCAAGAGCTGGCCGTGCAGTCGCGGCGTTTTTGCGGTGCCTGTGATATCGATTGCGCCGTTGATTTCGCCGCCGATGTTATCGAGCCCCTCGAATGCCCACGCGATGCCGGATAATTGCAATTGCGCGATGGCGACATGGCCGTCGAGCTCACGTTTGCCGCGCGGATCGTTGATCGCAAGTTGCGCATCGATGCGCCCGATGCTGGGCGATTGCGCGCCGGTAACGATTTGCGCGCGCTGTCCGTTGGCGTTCGCCTCCACATGAATCGCATCGATTTCGGCGGTCTCGATCGTTTTATAGGTGCGCCAGCGCCAGTGCGTCGTGGGAATCCGCATACTCGCGTGCGCATCGAGCGGTGCAAAGCTGCGCAATTGCAATTGCGCCGACGCGCGCGCATCGTCGAGTAATTCGACGGTATCGGGAAACCAGGCGCGCGCCCAGCGCAGCGGCAGCCCGCTCGCGTGCGCGGCAAGCGGTTGCAGTTTGTTGCCGGCGAAACGCAGGGTTTGATCGAGGCATAATTCGATATCGTCGCCGCGCAAGCAAAATGGCGCGAGCTCAAAATGCTTTTGAGTGAATTGCGCCGAGCCGCGCAACGCTGCGGTGTTGCGCCAGGTAAATTCAGCGCGCCGATTCGCGTGAATTTTTCCTGAAAAATCGCCGCAGGCGAATTGCCAATCCCGCCATTTTGTATCTGCCTGCGAGCGACAGTGTAAGGTTGCGCTATTTTTCGATAACGCGGCATTCAGCGTCCAGCGCTGTTGTTGTTCCGCACCGCTGATGTCGAGCGTTAGGTCAGCCGCGCTTGAATCGCCGCGTGCGAGCTGCTGAATATCGATGCGAGCATGGCTATGCGTTTTGCCCAGTTGCGCGAGAGTGAGATCGATCGCGCCCGTCGCCGCATGCACATCGCGCCAGTGCAGTTGCGAACCGCGCAAGCGCGCGGCGAGGGTCGGAGCGGAATCGCCATCGAGTGCTATCGAGCCCGACACATTGCCGCCCAGTTGTGCATCGATGTGTGCGAGATTGGTTGCAGTGATATTAGCGCGCAAACGATAGCGGCTGCCGAACTCGCCGTTCGCCGTAATCGTGTTGGGTCCGATCGTGAGCGCGAGTTGCTTCAGCTGCCACAATGCGCCGTCGTCGGTGCGAAGATCGAGCGTGCCCGCGAACGCATCGTCGTTATATTTGCCGCTGATGCTGGGCAGTGCGAGCGCGAGCCGCCATTGCGGATCTAGCCATTTTGCTTCGAGTGTGATTGCGCTCGTTATCGCAGCGGTCTCGCCGGCGAGCCACGGCGTCAGCGGCAGCGCCATCGCGTTGCCATTGCAGGTAATACCGATCGGTTTTTGCAGCGCGCTATCGCAGTGCAATTGCAAATCACCCGTTGCGGGCCGCCACTGCGCGTCGATGTGCAGTTGCTCATCGTGCCAGTTCGCCGTCGCCTCGAGATGGGTATCGCCGTAGCGCGAATCGCTGGCTGCGAGAGTGAGTTTCGATTCTATCTGTTCGAGATCGCCGTCAGCATCGAGAGTTGCCTTGTTGATATTTATGTGCTCGCTGCGCAATGTTTGCGCGAATGGTTCGAGCAATTCCGCATGAATTTGCAGCGGTAGATGTTTATCGAGCGTAGCGAGTTTAATTTGCGCAGTTAATGCGGAAGGCTTTTCGCTGCGCGCTTGCAGTTCGAGACGGCGCAAATTGCCTTTGCTGTTCACGGTAATAGTGTCGGGCCATTGCGGCAGTGACAACTTTCCGCGCAGGCTCAACGGATAATCGTTGCGCAAGCCGATGTCGCCGTTCGCGCTGAGCGCGATATCGTTCCAATGTAATTGTGTCTGTGTGAGCTTCAATGTGGTTGCACGCCAGCGCACCGCGCTGCGTAAATCATGCAGCGTGAATGTCGATCCGCTGTCGATGATATCCAGACGCTGTACCGCTAAATCGGGTGTCGATAGCGTGAAAGGTAAAAATAAGCGGGGTAATTTAATTGCAGCGTCGCTGCCTGGCCCTTGCGGCGCGATGCGCAGCGTTGCCGTGTGCAGTGTCGGCAAATAAATTGCACCGTGCAGCAAATCGGTAAAGCGCAGTTGCAGCTGGATGCGATCGAGCGTCACCTCGACATCGGCATCGCGCCACTGAATTCGCGCGATGCGGACACCGTGCAATAACGAGCCCTCAATCCGTGTGAACGACAGGGCTGGCAGGAAATGGTGCGTGGTTTGCAGAGCCCACTGCGTGCCGCGTTCGGTGTTGAGCACAAAATAAGTGACCGCAAATGCGGCGGAAAAAATCAGCGCGAGAATAATCAAAATGATTAAGCTGCTGCGATGCAGCCAGCGCAACACGATGGTTTTGAAGCCCGGTTCGCTGGTCATAGCGGCGGGCCGATGAAAATATGCAGACGCCAGCCCTTGACGCTGTCGTTGACGGGGAAGGCGAGATCGACGCGAATTTGCCCTACCGGCGATAACCAGCGCACGCCGGCGCCGACACTTTTGTGCCAGGGTTCATCAACTTTGTTGAAGGCGCGGCCGGTATCGGTGAACACGGCGGCGCGCCAGCGTTCGGCCACCTTGATGCTGTATTCGGCGCTGGCGACGTTGAGGTAGCGCCCGCCGATCAATTTGCCATTCTCATCTTCGGTCGACAGCGATTCAAAATCGTAGCCGCGCACGGTTTGATCGCCGCCCGTAAAAAAACGCTGCGATGATGGAATTAAATTGATGTCGTGTGTAGCGATGACACCCGCTTCGACGCGGCCGATAAATAATTGATCGCCGAAAGTGTTGAAGATTTGTTTATAGCCGCCGTCGATGCGCAGGAAATATGCTTGCGCGCCCAGCGCGGGCGCCGATCCCAGCGTGTCGATCCAAAATTTGCGGCCCGCTTTCGGATCGATGCCGACCGGCAGCACGACCTGTGTGAAATTCAAATCGGGTGCGAGATAGCCGGTGTGTTGGCGCTGCTCGCTACCTTGACGATAAGTTTCGTCGTAATAAGTGGCACCGTAATTCGCGACCCACACTTGCGCGTAGCGGTCGCCGAAGAAAAATCCGACTGATCCTGTGGTGCTTTCGGTATCTTGCACGGATTTGTGCTCCCAACTCGTGGTGAGATTGAGACTTTCGTCGAGCGGTTTTTCGAGAGGAATGTGATATTCGAAATTCAAATCCTGTTGCGGTTGTGAAATCGAAAGATCAGTCGTCAATTTATGTCCATAGGTATTAACGTAGGGGCGCTCCCAGCGAAATTTTGCGCGCGGCCCGGTATCGGTGCCATAACCCGCGCCGACACTGAATTGATGGCGCGGCGCATCGGCGAGTCGCACCGTGAGCGCGACGGTGTGATCGTCGCGCTTATCGCTGTGCACATCGATTTCGCGAAAATAGCGGCTGTCTTGCAAATTGCGTTGTAATTTTATCAGCGCGGTTTTGTCGTAGAAGGCACCGGGTTCGATCGGCGATAAGCGCTGCAGCAGCGCTGAATTGAGTTGGGTGCCGGTGAATTCCACGGCGCCGAAGCGATAGCGTTCGCCACCTTCGATTTTTAAAATCGCCGTGGCGCGATGCTGTTCGATATCGACGAGCAGGCGGCTTTCCGCGTAATGCGCATCGAGAAAACCATTTTTTTGGCAGGTTTCGAGTAATTCGCGTTTGAAATTTTCGTAGATTGCGTGATCGATGGTTGTGCCCGCGGTAAACGGCGCATCCGCCACGATTTTTTTTGCTTGTTTCAGTGTCGAGACGGCGCCGATCAGTTCGATGTGCGCGGGTGCCCATGTCACCGCGGGGCCGAGATCGATCGTGATTTGCAGCGTATTGTTTTTTAGCGTGTGTCGGAACGTCGTCTCGTAGTAACCGAGCGCCTGTGTCGCGTCGCGAATCGAATCGGCTAGTTTTTTGTGCAGCAGGCGTGGACGTTCGCGTTCGATGTCAGAAATTGCGCCGATGTGATTGCGGATATTTTCTGCGATGAAATCGGGTGCGCCGTCGATTTCGATGCGCAATTGCGCGTGCGCGGTGCAGCACAGCAGCAGCAACGCAAAAAATAGCGAACGACGCGGCATGGCTTAGCAATATTAATTGGGATTGATGCAATCTAGCGGATGTAATGCAACAGGCAGGAATTTGTGAGTCATGCTATCGCCTCGAACGGTTGTGCGTTGCTGAGGCGGCAGTGTAGAGGATGTGCTATCAAGCGGGATAGATTGCGCCGAGGATTCGCGAGCCTGCCGCACCGGTTACCGAAGGAATATTGCCGGGTTTACCCTGCAGTGTTTGTTGTGCGAGCCACGCAAAAGCGGCCGCTTCGACCCACTCAGGCGCAATACCCAGTTGTGTCGTCGATGCGACTTGACGTGGCTGCAACAATGCTTCGATGCGCGTCATAAGGTGACTGTTGTAAGCACCACCGCCGCAGGCGTAAATCGAATTCACGGCGAACGGTAGCGCGGCAATATCATTGGCGATGCTACGCGCAGTCAATTCAACCAGCGTTGCCTGCACATCGGCGGGCTGCCAGGTTTTATCGACAACGTGGCGGTCGAGCCAATCGCTGTGAAAATATTCGCGCCCGGTGCTCTTCGGTGGCGGCAGTGCGAAATACGGATCGCTCAACCAAGCTTCGAGCAGTGCTGGAATCGGTGTGCCGCTCTGGCCCCAAGCTCCGTCGCGATCGTAGCGCGCGCCGGTGTGGCGATGAATCCAATCATCGAGCAGGGTGTTGCCGGGTCCGGTATCGAAACCGATCACACTGCCGTCGGGGCATAGCCCGGTGATATTGGCGATGCCGCCGATATTCACGATCGCACACCCTTGTGCGTCGCCTCCCTCTTTTGCACCAAACAGCACGCGATGAAAAGCCGGCACCAGCGGTGCGCCTTGCCCGCCCGCCGCGATATCGCGGCGGCGAAAATCTGCGATCGTGGTGATGCCGGTAATTTCCGCGATGCTGGTGGGGTCGCCAATTTGCAGCGTGAATGGATAGCTGCCCTGGTTGACGCCCAGCACAGCGCGGTGCCGGATGGTTTGACCGTGGCTGCCGATCGCCCGCACCGAGCCTGAGGGGATGGCGGCGCTGCGCAACAGCTGGGTGACGGCGAAGCCGAATTCGCGACCCAAGCGACGATCGGCCACGCCCATGCGCTCGATCTCATCATTTCCCGGCAGGCACAGTGCGAGTAAATCAGAGCGCAATTGCTCCGGGAGTGGATAGGTTTTGGCGGCTATGAGTTTGGGGCGAGCGGAGAGGTCGAAGAGCGCGGCATCAATACCATCGAGGCTGGTACCGGACATCAGTCCGATATATAGCTCGTTGGTGTTTGTCATTGCAGTCGCGATTACAGTTTTTTGCTGCCGCTGTCGGCAGTGCTATCTCCAGCGGCCAATTTATCCGTAACAGCAGTTTTATTTTGTTGCGCATAAGCGGCAAATTGCGCTTGCAGTCCGTGCACTTGTTCGGCGAAGCGACGGCGTTCGCTTGCAGCGATACGCTCTGCCTTGGGCAGCTGTCCGGCAATCTTCGCGGGATTGATATGGGTGCCGTTGACGAGAAACTCATAGTGCAGGTGGGGGCCAGTCGCCCAGCCAGTCGCACCGACTGCACCGATGACCTGATGTTGTTTGACGCGATCGCCTACTTTTACGTTGCGCTTCGACAGGTGCAGATATTTTGTTGTGTAAGTGGAGTCGTGTTTGATAACGATGAAATTGCCATTGGATGGGCTGTAGCCTGATTGCACGATACGACCATCGCCGGCGGCATAAACGGGAGTGCCGATAGGGGCGGCGTAGTCGATACCTCGGTGCGGGCGCATAGTGTTAAATAGCGGATGCATGCGATGCAAATTGAATGGTGAGCTGACGCGAATGATATCGAGCGGCGCGCGCATGAAGCTCTTGCGCATGCTTTCGCCATCCGCTGAAAAGTAGCCGAGATCGCCGTTGGCGTAGACATAACGAAACGCGGTGTGAGTCTCGCCCTGATTGGTAAATGACGCAGCGAGAATGGGGCCATCGCCAATTTTTTTGCCATCCAGATAGTACTCATCGTACATAACGACGAACTGATCGTTGGCGCGTATATCAAGAGCGAAGTCGATTTCGCCGCCGAAAATATCGGCAAGTTGCAGAATTGTGCCATCGCCGAGGCCTGCATCGCTGCCGGCTTTATAGAATGATGAAGTGATCGTGCCGCTAGCAAATTGATGGCGAACCTCGGGTTCGCGATTGATCTTCTCGGCAACGAAGTTGTTATCTTCGCGATAGTACTGGGTGCTTTTGAGTTGGGTTTCTTCGTAGCGTAAAGCGACTAATTGGCCATCTTTGTCGATTTGAAATGCCAGCTTCTGGCCTGGATAAATGCGTTTCAGCGTATTGGCGTCTTCGCCGGACTGCAAAACCTCGCTCATATCGTTGGCCGAAACACCGGCGCGATCGAACAGTTTTGCCAGGCTATCGCCCTTGCGAACCACCAGCTCTTTCCATTCTGGTTGTTTGTTCTCGGTGGTGAGGGTAGGTTCGCTCAGAACTGGATTCGCCAGGGTGGTCAGCGCAAGTTGCGGATTGGCGTCGATGTCGATAGGAAGTGGCAACGGCCGGCGATTTGCTTGCACTTCGCCACTCGGCAACATCAGCGCGAAAAACAGCGCAACGATGGCCAGCCCAATCAAGAGGGCGTGAGTTCGCGGAAGTGCGTCTATTAGCTTTTTTACTTTTACTGCCAGCGCTGCGTTGCTATGAGCCATCAATTAAGTCTTCAAAAGTTCGGGGCCAAATCGACCAAAAAAGAAAGAGGCATTACTGATGCGCTTTCTACCGGAGTCCATTAAATTCTTGGCAAAAGCGCTTTCAGCATCGCTCAGACCGCACGCGGAGCGAACTATACAGCACAAACTTGCAATTAAATTAAGTTGATGTAAGGTGCGCCCTTTGCTGACGCTGAATGTAAGTTTGCCTGGATTCTGCGTTGCGTCAACCCTTTAACTCAATTAGTTGCATGATTGATCACGCATTGGCGCGGCATGGTGCACAATTTTCAAGCGAATTTGTCATGACTTCATCTTCCAGCGCATTAATTGCCGATCTGCAAGCGCGCACGCTGATCGCGCAGATGACGGGCGATGGCGACCTCGAAAAGCATTTGGCGTCGGGCTCGCGCACTTTGTATAGCGGTTTCGACCCTACTGCTGACAGTCTACATATAGGTCATTTAGTGCCGCTGTTGGTGTTGCGGAGGTTTCAGCTCGCAGGTCATCGTCCGATCGCGTTGGTCGGCGGAGCTACGGGGTTGATCGGCGATCCGAGTTTTAAGGCGCAGGAGCGAAAACTCAACACGCCAGATGTTGTTGCCGGTTGGGTCAATAAGTTGAAGAGCCAGGTGAGCCGCTTTATCGATTTTGACGCGTCGCCGACGGGTGCTGTTGTGATCAACAACCTGGACTGGATGGGCGAAGTGTCCGCACTCGATTTTCTGCGCAATGTCGGCAAGCATTTCTCGGTGAACGCAATGATTCACAAGGATTCAGTGAGGCAGCGTCTTGAGCGCGAAGGCGAGGGGATATCGTTCACCGAGTTTAGTTACATGCTGTTGCAATCGTTCGATTTTGCTGAGCTCAGCCGGTGTTATAGCTGCACGCTGCAAGTGGGCGGGTCCGATCAATGGGGGAATATTACGGGCGGCATTGATCTGACGCGGCGATTGTACGGGCGGCAGGTATTTGGGCTGACCACACCGTTAGTAACAAAAGCTGATGGCTCTAAGTTTGGCAAGACCGAAGCTGGTACGGTGTGGCTCGATCCCGCTAAGACCTCTCCTTATGCGTTTTACCAGTTTTGGCTTAATGCGGCCGATGCCGATGTGTACAAGTTTTTGCGCTATTTCACGTTTCTCGACGTGGCGAGAATTGACGAGATCGAGGCGACGGATCGCGCCACTCAAGGGCGCCCTGTGGCTCAGTCGATACTTGCCGCAGAGGCAACCAATTTGGTCCATGGGCAGGATGGGCTTGGTGCGGCGCAGAGAATTACCGCCGCGCTGTTCAGTGGCGATTTGGAGGGATTATCCGAGGCTGATTTTGAGCAGCTGAAACTGGATGGTTTGCCATCCTCATCGCTGCCGCAAGCCGGTTTATCGCATTTACCTTTAACTCAGCTTCTCTCCGATTGTGGTTTGGCTGCGTCGGGTAAGCAGGTTAAGGATGCGCTGGCGAGTAATGCCGTGCGATTAAATGGCAGGCCTCTCAGCTTCGAAAGTAATATGAATTTGCCATCATGCTTTGCTCGTGAAAACGCCATGTATGGGCGTTTTTTCTTGGTGCGCTTGGGTAAAAAGAAATACCACCTCTTTGAATCGATCGTTTGATATACAGCAATGCGCGGTGACTGAAGAATTAATTAAATTGGGCGTTGACTCGTTTTTATTGGCTCCTATAATTCGCGCTCCTTTGGTTGAGGTGGTGCGCGGTAGTGCGCTGTTGATGT
>CAZCNY010000004.1:0-283503 GCA_964500675.1 uncultured Verrucomicrobiaceae bacterium | reverse complement strand
CGTTGGATCAAAAATATTATTGCTCACGACAGCTCTCTATTAAAAAGCATAACGCTTACAACAGGGGTTGGCAAACGCGGTAGCGTTTGACAATCCCAGCAGCCGAAGGCTGCGCTCTGCTTGTGATTGTTGTGGGCGCGACGCGCTTGCTTTGTTGAAACTGCGTTGCCTTTGCCACAGCAAAGGCCAACCTTGAAGATTGCGACGGTTTGGCGCACGACGTTGAATGCGAACTGCGCTTTAACTGAGTGGCACGAAGAACAGAGCGATGCACTTGAAGATTCCTTCTCACTTTTTTGTGGCACACCACGCCGAATGCTTTGAACTTGCCGATTGCACCTACTTTAACGAAAGTACCGGAACGAAGCTACAGATCTGTGAATTCACGCGGTGCAAAAAATTGATTGCAAAAATGTGGCAGTGAATAACTTATTACCACCAACCTAATCATTGAGCCCCACAACGCCTACAACAGGGGTTGGCAAACGCGCAGCGTTTGACAATCCCTTTGCTTGTAATTGTTAGATTTCATTTTCTCTGCTCAAGCTTCTCTTTGTAGGCTTTGAATTTTGCCAGTTGATCGCTAGAGATTTCTGTTTTTGGCAGCCAATATACTGTAACCGCTGGAGCATTGGAGAAGAAACTACTTGCGTGTATCGCGGTTACGTACTCGATGTAAAACCTATCTCGCGTTTCACCAATGTACGACGCCCCATAAGCCGAGTTCATTCCACTTGCAGCATCAAGCAGCATATCAACATCTTTGGCACTGGCCTGCTTAATGGAGTCAGCCATTGCAAGGCTGGATATAGCACTGATGATAACCATGCTGGATAGAATTGAGCGTAAACAATATTTATTCATTGCGTCGAGCTTCCCGTCTCAGAAATCTAACGCCTACAACAGGGGCTGGCAAACGCGCCAGCGTTTGACAGTCCCAGCAGCCGAAGGCTGCGCTCTGCTTGTGATTGTTGTGGGCGCGCCGCGCTTGCTTTGTTGAAACTGCGCTGCCTTTGCCACAGCAAAGGCCACACCTGAAGAACGGGACTCTTTGGCGCACGGAATAAAATACGAAGCCAGATTCAGCTGAGTGGTGCGAAGAAGAAAGCGTTGCACGTGCAAACTCCCTTTGAATTTATTGATGGCACACCACATTGAACACGTTGATGTTGCCGATTGCAAATAACTTTAACGGAGGCACCAGGGCGAAACTACAGGTATGTGACACTCGCGCGATGCTCAAAACTGATTGCCGAAATTTGGCACAAACTTGATGCAACTAAAAAGCCGAACCATTAAGCCCCACAACGCCTACAACAGGGGCTGGCAAACGCGCCAGCGTTTGACAGTCCCAGCAGCCGAAGGCTGCGCTCTGCTTGTGATTGTTGTGGGCGCGCCGCGCTTGCTTTGTTGAAACTGCGCTGCCTTTGCCACAGCAAAGGCCACACCTGAAGAACGGGACTCTTTGGCGCACGGAATAAAATACGAAGCCAGATTCAGCTGAGTGGTGCGAAGAAGAAAGCGTTGCACGTGCAAACTCCCTTTGAATTTATTGATGGCACACCACATTGAACACGTTGATGTTGCCGATTGCAAATAACTTTAACGGAGGCACCAGGGCGAAACTACAGGTATGTGACACTCGCGCGATGCTCAAAACTGATTGCCGAAATTTGGCACAAACTTGATGCAACTTAAAAAGCCGAATCATTAAGCACCACAACTAGTTAGTGAACGGACGCGTCTGCTTTTGCCAGATGAACCCGACGCATCTGTTGATCTTGGGTTTTGCCGACAAAAGCGGATGCGTCTGTTCATGTCGTTTCGGCGCCTCGTTCTTTTTCTTGTCTGAAAGCCGCGCCAACTTTGAGGTGGGGCAACTTTCCCTAGTTACTGTCAAAATTAAACGGACGAAGACATTCTGTCCAGTGTGCACTGACAATCGACCCGCGAAATGGAGTGCTTGCAATACCTTGTAGTCGAAATAATTTCGTTCAATCAGCACCTTGGGCGAAATTTTTCCTGTCGGCTTAGTTTTCTTTAATGGCTCGGTGTTGACATCTCCGCCGACAACTTCGATATACTGTGCATTCGTACAGTAAACACGGAGGTTGGCATCATGACTCAGAGTCCTTTCATGATTCGGGTGCGCGAAGTTTTGCGATTGCGGCAAATGGCATTGACCACCGAAAAAATCTATTGCCATTGGATTCGGTACTTCATTCTTCAGCAGAAGATTCAGCATCCAGACGCGATGGATGCGGATAAAGTCACGGCTTTTTTGACTTATTTAGCCGTTGAAAAACACGTGGCGCCGAATACGCAGAACCAGGCATTTAATGCATTGTTGTTTTTATTCAAGCATGTGTTGCAGCGACCGATTGAAAACGTGCAGGCGATTCGGGCCAAAGAACGGCGCGCAGTGCCTGTAGTACTCACCGCTCGCGAGGTGGAGTTGGTGTTGTCGCTATTGGAACAACCGTTCTTAACGATGATCCAGTTGGCCTGGGGCGCTGGCATGCGCAAAGCGGAAATTTTGCGATTGCGGGTGAAGGATGTCGATTTCGAACGCCGCGAACTCACGATTCGACAGGGCAAGGGCGGCAAGGATCGTCGCACGGTGTTACCCGACTGCACAATCGAGGCCTTACGAAACTTTGTCGCGCGCATCGAAAAATTGCATGCACTGGATATTGCAGAAGGCTACGGTGCCGTGGAGATGCCGTACGCGCTGGCCCGGAAATATCCGCATGAATCGCACAGTTTGCGCTGGCAATTTGTGTTTGCCGCGCCCCATCGCGGTGTCGATCCCATCTCGGGCGACATCCGCCGGCACCATCTACATCCGACCACACTCGAAAAAGCCCTGCGTATGGCTGTGCGCCGATCCAGTATTACCAAGCGCATTACTTGCCATACCTTTCGGCATACGTTCGCCACTCAGCTGCTGGAATCCGGCTATGACATTCGCACGGTGCAAGAATTATTAGGCCACACTGATGTGGCGACAACACAAATTTACACGCATGTGCTAAATCGTGGAGGCCAGGGGGTCATCAGTCCTGCTGACAGGATCAAGCGATGAAAAAGAGGTGGTTATAAGCATTTTTTATGAGTAAATTTAAGAGTAAAAATCCTACTACAATAAAAATTATTATTTTAAATCAATCTGTTATGATGCGTGTCTCGTAGCCTCCCTTGCTACCAATTACATCAATATATTAAATATAGAGCTCACCAGCCCCTTGGAAACTTTGATCCCTGTAGGTTACTTTAAAAGATCGCGTAAAAAACAGTGTTGAGTTAATGGCAGCTGCATTCTAGAAAACACATAGAATCTCAGACTGTTGCTGGTAATTTTTCACTTTAACTCATTCTCATCATCAACACGCGCTTCTCGCCGGCGCATTTCTTCCAAGCGCACCGCTTCGATTTCCCGCAACACAGCCTCGACATCCGCGCCGGCTTGTTCTTCAGCAAACTGACCAGTTAATTCAACACACGGATTTAATTTTCCGGCTTCATACAGCGCCCACATTTCTTTGGCGTATTGCGTGGTTTTTAATTCTGGCGCGAAGCGGCCAAAATAAGAGGCCATGTTTGCAACATCGCGTTCGAGCATGTTGAAGGCGTGATTATTGCCGGCGGCATCGACGGCTTGTGGTAAATCGATAATGACTGGGCCTTCTTCGCCGAGCAGAACATTGAATTCGGATAAATCGCCGTGCACTAAACCGCTGCATAACATCAGCACGATTTGGCGGATTAAAAATTGGTGATAGATGCGCGCCTGTTCGGGCTCCAACTCGACATCGTTCAAGCGCGGCGCGGCGTTGCCTTCGGCATCGGTCACCAATTCCATCAGCAACACGCCGTCGAGAAAATCATACGGTTTCGGCACGCGTACACCGGCGGCGGCTAAGCGAAATAGCGCGGCGACTTCCGCGCTCTGCCACGCTTCTTCCTGTTCTTTGCGTCCGTACTTCGATCCGCTCGCCATCGCGCGCGCCTGCCGGCTGTTGCGAACTTTGCGCCCTTCTTGATAAACAACCGCTTGGCGAAAACTGCGGTTGTTGGCTTCCTTGTAGACTTTCGCACAGCGCACATTGTCGCCACAACGCACGACATACACAGTCGCCTCCTTGCCGCTCATCAATTGACGCAGCACTTCATCGATGAGTCCGTCTTCGACCAACGGTTCAAGGCGCTTGGGTGTCTTCATACGACTCCGATGCAATTAGGCAAAGCGACGGCGCGGCGCTCGCGATTAATTCGCGTTTTCAATTTGTTCCTGCAACGCCAACCACTGCTCTTCGTTATCGAACAGCCGCTGCTTTATCGAGCCCTGCTCTTTTAGCAGCGCTTGCAATTGCTGGCGGCTTTCATCGGTATACAAAGTTTCATCGGTGAGACGCGTTTCGATTTCACCGAGCTGCTTTTGCGCCGTTTCGATGTCGCGTTCGATTTTTTGCAGTTGCTTTTTCAGCGCGGAGAGTTGATTGCGTTGCTCGGCACTTTGTTGGCGCTGCGCTTTTTTATCCAGCCCTTTTTTATTGGCGGCGGGCGCGCCTTCTTTTTTTGCATCCTCTTTGCGTTGATTGCGCGCTTCGCTGAGCAACCAATTGCTGTAGTCCTGCAAATCGCCGTCGAATTCGCTGACGCGGCCATCGGCGACGAGCATCAACTCTTCGACGGTGTTGCGCAGCAAATGGCGATCGTGCGAAACGACGACGACCGAACCTTCAAACTCCTGCAATGCCACCGTGAGCGCGTGGCACATTTCGAGATCGAGATGGTTGGTCGGCTCGTCGAGCAATAATAAATTCGGTTTTTGCCAAACGATCAACGACAGTGCGAGCCGCGCTTTTTCGCCGCCCGAACTGTGGCGGATCGGCGCGAGCGCGGTGTCGCCGCGAAAATTGAAACCGCCGAGAAAGTCGCGAATATCCTGTTCGCGCGCCTGCGGACTCATGCGTTGAATGTGCAACAGCGGACTCGCGTCGAGATCGAGCGCTTCGAGTTGATGCTGCGTGAAATAGCCAAGCTTCAAATGCTCGCCGGCGATGCGTTCGCCGCTCAGCAACGGCAATGCGCCCGCAAGCGATTTCAGCAGCGTCGATTTACCCGCGCCGTTGGCGCCGAGCAAACCGATGCGCGAACCGGGATGAATGCTCAGATTGATATTGTGCAGCAGCGGCTTATCGGCATAACCGAGCGTCGCTAACGTGAGATTGAGCAGCGGATCGGAAAATCGATCGGGGGTTGGAAACGCAAAATCGAACGGCGAATCGACATGCGCGGGCACCAAGGTTTCCATGCGCGCCAATTCCTTAATACGACTCTGAGCCTGTTTCGCTTTGGTCGCCTGCGCGCGAAAACGCGCGATAAATTTTTGCACGTGCGCGATGCGTTCCTGTTGTTTTTCAAACGCAACCTGCTGCTGTGCGAGGCGTTCGGCGCGCTGGCGCTCAAACGCGGAATAATTGCCGCGATAGCGCGTGAGCGTCGCGTTTTCGATATGCACGATCTGCTCGCAGGTGTTGTCGATGAAATCGCGGTCGTGCGAAATCAATACGAGCGTACCGCGATAGCGCGCGAGCCATTGTTCGAGCCAGAGACTCGCATCGAGATCGAGGTGGTTGGTGGGTTCGTCGAGCAACAGCAAGTCCGACGGACACATCAACGCCTGCGCGAGATTCAAACGAATACGCCAGCCGCCCGAGAACGAGCTGACGGGCGCCTGCCATTGTTCGGGCGGAAAACCGAGACCGAGCAATAATTGTTCGGCGCGGCGGCCAGCCTGATAACCGTCGATGGTGTCGAGATCGGCGTACAGATGCGCGAGCTTGTCGTCGTCGGTTTCGGTGGCAAGCGCCTGCTCGATGCGGCGCAGTTCGCTGTCGCCATCGAGCACGTAATCGAGCGCGCTGCGATCGCCCGCCGCCACCTCCTGCGCCATATGCGCGATGCGCCATGCGGCGGGGATCGAAAGCTGGCCGCGATCGATTTGCAACCGCCCCATCAGCAACAAAAACAGGCTGGTTTTACCGGAGCCATTAGCGCCGACCAGTGCGGTTTTTTCGCCGGGGTGGATGCGAAGGCTGGCGTCCTGCAACAATACTTTGTTGCCGCGCTGTAGGGAGATGGACTGCAGTTCAATCATGGGCGCGCATTATAGCGGCGAGACGTGCGAATTCTCACCGCTAATTATCACGAAGACGGCGATTAAACCGAATGACGGAAGAAGCCTTGTGGAATTTTGCGCTCGCGCGCTACCAGCGTGCCGGTGTCGCCGAGCGCTGTCTGCGCTTGCAGGATAAGGCGGGGGCAGACGTGAACATGTTGCTGACCGCGGCGTGGCTCGCCGAGCAGCGGCGCTGTTGGCAGCGCGAACAGGTGCGCGATCTGATCGCGCGCTGTGCGAGCTGGCGCGAGCACTGTGTTCTGCCGCTGCGCACCGTGCGCCGGTATTTAAAGGACCAGGGTGAAATATCAGCGCTCTACGCGCAGGCGAAGGCACTTGAACTCGACGCCGAAATCCATCAGCTCCATCGGTTGCACAACGCATTGCAGGCGATGCGGCTGAAGCCGCTGGCGACTTCAAAAACAGAAGCGCTAACCGCGAATCTGCAAACCTATTTCGACTGCATCGATTCAGCACAACCGATAGCAGATGCGGATCGTCTCGCATTGATCGAAGCGTTAGCTCAATAACGTCGCAAAGAAAAAAGCCCGCATTGAGCGGGCTGCTTATCTCGCGCTCAGTCGTCGATCGGATCGAACAGACTGCGCATGCGGCCGGGCTCAAGCGGTTCGGCGGGTTTTTCGGCCTCCGGCGGAACCGCGGGCTTCGGTGCTGGCGGCGTTGCGGGCTTCGGTGCCGGAGTCGGCGGCGGCACTACCGGTGCTATAGGGACGGGCTTCTCGGCAGCGGGTTTTGGCGCCGCAGGTTGCTTGGGCGCCGCCGGCTTTTTAGCGGGAGCTTTTTTCTTTTCAGGTGCAGTCACCGTTTGCGCAACCGGTACAGCCGACGCCGCAACTACCGCTTTCGAGGCAATCTGCTTGGGCGCCGCAGCCTTTTTAACTGCAACCTTTTTAACCGCGGCTTTTTTTACGGCCGGCGCTTTCGCCGCGGTCTTTTTGACCGGCGATTTTTTCGCAGCCGCTTTTTTAACAGTCTTCCCAGCCTTTTCCTTGGCCAGTGCCTTCTTCAAACTCTCTTTTAACGCAGCGAGTTGTTTTTCCATTGCCACAATCGACACGCTGGCCTTCTTTGCAGGGGATTTCTTTTTTTTGCTTGCCATAGCGGTTTTCCTGAGCGCTGATGAAATTTAAGACAATTTGATTATACAAACTTGTTTCTGATTATCCAGTTTGCCACAGCGAAAAAGCTGATAGACGCGCATCCGGCAGCGCAGATCAGTAACACTACGCCATTAAAATCGCACCGAGACCGAGGCCCGCGTGATGGAATTAGCAGCGCTGCATGGCGGTGCTATTCAACGCGGCGCGGGCAGTAGTACACTGTCGCCCGCCTTGCGACCGCCGGCGCAGCCAGAGCTTGAAGACTTCGCGCGGCTGAATGCGTCTTGCACAATACATCTCTAATCAAAAGGAATCTTCATGCGTACTCAATTAATGCTCTGCGCCGCTGTAGCGACAGTTTTGATGGGTTGCCAGCCCAAAGTCGAAAAGAAAGAATTGAAACTTGAAACCGACGAGCAAAAAGTCTCCTACGGTATCGGCCTCATGGAAGGCAAGCGCTTCAAGCAAGACTTCAGCGTCGATGTCGATGCCTTCACCGCGGGCCTCAAAGCGTCGACCACCGGCGAAAAGCCGATGATGACCGACGAAGAAATCCAGAAGACGATCCAAGCTTTCGGTCAAAAACTCATGGCCAAGCGCGAAGCCGATCAAAAAGCGGTGGGCGAAAAGAACAAAACCGCTTCGGAGGCCTTCCTGGCGGAGAACGCTAAGAAAGAAGGCGTGAAAACCACAGCCAGCGGTCTGCAATACAAAATCATCACCGAAGGCAAAGGCGCAAAACCAAAAGCTACCGATACCGTCGAAGTGAATTACAAAGGGACGCTGATCGACGGCACCGAATTCGACAGTTCGTACAAGCGCGGACAATCCGTATCCTTCCCGGTCAACGGCGTGATTCCGGGCTGGACCGAAGCATTGCAGTTGATGCCGGTCGGTTCCAAATTTGAACTCTACATTCCGTCCGACTTGGCCTATGGCCCGAACGGAACCGGCGGCGCAATTGGCCCGAACCAAGCGCTGGTGTTTGAAGTCGAGTTGCTCGACATTAAAAAGCCTGACACCCAAAAACCAGAGAAGAAATAAACGCTGTCCGCCAGTGAAGGCTTCGACAACAAAAACAAAAACGCCCGCAATATGCGGGCGTTTTTATTTACAGCCTGTCAATCGATTCATCGCCTAAACGCGCTCAGTGTCCAATGCGCGATTAAGCAACTTGCTCGCGGTGACAAGAATGTGTGGCGCGAATCAACCGATCTTCGGAATCGAAACGCTCTGCGAACACTTCACCCAATGCCGACAAATCGCGTGCGAGCCATGCAATCGGCGCCTGGGTCGCTTCGGCATACTTATCGTTGAAATCGAGCGCTCGCTGCGTCGTTTCATTAATAAGTGGAATCAGCGCTTTCGCGATTTCGGCGCTGCCATCCGCGAAAGCTTCAGCCTCGCGAACCAATTCGTAAAACACTTCAAAGTGCCCAGCGGAAACATAATCGAGCAGCAGCTGACAGAACTTTTGCAGGCGGGTGCGGCTGGCGTTATTTCCCGATAATTCATGCACGCCGCTCAATGCGCAAAATTGCACAATGAGCGATTGACGTTCAGCAAGCCAGCGATCCACCAACTTTTCGACGCTGCTCCAGCGTTCTTTAATGTCACAGTTGTCCAACATGGTCTCGACCCCATGAATGCGCACAAGCGCAACTTATTAAAAGTACGGTGAGGTATGACCGACAGCAGACGCCTTTAATAAAAAAACATCGGGCGGCATACAGCGGTAGCATACTACCGTGACAGCGGTTCTCGTTAATGTCTTATCGATAAATCTGCACTTACACCATCAAGTGCAGTCGGTGCTGCCAGCTCAATATATGCAAGTATTTGTTTAAGAGCAATACGTAACAATAAGTCTTTATTAGATTTACTTAAGTCCTGCAACCGTTTTTGGTAATCCGCGAAACGCTGTGGGGTAAATCGCCAGAGCAGAGCCCACAGCGGCCAGTGCGATAAAACACAACAGCGACCACTCCGCCATGCTCAACCCCCACAGACGCCAATCGACGATGGCGCAATTGCCATCACCTTTGAGCATGTGCACGAATACTTGGCCAAATGGCAGCGTTTGCAGCATATAGTCGAGGCTCGGACCGCACGCCGGCACTTCGTTTGGCGGCAAATGTTGCAACCATACTTGACGTGCAGCGATGGCCGCGCCCGCAAGCGCACTCAGCGCACTCAGCGCACCGTAAATACGCACGCCGCGATTATGCACGGCTGCGATGAGCGCAATCACTGCGGTCAGCACGTAGAAAACGCGCTGCGTCATGCACAGCGGGCACGGGCTGAGGCCGCCGACGTATTGCGTGTATAGCGCGACCGCAAAACACGCCGCAATCGCCACGACCATTGCAAAAAACACAGCGCGAGACGGATACAGAAACACCATAAAATTGACTCCAATTGAGTGCTGCTACATTAGGCGATGACGAGTTGCAGCTCAAGCTTTCGCGTCTGCGAATCATCGCTACACTGTTGTTACACAAGCCGGCCGCTAAACGAATTGCTTGTTACGCGTGTTGATTAACACATCGAGTCGTCGCGCCGTTTTATCTTGTCGTCACTGTACGATTAACTTATTGCAGCTCCATTGTTCATCGAGGTCGACCGCCATGCGTCCATTTATTTATTGGTTACTGCGCCTATGCCTGCTGAGTGTGATGACTTGCGCGGGTGCGCACGCCGCCGAAGATGAAGGCGGCAGCGAAAAAAGCGCAGCTGCGTCCAGCGAATATCTCGCTATCAAACCGGCGCTGATCACCAATTACGGCGGTCCCGGACCGATTCACTTTCTCAAAGCGGAGATCACCTTGCGCCTCAGCAAAAATGCCGAGGCCAGCGAGCTCGTCATGCGCCACATGCCGCATATCCGCCACGAGTTGATCATGCTGTTCAGCCGCCAGGATGAAGCCACGCTGGAAACCATGCCGGGCAAGGAGCAATTAAGACAGGACGCTCTGGCCGCAGTGCAAAAAGTATTGCAATCCGAAGAAAACAAAAAGCTGGTCGAAGACCTACTTTTTACCAACTTCGTCATTCAGCATTAAGCGGTCACAGCGCGCGGTATTGATCGAAGTAGCGTTGCAGGTACGCGGGAAACGGCAGTTCATCGCCGACCTCGATATCGACCTGCGCCTGCAGCGAACGCTCAGCGGTTGCAACGAATTCGGCCAGCGTCGACGGCGACAACGGTGTGCCGCGAAAATACAACGCGTGCAGCTGCGAATACTGTAAAGCGAGTTGCGCATATGACGTGCGCCCATCGCGCAGCTCGCGCACAACACGAGCCGAAGGCGTCAGTTCAGCATCGGCGATTTTCGCGCGCTGCCGCGCCACGCTCTCGGTGTGACCACCGTGCTCGTGCGCGCGATCGAGCAATAGCGCTGTCATCTCGATGCGATGAAGCAACTCTTCCGCCCACTGTTTTAGTGCGACCGGTGCGCCACCGCGTTGCAACATCACACCGGGTTCGCGGCCCGCATTCACAACGATCTTGTTGTTGCCGATCAACTCGCGGCGGCCGCTATCGTCGCAATACGGACTTTCTTCAAACAAACAAAATAAAAGAAATGCGTCGATAAAACGCAGCGTCTCGGCGTCGACCCCAATGGGTAAAAATGGATTCACATCGAGACAACGCACTTCGATGTATTCGACACCGCGATGCGCAAGCGCAGTGAGCGCGGTCTCTCCGCGCTGCGCAACTCGCTTGGGACGAATCGGACTATAAAATTCGTTTTCGATTTGCAGCAGCCCCGCGGATAGCTGACGATATTCGCCGTCGACCTCCACCCCGATGCGCTGATAATCGGGATAGGCTTCAAGAATGCCACTCTTCAACGTTTGAATATAGGTATCGAGGCGGTTGTAACAAACGTTAAGTTTTTCCTGTGCGTTGCTCTGATAACCGAGATCGCCCATGCGCAGCGATGTGCCATGCGGCTGATACAACGTGTAGTCGTCGAACTCCTGCAAACGGTGCCCCTGGTTTTTGGCGACAGGGCCGTCGAGAAAACTTTTGCACAATGCGGGTGAAGCGCCGAACAGATAAATCAACAACCATGCATAGCGGCGAAAGTTGCGAATCAAACCGAAATAGGCGTCGGTGACACGCGCCTGCAATTCAGGTCCGGGGGCCATATCGAATAACTGCGGCCACAACGTTTCTGGCAGCGAAAAATTGTAATGAATGCCGGCGATGGTTTGCATCTTGCGGCCATAGCGATAACCGAGACCGATGCGATAAATCGTTTTCATGCGCCCGCTATTCGAGCTGCCATACTGCGCTACCGGAATATCGGCGTCGGTACCGAGCACACACGGCATCGACGCGGTCCACAGATTTTCTTCAGGCAATACCGCGTAAACAAAACGATGTATCGCATCGAGCTGACTCAGCGTGATGTCGATATCGCTCGCCACGGGCGTGATGAATTCGAGCAGCGCTTCGGAATAATCGGTGGTAATCGAGGGGTGCGTGAGCGCCGAACCCAACACGGTCGCGTGTGGCGTTTGCGCGAGACGGCCAGCGCTGTCGATGCGCAGACTCTCCTTTTCAATCCCGCGCCGCAATTGCCGCAACAGCGGCAAGATCGACGGGCTGGCCAGCTGCGCCAACCGCTGATGCAGAGATTCGGACACGGCGTTCTCCTATGTGCAACGATCCAGCACTGATTGCAACGATCCAACACTGATTAAGCGCGGACCGCCGCCGGCGCGCGGCAGGCCAGTTTACTGATCAACCTCCAACCGAACAAGGCACCTTTTCCACCCGCAAAAAAGTGTGTCTTTTACGACCGCTTTATCGCGATGCATCTCGGTAACCCGCCGGATCGTGAGCCATCCGTCGCAATGCCGCAAAGAAGCGCATTGCGGCGCTGGCGTTGGCGCGCGCCTTGAACTATTTGTTATGGGCTGCGCGCGCTGATAAAACGAGAGGACCGGCGGTGGAATTTAACGATTATTTAAAAATACTCGCCTCGAAAGATGGCTCCGATGTGTATCTCAGCACGGGCGCGCCGCCCTGCGCCAAATTTCAAGGCGTGCTGCGCCCGCTCGAAAAAGAACCGCTGGCGCCGGGAGTGATAAAAACCATCGCCTACGCGCTGATGGATGAAGAGCAGCGCCAGGAATTCGAACACGAACTCGAAATGAATCTGGCGATTTCACTGCCGAGCGTCGGTCGTTTCCGCATCAATATTTTTCGCCAGCGCAACGAAATCTCGATCGTCGCGCGCAACATCAAAATGGATATTCCACACTTCGCCGATCTCGGTCTGCCACCGATACTGCAAGACGTTATCATGCAGAAGCGTGGCCTTGTGCTGTTCGTCGGCGCCACGGGCTCGGGGAAATCGACATCGCTCGCCTCGCTCATCGATTATCGCAACACCAACAGCGCGGGGCATATCATCACGATTGAAGATCCGGTCGAGTTCGTGCACCGCCACAAGAAATCGATCGTCAATCAACGCGAAGTCGGCGTCGATACGCGCAGTTATCAAAAAGCGTTGAAAAATACGCTGCGCCAAGCGCCCGATGTGATATTGATCGGGGAAATTCGCGATCGCGAAACCATGGAGCACTGTTTGGCTTTCGCGGAAACAGGTCATCTCGCGATTTCGACGCTGCACGCGAATAACGCCAATCAGGCGCTCGACCGCATCATCAACTTTTTCCCCGAGGAGCGGCGCGCGCAATTGCTGATGGATTTATCGACCAATATCCGCGCGTTCGTGTCGCAGCGTTTGATTCCGGGCGTGGACGGCAAGCGCGTCGCTGCCGTGGAAGTCATGCTCGGCACGCCGACGATTCAGGAAATGATTTTGCGCGGCGAATTTGAATCGCTCAAAGAGGTGATGGAAAAATCCGAAAATCTCGGCATGCAAACGTTCGACGGCGCCTTGTTCAAATTATATAGCGAAGGCCGTATTTCACAGGATGAGGCGCTGCGCAATGCCGACTCACCGAACAATGTGCGTCTCAAAATAAAATTTCATGATCAGGGCAAGAGCGGCGACAAGGGCGGCTTTAGCTTGAGCCTCGAATGATAATTCCGAACGGTGGCGTGCCGGTGATCGACTAATCATCGTCGTCACTCATACGCCCCGCGATCAATTCCTTCCACGTGATAATGTCGGTTTGCTCCGAATCGAACAGCGCGAAACCGATGCAGTACAAGTCGTCCTCGCGGCGCTGCCATTTCACTTCGCCGACTACGTACAGCGATTGCCGCCCGCTGCGAAATTGCGCGCACAAGCGCAAAATCGTGCCGATCGGAATCGGCTGATCGATGCGCACCTGCAAACCGTTAGCGGAAATATCGACGCTTTTACAAATGATGATACGGGCCGGTCGCGAGTTGTCGAATTCAGCCGCGTAACGCTCGACAAAAATCATCACGCTTTCATCCAAGCGCTGCTCGCTGCGGCGCTCGCTGTCTTCGGGACTTGCATCGTTCATGCGGTCACCATGCAATGCTCATTGCCATTCGGATTATTCCTTGTTGCGGTCGCGGCGCAAACTCCCCACCACGCGCGCCAGCGTGTCTTCGAATTGCGGGCCGGCATCGAGTACGCGCGCGCTGCCATCGAGCAATTTGGCGGCAAAGGCATCGCGCTCACATTCGGCACGACGCACACCTTCGCGATCGACAAAAATTAATTTTCCGCTCGATGGCAATTTCACGGCGAGCTTCAACCGCTGCACATCACCGACCTCATCGTGAAATTCCACCCAGCTGCCGATGGCAAGCAAGGTCGCATTCTGCCGCGCGCCGCGCGAACGCTGTTCGGCATCGCCGATCTGCTCCTGCTGCACCGCGCGCCGCCGCGATAACTCCTGTTCGCGCGCGCGTTGCTCGACTTCGATTCGCGCCTGCACCGCGGCCTGCTCCTGTGCCGCCGTCAGCGCCGCCGCTTCGGCCAGCGCTTTTTCCTTTGCCGCCCAACGCCGTTGCGCTTCTTCAGCCGCTTGCAGTTTTGTTTCTCGCTCGCGGCGTTCGTTTTCGGCGCGCGCGCGCTGGCGCTGCATGCCGCGCTCCAGTAACTGCGCCAGCAATTGTCGCAATAGGGCGCGCGCATGATCCGCGGGCGGCAACGGCGTAACCACGTCGAGCGCCAGCAGGTAGGCGAATTCTTCGAAGTTTTTTTGCAGCGCTTTGACGCCGACGCGATTGGCGAACAATAACTGCGCGGTGTCGTCCATTTTCAGCACGAGCTTGATACGGCTCTCGCCGCCGCTATCGCGCAATGAAAACCACGTGCCCAGTTCGAGCGCCGCGGCTTGCTGCAGCAAATCGCTGCTCACCGTCGTGGTCGCGTCGGCCCACGGATCATCGTTCGCGATAAGTTTGCACGCCGCCGCCGGCAACGGACGGCTTTTCAGCAAGGCAAGATGGTGCGACTCGATCAGCGCCAACTGCTGTTCCAACGCCGCCTTCTCGGGCGCGTGCGCGCTCAAGGTCTCGCGCAGCTCCGCGCCGATTTCCGGAACCAAGGTGTACAGACGCTGCCGCTGCTCGGCGTTGTCGCCGGGATCTTGCAGCGAATCGACCAGTCGCACGGTCAACTCAGCACGCCGCCGCCATTCCGTACTCGTTTCACCGAACTGCAACAAGCACCATTGCAACTCCCGATACCACGCGTCTTGCATGTACGCGAGCATGGCTTCCGATAATCGTTTCCCCGCCAGCGCGCGATTGAGCACGCGCGCCGCCTGTTGTTGCGCACGGCGGCTGCGCAGCAAGCCATATTCGCTGTCGATGAGGCGCTGCTCCAAACGTTGCAGGCGACTCTGCTCCTGTCGCCATTGCGTTTCAGCCGTCGCTACCGCCACGCTCCAATCGCCGCGCCCGAGCGCATCCCACAAAGGGCGCAAATCGCTCAGGAGTTTGTCACCCGCCCGTCCCAGCTCCGGCTGATAGCCCGCACCGCTGCTCTGCAACAGCTCCAGCAAACGCCACAACGAATGTTGCTCCGAACTGATCCAGTGCATCGCGGGCAACGTCGCCAACGCGCGCGACAGCGGTTCGAGCGCAGCGATGAAGTTTTCATGCAACCCGGATTGGCGTTGCCACTTCGACCAGAACAACGCCGCCAGCGTGGCATCCGCACGCTCCGCATCACCGGGCAATGCCAGCTCGAGCCAGTCGCCGGGCATTTCAGCTTGACCCGACAGCAGCGCGTCGACTTTGAGTTCTAGCGAGGAAGTGACAGACATGGCAAACCCGGCATTCAGTGAGTTGAGTGTAGCGAACTCAAAGCGCGCTTGCGCGCCCGCAACTTTGTGAGCCCTCTCAAAATCATCGAATTGGACCCGACCGCAAACACACATAAAAAGTTGGTCACAACTTTGCAGGAGTTTACGCGGGGATGATTACACACGGTTTGCTGAAAATTCTCGCGTTAAACCGTGGCGCGATTGGCGCATCAAAGAACCATTCCGACGCGGCTTGCACCGAGAAGACGCAACCGCACCTAGAAATTGTATCTGCATGCGCAATGCTAAAAATTGCGATTGACTTCGGCAACTTGGGAAAAGCTGATATGACTGGACTGCATGCTGGCAAAAACAGGAAGGCCGCCGCTCGGCGAGGCCGCGATAAGTTTCCTCCTCACGTTGTGTGATCTTATGGCAGCGCAAGCTGCCTTTTTTTATCGCCGTATTTTAATTTTCGCGTGTCGATCAACCGATTCTCTTCTTCGTGGCCGGTGTTTCGAGCATCTCCCAAAGCTGTGTCAGCGCCTGATCGACTTTATCGTAGGCCGCGCATAGCTCCGCATTGCGTTTGAGCAACAGATGATTACCCAGCATTTGAAATAAATAACCGCTGGCGCGACTGACACGGCTTTTATAATCGCGCTCCAAATCGCCGAGGCTCTCGCGCTCCACTTTTTCTTCGACCAGTTGCAGCTGCCCGAGCACGAATTTTTCTTCGAGTATGGGTTTGCGAAATGCGGCGAGAAAAGCGTGCACGTCGTTGCGCAGTTGCGCCTCGCTCGTGCCGAGCGGTTCGACCGGCTGCTGCGTCCAGCAATCGATCTGACCATCCTCGGTGTAATAGACTTCATGAACTTGAAAGGTCACCGTGCCCGTGCGCAGACAGCTTTTGCGAATAACGCGATAATTCCAATTGGCCATCGTTTTTATCTTCTCTGGTCTCTGCGTCTATTTTTTCAAGAATTACCGGGGTCAGCCGCCCGTCATATTCATGAAGCGCACCACTTGCGGCTCCGCTTCTAATTCAAAATGATGGCGTTCGGGTTTAATGTCCATCGCAGCGACAATCGCCGCTTTCAACGCCGTTATATCGCCACCGCTTTCGCGCCCGTCTTTTTCACGTAACACCGCACGCAAATCCACCGCATGCTCGTTGCCAAGACACAGCAGCAAACGCCCCTCCACCGTAACGCGAACGCGATTGCACAAGTGGCAAAAATTATGACTGTGCGGCGAAATAAATCCGATGCGTATCGGGCTATCGGACATTCGGTAGTAACGCGCCGGGCCACCGCTGCTCTCATCGCTCACGGTGAGCGGATACACGGCTTCGATACGCGCGCGCACGTCATCGCTCGAACAAAAACTCAATGCGCGGTTGTGCTCATCGATATGACCGAGCGGCATTTCTTCGATGAACGCGATATCGAGTGCGCGCTCGCGGCAAAAATCGACGAGGTCGACGATCTCGTCGTCATTGCGCCCGCGCATGATCACCGCATTCAGCTTAATGCGTTTAAATCCCGCCGCGCGCGCTGCCTCGATGCCGCTCAGCACGGCGCCAAGATCGCCGACGCGCGTGATCTCGCGAAAACGTTCGGGGCGCAAGCTGTCGAGACTGATATTGATACGGTCGACACCCGCCGCGCGCAGTTCGGCGGCATGGCGATCGAGCCGGCTGCCGTTGGTCGTCAGCGCCAGTTCGCGCAGCCCCGGCAGACGGCCGAGTTCGCGCGCCAGTTCGAGCACATTATTGCGCACTAGCGGTTCGCCGCCGGTGAGCCGGATTTTGTGCACGCCGAGTTCGACGAAGGCGCGCCCGATCAGCGCGATCTCCTCCAGCGACAGCACCTGCGCGCGCGGCAGAAAAGTCATCTGTTCCGCCATGCAATACACGCAGCGAAAGTCGCAGCGATCGGTTACCGACAGGCGCACATAGGTGACCTGGCGGCCGAAGCGATCGCGCAATTGTGAGGGCGGCCAATGAGCAGTCATGCGGCTAGTTTACCTCAGCGCCGGGGCTGGGATACACCGGATAAATCGACCTCGATCGAACGCTTGAATGCCGCAGGCCGCACCCCCGGTTATTATGTTTGGCCGCGACCCAAGGCAAGCCGAGTCAATTATTCCTGCCATAAAAATTGCCACGCTCAGCAAAAATCTTTCTTAAGAATTTCTTCTTCACTCTTGAAATCGAATCGACTGGCCCTATTTTTGTCGCGTATCGAGTTTATTGCTTATCCAAAGCTTAATCTCGCCGCGAACGAGAACGAGGATGTATCCGTAGATCGTCGCGTATCGAATTATCGCGTTACCGAATTATTATTGAGGAGAAATATCATGAGTCTGATTACCCGCAATCCGTTTGCACTGATCAATGAGTTGCAGCGTGATCTCAATCGCGCGTTCGACAGCCGCGTATTTCCGGCGCTGAGCAACAACGACACGGCGTTAAGCAATACCACGTGGTCGCCCGCCGTCGATATTCATGAGGACAACAATGCGTATCACATTTCAGTCGATCTCCCCGGCGTAAAGCCCGAGGAAATTGAAGTAACCGCGCACAACAACGTGCTGAGCATTCGCGGCTCGCGAAAAACCGTTAACGAAGACAAAGAACAGAAACGCAGCGAGCGCATTTACGGCGCATTCCTGCGCGAGTTCAGCATGCCGGAAAACGCCGATCTCGATCGCATCGAAGCCAAAAGCAACAATGGCGTGCTCGATTTGGCCGTGCCGAAAACACCGAAGGCCGAGCCCAAACGCATCACCGTCCAGTAAGCGTTAAAAACCAATCTTGCGAGGGCCGCTGGCCCTCTTTTTTTATGCGCTGTTTCGACGCAATGAATATGCATTAACCTACGCAAATAATTTCTCCCTCGCATAAAACCTTTGCTATTTCTCCGCGCGTGAAAACCGTATCATCGCACTCGGTCCAAGTTTTGTTATGCGTGACACGCCTCAAACCAAAATGAGCGAGCGGAATTAATGGCAGATCCCACACAACGCGCGCGATCCATGCCGATGGAAATCTGGTTGCTGGGTTTCGTCAGCATGTTGATGGATATCTCCTCAGAACTCATCCACAGCTTGCTGCCCGTGTTTTTGGTTACCGTATTGGGTACGAGCGTATTGACTGTGGGCCTGATTGAAGGCATCGCCGAATCGACGGCGCTTATCGCGAAAGTGTTCTCAGGCACACTGAGCGATTATTTCGGCAAACGCAAAAAATTGGCGTCGGTCGGTTATGGACTCAGTGCGCTCAGCAAACCGCTCTTTGCGCTGGCCGCAAATTCAACGCTGATTTTCTCCGCGCGTTTTATCGATCGCATCGGCAAAGGTATTCGCGGCGCGCCGCGCGATGCATTAATCGCCGATTTAGTTCCACCCTCCATTCGCGGTGCCGCTTACGGTTTGCGACAGGCCTTGGATACGGTCGGTGCAACCGCGGGTCCTTTGTTCGCCATCGGCTTGATGTTGCTGTGGTCGGATAATTTTCGCGCGGTATTTTGGGTCGCAGCGCTGCCGGCAACCCTTGCCGTTGCGCTCTTATTATTCGGCGTGCACGAGCCGCAACACGATTCATCCACGCGCCCAACCGCTCCCATTCGCAGGCGCGATCTCAAGCAACTCAGCCGCGCATACTGGCGTATCGTAGCGCTCGGCGCCCTCTTCATGCTCGCGCGTTTCAGCGAGGCTTTTCTAGTGTTGCATGCCCAGCAGTCGGACTTGCCGATCGCGTGGGTGCCGCTGGTATTAGTCGTAATGAACGTTGTCTATGCCGCTTGCGCCTATCCCTTCGGAAAATTATCCGATCGCATCGATCACGGCACGCTATTGGCGCTGGGTCTGCTTGTTCTGGCTGGCGCCGATATTGCGCTCGCGCTTGCGCACACTTGGCTCGGCATCGCATTCGGCGTCGCTTTATGGGGTTTGCATATGGGCATGACGCAGGGCTTGCTGGCGACCATGATCGCCGACGTTGCACCGGCCGAGTTGCGCGGCACGGCTTTCGGGTTTTTCAATTTGATCGCGGGATTGGCGATGCTGCTGGCCAGTGCACTCGCCGGTTTATTGTGGGATCGATTGGGCGCGCCCGCCACGTTTTACACGGGTGCGATGTTTGCGGTGCTGGCGTTCGCGAGCATCGTTATTCATCCGCAAAAATTATTGCCCGATTAAGCGCGGGGAATTCTCATGCCAAACTGGCGCCACGAGCGCAATGTATTTTTAACTGCGCTGGCTTTTCTCACGCGCATTCCCATACCGGCCAGCACACCGTATTCGCCTGCGCACATGCACGCTTCGGCGCGTTATTTTCCGCTGGTCGGGATGATCGTTGGCGCTATCGGTACGATCGCGTATTTGTTAGCGCTGCAAATCTGGCCCGCGAGTATTGCCATCGTTCTATCGATGCTCGCAACGATATTGCTCACCGGCTCTTTTCACGAAGACGGATTTGCCGACAGCTGCGATGCATTCGGCGGTGGCTGGAGACGCGAACAGATATTGTCGATCATGAAAGATTCGCGTATCGGCACATACGCGGCAGTGGGTTTGATTGCACTTCTTGCCACGAAGTTTTTAGCGCTGCTTGCAATAACATCATCCGCCAAAATTATCGCTGCATTAATTATCGGCCACAGTTGGAGCCGTCTGCTGGCGATCAGTTATTTATACGATCACGATTATGTGCGCGATGAAGACAGTAGCAAAATAAAACCGATGGCGACACAGCTGAGCCGCAACAATTTACTCATCGCCGCTTTATCGGCTACGCCATTGGTTTTGCTGGTTCCGCTTGCGAAAATATTGCCGATTGCCGTCGTGTTGTTGCTCTGGCGCTGGTGGTTCGGACGCTACATTCGCCGCCGCATCGGCGGTTATACGGGCGATTGTCTCGGCTGCGCACAGCAAGTCGCCGAGGTGCTGATGTATCTCGTGCTCAGCGCGAGATTACTGTAACAAAGCCATCGCCTTCGCAGCCTTTAACACCGCGAGCAAACGCTCTGCGAATTCATTACGTGCCGAGTTGCGAGCGTGTAAGTCCACGTCTAGGCTTACGACTCAGGCTCGCAGTGATGGCGGCGAAAAGCGGCGGTAATGCGAATCTTTGGCCCGATAATAAAACAGACGTGAATGCTCAATGACCTTTCTCGACCGCATGGAGACGGCCTCGAATCGTTCACCCGCACGGACTCGAATGCAGTCGGTGCGCTGGATTGGGTTATGGTTGACGTTGAGTTTCTGTACCGCGCTTTACGCCGAGCCCGTAGCTATCGTGCATCCCGGCGAGGCCCATACCAAAATCGAACGTAAAACCTTGCGCGCCGCTTTCGGGATGATCCTGCAAGTCTGGCCCGACGGACAGCCGCTCACGGTTTTTGTGTTTCGCGACGACGATTCCCTGCATCAGCAATTTTGCCGCAAGGTGCTGGGCGTACTCCCGTACACCCTGCGCCGCAACTGGGACCGCTTGTTATTTTCCGGCGCCGCTCAGGCTCCAATTGTCGTCGATAGCCCCCAAGAAATGTTGCGCCGCGTCGCCACAACGCCAGGTGCAATCGGTTACATCGAGAAGGAATTTGCCAATGAATCGGTATCGATCGTTGAAATCACAGAGTAAACACTGGTGGGGCGCAATCGCGAGCGCGCTGTTCGCCGTGGCGGCGTACGCGGACGATACCGACTGGCAACTGCATGGCGCGTTGACGCAAGGCGTTATTTATACCTCGAACAATAATTTTTACGGTCACAGCGATGACAACGCGAGCCTGAAATTTACTGAAATAAATTTCAATGCTTCGGCGCGATTACTGCCGAATTTGCGCGCCGCCGGACAAGCGCTTTATCGTCAAGCAGGCGCGCAGGGTGAAAGCGGTGGCGTCGATTACGCGTTTCTCGATTATCAATTTCTTACCGAGTCGGCTTATACGATGGGGGTTCGCGCCGGACGCTACAAACTGCCAATCGGTCTTTACAACGAGACGCGCGACATCGCGTTTGCGCGACCATCGATTTATTTGCCGCAATCAGCGTATCCCGACCGCGCGCGCGACCTTGAACTTTCCGGCGATGGCGCGCTGCTATACACCGACATTTTTTCCAATGCCGGACAATGGACTCTCGAACTCGACGCCGGTCACCCGCGCGTCGATAAACACACGGTACAGACGGCATTCAACTTCATTCCCGGCGAAATCGATCATCTCGGCAAAAGTGACAGTTACGGCGGCCGTCTGATGTATCAAAGCAGCGATAGCATGTGGCTCGCCGCGTTTAGCCGCGTGCAGGCGAAATTGCGTTATACCCAAATCCTACCTTCTGATGTAGCCGATCAGATTGCTGTGTTGTCGCCTGCAAGCGGTATCAGCTCAAGCTCTCCCGATATCAATATCGACGTCGATTTTGTTTACTGGATCGCCTCCCTGCAATGCAATATCAACCAATGGACTTTCACTGGCGAATACGGCCACATGGATATTCAACTGGAATCCAGCGGTGTCGGTCTCGGCTTGCATCCGCTGCAATATTATGTGCAGGCCGCGCGTCACCTCGACAAACATTGGACGATTTATTCACGCTACGACAACTTGTATTGGGACCGCCGCGATCCCAGCGGCGATAATTATGCAATGCTCGCGCAAACTCAAAATTTTGCGAATTTCGCTCACGACTACGGCTTCGGCGCGCGCTACGACATCAACAGCAACGCCATGGTGAGCGCGGAATACCACTATATCGACGGCACGGCCTGGTCGACGGGACTGAATGATATGAATGCCACCGCCCGTTACTGGAACATGGTCGCGATCGAATTCAGCTATCGCTTTTGAATGCCACAATGAATACCAACGATAACCACAATCACGGCAATGACGCGCAAGCGCTGAGCACCTACGCTGGCGCTATTCGTAGCCGCATTTTTTTCAGCCTGAAATGGAAAGTAGCCATTTCACTGACGGTGCTGCTGCTCGCCACCAACACCGGCCTGGCCTATCTGGGCTACATCAATTTCGAGCGCCAATTCGATTATCAATTGCAGCGCTCGGTAGAACGCTCCACCAATGTATTCAATAGTTTGTTGATGCAGGCTCGCACCAATTTGCAAAATCTCGGCGAAAGTTTGGTATTCGACGCCGGCGCGAACGAAGATGCCATCGCGAAATTATCCGCGAGGATAAAAAATAACTGGGATGTCATGCAGCTCAACTGGGGGCTGGAAAGCGCAGCCATTTTCGATACCAGGGGGCGCGTGGTGTCGTTGTTCGGCGACAGCGCGATGCAGCCGGATGACATTGCTTTAACGCAAACCGTCGTCGAACACAGCGAGCCGGCCACCGCGATTCGCTGCGATGCACAATGTCAGCTGATAGCGGCCATACCGATTTTGCTCAAGAGCGGCGAGCTGCATATTTTGATCGTAAAAGCATCGATCGCTGATTTAATTATCGATTTCTCGCGCGGCAATGCCGACGGCAGCGTGCTGCTCAGCCGCACCGCCGCCTCTGCGCACTCCACACCGTGGGGCTACCAGATCGTGGCGGCGACACAGCGCGCGCGCGATCAAAACCTGCTACAGCAGGCGGCTTTGAAATTCAAATACACGCAGCTGCTTAACACCGGCGTTTGGTTTAATGCCGACAATCAACACGCCTATCATTTGCACGCGATGCCCATCGATAGCCGGCCCGAGCACAGCGAAAATACTCTATTGGTATTGATCGAGGATATCTCGACACAACGCAATACCATCAATAGCCATATCTATCAGCACATCGCAACCGCCGTCTTCGGCATGATTGCGTCCGAAGCATTGTTGCTGTTTATCCTGTGGGCACCGATGCAAAGAATAAAAAGACAGGCCGATATTTTGCCGCGTCTCGCGCACGGCGATTATTTGCGATCGCCCAATGCCGTGCAGCCGATCACGGCACACGCCACTCACGACGAACTCGATGTGCTCGAGAATGCCGCTTTCGATCTATCGCAGCGCCTGCTCACGCTCTCGAAAGAGAGTCAGCAGCGCGCGCAGACGCTCGAATACATGGCGTTGTACGATCATTTAACCGGGCTGGCAAATCGCCGGCTTTTTCTCGACCATCTGACGCAAGCGGCACACGAATACGAGCGCTCACAAGAAAAATTCGCCATTCTGTTTTTCGATCTCGATCATTTCAAACGCGTCAACGATTCGTTCGGTCACGATGTCGGCGATGAACTATTGAAACAGGTCGCGCAACGCTTGAGCGCAAATACCCGCGCCACCGATACTGTGGCGCGCTTGAGCGGCGATGAATTCACCGTGTTATTGCAGCACATCGACAATGCGGAGATGCTGCTGCACATGGTCGAAAAAATTCGCCAGGCCCTGCAAATTCCAGTCGCGGTTGCGGCGTCGCAGATTTTGGTAACGCCCAGTATCGGCATCGCCCTGGCACCCGATAACGGCCTTAACCCCGACCAACTGCTGCGCAACGCCGATGTGGCCATGTACGAAGCCAAGCGCAGCGGCGGCAATAGCTACTATTTCTTTACCGAGGAAATTAATGCCAAGGCCAGCCAATTGTTGCGCCTCGAAAGCGAGTTGCGCGAAGCGCTCGATAAGCAACAATTCTTTTTGCTGTATCAGCCGCTGGTCGATTTATTTTCGATGCAAATCATTGGACTCGAAGCGCTCGTGCGCTGGCAGCATCCAGAGGATGGCGTCGTGCGGCCCGATAAATTCATCGGGATCATGGAAAATAGCGGCATGATTATCGAGCTGGGCGCGCAAGTCATCGCACAGGCCTGCCGCGATCTCGCGCAGCTGCGCAACTACAAATCGTCATTCAGCATTTCGGTCAATTTATCGCCGCGCCAACTGCACGACGACAGCCTGATCGAAACGCTCGAATGGCAACTGCGCAGCAACGACGTCGATCCACGCCGCTTGAAGCTCGAAATCACCGAAAATTCATTGATCGAAGATGTCGAAGAGAACATGCTCATTTTAAATCAACTCAAAGAGATGGGTCTGTCGCTGTCGATCGATGATTTCGGCACCGGCTATTCATCGTTGAGCTATTTGAAAATGCTGCCGGTCGATGAACTGAAAGTGGATCGCGGGTTCATCAATGACATCACTGTCGATCGCGACGATCGCGAAATTACCGCAGCCGTTATCGCGATGGCGCACAAACTTCAGCTCAAGGTTGTCGCCGAAGGCATTGAAACCGCCGAACAACTCGATTTCCTGCGCCGCAATCATTGCGATACCGGGCAGGGCTATCTGTTCTCGAAACCGGTTGCGCTCGACGTTATTCAGCGCATGTTGCAACAAGGCATTACGCCGCTGCATCACGGCGTTTGAGCGATATTACAACCGGTTATTTTTCTTGTTTTGCGCGGCGGCAAACAATTGCGCCATGGCGGTATTTGTCGGTTGTTGCTTTTGCTTATCGTTATGCAATCGATTGTCCCGATGCAGTTTATCAATGGCCTTACTCGCGTTGCGCTCCTGTGGTTTTGCCCCCTGCATTTTTTCGCCCGGCGCATCGTCGAGACGCATCGAGAGACCAATGCGCTTGCGCGCAATATCGATTTCCATCACTTTGACTTTGACGATATCACCGGCTTTCACGACTTCGCGCGGATCCTTCACGAACTTATTTGACAATGCAGAAATGTGCACGAGACCGTCCTGATGCACGCCGATATCGACGAATGCACCGAACGCGGCGACATTGGTGACAGTGCCTTCCAAAATCATGCCCGGCGTTAAGTCTTTAATATTTTCGACGCCATCCATGAAAGTCGCGGTTTTGAATTCCGGGCGCGGATCGCGGCCGGGCTTATCGAGTTCCTTGATAATGTCGGTGACGGTCGGCACACCAAATTTGTCATCGATATAATCGGCCGCCTTGAGCGAGCGCAAAAATGGACTGTCGCCCAACAGATGCTTCACTTCGCGCCGATGCTTCTGCACAATTTTTTCGACGACGGCATACGATTCTGGATGCACCGCCGATGCATCGAGCGGATTGTCGCCGCCAACCACGCGCAAAAATCCGGCCGCCTGCTCGAAAGTTTTTTCGCCGAGACGCGGCACTTTCTTCAACTGTTCGCGATTTTTGAACACGCCGTGTTGATTGCGAAACTCGACGATATTGCTCGCGAGCGTTTGATTCAAACCGGAAATGCGTGTGAGCAGCGCGGGTGATGCCGTATTCACATCGACGCCAACCGCATTCACGCAATCCTCGATAACGGCATCGAGCGAACGCGCGAGCGCAGTTTGGCTGACATCGTGTTGATACTGACCGACACCGATCGATTTCGGCTCAATTTTAACGAGCTCTGCCAGTGGATCTTGCAAACGTCGCGCAATCGACACGGCGCCGCGAATCGTGACATCGAGATCGGGAAATTCTTTCGCTGCGTATTCGGAAGCCGAATACACCGATGCCCCGGCTTCGTTGACGATAACCTTCGTCAATCCGAGTTCGGGATGTGCCTTGATGATATCGAGTACGAAGCGTTCGGTTTCGCGGCTTGCCGTACCGTTGCCGATCGAGATCAGTTGCGCACCGTGTTTTTTTGCCAGCGCGATCAACACCGCCGCCGATTCGGCGAGTTTATTTTGCGGCGGATTCGGAAAAATCGCGCAGTGATCAAGCACCTTGCCGGTCGCATCGATCACGGCGACTTTCACGCCCGTACGCAGACCGGGGTCGAGCCCGATCGTGACTTTTTGCCCGGCCGGCGCTGCGAGCAACAGATCTTTCAAATTGCTTGCGAACACTTTGATCGCATCGTCCTCAGCGCGCTCGCGCAGTTGTCCGAGCAGATCCGTTTCGAGGTGCGTGTAGAGCTTAACCCGCCACGTCCAGCGCACAACTTCGGCGAGCCATTTATCGGCGGCGCGATTCTGATCTTTTATGCTCCAGAAATTCGCGATCATCACCTCGCACGGATGCACGACGGCTTTTTCATCTTTCTCGCCGACTGTGATCGCCAGTGTCAGCACACCTTCGTTGCGGCCGCGAAACATCGCGAGCGCGCGATGCGACGGCGTCGTCGCAAGCAGTTCATCGTGCTCGAAATAATCGCGAAATTTCTCCCCCTCGACTTGTTTGCCCTCGACCACTCGCGCAGTGAGCTTGCCATCGCTCGACAAATAATCGCGCAACTTTTGCAGCAGATCGGCATTCTCGCTGAATTTATCCATGAGAATATATTTCGCGCCGTCGAGAGCGGCTTTCGCGTCGGCGATACCTTTTTCCGTATTTACAAATTCGATGGCGAATATTTCTGGATTTTTGTTCGGGTCTTCGTACAAACCGAGCGCAAGCGGCTCAAGACCGGCCTCGATCGCAATTTGCGCCTTGGTTCGGCGTTTGGGTTTGTACGGCAGATACAAATCTTCGAGACGGTTTTTGGTATCGGCCGCATTAATTTCCGATGCCAATTCCGGCGTCAATTTACCTTGCTCCTGGATGCTCGCGAGAATTGCCGCGCGGCGTTCCTCCATTTCGCGCAGATAACGCAGGCGCTCTTCGAGCGTGCGCAATTGCGTATCGTCGAGCCCACCCGTCACCTCTTTGCGGTAACGCGAAATGAACGGTACCGTCGCACCTTCATCGAGCAGCTCGATCGCTGCACTGACCTGCGCTAATTTGACATTGAGTTCATCGGCGATGCGTTGGTTGATCGAAAGCATTGGGATTCCGTAAAGCTGAGTTGAGAAAATTGCGTGCGGCATTATGCGCAATTATTCAAAATAAAAAGCCGCCTTGTGGGCGGCTTTTTGCGCTTATCGTCGTTTAGGTTTTGGGACCGGCGGCGATAATCGCGGCGGAGGGAGCGAACTTCTTGATGTTCTCTTGGAACAGTTGCGCGAGTTTGCGCGCCTCGGCATCGTACGCGGCCGCATCGGACCACGATTTGCGCGGATTCAGAAAACGCGCGTCCACACCGGGCACGCTTTTCGGAATATCGACGTTCATGATATCGAGATGCTCTTTCTCGACATTGAGCAGCGCACCGCTTTGACATGCAGCGACCACGGCACGCGTGACCGGAATCGGGAAACGCATGCCGACACCGCCGGGTGCACCTGAGCCTCCGGTCCAACCCGTGTTGACGAGATACACATGCGAATCGAATTCTTCGATGCGCTTAATGAGCAATTCAGCGTACTCGCGTGCTGGGCGCGGCATGAACGGCGCGCCAAAGCAAGTTGAGAATGTCGGCTGGATGCCGGGAGCCGCACCGACCTCAGTCGAGCCGACGCGCGCGGTGTAACCGCTCAGAAAATGAAACGCCGCCGCTTCTTTCGATAGAATCGAAACCGGCGGCAATACACCCGAAACGTCGCAGGTCAGAAAGATCACAACCTTGGGCTCGCCCGCCGCATTTTTAATCACGCGCTTGGGCACATGCTCAAGCGGATAACAGCAGCGGCCATTTTCAGAGAGACTGGTATCGTCGTAATCGGCGCGGCGCGTTTCCGTATCGATCACCACGTTTTCGACGATGGCGCCGAAGGTAATCGCATCCCAAATGATCGGCTCGTTTTCCTTCGAGAGATTGATCGTTTTCGCGTAGCAACCGCCTTCGATATTGAACACGGAGCCTTTCGCCCACGCATGTTCATCGTCGCCGATCAAGTAGCGGCTCGGATCGGCCGACAGCGTGGTTTTACCCGTGCCCGACAGACCGAAAAACAAACAGGTATCGCCCGCGTCGCCGACATTGGCCGAGCAGTGCATTGGCATCACATCTTTTTCCGGCAGCAGATAGTTCTGCACAGCGAACATCGATTTTTTCATTTCGCCCGCGTAACGCATACCGGCCAGCAGCACCTTGCGTCGCGTGAAATCGGTGATGACCACGGCGTCGGAGTTGGTGCCGTCGCGCGCGGGATCGCACGCGAAGCTGGGCACGTTGAGAATTCTCCACTCGGGTTTGTTGCGCGGGTTGTAGGTATCCGGGCGGATAAACATATTGCGTGCGAACAAGCTCTGCCACGCGGTTTCGGTGCGCGCTTCGACGGGCAGATAAAACTCATCGTGCGCGCCGACATGCACGCGCGCAACGAACTGATCTTCGGTCTCCAGGTAATCTTCCACGCGCTGCCACAGCGCATCGAATTTAGCGGGATCGAACGCCTGATTGACGCTGCCCCAGTCGACGGTGGCGGTTGTGGTGGCGTCTTTGACGATGAAACGATCTTTCGGCGAGCGCCCGGTGCGCTTGCCGGTGGCTACGACAAAGGCGCCGGTATCGGCCAATTGCCCTTCGCCGCGCGCAATACCCAGCTCGACGAGCTGAGCCGGGGAAAGGTCGTTGTACACAGTGGTTGCTGCACTCATGTTCTTCTACTTCCTAAGTAAGCCGTCCGCGAGGACCGGTTAACGGGATGCTGGCCGCACCGTCCCGGCGCAGCCCCTAAGACAAACAAATAAGGGCCGGCATTATGGCAAAAAACTGAGTTTGAGGCGAATCGGCCACCACGCCGTGCCCCGTCTGACCCGATTCAGGCTATTGCGTTCAATGACGCGTCGGTGTCGAGAGGGCTTTGAACAGGTTCGCAATGTCCCCTGCGTCAAAACGGTAGAGCTGATTGCAAAACTCGCAATTGACCTGAATCGAACCCTGTTCGCGCAGGATATCGTCGAGCTCATCGCGATCGAGACTGCGCAGCGTGTTTTCCGTGCGCTCGCGTGAGCAGCTGCAGCGAAAGCGCAGCGCATCGCGCCGCAGCAAACGCAATTGTTCTTGATGAAATAGCCGATACAAAAGTTGGTCGCCGCTCAACTGCAGCAACTCCTGTGTAGATACTGTTTCGGCAAGCATGCTCAGGTGCTGCCACTGCTGCGAGCGCTGCTCGAAGTCGAGCCGGCTCGGCAGCTCCTGCAAAAACAATCCGGCGGCGCGCTGCGCGTCGGCGACCAACCAGACGCGCGTCGGCAATTGTTCGCTGCGATGAAAATAATCTTCCAGGCAACGCGCGAGGTTTTCGCCTTCAAGCGGCACGATGCCCTGATAGCGCTGGCCTTGCACCGGATCGATCGTGATTGCGAGCGTGGCATTGCGGCCCAGCAGGCGCGTGAATTCCGCACCTGTCGCCCGCTCGGCACCGTGCACGATGGCGCGCATGCTGTTATCGGAACTCGCCTCGGCCATGATCAGCGGGATTTCGCCGTCCGCGCTGCGCGCCTGCAACGCAATCGTGCCCTCGAATTTGAGCGTCGCGCCAAGCAGACTCACGGCCGCTAAAAATTCACCGACCAGCGCGCGCACGGCAGGCGGATAATGATGATTGATCAGCGCATCCTGATAGCTGCGCTCAAGCTGCACCCACTCGCCGCGCACATCGGTGCCATCAAAAATAAAACGCAGCAACTCGTCGGAAGTAATCGGCTGATCGGGATCGGAATCAAGCTGCTCGGACATGGGTTTCAGCACCTTCGAGCCGGCGCGGCTCAATCGAATAATTCGCGTTTTAATTGTTCCAATTGACGGCGCTGGCGCTTATTGGGCCGCTCTGGCGTGAGCGGTGTGCTCAGCGCGGCCGCTTTGCGCGCAGCCGAATTCTGCGCGCGGCGCTGCACGCTGGCTTCGGTTTCAGCATAGAGCAGACGCGCCACGGTTGCCGAACCGCGTTGATCGGATAGCGCGAGCACATCGACTTCGATTTCGTCCCAGCCCTGCGCGATCGATAGGCGCGCACCGATTTCGACGTCGCGGCTAACTTTGCAGCGCTGCTCGTTGTAGCGCACGCGGCCATGTTCGATCGCCTCTTTGGCGAGGTTGCGCGTCTTGAAAAAGCGCGCCGCCCACAGCCATTTATCTATACGCACCGCTTTGGTGAAGTGCGCATCTTCGCTGTTGGCGCTCATGACGGCGGCATAATCTCATCGAAATGCAAAATACCTGGAAACTCTGTGTGCTCGCGCCGCATTTGGCGGCTGTCCGGTTGCAACAGCGTGAGCAGATAGCGAATACCGAATTGCTGCGCGGCGTGCAGAACGGCCGCGGAGTCATCGATAAACAGCGTGCGCGCCGGCTCGAAGGGATGCTCGGCACGCAAGCGCTGCCAGAATTCAGCGCTCTCTTTCGGCTGCGCGAAATCGTGCGAACAAAGAATGCGATCGAACCAGCGCTCGATGCGCGTATGCGTCATTTTGATATCGAGACTTTTGCGGTGCGCGTTGGTAACGAGCCAGACCTGGCGCGGACTGTTGTGCAGACGCTGCAGAAAATCATCGACATGGGGACGGATCGCAATCAAATGTCGAATCTCGCGCTTCAACTCGCCGATATCGAGCTGCAACTGCCGCGACCAGTAATCGACGCAGTACCAATTGAGCGTGCCGCGCTGCGCGGCGAATACATCGATAAGATGTATGCGTGCCTGCTCGGCGCTCATGCCGTGGCGCTCGGCATAGCGCAGCGGCAGATGTTCGAGCCAGAAATGATTGTCGAAATAAAGATCGAGCAGCGTGCCATCCATATCGAGCAGCACGGTGTCGATGTTATTCCAGTCGAGCAATGAGGCGGATGCAATCATGGCGCTATTATGCCCTTGCTCGGACGCCGGCGGTATGCACTTGGTGCGCGCGCGTCGCAGCGCTGGCGAATTTTATTCATCTGTGCCAACGTTCGAATGCCGGTGATTACCAATGAGTAATTTCAATTTACCAATTCTTGACTAAGCTTTTTAAAAACATTCCTCGGACGGAAGCTCGGGCACATGAAAAAAGAAGAGCGCAACACGTTACATCTGCATCGGCCACCGTCCCGCCGCGAAACGCTCGCGGGTGTACGTCTGCAAAACGTGCAAGCGGTCAAAGAAAAACTGCTCGAAGAAATCGTCGAACTTGAAACCCAGCTCGGCAAGATCAAAACCTCGGGAAAACCACTCGATCTGGCGCTGATACAAACGTATCAGGAAATGATTCGTAGCCGCCGCCAGTTTTTTGCCGAACTCAATCGCTGAGCCAAATCCAATCCCTGACCCAAATTCAATCCCTGACCCAAATCCAATCTTTGAATAGCGCATTGCGCCTCGCGCGCGAAATCCGACAAATAACTGATGTTGCGTCACAAGCATTCGCGCTAAAGTGCGGTCTCGATATTAAGAATCGGAATTTTGCGATGTCATTGCGTCCGCTGCTAGTGCCGCTCCCTTTGATATGGGCGCTCTGCGCCTGCCAGCAAGCTGCCTGGAAAGCGGGCGCCAGCGCCGACGATCTGCAACGCGATCAACAAGCCTGCCGCGCGCGCGCATCGGGCGACGATGCCGCAAGCCGGCAATGTCTGCGCGAGAAGGGTTGGACAGTGGCCGAACCGGGCGCCGCGCTCGACAACAACGACACCGTGCCAGCGAGCGCACCTGCGCCGAAACGCGCGCCTTCGGATCCTTTGCAGAAACAATCCGTGCAAACCTGGTGGAAGGCGGGCGCGCAGGCGGCCGATTTCAATACCGATGCCAATACCTGCGCCGAACAACTCGGCGCGCAACACACACCCGACTTTGTAAAGCATCTGTATACGCGCGCGCTGGTGAATTGTCTGCATGCGCGCGGCTGGTTCGCGGGACAAGATCCTGCCTACACACCGTTGCGATGAGCGCGATTTTAACGCGAACCAAAATTAAAACGGCGCGCTGTGCGGCGCACGCGGATACGGAATCACATCGCGAATATTGTCCATGCCCGTGACATAGTTGAGCAGGCGCTCAAAGCCGAGACCGAAACCCGCGTGCGGCACGGTGCCGTAACGGCGCAAGTCGCGATACCACCACAGATCGCCCCCGATTTTCATTTCCCGCATGCGCGCATCGAGGCGATCGAGCCGCTCCTCGCGCTGACTGCCGCCGATGATTTCACCGATACCGGGCGCCAGCACATCCATCGCCGCCACGGTTTTGTCGTCGTCGTTCTGGCGCATGTAAAACGCTTTGATGTCCTTCGGATAATTCATCACGATCAGCGGCGCTTTCACATGCTCTTCGCACAGATAGCGCTCGTGTTCGGATTGCAGATCGAGCCCCCACCGCACGGGGAATTGAAATGGCTTGCCGCAATTTTGCAACACGCGAATCGCTTCGGAATAATCCATGCGCTCGAAATGTTTCACAGCGACGTGCTCAAGCCGCTCCAACACGGTTTTATCGACGAACTCGTTGAAGAATTTCAGATCGTCCTCGCAGCATTCAAGCACGATGTGAAATAAATGCCGCAGAAAATCTTCGGCGAGTTCGGCATCGTCATTCAAATCGGCGAACGCGATTTCGGGTTCGACCATCCAGAATTCGGCGAGATGCCGGCTCGTGTTCGAATTCTCGGCGCGAAACGTCGGCCCGAAGGTATACACCTTCGACAGCGCGAGACAATACGCTTCGACGTTGAGCTGACCCGACACCGTGAGAAAGGTCTGCGCGCCGAAAAAATCCTGACTGAAATCGATCGCGCCTTTGTCATCGTGCGGCAAATTGGCAAGATCGAGCGTGCTGACTCGAAACAACTCGCCCGCGCCTTCGCAATCGCTCGCGGTGATCACCGGCGTATTGATCCACTGAAAGCCGTGCTCGCAAAAATAATTGTGAATCGCGTTCGCCAGCACCGTGCGCACGCGCGTGATCGCGCCAAACGTGTTCGTGCGCGGCCGCAGATGCGCGACCGTGCGCAGGTATTCAAATGTGTGGCGTTTTTTCGCGATCGGATAACTCTCAGGATCCTCGACCCAGCCGATGACCTCGACCGCATCGGCCTGAATTTCAAACGCCTGCCCCTGTCCCTGCGAGCGCACGAGTTCACCGCTCACCGCGACGGCGCAACCGGCCGATAGTTGCAGCACCTCGCTTTGATAATTCGCCAGCGTTGCCGGCACCACGGCTTGAATCGAAGCGAGGCACGAGCCGTCGTTGATCGCGAGAAACGAAATACCGGCCTTCGAATCGCGCCGCGAACGCAGCCAGCCGCGCACCCGGAGGCGCTGGCCGAGCAATGCCGCATCGGACAATGCCGCTTGCACCATGAGCGTCTTGATCATCGTTTTCCTCACAACGGTTTTAGCACTTTTCGGCGGACCGAAATAGATTCGCAATACTAACTCACTTCACACCGGCGAAAATATCCGTGCGCGCCGCGCGCATCGCACCCAAATATTTTCTACAATGCAGCACCTCCATCGTGAAATCCAATCATGTTGACCGATCTGTTCGCCCAGCCGCGCCACGCGCGCTTCGCCGCCTTCATCGGCGCCGCGCTGCTGTTTTTTTCGCTGCTCGCGCTCAAGCTTATCGTGGTGATGTACGCGGGCATGCTCGTCTACGCGCTCGTGATCCTGCTCTCCTCACACCTCACCGATCGCGGCGCGCAGCACGGTCAGTCGCGCTGGTTCGCCGTAGTGCTGATCGCAATACTGGTCGCGACGGCGCTGGTGCTCGCCGGTTTTGGTTTGCACGTGTTGCTGCGCAACCGGCTCGGCGTGCACGATCTGCTGCTGCAGATGAGCGATATCATCGAGTCCGCGCGCTCATGGCTGCCGGCCATGATCAGCGAAAAACTGCCGCAGCAGGACGATCTGCTCGCGAGCACGGGCGCGCTGCTGCGCCAGCACGCCGCTGAGATCGGCACGTTCGGTCTCGGCGCGCTCAAAAATATCGGCTACGCGTTGATCGGTATTTTGCTCGGTTCGATGTTCGCGATCAGCACGCGCATCGAGACACATAAACTCGGCCCCGTGAGCACACGCTTGCTGGAACAATTTCTCGCGATAGAAAATGCATTCTGGCGCGTGATCTCGGCGCAGGTGCGCATTTCCGCGCTCAACACGCTGCTCACCGCCATTTATCTCCTCATGATTCTGCCCGCCTTCGACATCCGCCTGCCGTTCACGAAAACACTTATCGCGGTGACCTTCATCGCGGGCCTGCTACCCGTGATTGGCAATTTGATTTCAAACACGATGATCACGATCATCAGCGTGAGCCAATCGCTCATCGTCGCGATCGGCTCGCTGGCATTTTTAATCGTGATCCACAAGCTCGAATACTTCGTCAACGCGCGCTTCGTCGGTCAACAGATCAACGCCAAACCGCACGAAATTCTGGTGATGATGCTGTTGATGGAAAAACTGTTCGGCCCCGCCGGCGTCGTCGCCGCACCGGTGTTTTACGCGTGGTTGAAATCGGAATGGCATCGGTGGGATAAAAAATAAACGGCCATTAAATCAATCGCAAAAAATTCCGCAACTCCCCAACAAACAACTCCGGCTGCTCCATTGCCGCAAAATGTCCGCCGCGCGGCATTTCATTCCATTGCACGATGTTGTAACTCTTCGCCACGAGGCTGCGCGGAAGGGCGGCGATTTCTTGCGGAAATAATGCAACGCCGGTCGGGCGTTTAACGTAGGCATCGTTCGGCACGGTTTCTTTGTATAAGCCGTTGTAGAGCCAAGTCGAGGTGCCGAAGGTGTCGGTGACGAGGTAGATCATGATGTCGGTGATAATTTCGTCTTTGGTCAATGCGCCCCACAAATCGCCATTGAGTTTCCAATCGCTATTGGATTTATCGCTCCAGCGATGAAATTTTTCGAGAATCCACGCCGCAACACCGAGCGGGCTATCGTGCATCGCATACGACAGCGTCAGCGGTTTAGTCGATTGCAGCACCATGTAACCGTTTTCATTTTTCCAGAATTTTTTCGCATGCTGCATCGCGGCTTTTTCTTCGGATGTTTCTGGCCGCGCCGAGCCCGCGCGCCAGATCATCACGAAATTCAAATGCACCGCGCCGCAGCCTTTACCTTCATAGCCGAGCCAGCTCGAAATCGCCGAACCCCAATCGCCGCCTTGCGCGATGTAATCGTCGTAACCGAGCACGTCGGTCATCAGGCGATCGAATAATTTTGCAATCGTGCGCGGGCCGATCGCGGTTTTCGGTTTCGATGAAAACCCGTAACCGGGTAGCGACGGAACCACTACCGAAAATGCATCGTCGATCGAGCCGCCGAATTTTTCCGGATGGGTGAGCGGCTCGATCACTTTCATGAATTCGGCGAACGAACCGGGCCAGCCGTGACTGAGCAGCAGCGGCTTCGGATTTTTACCCGCACCGCGCACGTGGATGAAGTGAATATCGTAATCGTCGATGCGTGCGGTGAATTGCGGCAACGCATTAAATGCTGTTTCGCGTTTGCGCCAATCGAAATCTTCGAGCCAGTAATCGACGAGTTCGCGCAGCGTTTTTGCATCGGTGCCAAATTGCCACGGCGCGCCCTCGGGAACATCCGGCCACGGCGCGGCGCGCAGACGCTGTGCGATCCAATCGAGTTTATTCTGCGGGATGTCAATACGAAACGGGCGCGCAATCATCGCAATCTCAATGCAAGTTTAGGAAGATGCGTGAGTCTAATCGCTTCTGCGCAAAATCACACACGGGCCACGGTGAGGACTTTTCTTCACCGCAAAAACTTTGTTACAGTTATGCGGTCGCCACGAAGGCGGCATTTCAGGGATGTGGTGTCGTGACACTCGACGCCACTAAAAGCTCAAATACCAGGGACAACAAGGAAGGTAATCATGAAATATTCTTGCCGTTTCAAACAATCCATCACTCACTCCTGCATCATCACAGGCTTCGCGCTTCTCATCGGCCTCAACGCAGGCTCCGCAAAAGCTGCGCTTAGTCCGGGCGACTTAGTCATTACCGAAGTGCTGGCCAACCCCGATGCCGTCAGCGACACTGCCGGCGAATGGTTTGAAGTCTATAACGCCAGCGCTGGCGGTATCGATCTAACGGGATTGGTTATCCGCGATCAGAGCAGCAACTCGCACACCGTTAGCGGCAACTCGCCGATTACGGTTGCGCCGGGGAGTTACTTTGTTTTTGGACGCAATGGCGATTCGCTCAACAACGGTGGCTATACCGCCGATTATGTCTACGACAGTTTTGTGCTGGGCAATAGCAGCGATGCAATTATTCTGGAATCCGGAGGAGTGGAAATCGCCAGCCTGATTTACAGCGATGCGGCATTGTTTGGCGTTGCTGGCAACAGCGTGGAATTAACGGCTAACGGCTTTGCGTTGACACCGCATACGTTTACGTTTGGCGCTGGCGATATCGGCACACCTGGCGCGGCGGGCAGTTATACGCCACCATCGGTGTCGTCGGTACCGCTACCGTCCGCAAGTTGGCTGATGCTATCCGGCCTCGGCGCTATTGCGAGAGTTCGGCGAAAATTAAAAAGCGTCGCATAACTAACCCTGGAAGATTGACTCGCGCCGCTGGCGCTACGCTCCCGACGGCTAAAATTGCCACGCAATTTTATCGAACCGGTCAGAACAAACCGCTCAATGCGACGACAAACGAAAAAGGCCACTTCCAAGTGGCCTTTTTTTGTTTGTGGCGCGCCCGGACGAAGAAAGTTCGAACGCTCTGCTGGAAATATTGGAGGAATGGAACACTGAACTCAAGCATTTAGACTCGCCTTCACTCCGTCCAGCCGGGGAGGTTCAGCCATGAGCCTAGACCACCCGCCGATTGCCGGAGAATTTCAGGACGCCGCCGAACACAACGGTAGCCACATTAAGCGCATAGGCTCGCCGCCGCCGTTCTCACTGCGCCTCAGCAACGAAGAAAAAGCTCTGCTGCGGCGCGAAGCGGGAACGATGCCGCTGGGGGCCTATATACGCTCGAAGCTGCTCGGAAGCGCCGCCAGCCGCCGCCGGAGTTACCGCTCGCCAGCCAAGGACGACAAGGTTCTTGCCCAACTTCTCGGGGAATTGGGCAAGGCCAAACTGGCGAACAATCTCAACCAGCTCGCCAAGGCCGCCAACTCCGGCTCGCTTCCCGTAACCCCAGATACGGAAAAAGCCATCCTGGACGCCTGCCGGGAAGTCCAGTGGATGCGGGACCGGCTGGTCGCCGCCCTCGGCCTGGACCCCGGAAGGGGGCCGACATGATCCTCAAAGGCGGCCAACGCGGCGGCAGCACCCAGCTTGCCGCCCATTTACTGAAAACCAAAGAGAACGAGCATGTCGAGGTCCATGAGCTTCGGGGCTTCTCATCGGACGATCTTCATGCCGCCCTCCATGAAATCTACGCCGTCAGCCGGGGCACCCGCGCCAAGCAGTTCCTTTTCTCGTTGAGCCTGAGCCCGCCGCCGCAAGAGCGCGTCCCGGTCGAAGACTTCGAGGCAGCCATCGAGGCCGTCGAAAAGAAAATCGGCCTACAAGGCCAGCCCCGTGCCGTCGTCTTCCACGAGAAGGACGGTCGCCGCCACGCGCATGTCGTCTGGTCAAGGATCGACACCGACAAGATGAAAGCAATCAATCTCCCGCACTTCAAGCTGAAACTGCGGGATGTTTCCCGCCAGCTCTATCTCGAACACGGCTGGCAGATGCCGCGCGGCCTCGTGAACAGCAAGGAACGCGACCCACGCAACTACACCCGCGCGGAATGGGAACAAGCCAAGCGGGCCAAACAAGACCCGAAGATGCTCAAAGGTCTGCTTCAGGAATGCTGGGCAGTTTCGGATTCCCCGAAAGCCTTCTCCCAGGCGCTCCGGGATCGGGGCTACACACTGGCGCGCGGCGATAGCCGCGGCCACGTCGCCGTCGATTTCCGGGGCGAGGTTTATGCTATCGCCAAATGGGTGGGGATCAAGACCAAGGATGTCCGCGCCAGATTGGGCAATGCTGAAGACCTCCCCACCGTGGAAAAGGCAAAAGCCGATATTGCCGCCCACATGTCCGACATGCTGCGCGGACATATCGCTCAAGCGGAAGCCGCACAGCAAAAACGCATGGCCATGCTGGCCCTGCAACGGGAACAGATTGTCGAGAAACAGCGCAAGGAGCGCGCCGACCTCGAAACCGCCCATGCCAAGCGCGCAGCTCTCGAAAATACTGAACGCGCCAGCCGGTTAAATAAAGGGTTTCGTGGCCTATGGGACCGCCTGACCGGTCGCTACGGCAAACAGGCCCGCGAAAACGAGCGCGAGCACCAGCTTTCTATAGAGCGGGATTGTCGCGAGAAAAACGTGATGGTCCAGCACCACCTCGACGAACGGCAGAGCTTTCACATTCTGGCCCGCTCAACGCGCGCCGCTCATGCGCGTGACATGGAGCAACTCAACCGGGATATTGCTGAATACATGCACTTGGGCAAGAGCGAACGGCTGGAACTGCGGCAACAATTCCACGACGCTTCAAACCAGAAAGGCAAATCGCCTAAAGACCGGCAACGTGATCGTGGCCCGCGCTTGGACTGACCCCGTGGCGTTGCATCTCTCTAGGGCAATCATTCGCGGATGCTTTTGCCTCTCAAATCATATTCCTAGTTTCTGTTGTCCTGATCTTTAGCCAAAGGCCGCACATCGCTGTCCTTTCTTCGTCTGCCCGTAACACGGGCTTTTTTATTCCCGCAAGTGGCGAGCACTCTTCCAGCGAACGCTTGCAGCCTACCGGTGCTGGCTAAAAGCCGCGTGTTTCCTCCCTCCGCATGAAAGGCCGCAATGGCGCGGCCTCCGACCAAAGGAGGACAACATGAAACTCGTTACACAATTTGAACTGGCGACAAAAACCACAAGCGAATTACATTTTCTCTATAGAGAGATATTCAACGCGCTGGTCAAAAGCGATCCGCACTCGGATGACCGTCGTATCTGTCTTGCCTCGATGGAGAATATCAGCAGGGAATTTAAAAATCGCCTACGCTTTGAACGCCCAGCATCCTAGGATTTAGCATATCGAATAATGGTCAAAGATTCTGAAACCATATTCAACACCTTCTCTTTCTTTTTCGAAAAAACATTTTCTTCGGTTCCTTCAAGCGCATCGAGAAGCTTCAGTTGATCGGCCCTAAACTCCTCTGAGTCGACACGATTTTTGATGTCATTCACGAAGAATTGCGGCGTGTATGCGGCCCCTTCTACTGGATCGCTGCACCATATTGGGTTGGATTGCTTGTCGTCAAAATAAATGTAGTGCGACTCATTGTCGTCGTATATGTGAGGGCAATCAGTAAGGTCGGCGAACCGCAACAAACTCATATCAGGAGGACTTTTGTAAAGTTCTGATTTTTCAAAAACCATTGGGCATGCATAATAAACCATAGCGTTATTATTTTTATTTAATGCATAAAGTAATTCATGCTGTGAAAATCCGGTATTAATATTCTTCTGGGTGTCTAGCGAAACTCTGTAATGTGGTCGAGAAATTATTTGCGAAGGGGTATGTCTGACACGTTTCTGCATTTCCTTAACGACCTTGAACTGCAAGAAATACCCAACAAAAAAATTAGAAAGATTATATCCACTATTCATGGCGCTATTTCTTAGAACCCTGAACAATTCTTTGTCAGTCATATCGCTCTTTATGTAGGCCTGATCGAACCCAATGAAACACTCTTTTTGTGGAGAGTATTTGTAAAAGTTGAAGCTGCCTTTTCCCAAGCCAACTGTGTCCTGGAAAAGTTTCATCAAAGGATTGTGGAAGTGCATCTCCAGCACTGTTTCATTAATGCTCACTATTAACCTCTGGTGTCCCTCTCACAAGCTGGGGTGTTATATATGTCAAATTTATTATTGTTTTATAAACTGTATAATGTGCTCCTCTCTCATGCGAGAAGCTAGCGTACTACCGGATTTGTCATCTAAAGGCATATAGCGTTTGTTGTTTGGTATCTCACGTACTGATTCGTTTTTGATGTCAAATCCGGCTGAAATAGCTGCCTTCTTCAAAAGCTCGCTGTTGCGAATATAGTTTCCTCGAATCGTCGAGTTTCCAATTACGTATGTTGCCGAAGCTCGGCGCTTTAATACGCGATAAGACTCAGCAAGCTGGAGAGTTAAATCGCAATAATAACGATGCAACATTTTTGAATTCCGATCATCCAAATCCTCTAATTCGAGGTCTTTTAGGATTTCAGAGAAATGTGCGTCGGTCGTTTTAAATATTGACCTCTCGGCACCAATCGTGCTGCCCCTAATACCCCTAAGTTTGGCCAAGGTATAACCGAGCCAGACAAGAGAGAGTCGATGCCCCCTCATGTAATCAATGGCATTTAAGTATGGGGGCGATGTGATAATTGCATCGACAGACCTATTGGAGATTCGCGTCATTTTTCTCGCATCCCCTAAATAAGTTTTTGTGTCGAATTGTATTGATTCGCTATCGAGCGCCTTTAGGACATGCCTTAGCGACGCAGGTAGTTCAGAAAAAATATCGAAATCGTTTTCCTGGATGGTCTTATGCGGCCTGCTGTGCGCCGTATCGCGCGCAAGCGATGCTTTCGGTTCTTTCGTTATAATTAGTCGCGATAGGGTCACTTTAAGAATATCAGTAATTTTTTTGTCTGTCGTAATCGGCTCGACGAGCAGGTAATACGAGAGAAGCCTTAATTGTTGAGATTGCTTTTCGTGAAACCAAAAGTCAATAAAGTCCGAAGTTTCTTGGTCATTATCAATCCAGTTAAGCCGAATTTTTTTTCTCTTTTCAGACTGGCGCGAGCAGATTTCGATGAGGGCTGAAAGCGTATTTTCAGCTTTTTCCTCATTAACGCTCGTTGCGCCAACTCTTGAGATCATTCGAGCAAGAGGGTCTAAATCATACCCTATGGATTTAAAGCCGTTTCGCGCAGCTTGGGAGAGCACCATGCCAGACCCAGACATTGGGTCTAATACAACATGCCCCTTCGATAGATCGCCTATTTTTGATAGTGCAATATCAGGAGCCATTCTGGCAGGGAAGGGGTGAATATGTTTCATGCGGTACCGTCTCGTTGTTCTATATTTTTAAATGCTTCTTCGAGGCTGCTTCTCGATACCTTTCTTTCTAGGGTACCGTTTTTTCCTCGTACGCTATACATCTCGTTATGTTTTCTCCTAATCGTTACCGCCTCTTGTTCCTCAAATGTGTGATCTAAAACCTTACGGAATTCGTCATGCCTGAGCGCGGCGATTCCATCTCTTCCACAAACGAAAATTGTTATACATTCGCCGTGTCGAGAATATAGCCTTTCTTGAAACTCTTGATGATTTTTGTGAAAGTTAAAAGTCCATGGGCCACGCCGGCTAGTGGAATACTTTATATATATGGGGATTTTTTTTCGGACAATATAAAATCCAGAAAAATCTATTGAGGCCTTCTGTATGCTGATGGCACCATCCGAAAAATCGATTACTTTGCTGAAAACAGCCCCGTAATATCTGTTTGCGTCCGTAATCATTTTCTGTTCTGTATAAAGTTGATGGAGCCGCCATTTATTTTATAAAACAGACGGGCTTGCCCATATTCATTGGAAAATATCTTGAGGTGATGAAGCGCATTGGGTTTTTCGCTTCGAGCAAACTCATTGTTTGCAAATATCCCCTTTTTCCTTCGGATAGTTCTCTTTTCATCTTCCGTGTACGCGCTAGCGCTGGTACCGAATTGGCTAGGGCGATGGAAGGATATATCTGAAAGGCCGCTTTCTACCACATCTTTCATTAAGTATTGGTAAAGGTAGGGTGGAAACTCAGTATCTGAGAATTCGGCCCTCAAATTGTGGAGCATTTCTTTGTTGCTGCGTTGGTCTCGTTCAAAGAGACGGGAATATTTTTTATCGTCATAATCAAATATTCCGAAAGACATTTCCCCGCCTTCAAAATCTACAGTGGACTTATCTATAGAGGCTGGTGACGTGGGAATAGTTTTGTGATCAGCAAGCCAAACAGGAGCGCCTGTGCTGCTTCGCATAGCCTGTAGCGCTAGCTTGTGAAACGAAAAACACTTGCTCCAATTTGCCAGCAGTTCTCTTGGAATCCAAAGCTGAAATGCTTTTTTATACGCTTCTCTGCTTCCAAACATTCGGGCACGTTGAATATAGGTGTCTTGGGCAAATTTTCCTTTTACGGCTCTGGTGAAATACATTGATAGCAGGTTGTCGAACGTCACACCCCTGGAAATAATATTTCCGCCGGCCCCAAAGGAAAATAAGCTTGTTGGCTTGGCAATTTTAGATACGCTTCCAGATGCGCCTCGCGAATTAATCTCGACAATTAAGTGACGATCAATATTTTTTAAGACGAAGCTGACAATGGCATCATGATCGCTGACAGCATATTGCCTCGCTACATCCTCAAGCCGCTGAACAATTCTGTTAAAGTTGCTGTGGCTTTTGTTCGAGAGTGCGCTAATGGTGGATTGAATAACCTGCACATCCTCTTGGTGCTCGTCTTTTTTTCCGCTGGTGTGAACGAGCATAGTAAAATTTTCTTGCAGACCCAATTCGTGCTGCTCCGCAACGCCGCACAGGAAATGCAATATCGCCGTTTGAAGTTCTACTCTCTCACTACCCTCATCGGCATGAAAGGTGTTCAGCCTGTAGTCTACCCTTCCATCACTAGGAAAAAAGAAATCTTGGCCAACATAATTAGGATGTGGTGGGAAATCCACCCACAATTCGCTATCGTTCTCGAATGTATTGTTTAGGTTTAATCTCGCCGGCGTCGCAGTAACACCTATGTACTGACCATTCTTTCCGAGAAGATCGTAAATTAATTGATTTATCTTCGTCTTTTCATCTTTGTTGACTTTGGCATTTGGAGACGCATAGTCGGCCTCGTCATCAATTACAATGATTTTATTTTGATGCTTTAGCAGGGTAATCAGCTTTTCTAAGTCTCGTGCATTTTTCTTAGAAAAGATCACCCATTTTTTGCCTCTTAGTTCTTTGGGGTCATTTGGCAGTTCATTAAATTGCTTTGGGGATGGACTCAATCCAGAGGCTCTGAACCTTGACAGGCTTTGATCCAGAAGATCAATGCTGTCTGTTAAGAGGTTGATAATGACCTCCGCGCCCTCGTCAATAAGCTTTGCATTTAGGGCAATCATCATTTCCGTTTTGCCACTTTGTGGCTCCCCGAAAATTACAAATGCGCGACCGTCGCCAGCTTTAAGGTTGTGTATCGTTGCATTTACGGTTTCTTCTATAGACTTGGTGTATAACTCTTTGCTCTGTAACAAGGCAATTCTTTTATCGTATTGATCGTTGCCCACATTACCTACGATGTCAGCCCATTTACTCATCTAAAGCTATCCCTCTCTCAAGCATAAAGTTTATTGTTGTCGTTATAGCGAACAACAACTTCTAAAATCTAATACCACGTTATATACAACTGCTGCATTGTAAAGGTAAACCCCAATTATCATTATCCGCTCAGTATCGAATTCGGTAGTTGCGATTTGTAGATTTCTCTTTTAGGTCGCACCACGCAATAATTCAGCAAGCAACGCAGAGAACGGTTTTATGTCGTCATCGACACTGGCTCTCTCCAATGCGGCCATATAGTCATTGCGTCTCTCCAAGGGAACAACAGTCCACGGATACCCACCGGAGGCCAGCATCAAATTCATTAAGAAGCGCCCCATGCGTCCATTCCCGTCCATATAAGGATGGATATAGACAAACATAAAATGCCCGAGCACGACACGAACCGCTGGCTCTGTTTCCTGTCGCAGCAATTCAAAAAGCGCGGGCATCAATTCGCGTACAGCCTCTTTACGTGGCGGCGTGTGCATCGAATGACGGATGTAAACCGGGCCATTACGATAGCCTGCAAGATCGGCAGCTTTTAAGATACCCGCAGCTACACTCGGGCCGAACAACTCACGATACCATACAGCGTGGTCATCCTCGGCAATGGTTCCGGCATTTTCCCTGCTCAACACTTTTTCGATGCTTTGTTTTACCCGTTGAAAGGCCTGCCAATATCCGCGCGCCGCTAAAGCATTGCGGTGATCTTTATCTTCTTTGTCATTTTCCGGGTTCCAGTTTCCCGAGCGCACCTTTTCAATTAATTCAGCGCTAACTTTATAACCCTCAATGGACAAAGAGTTGTAAGCGTCGTTGACATAGATTTCCTCGACCTGTTTCAGGTATGAGGCCACATCGGAAGGGATGCCCGGAGCGGCTGGGAATGTCTTCACCACCTCTTCGCGCATCTCCGCCCATTTCATTCTTAGGCGATTGACATAGGGGGACGTATCTCGAAGCCCAAACGCAATCTCGGGTTTGTTTTCAAAGGGGTCGTCTTCGTTAATGGTATATCCGGCAGCTTGCATTGCGCCAACGATGTCATCTGCAATCCGGTCACGGCCAATGTTGCGGAAGGCCCCGGCCAGCCGCCCCGCAATGACGCTATGCCCGCCAGCCAGCAATCGGCTTAACAGTTCGGAGGCATCCTGTATCATTGCAAGCGCGGTACGCATTTCGATGGGGTGCGCGGCAAATTGCGCTTGCGAACAGTTGAGTAGCGCAGCCGGCAGACTATAGATACGGAGTCCGTCCTTGATTTCTGTATCTGATACGGGCGGTAATTCCAGCCGCATGTCGAAAATTGAAGTTCCATGCAGCAGCCCAGTTGGCTTATTGCCCCCTTTTGGAGATCGAACCAACAACTGTTTGGGGACGTTCCAGTTTCCAGTGTGTAAATCAATGGATTGTTCCGGGCTGAGGCACCATTGATTCCCAAAGCGCTCTTCCAGGTAAGGGGCGCAGAACGCCCAAAATGAGGCATACCATGAAGTGCTTTCCCCAATCGGTTCGTCAGGGCGGGACGGGATGTACCAGCCCTTCATGACCTCCTTGATGAAGCTGTTTTTTAACAGACGCTCCCGATGAGTGCGGCTCATATCGCCGGCACGTAGTGCAACGCGACCTTGGTCTTGAAGCTCTTTCAGAACAACGAGCGATTCAGCCAGTTTGTCAGCGGGTGAAGCCATGGTACCGGTTATCCAAGTTTTAGGTTTTTCTGCCTAACCATTTTTAGGTTATTGTGTTTTACTATCTTTAGGTTATTGTGTCAAATTGTTTTTAGGTTATTATGCCTTACCATATTTAGGTTTTTGTGCCTTGGCGTGGTCGGGCCGGATTGCCTCTTCAGCAATTTCCGCCATGCTCTTGGCTGAAACCTCGCCCCGCGCAGCTTCGGCAAGCCGCTCTTCCAGAATGGTTTGGAGGCCAAAAGTAGCCCGGTCTTGGTCGGTCATTTCGTCACTCTGTCGATTCATGTGTTCGTCTCTTGCTGGTCGATACCCGATTCCATACCCCATTTTACCCGATCCGGCGACTCTGACCGGCTGTCAAAACTGGTTCGATGGGGCTCCGGGGAGAGCGGAAAATCCCCCCGGTCGCAATCCAACCGCGACGAGGTTGGTGCGCATCCAATCGGCGCAGGGTTGGGCGATGGGTCCACGGGAGAGCGAAGTCTCCCTGGTCATGAGAGTGTCGGGAGAGCTCGAAGGCTTTCCTGACTGGTGATGCAACGGCCAGACGTTTGCGGCGGTGCATGATGGCTCAATGCCGGGATGTGCCGCTCTGCCGGAGGGATGCAACGGGAACGCGCAGCGGGTTCCCTTGCCAAGATGGTTTTGGTACGTAGTACAAAACACATCTTGCATCCTTTCCCAAGCCCCGTGAGCTGTATTACATGGGGTGGCTGGATGGAAGTTCAGCGCATGGTCTGGATCGAACACATCTCCGGTTCTCGGGAGCCGTCCGCAAGCAAGGTCGGGCCATGCATGTTTAAGTGATCTGAACAGATGAAAGGGAGTTCATCCAATGTCCCGTATGCAAGAACAGATGAGTAAACAACCATTACTAACCTATGCCGGCATCGATGTCGGCAAAGACCACCTCGATGTCTTTATCCACCCAAGCGGGTTTCAGACGCAAGTCAAAAACGAGCCCAAGGCTATCAAATCGCTCCTTGAAGACCTGCACCGGCACGGCGTCGCGCTTGTTGCCATGGAGGCGACAAGCAAGTATCACCGGCTCGCGCACGCCATGCTGCACGATGCCGGGATTGCCGTTGCCGTCATTAACCCGTTCCGCTCACGCCAGTTCGCGGACAGCCTCGGTCGGCTGGCAAAAACGGACACAATCGACGCTAGGTCGCTTGCCCTGTTTGCCGCGCGCATGAACCCGGAGCCGACCCTGCCGCCGGATGCGCAGAGCAGGGGGCTTCGCGATTTGCAGACTGCGCGCCGCCAGGTTCTGGAAGAAATTGGCGACCTGAAACGGCGGTTGCACACAACAGACCATCCGCTGGCAGTGCGGCAGATCAAAGCCAGAATTGCCATGGGCGAGCGCCATAAATCAGTGCTTGAGGGAGAGATTCAGGGCCTGATCGCGGACCACCCCGCCCTGAAAAGGAAATTCGACATCCTGACATCCGTGCCGGGTATTGGCCGGACGACTGCCGCCATCCTGCTGACCGATCTGGCTGAACTGGGGCAGGTCAACGCCAAGGAAATTGCCGCTCTCGCCGGTGTTGCGCCGATGAGCTGGGAAAGCGGAACCAGAAACGGCAAGCGCATGATCCGGGGCGGTCGCAGGCACGTCCGCAATGCGCTTTACATGTGCGCCGTCACCCGCGTTAGTCGATCCGACCCCTTGGGAAAAACCTACAGAAATCTCGTTCAGCGCGGCAAGAACCCCAAAGTGGCGCTCACGGCGGTCATGCGAAAGATGGTCATCGTTGCGAATACGTTGATTGCTGAAAACCGGGAATGGCAGGCTGAAAGTCCGTGCTAATGCATTCAGGCCGTGGCTCCCTTGAGTTGTGTGAGACTCCACTCGCCCCGGCCTGAATGCCCCGGAAACCGGTACAAAAAAATCATTTGGGATGAATTTTTCACTTGATTTTTAACACAGATGCTTGCCGTCGGCGCTAACGCGCCTCCGACCGCGAATCCTGCCGGTTTCGCTCGTTGTAGTACAAATGATGCGGAACTATATACCGGCTTACCTCCGATGCCGATAATCTTCCGCAACTTTTTTGATTTTCACAAAGGGGTTTCGGGAAAGCACTGCCATCGCCGCACCCAGAAGGGGGATGCAGGACTTAGGTGTCAAGCAAATGCGTCAGATCGTCTCGTCTTCCGACTCGCCGCGCAGCGTTTCCCAAAGAGCTGTCCGAAGATGGGCCTCAACCCGCTCTGTCAGGATTTCGGCGTCCGTTTCGTTGAAGCCGAGGTGTTCCGCGATTCCCTTGGTCAGGACGCGACCGAGACCCTCGACTTCATTTAGCGGAACATACCGGGCGATGAGTGCGACGGTAATCGAACCGCCCACTGTTCGCTCTGGGCAGCAAATATCCAAAATTGAGGCGGGGTCGATGTCATCGACTTCATATCTCGGGCTCATGTTGCTCCTCCTTAAGATTTGGGAACCAAATCGCCCAACCGATAGATTGGGCAACGGTCGGGGTGGAAATGTTCCAACAGTTCCACCCCGACCGTTTTAAGGAGGATACCCCCAAACGGTTGCCCTTACGCCAGAAGGAGGAAAAGGCGCGAAGCTTCTTGCTGCTTTGCAAGAGGCTTCGCGCCGGAAGTCTTAACGGTTCCAGAAAACGTGTACTTCGCGATAGCTGGTTTCGATGGTGAACACGTCGCCGTTTAGTTCCATGTCGCGGGCCATGCGGTCGTAGTCGATGTAATAACGCAAGCTCTCGGGAATTTCGGTGCCTTGCTCGGTCAATTCCTCCGCGTAATCGGCGAGGGATTCGTAGCAGCCGCAATAGTCGTCCTCTGCTGCGGTGCGGGCCTCGTCGAGCGTGGAAAAGTGGTTCAGCAGCTCGCCGCCGAACTCGGGATATTCGGCGATAAACTCCGCCACGTCGTGCGCGGACTGAATACCTTCGTATTCACCGAGGCTGTAACCGTCGAATCCTTCGTAGTCGTGGATCGCGTATTCCTCGGCATCCCCGACCGGCGAAGCGGCCAGCATTTGGCTGATCTGCTCATTTATATCAGTAACGTCTAATGCGGCGTCGATCCAGATGCCGTGCAGGAAACCCGCGTTATAGGCGGCAAGGTCGGCAACGTAGATACGGGGTTCAGTGGTCATGGTCTTTCTCTCTTTTGGGCTTTGGGGTGCTGTGCTCACGTCGCACATGCACCCCTGCCCATCGGCGAGATCGGGGAGGCAAAACGCAGGGGCTCGATGAAGGGAGGGGAATCGCCCGGTCTGCACAAGCCCTGCTTTACGGGCGCGGAAGATCGGGGAAACCCTTCATCGTGGCGTAGCTTTACCCTTGCGTGTCGCCAGGGGCAGAGCCCCTTAGCGTCTTTATTTTTTAGCGTCCTTTGTAAAAGGGGTCATTACCGCATGGCAAGAACAATACTTAGAGGTGGTGTGGCGCGGTTTATGCGTGAAGCCTTGTCCATCTGTGATGGCAAACATCGTTTGCAAATTGACAGTAGGGTCTATCAATATTATGGAATAAGCCGATCCGAAGCTTGAATTTCCGCATATAACTCATTGACTGTGTACAATTCCCGCTCTACTTTGCTAAAGTAATGGCAGATGAATCTCCAAATATTATCGCTGGAAGCGAGGCAGCTTTTATGCGGGAACTGGCACGAACGACTGCAAAGAAGTCCGGCAAAGTGTTCTCATCTGGTTCCGTTAGGCGATGTAACAGAAGTACTTTTAATTATATCGCCGTAACATTGGCAATGGACTGGCCATCCTCAGACGCGGGGCGGCCCTTGAATCCCCAACTGCTTTCGGCAACCAATCTCCAATTTTTATCAGAAGCTAGCTCTCAACAACTTGCAGCCAGCCTCCAAGAATCTACCGAAGGCAAGCCCCACCTACTTTCAGACACTTTTAAATTGGCTGTGGTCGGTTCAGCATTATTTCGTCTTCAAATATGTATTGAACAGGCACTGCACTCCAGAGTTCAATTATTAGATATCCGCACAGGATGTATTCGCGTTAGATTTAAACTCCCGGATAATATCGATGAGTATGTCGTGCGTCATGCGTTAACGACCCTCCAAGATAGAAGGGAAATTTACGACGTAATGCATAGCTCCGGGCATATCAAGGGTAAGGACATCTCTCTCTAGCATGAATAAAAAGCGCTCGCACCCCTCCTTAAAACAGGGCTTGGGGGTGACGAAGGGACATGGCAATAACCCCATCGTTGCGACAATACTTATAGTATTCGCGCTAAAGGAGGAGAGGGATTACTTTCATTCTGTCGTTTCAAGGCAAGCAGATTGGGAGGTTACGTCACCTCGAAATTACTATTTCTGCCATTACACCTCAAAGCTTGGAAAAATTAGAGTTGCTGTAAAAACACTTGAGAAGATGGGGCATATTCCGGCTGTCGTCGGCACATCATCGGCTGTTATTATTGCGAACCCATCTCTCGCAATTCTGGTTGGAATTGCAGGCTCTCTTAATCCATCATCAGTAGGGCTTGGTGACGTGGTTGTCTCCAATCAAGTCAAATTCTATTCGAGCGATAAAGTCATGTCGCACGATATCAACGATCCAGCCAACAAATACAAGTTCGAACCGTATACAGGTCCTTTAGGGGGACCACTCCCCGATGGCTCTATTATTGTCGATGATCGGGATAAATTTCTTTCAAGATCATTTTTTCGATATGAAAGACAATTCGTCGAATCGGCGTCTATGGATGGCAGAATATCCGCAGCAGAAATTCATTTGAATGAAGTAGAGCTGGGAGATATTGATGCTAATCTCCTGCCCGCACAAATGAAGCTATTGCCATCTGCCAAACGCAAAAAAAGACAGATACATTATGGCTGGCTCTTGGGCAGCAATAATGTAGTGGATAGCCAAGAATACCGCGATTACCTGATTCAAAAAAATAACGACTGCTCGTGGGATATTCATCGCCAAAAGCTCGATTACGAAAGGGCATTATGGGCGGATGGAGATTTGATCGCCGTTGATATGGAGAGCTATGGCTTTTTAAAAGCTATTGAGCAGCTAAAGAAAATCAATGATGAAAATGACGATCAAAGCGGCCTACCACGAGATCTTCTAGTGCAAGGCGGCATAGTTGTCAAAGGTATATCCGATCTATGTGAGGACAAGGGAGCTTTAGATAAGTCAACACAAAACAAGGTCCGAGAGGTCGCTGCCCAAAATGCAACTTTGGTAGCCCTTAAATTGATTGAATCATTTGATTATCACAGAATAATAATTCAGAACGCAGTCATGTTTAATATAGGCCACTAGTTTGGTAGATTTCTCTTAACCCTTCATTAACCATATTCCCATAAAATTTCTGTAAGCGGCGTGGGCACGATGGCTGACACGCTCAAGGGTTTGCGGATGGAACACGAACAAGACAGGAATGGATTTGAAAAGGCTCCCGCCGATGCGGGAGCCTTCCGGGCAGTGGGGGGAGAACTGCCCGGCGACGAAAATGACAGCCTAAACGATGCCGATATTTCCCAAACCTTGAACGGCGCAAAAGCGATTACCGGCAAAGCGGTCTGGGCCGCGGGAAGCGCTGCGAATGTCGCCCGCGAAGATGCACGCACCGAAACCGAAAACCGTCATGCGGAGCAGCGTCAATCCTTCGAGGACGAGCAGCAGGCGGAAATGGCTCACCTCTCGAAATGGAACGCGGAGATGACGACCATCGGCGGTGTCCGCATGACCAATGCGGATGCGCAAAGACTGCGGCAATTCGTCATCGACCACGACGATTACTACGCCCATGAGGCCGTCAGGGAGGGATTGATTAAAGACAGCGAAGTCGAGGCGTTCAAAGAGCACTTACACCGTATGAAAGAACTCGAAGACAAGCGTGGTCGCGGTACGATGACGGCGGCGGAGCAGGAAGAGGAAGAGCGGGAGCGGCATTCACGATTCGGGCGTGCGGAAGACAGAATTTATGCCGAAGCAGCCAAAAACGAATATAAAGATGACGTTTCTGCCTTGCCGACAAGCAATGCTGCTCAGCAGTCCCGTAAAAGTGCCGCCAGTCAATACGATCAAAGCCTGTTTCCGACCGCCGCACCAGTGAGCGACCACTTTACAGCGGCAGTGAATAATACGTCTCCCACTGCTTCACCGACAATCGCGCCAAGCGCGCAACCTGCGGCAACGCAAAAGCAGGTTGCCGCATTTCAGAATATTTGATCGCCTAATCAGAGTGCCGATTGAGCGCTGTCAATCGGACTTCCCCATTTTTTGTATATTTTATTTCATGTATGGTGTCCCGCAGAACAGTAGCCCCTTCGCTCGTCGTGTTGAAAATGTCACCAATCTGATAGGCCATATCGTCGTTTTTAGATTTTAAGTTTGCAGTCACGGTCACGAGAATGCCGTCATCTTTATAGGAGCCATCAGGTTGTTTGCGTTGATTGTTGGCTTGCAGCGTTACCAAATCTCCGTTCGGAGACGGGTTTTTAATTAGGTCATTCAAGTACCGGCAGGTATGTACCGGAATTTCCCCTGAATCGACCATTTTCTGGCATTGTGCCAACGCCTCATCGCGGGTTGCCTTCGTATAAACCGAGGGCGGATTATCCGACGCGCGCGCATCGTAGAAGTGAATATGCGACAGCCTTGCGTAGACGCAACTCTGGGACGGGTTTGCGTAAAAGGGTTTATCCGTTTGAAGGATATATCCCAGCGATCCGTCGTTATTCGATGTAATCATCATGCCGAGCAGGGCCACCCATTTGTGGGTGCCTTCTCCTACAAACCCTTCTCCTTTCTTTGTTGGACGCAAGGCAACCAGGAAAGAGTGCTGATCCTCGGCTTTCAGCTTCTCGGTCATATCGGCAATGCTGTGGCACTCGCCGACGCCGAGCGCATAGGCGCGGCCAATCGTCAGAGCCAACAACGCAACGGCTATTTTCAGGGTGTTCATTCCGTTCATCCTGTAGCAATGGGCATCGAGACCGGCGCTAGAAAAAGCGCCGCCGCGACAAGCCGCACGTAATTTCGGAAAGCAGATTCCCGAAATGAAGATGTAAAACGGAGATAAGCGACTGCGGCTTAACAGCGATCTTTCATTTCACAAAGGAACCATTTCGGAACGCCGGAGTCCGGTTGCCCATCCCCCTGTTTTCTCGGATTCTTGTTGCAATCGAGCAGGCTTTGAGTATGATTCGAAAAGGTTCCATTTCGGAACGCCCCGCCTGACGGTTCTCGTCGCAATATCACTTCAACCCACGCGAAAGGTTTGTGGTTTCGCCATGCTGATCGGCTATGCGCGTGTCTCGACCGGAGAGCAAAATCTCGACCTGCAAGTGCTGGCTCTGAAAAAATCCGGTTGCCGGAAAATCTTTCAGGAAAAGGTGAGCGGCAAAGCGAAGCGCCGCCCGGTGCTCGACACCGTTCTCGATTCTCTAAAGGAAGGCGATACGCTCGTGGTCTGGCATCTTGACCGATTGGGGCGCAGGACGCGCGAACTTATCAATCTCGAATACGAATTCAAATGCCATGGGATCGAACTGAAATCCCTGACGCAGAATATCGACACCTCGACGCCTATCGGCGAATACCTTTTTCATGTGACGTGCGCGAATGCTCAGCTTGAGAGCGCGAGAATTTCCGAGCGGACCAAGGCAGGGTTATTGGCCGCACGGGCGCGCGGAAAATATCCGGGCCGCCCGCGCTGTTTGAGCCGGAAACAGATGCGCCGCGCAAAAAGGCTGCGTGACGAGAAACATCGGTCATTTGCTGAAATTGCGGCAACATTGCGTTGCGGGCAGGCGACGGTGTGGCGGGCGCTTCGGGAAAGCGGTTGCCGCCGAGCCTAGCAAGGATCGTCCTTGAACGTATCCAAAATCAGCTCGGTTATTTCTGCGTTTTGCGCATCGGTCATTTCGATACTGGTGAGCTTGTCTTTCATGGCGGGATCGTCGGCGGGCAGTAGCTCCTGTTGCAAACCGGCAAAGCGGTTGTAAAGCGTGAAATACAATTCCTTGAACGCCAACAGGCCCAGATGTTCTTTCTTGGTGGCCTTGATGCCGTAGCGCGCCGACGAAAGCTTGCGGTATTCGGAAGAAATATCCGACAGCGCCCAGGGCTTGATACGCCGCGATAAAGACTCTTCATCGGTGAGCAGGGAGTTTTTATCGTCGTAGGGGTCGATTGCCTCGCCGTGCAACCGTTCGCAGACATAGTCCATCAGCGCGTCGAATTCCTCCGGGTGAGCGTCTTTCAACGGCTTGAACTGGGGATTGCTTTTAAGAAAGGGCTGCACCGCAAACCGCTCGTAAAGCGCGAGACCGATCCGCTGATAGTGTCGGTTGATGGTTTTGTCGGACGGTGAAGCCGCGTCGTCGCCCAGCATCTCCGCAATAGCCTCCGCCGCTTTGCCCGCCGTCAGTCCCGCGACGAAACTGGCCAGCACTACGCGGAAAACCTCGTCGCTTAGCTTCGACCCAAAACAATAGGTACAGCCAACACGTTTTTTCCGTGGCACGACTTCTAGCCTGTTTCCGATTCAATTCGATCAAGACGGCAGTATCGGTCAAGCGGCCTTTGGCTCGCTACCGCGCTGCGATTTTTGCCGCTTCCGGCAACTATTTTCATCGCAGGTACAGAATCTTCCTGAGCTTCGCCGTCATTGAATGACAGGCCCTAATTCCGTTCGCACAATGATTTTGCAATTTTCAGAAACGTCGAACGGAGGTTCACATGTACGTAACAAACGGCAATCAAAACAACAACGGCGGCCTTGCCGTCGAGATTTCCCGGCTCGGTCAGGCTATCGGCTTGGTCGCATCGCTGATGCTGACCCCGATTGTCTTCCGCTGGACCGGCCCCGGCCTGTACCACTATTTCACCGGCGCGCTCGGACGTGATTACGCGGAGGCCGCGACGTGGATTACCGGCGCGGCGGAAGCCTACATCATCTACAGCGCGGTGAGCATCGGCATCACCCTGGCGTCCGTCTGGGCGGTTACGGCGATGATCGAGCGCGGCTGGCGGCAGTAGGGAGGCGGCACAATGATGGACTATGAAAGCTTCCGCTTCGGCTCCGCCGACTGGGCAACCACAGCGGATATGCAGCGCGCCGGGTTGTTCAAACCCGGCGGTCCGCTGCTGGGGTTCGACGGGCAGCGTGCCCTCTATCTCGACAGCGACGCGCCGATGGTTACGTTCGGCGGCGCGGGCACCGGGAAGTTGCGCGACCTGTTGGCCTACTCGGCCTGCGGCTATCGGGCCGACGACGGCAAGCTGTACTCGCCGATGCGGGTCTTCATCAACGACCCGCGCGCCGAACTGACGGCAATCTCGATCCAGAATCAGGTGCGCTACGGCAAGGCAGCTTACTGCATCAATCCGCGCAGGCTGCACAGCCTGCCGAGCCAGCGCGTCAATCCGTGGGATATGTTGCGCCCCGATTCGCCGACCTTGCGCGCGGATTTAAAGCTGCTGGTGGCGGATTTGATTGCGTTGTCGGGCAGCGCGCAGGCCGAGTATTTCGAGTTGCGGGCGCGTGAGTGGGCCGAGTTTCTGGTCTTGTGGTATGTCTACAAGACCGGCGGCATCACGATGTCCGCCCTCTATGACATCATCAATACGGTCGTTAACGAAAGCGATTGGCTGGCCATTGGCGAAGACATGGCGGATTCGCCGCACGCCGATATTCGTCGCGCCGCCGCCGATATTCACTGGAAGCGCCAGAACGCAGAAAAAGAATTCAGCGCCATTCTCGGTGAAATCCTCAAGTCGATTTCTTTCCTGAGCGACCCGGCCATTTACGATATGTTGAGCGGCGCGGACTTCTCGCTGGATGTGCTCTGCAAGGAAGATTGCAACGTTTACCTCTCGGTTCCCGCCGAATACCTCGACCAGCTCGCACCGATGACCCGCGCCCTCGTCGGCGCGGCCATGCTCTACAAATATCGCTACCCGCAAGCGCCGCGCATCCTGTTCATGATCGACGAGGCGGCGACTTTGGGGCGGTTCGAGTCGCTGCTGCGCGGCTACAGCTACGGGCGCGGCATGGGCTGTCGTATGTGGTCATGCTGGCAGGGGGTCGATCAGATCGCCAGAAATTTCGGCAAGGAGGCCGTCCAGACCATCGTCGGATCGTCGCAGGTGCGTCAATTCCTGGGGGTCCGCGACCTTGAAACCGCCAGCATGGTGTCTGCCATGCTCGGTGCGCAGACACTCGAATACGACGACGAACTGGCCCAGAAAAGAGCGAAGACCCAGCGCAAGCGGATGATCCGCGATCTGCTTATGGGCGGCGATCCCGTTCAGATCGGCACCGAGCTTGTCCGCGAGAACCATGCGGCCAGCCACCGGACGAAGCAACCCCGCTTGCTTATGGCGCGGGATGAAGTCCTCAACATGCCGGAGGACCGCCAAATTCTTTTCATCAGCGGCCTCAATCTCTACCCGATCCAAGCGAGTAAATACCCGTACTTCACCCGGCCCGAAATGGCCGGGCATTACCTGCCGAATCCGTATCACCCGCCGACCGACCGCGTGCGGATCGGCTCACGCTCCGGCTCACATTGGGCGCGCGTCATCACCGAGCGCGTCCCCGAAAAATACGCCGACCTGCCGCAGTACCAGTCCGGCGAATGGTCATTCATCGAGGGCTATCGGCCCAAGTAACGGAGAAACGCTATGAACGAGCATGACAGCGACAAAAAACAACCCAGCCACCGCGTGTCCTTCGCGCGCACTGTCGGGCAGGACGAGAACGGCAAGCCGGTCCTCGGTGCCGCCCGTGAAATCGGCGCGATCTGGCCGCGTCCCGGCAAGGAAGGCGAAGGCATTCTGCGCTTCGACCATATTCCCGAGGAGCTGCGCAACCACGGCGGCGTGGTGTTCATCAGCAAGCTCGACGCCCTGACGGCCAAACGCGGTCAACCGAAAACCCGCGATCTCGACAACGACCACGGGCGCGACCGCTAAGGGGATTCTATGGATGCGTTCAACGGCAAGGCCGGTGCCCAGCGGGGCACCGGGAGCGATCCCGCATGCCGCCGCGAACTCGATGCCCTGCGGGCAAAGCTCGACCGCCCGAAACCGCACCTGGACTACACCATCGGCGGCACCGTCGAGCATAGCGTTCACGATGCCGAGCGCGCGCAACGCGCGGCGCGGATGCGCCGCCTCAGCGAACGCCTCGGCCTTCAGGACGGGGCCGCAAAAGAGGGGTTTGGAAAAGCCAAAGCGCAGGATCGCGCGCGCGGAGAATTCGAGCGCAGCCGTTAATGCACCGCAACAGCATTCGTTAACGCCGGAGGGAAAAACATGAGCAAATGCCATCCCGAATTGTTGCCATGCACACAGGGGTATTCATCCTTTGTTAAAACTCTTGGTTGTATTATGAAAATGTATACATACAAAAGCGTATCGTTTGCGTCTTTGCATGTTCGAGAAAAGGGAGGGTTTCTCGATGGATGATGAAGACAATTCACCCGCCGATTCCGGCGTAGAGCAACAGGTTCCCGGCACTCTGCCGTTCGATGCCGCGCGATACCTCGAATACACCGATGAGTTCGACATGACCGAAGCGCAGAAGGTGGAATTCCTGCGCACGCTTTGGGACATCATGTCGGCATTCGTCGATCTTGGATTTGGTGTAGATTCCGTAATGACGATCCTTTGTCAAAAGGCTTCGGAAAACGGTGCGGATACGCTACAAGAACCTATTCCAAAGCATGAATTCAATGTCGCCGTCGATGACGAGACGGGGGAAGGTGCCGAATGACCAAGGATGTAATAACCAAGGGCGCAGTCATTTATTGCCGCGTGTCGAGCGCCGCGCAGACCAAGCGCGGTGACGGGCTCGCGTCGCAAAAGACGCGCTGTCTGGAATATGCACGCATGCGCGGCTATCACATCGTCGAAACCTTCGTTGACGATGTGTCGGGCGGCCTCACGGATCGCCCCGGCATGAAATCCATGCTGGCCTTTCTACGCAAACACCGCAGCGCCGGGCTTAGCGTTCTCATCGACGATATTTCTCGTCTCGCGCGCGGTGTGAAGGCGCATATCGAATTGCGCGCCGCGATCAGTCTTGCCGGTGGCACACTGGAATCGCCGAGCGTCGAGTTTGGCGACGACGCGGACAGCGAGTTGCAGGAATACATCCTCGCTACGGTCGCGCAGCACCAGCGCCGCAAGAACGCCGAGCAAACGCTCAACCGGATGCGGGCGCGTGTGATGAACGGCTACTGGCCGTTTGCCTGCCCGGTTGGCTACCGCTACCAAAAGGCTCACGGCCACGGGAAAATGCTGGTGCGCGATGAACCGCTTGCGTCGATTGTGCAGGAAGCGCTTGAGGGCTACGCCTCGGGCCGCTTCCAGATTCAGGCCGAAGTGAAGCGCTTTCTCGAAGCGCAGCCGGAATTTCCCAAGGTCGGCAAAGGCATCGTTCTCAACCAGGCTGTCGCGAAGCTACTGAACCGCATCGTCTACACCGGCTATGTCGAGGCCCCGAAATGGGGTGTCTCGCTGCGAAAGGGGCAGCACGAACCGATCATCAGCTACGAAACCTTCCAGAAAATCCAGGACCGGCTGCACGGCAATGCCCGCGCGCCGAACCGCAAGGATTTGAATGCGGATTTCCCGCTGCGTGGCGCGGTGGTCTGCGGCGATTGCGGTACACCGCTGACGGCCTGCTGGTCAAAAGGCAAGTCAGCCCGCCATCCGTATTATCTGTGCCCGAAACGCGGCTGTGACAGTTACGGGAAGTCTATCCGCCGCAACGTCATCGAAGGCGAATTCGAGGACTTGCTGAAGGACATGCAACCGTCGGCCAATCTCTTCAAGGGGGCTTATACGATGTTCAAGGATTTGTGGAACAACCGCCTCGCGCACGGCGAGGGACGTGCAAAAGCGCTTAAAGCCGAGCTCGCGAAAATCGAGAAGCAGGTCAATCAGTTTCTCGACCGCATTGCCGATGCGGAAATCCCTTCGGTGATTTCCGTCTATGAAGATCGCATCCGCAAACTCGAACAACAGAAGATCGTTCTGGCCGAGAAAATGGCCAAAAGCGGGCGTCCGGCCCGCAGTTTCGACGAGACACTTAGAACCGCGTTTGAGTTTCTTGCAAGCCCTTGGAATCTATGGAGTTCTGAACGCCTTGAGGACAAGCGAGCGGTACTGAAACTCGCTTTCTCCGACCGCTTGACTTATGTGCGAAACGAGGGATTTAGAACACCAAATATGGCTTTACCTTTCAAGGCCTTAGGAGATATCTGCCTGGGAAAGATTGAAATGGCGCGCCCAGAGGGATTCGAACCCCCGACCTCTGCCTCCGGAGGGCAGCGCTCTATCCAGCTGAGCTATGGGCGCGTGTTCTTAACATTTAGGCGCGGCATGATACCGGCGGCCATGGGTCGAGTCTATCTTAGCGCCTATTTTTAAATTGACCGAATGACTTGGATTGGTTTTAGCGGCGCTTACTGGATATAATTCGCGCCAGTTTTTCCCGCCGCCCGCCTGCCAGGGCTCAGTCTCAGTCATTAAGGCATGAGGATTTCATAGTGAGCAAATCGATGTCGAAAAAAGTTGTCGCATTATTCGCCGTATTCAGTCTCGGTACCTTGTTGAGCTTGTCTGGCCACGCCGTCACCGATAAACAGAAAAAGGAAATCGAGGAGCGCATCAAGCCCGTCAGCAGTGAGTGCATGGAGGGCGACAGCACCTGCGGTGGCGCCGTCGCGGCGGCCGGCGGCAAAGCGAAATCGGGCGAAGAGGTTTTCAATAGCACCTGCCAAATGTGCCACGGCGCAGGTATTGGCGGCGCGCCGAAGTTCGGCGATAAAGCCGCGTGGAAACCGCGCATCGCGCAGGGTATTGATACGCTGCATCAGCACGCGATCACCGGTATTCGCGCCATGCCACCCAAGGGAACCTGTGCCGCATGTTCCGACGACGAGATCAAATCCGCGGTCGATTACATGGTGTCGAAGAGCAAGTAATTCGCTTCCAAACAAAAAGGCCGCATTGTGCGGCCTTTTTTATTGCTGTGAATTTCCATTGCTCGAAACAACAATCTCACGGTGCTTCGGGATGGCGCAGCGCAACGGGCGCACTGCGTTTTTTACGATAGCGAATATTGAGCGCCTCAACGGCCAGCGAAAATGCCATCGCGAAATAGATATAGCCTTTCGGAATGTGAAATTCGAGCCCTTCGCCGATCAATGCCACACCCACCATCGTCAAAAAACTCAGCGCGAGCATTTTGATCGACGGGTGCGCGTCGACAAAATCGGAAATCGATTTCGCCGCAAGCATCATCACTCCCACCGCAATGATGATCGCGAGAATCATCACGGGCAAATGCTGCACCATACCGACTGCCGTGATGACGGAATCGAGCGAAAATACAATATCGATGATGGCAATTTGCACGAGCGTCGCGGCGAATGCGGCTTTAGCAGCGCCGTGCGTAACGTGTTCCGCTTCGCCTTCGAGGCTGGTAAAGATTTCGTTCGAGCTTTTCCATAACAAGAACAAACCGCCACCGATCAGAATCAAATCGCGCCCTGAAATTTCAAAACCCGCGACGGCAAATAGCGGTGCGGTCAGCCCCATCACCCAAGCCAGCGACAACAACAACAGAATACGCGTGAACATCGCGAGCCCGAGACCTATTACGCGCGCGGATTGCTGCTGCGCTTTTGGCAAACGACCGACCAGAATCGAGATGAAAATGATGTTGTCGATGCCGAGCACAATTTCCAATGCCGTCAGCGTGGCGAGCGCAATCCAAGCTTGCAGCTCGCCGATCCAGCCAAAGGCTTCGATCATATCCATCGATTATTCCTTAAACTTTGCTCACACCCGCGCGCTTGCGCTCAAGTTCGGTCAAATATTTTTTGCGCAAACGTATGCTCAGCGGTGTGACTTCCACCAATTCATCGTCGTCGATAAATTCGAGCGCCTGTTCGAGCGAGTGACGAATCGGCGGCGTCAGCACGATATTCTCATCGGTACCCGAGGCGCGCATGTTGGTGAGCTTTTTGCCTTTGGTCGGATTAACGACCATGTCGTTGCCGCGCGCGTTCAGACCGATGATTTGACCTTCGTATACTTCTACGTTCGGCTCGATGAACATGCGGCCACGCTCCTGCAAAGCAAATAACGAAAAGCCGAGCGCCTTGCCTTCGACCATCGAAATCATCACGCCATTTTGACGCTGCGCCACTTCGCCCATTTTCACCGGACCGTAATGATCGAACACGCTGGTCATGATGCCACCGCCCTGCGTCATCGTCAGAAATTGCGAGCGGAAACCGATGATGCCACGCGATGGGACAATAAACTCCAAACGCACACGGCCTTTGCCGTCCGGAATCATATTTTTCAGATCGGCTTTGCGGCGGCCAAGCTCTTCCATCACCGAGCCTTGATGCTGCTCTTCGCAATCGATAACAACTTGTTCATACGGCTCCTGCACTTCGCCATCGACAATTTTTTGCACAACCTCAGCGCGCGACACGCCCATCTCGAAACCTTCGCGGCGCATATTTTCGATCAACACCGACAAATGCAATTCGCCACGACCGAAGACGCGAAATTTATCCGGAGTATCGCCCTGTTCGACACGCAGCGCGACATTCGCGATCAATTCGCGTTCGAGGCGATCTTTAATATTGCGCGAGGTGACATATTTACCTTCTTTTCCGGCGAAGGGCGAATCGTTGACTTGGAAGGTCATGCTGACGGTGGGCTCGTCGACCGTTAATGGCGGCAATGCTTCGGGCGCTTGCGGATCGCAAATCGTGTCGGAAATTTTCAGGCCATCGATACCTGTGATGCAGACGATGTCCCCCGCTTCGGCAATTTCAACATCATTGCGCTCAAGACCGAGATAACCCATCACTTGCAATATGCGGCCATTGCGCGTTTTGCCATCGGCGCCGACCACAGTGACCTGCGTATTCGGCTTGATCGTGCCGCGCGTGATGCGACCGACACCGATGACACCGACGTAACTCGAATAATCGAGCGCGGAAATTTGCATTTGGAATGGGCCGTCGACATTCACTTTCGGCGCCGGCACCTTATCGATGATGGCCTGATACAGCGGGGTCAGGTCATCGGCGAGGTGAGCGTGATCCTCGCCCGCTTTGCCGAGCAGTGCGGAGGCAAAAATAATCGGAAAATCGAGCTGCTCGTCGGTAGCGCCGAGACGGTCGAACAAATCGAACACCTGATCGACGACCCAGTCGGGGCGCGCGCCGTCGCGATCGACTTTGTTCACCACCACAATCGGGTTGAGACCATTTTCAAAAGCTTTTTGCGTAACGAAACGCGTCTGCGGCATCGGGCCGTCGACCGCATCGACAAGCAGCAACACCGAATCGACCATCGACAACACGCGCTCGACCTCGCCGCCGAAGTCGGCGTGACCGGGGGTATCGACGATATTGATGCGATAGCCATTCCAGTTGATCGCGGTATTTTTCGCGAGAATGGTAATACCGCGCTCTTTCTCCTGATCGTTCGAATCCATGATCCGTTCGGTGTCGATATTGCGGCGATCGAGGGTGCCCGATTGCTTGAGCAGCTTGTCGACCAGCGTGGTCTTGCCATGGTCGACGTGGGCGATAATGGCGATATTGCGGAGTTTCTCGATCACAACACAAACCTCAAAGGAAAAGAATACGGCCCGCCGCGGTGACGGTCAGGCGAAAAAAGCCGCGCATTATACCCTAGAGCAGGTGACACGCATGCTAGGTATTTATCGCAAGCCAATCCCTCGCCCGACGCGCGGGCGGGGATTTTCAGTGGCGTAAATTCTGCTTTGAATCTCTTGTTGTTGAATTTTTTCTTTGAAAAAAGACATGGGTGGCCGACACTAACGCCCACAAGAAAACAGATAACTTGAAGTGGAGCTAACGCATGAATAATCACTGGACCCGCAAATCGGTCGAAGCGCTGCACGCGGATATTGCCGATAGCGAGCACGGTCTCAAGCGTTCGCTGTCGGGTTGGAATCTCGTCGCACTCGGCATCGGCTGCATTATCGGCGCCGGTATTTTCGTGTTGAGTGGCCACGCAGCGGCGGAATCGGCCGGACCCGCCGTGGTGCTATCGTTCATCGCGGGCGCTTTCGTGTGTGTGTTCGCCGGACTGTGCTACGCCGAAATGGCCTCCACCGTTCCCGTCGCGGGCTCTGCTTATACCTACGCCTACGCGACGATGGGACAGCTCGTCGCGTGGATTATCGGCTGGGATCTGGTACTCGAATACGGCGTCGCGGCCGTGTCCGTCGCCATCGGCTGGTCGGGCTATGTCGTCAGCTTTTTCAAAACTATCGGCATCGTAATTCCCGCACAGTGGGCACAGGGGCCTCTCACCTACGATGCCGTCACCGGCCATTGGGCGCTGACGGGTTCGCTGCTGAATATTCCCGCCATGCTCGTCGTGCTCGCGGTGAGCGGCCTGCTCGCGATCGGCACGCGCGAATCGGCACGCGTGAACGATGTCATCGTCGTGATTAAATTGGTTGTGGTGATCGCGTTTGTCGTGCTCGGCTTCGGCGCCGTCGATCACCACAATTGGATTACCGCAGCGAACCCGCAAGGCAAATTCGTTCCACCCGTCGACGCGCACGGCAATTTCGGCTGGGCTGGTGTGTTGCGCGGTGCCGGCGTGGTGTTTTTTGCCTACATCGGTTTCGACGCGGTGTCGTGCGCGGCGCAGGAAGCGAAAAATCCGCAGCGCGATATGCCATTCGGCATCATCGGCTCGCTGCTGATTTGTTCGGGCCTGTATGCCGCCGTCGCGTATGTGCTGACCGGTATCGTGCCCTACGATCGACTCGAAGTGCCCGATCCGATCGCGGTCGGCATCGATGCGATCGGTTTGAAGTGGTTTTCGCCCATCGCCAAACTCGGTGCGATCTGCGGTTTGACGACGGTGGTGATGGTTCTGTTGCTCGGACAGGCGCGAATTTTTTATTCGATGTCGCGCGATGGTTTGCTGCCGAAAACATTTTCGAATGTGCATCCGCGGTTTCGCACGCCGTTCGCGACCACACTGTGGACCGGCGTTATCGTCGCGATTCTTTCTGGATTATTTCCGATCGGCCTCGTCGGCGAACTGGTTTCGATCGGCACGCTGTTCGCGTTTGTCATCGTGAGTATCGGCGTGCTCGTGCTGCGCAAAACGCGCCCCGATTTGCACCGGCCGTTTCGCGCGCCCGCGATCAAGGTCATCGCGCCGCTCGGTGCCTTGTCGGCCTTCGCACTGATGGCCGGCCTGCCCGGCGATACATGGATACGTCTGGTCGTGTGGATGCTCGTTGGCATGGTGATTTATTTCGGCTACAGCGTGCGCCGAATGAACGCCGCGCGCTAAATAATTTATAAAGCAAAAATCATGAAACCTTTGCAGGCGATTATCATCGCAATTCTGCTTGCGGTTGGCGCTTTGTATTGGTATGCGGGTCAACAGGAGCGGCATTATGACCCTGCGGCGCAGCGCTATTTGCGCCAAGCGCTAAACGACTTCGGTTCGTGGCAGCGCGCAAATATCAAAAAACAGTTGGCGCCACAGACGCTCGCCGCTATCGACGACAAACAGCTCGACGCGTTGATCGACCGCTATCGCGCGCTCGGCGCGTTCAAACAAATCGACGATTTGCAGTTCGCGCGCCTGACGGCCGCACTGTCGTTTTTTAGTTCGGATATTTTGCTGAGTTATCACGGCACTGCGGTTTTTGAGCACGGCAGCGCGACGCTGACCACAACCTTGGTTGCGCGCGATGGCCAACTGCAAATTTATAATTTCAGTTTCGGCGCACCTCACATCAATTTATCGCCGAAATAAAGGTTGCGCGGTTTTTTGGCTCCGCGCAAAATCACTGCGCTTGAGCGGTAAACAATTAACTGATAGGGAGCAACAGCATGAGCCTCTTACAAGAATTCAAAGAGTTTGCGGTCAAAGGAAATGTGGTCGACATGGCGGTCGGTGTTATCGTCGGTGCTGCGTTCGGTAAAATCGTGACCTCGCTGGTCGGCGATGTGATCATGCCGCCCATCGGCGTGCTGCTCGGCGGCATGGATTTCAGCAGTCTCGCAGTAACGATTCACGAAGCCGCCAATGGCAAACCCGTTGTCATTGCGTACGGCAAATTCATTCAAACCGTTGTCGATTTCACCATCGTTGCATTCGTGATTTTCATGGCGATCAAAGGCATCAACAGACTCAAACGCCCCGCGCCGCCCGCTGCCGATGCACCGCCACCCGCACCGACGAAAGATCAGGAATTGCTGATGGAAATTCGCGATCTGCTAAAAAAGCCGTAATCGGCCGCGAATGCTGCTATTGAAACTCGCGCGGCGCGAATCGATGTATCAACAGCGCGCCGGCACCGCAAAGCGAAATAATCGTCGCCAACGATAGCTCCGCATTTATTTGCCATACGCTCATGGCCGTACTGCTCAAAGTAGCCAGTCCCAATTGCAATGCCCCCATCAGCGCTGTTGCCGCGCCTGCGCGCGCGCCTTGATGTTGCAGTGCAAGCGCGGTGCTGTTGGGCGTGATGAAGCCGAGACTGCCGACCGCAAAAAACAGCGCCGGCAATAAAATCGGCAGGCCAGCGGCGTGACCGATATACGAGCCCAACAATACAGCACCCGCCAGAAAAGGGATGAACACCGCGCGCGCCAATATTGTTCGCGGCGAGTGATGGGCGAGTAAACGCGCATTAATTTGCGAACCGATCACTAAACCAACCGCGTTGGCGCCGAATACCCAGCCGTAGAGATGCGTCGAAATTCCATAAATCTGCATGAGCACAAACGGCGATCCGGCGATATATGCAAACATGCCGGCGCTACCAAAACCGCCGCAAAGAGAAAACGTTAGAAATTGCCGATCGCACAGCAGTTCGCGATAATTTCGGAAAATGGACTGGAAGTTCAACCGCGGTACCGTGTCGCGATCGATGGTTTCTTCCATGCCAAAATAAATTGCAATTAAACAGGCGGCGCCAAACAGCACGAGCACGCCGAAAATTGCGCGCCAGCTGAACCAGATCAAAATCCATGATCCGAATTGCGGTGCGAGAATCGGTGCTGCGCCCATCACGAGCATCACAAGCGACAACGCACGCGCGGCACTGAGCGCATCGCAGCGATCACGAATCGCCGCGCGCGGAATGATGATACCGGCGCAGCCACCCAACGCTTGCAACAAGCGACTCCATTGCAACGCAAAAATATTGGGGGCGAACATGCACGCCAACGACGCGGCAGTGTAAAGCGCCATGCCGAATAACAGCGGCGGCTTGCGGCCATAGCGATCGCTGAGCGGTCCGTAGACGAGCTGCCCCAAACCGAGTCCGATGAAAAACATGGCGAGCGTGCGCTGTACCGCGCCAGCGTCGGTGTCGAGCATCGCAACAATCGCCGGAAAGCTCGGCAAATACATATCGACCGACAGCGAACCGACTGCCGTTAAAATGCCAAGCAGAATCAACCAGCCCGGCAACCCGCTGAAGGATTGATGGGACGCAGTGGGTTGATGGGACGAAGGATGGGGCATGACAACAGCATCAAAAATCGGATTGCTATTGTCGCGACCGCGGGCACGCGCGCAAGCGCTATTTACATAAAACGTTCGCGCGCGCTAAACATCATTGCAGGCGGAGCGGGTACAGCATTAATCCTCGTCGTCGCCTTCGGCGTCGTCATCGCCCATACCGAGTTCTTTGATTTTACGCGTGAGTGTGTTGCGACCCCAGCCGAGCAATACAGCGGCATCGCGACGGCGGCCGTTCGTATGCTTAAGCGCGGTCTCGATCATGATACGCTCGAACACAGGCACCGCGGTGTCGAGCAGATTTTGCCGGCCCAGCCCCAACTCCTGATCGGCCCAGCGGCGCAGACCCTCCTGCCATTCACCACCGGCTGCGGCGGCAACCTCAAAACTTTGATTGAGCAATTCGGGCGGCAGATCGCCGACGTGTACCTCGCGCCCCGAGGCCATCACGGTGATCCAGCGACAGGTGTTTTCGAGTTGGCGCACGTTGCCGGGCCAATCGAGCTTGGCGAGAAACGCTTCCGCTTCAGACGTCAGCGATTTCGATTCGACGCTGAGTTCTTCCGCTGCTTTCTTAAAAAAATAACCCATCAGCTTTGGAATATCTTCGCGGCGATCGGATAATTTTGGAATGTGAATGCGAATGACATTAAGGCGATGAAATAAATCTTCGCGAAACTTGTGATCCTGCACGAGCTTTTCGAGATTTTGGTGCGTTGCGGCGATGATACGCACATCGACTTTGACCGGCGTGTGTCCGCCGACGCGATAAAATTCGCCGTCCGCTAATACCCGCAATAAGCGCGTTTGCGTTTCGGCCGGCATATCGCCGATTTCATCGAGAAACAAACTGCCGCCATCGGCCTGCTCGAAGCGGCCTTGACGCTGTTGCGTCGCACCCGTGAATGCGCCTTTTTCGTGACCGAATAATTCCGATTCCATCAGATCGCGCGGAATCGCCGCCATATTCAATGCGATAAACGGTTTGCTCGAACGCGGGCTGTGCCGATGCAACGCGCGCGCAACCAACTCCTTACCCGTGCCCGATTCGCCATTGATGAGCACGGTGATATTCGAATGCGAAAGCCGGCCGATCGCGCGAAACACTTCCTGCATCGCCGGCGCTTCGCCGATGATTTCGGGTGTCGCCTGTGGCAGTTCGGGCTCGGGTTGCGTGCGGCGTTCGCGCGCATGTGCGAGCGCACGCTTGGTAACAGCAACGGCCTCGTCGATATCGAACGGCTTCGGCAAATATTCGAATGCACCGCCCTGATACGATGCGACCGCGCTATCGAGATCCGAGTGCGCGGTGGTGATGATCACGGGCATGCCGGGAAAATCCTTACCGAGACGCGCGAGCAATTCGAGACCGTCGATGCCGGGCATGCGAATATCGCTGATCACCGCGTCGGGTTGCGCACTCGAAAGCTCGCGGCCGATGGATTCAGCGCTATCGAAAACCTGGGTGCGAATGCCCGCTTGATTCAGCGCTTTTTCTAAGACCCAGCGTATCGAGCGATCATCATCCACTATCCATACGGTGTTCGCGTTGTTCATTCCTAATTCTCTCCAATACGTATTTGGTTGTGCGCAGCTAATGCTGTCTACACACAGACGCGATCAATTTTGCTCCAGCGGAATGTAGAGCGAGAACGTGGTATTACCGGGCTGGCTGTGGCATTCGATCAAGCCGTTATGACGATTGATGATCGATTGCGAGATCGAAAGTCCCAGCCCCGTCCCATCGGAGCGGCCGCTGACCATCGGCAAAAAAATCGCCTCTTGCAAATCCGGCGGCACTCCGGGTCCGTTATCGACAATATCGATCTTTGCGATCAAGCGATGTCGCTGCGTGCCGATCGTAAATTGCCGCAGCGATCGCGTGCGCAACAAAATGCTCGGGCGCGGTGGCTTTCTCGCCATTCCATTGATCGCCTCGACGGCATTGCGCACGATATTCAGCACCGCTTGTATGAGTTGCTCTTTGTCGCCCAGCAGATCGGGAATGCTCGGATCGTAATCGCGCACAAATAAAATTTGGCCCTTCGTTTCGGCTTCGAGCAGATGACGCACGCGCTCGACCACTTCGTGCAGGTTTAACGGTTTTTTATCGGGAACCTTATGTGGACCCAGCATTTGATCGACGAGATTGCGCAGCCGGTCGGCCTCTTCGATGATGATGTTGGTGTAATCCTTGAGCGCGTTATCGGGCAGCTCGCGCGCTAGCAATTGTGCCGCACCGCGCAACCCACCGAGCGGATTTTTAATTTCATGCGCAAGGCCGCGCACCAGCGCGCGCGTGTTTTGCTGCGAACTGAGCATGCCCTCCTCGCGGCTGATACGCAGCATGCGATCGAGTGGCTGAATCTCCAGCACGAGTGCAAATGTGCCATCGCTTTGCAGCACTGGACTGACTGCGTAGTCCACCGTGATGCGTTGACCGCCGGGCAATTTCAACATGGTTTCGCGCTTGGTATACGCGCTGCCAGCGCGAATGGCTTCGCGCAAACCCGCGGCGGTATCGCCATGTTCGATAAACAGATTAGTGATGGGCTCGCCGAGCATGCGGCTTTCGGAAATTTCCAGCAATGCCTCCGCGGCGGAGTTGATATACCCCACTTTGAGATCAGGCTCGACCAGCAGAATGGCTGTTCTTAAATTGTCGAGAATACGTGTATGCAGCGTATCGGAGGTCATCGCGTACTACTGGAAATTATGAAGGTGGCGTATGCGCTGAGCTGAAATTGCAATTTCCAAACCAGCTTCCGCGCTGATGAGTAATACGCCAAATCTGAGCCTGGAAAATCTGCGCCATTGCGCGGCGGCTGGGCCGATGGAGATCGTCGATTTAGTGCGCGCGTTCTACACTCGACCGAGCCACGCGCCCATTTCCGTGTACCCGGAAAAATTAGTCGCCCCAATTTAGGGCGATCGACGAATTTAGCGTGTACCGCCCCGAACTTTTTCAAGGTTTTGGCGAGCCTCCTCGACTGCGTCCTGCAACTCCTGCAACCGCTGCAACCGCTGCGGCGAAGGCCCAACCCCACCCCCGGCCCTACCGACGAAATCTCCAGGTTGTACTTCCGTACCTGCCTTGAGTTGCGCCTCGGCCGCCTCGAGAGCAGCTTGCGCATCCGCGATACTCTTCGCGTAAGAGTTCTCGCCATTTGCCACCCCCTGACCGCTAACAGGCGGGCCGATATTTAACGGCTTTGGCGCGGGCATCACATTCTGATTGGGGTCGATCGGCAGCTCGGTGGTAGAGCGAATATTGCCACCCGGGGTTTTCGCGGGCGGGCTTTCCGAATAAATCACATTGCCCTTTTCATCGACTGACTTGTAAACGGTTTGGGCAACAAGCCCACCAGCCGCAAACAGCGCGACAGCCAACACGAAACAACGCGGTGCGCAGACCATAATCGACTCCAGCTAGTTGGAGCAGCCCACTCAGGAGCGGCTGCGATAACTGCATTATTGGGCTGTCGCAGCATAAAAAAAAGCCCGCCGTATGGCGGGCTGTTGGAGCTGCTTAGCAACAAGCCGCTGTCACAACGAATCAGCAGCTGTAATAAATATTGACAGCCGCAGTGGGCATTAACAGCTGTAGTACATGGCAAACTCGATAGGGTGTGTGGTCATGTTCAATCTCTCGACCTGCTGACGCTTCAGTTCTATGTAAGCGTCGATCATGTCGTTAGTGAACACACCGCCTGCAGTCAAAAAGCCGCGATCAGCATCGAGTGCCGCCAGCGACATCTCCAACGTGTGCGACACGGTCGGAATTGCTGCTGCTTCCTCTGGCTCCAGATCGTACAGATCCTTATCCGCGGCGTCGCCCGGGTGGATTTTGTTCTGGATACCATCAAGGCCCGCCATCATCAGAGCCGCGAAGCAAAGGTAGGGGTTAGCCGAAGGATCCGGGAAACGAGTTTCGATGCGACGTGCTTTCGGATTGGTCACGTACGGAATACGAATCGACGCGGAACGGTTGCGCGCCGAGTAAGCCAGCATAACCGGAGCTTCAAAGCCCGGAACAAGGCGCTTGTACGAATTGGTGCCCGGGTTGCAGAACGCATTCAACGCGCGCGCATGCTTGATGATGCCGCCGATGTAAAACAATGCGGTTTCAGATAGGCCGGCATATGCATCGCCCGCAAATATGTTCACGCCGCCTTTCGACAGCGACTGGTGCACATGCATACCCGAGCCATTATCGCCCACGAGCGGCTTCGGCATAAAAGTAGCGGTCTTACCATAGGCGTGCGCGACATTGTGAATTGCGTATTTAAGGATTTGGACTTCGTCGGCTTTTTTCACCAGCGTGTTGGCACCGACACCAATCTCGCACTGGCCGGCGGTAGCCACTTCGTGGTGGTGCACCTCAATGTCGAGACCCATCGCTTCGGCGGCATCGCACATTGCAGCGCGGATATCGTGCAGCGAATCCACCGGCGGCACCGGGAAATAGCCGCCTTTGATACCCGGACGGTGACCCGTGTTGCCTTCATCGAATTCTTTATTGGACGACCAAGCGGCTTCCGATGAGTTGATCGTGTAGCTGACACCGGAGATGTCCACATGCCATTTCACATCATCGAAAATGAAGAACTCCGGCTCCGGACCAAACAGCGCGGTATCGGCAATACCGGTCGACTTTAGATACGCCTCGGCGCGTGCGGCGAGCGAGCGCGGGTCGCGCTCGTAGCCCTGACCCGTCGCAGGCTCAACAATGGTGCAGCGCAGAATGACGGTGGGGTCATCGAAGAACGGATCAAGCACGGCGGTCGAGTCGTCCGGCATCAGGATCATGTCCGACTCGTTGATCCCTTTCCAACCAGCGATGGAGGAGCCGTCGAACATTTTCCCGGTGACAAAGGTGCCTGCATCAACGGTTTTTGACGGATAGGTAACGTGCTGCTCTTTGCCGTGCGTATCGGTAAAGCGAAAATCTACCCATTTAGCATCGTTATCTTTGATTAATTGCAGAGTTTTCTCTGACATTTTAGGGCTTCCTCCAAAGAGATTATTAAGACAGGTTACGTACGGCTCGACCGCCGAAGATACGGGGCGGCAGATTATAAGGCCGAATCGGGAAATTACTCACTGCTATCGTAGAGTTACGGAGCTGGCCGAATTAACGCAAACTCTATGCCACGCAATCGCTCCCGGTAAATAGCTGAATTGGGGAGATTTTGAGGCGGCCGTTAACTATACAAACCAGAGGTGCGCACCATTTTAAATCATTGCGACCATTAATAGTGCAAAGCAACCTTCCCTTTAAAATTAATGCCGCAGAGTATAATCCTCGCCTCGCCAAAAGAGGGTTAAATACTCCGTGCAATTCGTTATCAAGTTTTTCCCCGAGATTACAATCAAGAGCCGCCTGGTCCGCAAGCAGCTGGTCAAGCAACTGCGCGATAATCTTCGCACGCTACTCAAACCCATCGATCCCGAAATCGAAATTGTCCGCGATTGGGATCAGCTGACCGTTAGCACGGTTGGCAACGACGCGGCGCGACGCGCGCAAATTATCGAAGTATTGGGGCATACGCCGGGCATTGCCTACTTTCTCGACGTGCTGGAATATCCGCTGCGCGATCTCGCCGATATCTACACCAAAACTGCTGCGCTCTGGCTCGGACGCTTACAAGACAAAACCTTTGCCGTCCGCTGTAAACGCAACGGCAACCACAATTTTTCATCGCTCGATATCGAGCGTTATGTCGGCGGTCTGCTCAACCAAAACAGTGGCGCACGTGGTGTAGCCCTGCGCAATCCCGATGCGACGGTACGCATCGATGTGCGCGACGATCGCCTCTATATCATCAACGAACGCTTCGAAGGCATCGGTGGTTTTCCCATCGGCTCGCAGGAATCGGTGATATCGCTGCTCTCTGGCGGCTTTGATTCCACTGTTGCAAGTTTTTTTACCATGCGCCGGGGTATGCGCACACATTTCTGTTTTTTCAATCTCGGCGGTCGTCAGCACGAATTGGGCGTGAAAGAAGTTGCCTACTACTTATGGTCGAAATACGGCGCTTCATCGCGTGTAAAATTTATCGCAGTGCCGTTCGATGAGGTCGTCGCGCAAATTTTGAAAAATATCGACGATTCACAAATGGGCGTGGTGCTCAAACGCATGATGCTGCGCGCCGCGACACACGTGGCCGAAACGCTTGGCGCGCAGGCTCTCGTGACGGGCGAAGCGGTTGCACAGGTGTCGAGTCAAACGCTCATCAATCTCACTGTCATCGATCGTGCGACCGATATACTCGTGTTGCGCCCGCTCATTACCATGGCGAAAGGTGAGATCATTCACACTGCACAGCAAATCGGTACCGCCGATTACGCCGCGCAAATGTCGGAATATTGTGGCGTTATTTCCGTAAAGCCCACCACACGCGCGAAATTGCCGCGCGTCGAACACGAAGAAACCAAATTCGATTTTTCCGTGCTCGAACGCGCGCTTACTAATGCGCAATACATCAACATCGATGAGATCGCCAACGTCGAAATCGAAAATGTCGATGTTGAGATACTGAGTGTGCCCATATTTGATTCGGTCATCGTCGATATACGCCATCCCAACGAAGTGGAACGCGCACCCCTGCATGCAGGCAATGTCCGCATCGAAAAAATTCCGTTCTACGAATTGCAAAGCAAATTTGCCGAGCGCGACAAAGGAAAAACTTATCTGCTCTACTGCGACAAAGGCGTCATGAGCAAATTGCACGCAGCGCACCTGATCGAATTGGGTTACCGCAACATCAAGGTGTATCGTCCCGCACCATGAATTTAGACGTCGTACTTTACGAACCCGAAATTCCGCCGAATACGGGCAATGTCATGCGCTTATGTGCGAACACGGGCGCGAAATTGCATTTGATCGAGCCGCTCGGTTTCGAACTCGATGATACGAAATTGCGGCGCGCCGGTCTCGATTATCGCGAATGGGCAGACATACAGATTCACAAGAATCTCGAAGCGTATATGCGCGCCCGCAACCCCAATCGTCTCTTCGCACTCAGCACTAAGGGCGCACAGCATTTCGGCTCGGCACAATACGAATCGGGCGATGCGCTGCTATTCGGACCCGAGAGCCGCGGCCTGCCGCACGAATTACTGCAAACGCTACCTTCGGAGCACATTCTGCGCTTGCCGATGCGCGCTGAAAGCCGCAGTTTAAATTTATCGAACACCGTCGCGATTGCGGTGTTTGAGGTGTGGCGTCAGTGGGGATATGCTGGTGGGCAATAGAATAAAAAGGCAGCTTAGCCGCCTTTTTATTCGGCGCAATTATCAATGCTGCGCGCTTTGTTGCGTTTGCAGATAAATCGCTTCAAAGTTCACGGGTTGTAGCAACAACGGTGGAAAACTGCCGCGTAACACCACTGAATCGATTGCTTCACGCGCATAAGGAAATAGGATATTCGCACCCATAACCCGCAACACACGCCGCAATTGCTCACCCTCTAAACCTTTTACAAAAAACAGCCCAGCCTGCTGCAATTCGATGAGAAAAGCCGTTTCATCGCCAACTTTCGCGGTAATGGTGATTGTCAATACCACCTCAAAGTTGTCGGGATCGATACGGTCAGTTTTGGTATTCAAATCAACTTGTACCTGCGGCTGCCACTGCTTGGTAAACGCCATGGCGCCGAGCGGAGACTCAAACGAAAGATCTTTGACATAGATTCGCTGCACTGCGAATTGCTGATCTTGGCCGGCCGCACTCGGCTGATTATCACTCATAGCAACTTCCTCATCATCATTATGTAGTGGTTTACATTCGGATCAAATTACATTTGTATCAAAATCTTTTGCGCTTTTTATTACAGATCCACGGCATTTAACAGCGCATCTAAACGCCCCGCACGCTCGAGCGCGTGCAACTCATCACAGCCGCCGACATGTCGTTTACCGATCCAAATCTGCGGCACCGTATAACGGCCGCTGCGCTGCTCCATTTCAGCACGCAACGCATAATTACCGTCGACCGCGATTTCGTCATAGTTGACGCCTTTGCGGTCGAGTAACCGCTTGGCGGCAATGCAATACGGACAGGTTCGCGTCGTATAAATGGTTACTTCAACCATACTCACGAAGCGCGTATCAGGTTTTGATCAACGGCAATTGCGCGGCTTGCCACTCGCTGATGCCGCCGCTCAGCCGATAGACATCCTTAAACCCTTTTTGCAGCAACTGCTTGCCCGCCGCAGACGAAAACTGGCCGAGCTTACATACCAAAATCAGTGGGCGTTCGCGTAAATTATCGAGTTCACCCATGCGTTCGCCGAGTTTGGCGTATGGAATATTGATTGCCTCGACAATATGGCCCTTGCGAAATTCAGCCAGTTCGCGCAAATCGATCACAGCCGCCTGCTGCCGATTCACCAAATTGGTCAATTGCTGTGGCGTCACTGTGCTACCGGCGCGGCGCGATTCGTGAAAAATCAGCAGCAATATCGCCACGGCGAGCGCTCCCACAAGGGGCCATTGCTGAACTAAAAACTCGACAAACATCGGCATAACGGTATGAATCAGTCCGTATGATCGTCGCGCCATGGCGACAAGGCGCGTAAGTATACACGGAGGCCCGCGATTGCCACAGCGCGGCGGCGTGGTTATTCGTTGAGCGCCAAGCTACAATCAAACTTTTGCCGCAGTGTAACGTTGACAGCCATGCAATCCCGCAAAAAAACCTTTGTCTTGATCATTCTCGACGGCTGGGGCTATCGCGCCGCGCCCGAGGATAATGCGATTTACCAAGCTGAGACACCAACCTGGGACAAACTGTGGGCAAGCGCGCCAAAGACCTTAATTTCCGGCTCGGGATTGGATGTAGGCTTGCCGGATGGGCAGTTCGGTAATTCCGAAGTGGGACATATGGCGCTCGGATCAGGGCGCGTCGACTTCCAGAGCATTACGCGCATCGATCAGGAAATTGCATCGGGGGCATTTTTTGCGAACTCCGCATATACCACCGCCATCGACAAAGCGATAGCCAATGGCAGCGCCGTGCATGTGCTCGGTCTGCTCTCTTCGGGTGGCGTGCACAGCCACGAAAAACACATTCACGCCATGGTCGAACTCGCGGCGCAGCGCGGTGCCAAACGCGTTTACGTGCATGCATTTCTCGATGGCCGCGATACACCGCCGCGCAGCGCTGAAAACTCACTGCGCGCACTTGCAGCGAAATTCGAGCTACTGCAATGCGGCCGCATCGCGTCGATTATCGGCCGCTATTACGCCATGGACCGCGATAATCGCTGGGAGCGCGTGCAGTTAGCGTACGATCTGCTCACGCGAATGCAGGCCGAATTTCGCGCCGATAATGCCGTCGATGCGCTGCGCGCCGCATACGAGCGCGGCGAAGACGATGAATTCGTCAAAGCCACAGTGGTGCAACGCGCCGACGAACCAATCGCCACGATCGCCGACGGTGACACTGTTATTTTCATGAACTTCCGCGCCGATCGCGCGCGCGAATTGACGCGCGCCTTCACCGAAAAAGACTTCAACGGTTTTACGCGGGCGACCGCGCCACATCTCGCCGATTTCGTGATGACCACCGAATATGCCGCCGATATCGACGCAAGCTGCGCTTATGCGCCGCAATCGATGACGAATTCGCTCGGCGAGTATTTGTCGAATCTGCACAAAACTCAGCTGCGTATCGCCGAAACCGAAAAATACGCGCACGTGACATTTTTCTTCAGCGGCGGCCGCGAGGAGTTGTATCCGGGCGAAGAGCGCATTCTCGTCCCTTCCCCCAAAGTCGCGACGTACGATCTACAACCCGAAATGAGCGCACCCGAAGTTACCGACAAGCTGGTCGCGGCCATCATGAGCGGCCGCTTCGATTTAATCGTGTGCAATTACGCCAACGGCGATATGGTCGGACACACGGGTGTGTTTAGCGCTGCGGTGAAAGCCGTTGAAGCAGTTGACCGTTGTTTGCAGCGTGTGATCGCCGCAGTGAAAGAAGCTGGCGGCGAAGCGCTCATTACCGCTGATCACGGCAACTGCGAACAGATGCGAGACTACGACAGCAACCAACCGCATACGCAACACACCACCGATTTGGTTCCGCTGATTTATATCGGCGAACGTACACTACAGTTGGAACAACGCGGCGGTAAGCTCGCCGATGTCGCACCGACTTTGCTCGCATTGATGGGCATTCCGCAACCAACGGAAATGACCGGTCATAATTTGGCGCACTTGAGTTGAAAGAAGCAGCATTGAAGGGCACATTCTTGTCACGTCGCATTGCATTTTTCCTGTGCTCGTTTTGCATCGTAGCGGTTGTGGCGGCGGCGCCTGCCTCGACCGTTGCGGCCGACAAAACCGATACGCGCGACCAGCTCGATCAGGTTAAAAATGAAATCGGCAAGCTGCAACAAATGCTGCAACAATTCAAGGATGAGCGCTCGAAGCTGCGCGGTGATTTACAAAAATCCGAAACCGATATCAGTGCGACCCACAAAAAAATTCAACAAATCGAGCAGCAGTTGCAACAGCAGCAATTGGAATTGCAGAAACTACAACAGCAACGTCAAAGTCTGCAACAAAGTAAATCCGAACAACAGCGACAGATCGCGCAGCAGGTACGCGCGGCTTACGAGTTAGGACGACAGGATAAACTGAAGGCTCTGCTCAATCAGGAAGACCCCGGCAAAATCGGCCGCGCCATGGCCTACTACGATTATTTCAACCGCGCACGCGCCGAGCAGATCGACGCCTACATCGAACTGATCGGCAAACTCGATTTACTACAGCCGCAGATCGAACAGAAATCGCAGGAATTGAATTCGGCGAAAGCCGAGCTCGATGCAAAGCGTAAGGAATTAGTGAACGCGCGCGCCGAACGCGCACGCACGCTGGCGCAAATCGACAACACGATTCAGGATAAAAGCGAAGAGTTGCGTCAACGCGCGCGCGATCGCGAAGCGCTGGAGCAGGTGCTGCGCAAAATCGAACGCGACGCGCGCGAGCGCGAAATCAAACAGCGCGACTCCATTGCGCGCGCGCAATTAGAGCCGATTCTGAGCGGGCAACCGTTTCGCGAATTGCGCGGTCAACTGCCGTGGCCGGTGGCAGGCAAACTCGCCAACCAATTCGGCGCGCCGCGTCAAGGTAGCGATATGCGCTGGCAGGGCATCAACATCGATGCGCGCGAAGGCGAGCCCGTGCACGCCATTCACAACGGCCGCATCGTCTTCGCCGATTGGCTGCGCGGCTCCGGGCTATTGATCATCGTCGATCACGGCGACGGCTATCTCAGCTTATACGCGCACAATCAAACGCTGCTGAAAAAGGTGGGCGAGGCGGTCAAGGCCGGCGCTACCATCGCCACCGTGGGCAATAGCGGCGGCGAGCAGCACGCCGGCCTTTATTTCGAAATCCGTCACAAGGGCGTTCCAACCGATCCCGCGGATTGGTGTCGACGCGGCTGAGTGAGCGTAATATTCCTTCTAAATTGTTTTCCCGATTTTTCTCGGCCCGAGGGCAACTATGAATAAGCAGTATCGGCACTGGCTAAGCGCGGTTGCGATCGCGGCATGCTTGATCGCTCCATTCACGACACACAGCGCGTTCGCGCAGGACACCAACAGCGACGAAGGCAAGTTGCCTCTCGATGAATTGCGCATATTCGCCGACGTCTTCAATCAGATCAAACAAAGCTATGTCGAGGAAGTCGATGACAAGACGTTGCTGGAAAATGCGATTCGCGGCATGCTCGCCGGACTCGATCCGCACTCGACATATCTCGACGCCAAGTCGTTCGACGAACTGCAGATAAATACCACCGGTGAATTCGGCGGCCTCGGCTTGGAAGTTGGGCTTGAAAATGGTTTCGTCAAAGTCATCAGCCCACTCGACGACACCCCGGCGCAAAAAGCCGGCATCGAAGCCGGCGATCTGATCATTAAAATCGACGGCAAACCCGTCAAAGGCATGAATTTGAATGAAGCCGTCGATGCCATGCGCGGTCCGCGCGGCAGCGAAATCGACTTGACGATCGTGCGCGAAAGCGTGCGTCAGCCGTTCGATGTGAAATTGAAACGCGACACCATCAAGGTGCTCAGCGTGAAGAGCCGTACGCTGCAACCGGGTTACGGCTACATTCGCATCGCTCAGTTTCAGGCTAACACCGGCACTGAGGTGCGCAAGGCCGTTGACAAGTTGAAGAAGGAAAATAAAACGCTGAAGGGGTTCGTGATCGATCTGCGCAATAATCCAGGCGGTGTGTTGCAGGCCGCCGTCGATGTTGCCGATGCATTCATCCGCGACGGCTTGATCGTCTATACCGAAGGCCGCCTGCCGAACTCTAAATCGCAATTCAAAGCGACACCCGACGATATCGCCGATGGCTTGCCGATCGTGGTATTGATCAACGGCGGTTCGGCGTCGGCATCGGAAATCGTCGCGGGTGCGCTGCAAGATCACAAACGCGCCGTGATTATGGGAACCGAAAGTTTCGGCAAAGGCTCGGTGCAAACCGTAATGCCGCTATCGGAAACCAGCGCGATCAAATTGACGACAGCGCGCTATTACACACCGAACGGCCGTTCGATTCAGGCGCACGGCATCGAACCGGATATTTCGGTGGAGCGTGCAAAAATCGAAGAACTGCCGCGCGGCGACAATATCACCGAAGCCGACTTGGAAGGACACTTGCGCAATGGCAGCAGCAAAGAGAGCGATAGCAAAGCGCGCAAAGATGAGCCGCAGGACAAATTGCTCAGCAGCGACAACCAGCTTTACGAAGCGCTGAACCTGCTCAAGGGACTCAATGTTCTCGGCCTCATTCCGACGACTGACGGCGCCGCTACCATCGCGGCAAAAGCCGTCGAACCCGCCAATCCATAACGACAATATTCCGCCTTTATTCACCAGCTTCCGAATCAATACTTCGTCACAGGCTAGATCGGCAATCAAGGACCGCCGATTTAGCCAAGTCTTTGGCGGCTGCTCCGCACGTTTTGATGTACAAATAAAGAATCGTGCGTAGAATTACAAAGAGTTTGGTTATATCAATCTCAGGCGAGCTAAAGGATCATGGTGATGAACATCAATCGTGCTGGCGAGAACAGTAAAATGGTTCCACCCAGGCGCAATCGGTTCTTCGTGGTTGGCGGTGATTGGTATTTCAAAACACGCGAAGGCGCGCCAATGGGTCCATTCGACGATCGTCGCGAAGCCGAGCAGGGACTGTACGACTTCCTCGAATTCATGGCACTCGCGGAACCCAAAACGCTGTCGCGCCTCTACGCCGCGCTAACTCAGTGACTGCATTAATCCAGTAAGCGCGGGCTTCCAGTGACAACCGCAACGCAGCGCGTCTCGATCAAAGGCGCACTTCAATTCCCTGTCCCTGCATGAAACGCTTCGCTTCCGGCACGCTGAATTGCCCGAAGTGGAAAATACTCGCCGCCAGTACCGCATCCGCCCCGCCGAGTTTAATGCCATCGACCAAGTGCTGAAGATTGCCGACACCACCCGACGCGATCACGGGCACGGGCACGGCATCGCTGATCGCACGTGTCACCGCGAGATCGAAGCCGGCCTTGGTGCCATCGCGATCCATACTCGTCAGCAGTAATTCACCGGCACCGTTCGCAACCATTTTGATCGCCCACTCCACAGCATTGATGCCTGTCGAACGGCGGCCACCGTGCGTAAAAATTTCCCAGCGATTTTCGCCGACCTGTTTGGTGTCGATCGCGACGACGATGCATTGCGAACCAAATCGCTCGGCCGCCTCCTTCACGAAGTCGGGATTGTGAATCGCCGCGGTGTTGATGCTGACTTTATCGGCGCCCGCGTTGAGCATGGTGCGAATATCTTGCACCGTGCGAATACCGCCGCCGACCGTGAGCGGAATGAAAACCTCCTCGGCAATTTTTTCCACCGTGTGCACGGTAGTGTCGCGCTCTTCGTTGCTCGCCGTAATATCGAGAAATGTAATTTCATCGGCACCCTGCTCGTTGTAGCGCTTGGCGATTTCCACGGGATCGCCAGCATCGCGAATATCGACGAAATTGACGCCTTTGACGACGCGGCCTTTATCGACATCGAGACACGGAATTATTCGCTTGGCGAGTCCCACGACTACAGCTCCAGTTGGATGGCGGCAATAACGGCGCGCGCTTTGGCACGAGCCTCGTCAATATTTTCGGCGCGCGCAAGGCCGACACCCATGCGACGCTGACCATGCACTTCAGGTTTACCGAATAAACGCAGCGCGGTATCGGGTTGCGCCAGCGCTTGCTCAAGATTAGAAAAACGTACGCAATCGGAATCGCCTTCAACGAGCAAGGCGCACGAAGCCGACGCACCCTGCTGGCGAATCACCGGGATCGGCAGATCGAGAATCGCGCGCACGTGCAGCGCGAACTCGGACAAATCCTGCGAAATCAACGTGACCAGTCCCGTATCGTGCGGGCGCGGCGATACTTCGCTGAAAATCACCTCATCGCCGCGCACGAACAATTCGACGCCGAATATTCCCGTTCCGCCTAACGCCTCGGTAATGGCGCGCGCGATTTGCTCAGCGCGCTGCAATGCCAGCGATGACATCGGCTGCGGCTGCCACGACTCGCGATAATCGCCGGCGATCTGCAAATGTCCGATCGGCGCACAGAATTGCGTACGCTGTTTGTCATCGACGTTATGGGCGCTGCGCACAGTCAGCAATGTGATTTCGTAATCGAACTCGACAAAGCTTTCGACGATAACGCGACCCGCGCCCGTGCGTCCGCCTTCTTGCGCATAACGCCAGGCGTGATCGATATCGGCTGCGGTTTTTACGGTCGACTGCCCTTTGCCCGACGAGCTCATGATCGGCTTAATGATGCATGGCATACCGATCTCGGCAATCGCCGTGCGAAATTCCACTTCATTTTCGGCGAAGCGATACTTTGATGTCGGTAATTTCAATTCTTCGGCGGCGAGACGGCGAATACCTTCGCGGTTCATCGTCAATTTCGCTGCGCGCGCGCTCGGCACGACGTGGAAACCTTCGCGCTCCAATTCAATCAAGGTATCCGTCGCGATCGCTTCGATTTCGGGAACGATGAGATCGGGTTTTTCGCTTTCGATAATTGTGCGCAGCGCGGCGCCGTCGAGCATCGACACGACATGGCTGCGATGCGCCACCTGCATCGCCGGCGCGTTGGCATAGCGATCGACTGCGATCACTTCCACACCGAAGCGCTGCGCCTCGATCGCCACTTCTTTGCCGAGTTCGCCCGAACCCAGCAGCAGAATTTTTTTCGCGGATTTGCTGAGCGGTGTACCGATGCTCGTCATCGCTGCATACCTTCGATCGCAAATTTCACTGATCGCAAAACGCCTGCGCTTCGGTAAGATTCAATGTGTTTTCATAAATTGCGCGGCCCGTGATCGCGCCGAGAATACCTTTGGCCGCAACGGCTTTAAGCGCGCGAATATCATCCATATCGGTGACACCGCCCGAGGCGATCACGGGAATCGTCGACGCCTCCGCCAGCGCGACCGTCGCTTCGACATTCACGCCCTGCATCATGCCGTCGCGACTGATATCGGTGTACACAATCGCGGTGACGCCATCCTGCTCGAAGCGTTGCGCGAGTGCGGTCGCCTTCACGCTCGACACTTCGGCCCAACCGTCGGTCGCGACCAGACCGTTTTTCGCATCGATGCCGACGATGATGCGATTGGGAAATTTTTTGCACACTTCGGCGATAAATTGCGGCTCTTTCACCGCTTTCGTGCCGATGATCACGTAGCTGACGCCCGCATGCAAATATTGCTCGATGATTTCAATGCTGCGAATGCCGCCGCCGATTTGAATCGGTAATTTCGGAAATTGTTTCGCAATCGCCGTTACCGCTGCGCCGTTAACCGGCGTGCCCGCAAAAGCGCCATTGAGATCGACCAAATGCAAACGGCGCGCACCCGCATCGACCCAGCGCTGCGCCATCGACACGGGATCGTCGCCATATACGGTCGAATCATCCATCAAGCCCTGGCGTAAACGCACGCATTTTCCGTCTTTTAAATCGATTGCGGGGATAACTAACATCGAGCCTCTCAGAATTAATTAAACGAATTAAACATAATTAGAACGAACCATCCCACACCAAAAAATTCTGCAGCAGACGCAAACCGGCGTCGCTGCTTTTCTCCGGGTGAAATTGCACGGCGAATAAATTCTTGTGCGCGAGCGCCGCGTGCAATTGCACGCCGTATTGCGCGGTCGCGGCGATATACTCAGGCTTATCGCAATGAATGTAATAACTGTGCACGAAGTAAAAACGGCTATCCTGTGCGATACCATTCCACAAGGGATGTGCAATCGTTTGATGAACTTGATTCCAGCCCATGTGCGGCACTTTGAGTTTTTCGCCGTTCGAATCTTTTAACGGATCGCCGAAACTTTTATTTCCAAAAAAAAGCACCTGCCCCGGCAAAATCGACAGGCAATCGACGCCGTTGTTTTCTTCGCTGTGCTGCATCAGCGCCTGCATACCAACACAAATCGCGAGCAGCGGTTTACCGCTGGCGATCACATCGCGCACAACCTTATCGATACCGAGCCGCAGAATTTCCGCCATGCAATCGCGAATCGCGCCGACGCCCGGAAAAATGACGCGGTCGGCGCGCAGAATTGTCTGCGCATCGCTCGTGATCGTTACCTTGGCTTCAGAATTTATTTTGCGCAGCGCACTCGCGACCGAGTGCAAATTGCCCATGCCGTAATCGATAACCGCGACTGTTGCCTTTGGTGACAACAAGGTATTAGACGACATAAATTACAATGCGCCCTTGGTCGATGGCATTACGCCAATCATGCGCGGGTCGAGTTCACACGCCATGCGCAGCGCGCGGCCGAATGCTTTGAACACGGTTTCGGCTTGATGATGACTGTTCACGCCGCGCAAATTATCGATGTGCAGTGTCACTTTCGCGTGATTGACGAAGCCGCGAAAAAATTCACCGAACAGATCGACATCGAAATTGCCGATGCGTCCGCGCGTGAACGGCACGTGCAACTCAAGGCCGGGGCGACCCGAGAAATCGATAACCACGCGCGACAGCGCTTCATCGAGCGGCACATAGGAGTGGCCGTAGCGCGTCATGCCTTTTTTATCGCCGACTGCCTGCGCCAACGCTTGACCCAATGTGATACCCACATCCTCGACGGTGTGGTGATCGTCGATATGCAAATCGCCCTTGGCTGCGATATCGATATCGATCAAACCGTGGCGCGCGACCTGATCGAGCATGTGTTCAAGAAACGGCACGCCGATCGCAAAGCGCGACTGGCCGGTGCCATCGAGGTTGATACTGACGGTAATTTGCGTTTCGAGGGTATCGCGGGTGACGGTGGCTTTACGCGCAGCCATGTCGCTCTCCAGTGTGGTAAATCGGTATTATAAGGAACTCCCTTTGGAATTGCCTCTCGGTGCCCTCATCCTCATGCCTGTCATCCTCGAAATCATCAACCGCCCCGACGCCGCCGATCTCGCCGATCTCGAAAAAATCTATTCCGACTACGCGCTGCCTCCAGTGCAATCGCTATCGGCATGGCTCGATGCGCAGCGCGAGGCCGGGCAAACGCTGATCGCGGGGCGCTTCAACGGCCATCTGCTGGCATCGCTGTATGTCGACAAGAATGGACGCATCTCTCATCTGTGCGTGCGCGCCTCGACGCGCCGGCGCGGTACTGCGCGACAACTGTTGCAATTGCTACAAGCGAGCGCCGCACAATTTCAGCTACGCAAATTGGAAGCGCGCGATGAAACCCTCGCCGCGCTCTGGCAACAGCTCGGCTTCACGCAGACCGCAAGCGGCTGGCAATGGACGCACTGATCGCAGGAACTGAACCGGTGCGCCGCGAAATCGAAATCGCCGCGCGCGTGCTGGCGTGGTTCGATCGCCACGGCCGCAAAAATCTGCCGTGGCAGCAGGCGATTTCGCCGTATCGCGTCTGGGTTTCCGAAATCATGTTGCAGCAGACGCAGGTGCAAACCGTGATTCCGTATTACGAGCGCTTCATGCGCGAATTGCCGAGTGTGCGCGATCTCGCTCAGGCCGACGCCGATCGCGTCATGCATCTGTGGACCGGCCTCGGCTACTACAGCCGCGCGCGCAATTTGCAGCGCACCGCGCAAATCGTCTGCGAACAATACGGCGACGAATTTCCCGACGACGTCGAACGCCTGAGCGAATTACCGGGCATCGGCCGCTCGACCGCGGGCGCGATCGCTGCGATCGCCTTCGGTAAACGCGCCGCGATTCTCGATGGCAACGTCAAGCGCGTGCTCGCTCGCCTGCATGCGGTCGACGGTTATCCCGGCGCAACCGCCGTGCATAAAACGCTGTGGGATTTCGCCGAAGCGCATACGCCGCATCAGCGCATAGAGGATTACACGCAAGCGATGATGGATCTTGGCGCAACGCTCTGCACGCGCAGCAAACCCGCCTGCGGCGCCTGCCCTTTGAGCGATGATTGCATAGCGCAGCAAAGTGGTCGCAGCGCGGAGTTTCCCGGGAAAAAGCCCAAGAAAACGCTGCCTGCGAAAAGCGCGCAAATGCTCATCATCGCGGATGCGCGCGGCGACATCCTGCTCGAAAAGCGCCCCCCAACCGGCATCTGGTCGAGCCTGTGGGTATTTCCGCAAATCGCAACGGACGACGACCCCATCGCTTACTGCGCCGAGCGCTTGCAACTCGAAGTCGAAATCGTCGAGCGCTGGGCTGCGTACCGGCACACGTTCAGCCACTACCATCTCGATATCGAGCCCGTGCAGCTGCGGGTGTCGAAACAAGCCAACGCGATTAGCGAGAACGAACGTCAGCTTTGGTATAACCTGCGCAACCCGGCAGCGATCGGCTTAGCGGCGCCTGTCGTAAAATTGCTGCAAAAGCTCTGAGTGAGGTCACGCAAATGGCGCGCATGGTGTTCTGCAAAAAGTATCAATGCGAGATGGAAGGGCTCAACGCACCGCCGTATCCCGGCGCCAAAGGCCAGGAAATATTCGAGCAGATATCGAAACAGGCGTGGCAGGAATGGCAGGAGCAACAAACCCAGCTGATCAACGAGCGCCGCCTGAGCCTGCTCGATCCCGCCACACGCAAATTTTTGCAGGAAGAAATGGCTAAATTTTTCGCGGGCGAAGAATTTGCCAAGGCCGAGGGCTACGTTCCGCCGAAAAAATAACCGCCCTCGCTTCAGCCGCTCATTCAACTTGACGGGCGCGGGGCATAACGGTTTAATACGCGCCTCTCGCGATCCGGCGAGAATTCCAGCCAAGCCCAGGTAGCTCAGTCGGTAGAGCAAAGGACTGAAAATCCTTGTGTCGGCAGTTCGATTCTGCCCCTGGGCACCATTCCCGCAACGTTAGCAATTCCTCGCCACATAGCCGAAATGTTAGGGTCTTGTGCTCGTTCTGCGTGTTGATCTGCGACGATTGTTCCATGTGGCAGATTTAGAAGTTCTTCTAGTTTGTACGCGAATTTGTCGTCTAGCGTGATGCAATGTCCTCTGCGATGCGTGCTTATGCTCGCTGCTGTCATGCCTAGCAATAATGCTGCTTGTCGGTCACTGGGTAGCTGTTTTTCTTCGATCAGTTTGTCGATCCATTCAATACTTTTCATGTGCTTGCTCCTTTGAGCGAGTGCATAAAGTGCGCCTTTATATTAGCCAGCCCTTGACATCAAGACAAACTTGATATTAGCTTAGCATTAATATCAAAACAGACTTGATGCCGCACGATGCGCCCAGAACCCTGTACCTGCCCAAAATGCGCCTTAGCTATGCGCCCTCAGCTCCCCCTTATCGAGGTGGTCGAGCTATCCCATCCCGATTTGTACTTCGGTCGGTACTTCAAACAAGCGTTGAGCCGGCATAACCGACTAAAGCAGTCAACTATGCCGGCTCACTCCAAGGTTTCCCCTCCCGCAAAAATAACCGCGAACCCGGTTAGCGGTGTAGGGGTTTTTTGCAATGGGTCAACGGCTCCCAACAAAGGCCGCTCTTCCAAAGGAAATAAATCATGAAAGCAACAGTGCAAACGCAAGTGTTAGGTGTGTCGTCGGTGAACATCGATGGCAAAGTCTATTCGTCAATCTTCATTGCCCAGCCTGCCGACCTTGCTAGCGCAAGTTCTAAGGGTCTCGAAGTGATGAAAGTCAATTGTGATCAGGACGTTTTTAACGGTCTGCCACGCGATGGTTACCCGCTCGATTGCAACGTCGATTTGGAATTTCGCAAAGCGGGTGGCGGCAAGATGGGGCAACACTGCGTTAAAGCCTCTCCTGTGCGTGCGGCAAAAGCGTCATGAGTGAATCCAGCGTCACGCTCGTACTTCCTTCCGATGTGTATGTGCGCATGATGCAGGCCTTTGTCATGCGCAATGAAACGCTGGCTCGGAGCTACGTAGCGGGCGATTGGAATCAATTTAACCGTGCTAATGCGCTTATCACTCAAGAGCTTTGGCCGTTGGTGAGTTCCGTGGTCGAGAACAGCAGCGCATGCGCGCTCTGAGCGGAGCGAAGGCGCGCATCGCGCCTTTACGTTCTTGTAACACGTAAATAATAAGAGGGCACCAAAGCCCCGAAACGATAAAACGATTCAACGTTTTTAATAAAAGGGTTCGCGATGGCTACGTACGAAAACAAGTTTTGGGATAGATCGGGTCAGGTGTTCTCAATGAAAAATGGTCGAGCGGTTGAAAGTATCGATTTATCCGATGTGCGCATGCTGCACTGCGGTGTCGATACCGTTAAACAGCTTTATAACGGCATTCTTAAGGAGGACGTACATGATTTATTGGTTAATTCCATTGGTGGCGATGTGCTTAATATCGGCGGTATCGATTGGATGCTGTCTCGCTCCGCTAAACAGTCAGGCTACCAATTCATTCTCAAAAACGGCGATCTCGGCTACGTCGTCCTCGTTAAAAGCTTCTACAAAGATGCCAGTGAGTTGGGGCCGCATATCAAGATCGAAGTGTCTCCGCAGACAATCGCAAAATATAATCCCGATGAACTGACCGATAAAATTCAGGCTATCGCGAAATTTTTCGCGTCTGACCTCGCGCCATCCGGTTGCGCGGTACATCTCGCGGTTGATCTTAAAAATTTCCAAGTCCCTCACGATTTTGAAAAGCGCTTTGTTTGCAAAGCAAAACGGGAGTTTAAATTCGATGGCATTGCGCAAGTATCCTATAACGGTCTCAATGAAATTTCCTGCGTGTACGGTGATCGTCAAACGTTCACGTATGGCCAACCTTCGGCGGTACAATTCTCGGTTTACAATAAAACTGTTGAAATCGCTGCAAAAGACAAATCGGACTTCTGGTTTTCGGTTTGGTCGCAAACGTTATCAGTTGATAATGTCGATGAGGCGGAATTTAAAGCCGGAGACGATGTAAAACGTATTGAAGCAAGGCTTCATCATTCCGTCGTAGCGCAATTCGCGCGCGGCACTGAAGGGATGGAAGAGTACCGCGATCATCCGACCTTTAAGCGCTTGGTACCGCATTTGAACGCGCTCTGGCGTTACTGTCTCGATTCATTTCGCTTGCAACACTCTTACCGTTACGTTGATCCGCTTTGGCAAATGCTGCATGAAGATGTGCGTTTTAATCCTTACGAAACGGCATTTCTATATCAGCGATCCTATAAAACCGCATCCGGCACAACGCGCAGAAATGTAGCTTTTTTTATTGGCAATTTTCTGCGCGTCGCTGCGCGCCGTCGCTTCACTTGTGATTTCGTCGTGAAGTCTTTTCTCGCGATGGGTATTGAATCCGAGCTTGCCGATTATTTCAATGTGCCGCACTTCGGAGGTGGTAGCTCGTTGTTCCTTGCACTGACTGAATTCGTGCAACGGCGAATGCAGCAATTAATACTTGATGGAGTTGCGGCATGAAAGGTTTTTTGTTGTCGGTTCTTCTCCTGCTGAGTTGCAATTTTGCTCTGGCTACGCAGTGGGTTTTTACATGTGACGATTCTTTGGGTTCGTCTGTTGCTGTTACCACGACGATGAGTGGTGGTGTTGCACAAGGTAAGCCCGTTTGTATTGGCACCGATTCGAGCAATGATGGTTCGTGGCAACCAATGAACTCTCTTGCTGTGCCATTCGACCCTTCGACGCTTGACCCGACAACAATTATCGAAGCATTCGGCGCTGGTTTTTTCTTTTGCATGCCGGTTTGGGTTGTTTGCATTGGCGCTGCAATTATTTTGAAGTTGATTCGTAAAGGTTAATTGAATCCTGCGCCGATACGCTCCCGGCGAGGATATTAAAAAGTGGAGCGTCTTTTACTTTGAGGTGATTTATGAAACAACTGAAAACAAAATTGGCACTGGTTGCTACGTCGTTCGGTCTTGTCCTTGGTGCTCACGCTGCTGGTCCTGATTTTACGACGTTAACGACTGCGGTGGATTTTTCGACGGTAATTACTGCGGTGCTCGCTGTCGCTGCTTTGCTCGCTGCGGTTTATGTAGCGATGAAAGGTGCGCGTCTTGTTCTCGGTTTTATTCGTCGTTAATCGTTGATCGAAAAGGCTGGTGGTTCGCTACCAGCCAATTCGTGGTGAGCTATGGCTGATCTTTATTACTACACATTTTTTGTACTCGGCGCTGCGTGTTTTATTGTTTTTGTAGGGCGGCGTTGGTGATGCGTCTTTTACTTTGCGCAATTTTATTGCTCGCGACTTTATCTGCGAGTGCTGACCCTATGTGGTGCCAAACCACTAACGGCAATTTTTGTTTTTCTTCGGCTCAGGGTGCGATTGATGGTGCTAAGGCGTATTGGAATTCGATTAACGGCGGGATTGGTAATCAAGTCGCTTTTCAAACAATAACGGCTAATTCTGCGAGTGTTTGGCTTTGTCCGTCTGGAAATGTTACCGGTCAAGGTACAGGTTGTGGTACTCCGGCAACTTTTAATTTAACTCCCGCTAAATGTCCTAATACTGGTTCGATTTGGAATAATTCAACTCAGAGTTGTGGTTGTGATTTAGTTTTATATGATCTTGTTGGTGGTCAATGTGTCGCGAAATGTCCAATTGGTCAAGCGCGCGATCAAACGGGTAATTGTGTTCAGTCGTGTAATACAGATCAACAGAGTTTAGGGTTTGGTGTTGCTGCGGGTGATTCTTTAAGTCTTGGGTCTACTGAGCAATGCGTTGGCGGTTGTATGTTTCATATTGTCGATATTATTGATTTAGGCGGTGGTAACAATTGTATCGACAAGCCCGATGGTTCTAAAACGTGTTATTTCGATTCCAATGGTACGGCGCAAAGTTGTACGGGTGGCGCTGCGGGCGGTAATTCGGCGAGTGCTAGCGGTGGTGGTTCGAGTTCGTCGTCTTCATCGTCTTCTGCAACAGGTGGTTCGTCCTCTACGGCAACGACGACTGCTGTGAATGATAACGGAACGGTGACGACAACGACGGTCGTTACCACTACGAATGCCAATGGCTCTCAGTCGGTTGTGACGAATACGAATACTACGGGCGGTACTAGCGGAACTTCCGCATCGTCGGGTGGCACTGGTGTTGGCAATGGTGGCGGCACTGGAACTGGTTCTGGTAGTGGATCGGGTTCGGGTGCTGGTCAGTGTGATCCTACAGCGGTTAACTATGCGGATTGTATTGCGGGTACGCAAAGTGGTTTAACGCATACGCAAGGCACTGCCGCATCATTTGGTGACGCTTTCAATACTTTTGAAACCGGTGTTAAGGGTACTCCGTTGGGCTCTCTTGCCGGCGGTTCCGGTATTGGCGGGGCCGTGAACGTTGGCGCATGTCCAACGGCCACGCTCTCGCTGTTTAATCAATCGATTGTGATGGATTCCCAGTGTGCGCTTTACGACAGCATTGCGCCGACTCTCGCTGCGGTCATGCACGTCGTGTATGTCGCGATGGGTATTTTAATTTTACTGAGTGCTTAACATGGCTAATGCGAGTTGTGGTTATACCGATATTGGCTGCTGGTTGACGTGGGTCCAGGATGAGATCAAAGGCTTTTTTATTTGGATTTCCGAGCAAATTTTTAACGCGATTGTAGCGGTGTTTAATGCGATTCCTGTGCCTGACTGGGCGCAATCTGGTGCCGATATTTTATCGAATATCCCGCCCAGCGTCGGCTATTTTGTCGGTCCGTTCGACCTTGGTTTTGGGGCTGCGGTGTTGGGCTCTGCGTATGGCGTTCGCTTTCTGATACGGCGGATTCCGTTGATAGGGTGATTTATCATGATTGGAATTTTTTTCGCGCTGGTTTTTCTTATCGGTGTTTTTTCGACGGTTCGGCTTTTGCAGCGTGGTGTTCGTTGGTGCGTTAGAAAATGTCGATAAGCGCCTATACGGGTCTACCGCGCTCGGGGAAAAGTTACTCGGTAACTCAGATTATGGTGGAAGCGATCAAACAAGGTCGCGACGTGTATACGAATATCCCGCTGCATGCCGATGTCTGGTTATCTGAATTAGGCGCGGTTCCTGTCGTTTTCGATTCGCAAGATATAATCGACAACCCTAAATGGTTTGATGACGTACTGCCCGCTGGCGCAATGCTTGTGCTCGATGAATGCTGGCGTTTCTGGCCCGCTGGGCTGAAAGCGAATAACGTCAATTCCGTGCATAAAGAATTTCTCGCCATGCACGGCCACAAGGTCAACGAAGCGGGAACCACAACACAAATTATTTTAGTGACGCAAGATCTTGCGCAGCTCAGCGCATTCGTTCGTCAGTTGGTCGATAAGACGTTCCGTTGCACGAAGCTCGATGCCGTAGGGCAAGACAATCGTTTTCGGGTCGATATTTATCAAGGCGCTGTAACGGGTCAGAATCCGCCGCCGTCACAACGTTTGCGTGAAATGTTTGAGACGTATAAGTCTGAGAATTTTAAATTCTATAAATCGGCTAGCCAAAGCAAAGCGGGCGATGTCGGTAACGAAAAACGTGTTGACGATCGTGCGAATATTTTGAAGGGCGGCAAGATTAAATCGATGTTGGCGGCGATGGTGATATTACCGATTCTTGCTGTTTTTCTCGGTTGGCGCACCTATCACAACCTACACAAGGATATTGATAAAGGTCGCGGCGCTTCGGCTTCTTTGCAAACGTCGCGTGCTGTGCCCGAAAATTTTAAAGCAGCTCAGGAGTTAGCAAATATTCGCGCGGCCCAGTCTAGCAGTGTGCTACATGGTCGAAAAATTGTGATAACGGCTGCGTCGGATTATGGCAAGGGTGTTGAATATGTTTTTCGTGTCGATGATGGCGATAACTATGCTCGCTTTGATCAAAAGGATTTAATTCAGGCGGGGTACAAGGTTCAGCCCGTCGCTGAGTGCATGGTTAAAATCTCTGGCTACAATGAAGTTTTCTATGCGATGTGCGAAGGCGAAAAATCTGTGGGTGTAATTGCTCAAGCTTTTCAAGCTCCGAAAGATTCAAACTCACTCTAATCGTCAAGCTCGATCTATCGGAAACGTCTTTTCTGTTTCCGTTAGGCGGGCTTGATCGACACTCGATAAGAAATAAGCTTATTGGCTGGGTTGCAGTCCTGACTGCAACCCTTGCCTAGCGGCGAGCGAAAAGTCTTTTTATTGTTCTTTCATGCCGTGGCAGTCTCGCCACTCGCGATCTTGCCATGCGTCTAACACATTGTTTCGGTCAATTGAATTTAGATTTGTTGAATTGCAATTAACGCCTGCGGTGTGGTCGCTTATTTCGATAAAAGTCGGGCTGGTTTGTTCTTTCTCTTGACGCGCTTGCGCTTCGCTGTGCTGTACTGTCGTTAGGTTTGGTAGGTTGTTATCGCGCAATTGTATTCCGTCTTTTGTCTTCCCAGTTTTTGGTATGGCGTCGCTGTAGTGTGTAATTCCTTTTTCGTCGGTCCACTGATAAATTTCAGCGATGGCTGTTGTGCTTATTGCGGCGAAAAGAATTATTCCGATTTTTGAAAGCATTGTGTTCTATCCTTGGCTAAGCTCAATTGCCATTCAAATCTAGATCGCTTTTTAAATTTTTTCCTGTTGTTTGGATTTTTAGTTGTGGATACTCGGCGTACATGGTTGCAAGCTGCCGCTCGATGGATGCGGGAAAAATCGCACAAGGCTGACATTAAAAGCGATCGCGGCAAGCTTGCATGGTTGGCAAAATATCTCGGCGAGTACTTCCTTGACGAAATTACACGTGATGTCGTTGAGTGTGTCACTGAAGCTAAGCTTCGCGAATCATCCCCGTCCACTGTAAACCGTTACCTTGCGCTGATTCGGGCCGTTCTACGCATGGCTCGCGACGATTGGGAATGGATTCAGCGTGTACCCCGTATTTGCATGCTCAAGGAACCTCCGGCGCGTGTGAGGTGGTTGCCCCCTGAAGATGCTCTGCGCTTGCTGTACGAACTTCCGTCGCACCTGCGCGCTATGGCGCTGTTCGCTCTAGCAACAGGGCTACGTCAAAGCAACGTAACGGGGCTTCGTTGGGACCAGATCGATCTCGGTCGTGGCATGGCATGGATACACGCTGCGCAGTCGAAGAATCGTAAAGCTTTCCCGGTGCCGCTTAATGCTGACGCCATTGCCGTGCTGCGATCGCAACGTGGCGAGCATCGCGAATGGGTTTTTGTTTATAACGGCCGTCCGGTGTCTCGGACTAGCACAAGGGCGTGGAAGCTGGCTAAAGAGCGGGCCGGAATAACTGACTTCCGCTGGCACGATCTACGCCATACATGGGCGTCATGGCATGCTCAGAACGGTACGGGGATGCGGGAATTAATGGAGTTGGGAAGCTGGTCTACGATTCAGATGGTGCTGCGTTACGCACATTTGTCCGGCGATCATTTGAAGGTGCCTGCTCGGCACATTGAAGGGCTTTTGGCGGCTGCACGGTGCGATTCCTGAAAATCCTTGTGTCGGCAGTTCGATTCTGCCCCTGGGCACCATCCGATATCCCCGGCTCCAACGCCTTAAATATCTTCATGCCGGCCCTTAAACTCTTCGTGTTGGCATTTCGATGCGATCCTTGCACAATCGAAAATAACCAGCGGGAGAAAACTCAATGTTCAAGCAAATCTGTTTTTTCAAGAAACGGCCGGACATGAGCATGGATAAATTCATGGATTACTACGAAAACCAGCACTCGCAGTTGTCGAAGCGGATGGGGCGCTCGCCATCGATACCCAATGCGGTGCGCTATGTGCGGCGTTACCTGACACCCGAAAAGAATCCCGTCACGGGCACGGTGCACGACTGCGGTTATGACTGCATTATGGAAATCTGGTGGAACAGTCGCGAGGATTTCGAGAATTCACAGAAAATTATCAGCGATCCAGCGCGCCTGCCTCACGTGATGAAAGACGAAGACAATCTTTTCGCCTCGCACGCCAATCCGGTTTGTAGCGTGTTGGAATACGACTCGCCGATGGGGCCAAACGGCGAGTCCACGCATGTCGATCTGCGCTACCAAGACTGATTTTTTTTGCGGCGCTACAACTGTCTGCTGCCGGTGGCGTCGGTTTCCGTAAAGACTTTTATCTCTTCAATGGGCTTCATCATTACGAGAGGTATCCGGCGCTGAGTGGACGCCTGATAGTTGGCATAGAACGGGTAGCAATCCACCATAAAATTCCACACTTTTTCGCGCTCCGCACCTTCCGGCTCGCGCCACGTAGCGCGAAATGCCTGCGTGGCAATCTGGAATTCGACCGCTTTCATTTCCCGAATATTGAGATACCAATCGGGATGTTCGTTCGCGCCGCCCTTGGACGCCACGATCACCACTTCGCCACCGATATCGCCATAGCACAGTGGCGTGATAAAAATCTTCCCGCTCTTGCGGCCTGCATATTTCACCAAGCAGTGCGTCCCGAACGAATGCGCGCCGACCGCCGTGAGGTCCATGATATGCCCCTGCGCGCCGCCCGAGCGCAGATACATCGCGCGATGCTGCGTCATCCAATCTTTTCTGGCATCTCGTATTTCAGCACTGGATTCATCGCTCATTGCCCGCTCCTCGTGGAATTCCGTCGATTAAATAATTACCCGACGGTTTATATGCTGAGTGGATGCAACGCGCAAGTTAAACCATCGGTTGGGTATCCGCTTTCTACTGGACATGCTGTAGCAGGTTTATTTTAAGCGGCAACTTCAGCATTAACTGTTGTGGCATCGCCTTGCTTGACGGGTTGGAAAAATCATCGGCAATCGGTGAATGAGACACCTGAGAAAAAAATAGAACTGCACGAAAAAATGAAGGCTCTCCTTCCAGAAATATTTTCATAAAAATAAAGGGAGCCGAGAAACAGAGTGAAGCGATGCACCTCAGATTTGAATCCGACTATTGTTAACTGCGACTCCGAACCGGATTGCGTTGCGGGAATTTCATGGATTCTCGATAGCGGCTGCGCATGCGCAATATTTGCACGCCCGTCAATATCAGCACGACGCTGCATAGATTGACCAATGCGCCGCCAATCTTCGCAGCCGCTAAGAAACCGCCGGCTATGTAAAGGAGGGGTAATAACTCGTAAATAAATGCGGGAATGGAGACGTCTACGGTATTGCCAACGCGATTGATCGCCATGACGAAGCCTCTTAATTTTTATGTTGTGCCGAACACGTCGCAATAACCGGGCCTCAATAACAAAAGTGTTTGGAGCCAATTACTTATTGGCCCGCGTCGCGTTGAGTGCTGATCGAGATGGAAAGGGTTCCGACAGTTTTGCGATGGCGCTGCTTCCGCCTGTCGCCGATGCCGACACCTGCGGTTGAACGGTCTATGCTTTTCAATAACTGGGTTATGCGGCACTCAACGCATCGAAACTTCTACGGACTGAGGACTTCTGCATGAAAACAACGAAAATCCCGCTGTCTGCCTGTATTGTCATTCTGCTAGCCATCTCCGGCTGTAGCATGCACGAAGAAACGCTGCCGCCCGACGTCATCACCTCACTGCGCACCACTTTCAATGCCGGCGATTCCGCCGCCGCGTCCGAACTGTTTACCGACGACGGCGAAATGTTGCCGGGATTCGGCGCGCCGGTGAAAGGCAAAGCCGCTATCAAGCAATACATGGAAGAAACGCTGCGGCGACGCATGCAATTCTGGATCAACTCGGAAACCAGTACGATCAGCGGCGACATCGCCTACGACGAGGGCAATTACCGGATACGCGATATACGCCGCGTCGAGGATGTCGACAGCGGCAAGTACGTGAATATTTTCAAGCGCGTGAACGGCACCTGGAAAATCTACCGCAGCATATTCAGTAAAAGCTCCATTCCGTGCCCCGCCGATGCGCCGAGCACATCTAACTAAAAAGGGGGGAAGCGGACATCGCGCCCGCACCTCGGCGCGGGCACGCCTTCGGAATGGAGGACTGACTCGTATTACGCTTTGGTGTTAACCGAGCCGCCGGTAATCTGACCCGATGTGTTGACGACCGGCGCGGCGGGCTTAACCGCGGCAGCGACTACTTTGCTCGCGTCATCGGCATCGCCATCATGATCGGGTCCGGTTTCGCGCGCCTCGCCGGTCGGCGCGGCGATAGGTTTTTGTGCAGCGACATTGCTGGATGCGATTGCATTGATTGTCATAGCGTGTTCCTCTCTGGCTGTGTGAATTGACTACACAGCAAAAGGAATACCAGCAGTGGACATTTTATAAACCGCTGTTTCCCGGTGACTTTTAATATTCAGCAAAGCAGATTGTGCAATTACCGCAAAGACTGTTAACAACATTTGCAGACAATTCTTGCAGTGAACGATTTATTTACCCGCAATGTGCGGCTGATATTTTTTTAGCTTGTACCACAGCGTGCGCTCGCTGATATCGAGCAGCGCCGCCGCTTTGGCTTTATTGCCGTCGGCTTGTGTCAGCGCCTGCTCAATGAGACGGGCCTCCAGTTCTTCCACCGCCTGATTAAGCGGCGGCAATCCCGATGCGTTACACGCGGCGACAGCAGAAGTGTCCGCCGCTTTCGCAGCGCTAACTATTTTAGGCGCAGCGTTGAGGTCGAGCGGAAAATACTGCTCATCGAGCAGGCCGCCGCCGCTTAAAATCAGCGCGCGTTCGATCGTATTTTCGAGTTCGCGCACATTGCCGGGCCAGGCATACGCCTGCAACAATTCGAGCGCGCCCGTCGTCAATTGCGTGCGCGCCGACGAGCCTTCGTGTTTCGCGATGAAGTGTTCGACCAGCCCTGGAATATCTTCCGCGCGCGCGCGCAATGGCGGCAGCTCGATGGAAAATACGTTGACGCGATAATACAAATCTTCACGCAACGTGCCCGCGCTGATCGCCTGCAACGGGTTGCGATTGGTGGCGGCGATAACGCGGATATCGAGATTGATGGTGCGATTGCTGCCGAGACGCTCGATGGTATTTTCCTGCAACACGCGCAACAATTTCGATTGCAGCGCCAACGGCATTTCGGTGAGTTCGTCGAGAAAAATTGTCCCGCCTTCGGCCAGCTCGAACTTGCCGATGCGCTCGCGTGCGGCGCCCGTGAACGCACCCTTTTCGTGGCCGAATAATTCGCTTTCGAGAATATCGGCGGGAATCGCCGCGCAGTTAATCGGCACGAATAATTTATCGCGGCGCGACGACGCATTGTGAATCGCGCGCGCCGCCAATTCCTTGCCGGTGCCCGTTTCGCCCGTGATCAAGACCGATGCTTTGCTCGCGGCGACGCGCTTGATCAATTCATAAACCGTTTGCATCGGTTTGCCGGAGCCGACGAAAGCATCCCAGCCGCGATTGAGTTCCTGGCGCAAATACGCGTTCTCGCGCGCAATTTCAGCGCCGCTCAGCGCGCGCTCGATCGCGAGTTCGAGCACGTCGATATCGAACGGCCGCAACAGATAATCGCTGGCGCCGTGTTTCATCGCGGTGATGGCGGTTTCGATCGTGCCGTGCGCCGTGATCACGATGACGGGCACTTCCGAATTTTTTGCGCGCACAGTGCCGAGCAATTCGATGCCGTCCATCTCGGGCATGCGCAAATCGGTGATGATCAAATCGACGGCGTTGGCGGCGAAAATTTCCTGCGCCTCAACGCCGTTGCTCGCGCTCAACACGCTGTAACCGATTTTCTCCAGCATGATTTCCAGCACGCGGCGCATTTTCGGTTCGTCGTCGACAACCAGTATCTGCTTACCTTTCATAATGACCTCGGTGACCTAACACTTATCCCGATCGCGCAACCGTTATCCCAGTTGCACGCGCGGCAATTGAATGCGAAATAGCGCGCCGCCGAGACTGCTCTCGCCGACACTGATGTCGCCGCCGTGCGCATGGATAATTTGTTGCACGATGGCGAGCCCCAGACCGATGCCGCCTTCGCGCTTGAAGAAAAAGGCTTCGAATATTTTTTTGCGTTCGGCCGGGTCGACGCCGGGGCCGTCGTCGGCAATGTCGATATACATATTCTGCGCGTCGTCGTGCGCGGCGATATCGATATGGCCGCCTTGCGCGAGAATCTGCAACCCGTTGATCAACAAATTGAGCAGCACTTGCGTCAGCTGATTTTCGTCGCACTCGATCACAGCGTTGGCCGCCTGCAAATTGTGTGAAATCGCAATCCCGCGGGTTTCCGCTTGCGCGCTCAGCATCGCCGCACATTTTTGGATGAGCTGCTGCACGTCGACATCGCTGAACGTCAGTGCACGCGGCCGCGCCGCGTCGAGCAGTGCCGTGACCAGGCGATTCAAGCGTTCGGTTTCGCTTTCGATAAAACCCGCGAGTTCGCGCCCCTCCGCGCTAATACGATCTTCGCGCAGCAGCATTTGCGCGGAGGAACGCAAGATGCCGAGCGGCGTGCGCACTTCGTGCGCAATCACCGACGACATTTCGCCGACCACGGCGAGTTTCGATGCGCGCACCAAATTCTGTTGCGATTGATCGATATCGCGCACCATCTGCACGAACGCGCCGGTCAGTTCACCGATTTCACCGCGACCCGCTTGCGGCGGCGCGCTCAACACTTTGCTGCGGATGTAATCGCGCGCGAAACCCGTCAGCGCCACCACGGGCCGCGCGATTTCGCGGCTGATCCAAATCGCGACGATAAGCACGAGCAAAATCGCGAGCGCGAGCAGACCCAGAAAAATAATCGCCATGCGATGCACCGGCGCCAACGCCTGCGCGATGGGCTGAATAATCAGCGTGGTCCAGCCGAATCCGGCAAAGCTCGCATAACCCGGTGCGGTCGCCGCGCCGACCATCACATCGGCATCGAGCAGCGGGCGACCCGATTGCAAACGCACCACACCGCCGCCGCTGTCGCGCCGCCAATCCGCCAACGCCGTGCCGAGCAGCAGACCGCGCTCGCGCAACGCTTTCGATGCCGCGATCAAACGCCCTTCGCGATCGAGCACGGCGAGCATGCGGCCATCGCTGCCCGCCGCCTGATCGAGTACCGCGTAGATTTCGTTCCAGTCGAGCGTGAGTTGCAATTGCCCCAGCGTTCCCTCCGTGAATCGCGCCGGCACCGGCACACGCATAATCAGCGCCGGTGCATTTTGCAAAATCGGCAAATCGACAGCGATCGCCACACCCGACAGCGTCGCGCGCTGCCACTCGCGTCCAGGTAGCGCGTGCCGGCCAATTAATTTCGCATCGCTGCTGCAAACGATATCGCCCTGCGGATCGACGCACGAAAGATTCAAATACACATCGCGATAGCCGTTTTGCAAATCCGCCAGAAAATGCGAGGCGCGTTTATCGACATCGCGAAACTGCATGTCCTGCATGACATCGAGACGGCTCCACGTCGCGGCATTTTGCAAACGTTCGAACAGCATTTTGTCGATCGCAGCGGCGATGCCGTCGACTTCAACGGCGAGATTGCGTTCGATTTCGGCCTGCAACGCCTGCCGCGCCTTGACAAAGGCCATGCCGCCTAAAAGCATGGCCGGCACCAGACTGACGCCGAGAAAAGCGATGAGCAGCGTTTTTTGAATCGTCACGGTTTTGCGAATGGACGCTGTTTCGCGAACGGCTACTGTTTTGCGAATGGACACTGGCGGCGCGATACCTGAATCGTTTGCGTGAATATAGGTAATTTTTCGATTAGTCTTGCCACAAGTCTTGTCTCATTCGAGCGTTGTTTACGACAGCCCGATTGCTTTTGAAATACAGTTACCGGTTTTCAAATACAGTTACTGACTTTCAAATGCAGTTACCGGCTTTTAAATACAGTAAACCGTTTTGATGGACAAGCACCAATTAAATCAACCATGCGTTCAATATTAATCGCAGATTAAATTGTGGAATAAATTTTTCGCTCATGCCCAAGCATCGATCCCGTACCGCTGCACAAACCCTCATCCAGCTCAGGCGATTCGCCACTATTGCGATGCTGGTGGCCGCCGCCGGCGCCAATGCCGACGCCGCTGCGGCTGACGCGTACCATTTGGGCGAAGGCCTGCGCTTATTCGACTCCAATTGGATGCTCGGCGGCTACGCCTCGGCCAGTTACGATAACTTGCGCGCCGAACCGGCGCGCGCCGATCTCGATCATCTCAGCGCGTTTCTCTGGTGGGACAGCGAACAGCGCTGGAAATTTTTCTCCGAACTCGATTACGAAAATGTGGTGGCGTCGCGCCCGGCGCAACGCGAGGATGAAGATCGCTATCTCGCGCTCGAACGTTTGTACGTCGATTACGCGGTCACCGACACGAATACCTTGCGCATCGGTAAATTCCTCACACCGATCGGCCGCTGGAATGAAATTCATGCGGCGCCGCTGGTGTGGACCACATCGCGTCCGCAACTGACCAGCGCAGCGTATCCCGCCAATGTCACGGGCGTCATGCTGCGCGGCAATATGCCCGGAACGAGCGGTGCGCAATACACGATTTACGGCTCGAACGGCCACGAATGGCGCGCCAATCCCGATCAGGATCCGTTCTATGAAGCGATCGGCACACGTCTGAGCCTGCCGCTTTCGCCTGACCTCACCATCGGTTTTTCGTACGCGAATTTCGAGCAGAAAAATGCGAGCGAGGAGAAGAAGAATCTCATCGGCGCCGATTTCGTCTGGACCTATCGCCGCAGCGAACTCAGCGGCGAAGGCATTTATCGCTTCTCCGAAAACGGTAAACCCTGGGACGAGCGCGGCGGTTATTTACAGCTGGCGCTGCCGCTCACGCAGCGTCTGTATGCGGTCGGCCGCTTCGAAAGTTTTCGGCAAGCACAGGAAGACGCCGCAACACAATTGTGGGTAACCGGCCTCAACTTTCGCATCTCGCGCGCGCTCGTCGTCAAAGCCGAATGGATCGGCGGCAAACACAACATCATCGGCGCGCAGGAGGGTTTTCTATCCTCCTTTAGCGTGATGTTTTAAGCATGCGCACGCCGACGTCGATGCGTTTTCAACCGCGCGCGCTGTTATGCCTGCTGCTGTTATTTTGCGGCGCATCGCTGTGCCGCGCCGAAGCGCGCGCCTTCGCCGTCATCACGGCTTCGGGTTCGGCGCATGGCCCGCTGGCGCAAAGCGATATCGCGCAAATATTTCTGCACAAGCGCGATTATTGGAGCGACGGCGCGCGCATTCACCCGGTCAATTTGCCCGCCGATCATCCGCTGCGCGACGTATTTTCACAGGCGATTCTCGGCGGCACGCCCGAGCAATTCGAAAATTATTGGAGCGACATGTACTTCCACGGCGTGCTGCCGCCGCACGTGGTCGCCTCCGAAACGGCGGTGATTTTATTCGTGCGCTCGGTACCGGGCGCCATCGGCTACGTCTCGAAATGTGTTCCCGATCACGATATCGATGTTGTGCTCATGATCGGCGAGGTTCCACATTGCCCGAAATAATCTGCGCAACGCTGCAATATCGGTCGACAACTCTTGCAGTATCACGCTCGCGACACCGTGCAATAATTTCGCATCCGTTTTAAAAATCTCGAAAAAACAACGCAATGCGCTGATCAGCCGAATTTGGCATCGCGCTTGCGATAGCACGTGCAAGCCTTCTCAACGCGTGTGCGCCGATGAAACCCGACAATATCTCTCAATTCAACTTCGGTGAACTCTTCGCCGCGTGCGAATTGTTTGAAGCCGACAACCGCGAGCGCCATCGTCTCGAAACGTTCATCCGCGATAATTATGCGAAAAACTTCGGCGCTCATATCGATGCATTCATGCCGCGCCTGTTCGGTTTGCGCGCGCGCGACGGCAATCTCTGCGGCGCATTCGGATTGCGCACCACGAGCCGCAAATTATTTCTCGAACAGTATCTTCAAGGCGCGATCGAAGCCGAAATCGGCGCGCGCTGCGGGCGCAGCGTCGAGCGCAGTGGCATTGTTGAAATCGGCCATTTCTCGGGCGCGCTGCCCGGCGCCGCGCGCGCGATGATTCATCTGCTCACGCAACATTTACGCGCGGAAAATTTCACCTGGGTCAGCTTCACCGGAACGCGCGCACTGCGCAATGCGTTTGCGCGCATGGGCCTGCCGCTGCTCGATATCGCGCCGGCCGACAGCGCATGCCTGCCGGTCGCAGCGCGCGCGCATTGGGGCACGTATTACGCACACGCACCGCGCGTGATGGCCGGCGAAATCCGCAGCGGTTACGCGACGCTATCAAATGCGCACTCCGCGCCCGGCGAATCGATGGAACGCTGCGCATGAATTCGATCCTGCAAGCGCTGCAACAACATGCCGCGACAACACCGCGCAAAATTGCGCTGGAGGACTGCGCCAGCCAATTCAGTTATGACGAACTCTATGCGCGCGTGCAGGCGATGGCTGAATATTTTGCGCAACAACGACCGCGCGTTATCGGTCTGCTCGCGGACAATAGTTGCGCCTGGGCGATCGTCGATCTCGCCGCGTATCTTTTGCATATTCCGATTGTGCCGCTGCCGATTTTTTTCTCGGCGGAACAATTGGCCAATACCGTTCGCGACGCGGGCATCGATTTGATGATCACCGATCGCACCGCGGCCATTACGCATCTCGCGTGGAAACGCTGCGGCGTTAATGCCATTTGCCCCGAACTGAAAAATGTTTGGTTACAGCACGGCAACACGGCTGAACTACCCGGCGCGGTGTGGAAAATAACGTTTACCTCGGGCAGCACGGGCAATCCGAAAGGTGTGTGTCTGACGCAGCAGATGTTGGCCGATGTCGCCGAACAATTGCGCAATGCCAGTTCGGCAAATAACACCGATCGGCATCTCTGCATTTTGCCGCTGAGCACGTTGCTCGAAAATGTCGGCGGACTCTACGCCGCACTGCTGGCAGGCGCGACAATTTATTTACCGAACGCACACGCGTTGGGAATGTCGGGCAGTTCGAATTTGAATCCCGCGCAATTTCTCGCCGCGCTAAAGCGTTGGCAACCGACCACCGGCATCCTCGTGCCACAGCTGCTGCACGCGCTGGTGATACTCGCGCGCGCTGGCTCAGAGCTGCCGACGACGTTGCGCTATCTCGCTGTCGGCGGCGCGCCGATCGCAACCGCGACGCTGCGCGCTGCGCGCGAACTGGGAGTGCCGGTCTACGAAGGTTACGGTCTGTCCGAATGCGCGTCTGTCGTCGCGCTCAATTGCGCACGCGCAGATCGGATTGGCAGCGTCGGCAAACCGCTGCCGCATGTTCGTATTTCTTGCAGCAACGACAATGAAATTATCGTGCACGGTTTGCCGTGGCATGGCTATCTAGATGAGCGCAACCATCTCGGTGATGACAATTATCCGGGCAACCGCGGCGCAAACGACACCGATCAAGGCATCGCTACCGGCGATATCGGCTATTTGGATATCGACGGTTTTTTATTCATCACGGGGCGCAAAAAAAATCTATTTATCACGGCGTTTGGCCGCAACGTTGCGCCCGAATGGATAGAGCGCGAACTCGTCGCGCAGGCGCCGATTTTTCAAGCCGCCGTTTTCGGCGAAGGCCGCGCATTCAATTGCGCAGTCATTGTCGCCGCAACCGATACGACGGATGCGGCGATCGCAGCCGCCGTGCGCGCAGCCAATGCGATGCTCCCCGATTATGCGCGCGTTAAAGCGTGGATTTTCTCGACGGAGTTTTTTTCAACGCGCAACGGTTTGGCAACTGCTAACGGCCGCTTGCGCCGCAATTGTATTTTCGACAGGTATGCGCATGACATCGATGACCTCTATACACACGCTGCCGATGCCCGGCACAGCGAATTTTTATCAACGGCTCCAGCATGAAACCGCCGGCGATCGCGCGAATTTACTCGCCGCGCCCATCATCGCCAAAGCGCTGAGCGGCGCGGTTGATCTCAGCGATTATTTGAATTTTCTCGCGCGCGCTTATCACCACGTTAAACATACGGTGCCATTGTTGATGGCGTGCGGCGCGCGCCTCAGCGACGAGCAGGAGTGGTTGCGCGATGCCGTCGCGCATTACATCGAAGAGGAAATCGGCCATCACGAGTGGATTCTCAACGACATCGCCTATGCCGGTGGCGATGCCGCCGCGGTGCGCGCCGGCATACCCGATCGCGATACCGAATTGATGATCGCCTACGCCTACGACACGGTGATGCGGCGCAATCCCGCCGGATTATTCGGCATGGTGTTCGTGCTCGAAGGTACCAGCGTCAGTCTCGCCTGCGATATCGCCGCGCTGCTGCAAAGCAATCTCGATCTGCCCGCCGCCGCATTCAGCTATCTCAATTCGCACGGCGCACTCGATGTCGAACACCTCGGCGACTACGAAAATCTCGTCAATAAACTAACCCGCAACGATCAAGATGAAATCGTTCGCTGCGCAAAAATGTTCTTTCACCTTTACGGCAATGTGCTGCGCGGTGTCGGCACCAAGCCGCACAGCCTGGACACAGAGTAACTACGATGATTGCAAATAGGAAAATCATGATTACCGGCGCGACGGGCGGCATCGGGCGCGCGGTCGCGATGCAACTGGCGCAGCGCGGTGCGACGTTGATCCCCGTTGGACGCGATAAAGCGCGCTTGTCGGCATTGACCGCCGAACTGCGCCAACTCGGCGCCGATGCGATGCCTTTGCAAGGCGATCTCAGCGCGGAAAAAACACCGCAGTATTTATTGGAAACCGCACTGCAACTGTGGGGCGGCATCGATATTCTGCTCAACTGCGCCGGCACGCAAAACTTCGGCGATTTTTCTCGCGAAAGCGCGATCGATACTGCCGCGCTGTTCAAAATCAATGTGCTGGCACCGATGGCGCTGACCAATGCCGTACTGCCGCACATGCTGAAGCGCGGCAGCGGCAAAATCGTCAATGTCGGTTCAATTTTCGGCTCGATCGGATTTCCATTTTTTGCGACCTATTCGGCGAGCAAATTCGCGCTGCGCGGATTTTCCGAAGCACTGCGCCGCGAACTCGCCGGCAGCGGCGTCGACATTACTTATATCGCGCCGCGTTTCACGCGCACGGGCTTTAATCGCCCCGTGGTCGCGCGCATGGCGGGCGCTTTGAAAATGAATCAAGACGAACCCGCGGCGGTCGCGCGCTGCGTGATCCGCAGCATCGAACGCAACGACAGCGAAAGTTATCTGGGATGGCCCGAGAAATTATTCGTGCGCATCAACTCGGTTTTGCCACGACTGGTAGATCAATCGTTGATTAAGCAACGCGCGCAAATGCAGCCATTCGCCACCGAAGCCGCGCAATAATTAGTGGGGAGGAAAACGTATGCGTTTAAATCGAGTGGTTCGCACCGCACTTTATATCGCCGCGATCGCCAGCAGTGCGGCGCGCGCCGATATGCAGCAGGATCTCAGCAACGAGTGGCACCGCTGGGCCGCCATCAACTATCAAACACCGGAGAACGAACAATCGTCCGCATTCGAGCAGCTCGCCGACCGCGCGGCACAGGTGGCGACGGCGTATCCGGGACACGCGGAGCCGCTGGTATGGCAGGCGATTATTTTGTCGAGCACCGCCAAGGCCGAAGGCGGGCTCGGTGCGCTGAGTAAAGTCAAACACGCGCGACAGCTGTTGCTCGATGCCGAAAAAATCGATCCCACCGCGTTGCAGGGTTCGATTTATTGTTCGCTCGGCAGTCTCTACGCCAACGTTCCGGGTTGGCCGATCGCTTACGGCGACAAGAAAAAAGCGGCCGAATATTTTCAGAAGGCGCTCGCCATCAATGCCGACAGCATCGACGCCAATTATTTTTACGCCGATCTGCTCGCCGATCAGGGCGAATACGCCAGTGCAGCCGCGCATCTTAAGAAGGCGCTGGCAGCGCCGGCACGCCCCGATCGCGCCGACGCCGATATGGGCCGGCGCCAAGACGCGCAGCGTTTATTGGATACACTGAAGAAAAAGCACGGGGAACAGCTTGTCGGTATTTGATTCAGTAATAAATATTTTTGTCGTGGCGCCTGCAAACCGCCGCTAGTTTCGCTTTCACGCCACTGGCATAGCGCTTGCCGTTATTCTGCAAAGCCTCAGCGGCGAGCGGCGCTGGAAAGATGTTTGCGAGCAGCGTTTTGGCATCGCGCCAATGCAGCGCCTCTTTAAGCGTCGATCCATCAGCAGCATCGCCAATTTGCCACGCCTCGCGTAATGCAAGCGCCATTTTTAGTGCCTCGGGCTCGGCGTCTTCGCAAATGCCGAGCAGCCGTGTGCAGACCTGCTCGGCAACCTGCGCATAAAAGCGGATGGTGTAAGCGTCGGGCGCTTCGGGTTCGATCTGAAAGCGGTAAGCATTTTGCACCGCCAAATCGTAATGATCCGCGGCGGCGTCAAAATTTTTCTTAATGCAATCGATGTCGCCCCACACACGATAAAGATTGGCGATCACTTCCGGATCGCATTCTTTTTCGCCCAACGGCAAGGCTTGCCGACACAATGCTTGAGCCTCGTTGGTTTTTTCGCATTGACTCAACATATCGGCGAGGTGATAAAGAGTCCACGCCATGTCCCAGGCATCATCGTTGCGTTCGAACATGGCAAGCGCATCGCGATATAACACTTCAGCTGCTTGAAAATCGCGCCGACCAAAACGCTGGGCTTCCGCCAAAAAAATGCTCGTCAGGCCGCGCACGTGGCGTGCATCGATGCTTGTCAATAATTCCGGATCGCCATCGAGTTTGGCACGCTGCCGTACTTCATTTAACAATGTCTGGACCAACTGCCAATTACCGGTGCCGCGATCGCTGGTCTCTTTGGGATATACCTGCATGAAGCGGCTTAACAACAGTAAACCCTGCTCAGCTTCCGGCACGACTTTGCGTTGCCCCCATTCGCGCAGCAACTGGTCGCAGAAATTGAAATCGAGAAAACATCCCCACCACCAGAAACCGTCAAACCATGCGCGCAAGAAAGCGCTGATCGCCAATTGTTGCTCATCGGTTTTCGATAGATGGTAGAGCCAATTATCCTTGCAATCCTGCCACTCGATATTTTCATAACGATACCAGCCTTGGTAATCGCTGCCGGCCTTTTGGTATTGTTCTTCCAACCCATTCAATCGCTCGCGATAATAAGTGGCCGCGCGCAAATGCAGCGCTTTGGCGCGCTCGGGTGTGAGCTTCGTGCGAACGTATTCGGCAATCGTGCGATGCATCGCGTAACTTTCGCCGCTTATCTCATCGACCGACCGATTGCCGATGTCATGCGGTACTTCGTATTGCTCATTGGTGGATTCCTCGCCATTTTCTGCGTGCATTACCTCAATCAAACCCGCATCGGATAATTCGTAGAGAGCTGTACCGGAAGCGTCTGCCACAAACGCGGCCAGCGCGAAGCTGAACTTTGCGGGATCGGGACGCAAGACGGATAGACACTCCAGCACTCTGCGCAATTCATCGCCGTTCACCGGTTGAATTTGCGACGACTGATTTTTTCCCAGCGCGCGGTAACTGGTTTCGATCACGCCCGCGAGCGAGCGCGGCGTATCCGTGGGATACTCGGCGGGATGCTGCAATGAAAATAAATTTTCCATGTCGTGCAGCGCATCGAGCGCTGCGCGAATGCGACCTGCCTGTTTGAATTTTCCTGCCTGCCGCAGGTAATGCCCCATCAATACCAGTGCCAGGGGCAACCCGTCGACAAGCTCGACGAGCACGGCCGCTGCTATCGGTTCCGCAGCAATGGCTTGCGGCGCAAAACCGCTTAGCAGCGCAACGCCATCGGCAATATTCAATTTGCGCACTTCAAAACCGGCAGTCGCGATACCGGTTGCAACCATCGGAAAACGTGTGGTCGCGATGTGCGCGCAATTCTCGCCGCCAATTAAAAAATAATCGCCCGCACTGGCTTCCCACACATCATCGACGATTAACAGCATGCGCCGCGCGCCGATCGCTTGCGATATGGCTTCGCTCCACTCCGCGGGCGTTTTGAAATTTTTCATGCGCGCTTCGGGCACGCCGAGCGCATAGGCCCATTTGAACAATTCGGCACGGATATCCGGATCGAGCCCGAGGTGCGCCCACAACAAACCATCCGGATAATTTTTCAACAAGGTTTCGTCTTTGGCTAACATCGCGGCCAATGTAGTTTTGCCAATACCTGGCAAATGCAGCAGGGCAACCGTGCGATGACCGGAGATTAACGCGCTCGCGATTTCCTTAACGAGATCATCGCGGCCAATGATATTGTGAAGCAGTGGCTTGAACGGCGGCATTACTTGCACGCGCGCAGACACCAGAGAACCCGCGGCGTTATGCGCAGCCTCCGTCAGGCTCGCCACCTGCTTGAGAAAATCGGGATCGTCGGCGATGAGTTTTTTCAACTGTTCGCTCAGCGCGGCTTGTTTGGCCGCGTCGCCCGGCATTTTCTCCAATTCCGCCAGCGCGTCATGCGCGCCGGGTGTACCCGCCACCCGCTCTTTAAGCAGCTGATAAAGCTCAGTCGTCTTGTTCCATGCCGCGCCGCCCGCAGCATCGGCGAATTTCCCCGCCGCTTTTCCAAGATAGGGTGATAACGTCGCCACCACTGTCGCAGCGATCGATACAAAATCCATTTTGTTGCTCCTTTTCAGATCATCATGGGCGCATTAGATTATTGCGGACGAGCCTCGCCAGACCTCGTTACCTTAACTTTCAAGCCGGTCTTATTAAAAGGAAGGAATAGTTATATATGCGAAGGTAAGCCGATTTTAATTTTATCTATTCAATCCAACAAATTTCTAAGACCTGCCAACGTTTCGCGCGCGCGCGTTTTGGTCTGCTCGGGATCGGGCGCGTCGCGGCCTTCCCACATCACATCTTCGCTCGGTAATTCGGCGAGAAAACGGCTCGGCTCGCAGTGCTGCATTTCGCCGAATTGTTTGCGTTTCGCGCACAGCGTCAGCGTGAGTGTGCGTTGCGCACGCGTGATGCCGACATAACAGAGACGCCGCTCTTCTTCGACGGTGTCGGAATCGATGCTATTGCGATGCGGAAGTAAATCTTCTTCCATACCGATGATGTAGACATGCGGAAATTCGAGACCTTTCGCGGCGTGCAAAGTCATAAGCTGCACGCGATCATCGCTCTCTTCTTCGTCCTGCTGGCGTTCGAGCAAATCGCGCAACACCAGTTTCGCAATCGCCGCTTCGATGCCCCTGTCTTCGCCGACATTGGCGCCATCTTCACGCTCATTTTCTTCATCGGCGCGCTCAAGCGATTTTTGCAAGCTGTCGATGAGCGTCATCACGTTCGCCATACGGCGCTCGGCAACGGTCGGGCTCGAAGCGTTTTGCTGCAACCAATCTTCGTAATCGATATCGCGCAGCATGCCTTTGATCGCGTCGATAGCGTCGTCGCCCTGCATGCGCCGGCGCGTCTGTTGCAGCCAATCGACAAATTCGCGCAGTCGCGCGAGCGCCGCTTCGGGCAGATGACTCTGCAAGCCGATTTCCTCGCACGCTGCGTGCATGCTGATACCGCGATCGGTGGCGTAAGTCCCTAAACCTTCGAGCGTCGATGCACCGATTTTGCGACGCGGCACATTGACGATGCGCAGAAATGCGTTGTCATCGTCGGGATTGATCAGCAGACGCAGATACGCCATCACATCTTTGATTTCATTGCGCGCGAAAAACGATGTGCCGCCGCTGATTTTGTACGGCACCTGAAAATTCTGTAATTTCAACTCTAACAGTTTCGCTTGGTGGTTACCGCGATAAAGCACGGCGTAATCGCCAAACCTGCCACGATGACGCAATTGATGATCGAGAATTTCGCCAGCCACGCGTTCGCATTCGGCGTCTTCGTTGGCGCAGCGCACGATGCGGATCGGATCGCCGGGACCGAATTCGCTCCACAACGATTTTTCAAACACGTGCGCATTATTCGCAATCACTTGGTTGGCTGAGCGGAGAATGCGGCCCGTCGAGCGGTAATTCTGTTCGAGCTTGACGACTTTTAAATGCGGATAATCGCTCTGCAATTGCGCGAGATTTTCCGGGCGCGCGCCGCGCCAGGCATAGATCGATTGATCGTCGTCGCCAACCACGGTCAAACCCTGGCGCTGGCCGACCAACAATTTCACTAATTCGTACTGCGCACCGTTCGTATCCTGATATTCGTCGACGAGCAGATAGCGGATGCGCGAACGCCATTGTTCTAACGTTTCGGCATCGCTCGAAAATAATTGTGCCGGACGCAAAATCAAATCGTCGAAATCGACGGCGTTATACGCTTTCAAGGCGCGCTGATAGCGGATATACGCCTGCGCGCACAGCATATCCGCGGGCCCTTGTGCCGCTGCTGCGGCTTGCTCGGGTGCCACCAAGTCGTTTTTCCATTGCGAGATGCGCTGTTGAACGACGCCGGCCTGATCCGAATCGCCGCCGTGATCGGAGACGAGTATGTCGCGAATCAGACCGAGACAATCCTCGGCGTCGAAAATCGAAAACCCGGATTTGAAACCGAGCTTGCGATGCTCGCGGCGCAGAATCGTGAGGCCGAGTGTGTGAAAAGTGGAAACCGTCAGACCTTTTGCGGCCGGGCCGTCGATCAATTTGCCGACGCGCGCGCGCATTTCGCGCGCCGCTTTATTGGTGAACGTAACCGCCGCGATGTGGCGCGCATCGATTCCGCACTGTTCGATCAGATAAGCAATTTTGCGCGTAATAACGCTGGTTTTACCGCTGCCGGCGCCGGCGAGTACGAGCAGCGGGCCATCGATATAGCGCACGGCCTCGCGTTGACGGGGATTCAAACTGGTCACAGCACTTTCTCGCACACGACTCGCTATCTCACATACGACTGAAGAGGCGCCCATACAGAAGGAAACTGCAAGTCAGGGAGCGCACACGAATCGGCCCGGCATTCTAACAGCGTCGCCCGCGAATGCGGCCGAAAATTATTTTTTCGTAAATGTCTAGAAAATAATTCAGCTTTTGTTTATAAAGTCATGAATTGGATTAAAAAAAATAACTATGACAACTTGGGTGGATGTACGGCGCTGGACCGACAGGCCCGCGCCGCTCACAAAGGCTATTTGCGACATGCCCGAACCAGCGGTGCGCATCCTACTGGTGGATGAAGAGCCGGCGGAATATATGCACATCGCCCATGTCGCAGCGACTATCGAGCGTGACCACCTCGTCAGTTGGTGCGATCAGCCCGAGGGCGCGCTCGCCACGATGCTTTCAAGCGAGTACGACGCCATCCTGCTCGACTATCAACATTGTCCCGAACAGGCGCGCGAGCTTCTCAAAGCCGCAGTGCTCAGCGATTGCAAAGCCCCAATCATCGTAATGACCGAGAGGCTCGACGGCGCACTCGATCGCGCCGCGATCGCCGACGGCGCCGCGGATTATTTGGTGAAGAGTCAACTCGACGCCGCGCAACTCGAACGCAGCGTGCGTCATGCCCTTCAGCGCAAACACAACGAATTACAGCTCGCGCATCGCGCTCGCTTCGATGCGCTCACCGATCTGCCGAATCGGCAACTGTTTCGTGAGCGCATCGAGCACGCCGTCGTGCGCGCGCAGCGCGACAGCGGACGCTTTGCGCTGTTGCATGTCGATCTCGACGGTTTTCGCCGCGTCAACGAATCGTTCGGCCACAGTATCGGCGATGAATTGATCGCAATGACGGCGCGTCGCCTCGCTCAGTGCGTGCGTAAAACCGACAACCTTGCGCGCATCGGCGCCGACGAATTCACCGTGTTGATCGAAGACGTGCGCCATCTGCCCGACGTGGTCGCGGTCGCGGAAAAAATCAGCACCGCGATGGCGCAGCCCTATCAGATCGGCGATACGCCGCTCGTGCTCGGCGCCAGCATCGGCATCGCCGTGTTTCCCGACGCCGGATTTCATGTCGATGCGCTATTGCGCAACGCGGAACTCGCGCGCCAGCAAGCCAAACAATTGCGCGGCTGTCATTACCATTTCTACACGGAACAGATGAATCTCGAAGCGCGCAACCAAATGCATTTCGAAACCGAAATGCGCCGCGCGCTGCGCCGCAACGAATTCGAACTCTATTATCAACCGCGCGTCGAGCTCGAAAGCGGCCAACTCGTCGGCGTCGAATGTTTGATTCGCTGGCGCCATCCGCAGCGCGGCCTGCTCGCACCGAACGATTTCGTCCCGCTCGCGGAAGAAACTGGTCTTATCGTGCCGATCGGTTACTGGACAATTCAGCAGGCGTGCCGCGACATGCGCGAATTGCAGCGGCGCTGCGGCCGTCACATCGATCTCGCGATCAATTTATCGGTGAAACAATTACAGGATGAAAAATTTGCCGAAACGGCGGCGCGTCTGCTCGCCGATAGCGGCATCGATTTGCATCGCATCGAATTCGAGCTTACCGAAACCGCAATTTTGATGAATGCCGAGCAGACTTATCACAGCATGTCGGCGCTGTCGCAACTCGGCGTGACTTTTTCGCTCGACGATTTCGGCACCGGCTATTCGTCGTTCGCGCACATGCAGCGACTGCCGATCGCGGCGCTTAAAATCGACCGCAGCTTTGTGCGCAATCTTCCCGCCGACAAGGACGATGCCATCATCGTCAAAGCCATCATCAATCTTGCCCACAGCCTGCAACTCCGAGTTATCGCCGAGGGTGTCGAAACTATCGAGCAAGTGCAATTCCTCTGGCAAAACCGCTGCGATCAGGTGCAGGGTTATTACTTCGCGCCAGCTGTCGAGGCGTCGCAGATCGAAACCTTGCTGCAGGAAAAATTGCTCGCCTCGTTTTAACCGGCTGCTCATTTCATGCCTGGGTTTTAGCTCGACCTACATCTCCGCGCCTTCGTCTGCTAGTCTCATTCGCAGTGTTCGATACCGGAAAATGGTTATGCAGGACGTTAACGATCTCGCGCTCATCATCGATTCGAAGGTACCGCTGATCGCGCTGGAAACACACGATGAGCCCGCGGCGCTGCAATTGCTGACGCGTGTCGCCATGCAACGCCAATTAGGCTATTTCTGCTGGTCGATTACCGAGGGTTTGAATCGTCTCGGTTTCGGTGGCGATGTCAGCGACGGTGCGCTGTCGCCCGCCGACGTGTTGCGGCAAATTAAAAAACGAAGCTCACCGGCAATTTTCGCGCTGTGCGACTTTCACCCGTTTCTCGGCAATCAACCCGAACACGTGCGCCTGCTCAAAGATATCGCGATGGCCTACGACCGGCTCGGCCACACGCTGGTATTGATCAGCTACGAACTGGAATTGCCGCCCGAGCTGCGTCGATTCAGCGCGAAATTTCAACTGGCGATGCCCAACGACGCACAACTGCTGGCGATCATTCGCGATGAAATTAACGCTTGGAATAAACACAATCCACAGCAGCTACTGCAATCCGATCCAGCCCTGGTGAAACAACTCGTGCGCAATTTACGCGGCCTCACCGAAGCCGACGCGCGGCGGCTCGCGCATAGCGCCATTCACAACGACGGCGCAATCACGACAGCGGATATTCGCGGCGTCAATCGCGCAAAATTTGAATTGCTCGATATGAACGGCGTGTTGAGTTTTGAACACGACACCGGCAAATTCTCCAATGTCGGCGGCCTCAAGCGTTTGCAGGAATGGCTCCGCCTGCGCGAGCAGGCCGTGCATTCGCAGCAGCGCGACCGACCCAAGGGCGTGCTGCTGCTCGGCGTACAGGGCAGCGGCAAAAGTCTCGCCGCCAAGGCGGTCGCAGGCATGTGGGGATTGCCGCTGCTGCGTCTCGATATGGCGACGCTGTATAACAAATTCATTGGCGAAACGGAAAAGAATTTGCGGCGCGCATTGGAACAGGCCGAATTGATGTCGCCGTGTGTGTTGTGGATCGACGAAATCGAAAAAGGTTTGGCGGGCGGCAACAACGACGAAGGCACTTCGCAACGCATACTCGGCACGCTGTTGACGTGGATGGCCGAGCGCACGGCTCACGTGTTCATGGTGGCAACCGCCAACGACGTGCAAGGCTTACCGCCTGAATTGCTGCGCAAGGGTCGCTTCGATGAAATCTTTTTTGTCGACTTGCCCGAGCCGAAAGTGCGCGCCGAAATTTTTGCGATTCATCTGCAGCAGCGCAATTTCGATCCCGCGCGTTTCGATCTGCAAACGCTCGCTGCGCATTCCGAAAAATTTTCCGGCGCCGAAATCGAGCAAGCGGTGGTCACGAGTATTTACACATGCTCAGCGCGACGCGAACCGATGACGACAGCGCATATTCAACAGGCGCTCGATAGCACCGTGCCGCTGGCGACGATGCTCGCCGAAAAAATCGAGTGGCTGCGCACGTGGGCGAAAGAACGCACGATTCCGGCAGACTGACTGTTAACTTGTATCAAAATACTATAACAACGGGGCACGGATACATCTTCGATGATTTTGATCAGGCCGCGCGCTGCCGTGCGGCATCACGCCAGGCTTCGTCGAGCCGACGCATGACATAGCGGCCCGGAGCCGGTTCGATAACCGATTGCACATCGATCGCGCGCGCGGGTACGCGATCGCCCGCAAATTGAAGCTGCCACTCCGCCCAATCATTCCACCAGCTGCCTTCGACCTTGAACGCGCCATCGAGCCACTCTTCAGCGAACGCAGGATTTTCTGAATTGAGGTAATAATAATATTTGTTGGCGCTCGGCGGATTGATCACGCCGGCGATATGCCCTGAGCCCGCGAGCACGAAACGCACATCGCCACCCTGCAATTGCGTAGCGGCATAACACGAACGCCAGCGCGCGATATGATCTTTATCCGCCGCCAACACGTAAGTCGGTGTAGCGATATCGCGCAGCGCAATGCTGCGTCCATTCAGCGCGATCGCCTGTTCTTGCGCCAGCTTATTGTGCAGATGCAATTCGCGCATAACGAAACGATGCGTCGCTTCCGGCACATTGGTATTGTCGCTGTTCCAATGCAACAGATCGAACGCTGCGGGACGCTCGCCTTTGAGATAATTGATAACGTAGTAATTCCAAAACAAATCGTTTTCTTTGAGCAGATTGAAACCGACCGAAAGCATGCGCCCGTCAAAAAAGCCTGTGCCGCTCATGTATTTTTCCATGGACTCGACCGTGCGCTCATCGATCAATATGCCGATATCGCCGGGATCGCGGAAATCGATGCTCGACGCGAGGTAAGTAGCCGACGCAAAGCGCGATTCGTTGCGCGAGTCGCAATACGCCAGCGTACACGCGAGCAGAATACCGCCGAGACAGTAACCCACCGCCGAGACCTGTTTTTCGCCCGTGATGCGCTCGATAATTTCGCTCGCGGCGAGCGGACCCAAACGCATGTAATCATCGAAGGTCGTCGCGCGCATTGTACTGTCGGGATTCGTCCACGAAATAACGAAAACCGTGTGCCCTTGATCGGTGAGCCATTTGACGAAACTATTTTTTTCCGTGAGATCGAGAATGTAATACTTGTTTACCCACGACGGCACTAACATGATCGGCGTGCGATGCGCTTCGGTTGTCGTCGGTTCGTACTGAATCAATTGCATCAGCGCATTTTCAGCAACGACTGCACCGGGTGTCGTCGCGATATTTTTTCCCAACTGGAAGGCGTCGGGTTTACTCATGCACACATTGAGAATATCGGCGCTTTTTTTCTTGTCCTCGACCATCATTTGCAGGCCCTGAAGCAGATTTTCGCCCTTGGTTTCGAGCGTCTTGCGCAGCACTTCAGGATTGGTCAGCGCGAAATTGGTCGGAGCCAATGCATTTACCGTTTGCCGAACATAATATTGCAGGCGCTCGCGGCTGCGCTCATCGACGCCATCGAGACCACTCACGCAGTCGAGCACATTTTCCGAAGCGAGCAGATAACTTTGCTTGATGTAATCAAACAGCGCGTTTTCTTCCCACGCGTTATCGATAAAACGGCGATCGCCGACTTTGGGGCGGACCATCGGATCGACCTCTTCGCCGATCAATTTCAAGAGCAAGTTATTGCAGAGACGCAGCTGGTTCTGCCAGTAATTGATTTGCTGCTCGACGATGCGCGCGGGGTTTTGGGTCACGCCGCTATAAAAATTGCGGTAGCACTCGGTAGTGGTTTCGACCACTGTCTTCTGCGACTCGGTGCCGCCTTCAACTTGATCAAATAATTCTTCCGCTACACTTTTTTGAAATTCGCAAATATGATCAATGACAGACGCGTACTGCGAAAACCAATCGAGCACGATGACTCCTCCGAGCCTTAGAAAATTTTTTTACGCAGCGCGGAACGAGAACGCGGGTAACGTCTGACAACGTCCCCGCGCCTCGGCTAAGCTGCAACAGCTTTGGAAACCTTTTTCTTGGTGGCGACTTCGTCCTTTGAAGCGAACATGTCGGTAATTTTTTCTTTCATGTCTCCGCCCACCCCCATCCACGCCTTGCCGTCGTCAAGCATTTTCTTGGCGACTTCGCCGCTCAACGAAATGCTGTCGGCCGTGAATTTACGCAACGACTCAAGATCTTTTATCGTGCTGACCGCACGCATCTGTCTGATCCCGAGCTCACTGAAGTAGCTTGCGGACGATAGGTTCATTTTCGACATCTCTTCCATTTTGTCGATCGCCAGTTTGTTGAGATCACTGACAGAGGACAACACGACACCGGCCTTACCTTTCAACACGCCGGCTTTTTCCTTGATGCTTTCGATAACGGCCATGGAACGACTCCTCGCTGACTTGGCGGAGCCCCTATACGGGGCAAGATTCAAACCAAAACCAACCTTAAACGACGTAAGCTGGCTTCGCTTGTTTGATGACTGCAAAAGCTGTACCCACTTATCGAATACACTGCGTTGCACTCGCAGACCAGCAACAAAACTTATCACCGATCGATTGCAGCAGTTTTACATTGAGGTGATATTTTGTTTGCATATGTATCCAGTTGATGCGTATTTTCTCGACGAAAACTCGACGCACAGCGCCGCACTCAACAGGGTCTCGCAAGCGCGACAACCTACGCGATTGACGCGCACATCGCGGCGCGGGGCACCAGCGAAGTGCAAATCGGCACAGAAAAGAAGCAGTGTGGTGCAATATCAAAAGCGTTCGGACTACAAAATTCGACGTCCGCGAGCAGGAGCCGTATGATGCGCAAGTTTTCGTGTGCATTGAGGCGGGGCGATGAAAGATTGCCTATTTTGCAAAATAGCGACGCAGCAAATTCCCGCTGGGATTGTTTTCGAGGACGAGAAAGTCGTCGCGTTTCGCGATATCAATCCACAGGCGCCAACGCACATTCTGATCGTCCCGAAGCAACACTTAACCACTTTAAATGATGTCAACGAAGAGCACACCGCACTCGTCGGCCACATGGTTTTATCGGCGCGACGGCTGGCGGAAGCAGAAGGCATAGCCGCAAGCGGCTACCGGCTGGCAATGAATTGCAACAGCGATGGCGGGCAAACCGTCTACCACATCCACCTGCATTTATTGGGCGGTAGAAGCATGCAGTGGCCGCCCGGCTGATGTCTACCAGCCGCATCCGAACATAACTGATTATTAAAAAAACAAAGCCGGGCAAAAGCCCGGCTTTGTTTTTTGCAACTTGACGTCCACTGTCACGCCGAGCTTCCTGCCAGCGGTTAATTTCCTCCGTGACAATGTGCATTTTCCACATTGCGGCAACCCAAACCAGCAGACACCACCGGCACACGGTGTGCGAAAAATCTCAAACCGATATTATTCGGTACGTGCTCCCGGATCGGCAGCAAGAAAAAATTTGCGGAAGTTATGCGTCGAGATCGGGAATCAGCATCGTGCGAACGCGCTCGATGATGTCTTTCACGCGCAGCTTTTCTTTTTTGAGGCGCCGCAACTGCAATTGATCCTGATAAGGGAATAATTCCAAGTTCGCGATCTCGATATCTAGCTCGCGATGCCGCTCTTGCAATAACAGCAACTGTGTCGCTAAGTCAGAATCTGATTCGGTCATTTGGCGAAAAATTCTCTGCGGACTATTTGGGTGGTTCAAGTATTCAAGCGATGCAAGTCATTCAAATAGTGCCGATCTGACTGTCTACAAACTGCTTGATCGTCTGCCGTCCGACTAAATCGATATCGGTGAATTCCATACTGCACCGATAGCCCTGCTGCTCGGCATCGGCGGTAACGATGCGCGCATAGATGTCGCTGGTGCGATGACCAAGCAACTGCAACGACAACGACATCATAACTTCGCTGCTGGCTTCAAGCGGCACCGGGCTGATCATACGCAGTCCGTGATAACCCATATCAACAACCTGGCCACAATGTAACCCGCCGAGTGCATTGCTGCCTTTAACGCGTTGAAAATAACAGGGCATTTGCACAAACACGCGCGGGCTCTTGCGAATCTCGCGGCGCGGCACCGTAAGCGCGCGCGGACGTGTCGTGCCGAGCAATTCGTAAATCGTCACGGGCAGACGGCGGCTGCGGACACGCAAGGTATTGAGTTCGCCGACCAAAATAAAATCGTGCACCAGCCGATATGTGCTGTCGCTCAACAACACTTGGCCGCGCAGGCTCTGCTTGGCAACGCGCGCGGCGACGCCGATAGCGGAGCCCAGCGCGGCATATTCACGTCGCAAGGTGGCGCCGACCGCGCCGGTCACCAGTTCGCCGCTATGGATGCCGATACCCATATAAAGCGGTGGTAACCGCAAGATTTCATTTTGCTGATTGCAGCGCGACATCGCTTGCTGCATCTCGGCGGCGCACGCCAGCGCGGGTGCGGCATGCTCGGATTGCGGCTCTACCGTACCGAACAAAATGGTCAGCGAGTCACTGCCCAACCGGTCGATAATGCCGCCATGCAGTGCAACGATTTCGCTCATCTGTGCAAGATAGCGATTGAACAGATTGACGGTCGCAGCGGGCTCCTGTTGGTCGGCAAACGCATCGAAGCCGCGCAACTCCGCCACCATCACGGTAAGTCCGCGGCGCTCGGAGGCGCGCGCGCGGGAGCCCGACTCCTGCAATAAACGACTCAACCGTTTGCGCAGTTGTTCGGCGGTTTGACGCGACAGGGACCCCGGAGCGGCGGCCAGCACCTCGGCGAGAATACGCTCGATCAGCTCGACGCTGTTCTGTGTTCCGCCAGTCATGATGAATCCTTTGTCGTTGTTATCGCTCACCAACGGCGTACCGCTGGGCTAATGCAGACAGCACGATTTGAATATTCGACCCGATCCGCAAGGGCAGGCGGCACGGCTGTCCACCGGCAGCATATCGATAAATGCCTGCTCCACGCTCCAGCATGCACGCTCATCGTGACAGCGCATGTGTATCTCGCGATAGTCTTGCAACAATTGCTGAAAGCGGACAAATTCCGCGAGTAAAAGCTCGTTGTCATCCCAATCGGCAATATCGTCCGCGACGAAGGCAATGGCGCAATCCAGCGTAGCGCTCACCTGCTCGAACAGCTCGTCGTCATCGAGATCATCGAGCGCGGCGTTCCACACATCCTCCAGATAGTGGTGTCCGATCAGAAACCCGTCGCACCAATCGGCTAGCGCCAGCGCGCCACCCTGAATATTCGCGCGCGCCGCGAGCTGGAAGCGATTGCGCTGCACATCGGTCGAAATGGAGCCGAACAACTCCACGAGCAATTCATAAAAACGCTTGGCCTCGGCGGCGTTTTCAAATTGCGGATCGTCGTTGAGCCAGACCAGATCAAACCACTCGGCTGGTTTGATGGGTTCTGGAGAGCACGCCATTGCATACAACAGACCTTGGATTTGCGGATAATTGAGCACTGCATCGCGCGTATTTAACGTATCGAGAAAGCGGAGCAGCGTTTCCTCGCGCTGTTTTTCAAAATGCTGCATTTCGGCGTTCGAAGCTCTTCGCATGGGACCTGCCTCATACTACCGCGCCGATTGCGCAAATGCCACGCTCGGTGCGATCAGCGCATCTTCTATACTGTCCAAAGAGTTGCCGAATCGCCGCTTCTCGCTTCGACAACGCCTGCATTTGGGTAGCACGCAACCGGGGAACGCCGATGGCCGAAACCAAAAACCAATCACCGGTCGACTCGCCCTGTGTGCGCAATTGCTGCCTGGATGGCGCAGATATCTGCATGGGTTGCGGTCGCCACTTGGAAGAAATACTGCAATGGCATCGCGCCAGCGAACATGAGCGCGAAATTATTCTGAAGCGCGCTTCAGTGCGGCTCGCACAATTACAATCCACGCCTAACAAGCGCTGACATAAATTCAAAAAGCTTCTTAAGCGGCGCGTAAAATATGTGAACAAGTTCCGAACAGAGACTTGCCGCAATTTCTGAGCGACGTTAATTTAGCCGCAACGCATCATTGCGCATTGCGCTTATCATTGAACACATAGCTGTTTATCGAATACATCATGGTTCTCGGGCAACCCCTCGTCCATCACCCACCCTGTGCGGACGAGGGGTTTTTTTGTTCGAAAAACGCCTAAATTTTTGACAGACTCGCAATGATCCCGCTCTTATTGAAGTTTGAACGTATCAATTTTTTTGACAGTGATCGGCATCGAAAACAAACCACCGGGTTCGAGCGTCGCATTTAGTTCGTAGGCAATTTTATTCTTTGGCTTGTTCATCAAATCGCGGATCAAACCAAATCCGCTCATCAAACCAATCGTTGCCGGCACCGTGTATTTTTTTACCCCACCCGAGGGAATTTCGAGCGGCTCGCGGCTAGTACCGCTGACAAGATCGCGCCCTTCGATACGAATGCGATAACTGATCGCATTAAATTTCAAGGCAATGCTATTGGGGTTTGAAATCATCAAATCGACGTACAGCGTCTGATACATCCCGTCACCCTGCCCCATGCGCAATCCGGCCAGCGCCACATCGGGTGCGGCGAGATCGCCGCGCAAAGCGGCGCAAGCGCCGAGTGCGAGCAGTGCTGCGACAACCCCTATGCGCCTCACAACCAAACGCTTCAAAACTCCATATTTCACGGTACCGTCACCATATCGATTTCGACCCTTCTGTTCTGCACGCGACCGTCGTCGGTCCGGTTATCCGCAATGGGGTAGCGCGGACCATAACCGGCGGTGTGAATGCGCGCTGCCGCTATCTCTCGACTTAAATACGCGCCGATACTCTGCGCGCGCTGCTCGGATAATTGTTGATTATGCTCGAAGCTGCCCGTGCTATCGGTGAACCCCTTAACAGCGATTGCGGTTTGATTGTAGTCGCGACACAGCCGCGCAATGCCGTCGAGCACGGCAGAAAAGCGCGGCTGTAGCTGTGCGCTGTTGATGGCAAACGCCGCATTGACCGGGATAATCAATTTGACGGTGTTATCGCTACGCGATACGCGCACCGCGGTGTCGATCAACACATCGCGCGCGGCCGCTTCAAGACGATCAGGATACGACCCGCTATAGATTTTGGGGGCGGGCGTGACGCCGCTCGGCGGCACGATCGGCGGCGCGACAGGAGCCGGGCCTTGCGGTGCAGATGGCGGCTGCGGCGTTTCGACGGCACAACCCGCAACCAGCAACACACTCAACAACGCGCCGATGCGAGTTTTACTTTGAATGTAACGCAGCATACTACTGTCCTATGAATCCACACGTCCTATGAATTTGCGCGCCCGATGAATTTGCGCGCCCAATGAATGTACGGCATGGCGCCGCGATATTTAATTCGCTCGCGCGGCCGCGGCATACGCAGGCATCGCCGCCGGCAGCCATTCGATGCGCGCCGAATCGGTGCCGGCACGCTTGCCGCGCAGATAATCTCGCAATGCCGCCGCAATTGTCGCATCGTCAGCAAACGGAGCAACTCGCGTTACTGCGACCCAATCTTGCGGAGCGGCGGGATCGGTTGCGCTGAATGCGCCGCCCTTACTTTTGGGCAAATAAATACAACCGCTGGCGAAATCGACCGCAAATGCCACAACCCCGGGCAGCACAAAAAACAGCAACCCGACAGCATCGAGAGCCACGACAGTGCCATCGACATGATCGCCGCGCAGCCCCTGGCGCTCGGGATAAATCAAATAACCACACGCCGCCGTATTCAACGTAGCAACTATAAGCGCAAGACTGCACCAGCGTTTTACACGATGTCGCACCCTGTTCTCCTCTCGATCCGAAAAGTTAGATTCGATTCGGTATGTTTCGATAATCGCCCATGCCTCGCCTGCAACGCAAGCGCTTGCGCTCATTCAGTGCGGGTTCAGTTGCGACGCGCTAAGCTTTTGCCGAGCATCAACACCGGCGTACAGCCGTCGCCGAAAATGCCAATCGCACACAATATGGCTGCGAGGTGGGAAGTGGTAGCATACCGCGAGTTTGATCGCCGGCAGGATTGCGGCACAGATATAGATCAGCACCGAACCGAATGACTAAAGCAATATCGCACACAACGTATTTCGCACTCGCGCTATTGCTCGTGACGATCGCTGCTGATGCGCTCGCCAATCCACCGCGCGGACATGAGCAGCGTCGCGATGACAGCGACCGTCGCGCCATGCGCGATGTTATCGGCGAAGTCGAACACAACTATCGCGGTCACGTGGTTGATGTGCAGCCGCCCGCAGCCAACGAAGATATGTATCGCGTGCGCGTGCTTCAAGAAGGTGGACGCGTCAAAACATTGCGCATTCCAGCCAAGCGCGAACATGATCGCCGCCGCGATTGACACCTGTTGAAGCAATCGCGCCGCAATGACTCAACTCCTCTAAAGATCTGACCATGCGCTTATTGTTGGTTGAAGACGAAGCTCCACTGCGCGAACAGCTCGCGAAGCATTTGCAAGATAACGGCTACGCCGTCGATGCTGCTGCCGATGGCAAAGAAGCGCTGTATTTGGTGCGCGAATTCACCTACGACCTCGCGGTGATCGATCTCGGCTTACCACTGGTCGATGGCATCACCGTGATCCGCAAAATTCGCGAGCAGCAAAAGCGCTTCCCCATCTTGGTGCTGACCGCGCGCGGACGCTGGCAGGATAAAGTCGAAGGGCTCGAAGCGGGCGGCGACGACTATGTCGTCAAACCGTTTCATATCGAAGAAGTGCTCGCGCGCCTGAACGCATTGCTGCGCCGCAGCGGCGGATTCGCAAGCCCGTTACTGCAATTCGATCCGCTCGCCATCGATACAGCAAAACAGGAAGTGACAGTGCACGGCCACGCCATCGAACTCACCGCGTTCGAATATAAGGCGCTGCTGTATCTCGCACATCGTCACGGGCAAGTGATTTCGAAAACGGAATTGACCGAACATTTATACGATCAGGATTTCGATCGCGACAGCAATGTCATCGAAGTTTTCATCGGCCGGCTGCGCAAAAAACTCGATCCCGAACACACGCTGAACCCGATCAACACCGTGCGCGGGCGCGGTTATCGCTTTGAGCTTGCGAGCAACTCGGCATCAAAAAGCGGTTCTGAACCCGGAAACAGCGCGGATGCGGAATGAGCGCGCGGATACTGAACGAACAGATCCGGCGCTTACGCTCCCGCTTAAATGCCGGCCCCCACACCAGGCACGCGCGCGAACTGCTGCGCAAATTGCCCGCGCCGAATTCGATCGGACGGCGCCTGCTGCTCGCGAGCGTTATCGTGTTGCCGCTTTATCTCGCCAGCATCGGCTGGTTTTTGTCGCGCTCATTCGAAGCCAGTCAACTCACCGCCGCGCTCGAACGCTACCGCGTGCAATTCTACGCGCTGCTTGGCGCCGTCGAATTCGATAGCGAAGGTATTAAGATCAATGCGCACACCGGCGATCCGCGCCTGCGCCAAATCAATTCAGGTTTGTATGCGGCGATTCAGCGTCCGCAAGGCGAAATTCTCTGGCAATCGCCGTCGAGCGCAGCGCTCGAACTCAACAAGGATTTGCTCGCCAGCGATAACCCGCCGCTCGCCGGTCACGAACGCTTCGATGTCATCACGCAGCCCGCGCCGTTTTTGCGCTTTCAATATCAGACCGTATGGGAGACCGAAGACGGCGAAGATATTCCGCTCGTATTCACCGTGCTCGAAGATCAAAGCGCATTGCAGGCCGAGCTGCGCGCCTTCAAGCGCCAACTCTGGCTTGGGCTCGGCAGCGCCGCGCTGCTATTGACCATTGCGCAGGCCGTAATTTTGCGCTGGGGTTTGCAACCGCTGCGCCGGCTCGCGCACGACCTCAGCGATTTAGAACAGGGGACGCGCGCGGAGCTACCCGAACGCTATCCCGAGGAATTGCAGCCGCTCGCCACCAACTTGAATCAATTGTTAGAGCGCGAGCAAAAACAGCGCGAGCGCTATCGCAATACACTCGGCGATCTCGCGCACAGTTTGAAAACGCCACTCGCCATCTTGCGCCAACAAAGCAGCGCTGAAATACCGGATCGCGTCTTGCTCGACGAGCAAATCGCTCGCATGGATCAACTCATCGGTTATCAATTGCAACGCGCGGTGGCGAGTAGTCCGCATCGATTGCAACAAAAAATCTTACTGCGGCCGCTTGCCGATAAATTGATTGCCACATTCAGCAAAGTTTATTTCGACAAACAGCCGCAATTTCACACCGTCATCGCCGCCGATTGCGAATGCCGCGCCGATGAGGCGGATTTACTCGAAGTGCTCGGCAACCTGCTCGACAACGCCTGCAAGGCGTGTCGTCAACACATCAATATCAACGCCAGCGACAGCGGGCGTTGGCTGTTGATCGTTATCGAGGACGATGGCCCCGGTATTCCCGCGGCAAAGCGCGCGGATATTCTGCAGCGCGGTCAACGCGCTGACACCTATCAACCCGGGCAGGGCATCGGTCTCGCCGTCATCATCGATATTCTCGACAGCTACGCCGCCGAACTCGATATCGGCAGCGGTACACTGGGCGGCGCACGCTTCAGCATACGCTGGCCGCGCTGAAGTCGCTCACAATACGCTCACCGCGAAACTAGCAAGATCGAACTTCTCCGCTATCCTTGGGAAGGGTATCGATAAGCGGAAGCAAATTCGCAGCAGCGGCAAATTTGCGCAGTTCCGTCTGGTCTGGAGTTCTTCTGCATGAATGTTTTGGTAGGCCTCGCCACTTTATTTGCGGCCTGCATCGTCGGCTTTTTGCTGGAGGGCGGCCACTTGCTGGCCCTCGCGCAACCCTTCGAACTGTTGATCTTACTCGGCTCCGCCATCGGCGCCATGATCGTTGCGAATCCATTACCCGTGACGATAGGAACGTTCAAAGCAATCGCCGGTTCGCTCAAACCTTCCCCCTACAAAAAAACGCTGTATCTCGATCTGCTCGCATTGCTCTACGATTTATTCAATAAAATGCGGCGCGAAGGCATGCTCGCGGTCGAAGCCGATATCGACGATCCGGGCGCGAGCCCGCTGTTCACGAAATACCCCAGCATAGAAAAAATTCACGGCGCGATCGAATTCATCGTCGACTATCTGCGCGTCATGATGATCGGCAGCATTGCCGGCCACGAACTCGAATCGCTGATCGATGCCGAACTCGAGACGCATCATGCCGAGGCGAGTCTGCAACCTGCCGCGCTGACCAAGGTAGCCGATGCCCTACCCGGTTTCGGTATCGTCGCCGCGGTGATGGGTATCGTTATAACAATGGGCGCGCTTGGCGGCCCGCCCGCTGAACTCGGCCACCACGTCGCCGCTGCATTAGTCGGCACTTTCTTGGGTATTTTGTTGTCGTATGGCGTATTCGGTCCGCTCGCGGGTTTGCTTGAACACCATGTGCGCGAAGAGTCGAAATTTTTTGAATGCATCAAAGTCTCATTGATCGCGACCTTGAACGGCGCGGCACCGCAAATCGCCATCGAATTCGGCCGCAAAGTGCTGTTTCACGACGTGCGCCCGAGCTACAACGAAGTCGATGAGCGCGTGCGTCAGAAGTGATAACCAGTGAAAAATAAAGCGGGGCTGCAATCATGAGCACATCGATGCAGCCCATTATCATCAAGAAGAAAAAAGTGCATGGGCACGGCCATCACGGCGGCTCATGGAAAGTTGCGTTCGCCGATTTCATGACGGCGATGATGGCATTCTTTCTACTCATGTGGCTCATCGCCGCAGCCAACGATCCGCAGAAACGCGCGATCGCCGGTTATTTCAACGATGTCGGCGGCGCACTCGTCGGACCCGGCGGCGCCAACACGGGCGTGATCCAATTCGATCATCCGCAAAGCTCACAAGAGCCGATGAAGCCGCCATCGATTCAACAATCCGAACCGGGAGGCAAAAACACGCAAAGCAACGGCGAAGGTATTTCTCATCCATCGCCAATCACGATGACCGAAGAGCAATTGCGCGAGCAGTACGAAAAACAGGAAAAAGAAAATCTGCAAAATCTCAAAGCGCAATTGCAGAACGCTTTGAACAACAGCGCGGTGCTGCGCGAAGTGCGCGATCAAATCATTATCGATTACACCGGGCTCGGCCTGCGCGTGCAGATTGTCGACAAGGAACAGCGCCCGATGTTCGATCTCGGCAAGGCCAAAATCAAAGATTATTCGCTCGCCGTGCTCGAAGCGCTGGCGCCGCTACTCGATAGCGTGCCCAATCATCTTTCCATCACGGGGCACACCGATGCCACGAAATACGGCGATGGCGCCGTGTATTCCAACTGGGAACTCTCGGCCGATCGCGCCAACACCGCGCGGCGCGCACTTATCGAAGGCGGCTATCCCGAAGATAAAATCATCAACGTGCAAGGCATGGGTTCGGCGGCGCCGTACAAACCCGAGGATCCTTACGCGCCCATCAACCGCCGCATCGCAATTCTCGTGTTGAAAAAATCCGTCGAGGAAGCCTTGCTCGGCAAAACCGGCATCAGCAGCGAGCATGTGCTCGAAAGCGGCGGCGGCGTGCTGATGCCGGAACCAGCAGCGCCAGCCGGTACTGCGCCCGCGAACTCCGAAGCAACCGCACCCAAACCGGTAACCCCGTAGGTGCTCATTGCACGCACCCCACGTCATTAAATATTAATTGCGAATTTATCCCAACGGCTGTCTAAACATAAAAAATACCGCGCCGAGCAGACACAATCCAGCCCAAACGAAATCCATGCGGAAGGGCTGTTTCATATAAAAAATAGAAAACGGCACGAACACCGACAGCGTGATCACTTCCTGCAGAATTTTTAATTGCGACAAATTCAACACCGCATAGCCGATGCGATTCGCCGGTACTTGCAGGAAGTATTCAAATAACGCGATGCCCCAACTCGCCAATGCGGCAATCCACCACGGTCTACCGTGCAAATTGCGCAGATGCGCGTACCATGCAAATGTCATAAACACATTTGAACAAATCAATAGAATGGTCGTTTGTACGATGACCTGCGGCACAATTCACCTCAACGTCTTTACTGTCTCGAAATGGGTTTAATACTCTCGCAGTATTTCATAGGCGGCGCGAATCGCGAGAAATCGCGCGGCATCGCCGCCGCGATCGGGATGCGTTGTCGCAGCGAGACGGCGATATTGCCGTTTGATTTCGCTCCAACCGGCATCGACATCGAGTTGCAGTGCGGCGAGCGCTTCGGCGCGCCGATCGTGCGCGGCATAGCGCGACCAAAAATTCGCGATCAACGCAGTCACCGCCGCGCTGTCGGTGGCGATAAATTGCTGCCAGTCAAGATAGTAAGCACGCAACGCATCGGTACCATGGGGCGCAATACGTTGTGGTTCGGCGTCGCCGGCGGCCGATTCGAGCGCGATACGCAGCGGCGCTATCGACAACCACAGCCGCTCTTCACGCCACAGCGCATCCTGCAATCGATACAACGCGTTCATGATCAAAAAATGTTTTTGAAACAGCGCGAGCTGCGCGTCGCCGGCCTGCTGCGCAAGATTGGTGAAAACCGCAAAATGATCGCCATCTGCTTCGATTTTTTTCAGCAGATCGTATTCGCTGATGCCAGCGGGCGCATCGCGCAATAATTGCAATACCAACGGCAACAGCGGATTTATGTCCTTTCGGGCATTTTCGAGCGCAGTCATCGGGGGCGAAACTCATTCATCAACCGCGAAACCAACCGGCAATACTGTAACGATCGGATTGCGCGGGCAGCACTTCGTGCGGAAACTCCGCGCTCAAAAAAAATACCGCCGTACCTGCGAGCGGTGCGATGCGCACGAGTTCGCACTCAGCGTCCGTGTTTGTTTGCGGCGACAGCACCAATTCGCCGCCGCGCGTATGGGTGTTCAAATAAAACACACTCGACAAAATGCGCTGCGGCGCAATTTCGATTGCACGCGTCGAAACGAACGCATCGCGGTGGCGGCGATAAAATGCGCCCGGCGCGTAGTGCGCATAATGCGCTTCGTAATCGCGCAGCCCCAAATACAAGCGTCGATTAAGTTCACTGCGCAATGTTTCCATGGCGCGCAGAAAATCGCGTTGCACGGCGACGTTGTCGTTCAACCAAAGTGTCGCATCGCGGCGCTGATCGCTCGACTGCTGGCGGGCATCGCCACGCCCAACCGCGGCCGCGACAAACTCCGCATGCCGCTGTTGGCAATCGGTCAGCAATTCATTGCAGCACAGCGTCGGTAGAAAATTCGGGAGCACGAGCCAGCCGTCGCCGCGCAATGCCGAAGCGATGGCGTCGATGTGCGGAGCGATTTCGATTGCGGAGTTTGTCGGCATTGGCGCGCGCTAAAGAAACGTCAGTCAACGCTAAACGGTTTCGCCCGAGCCGGCAACCGCATTGACGCATCGACCACATTGTCGAATCAACTGCGACAACGCGGTTAGCGCGGCGCGGCACTTTGGTTTATCCTTTCGGCTCCGCCAAAACGCCAAACCATTCGCCAACGAACTCGATAACAAACCGGCTGCTCGCATCGATATGAAAATTCTCGTGATCGAGGACGATCCCGAAATGCGCGACTTTCTCGTGCAGGGACTCACGCGCGACGGCCACAGCGTCGACACCGCCGCCGATGGCGTCAAAGGTCTCGAAGCGGCGCAGCGGCCGCACGATGTCATCATCCTCGATCGTATGATGCCCGCGCTGGACGGTATCGAAGTGCTGAAAACGCTGCGCGCGCGCGGACTGGCGACACCGGTGCTGATGCTGAGCGCGCTCGGCGATGTCGATCACCGCGTTACCGGTTTGCAACACGGCGCCGACGACTACCTCGCCAAGCCCTTTTCCTTTGTCGAGCTGACCGCGCGCGTCGAAGCGCTGCACCGGCGCGACAGCGGCAAGAGCGAAACGACTTCGCTGCAAATCGCCGACCTGCATCTCGATTTGATCACGCACAACGTGACGCGCGGCGGTCATGTCATCGAGCTGTGGCCGCTCGAATACCGCCTGCTCGAATATCTCATGCGCAATGCGGGCCGCGTGGTGACGCGCAATATGCTGCTCGAAAACGTCTGGAATCTCAGCTTCGATCCGCAGACCAATGTCGTTGAAGTCCACATGAGCCGCCTGCGCGGCAAAGTCGACAGAGGTTATACCGTGCGCCTCATTCATACTGTTAGAGGCTCGGGTTATGTTATTCGCGAAGACTGAGCCGAACCGCCAAGCGCCGGGCAGCGCCAACGTGCGACCCAAAGCGTATGCAAGACATTGGTGGCACAGCTCCTGGCTGCGGCTCGCACTGATCACGAGCTTTTGCATGTGGCTGCTGAACGGCGCCGTCGTGCTCACGCTCTACGATTTCACGCTGCGCGCACTGGTCGGCAATGTCGGCCGCACCATCGACGCTAAAATCGACAAGCGTTTGGAGGATTGGCCGAAAGGTCTGCCGCAGCACGCGGGCGTTACGAGCTGGCTGTACCGTAAATTCGCGGTGGAAATCGCGGACATGCAGGATTGCGTGGCGCTCGTCGATAGCGAAGGCGAGGTACAGCTTGCCAATATCAGCACGACGAAATCCCCGGAGTTTCGCTACCGCAATTACTTTACGGCGGCGTTCACGGGTCATAGCTGGCAAAGCGATAGCGAATCGGGCGCCGTGACCTGCCTTGTCACCGAGCGCACGCTCACCGACGGCGGCCACCTCACCTACGGCGTACCGTTCGACGATTATCTCGGCACGATTCAGCGGCTCGATAAATTGCGTTTTTGGGGTTTGTTGCTCACCGCGGTCGTACCGCTCGTGGTGATGGCGCTGGTAACGCTGGGTGCGCTGCGCCAGATCCGCGTGATTCTCGATGTCTGCGATCGCGTCGCCGCCGGCGATCTGAAGCAGCGCATTTTGCTGCGCGGCAGTATCGGTAGCGATCTCGATCGCATCGCCGCCGCGATCAACAACATGCTCGATCAAATCGAACAGCTGATGGAAGGTGTGCGCGAAGTCTCCGATGCCATCGCGCACGATTTGAAAACACCGCTCGCGCGCCTGCGCGGCCAGCTCGAATTGCTGCTGAGTATTTCCGATCGCAGCGACGATGCCATCGACGCCGTGATCGCCGAAGCCGATCAGGTGTTGAGCGCATTCAATGCATTGCTGCGCATCGCGCAACTCGAACAGGGTACGCGGCGCCTGGCGTTCGTGCATTTCGATTTTCGCTCGGTGCTGCAGCAGGTCCGCGACATTTACGAGCTGGTATTCGCCGACAAGAATATTCGTTTTCAGATCGCGATCGATGCCGAGGAAAATCGCGAGTTTCCGGTGTATGGCGACCGCGATCTGTGGTTGCAGGCGCTGAGCAATCTGCTTGATAACGCCTACAAATACACGCCGGAAGGCGGCGCGGTGAAGATCGAGCTGCAACGCGACTATTCTGAAGGGCATAAAAACACGCACGTGTGGCTGCGCATTCGCGATACCGGTCCCGGTATTCCGAGCGGCGAACATCGCAATGTGTTCAAACGCTTTTACCGCCTCGATAAACACCGCAGCCAAAAAGGCACGGGGCTCGGCCTCAGTCTCGTCGCGGCTGTCTGCAAGGTGCACAACGCCAGCATCACGCTCGATAACGACAGCGGCCTCGTCGTCGATATCCGTATTCCCGTCGATCTGCACGCGCAAAGCGAAGTGCAAAGTGCGCCGGTCGTCGCATAGGTACTTTCACGGGTATTCGCGCCATCGCCAAATGCGTCGCGCTTCTGTAGAATGCGCCCCTCGATGAAGTCGCTACTGATTGTCCACTGCATAGGGCCTGGGCATAGCGTAGCGCCCAATGCAGATAAAGACGATGAGCGAACCGACCGATTTCACCGGTCTCGGCCTGCCCGAGACTTTGCTTTCCACTTTGACCTCCCTCGGCTATCAAAAGCCCTCCGCGATCCAGACGCAGGCGATTCCGCTGTTGCTGGCAGGCCGCGATCTGATCGGTCAAGCGCAGACCGGCACCGGTAAAACCGCCGCCTTCGCGCTGCCGATTCTCGCGCAACTCGATAACACATCTAAACCGCAAGCGTTGATTCTCGCGCCGACGCGCGAATTGGCCATGCAAGTGGCGGAAGCGTTTACCCGCTACAGCGAAAATATCGGCCGCTGCAAAGTATTGGCCGTGTACGGCGGCCAATCGATGCGCGATCAATTGCAGGAATTGCGCCGCGGCGTGCAAATCGTGGTCGGCACACCGGGGCGATTGCTCGATCATTTGAATCGCAAAAGCCTCGACTTGTCCGCGCTGCGTTGGGTGGTGATGGACGAAGCCGATGAAATGCTGCGCATGGGTTTTATCGACGACGTCGAAGCCATTCTTAAACACACCGGTGGCACGCAGCAGACCGCACTGTTTTCCGCGACGATGCCTTCGCGCATAAAAAATATCGCCGATCGCTATTTGCGCGAACCCGAGCGCATCGTGATTCCCGCCGCGACCGCCACGGTTTCGAGCATTGCGCAGCATGTGGTGTGGGCGCGTCAGCGCGATAAATCGCTCGCCGTCGCGCGCCTGCTCGCCGCCGAAGATTTCGACGCCGCGATTATTTTCACGCGCACCCGCGAAGCCACGAGTGAAATCGCCGAATATCTTTCCAACGCCGGCTACGCCGCGCAAGCTATCAACGGCGATATGAATCAATCGCAGCGCGAGCAGACGATCGCGCTGCTGAAGGCGGGCAAAATCGATATTCTCGTCGCCACCGATGTCGCCGCGCGCGGCCTCGATGTCGAGCGCATCAGCCTCGTCATCAACTACGATCTCGCGCACGATCCCGACACCTACGTGCACCGCATCGGCCGCACCGGCCGCGCCGGCCGCAGCGGCCGCGCGGTATTGCTGGCCGATCCGCGCGATCGTCGCGGCGTACGCGGCCTCGAACAATTCACACGCCAGCCGCTGCAAGATCTCGAATTGCCGAGCGACGACGAAATCAAACAGCGCCGCAACGCGCGCTTTCGTCAGACGCTGGCGGAAAAACTCGGCCACGCCGATGCTGCCTCGTGGAGCACTGCGGTCGAGGAATTGCGCAACGAACTCGGTCTCACGCTCGACGAATTGGCGGCAGGCATGCTTGCTCTGCTCGCCGAGCAACAAGGTTTGAACGCAAAATTGCCCGCCGCGCCGCAGCCGGTGGCATTCGATCGCAACGAACGGGGCGACCGCAATGAACGCGGTGAGCGCTCACCGCGCCACGACCGCAGTGTTAGCTCCGAACGCCCGCGCCGCGAGCGCAGCGAACGTTCCGATGTCCCGATGGATCGCTATCGCGTCGCGGTCGGGCGCACGCATGATATTCGCGTCAGCGACATCGTCGGCGCGATCGCGAATGAAGCCGGTATCAACAGCGCCAACATCGGCCGTATTCAATTGTTCGACGATTACAGCACGGTCGATTTACCGCAGGGCATGCCGAAGGATATTTTTCAGCAACTGAAAAGCGTGCGCCTGCGCGGTCACATGATGAATATCGCGCCGTTCGCCGGTGGCGGCGATAGCGCGCCACGCAAACGCTCGTACGGCAATTCGGCAACACGCGAATCGGCACCGCGCAAAGCGCGCGGTGATATCGATGCGCGAAAAATGACAGCCGATGGCACGACTGCACCGCGCAAACGCCTGGCCTTAAAAAAATAATCCCCCACCACTGGAGTTTTCATCGTGTTTAAAGTGAACGAATATTTTGCCGGCAACGTTAAATCGATCGCATTTCAAGGTGAGCAATTGCCGGCAACGGTCGGCGTGATGGCACCGGGCGAATACGAATTCGGCACCAGCCAGCGCGAAGTGATGACAGTGATCAGCGGTGTCCTGACCGTTAAATTGCCGGGCGCGAACGAATGGAAAACCTTCGCGCGCGGTGCCTCGTTTGAAGTGGCCGCCAACGTAAAATTCCAGCTGCAAGTGAAACAAGACACCGCGTATCTGTGCACATACGGCTGATCGTCTGCGGCCGATTGGACACATGACACGGAATGTGCAAAAACCATGAATACCCGCGCGCCGCATAGCGGCGCGCTTGGTTTGGCGATACGCTAACGATCAACGAATGATCGAATCCGAACAGCGTGCGCATTCAATCCAAAATTTTTCTCGCGATTCTCGGCTCCAGTCTGTTGCTGGTGACAGCCGTTATGCTGCTTTTTCAATGGAGTGTATCGAGCGGCATGCTCGATTACGTCAACAATCGCCAGGTGCAGCGCGCGCATGAAGTCGCCGAAGAGCTCAGCGATTTTTATCGGGAAACCGGCACCTGGCAGCCATTGCACGACGACCCGCATTTATTTCACCGCATCGTGTTCAGCGCGCTCGATTCGCGCGATTCACACATATCGCCGCCGCATCTGCCGCGCCCGCCGATTCCGCTCGCATTGCTCGATAGCGATCAGCGGCTCATCGCCGGACATCCACCACCGCCACCGGTGAAACTTATCTCGATCGAGTTGCACGACCCAATTGAACTTCATAACAAAAAAATTGGCTGGCTCGTCGTGCCGCAATTGCGCGAAATCAATTCGGGCTTTGAAGAAGAATTTCTGCGGCGGCAGCGCTCGTCACTGGCCGTGATCGGCACCGCTCTGCTCGCGGTCGCCGCGCTTATCGCGTTCCCGCTCGCGCGCCATCTGGTAAAACCGATTCGACAGCTCGCGCACGGCACGCATGAATTGACGCAGGGTAATTACGCCGTCACCTTACCGGCGCAACGCCGCGATGAATTCGGCGAACTCGCGCGCGATTTCAACGAACTCGCGCTCACGCTCACCGCCAACGACAACAGCCGCAAACGCTGGCTCGCCGATATTTCACACGAATTGCGTACGCCGTTGGCGATTTTACGCGGCGAACTCGAAGCGATTCTCGACGGCGTGCGCCCAGCCGACAGCGCGCATTTGCAATCTCTGCATCAGGAAGTGCAGCACTTAAGCCGGCTCGTCGACGATCTGCATTCGCTCACCACGGCCGATATCGGCGGTCTGCAATATCGCAAAAGCGAATGCGATGTCGCCGAATTGTGGCGCGATCAGTGCGTTGCTCATCGCAAAAATTTTGAAACGGCGGGACTGACGCTCGCGGTTCAAATTCCCGCGCAAGAAATCGAACTGTACGGCGACGAAGATCGGCTGCGGCAATTACTCGACAATCTGCTCGACAACAGCCGCAAATACACCGCCGCGGGCGGTCGCGTACAAGTCGATGTGAATGCATTGTCGAACGGCGTCGAGCTGTTGGTGCAAGATAGCGCGCCGGGCGTGCCGGCGGCGGCGCTGCCGAAATTATTCGATCATTTATTTCGTGTCGACGATTCGCGCAATCGCGCCACCGGCGGCTCGGGTCTCGGTCTCGCCATCTGCCAGCGCATCGTCGCCGCGCACGCTGGTGAAATCAGCGCGGTGCCCTCGGCGCTCGGCGGTTTGTTAATTCGAGTCTTTCTTCCATATCGGTAAAAACTCCGTATCGGTGAACACTATGCCCAATTCTTCCAATACGGTAAGCAGTGAATCCCAGACCATTCTTATCATCGAGGATGAGCCAAAACTGGCGAGCCTTCTCGCCGATTATTTGCGCCAATCGAAATTCGAACCGCACTGCATCGACGACGGCAATCGCGCGATCGATGCGATCAAAACCTTGCAGCCCGCTGCGGTGTTGCTCGATCTTATGCTGCCGGGACGCGACGGCATCAGCCTGTGCCGCGACATTCGCACATTTTCGCAGGTACCGATTTTGATGGTCACCGCGCGCGTCGAGGAAGTCGATCGCCTGCTCGGTCTCGAACTCGGCGCCGACGATTACATCTGCAAACCCTTCAGCCCGCGCGAAGTGGTATCGCGTGTCAAAGCCGTGTTGCGGCGCGCACGCGCCGCCGCCAGCGAAAATACCGCGGCCGATGTCGCACTCGATGAAAACCGGCTCGAAGTGCGCCTGGAAAAATGCACGGTGACGCTGACATTGGTGGAGTTTCAATTGCTCAAACGGCTGGCCAGCGAACCGGGGCGGATTTTCTCGCGCGATCAATTGATGTCGTGCATGTACAACGATCATCGCATCGTCAGCGATCGCACCATCGACAGCCATATCAAAAAACTGCGCAAGAAGCTTGCGGAAACCTGGCCCGAGCGCGAATTCATTCACTCGGTTTATGGCGCGGGTTATCGTTTCGAGCTCTCGTAACGCACGTTCGAGTTTTTATGAACGGCTTCGAACTATTGTGAACCGCTTTGAACTTTTACGAGCAGCAAAGCACTAACTGCTCGTATCGATCATTTTCGCGATCGCTGCGCAATGTTTGCATAGTTTCTGCACAGAGAGTCGCTAATCTGACAACAACTTAAGTCGCTACCGCACTAAATACTGCGCGCTAGCAACTTAAAGAGTTACTCATTCACAAGAGGAAATGGCGATGAAAAAATTTCTGCTAGCTTGCGGCCTGATCGGTGCTATCTCCGCCGCCAACGCGCAGGTGACCAACACTCACCCCGTCGCAACCATGCCCGCGAGTCATCCACAACAGTGCTCGGAAGCATACGGCAAAACGTGGAACCCCGCGGCGCAGGCAACGCACCTGCAAAAAACCTTGCAGCTGAGCGATGACCAAACCGCCAAGGTCAAGAAAATTCTCGAAGACAGCGCCACGCAGCGCAAGGCCATCGAAGACAAATACAAACCGCAGCTCGAAGCGTTTCACGCAGACATGGAAAAGCAGCACGAGCAAACCCACGCGCAGATCAATGGCGTGTTGACGCCGAAGCAACAGGAAGCACTCGATGCGCAGTGGAAAATGCGCGAGCGCTTGCGCCCGCATCATGGACCCGCGCACATGCGTGACGAGCACGGTGAAGCAGCTCCCGCCAAGTAATCCCATCCGCACCCAGCGGAGACCCCTGGCCGCCTAGCGCGGCCTTTTTTTGCTCTCGTCAATCGCGCTCGCACTGCCTAGTCGGGTCGACGCGGTTGCGGCATACTGCGCGCGATTCATCCTCGAGAGCGATTCATGCGCACGCTGATTTTACTGCTTTCATTGTCGCTAATATTTATCGCGCCGCTGCATGCGGCGACGGATGCGACGCCAGCCGCCGACACGGTGATTCAACCGAATCTCGAACAGCAATTGGCGCAACTGCTCGACAGCGCCGAGCGCGAGCAGCACGCGCTCGATGCGCTCAACGAACGGCGGGCGAAAATACCTTCGGGGCCTGCGAGTATCGAAATCGACAAGGAGATCGAGACCACGCAAAAACAGTTGAGCGATCTGCGCGATCAATTTCTGCAACTCGCGACGAATAATTTCAGTTTCAGCCTGAACCCGCTCACGCCAACACCGCAAACCGATTTCAATTGGCAGCAGGACATGATTCAAATCATTCATCCGCTGCTGCGCGAGATGAAGGATCTCACCGAGCGCCCGCGTCTGATCGAACAGCTCAACGGCGAAATCAATTCCTACCGCGCGCAATCCAAAAATCTCGATGATGGTTTAGCGCAACTGCAACGGTTGCAGGCGAGCGTGAAAGATCCCCAGGTGCTGCGCGCATTGAAAGCGCTCGCCAGCAAAATAAAGGATCGTCACGACGACATCGATCAGAAACTCAATACGCTCAATCGGCAGTTGCAGGAACAGCGCGAACGTCCGTCCGATTTATCGAAAACCATCGCGGCGGGCGTGCGCTCATTTGCGATCAATATCGGTCTCTATTTACTGCTCGCATCAGCTGCGAGCCTGGCGATTTTTTTAGTCGTGCGCCTGTTCGGCAGCGCTATCGGCAAAGCCATTCTCGATCGCTACAACGAGCGGCTCATTTTTGTCGAACGCGGCGTGCATCTACTGACGCAACTCTTGAGCGTACTGTTGGCCGCGCTCACATTTCTCATGGTGTTATACGCCGTGGATGCGTGGGTATTATTCGCGCTCTTTCTGATTATTTTTATCGGTGTGCTGCTGAGTCTGCGCAACATGGTGCCGACCTACGTCATGGAGGTGCGCACGCTGCTCAATCTCGGTTCGCTGCGGCAGAACGAGCGCCTGATCATGAATGGCCTGCCGTGGCGTATCGTCGCGCTCGATATGTACACGCTGCTGCACAATCCCGCGCTCGGGGCTTTCATGCGCATGCCGCTCATGGAAATTTCGCGCATGAGCTCGCGCCCGTCACTTCCCGGCGAGCCGTGGTTTCCAACCGATGTCGGCGATATTGTGCTGCTGCTCGATGGCATGTTCGGCCGCGTCGAATTGCAAACACCCGAATCGGTGCAGCTCAATTTTGGCGATTCGATCGTCAACTATCGCACCGATCAGTTTCTGATTCAGCGCCCGCAAAATTTATCGAAACGCGGGTTTACCGTCGGCACCGATTTCGGCTTCGATTATCGCCATCAGGCGGAAGTTGCCAGCACCATCGTCGATACGCTGCGCTATGAACTCGAAGGCGCCATCGAACACACCGAATTCGGCGCGCATCGCAAAGCCATCAATGTAGAACTCAAAGCGGCGAGCGCGTCGTCGATCGATTTTCGCATCACCGCGACGTTCAATGGCGAAGCGGCTGAAATGTATTTCCGCATTCAGCGCTGGCTGCAAAAATTCGCGATCGAATGCGCGAACAAACACGACTGGACCATTCCATTCCCGCAAATGACGGTGCATTACCAAAGCGATGAAGCGCCGCCCGCATCGGGGCCCAGTAAACCGTGAATGCAGGGAACGGCGAAAAGGGCACGATCTGGGTCGATGCCGACGCGTGTCCGCGCATTTTAAAAGACGTGCTGTATCGCGCGGCGACGCGCTTGCAACGGCGGCTGATTCTCGTCGCGCATCAAGCGCTGCAAATTCCCGCATCGCAGTGGATTCGACGCGTGCAGGTAGAACCGGGTTTCGACGCCGCCGATCGCTACATCGAAGAAAACGCACGGCGCGGCGATCTCGTCATCACCAACGACATTCCGCTCGCGGCCAACGTCATTCCCAACGGCGTCGCCGTCATCAACCCGCGCGGCGAAATTTTGCATAAAGAAAATATTCGCGAACGTTTGCGCGTGCGCAACCTCATGGAAGAAATTCGCAGTAGCGGCCAAACCGCCGGCGGCCCACCGCCGCTCGACAACACCGACAAAGCCAAATTCGCGAATGCGCTCGATCGCTGGCTGGCACAAAATCGCGCTTGATGCTTTACCATGACGGCCGGCCAGCCCGAGGTCATAGGTATATTTTTCAAACTCACGCACAGCTGCTCGACGAACATTCTGGAGTTTAATTTTTGCCGCACGATAGTTTTCGATTGACAAGAAACAACTTCGATTTGCTGCGGTTATTGTTCGCCGGAACCGTTTGCCTGGTTCACGCTCACGAGTTGTCTGGTTATCGACAGTTGGCGTGGATCAGCCACGTTTTCTCTTCAGCGGTAGCGGTAAAAGCGTTTTTGTCCTCAGCGGATTTTTAATTTTCATGAGCTATGACCGCTCATCCTCCTTTTTCTCATACGCCAGCAAGCGCTCTCGGCGCATTTATCCAGCTTATTTTACCGTAGTGATGTTATGCGCAATTGGTTTGGTAGCTGTCAGTTCAAAAGATTTTGGCGGCTACTTTTCGAGCGATTGGGTCAAATACACTCTTGCGAACCTCACTTTCCTGAATTTCTTGCAACCAAAACTTCCTGGCGTGTTTGAAGCTAATAAACTGGGAGCTGTTAATGGTTCGCTATGGACGCTAAAAATTGAAGTGATGTTTTATCTGACGGTTCCCTGCGTCAAATTCTTGTTTCGAAGGTTTTCCGTATTTTCGATACTCGTATTTTTATATTGCTCATCGGTAATCTATTCCTGCATATTGACAGCGATAGCAGAACGCACGGGCTCTTCTATATATTTTGAAATTAGCCGCCAACTTCCTGGGCAGCTTTCGTACTTCATGTCAGGGGCATTTTTCTATTACTTCTTGCCATTATTTGAACGCTACAAAGGACACTTTCTAGCTGCGGCAAGTCTAGTCCTTATAGCAAATATGTTCTTATCACTAACACTCCTTGAGCCTTTTTCTCTCGCTACGATCGTTATCTTTTTCGGGTTATTTCTGTATGCCGGTAATGTTGGAAAATTTGGCGATTTCTCTTATGGGATTTATATTCTTCACTTTCCAATTATTCAAATTTTCTTGCACGCGGGCTGGTTCCAGCAAAGCCCATTGTACTTTTTGATTATGGTTACCCTCGCGACAATAGTCTGCGCAATTGCGATGTGGCACACGGTCGAAAAGTGGTTTCTGTTTCGCGGCAATCATTATGTAAAGAAACCCCAATCATCTGAAGAAGGCATTAGCAACCCATCAGTCGATACGAACGCAGCTAAATAGAGCAGCGGATTCAACTCGTAGCACATCGGAATTGAATCCGCCTTTAATAAATCGATCCTCGTTTCAATTTCTCTTGAATAACCCAAAAACTTAACGCGTTGAAGCCTATTTGTTCAAATCAACTGCGCAGCGACAACAATTCCCGATTTAATTTGCGTAGATGTTCGCCGATTTCCGGCCCTTTCGTGTGCGCGACACCAACCGCGAGGATATCGATCACCGCCATGTGTGCGAGCCGCGACGGCAATGGCGTGTAGTTTTCGGCATCCTCTTCCACGTCGATGTGAATCGGAATATCGCATTGTTGTGCGACGGGTGTGCCGCTCGGCGCGAGACCGATGATGCGCGCGCTGCCTTGATGCGCGAGCGCCATCGCTTCCAGCAGCGCGCTCGTGCGTCCGCTTTGCGAAATCGCCACGACGACATCTTCTTTGCCCAGCGATAGTGCCGACATCGCTTGAATGTGCGGATCGGAATACGCTGCACTCGAAATCTGCAGCCGGAAAAATTTGTGTTGCGCATCTACTGCGACGGCACCCGAAGCGCCGAAGCCATAAAACTCGACGCGGCGCGCGCGCGAAAGTTCGTTGACGGCTTTTTCGATCGCTTCGATGTCGACGTGCTCGCGCACGCGTTTGAGTGTGTCGAGCAGCGCATCGAATACCTTGAAGGTGTAATCGCGTACCGAATCTTTTTCATCGAGGCTGAATTGTTCGAGCGGCGGGTGGTTGGCGAGATATTGCGCGAGTTCGAGTTTGAAGGCCTGAAAGCTGTTGCAATCGATCGCGCGGCAGAAGCGCACCACGGTCGGCTCGCTCACTTGTGCCGCCTGCGCGAGATCGACGATACGCATGCGAATGACATCCTCGGGGTGCAGCAACACATAGTCTGCCACCTTGCGTTCGGATTTGCGCAGGTGGTCGCGGGCGGTGTTGATGCTTTGAAAAATATTCGAAGACACGTCGCGGCTCTCTTTCTTGCTGCGCCCATTGTAGTGTAATTATTAACCGGATATCGAAAATTGACGCCGCTTCGACCGCGTCATGCTTTGACTGGTAAAATGCCGCGATGGACGTCTCTCATATTCTCAATGATCTCAACGATGCGCAGCGCCAGGCCGTCACGGCGGAGCCGGGCAATATGCTTGTGCTCGCGGGTGCCGGTTCGGGCAAAACGCGCGTGCTCGTGCATCGTATCGCCTGGCTCGTGCAAGCCGAGGGCCTGTCGCCGTACAGCATTCTCGCGGTGACTTTTACGAATAAGGCCGCGCGCGAAATGCGCGAGCGCATCGACCATCTGCTCGGTATCAATACTCCGGGGGGCATAAATACGCGCGGTATGTGGGTCGGCACGTTTCACGGTCTTGCGCACCGTTTGCTCAAGGCGCATTGGCGCGAGGCGGGTCTTGTCGAAAATTTTCAGATTCTTGACAGCGATGATCAGTTGCGCATCTTGAAGCGCATTCACCGCGAACTCGAACTCGACGAAGCGCGCTGGCCGCCGAAACAATCGCAGTGGTTCATCAACGCGCAAAAAGACGAAGGCTTGCGCGCAGCGCATTTAGACCCTTCAGGGTCTTTGGATCACAATTCGCGCGATCTGTTCATGCAGGTGATGGTGAAGGTTTATCACGCGTACGAGCAGGCGTGCGACCGTCAAGGTGTGGTCGATTTTGCCGAGTTGCTATTGCGCGCGCACGAATTGTGGCTCAAGCAACCCGCGATTTTGCAGCACTATCAGCAGCGCTTTCGCTACATTCTCGTCGACGAATTTCAGGACACCAATACCGTGCAATACGCGTGGCTGCGCGTGCTCGCGGGCGCGCGTGTGCCCGTGGCGGCGGTCGGCGACGACGATCAATCGATTTACGGCTGGCGCGGTGCGCGCATCGAAAACATTCAGCAATTTTCCAAAGATTTTCCGGGCACGCAATTGGTTCGCCTCGAACAAAATTACCGTTCGACACAGACGATTCTCGCGGCCGCGAACGCGGTGATCGCACACAACCACGGCCGTCTCGGCAAAGAGTTGTGGACAAGCGGCGACGAGGGTGAGCCGATTGCGCTGTACACGGCGTATAACGAAATCGATGAGGCGCGTTTCGTCGTCGAGCGTTTGCAGAGTTGGCACGAGCATGGAAACGCGCGCTCAAGCTCGGCGATTCTGTACCGCTCGAACGCGCAGTCGCGCGTACTCGAAGAGGCATTGATTCGCAGCGGCGTGCCATATCGCATTTACGGCGGCCTGCGTTTCTACGATCGGCTCGAAATCAAAAACGCCATCGCCTATTTGCGCCTGCTCATCAATCGCGACGACGATACCGCTATCGAGCGCGTGATCAATACACCGACGCGCGGCATCGGCGATAAAACCGTCGAGGTTGTGCGCGCCTATGCTCGCGAACAAACGGGCGCGCGCGCGCAAGCCGTGTCGATGTGGCGTGCCGCGAGCGAAGTGATCGAGCGCAAATTGCTACCGGCGCGCGCGGCGAATGCGTTATTGCAATTCATGCAATTGATCGATCGGCTCGATGCGGAAACCGACGACATGAGCCTCGACGACTTGACCGATCATGTGGTGAATGCATCGGGTTTACTCGAATTTCACAAAAATGAAAAAGGCGAAAAAGGTCAGGCGCGCGTCGAGAACTTGCAGGAGCTTGTCGTCGCTGCGGGCGAATTCGATGCCGAAGACGAAGCGGTGCCGCTGCTCAATGCGTTCCTCGATCAGGCCGCGCTCGATGCGGGTGAACACGAAGCGGCCGCGTACGAGGACAGCGTGCAATTGATGACGCTGCATTCGGCGAAAGGATTGGAATTTCCGCTGGTGTTCATCGTCGGTCTCGAAGAGAATTTATTCCCGCATAAAATGTCGATGGATGATCCGGCGCAGATCGAGGAAGAGCGCCGCCTGTGTTATGTCGGCATCACGCGCGCGATGCAAAAACTCGTTTTGACGTATGCGAAATCGCGCCGGTTATACGGCGAAGACAATTACCATGCGCCGTCGCGTTTCCTGCGTGAAATTCCGAAAACACTGCTGCAGGAAGTGCGTTTGCAATCGAGCGTGACGCGGCCGCTGTCGCTGCATCGCAACGCGGTTCCCGATTCTGTGGAAGGCACAAGAATATCCGCCGGTATCAATCTCGGTCAGCGCGTCTATCACGAAATTTTTGGCGAGGGCGTGGTGCTGAATTTTGAGGGGCGCGGCGCCGCGGCGCGCGTGCAGGTGAATTTCGCCGATGAGGGCAGCAAGTGGCTGGTGCTGCAGTACGCGAATTTACAGATGCTCGCTTGAGATGTTCCGTTCTCCCCGCGAATCCTGAAGGGTCTAAAGAAGACGGTTATCGGTGAGGGCGAATTTTACAAAATCAGCGGGGAATGTGGCGCGTGCGGCCTTTTTCATCGATGGCGACGAAAACAAATTCACCTTCGGTAACTTTTACACGTTCGTCCTGCCGCGGACGCAATATCCAGACTTCGACGTTGATGCGGATCGAGCTGCGACCGATTTCGAGCACTTCGGTGTAGCACGTCACCACCGAGCCGACCTGCACCGGTGTGTAGAACGCCATGCCGTTGATCGCGACGGTTGCGGCGCGGCCCTTGGCGATGCGCGTCGCGGTGATCATCGCGGCCAAGTCCATCTGTGAGACGAGCCAGCCACCGAAGATATCGCCATTGGAGTTGGTATCCTTCGGCATCGCCACGGTTTGCAGCATCAGTTCGCCGCGCGGGATGGGGGTGTCGTCGAGTTCGCTTTCGTGCATGATGCCGCCTGTGCTATTTGTTGTATTTTCTAGGTGCGCTGCGTTTTCTGGAGGTATTGTATTTGGAGGTAAGTGGCATTTCCAGGCAAAGTGTATCAGGCCAATTGCAATAGCGAAAACACCCTATGCAAAATGCCGCGAAAATGTGCAGCGCGACTATTAATCGAATTCAGTTATGCATGTTTAATTGATGGATCCTTTCACCGGTAGACGATTTCATGAGTAGGTCATTTCGTCGGTAGGTCATTTCGTTGGTAGGTCATTTCGTTGGTAGGTCATTTCGTTGGTAGGTCATGTCGTTAGTAGGGACAATGGGTATGCAATCTGACACCACTCACGCCAGTCCAGGCAGCGTCGAATTGAGTTTGCTCGCGGGTATCCATCCCAACGGCCAACCCGTGCTTGAGAAAGTGCGCGCATTGGCCGAGCCCGGAAAAAATGTTTACCGTTTGTTGCATTCACCGCTATTTGTCACCGGTGTCGCATGTGGCGATCAGATTGAAATGCTCAGCAACAATCCGGGCCGCTTTCGCGTGCGCGAGCGCAGCGGTCAGCTCGCCGTGCGCGTGGTTGGCCGCGATGGAATTGCCGCTCTCGCCGAGGAGCTCACACCGGCAGTGGAAAAACTCGACGGCGCACTCGACGTGCAAACGCCGCGCGCGCTCGTTTACAGTATTCACGTGGCCGTTGGTTTCAGCGACATCGAGCGCGCATTTGATGCCGCGATTTCGAAATTCGGCGTTGCGCAGTGGTCATACGGCAACGTGTACGATCCTGAAACCGGCGCGCCGCTCAATTGGTGGGAATCGCTTTTGAATCCATAGCGGTGTCTTTGCTCTGGACAGCGCTGCGGATTCAACTCGGAAGTGCGCTGAGTTGAATCCGCGTTTTTCATTTATTTATCGATACCGTTAATCGTTATTGCCGCAACAGCCGCATACCGACATCTGTCCCGGAACCGTTGTTTTCCACTGGCCGTTCCAAGTCGAAGCGGCAGAATGTTCGCACACTTTCGGACATTTGTTTTTAGCGTCATTGTCATTCCAAATCGGTCCGGCATTGACATCCTGACAAATCGGCATCACGTTTGGCACCGCGTACGCTGTACCGACGGCGAGCACGTGGCTGATGGCAATCCGGCGCGATTGCAGTTGCGGCTGACCGGGCGCGAACACTTGCGGATTGTGGCAGGCAAAGCAGTTTTGCAAATTTTGCGGGGGCACGGCGTTAGTGGCCTCCTGTTGGAAGGTTTCCGCCGTGCTGTTGGCGAGACTCACCGATCCGACCGCATTCGCCTGGTTGAGATTCTGCCAGTTTGGCGTCGACGTGACATAGGTATTCGGTTTCATCCACACGGTGCCGATCAAATCGTAATTGGCAAATAATCGTTCGCCGGGTTGAAGGCCTTTGGTACTCGCAAAAAAATCATGCGCGGATGTATTGAGATTGGCAATATTGGCTGGTCCTTGCGGCGAATTATTTTCTCCGCCGGTTTTATTCTCCAAAACAGCATTGGTTGCGGGAGAAAATTTTTGAGTTTTTTCATCGAAAATTACTGTCGTCGGTGGGCTCTGATTTGGAATATTCGCATTCGCATACGATGTGCCGGCTTTATACAGTGTGTAGCCCGTTGCCGAACTGCCCGAGGTGCTGAATTGATTATCCGGTACGCGCGGGCTATTCAAGTTGTGTTCAAAGGTACCCCACAAAAATTCAGGGTGACCGTTGGTCACGCCCACGACATGCAAACCCAGCAGCGCAACTGTCGTCGTCACGAATTTGCCGGTGGTAACCACGCGGTGTGTGCTGTTATCGATCGTTAGCACGGGTACGTCAGCGGTTGTCGTATAGCTGCCGGCCGGCGCGGATTCGCCCTTATCGAGGCGCAGCCACGTCGCTTTGATGACCGCGGCTCCAATATGAAAATAGTCATCCTGATTCGGATTTTTCTGGTAACCGCCGTTTTTCATCAGGTTGTTTTTTGCGCTCGCAAAATACGATGGATTCATATGCACCGAGGCCAGCACGGGATAGCCGTTGGGCGCCACCAGCATATTGCCATCGGCCTCGACAATAGCGCCGGCTACTTCGGGATTGTTGGCGTTACTGTGGGGTTTCAGCGAGCGAGCACCGAGGCGCAAGCGGCGCACCTCACCTTTCTTTAACGCAGGAGGAGGGCTCACCAGATCGTCGGGTGTCGGCAGCGTCAGAAAGCGCGGTACGCCATTAGCGTCCATTGCGGTCGCCCACGTGAAAGCTTCCCACGACCATTCGTGGAAAGCGCAATCTGAATTCGGTTCGGTTGTTGGAACGGTGGCGTCGGGCGCAAGGAATGCCTGCAAACCCTCGCTCCAGCCAAAAGCTGGGCAGAGCGGATCGCTCGTACCGGGAGCAGTTGCCGGAGTTGTGTGTTCTGCCGCGATAGCCATCGGCGCGATGGCGCAACTCAGCGCTGTCGATAGTGCTGCCGTTCTTAGTAATAAATACAGTTTTTGCATGTCCATGAAAATATCCCTTTGAGATAAGAAAAAGCGGTAAAACACCATGTCGGCTGCATGTATCACTCGATCACGGCAGTTAACATTTTTAAATCCATGCCCCTTTGACGAAGCAGCTTATGAAGGCTATGAAATCGTGCGGTAATTTCCACTAAAGTAAGAAGTTATTTCGCGATAACCTATAGGCGACAAAATTAGGAAATCTGATATAGCGCCGCTCGGCGCAAGGAGCAGACCATGGCTGACGCACCTTTGATTACCCCGCGCTCACCGCACACCGAATTGCCGACGCACAGCGTTACCAATCAACCGCCGCCGCTCGAAAATTACAATTTGTTCGATACCGATCGTGCGCTTGTCGAAACCATTGCGCGCGAAGGCGCGGCGTGGGCAAACGAAAAAATTCGCGCGTTCGGCGCGCAAATGGGTAGCGCGGAAAATTTGCAGCACGGCGATCTGGCGAATCGCCATGCGCCCGTGTTGAAAACTTTCGATCGCTTCGGTCAACGCATCGACGAAGTCGAATTTCATCCCTCGTATCACCATCTGATGCGCGCGGGTATCGAGGCCGGTATTCACGCGCTGGCGTGGACCACGGATAATCACGGCGGCCACGTCGCGCATGCGGCGCTCGAATATCTGCTCGTACAAATCGAAGCCGGTGTGTGCTGTCCGATCACGATGACCTATGCGGCGGTTCCTGCGCTGCGCAACGAACCAACACTCGCCGAACAGTGGCTGCCGAAAATTCTCGCCAATCACTACGATGCGCGCATGCTGCCGATGGCGGAAAAAAATGGTTTGACCATCGGCATGGCGATGACGGAAAAGCAAGGCGGCTCCGATGTGCGTGCGAACACGACGCGCGCGCAAAAAATATCCGAGAACGAATATCGCCTCACAGGCCACAAATGGTTTTGTTCGGCGCCGATGTGCGATGCGTTTTTAACACTCGCGCAAACCGCACAAGGTCTCACCTGCTTTCTGGTGCCGCGCTGGCAACCCGATGGCACGCGCAATCATTTTTTTATTCAGCGCCTCAAAGACAAGCTCGGCAATCGCTCGAATGCTTCGTCCGAAATTGAATACAACAGTACGTTTGCGCAGCGTGTCGGTGCCGAAGGTCACGGTGTCAAAACCATTATCGATATGGTGCATCACACGCGGCTCGATACCTGTCTGGCGGCGGCGGGCTTGATGCGTCAGGCATTCGTGCAAGCCGCGCATCACGCGACGTATCGCCGCGCATTCGGCAAACGTCTGATCGAGCAGTCGCTCATGCAGAATGTGCTGGCCGATATGGCGCTCGAAGCGGAAGCCGCGCTGCTGTTGATGTTGCGTATCGCACGCGCCTACGACGAAGCCGCCAACGATGAAAGCGCGGCGCTGTTTGCGCGCGTTGTCGTCGCGATCGGCAAGTATTGGGTGAACAAACGCACACCGAATTTAGTTTACGAAGCGATGGAGTGCTTGGGCGGCTCTGGTTACGTCGAAGAATCCATGCTGCCGCGTTTATATCGCGAAGCGCCGCTCAACAGTATTTGGGAGGGCTCTGGCAATGTCATCTGCCTCGATGTGCTGCGCGCGATCAAGCGCGAACCGGAGGCGTTGAGTTTATTGTTCGAAGAAATCGGCGATGCCGCGCAGGATAAACGCATTGCACACGCGCTCGGAAAAATCAAAACATTGCTTGCACAACCGGAGCAATTGGAAAATCAAGCGCGGCAGTTGGTCGAAACATTTGCGCTCGCCTTGCAAGCGAGTTTGATGTTACAGCATTCGCCAGCCGCAAACGCCGAGGCATTTATCGCGGCCCGGCTCGATCGCGAAGGCGGGTTTGCGTATGGCACGCTGCCAAGCGGAACCGAATTTTCGGCGATTCTCGCTCGCGCGTGGCAAAGCTCGCGATAAGTGGCGCGCGGCTGGATCTCAACTAAGTAAACTTCTTCCTCGACGCAAGTTTGCGTCAATGCGTTACGCTATTCTCGAGGCGGCACATATATTCCGAGCTGCTTACTGCGCTTCAGCGTTTTCGTCGAGCTTTCGATATACCAACCCAGATCGTACATCGAAACAAAAGTGCCATCGGATTTGAGCCGCAGATGACCCATACGCGCTAAAAATTGGGTTCGTTCTTGTGCGGTCCTATGCCAACTGTAGCCGCAGTACGTTAACGACAGTCCCGCCAGCAGCAAAAATACCAGGCATTGCTTTTTCTTCTGTTGAATCGTGCAGCCTAGCTCGCATATGAGCACGGCGATAAATAGCAGCGAATAAATACTGTATTTTGAGGCCGTCGCGGAGTTGGGAAAGACCAATCGATTCGACGTTGTCATGGCGGCGGAAATCAGAACAAACAAGACAATAATGTCGTTAGCGCCAAGCATGGGACGCATACGTCGTACCGTCAGCCAACCGATTAACAACACTGCGGCCAGCGGAATCGCGAACGCGGGTTCAAAGGCAGCCGAGCCCAGCAAGCTCAGGAAAAACTTAAGCGCCGCCAACGGCTGGCTTAGTGCCATAGCGAGACTGGGATTGGGCGGTCGGTGCCAGTTAAAAAAGAACAGCGCGGTGGCGCCGACGAAGGTGAGCAGATAGCCAATTTTCAGCGCGCTGTCCCAGCGAAAAAACGCGTACGCGGTTAGCAGAAGCAGTACAGCTATCCCGTTACCCTGCGAAAATGTTGCTAGAAATGCCAGCACCAGCGCCGCCCAATTCAAGCGGCGCGATGGGTGAAAGGCAAATTGCACAGCCCAGCACGCAAACCAAACAACTGGAAGATTGGAAAGCGATGTCATCGCCCAGTATGAACTACCGTAGGTCGTGGCGGAAAAAAACAGCGGAAAAATTGCCAGATAAAAATAAGCGGGTAACTTTCGATCAACCAAAAAAGCGAGCGGGATAGAGATAAAGAAAAGATTGCCAATCAGCGTCAAGTGCTGGAAGTTAACCGAGCCTTCCAGCTCATAGACAAGAATCGAAACGAGTCTGACGATCAATATTTTGTGTTCGTTATATTGAGAAAATAAAATTGCGAAAAAATTCGAGACTGATTTGTTTTCACGCCACAGGATTAGGGCATCCAATACGGCGCGAAAGTCGTCGGAGCGAGGGAAGTTTTCGACATGGTGCCAAAGATAACGATAATAGCATATGGCAAAAACGGCGTATAAAAGCCAAATTGTGGGAAATGCAAGCGTGCTGACAGGTCGTGTCGGATTTTTTTTAATGTGTCGTTTCATATGTGCTTAATTATGGCTGAGGTGGTTTCTATAAAACTGTAACACGATGCGATTTGCTAAGGTTGGCCTTGTTTTGCATTGCACCATACTGGCGACTTACGCGAAATCCAGAACTGCGGCCTGTCGCGGCTTTATTTTTCTGGTGGAACATATATTCCCAATTTTTTGCACGCTTGTAGCGTCTGCTCGGAAGTTTTAACATGTTTGGCGTGATCGGCAATATCGGTAAAGCTACCGTCAGGTAAGCTGTGCAATTTGCTTATGCTATTCAAACAGCTGTTCCGATCCGGCGCAGCTTTATACCAGCTATAGGCCCCATAAGACCAGGCAGTGCAAGCTAATACGGCAAATACCGTCAGCTGCTTGGCACCGCCTTTTGGCAGCTCGCCGTACTCGAAAAAAAGCACAGCGATAAATGTCAGCGAGTACATCGTGTAATGCGAATTGACGGCTTGCCCCAACCCGGATATCAGCCGATTGGTCGCCGCCAGTGCTGCTGAAATCAGAATAAACATCAGAACAAAGTCGTTCGGAGAAAACCACGGTCACAGGCAGCGGACAACAGCCCAACCGAGTAGCAAAGCGCAGCCCAATGCCAGAGCCCATGCTTTTTTGAACGCGGCGGAGCCCACCAGACATACGATGAATTGCACCGTATCGAGAGGGTAGGCGCGTGCGAAGGCGGCTTCGCTTACGGAACATTGCCAAGCGATACGGATTGTTCAGCGATACTCATGCGCGCTTGGCCCGGCATTTAACACTTACCTTGAGGTACGCTGCTCCATGCGTTTCTCGCCAAGCTCCACCACCGCTTCCAGAAACTCGCTCGGCCGCATTTTGAATTCGGGTGTGACAGCGGCTTGCGTGAACGTCACGGTCGCCATCGACAGGCCCGGCAGTGAGTTCACCTCGATCAAAATCAATTCGTCTTTCGGCGGAATGTAAAACACGTCGATGCGCGCGTAACCTTCGATGCCGATTGCGTTGGCGTAGTGTGCGATGCGTTCGCGAATGCTGTCGATCTGCTGCTGTGTCAGTATCGGCGGCGGTGTGAGATTGCGGCCGATGCCCTTGCAGAATTTTTCTTCGACAGTGAGGCCCGAAAAATCCGACGGTGTTTCCGAAGGCAGCAGCGAAATAATTTCGCCGCGCGTGCCGAACACGGCGACGGTCATTTCGATACACGCACTGCGGCCGTAGTGGTGCGGGATGTTTTCTTCGAGTAGCAAATCCTGCATCGGCTCGGCTGGCATGCGCAGCGCGAAATCGTTGTCCTTGCCGGCACCACCAGTGGCGAGTTCGACGCGCGGAATAAACTCGATGCCAGCGAACACCGCGAGTAAATAAATCGGCAAGTCGTTGTACGGCTCGCGCGTGACGAGCACGCCGCTCGAACAACCATCGGCTGCAGGTTTCAATACCAGACCGCCCGGCGATTTCACGAGCTGCGCCCACGCTGCGGCGCGTGCTTGCACGGTGCGGCGAATCGTTGCGAAGGCGGGGTCGTTGCGCACGGCGGCGAAATTACCCGCGCGAACGCCGTCGAGCACGCGTGACAATGCGCGCGCGTCGACGCCGTTGTCGTGCAATTCCTGCACGATGCCGGCGACAGGTACGTGGGTTTGAATCGGTGCGCGAAAACCCGGGATGTCGAGTGCGGTGAGTGCGAGTGCAGTTCGGCTTTTATTCATGCACAGCTTCGAGGTCTCCGCGCCCGAGCCGTTATACGGCATGCCGAGACGATCGAGTTCCGCTTGCAATGTGCCGTCTTCGCCGAAACCGCCGTGCAATGCGATGAAAATAAAATCTGCTGAGTCTTTAAGTTTTTCCAGTGTGGTTTCGCGCGGCGCAAAATTATCGGTATCGATGCGTTCGCGCAGCCATGCCGAAAATGTTGCGGAGCGCTGCTGCCATAGCGCGCTTGCGCGTAAATAATCGCTGGGGTCGGCGATCAGCTCTTCGATTTCTTCGACTGTGTGCTGTAGAGAAATAAATGCAGACACGTCGAAATAGTGACCATGTGTGTCAACAAAAATACGTGCAACGCGATTGTTACCCGACACCGATAATTTATGGATGACGTTGAGCCAGCTCATGCGCGACACCGCGCGCTCCGACGATGCGCCGCCGCCGAGCACGGCGAGATTGCGTTTCGGTGCGGATTGCAGTGCCTGCGCCGCGAGCGATTTTCCTTCGCGGTTCAAGCAGCGCTCGAGCAGCAGCAACGAAATTGCGCGTTGACTGAAGCCCGCGATCGCCGCTTGCTGAAATAAAAAGCCGTCGACGCCGTAACCGGGAATGCCGTTGATTTCGCTCCAGACGATTTCCCCATTATTGGAATCATCGACATTGCGAATGAAACCGTCGAGGCGCGCCCAATCGCGCAATTCGGCTTCGCGAAAAATTTGCTGCGCCTGGGCGCGAATTTGTTCGATCAATTCCGCCGGGACAGGCAGCGGTGTGCAGTGTCGCGCGCCCGAGCCCGGCATGTATTTTTGCAGGCGTGTGTAGAACGGTGTGTCGTGCGTGGCGCCGACCGGCACTTGCGGAATCACGGCGGTCGGTTCGAACACGATGATCGCGTCATCGATATCTTGAATGGCGACGACAGAAAATTCGAGGCCTCGAATCAGTTCCTCGATCACGACATCGCTGGAAAATTCGCGTGCAATCGCAATCGCGTGCGGCAGATCGGGTGCGGTGACGATCGAGACGCCATCGGACGAGCCGCCGCGCGCCGGTTTTACGACCACCGCTGGATTGTTTTTCGTCAGCGCGGAAATATCGATGTGGTCGATCGCATCGCTGGCTTCGACGGCGATCTGCTTCGCCACAGTGTAGCCGTGCTGTACATACCAGCGATGCGTTTTCGATTTCGAAAACGTCAGATCGAGCGGCACAGGTTTGGAGCCCAAATAGGCATTGCGGCCCGCGTCTTCGCAAATCTGCGCAAGGCCGCCGTCTTCGCCGAATACGCCGTGCACGAAACAGCAGATCGCATCGACATCGCGTACGCATGCGGGAATATTCGGCATCGGCGTGAGCACGCCGCGCGAGTAAGTGTTATCGGATTTGTTGTCGTCAAAGACGGGCCAAAAATCGCCGATCGTATTCGAGTACAGCCAGTCGATGCTAATGCGATACGGCGCCAGCGTTTCGGAAAGAAAAAACACGCGCAAATGTTCGTCGGGTATGCCGCCGCGCACGGCATCGACGAAGGTGCGGCAGCTATCGAGCGAAATATCTTTTTCTGACGAGGGGCCGCCGAAAAATACGGCGATGCGCGGCGATGTCAGCGGCGTGTGCATAAATCGAGTTACCTCTATGTGCGCTGTCTGCGAATTGCAGATGGTCTACCTGTGGCCGATGGTTTAGGCGCGCGAATTTTTTTCGAGAATTTTTTCGACGATTTTCGTGGTCGACATATCGTCGAAAAAAGACAGCACGCGCACCTCGCCACCGTAACCTTCGACAATTTCCCAGCCGACGACTTGCTGTTTGCTGTAGTCGCCGCCTTTGACCAGAATATCGGGGCGTAGTTTTTCGAGCAGCGGCTCAGGCGTGTCTTCGTCGAACGCGATGACCCAATCCACCGCTTCGAGTCCCGCCAGCACGGCCATGCGGCGTTCGACGGGATTGATCGGCCGGCCCGGACCTTTGAGCCGGCTCACCGAGGCGTCGCTGTTGACCGCGACGATCAGGCGATCGCCGAGCGCGCGCGCCTGTTGCAAATAGCCGACGTGGCCCGCGTGCAAAATATCGAAGCAACCATTGGTGAACACGACTTTTTCACCGTGCGCATGCGCGTCGTCGATCGCGACCAGCAATTGCTCCAAATTCATCGCGCCGCGCGAACGGCCCTGCTGCAATTGCAGCGCGCGGCGCAATTCGGTGGCGCTGACCACGGCGGTGCCGAGTTTGCCGACGACGATACCCGCGGCGATATTCGACAACATCACTGCGTCGGGCAGCGTTTCACCGGCGGCCAACGCGCTGGCGAGCACGGCGATGACGGTATCGCCTGCGCCGGTGACATCGAATACTTCGCGCGCCTGTGCGGGCAGATGCAATTCCGCATGGCTGGGTTGCAGCAGCGTCATGCCGTGCTCGCCGCGCGTAATCAAAAGTGCATCGAGCTGCAGATCGCGCAGCAATTGCAGGCCTTTCGCAACCAATTCGGTTTCGCTGCCGCAGCGGCCGACGATGGTTTCAAATTCGGCGAGATTCGGCGTGAGCAGCGTGGCGCCGCGATAGCGCTGAAAATCGCCGCCCTTGGGATCGACGAGCACGGGCACCTTGGCGGCGCGCGCGGAGCGAATCAGCGGTTGCGGATCGATCAGTGCGCCTTTGGCGTAATCGGATAAAATCACCGCCTGACAGCCGGCGATCGCAGCCTGGGCCTGCGCGCTCAACGCGCTGGCGCTGTCGGCGGCGAACGGTTGTTCAAAATCCATGCGCAGCAATTGCTGCTGGCGGCTGATCACGCGCAATTTGGTGATGGTGGGGTGCGCCGCGACGCGGTGGAAATGGCAGTCCACGGTGGCGGCTTGCAGGCGCGTGGTCAGCGCGTCGGCGGCTTCGTCATCGCCCGTCAGTCCGAACAGCTGCGCGCGCGCGCCGAGCGCGGCGATATTCAGCGCGACGTTGCCGCTGCCGCCGGGGCGGTCCTCGATCGCTTCCACTTTCACCACGGGCACGGGCGCTTCGGGGGATATGCGCGCGGTGCCGCCGTGCCAGTAACGATCGAGCATAACGTCGCCGACGACGAGGACACGGGCGTTATCGAAGCGTGGCACAGTGGTCATGAATGGCAGTGATCCGCGTGTTTGAATAACGCGCGATAATAGCACAGCGCGTTGCGCGCGATTTCGGAGGTGGTGCCAAAGCCTTATACTCTGCGCCGCGTCTTTTAATCAGGCACGTCGATGCCGGTTGGCGCGCCCGGACTCTTTTTTTATCGGCAGCGTATGAAATTAGAAGAACAGCTCGAACATAACCGCCTTCACGTCTATTTACGTCTGCTGTCCTACGTTAAGCCATACGCGGGATTGTTCGTGCTCAGCATCGTTGGGTTCGCGATGTTCGCCAGCACCGAACCATTGCAGGCAAAGCTGCTCGGCGTATTTGTTCATGCGGTGCAGAATCAGGATGTCAATGCGCGCTTCTATATTCCCGCGTTCTTAATTGCGCTGTACATCGTACGCGGCATCGGCTCGTTCGTGGGCAGCTATTGCTTATCGAAGGTCTCGAATAATGTGGTGCACGATTTGCGCACGCAGACTTTCAATCATGTGCTGTATCTGCCCACGCGTTTTTACGATGACAACAACTCCGGCCACATCATCTCGCGCATTATTTTCAATACGGGACAGGTTACCGCCGCCGCGACCGATGCGCTGAAGACCGTCGTGCGCGAAGGATTGACCGTTGTCGGCTTGTTTGCATACGTTTTCTATTTGAACTGGAAGATGTCGCTGGTATTTATCGCGGTGGCGCCCGTGGTCGGCCTGATCGTGACGAAAGTTGGCAATAAACTGCGCAAGCTCAGCCGCAAGATGCAGCACTCGGCGGGCGAATTGACGCAGGTGTGCAACGAAACGATCTCGGGTCATCGCGTGGTGCGCAGTTTCAGCGGCGAAGATTACGAGAAACAGCGGTTTGAAAACGCCAGCCGCGATAATTTGCGGCGCTCGCTAAAAATGGTGCAGATCGCGTCGACCAACACCCCGGTGTTGCAGTTACTCGTGATCTGCGCGATGGGATTCATCATGTTTCTGGTGCTGCAACCGGCGTTTATGCAACACATGAGTGTTGAGGCGTACGTCAAATACATCACCGCGATAGCGTTGATACCGAAACCGCTGCGTCAGCTCGGTGAGATCAACGGTGTAATTCAAAAAGGCATCGCGGCTGCCGAGAGTGTATTTGAAATTCTCGATCTGCCCAAAGAAACCAATACCGGAACGCGGCAGGCGGACCGCGTGCACGGCAAAATCGAGATTCGCAATCTCACGTTTTTCTATCCCGATGCGGCTAAGCCCGCGCTCGAAAATATCAACCTCACCATCGAGCCCGGCCAGACGGTGGCGCTGGTGGGACGCTCCGGCAGCGGCAAATCGACACTCGCGAGTTTGATTTCGCAATTCTACCGGCATGAACACGGTTCGATTGTGATCGATGCTGTCGATATTCACGATTACGATCTTTACGCGCTGCGCGAGCAGATCGCGGTCGTGACGCAATCGGTGACGTTATTTAACGATACCGTCGCGAACAATATCGCTTACGGCAAAAGCGCGCGGGGTTGCGATTTGACAGCTATTCGCGAAGCGGCACGGCAGGCGTATGCACTCGATTTTATCGAAGCGCTGCCCGAGCAGTTCAATACGTTAGTTGGCGAAAACGGCGTCAAATTGTCGGGCGGCCAGAAACAACGTATTGCTATCGCCCGTGCGCTGCTGAAAAATGCGCCGATTTTGATACTCGATGAAGCGACATCGGCGCTCGACAATGAGTCCGAGCGTTACATTCAAATGGCGCTTGAGCGCGCCATGGTGGGACGCACGACGCTCGTGATCGCGCATCGTCTATCGACGATCGAGGCGGCCGATGTGATCGTGGTGATGGACGGTGGCCGTATCGCCGAGTTGGGTACGCACGCGCAATTGTTGCAACAGCGCGGTGTGTATGCGAATTTGCATAGCAATAATTTCGCCGCGTAATGCAACTAAAAATAATGGAGGCCCGGAGTGCCGGTAAACAATAAGCCGCTCGTAGTCGATCTCGACGGCACGCTGCTCAAATCCGATATGCTGCTTGAAACGGGGCTGGCGTTCTTGCGCGCACAACCGTTGCGCTTTTATCGGCCGTTGCTGTGGTTGCTGCGCGACGGCAAGGCGCGCTTGAAAGCGAATCTCGCCGAAAACGTATTTGTCGATGTCGCTAATCTACCGTTCAATCAGGCCGTGCTTGAATGGCTGCGCGAAGAAAAGGCGCAGGGGCGCTCGCTGATATTGGCGACGGCGACGCATCGTTCGTACGCCGAGCAAATCGGCGAGCATTTGGGTTTGTTCGACCGCATATTGGCCACCGATTGCGAGATCAATCTCTCGGCGCAGCGCAAACGCGATGCGCTCATCGCTGCGTACGGCGAAAAGGGTTTCGATTACGCGGGCAATTCGCGTGACGATTTATCGGTTTGGGCGGCGGCCGACGCCGCCATCGTTGTCGACCCGGAACGCGGCGTAGCTCGCCGTACCGAGAGCGTGATCAATCGCATCAAAGTTATTGAAACGCGCAGCGGGGTTATCAAAGCTTGGGCGAAGCAGTTGCGGTTGCATCAGTGGCTCAAGAATTTATTGATTTTCGTGCCACTCCTCGCATCGCATCAACTCAGTTCGGCACCTCTCATCAACGCCTCGTTAGGCTTTTTATTTTTCAGCCTGTGTGCATCGAGCGTCTATCTACTGAATGACTTACTCGATTTAAATGAGGATAGAGGTCATCCGACCAAGCGCTTTCGACCGTTTGCGGCTGGCAGGCTGTCGGTCAAGTCGGGGTTAATTGTTTTCCCATTGTTGTTGTTTAGCGCCTTTACCGGAAGCCTCCTATTATTGCCGCCAGCATTTTCAAGCGTATTGGCGTTCTACTACATACTCACGCTAGCTTATTCGTTCTTTCTCAAACGCGTCGTCATTGCCGATGTTGTTACCTTGGCTGCGCTGTACACGATTCGCATCGTCGCCGGTACTATGGCGTGCCATCTGAGTTTAACGTTCTGGCTGCTTGCATTTTCGATGTTCATGTTCTTGAGCTTGGCGTTGGTGAAGCGTTATGCCGAATTGCATGATAAGCGCGCCAAAGGTGGCAATATAAAGACGGCAGGGCGTGGGTATTATCCAACGGATCTGGAAATGCTGTCATCGATGGGAGCTGCGTCGGGGTATCTATCGGTGATGGTGCTGGCCCTCTACATTCAGGATTCGTCGACCGCGCACTTATACAGACATCCAAAGTTCATCTGGTTGGCTTGTCCTTTATTGCTGTTCTGGGTCAGCCGTGCTTGGATGCTCACGCATCGCGGCCAGATGCACGACGACCCTGTCGTCTTCGCGGTCAAGGATCGCATCAGTTTACTGACCGGCGCACTGATGCTGCTGGTGTTTTGGATCGCGGTATGACAGCAAACGCGATGCATTCGTGGGGGCGCTATCCTTATTTCGCGCAGCGCGTCGAGCGTGTGAATTGGCGCGATGAATTAGCGCCCGCGCTGGCTGCATTGCATTCGGATCAAACCAGCACGTTGCCCTATGGCAATGGCCGCAGCTATGGCGATTCGTGTCTCGCTGCCAGCGATTGCGTGTTGCAATTGCGCGGCATGAATCGTTTGATCGCGGCGGATTGGCAGCGCGGTATTATTCGCGCCGAGGCCGGCGCCACGCTCGAGGAGATTTTACAAGTCAGCGTGCCGCGCGGCTGGTTTCTACCTGTTACGCCCGGAACGAAATACGTCACGCTCGGCGGTGCGCTCGCCAACGATGTGCACGGTAAAAATCATCACGTGCGCGGCACTTTTGGCATACACGTAACGCGCTTCGCGCTGCTGCGCTCCGATCGCGGTTTTATCGAATGTTCCGCGCAAGAAAATAGCGATCTATTCGCAGCGACGATCGGCGGCCTCGGTCTCACCGGGGTCATCGTTTGGGTGGAATTGCAATTGATGCCGATTCGTTCGAGCGCAATCGACACCATCAATTTTCGTTTCGAAAATCTCGATGAGTTTTTCGATTTATCCGATCAGTACGATCCGCTGCATGAATATAGCGTGGCGTGGGTGGACTGTCTGGCATCGGGCAAAACGTTGGGGCGCGGACATTTCACGCTTGGCGATCACGCCGCGGACGGCGATCTGAAATCGCCGGCGCGGCGCAAATTGACCATGTCATTCACGCCGCCGTTATCGCTGGTCAATACCTTATCGCTGCGCGCGTTCAACCATTTTTACTATCATCGGCAGCGCGAACGCGAGCGCCGCTATCGCAGCGATTACGACAGCTTTTTTTATCCGCTCGATGCGATAGCGCATTGGAATCGTCTGTACGGTCCGCGCGGTTTTCAACAGTATCAATGCGTGATCCCGCATGCGGACGCGCGCGACGCAATGCCCGAGCTGCTGCGCGCGATTGCCGCGCACAATGCTGGCTCTTTTCTCGCCGTATTAAAGCGTTGCGGCGACAAACCTTCACCGGGACTGTTGTCGTTTCCATTGCCGGGCGTTTCGCTCGCGCTCGATTTTCCGCAGCGCGAAAAACTCAATGCGAAATTATTCGCGCGGCTCGATGCGATCGTGCATGAGGGCGGCGGCCGTTTATATCCGGCAAAAGATGCGCACATGCGCGGCGGCGATTTTCGCAATGCCTATCCAGCATGGACGCAAGTGGAAGCCTTGCGCGATCCGTTGTTGTTATCGCGCTTTTGGCGGCGTGTAATGCGCGACGATTAATTTAGGAAATGTATTGCCATGAATAGCTCCGAGCAGCACATCGTCATAATTGGCGCGACTTCAGGAATCGCCGAAGCGTGCGCGCGCCGTTGGGCCGAGCGCCCCGCGCATTTTTTTCTGGTCGCGCGCAATGCGACTCGACTCGACAATATTAAAAGCGATTTGCAGGCGCGCGGTGCGAGTGTCGACACGCATGTTCTCGATGCCAACGATCTCTCGGCGCAGGCGGCAATGATCGGTGCAGCGCAAAAGTCACTTGGGCGCATCGATATTGTTTTGATCGCGCACGGTACGCTGTCCGATCAAAAAATGTGTGAAAATTCCGTGGATGCAGCCGTCGCTGAAGTCGCCACCAATGGCACGTCGTCAATCGCATTGTTGACGCATTTTGCCAATGTGCTCGAAGCGCAGCGCAGCGGCACGTTGGCGGTCATTTCCTCAGTGGCCGGCGAGCGTGGGCGGCCTTCCAATTATGTGTACGGTGCCGCGAAGGCGATGGTGACGGCATTTTGCGAAGGTTTGCGCGCACGGCTGTTTAAAGCCGGCGTGCACGTGCTGGTGATCAAGCCCGGTTTTGTCGCCACCGCGATGACGGCAGGGCTCGATCTACCGCCGCTGCTGACAGCGACTCCCGAAGCGGTGGCGGCGGATATCGATGCTGCAATACAACGTCAACGCGATGTGTTGTACACGCCGTGGTTCTGGCGTTGGATTATACTCATCATTCGCTGCATCCCTCGCGCCATCTTTAAAAAGCTGAATCTGTAAACGACGCATTGATAACTAGCATTCCGAAATCAATTTTTAAAACTATGCATAAGGAATTCCCAACACAATGAATATGACCGATTGCAAAATCCTGCTGCCCGGCGGCGCCGGACTGGTCGGTCAAAATTTGGTAGCGCGACTGAAACAACGGGGTTATCGTCGGTTGGTTGTACTTGACAAGAGCGTCGCCAACTTGCACATCCTGCGGCAGCAGCATCCTGATATCGAGGCTATCCATGCCGATCTTGCCGAGCCTGATGAGTGGGAGAACGCCTTTGCCGGTGCGGACGTTATCGTTATGCTGCAAGCGCAGATCGGTGCCACGGAGCGTGCGCCGTTCGAACGCAATAATATCGTGGCGACTAGAAATATTTTGCGCGTTGCGCAGCAACAAAAAATTCCGTACATCGTGCACATTAGTTCTTCCGTACTCGATTCGGTGGCCGACGATGACTATACAAGCACCAAGCGCGAGCAGGAAAAGATCGTCAAATCGTCGGGTATCGATTGTGTGGTGCTGCGTCCGACACTAATGTTCGGCTGGTTCGATCGCAAGCATTTCGGCTGGTTATCGCGTTTCATGCAACGCGTGCCGGTGTTTCCAGTTCCGGGCCACGGCCGTTACATGCGTCAGCCACTTTATGTGGGCGATTTCTGCAACGTGATTATCAGCTGCATCGAGCACCGCATCGGTAGTGGTCAAGTGTTTCCGATCTCGGGACTCGAACGTGTCGACTACATTGATATCATTCGCGCCATCAAGAAAGCAGCATCGGCGCGCTGTGCAATCATTAAAATTCCTTATGGGTTATTTGCGTTTTTGTTACGTATCTGGGCGCTGTTCGATAAAAATCCACCCTTTACCGCCGATCAATTACGGGCGCTTATCGCGGGCGATGAATTTACGGTGATCGATTGGCCTCGCATTTTTTCGGTCAATCGAACGCCATTCAGCGAGGCGATTGCCGAAACGTATAACCATCCAATCTACAGCAAGATCGTGCTCGAATTTTAATGAACTCGCCAAAACAAAAAGTTGCAGTGTTAGGGGCTGGGCCGATGGGGCTCGCGGTTGCGTATCAGTTAATTAAGGATGGCATGCAGCCGGTGGTGTTTGAAGCGGACAATCGCGTCGGCGGTATGACGGCGTCGTTTGACTTTAACGGTTTGTCAATCGAGCGTTACTACCATTTTCATTGCACCTCAGATACGGGCTTCATGCGCGTTTTGCGTGAGCTCGGCCTTGAGTCCAAATTGCACTGGGTACACACGAAAATGGCGTACTACTACAAGGGCGCAATTCATCCGTGGGGCAATCCCATCGCCTTGTTGCGCTTTCCTGGTTTGAATCTTTTGCAGAAATTACGTGCTGGCACGTTTTTATTTTTGGCCACCAAACGCAGCGATTGGAGCGCGCTTGATAAAATCGAGGCGACCTCATGGATGAAACGCTGGATGGGCGAGCCGACCTACGATGTATTGTGGCGCAAACTCTTTGATTTCAAGTTTTACAATTATGCCGAGCAGCTATCTGCCGCGTGGATTTGGGCGCGAATCCGCCGACTGGGGCGATCACGTTATAATTTGTTCAAGGAGAAACTCGGCTACATCGAGGGTGGCTCGAAAATATTGATGGAAGCGATGGCGGATTTTATTACCGCCAATGGCGGTAGTATCAACTTGCAAACACCTGTACAAAAAGTCGTAATCGAAAATGGATGTGTCCTCGGCGTGCAAATCGATGGTGCCCTTCACGCATTCAATCGCGTTGTCAGCACCGTGCCGCTACCGTACGTGCCACGGCTAATGCCCGATCTACCACCGCCGGTCTTGCAACAGTTTCTGTCATTGAAGAATGTCGCTGTTGTATGCGTGATCGTCAAATTGCGAAAGTCTGTGAGCGACTATTTCTGGGTAAATGTTAACGATCCTAAGATGGATATTCCCGGCATTGTTGAATACACGAACTTGCGCCCACTTGATCATCACATTGTCTACGTGCCGTACTATATGCCGGGTGAACACCCAAAATTCGCAGATTCCGACGGGGTATTTGTGCAAAAAGTAAAAACCTACTTGATGATGATTAATCCAGCGCTGTGCAATGACGATTTCATCGATATCCGCGCCAATCGATATCGTTTCGCCCAACCTATCTGCGGTCCAGGTTTCTTGCAAACCCTGCCGCCGGTTAAGCTGCCGGTCGAGGGGTTATTGGTTGCCGATACGTCGTATTACTATCCGGAAGACCGCGGCATTTCCGAAAGCATCGACTTTGGCTGCAAAATGGCGCGCATGCTGTCGTGATCAAGCAATTCTTTTCGCGCCAATTCTTGTTGTTTTTGTTGACCGGGGGCACCGCGGCGATGGTGAACTTCGGTAGCCGTATTGTTTATAGCCATTGGTGGAGTTTTTCCGTGGCGGTGCTATGGGCTTACTGCACGGGTATGGTTGTTGCGTTTGTGCTCGCGAAATTATTTGTATTCGAGACGGCAAAAAATAATACGGTAAAAGCAGCGATTATTTTTACCATGGTAAATATTCTTGGTGCCGCGCAAACCTGGCTTGTAAGCATGGCGCTGGCGTTTTTTCTACTACCGGCAATGAATGTTGCGCGCCATGCGGAGGAAATAGCTCATTTTATTGGCGTGTTATTTCCTGTATTCACGAGCTATTTAGGACACAAACACTGGTCTTTTCGCTAGCTGCGGCTATTGGCTCTACTCGGCCCCAGCCGTAGATTTGTCGCCGCCGAACAACGAGTAGACATTACCGGACGATGTCCCCATTTCAGTGCGCTTTTTCCAGATCGCATCCTCGACGATTTGGTTGGTACCAAAACCGTTGACGATTTCTTCGAGGATCACTTGGATTGTGGCGATATCCTCGGCGTTGATGGCGTGCTTGAGCGCGGTGAGACTTTCGTGCAACTTTTCCTCCGTTAAACATTCTTCCTGCGCGCGCAGAATTTTCGGGTGGCCGGTGCCGACGGTTGCATTGCCGAGCAGTAGTTCCTCGACCAGTTTTTCGCCGGGCCGCAGACCGATAATTTCAATTTCGATATCGCCCTCGGGATGATCCGCGTTTTTCTCGACATGTCCCATCAGCGTAATCATGCGCCGCGCCAAATCGATGATGTGTACCGGCTCACCCATATCGAGCACAAATACATCGCCCTGCCCGCCCATGGCGCCCGCTTGTAATACCAGTTGGGCGGCTTCGGGAATCGTCATGAAATAGCGCTGTACTTCGGGATGGGTGACGGTCACCGGTCCGCCGCGACTGATCTGTTCGCGAAACAGCGGCACCACTGAGCCCGATGAGCCCAGCACGTTACCGAAGCGAACCACGCAGTAATTGGTTTGCGGATAGCGGCGCGAGTAAGCCTGCACGACCAATTCGGCAACCCGCTTCGACGCGCCCATGACATTGGGAGGCCGCACGGCCTTGTCGGTCGAAATCAACACGAAGGTCCCGACGCCCGCGAGTGCTGCTGCGCGTGTTGCGGCTAACGTACCGAAGACATTGTTTTCTATCCCTTCCGAAATATTGTGTTCGACAATAGGTACATGCTTGTACGCAGCGGCGTGATAAACAGTTTCCACTTTGAAATGCGCGAACACGCCGCGCATCTTGCGTTCATTTTGCACATTGCCCAGCAGGGGTACGATCGGCACAGCAAGTTTTTTTGCGTTGCAGAGATCGCTCAATTCGCGGTGAATTGAATAGAGGTTGTATTCGGATGCGTCGAGCAGCACGAGTTCGCGCGGACCGCTTTGCAGGATCTGCCGGCATAATTCGCTGCCGATGGAGCCGCCCGCGCCGGTTACCAAAACAATTTTTCCGCTGATGCATTTGCTCAGCAGTGCCGGCTTCGGCGGCACGATCTCGCGGCCGAGCAAATCTTCGACATCGACATCGACAATGTCGCCGACTTTGGCGATTCCCGATGCGAGCGCCGAGAACGACGGAATGGTTTTTATTTGAACGTGTAGATTGGTCACATAGCTGATGATGTTGCGCTTATGCGCGCGATCGATATTAGGCAGCGCCAAAAGCACGTGCGTGATGCCCATGTCGGCGATCAATTGCGGCAGCTCGCGCGGATCGTAGACCGGAATACCGTTAATTACCGTGCCTTGCACGTTGCGGTTGTCGTCGAGAAATATCATCGGAGCGAATTCACCGCTTTGAAATACCGAATGCAGCAGTTGCCTTCCCGATGCCCCTGCACCGTAAATTGCAACTTTTTTGCCGCTCCAGCGCCGCATATTTTGGTAGCTGGCACGCACGAGCAAACGACCACCGCCAATAAAAAATAACGCGATCGCCCAATAGATGAGTGGCGCCGATCGCGGTACTTCACTCCGCAACAGGAATAACGCCATCGCGAGCACGATCGACGACCATGTGACATCCTTGACCACCGTCATGATCGCCTGCTGACCCATATAGCGCACCATGGCGCGATAGAGCCCCGTGCGAATAAAAATAAAACCCGATACGGCCGCGGTGATAAGAATCGCCAGTGCTTCGCGGTAGGTGAACTCGAAGACGATACCGCCCCAGCGCAAAGCCACCGCTAACCATACGGCTAGCGGTATTGCGCAGAGATCGAAGGCTATCAGGATGCATTGCTTGGTGCGGCGAGAGAGGCCGTAGAGGCGGTCTACTAAAGTTGCCGAAGGCAGGGTGCCGATACCGCTTGTGTTGGTATCCATTGTTGTAATCAATCCCTCTCATTTTGCGTACGACGTCGATTGAGGTGTCGAGGTTTACACAATCAAACGCGGACTTATACCCGACCTTGCGCCGAAATACCAGCTTTGAGCCGATAACAAGCTGCGATCAATGGCAGGTACGCAATCCCCAATCCCGACAAAGCAGATACTTTTCGAGTGTGCACTAGCCATGCCATCGGTAACAGCCAGCCCGCGTTTACAATCATTAACCAGGCTACGGTGCGGACATGATTGGCGTGCAGTCGAGCTGTCAGCAACTGGTAGGCGTGCAGGCGGTGCGCTGCATACCAGGTCTGTCCCGTTCCGATACGCACCAATAACGTATAGCCGCTATCGACAATAAAAATCCCGAGCAGAATGAGCCAAACCACCAGCGACGGTCCGTGCAGCAGCGTTGACCACAGCATGAGCAGGCCGAGAAAAAATCCCAGAAATGCGCTGCCGGCATCGCCCATGAACACTTTTCCCGCGGGAAAATTCCACACTAAAAATCCTGCGATCGCCGCGCCGCTTAACAGGTGAAGCGCGGAAAATATCTGCGCGTACGGTGTTCCGCGAGCGAACATGCCGATCGCGAGCAGCACGAATAATGCTTCGATCGCCGCGATACCGTTGATGCCGTCCATAAAGTTGTAGAGATTGATCAGCCACACCAGGCCGAGAGTTGCGGCCACGCCGCAGGCTAGCGGCGCCGTCATAGCCAAACTGCCGCGCACCTCCACATTTTGAGCGGCGAATATCAGCGCCACGGCACCGGCAGCGCTGATCGAATAAAGAGCGAGGCGTGCGCGCGCCGAGGTGCCGCGAACATCATCCCGCCAGCCAATCAGCGCGACAGCAAGACCCGCAAACAGTGGCGGCAACAGTGCGCGCTGGGAGTGCAATAACACCGCAGCGGCGCCGATAATGAGCAGCGCGAATATCAAGCCCGCGCCGCGCGGTGTGACGGTTGCGTGCGAGCTGCGGTGATTGGGCATATCGAGCCAGCGATGGCGCAATGCGAGCCAGCGGTAAAGTCCGACCAGCGCGGCCGACAGCACAACGTAGCTGCCGAATGCAATCATGCGAAGGAACTCCGCGCGCCGCCGCGCAGAATTTGCTCCATGGAAAATGGCGGTGTCCAGTTCAGCGTCGCATAGGTGCCGCTGCAATCCATTTGAAAATCGCCAAACAAACGCGTGGAATTCGATACGCCGAGCAGCCGCTTCATCGCGATGATTAGCCGCTGCGGCAGGTGAAACAGGCGCGGCTTCTTATTGTCAGCGCGCCGTATCGCAGCCACGATATCGGGCAACGAATACAGTGCGCGATCGGCGCACAACAAGGTTTTGCCGGCCGCTTGCGGTGATGTTAAACACAATGCGATCAGATCCACCAGGTTGTCGATACCGATCAGCGCACGTCGATTGTCGATACCTGCGAATGGTAACGGAATCGGCAATCGCGCGAGCTGCATCAGACTAGCGAAATTGGCCTTGGCATCGCGACCGTAGACCAGCGGCGGGCGCAGAATCACGAGTTCCAGCGTTTGCGCGAATCGCTCGCGCAACAATTGTTCGGCCTGCCATTTTGATTCGGCATAGGCGTCATGGGGGTGCGGCTGCGAAATCTCACCATAAATCTCGTCGCCACCCTCGCCAAATACTTTCGCCGAACTCAAAAAAATAAAACGTTTAACTCCGGCTGCATGTGCCGCCTCGGCTAAATGCAGGGTGCCATCGCGATTGACACGAAAATAATGCTCATCGGTGTGTGCGTCGTGAAGTTGATGCGCAAGCCCTGCAAGATGCACGACCGCATCGACATCGCGCAATTGCGCGATCCATTCCGCAGGTGCGGCGGAGATTGCGGTGCGTGCCAAATCAAAAACGCTGGAGCGAGGCCACGCCGTCACCCGGTGGCCGGCTGCGCGCAAGTGCGGAGTCAGCGCGCGACCGATAAAACCGCTCGCACCGGTTACGAGGTAATGCATGGTTTAGCACCGTTGCAGAAACTTTTCACAGAGGGTTCACAAACATGCGTACTTTAAGCGGTGACCGCAGCGACTACCGCAAATTGCGGATATGCGATATCCCATAATTTTCCGAACGAAAGGTAGCGCCATAATTTCACTTTGAATTTTTTGCAGCCGCGCAATCCCTGTAGTGTGGTGACGCGATACCCGCAATCGGCGAACAGCTGTGCCATGCTCAGCGGCGTAAAAAAACGCAAATGTGTGCGATCGAGAATACCTTCGTCAGCATAAGTCCAGCTGGCGTCGACCAGTAAATGCCACAAATTTTTATAATGTCTGACATTGGGGATCGAAGCGACGATGACGCCGTTATCGGTCAATTTCTGCCGCAGTTGTTTTAGCACGGACCATGGATCGACCAAGTGCTCGACGACATCGTTGAGGCAGATGCAGTCGAAATAGCGATCGGGCAGATCGATCATGTGCGCTTGAATAGGTCCGCAAATGACTTTGTGTAAAACCTTGCTCGCGTCGACAGCCGCAATGGTGGGTTCGACACCCCATACCTCGACACCGAGTCTTCGTTGGAGGCTCGCACCGAAGGTGCCGCTGCCGCAGCCAATGTCTAATACGGTGCGCGTACCGCTGGGAATAAAACTCAACATTTCAGGACGCGAGTTTGTGAAGTAGCCAGTGGCTAGAATCTCTGGAATATATAAGTGGTCCATGCGCAGGCGGCCTCAAAGTGCGATGTTGGTTTTATCGTTCGCCGCTCCCGAGGCAACTCGCAAATACAGGGCGATGGGCATCCAATATAAAACCCAAAAGTCATTGGGTCTACTGATTAGACAGCCGCCATCGAATTGCAATGTCGCCAATCCGTACAGCTGCAACATCGACGCAAGCGTAGCGAGCGTTGAGTGATGACGCATGCGCCAAGCTAACAATCCACTGGTAAAGAATGCGGCAATGAACAGGAGCAGCCCAAAAATACCGCCGTAGAACAGCGCAGCCAAAAAGACATTGTGCGGATCGTTGACAAAGGTAACACCCACCGAGACAGGAATCGTTAGCGGCGCATCCAAGCCGACACCAAACCACAAGTGTTGTAGACAAAGCCGCAGCACGAACCACCAAATCTCGGGGCGCAATGAGGTTCCGCGTGCGCTCAATTCGCTCCAGCATAGTATCGCCACTGCCGAGGTGATGGCGCCAAGCAGAACTCTCCACAATAAACGCCGGGTGCGATTTTTTTCGAGTAATGTTGCACACAAGCCCGCGGCTAACAGCGCGACCAATGGAGAGCGTGATCCGGTCAGTAATACCGTAATAAAACATATTGCCGCCGCGCTAAACGCTAATCCCCGCATCAGTTTGGAGTTAATAGATAAGACGGCCCAGGCGCCGATCAACGAAAAAGCGCCAAATAGTTCGCCAGAACGCAGTGGATTATAGAGCGCGCCATAGCCCTCTAAACGGTATTCGCGATGGTAAAAGGCGCCGCTATGCAAATCGCGGCTCAGCGTGAACAATCCCGCGCCAGCGGCTACCAAGGCGGCGGAAATCAATAGCTGTTGCAGACGTTGCGTGGTGATGCGCATGCGCGCGCCGATCGCAACTAAGAACAGTAAAATATACGCGCCCCACTGCACGAATTCGGCCTTATCCTGCGTTCGTCTGAGAAAGGTATTCGCTGCCATATAAAAAAGGTAGATGACAACCAGGATAAGCGCGGGATTTTGACGCAGCGCGGTAAGCCTTGCGGATGGCGTTAACGAGGCGAATAATGCCGGTAACAGTAGTAGGTCGGTAACAATTATTTTGTAGTAATGCTGGTTGGGCGCCAGAAAGAAAGCGATCAGAAAAATAAAAAAACCTGCCGGAAGCCAGTAGCTGCAGATCAGCCGGTCGAGGTTGGCTAAAAAAGGCGGTTTTGTGAAAAAGCTTGCCTTGGTGTCGATGCCCACTATTGTCAACAATTCCAAAAAATAAAGAGCGCGCCTAAATTCGCGCTTATCAATCCCGCAAACCAGCCGCGCACAAATCCATGATGCCTCATTGTAACCCGTTGCACATAAGCGCTGGCAAAAATTTCGTCGCGTTTAGAATCCGTGGCGCTTTCATCGTTAGTTATCCCATGCCATCATCGCTGTTATTGATGGTGTCGATATCGGGACGGTTTTGGCAGCAGAGATCCGGCGGAACAGAATGTTCGTCATTGTTTGTCAGTGACATCAAACGAAATTTTATGACACTAGAATTAATACACCATGAAAATACTTCAGCTTTGCGACCGGCCACATGATTTGGTGAAAGGCTTCGATTTGATCGAAGAGGCCGCTCGTGGGTTATCTGGCGCAGGGCACGAATTTATTTTTGGAATTCTCACCGGGGAAGCTGACGAGAAGCTGCAGCAACGTATCGGTTGCACGATCAATCTGTTCCACTTTCCGAAGCGCGATCTCAAGCGCGTCAATATCGCCGTGGTGTGGCGTTTAATCCGGTATATACGGCTGCATAAAATCGATGTCGTCATCACGCATCGCTACAAGCCTTGGTTACAAATGGCGGTTGCCAGTATTTTTCTGAGCAATGTGCAATTCGTTAGCGTGTTTCATGCCTTCAAGCAATTCGATAGAAGGCGCCGGCAGTGGCTGGCGCGATTATTATTAAATAAAAATTGGCGCATGGTGGGGGTGTCCGCAGCAGTGCGCGCGGACCTTATCGCACACAATATCCCCGCCGAACTAACAGCTGTGATTCGCAATGCGATCGATATTGCCGGCGTTCGTGCCAGTCAGTTGCCGCGCGATGAGGCGCGCGCGTACCTGGGCTTGCCTTTACAGGCCACGGTTGTGGGCACGCTTGGTCGCACTAAGCCCATAAAAGGCCACAAATATTTGATTGAAGCGTATGGACGATTGATGCGGCGTCACGCCGATTTATGGCTGATTATCATCGGTGGCGGCGAGGGCGAGGACGATGTCCGCAATTGTATAAATGCATTGGGGCCTGGGGCGCGCGCAATCGTCACCGGTCAAGTGAATGATGCCTATCGTTTTCTCAAGGCGTTGGATCTTTTCGTGCTGCCATCGTTGTCGGAGGGTTTTGGTCTTTCGTTGCTCGAGGCCATGGCGGCGAATCTTCCCGTCATTGGGAGCCGGGTTGGCGGCATACCGGAAGCGGTGGGCGCGGACGGTATCCTGGTTGATCGCGCCGATGCGCAGCAATTAGCTGACGCTATCGAAACCGCGTTGAGCTGGACGCCACAACAGCGCCAGTCCTATGTCGAAAAGCTGGAGCGGCATTTAATTGCCGAGTTTGATATCGAATCCTACCGTCAACGTTATCGCGATTTGATCGCTCAGCTCGATCACCGTCGCAACGGTTAGTCGAGCGTATCGTTCAGCGTGCAAGCGTCGAGTTTTGGACAGCTTGCGAGCCTTTTGACGATATCGGGGTGCGTGATAATGGCGTCAGCAACGTCGGCAACCGTTATTTCACGCATCGTCGCCGCATCGAGAATTTTATAGTTATTTTGCAATGGATACGGGCCGGTGCGGTGAGCCGACGTTGGGCCAAATAGCGCGACGATTCCGATATCGCTCGCGCATGCCACATGCAATGCACCGGTATCGGGTGTTACAAATAAATGCAAGCGGTTCATCAACGCGGCCAGGTCCATGACGGATGTTTTATCGATGAGATCGATTGCGGCAGGAACACAATTTTTGATTTTTTTTCCCAGCACCTTCTCCGCATTCGAGCCGGTCAGAACTAACCGGAATCGACGGCTGGTTTTACGCAGTGCAGCATCGAGCAAAATAAAATTCTCCGATGGCCAAACTTTTTCGTGCGCCATAGGCTTCCAGAATTTCCATTGTTGTTTGGCGATACTGTGACAGCCGATATGACAACCAATCAGAATATCATCGGCCTGTACGCCGCCTTTCTTCAACAAGCGATCAATATTTTCGAAATTACTGGATGTAGGATGCAGGTTGTATCGTCTTTCTTCTGCTTCAACTTCGCAACCGAGAAGACCTTTAACAAAATCCAGGGCCTGCTGACTTTGATGAGTCGATGGGTCGGGCGGCAATTCCGTTAATGTCGGAATGCCCAGCCACTTGACATACTCTCGTGAAGTTTTGTGATTATGCACATTTAAAACGACATCGTAGTCGTTGGCCACGCGCCGCGTGTCTTCAGGCGATGGCTTAACGTAAATATGGTCAATATAGGGGCTGTTTTCGATGACGCCAGCTGAAAGCGGCGATAAAGCAATAACACCGATAGATGCGTCAGGCCGCATTTTTTTTAGTAAACGAATCGACGGCGTATGAAATATCGCATCGCCTAATCGCTCCGGCAGTATGATAAGAATACGTTTGTAATCGAAAGTGGAATTTGTCATTGCGGCTTTCCGCGCAACTGATTCAGTTTAAAAACAAGCGCCATAAGCCGCGCAGTGTTTTTAGATTCCAGGCACGCAGCGGCAGTTGTCTAAGACATTCTCTGGCCAACTTTTTGTCTCGATTCGATGCGCGGACGAATTGATGATTGATCCAGTTCGATCGGACCGCTTGGTATTGCTGGTGCGCTGAAAAACAAGCGTAGGTTTTTAACACGGATTCGTACATGAAGCGTTCATTCTTAATCGTGTTGCTTGAGTGTACCCGGTAATACGAAATGGTGTCTTCCATAACACCAATTTTCCAGCCATTTTCGGCAATTTTTAACTCGATATATAAATCTTCGAGTCGGATTTCGCTATTAAAACCGCCACATTGTTCCAGCGCATCTTTGCGAAATAGCAGTGTCGCCGCGGCAGGCCCTTTTTGTCGGCCGCAAAACATATCCTCAAAATCCATAATCCGTTCGGGATAGTGGCGCTGACGCTTAGCGGGTAGCGGCGTGCCGTGCTCGTCAATTTTGATAATGTTGCCGGCAGCGATGCCGACATGCGGCCGCGCCAACAGCCACGGTACCTGCCGCTCAAAACGATCGGGCAACATAATGTCATCCGAGCCAAACGGTGCGATTAAACGGCCGCGCGCACGCGCGATACCGGTATTGAGCGTTCGAGAAAGCCCCTGATTAGTTTGCGCGTGAAAAAAGAAACCGTAACGATTGGCGAGATGCTGAATGATTTCGACACTGTTGTCGCGCGAACCATCGTCGTAAACGAGCAGCTCGATGTTCGGATAGGTTTGGTCGATGACGCTGAGAATTGCAGTCTCGATGTAACGCTCGTGGTTGTAGCAAGAAATGATGACGCTGACGAGGGGCGAATTCATCGAGCTGTTACTCATGCATAACGCCTTAATGCAGGCGAACGTTGGGCGGAAGATTATCTTTCTTGAGCGATGGCGCGATGGTCGCGATAAGGGCTTTTATCTGCGCGGCGATATCCGTGTGCTCCGGCCAGTTGCGCAGCAGCCGCGCCATATCGCGCTTGAACGCGCGTCGCCAAGTGATAATGCTGGTGTGTTCTCGCAAGGCGTCGAGATCGATCAGCGCAATACTGTTTTCGCACAGCAGCAAATTGTTGGCTTTGAAATCGCCGTGGCTTAAATGTGCAGCGCGCATCGCTTCGAGCAGTGTTTGCAAATGCTTCAGTTCGCTGGCGGTCAATTGGCGCTGCCGTCCGATCGACAGCAAATCGGGTGCATCGATCCAGGTGCCGACAAAATAAGCGCTGCGGTGCCAACAGCCGAAACGCTTTTCGATGAGCGCGATGGGCTTCATGCTCTCGATGCCGGCGAGTTCGAGCCAGTGCGCATAAAGCCACGCGTGCTGGGCGCGCGTTGGCCGCAGGCTGCGGCTCAGCGCGTGCCGCCAGTTTTTTATGTTGTAGCGTTTGATGATGACGGATTTGCCGTTGATCGAAGCCTTAACCACGGTTGCAGTGTTGCCGGCTTTTAATAGTGTTCCCCCGGCCATGAAAGCATTGGGATCGGCGCAGAAGCGCGTTAAATCTTCACCCAGCCAATCGCGACGCAATGCCTGCACGCGTTTGAACGATTGCGTGAATGCGGTGAGTTTGCACTCGCGCAGCGCCTTGTGCAGATAATCGCGCTTACGCAATTGCCAATTTTTTTTGACCGCTTCACGCAACTCGATATTGAAATCCGCAACATCGTGCCAGCCGCGTTGTTCGCAATAGTCGGCGAGCGAAGGTGCAAAAAATTTTTGCTCGGCAAAAGTGAACTGCGCGATGAGCGCGCCGAGATTGGCGATGCTTTGACGGCGCCGCAGCGGTGCGTTCGATCGCGCGATCGAGCCGAGATCGAGCAAATACAACTCGTCATCGTTAATTAGAAAATTATCCGCGTGGATATCGCTTTGGTAAGCTCCGGATCGATGTAGTGCCGACATCATGCGCGTGATACGGAGCAGCCAGCGTCGTTTAGTGTCTGCGGTGAACTGCGACCAGCACGCGCTGAGCGCTGGAGCGTCGATGAATTCATACAGCACGCCTTCGAAGCGACCGCAGCTTGTCGCAACCGTATGCAGCAGTTGCGGGCTGCGTATTCCGGCACGTGAGACCCGCGTGTAGCCGGCGCGCTCGCGTTCGATGTGGCGCTTACTGCTGTGCGAGCGCACGAATAACTTAATAACGACTGGCTGGCCGTCGAGTCTGGCTTTTACGACGAGTCGTTTGCGCGGTAAAAGGCGCAAGACCGAGTCGATGCGCAGCGATTTATTTTTTCCGTCGATGATCAGCGCGCACGTCGATGGTGTTGCAAGATGGCGCTCGCCGCGCAGAAACGCATCGAGCATCGGCGATTGGGATAGCCATGCGGCGGATTGTGGTTCGCGGCAATGATCGCGCACGTAAATGCGGTGCGCGCGCGCGCGCACCGCTGTCCAAAAATCGCCTTCGCGTCGCAACAATTCGCGCAATGAGCGCTGCGTATACGCGCGCATGAAGCGAAAAATATCGCGCCGGGTGAGACCGATATCGAGCGCGGAGTAGTACAGGCCGCCCAAATCCTTGATCAGCCAGCGCTGCGGTACACGCCTGCGGATTTGCGCGCGGTGTAAATCCATCAAATATAATTTGCGCGCGTCGAGATTTTCGGCGGTGATGGGCGGCGCGCTGTTCTGCAATAAAAAATGGCAGAGATAAAAATCGCGGTGATTGATGCCGCTGCGGTGCATTGTTCGCGCTATCGCGGCAACGCGTCCGATCAGTTTTCGTTTCAAGGCAAATGCTGGCGGTTGTTGCGGCCAGCGCCCGCAAAAATCTTCGAGACTTTCGACGTTCTGCAATTCATCGGTCAGTAAAAACGATAATTGCGTGGCCGGATTGTATCCGCGCTGGCCGTATGCCGCGATGCTGAGCGTGTCGATACGCAGCTGTTCGAGTGCGCGAATCGCGCGGTATTCGTTTTTCGCGCCGAGCACGGGCAGGCGGCCCTGCATGAGATTTTTAAAAATCTCCTTCCAGCCGACACCTTGATGCAATTTGAGAAAGTAACCGTGTCCCGCGTATTCAAAGCGCAATGTTCTGCGGCCTTCTTTATCGCGATAGACCGTTCCCGTCTGCTCTTGCGCGGCGCGGAATGGATCGCGCCCGCGCCACATGGCGGCGCTATCTTCTCGTAAAAAAAACGCATCGCGCAAAACCATGGCGTCGCTATCGACGCTATTCACGCACGCGATCCTGTATTGTTGTGTCGACGGCGTGTGGCGACTTGTTCGATCAGGTTGGCGGCGCGCTGCGGCATCGAGAAAATGTCGGCGCGCTCGACGAAACGCCGGCCGCGTTCGAGCCATGTTGCGCGGCTTTCCGCCGCAACGGTGGCGACGGCCGCCGCGATATCGCGCGGCGCGATGGGGTCTTTGAGTTCCCGCCCCAGTGCATGCTCGCCGATATAGTGCGCGTGACCGCATAGCGCCGACGCGATGACGGGAACACCCGCAGCCATCGCTTCGAGTAACACCAGGCCGGCCGCTTCGCTATAGGCCGGGTGTAGCAGCAGGTCGGCACTCCACAGCAATTGCGGCACGTCATCGCGCGCGCCAAGAAAAGTCACCGCGCTTTCGATCTCAAGCGTGCGCGCCAAATTGAGAAATGCAGCGGACTTATCCTGTCCGATCACCCACAGCTTAACGCGGTTGCGCAGCGTGGGGTTCAGCGCCGCGATACCGCGCAAGGCGCGATCCAAACCTTTACGGCGGTAGTCCGAACCGATAAATAAAATAAGAAAATCGTTGGTGTCGAGTTTATGTCGCGCGCGTATTTGTTCGCGCTGCGCAGCGTAGTCATCCGGCATCACGCAATCGCGACGCACATTCGGCGGCAGCAGATGCAAGCGTTCGCGCGGCGTCTTGTAATAGCGTTGGTAGATGGCGATTTGCGCATCCGCGATCATCAATATTTCGGTGTTGCTGTCGCGCGCGAACACGGCGTTTTCAAGCGCGAGATAGACGTGGCAGCGCGGCGTCATGCGGTAAAAGAAATTGCGCTCTTCGAATGCCTTCGCCGCGAAGCAGGTATCGGCGGCGTAATAGACATCGAGCCCCGGCATTTTGTTGAAGCCGATCATGGCGGAGTGTTTGGGATCGCGCATTTTGTGCAGACGCGCGGCGAATTCGTGCGCGCGCGCGTGATTGCTGCGCGCACGCAATGGCAGTTCGATCACGCGCATATCAGCGGGTTTATCGCCTTGCCAGGCCGCCGTGTAAATCGTGATGTCGTGGCCGCGCTGCTGGCACGCGCGCGCGATCGTGAGCATGTCGCGCTCAAGTCCGCCATAGGGAAAATAATGAAACAGCGCGAAACCCAGGTCGATGGTTGATGAGCTCATGGCTTAATGTCGATCGGTGTGCCGACGGCAACGGCGTCCCAGATTTCATCCATGTCGCTATTCTTGACGGCGATGCAGCCATCGGTCCAATTGAATTTGAGCGCCCGGGCGGCGGTCTTTTTGCTCCAGCTATTTTTCATGCCGTGAATCATGATGGCGTTACCGGGATCGACACTGTATTTCTGCGCGCGCTCGATATCGAATGCATTTGGATACGACACGCGAATCGATTTATAAAAATGGCTGTTCGGATTTTTGCGGTCGAGCATGTAATGACCTTCGGGCGTGCGCTCGTCGCCCTCCATGAGTTTTGGTCCTTTCCAGTGCGGCCCCAGCATGATTTTATACTGTTTGAGTATTTGACCGCCGCGCAATAAATACAGCACGCGCTCTGATTTTTTGACGAGCACGGCGTCGGCTTGCTCGATCGCGTGGCATGCGCTTGCCAGCGCGAAAACGCAGACGAACGACAACACCCGCATGATAACCGTTTCACGCAAAACTATGATTTCTCCGGTTGAGCTAACAAGGGTTGCAATGCAGTCCAGACCACAGCTGGGGTCAGCGGCGCCATGATCGGCGGGTCGGCGACAATATTCGATGAGGGAAAGTCGCTCGCACGCAAATGGAGTTGATGCTGCCCGTACGTACCGATCGCCGCGGGATCGGTAGGGCCGTAGAGCGCAACCGCGGGCACATCGAGCGCTGCGGTCAAGTGGCCCAAGCCGCTGTCGACCGTAACGACGGCGACGCAGGTAGCGATTTCGCTCGCGAGTTGCGACAAATTCATGCGCGGCAATACGTGCGCACCCGGGCTCTCCGGGGTGTCGCGCGCATGCGCCGCGATGCGTTGCGCGCGCGCGCGTTCGATATCGTTACCCCATGGCAGCAAGACGCGGCAACCGGCGGCATTCACTTGCGCACACAGTTGTTGCCAATACGTTTCGGGCCAATGTTTATCGGCGTGCGTGGTGCCGTGCAGAAATAACACGCGGCGCGCGCGCGGCACGATATCGACGAAAAAATTCTTATCGAGTCCATAATCGCCGCGCGCGGTCGGCAATGCATAACCCAAGGCTTGCGCGAATAGACTGCGCACGCGCTCGACCGCGTGCAAACTCCACGGCACATCGAATTGATAGCGGTAAAACCAGGTCGCGGCAGGCTCGCGCGCGGAATTTCGATCGAACCCGTAAATCGGCGCGCGCGCCTGCCGCGCGAGCCAGGCGCTTTTGAGTAAACCCTGTGCATCGATCACGCAGTCGTAATGATGTTCGTGCAGCCGCCGTTTGCATTGCCGCCATTCGCTGCCGAATAAACTTGCGATTGCGGATTTGCGCCAGCGTCGCAGCGCGACGGGAATCACTTCACGCACAGCCGGATGCCAGGCCGGCACTTCCGCGAAAGCTTCTTCAACCGCCCAATCGAACGACGCGAACGGCAGCGCGCGCATCGCATCGGTGAGCGCGGGCAGCGTGTGAATCACATCGCCGAGCGAGGAAGTTTTCACCACCAATATGCGCATTCAGTGCGTTTCCGTTACGGCCATGACGTTATCTGAGAGAAAAGATCGCGCTGCCAGCGAGCAATTTTTCGAGTGCGTCGAGCACGCGCGCAGGCGGCAAGTCGCGCAAGCATTTTAAATGACCGAGCGGACATTCGCGCTGAAAACAAGGGCCGCAATCGACCGGCAATTGCAAAATTTCGACGTGCGCGGCGAGCGGCGGCGTGAACGCGGGCGAGGTCGAGCCGTACACGACCACGAGCGGGCGGCCCGTGGCGGCGGCGATGTGCATCAGCCCCGAATCGTTGGTCACCACGACCGTCGCCGCCGATAATAAATCCACAGCTTGTTCGAGTTGGGTCGCACCCGCGAGATTGGCGGCGCGAATACGTAAGTTTTCCGGCAACAAATCGATAATCGTTTGTGCGACCGCGCGATCTTTTTCCGAACCGAAAATAGCCACTTGCCAGTCGCGCTCGAGCATCGCGCGCGCGACCTCGGCGTAATGCGTTTCGGGCCAGCGTTTGGCGGGGCCGAATTCCGCGCCGGGACATAACGCCAAGAGCGGTGTGTCGGTCGCGAGACGAAATTGCGCTAGCAATTGCGCGCGCGCGGCGGCATCGATCGTCAATTGCGGCGTCGGCAGTGTTGCGGGCAGCGGCGTGTCGGGAGCAAACGCGAGCGCGGCAAAGCGCTGCACCATCAGCGGATATTTTTTCTCATCGAGAATACGCATATCGTTGAGCAGCCCGTAGCGCATTTCGCCGCGCCAGCCACTGCGTTTGGGGATGCGCGCGAACCACGGTACCAGCGCGGATTTCAACGAATTCGGCAATACTATCGCCTGTTGATACGGCGCTTGCTGGCAGCGCTGCGAATGCAATTCGCGACCGAGCCGGTAACGCACGCCGAGTTCGAGTTTGCCGTGACCCAGCGGCATCGCGATGGCGCGGCGCACTTCGGGCATGCGCGCGAGCAACGGCAAACTCCACGCTGGCGCGAGCACATCGATGGCGAGATCAGGAATTTGCTGGCGCAGTAATTTAAAAAGCGTCTGTGCCATCACCATGTCGCCGACCCAAGCCGGGCCGACGACAAGTACAGAAGTTGCCGCGCGGGCGACACATTTCGCACTCATTAAACTAAGGGTATCAAGCGACGGGAGTGAGCCACTCCGAAAATTGGCTGCGGCGGCCCTTCACTTGATCGAAATACAACGCTTGCATTTTCGCGGTGATCGGACCGCGGCGGCCGGCGCCGATGACGCGGCCGTCGAGTTCGCGAATCGGCAATACCTCGGCGGCGGTTCCGGTGAAGAATGCTTCATCGGCGATGTACACCTCGTCGCGCGTGATGCGCTTTTCAACGAGTTTGTAACCGCATTCTTCCGCAAAATGAAAAATCGTGTTGCGCGTGATGCCGTTGAGGCATGCGGTCAATTCCGGTGTATATATAATGCCGTCGCGCACGATGAACACGTTCTCGCCCGAGCCTTCCGCGACATAACCTTCGGGGTCGAGCAGTAATGCCTCTTCAGCGCCGCCGCTCAATGCCTCTTGCAGCGCGAGCATCGAATTGATGTAGTGACCGTTGGCTTTCGCGCGCGTCATCGAAATGTTGACGTGATGGCGCGTGTACGAACTGGTGCGCACTTTGATGCCGAGCTCGCGCGCTTCGGGCGCCATATACGACGGCCAGCTCCACGCGGCGACGGCGACATGCACTTTCAAACCGGTCGCGCGCAGGCCCATGCCCTCGGAGCCGAGAAATATCACGGGGCGAATATAAGCTTCGCTCAAATTGTTGTCGCGCACCGCGCGCCGCTGCGCTTCATTGATTTCATCCTTGCTGAACGGAACCGTCAAATTCATGATTTTGGCCGAATCGAACAGACGCGTCGTATGCTCTTTCAGACGGAAAATACAGGTGCCGCGGCTTTCGGTCTGCCCATTGCCTTCGGTTTGATAGGCGCGCACGCCTTCGAACACACCCATGCCGTAATGCAGTGTGTGCGTGAGCACATGGACCTTGGCGTCGCGCCACGGAACCATCTCGCCATCGAACCAGATCAGACCATCGCGGTCGGCCATGGACATAGTCAAACTCCTGCAGATTGTGCGTTGCCGGCGCTTCGGTCGGCGGAAATGCCGGTCGAACGCGCAAATTTAAAGCGGAAAATATCGGGTGCTATTGGAGCATAAAACGGCTTTTTCTGGTAGCGCAGAAATATTCAAACCGGGTCGTGGCATAATCGCGGCCCACAGGAATCAGTGAGAGAGCAATGCTCGATAAGGTCAAAAAGTGAAACTCGCAGTTATCTATTCGTTACTTGCCGCCATCGCGACGATCTTCAATATCGGCAGCCAGGACATCGTTGTTCGGCTCTATCACGGCGCCTATGCGGTTACGTTATCGATACTGGTTGGAACCGGTGTTGGTTTGCTGGTGAAATACATACTGGACAAACGCTATATCTTCAAATTCAAAGCACAAAATTTATCGCACGATACAAAAACATTCGCGATGTACGTTTTTATGGGGGTCTTCACTACTGCGATTTTCTGGGGATTCGAATACGCATTTGATGCGATGTTCCAAACAAAAGAGCTTCGATATTTGGGGGGAACCATTGGTTTGGCGATTGGGTATCTGGTGAAGTATCGGTTGGATAAGAGGTTTGTGTTTGCATAGCGGTTAACGTGCCGTAACCGAACCGCGGTAGCGGCCAATGACTTCACGCATGACTAAGTTTTTGATTAGGTTTCGATTGCGCCAGAAACTTGCACACATTTCCTTGGGGGAAATGGAAAATTGTTGCATTAGTTGAACACCTCGGCGCTTGTTAGCAATATTCCCATTTCATCTTTTGCCGAAAGTGTTGGGATTGCTGTGGATCTCCAGCAGATATTAATAGTTGGATCATTCCAGATAATGCAGCGTTCGTATTCCGGATACCAATAATCGGTTGTCTTGTAGAGAAATTCGGCGGAGTCGCTCAATACAAGAAAGCCGTGCGCAAATCCCTCGGGAATCCAAAGTTGTTTTTTGTTTTCCGCCGATAACGTTTCACCCACCCATCGCCCAAAGGTCGGTGAGTTTTTACGAATATCGACCGCGACATCAAATACTTCGCCTGCGGTAACGCGCACAAGTTTTCCCTGTGGATGCTGGATTTGATAGTGCAAGCCACGCAAAACATTTCTGGCAGATTTTGAATGATTGTCTTGTACGAAATGTACTTGGTAGCCGATAGCTTCCTCGAAGCGAGCTTGATTGAAGCTTTCAAAAAAAAAGCCGCGCTCGTCGCCAAATACTTTGGGTTCAATAACGCATACATCAGGAATTGTGGTACGAGTAACGCGCATTAGAATACCTTTTGTTGCAGCAGACGCAGCAAGTAGTCGCCATAACCGTTCTTGCTCAACGGGGCAGCGAGCGAGCGCAGTTGTTTATCGTCGATCCAGCCGTGATGCCAGGCGATTTCTTCGGGGCAGGCAATTTTCAAGCCTTGCCGATTTTCAATCGTTTGAATGAATTGTGAGGCTTCGAGCAGCGAGTCGTGCGTGCCGGTGTCGAGCCAGGCGTAACCGCGCCCCATAATTTCAACCGTGAGTTCTTGCGCCTCTAAGTAAAGGCGATTGAGATCGGTGATTTCGTATTCACCACGCGCAGAGGGCCGTAATTGCTTGGCAAAGTTAACCGCACGCTGGTCATAAAAATAAAGACCTGTTACGGCATAGTTAGATTTAGGTTGAGCCGGCTTTTCCTCAAGACTGATCGCTTTTCCATTCGCCTCGAACTCGACTACGCCATAGCGCTCGGGGTCGTGAACGTGATAAGCGAAAACCGTTGCACCGTTTTCGCGCTGCATGGCCTTGTTGAGCAAGTGTTGAAAATCGTGCCCATAGAAAATATTGTCACCCAGCACGAGCACGCTCGGCGCTGCGTCGAGAAAGTCCTCGCCAATAACAAACGCCTGAGCCAACCCATTGGGGCTTTTCTGGACCGCATACGATAGATGAACACCCCACTGTTCGCCTGAGCCCAAAAGCTGCTGAAAGCGCGGCGTATCAAGCGGTGTTGAGATAATCAAAATATCGCGAATACCAGCGAGCATGAGTGCCGATAGCGGGTAGTAGATCATCGGCTTATCAAATACCGGCAGCAATTGCTTGGATATCGCGAGCGTAGCCGGATAAAGCCGCGTGCCGGAGCCGCCGGCGAGGATGATTCCTTTTCTAAGGGAGGCCATCAGGATTTCCTAAAAGTTCGACGAGCATGCGTTCGACATGATATTGCCAGTGCGGCAGAGTGAGATTAAAAACGCGTTGTAATTTCTCGGTATTGAGGCGCGAATTAGCGGGACGCGTCGCCGGCAGCGGGTATTCGGCAGTGCCGATGGCTTCGATCGATTTTACCTTGACCGGAGCGCCCAGCGCGCGCGCGCGCTCGACGACATAACTAGCGTAGCCGTGCCAACTGGTTTCACCGCTGGCCGCGAGGTGGTAGAGACCGCCCGGTGCTTGACCCGCGAGAGTTCCGCGCAGAGCGTGGGCGGTGACGTCGGCAATCAGTTCGGCGCTGGTTGGCGCACCGAACTGATCCCCAACGACGCGCAACGCTTCTTTATCTTTGCTCAGACGCAACATGGTTTTGGCAAAATTGGCGCCGCGAGCAGCGAACACCCAGCTGGTGCGGAAAATTAAATGCGGGCAGCAACTTTGAATGATGGCCAATTCTCCATCGCGCTTGCTTTCTCCGTAGACAGACAGAGGATTGGTGTCATCAGCTTCCCGATAGGATGCCGTTTTACGACCATCGAACACATAGTCAGTTGAGTAATGAATGAGTGGTTTATTTGCGCGTCGAGCGTAAGCGGCCAGCTGAGCGACGGCCTCTGTGTTGATGCGAACGGCCATCGCCCGCTCATTCTCGGCGCGATCGACGGCGGTAAAAGCCGCTGCATTGACGATAACGTCGGGGGCGACATCTTTCAACACGCTCGCGACGGCATCGCTAATGCTTAGGTCGCAGCGCTGGCGATCGCAGGCAAATATCTCACCAAGGGGCGCCAACGCCCGCTGCAACTCCCAACCGAGCTGGCCGTTGCTCCCTAAAAGCAGTATACGAGGGAGCATGGTTATCGCTCGACTGCGCGATGCGCGCATGTAAACATCGCATCGTGGTCATTACAATTTGTCCAGGCTACAAAAGGATCGAAACTGGTAACCATCTGAGTTCTTATTGCTCTGCGATACGGTTCAATTCAGGTGTGACTGCAGTTGGTCCGGAGGCGCGCACTAGAGTATTTTAGAGTGCAGCGGCCAGAATTATAGAGGATCATAACATCTGGAGACACCGTTGAATTTACCGACAACCCCCTTATCTTCGCCGGGTCCGCTAATGATTGAACATTCAGTTGCCGCTTCGCGTGCGGGGTGCCTTCGTGTCAGCGTCGTTTGTTACGCCAGCCTTGAGACACAGTTGCGCAAAACTGTAGAAACGCTGTTGTGTGCAACTCGCCCCTGCTTGGAACAAAGGCGATTACGTACTGTCGATGTATTTTTGGTTGATAACGGCCCAACCCCGGCAGAAAGACGAAGAATCGAAAACATTATCGCTGACGTCGACCGTCCTGCCGGGGTTCGTTTGTTGTATTGTGGCAGCGGTGAAAATATCGGCTTCGGCGCCGGCCACAATTTGACATTCGATGCAACCGAGTCTGAGTTTCACCTTGTGCTGAATCCCGATGTTGAGCTCGACCCGGAATCGTTGCGCGCTGCTTTTGAGTTTATGGATGCTAATCGCGACTGCGGCATTATCGCTCCGGCAGTTATCAACCGAGTTGGGGAACCGGAGTATCTGTGCAAGCGCTATCCGACCGTACTCGATCTGCTGTTGCGCGGATTTGCCCCGAAGTGGCTCCGCTCGATTTTCGAACAAAGGTTGGCGCGCTATGAAATGCGTGATGTTCTTGCGGACACTGTAGTATGGCAACCGCCGTTGATTAGTGGCTGCTTCATGTTATTGCGCTCTGCCGTACTTGCCCAGCTCAACGGGTTTAGCTCGCAGTACTTTCTCTATTTTGAGGATTATGATTTTAGTTTGCGAGCGGGCGCCATAACCCGCGTTGCTTACGTGCCTGCGGTGCGTGTTGTTCATTACGGCGGATACGCTGCACAGAAAGGCTGGCGCCACATTGTTCTATTTGTTCGCTCGGCGGTTGTGTTTTTTAATAATTACGGATGGAAGTGGTGCTGACAAAACTTGTCCATGTCTGCATGTCGCGCAGGTCCCTGCGCAGTCATCCCCGATCTTTGAGGCCTTGATAAATTTCCGATTTTCAGCAATGGGCTGATAGAATCCGCCAGCGCAATATTGCCAGCTCTAACGCAACCCGCTTTCGCAATCGGCAAAATTGGTTCGTTGCATTGAACTTACACATGCTCCATGCATCGCATAGCGGTGCTTAATTTGGTGATTTATAGGTATGGAACATCGTTACATTGAATTAATTGTCTACCGGGCTTTGGCGGATTTTCGTTCTGAAGTGTCGCGGATGTATCTCGGTATTATTTGGTGGGTGTTGGAGCCATTGCTATATCTGCTGGTGTTTTATGCTGTTTTCGGCCTAGGTTTCCGCCAAGGTTCGGTGACTTATGTGCCATGGCTGTTATGTGGTCTAATCGTATGGAAGTGGCTCGATAGCACTGCACGCACGGCCTCTGGAACGATCGCGCAAGCGGTCGGCATCATGTCGCAAGTCTATCTGCCAAAAATTGTATTTCCGATGATTGTTGTACTGAACAATTGCCTCAAATTTTTGATCATCTTGTCGGTTTATTTAGTGTTTTTGCACTTCTATGGCATTGCAATTAAAGTTTCCTGGCTGTGGCTGTTGGTATTGATTCCGCTTCAGTTGATATTTGTGGCCAGTCTGTCGTCGTTGTTTGCTGGTTTAGTTCCAATATTGCCCGATATCGCGCACGCAATAAATTATGGGATGACCCTTTTATTTTTCGCATCCGGTATTTTTTTTAATGTGAAAGATATGAGCCCAAGGGGTCAGCACCTGATGAAACTAAATCCGGCATCGTGCCTAGTTGAAGCGTACCGGGGTGTGTTAATGAATGGTGAGTCGCTGTCGATTAAGTCTGTGGTATGTGTACTTGCCTGGACGGCAGTATTGTTTTTGTTATCGTCGGTGCTATATAGGAAAATGGACCGCGTTTATCCGAGGCTGGTCGGCTGAGTGTAATGGATACAGAAAAAATCTTTGAATTTAGTCATGTCGGCGTCGGCTACAAAGTTAAAAGCGGCCCGTTCAGCAAGGAGAGTTACTGGGCGCTTAAAGACGTGTCGTTCGATTTGCGACGCGGGGAGGCATTGGGGGTTATTGGCAGGAATGGGGCCGGTAAAAGTACTTTGCTGAAATTGCTGGCAGGTATTATTGACCCTGATCGAGGCACCGTTCTAAAACCAACGCATCTCGATGTACTGTTGTTGTCTATTCAAGTAGGGGTCATGCCACACCTTTCAGGTCGCGAAAATGCAATTGTGAGCGGCCTGCTGTTGGGTATGCGCCAGCGGGCTGTTGAGCGCGCGATGGATGAAATTATCGAGTTCTCTGGCCTGCAACAACATATCGATCGTCCCGTTTATATGTATTCCACCGGCATGAAGGCGCGTCTCGGTTTCGCAGTCGCGCAGCAGGTGAACCCAGATGTGTTATTGATCGATGAAGTTTTGGGAGTCGGGGATGAGGAATTTCGTAAAAAGACGTTGAACGCCACACTGAAGCGTATCAACTCCAATCAGACTATTGTACTGGTGTCACACAATCCGGTTGCAATCGAATCATACTGTGATCGAGTATTATGGATAGAAGATGGCTGCACAAAAAAAATTGGTGATACCCAGGAAATACTAACCGAATACATAAAGAGTTAGACTCGTTTTAGCGGTAACCCAGTGATAGAAGCGAATAAAGCTGAAGGCCCCTTTTTTATTGTCGGCTGCGTCAGGTCGGGAACCAGTTTGCTGCGCAATATGCTTGCTTTGCATCCGCGGCTCGAGTGCCCGGCTGAGACGCATTTGTTTCGCTGGGCAGAGCCTTTTGGCACACCGGAGTTTGAGAAATTTTATAAAAAATCCGCGCTGTTTAAACAGCATCGCGAAGAAGACGGCATTGCTCATTTTGATTTTCACTATAACTTGCGCTACCAGGCGACTCGAAAGAGCATGATGGATTGGTACGGACAAAGGTTTTTGCAAGCCCGTAAAAATCCACAGGCGCGGTGGTTCGATAAGACCCCACAGAATGTTTATGGAGTACTGCTGCTCGCCGCGGCCTATTCTGAAGCCAAATTTCTTCATATCGTGAGAAATCCGCTGAGTGTCGCTGCCAGTCTTGTGAAGGGTGATATTATGCCCAAATTAAACCCGCATGCAGCGGCCAATTATTGGTTGGAAGCAGCGATGATTTTGTCCCACTACAAACAGCTGGCGCCTCAGCGTATTCTAGAACTCAAGTATGAGGATCTCATTGGAGAACCGGTTGCTAAAATTACTGAAGTACTTGAGTTTATCCGTGAGCCGGCGGAAATCTTTCCTTTCAAGAAAATAACTGGCATCGGTTCGGGAAGAACCGTGGTGCGCAAAAGGAAGTTGACTGACAGTTACTCCAAACACCTAAGCTCTGAACACATTGAGGCAGTGATAAAAATAACCGAGCCCTATTTTACGCAATATGGATATCGACGCTAGTTCGCGATCTATATTGACGCGCTCCAATCTCCTATGCGTTTTGGGGATGCATCGTAGCGGGACATCGGTTGTCACGCAGTTCTTGCATCAACTTGGCGCGGCCGTTGCCCCGCAGTTATTAGGCCCGATGGATGAGGTCAACCAGGAAGGTTTTTGGGAAGACCGGTGCGTCGTAGACATAAACGAGCGCTTGCTGGCAATGCGAGATTGCCGTTGGTTTGATTGTCGCGAGGCGATTTTTGCTAAAGATGGATTTGGCGAATCGCAAATCCGCAACGAAGCAATACACCACTTTAAAAAAAACTATGCGACACAAAACTTATCGGTGGTAAAGGATCCGCGACTATGCCGGCTGCTACCATTTTGGCTGGATGTTTGGGCGGCCGCTGCGGTTAACCCTATTTTCATTCACGTGGTAAGACACCCGCTTGCGGTGGTTAAGTCGCTACAGCGACGCGATAAAATTCCTTATGAGCACGGGATTGTCCTCTGGCTGCTGCATACCGTTGAGGCAATGTTGTACACAAGCACCTTTCCGGGGCTGGTGGTCATTTACGATGCCTTTCTGCAACATCCGCTCGATTTGGCCGAGGCGTTGGTTTCGAGGTATCGTGTCGTCCTGTCCGGGGCGGAGGCTTCATGGTCAGAAGCAGCTAGAACGACGATCAGAAGCGATTTGCGGCATAACGATAATAGTATTGGAGTGCCTCTTGGGCTGCGCGAGCTGCGCGAATTTGCGGTTTCGTTGTATGAGGTAATCAACTCGTCCGTGCCCGGCGGTGTAGAGCTTCAACAATTAGAGCAATGGCGTGTCCAGCTACGCCAATTGTTGCGCAGCTGTGGCGATGAAGTGGCAATGCTGAACCGGCTGCGCGAAGATTTAATGCGCCTTAGCGCTGAAAATGTACGGGTGGGCGAAATGCACTCTGCCGCCCTTACGGTAATTTCGGAAAAAGACGTGGCGCTTGCGTACAGAGATTCTGTAATAGCGGAAAAAGACGTGGCGCTCGCATATAGAGATTCTGTAATAGTGGAAAAGGATGCCCTGATTGCGGAGCGCAACCAATTGATCGATGATTTGTTTCACTTAAAGGTATGGCGTGTAGTGCCGTACATCATGCATAAGGTTAGAAAGACGTGAAGACAGCTGATGTCATCATTCCAATTTATGGCGGGTATTCCGAAACGGTAGCCTGTTTGCGTAGTGTATTGGATGCAAAAAACGCTGCCCCACATGAGATTATCGCGATTTATGATGCTGGGCCTGAGCGGCGTTTACTCAGTTATTTGGAGGGGTTGGCTGCACAGGGCCTCATTACACTGCTCGTAAACCCAGCAAATGTCGGCTTTGTGAAAACCGTGAATCGTGGTTTGACGCTACACCATGATCGCGACGTGGTATTACTGAATAGCGACACGAAAGTCGCAAATGACTGGCTTGATCGGTTGTTAGCGTGCGCGCAATCCGATCCACGCATTGCAACGGTAACACCCTTTTCCAATAATGCAGAAATATGCAGTTTCCCCACCCTATGTCAGAGTTCTGAGCTACCGTCAAACTGGAGCGTTGAGGAGATCGATGGTATTTTTGCGCAGCACGTAACTCCCGCAACTATCGATATGCCGACAGCCGTCGGATTTTGTATGTTTATCGCGCGGAAAGCACTTGATGATATTGGTTGTCTCAATGAGGAATTGTTTGGCCGCGGCTATGGCGAAGAAAATGATTTCTGCAGAAGGTTGGCGGCACGCAAGTGGCGCAATGTGTTGTGCACCAATGTGTTTGTCTATCATTGCGGCGCAGTCAGCTTTGGAGAAGAGAAAGCGCGACTAGTGGCTTCCGCCATGCAAGTATTAAATCGACTTTATCCCGACTACCATGGATTGGTACACGAATTTATAAACGCCGATACGCCGCAAATATACCGTATTCAGGCGCAGCTGGCGATGCTCAGGCCGGAACGCCAGCGGATTCTGTGTGTTACCCATAACTTGGATGGCGGTACTGCGAAGCATGTCCGCGAATTGGCGAACCACGTATCGCAGCAAGCTTATTTTTTTGTGGTGCGTACGTCTTCTTTGCGTCGCTTGGAGCTTTCTGCCCAAACGGAGTGGGGGAGGATTAACCTGTATTTTGCGTGGCCACAGCAGGCTGAGCTTTTTTTGCGAGTTGTCTCTTACCTGGGTATCTCCAAAGCACATATACATCATATAAAGGATATTGAGTTTTTTGTTGCATATTTATTGAAGCATAAAAATTTCGCATACGATATAACGCTGCACGACTATTATCTGATCAATGGCAACCCGGCTTTGACGGATAAAACCGGTCGATTTTGTATGGATGCAAAAATACGCGATGCGGTTTGCGCTGAGCATGCAGAGGTTCCACTCGGCTACACGCCTAGCCAGTGGCGTCAGTTCACGGCAGAGCTGTTGCGTGGAGCGCAACGTATCTTTGCGCCAACTCATTATACCGCAGCTCTGTTCGCTGAATATTTTCCGGAGCTTCACATTACCTTTGCACCGCACCCTGATTGGGAGGTAGATGCTCCGTATACCGCTGTTCGATATATGAAACTCAAACCGGGAGAAAAGTTTAGAGTCATTGTACTAGGCGCTCTCGGGCTAGAAAAAGGTGCGGATATTTTGGAGCAAACCGCATTGCTGGCTGCCAAGCTTGAGCGCCGTATCGAGTTTCATCTGTTGGGTTATGCTTATCGCGAGCTCAACAAAGTAATTGTCGTGCACGGTGCATACGAAGATAACATGCTCGATACACAAATTGCAGAGATAGCGCCTCACTTAGTCTGGTTTCCCTGTCAGTGGCCCGAAACTTATAGCTATACCTTGAGTGCCTGTCTGCGTGGCGGCTATCCGGTGTTGGCGCCTGCGCTGGGGGCTTTTATCGAGCGTTTAGATGGCCGACCGCTGAGCTGGCTGCAACCCTTCCCAACCACACCAGAACAATGGCTACAAAAAATTGAGCAAATCGAGCACGATGCTTTTTTAAATAAGACCGCAGAAGATTTCCCCTGGGAAAGCCAACCGCTACCCAACACGGGTGAGTTTAGTTATGCGGCCAATTATATCGATACATCGTGTGCCGCTAGAATTCCCGATGCTGCTCGCGCTAGCTGGTTTGAGGTGTTGCAGCAGATACAAGTTTGTCCACTACACGATGCATCCAACTCTCGCGGCGAGCGAATTTTGCGGATTTTGTTGCGCTTGCGTCAGATGCAACTGATGCGCGTTTGCTTGCGTGTTATTCCCTTTTCACTTCAACGGCGAATTAAGCGCCTGCTGTCTCCCCGCGCATTGCATCAAATTGCACGCGATTTATTGTGAGTAAAAAAGTAAGCGGCTGGCTCTATTCATCGCAGCCAATGAGCATTTTTTGTCTGCGAATAATCCGACAAGGGTCAGCTTTTAGAGATACGCTGGCATAGTTACGCCATGAAAATTTACTGAGATAATTAAGTCGGGATGGGAGTTTTATCTCAACCGCCTCGCGTGACCAGTTAAAGGAAAAAGCATGATTAAACTCTGGCGAAAAATTCTTCACCCGCTTTGTAGGGCTGCCGATGCCAAAATTATCTTAGAGATAGGTGCTGAATACGGGGCAAGCACCAAGGTTTTGCTTCAATATGTAAAAAATGTCGGTGGTCATCTGCACTCGATCGATCCATATCCCGGATTTGAAGCAGTGCAGTTTGCGGAAGATAACAAATCGTACATGACGTTCCATGGCGACCTGAGCCTGAATGTAATTCGACATTTGCCGAGAGTCGATGTGGCGATGGTCGATGGCGATCACAATTGGTACACAGTCTACAACGAACTTAAACAGCTCGAAGAGATACATGGAAAAGATCCTATCGCGCAACCAATTATTTTTGTGCACGATTTGGGCTGGCCTTATGGACGGCGAGATTTGTACTATAACCCGGATACTATCCCAGAGGAGTTCAGGCAGCCGTATGAAAAGAAGGGAATTCTCCCGAATAGGACGGAGCTCGTTACCGATGGTGGTATGAATCGATGGTTATGCAACGCGGTGCACGAAGGCGGTTCTCGCAACGGCGTATTGACGGCGGTGGGCGATTATCTGCGGGACTCCGCGCTGAATTGGCATTTTTTACATATACCTTTTTACTATGGGCTTGGAATCCTCGTCACTAAACAGCGCATGTTTAGCAACAGCGGCTTACAGACACTAATTGCGCGCTTAACCCCTACAGAGGAAAGTCGTTCCTTGATTGAGCAGGCGGAACATCTGCGTTGTGTTGATGGCGTTATGATGCAAGCTATTGCGCAGCGCCTTAAGGATGCCGAAACCCGTGTTGGGGTACTCGAGGCCCAGCTTGATAATGCGCGTTAGCGCGTGTGTCTACGCTCGCTCAATTAGAATGATTTTTTAATGGATTTTCTATGAAATTATCTGTCATTGTTATTGCACACAATATGAGGAGAGAGATTCCTCGCACATTGCAATCTTTGCAGCGCACCTATCAGCAAGGTTGTGAAGAATTAGAGTACGAAGTTCTTGTTATTGACAACAACTCAACTGAACCGTTAGATCCGACTGCAATAGATGCCTGTGGTCGTAATTTTCACTACCATTTTCTCAAAGGCGCTCCGCCGTCACCTGCTTTTGCAATAAATTACGGCGTAAGAGCCAGCACCGGAGATATCGTTTGTCTAATGATAGACGGTGCCCACATATTGACGCCGGGGGTTTTTCGTCTCGCATTACAAATGTTTGCCGCGTTCGCAAACCCAGTCGTGATAACGCGTTTTTTCTATCTTGGCCCCGCCTCTCAAAATGAGAGTATCTTGGACGGGTACTGTAAGACAGAGGAGGATAGATTGCTTCAGTCTATATGCTGGCCGAACGAAGGTTACAAGCTGTTCGAAATCGGTGTTCCAATCCAAGGGCGTCAGCCGAAAATGACTTGGTTCAACAAAATATTCGAGAGTAACTGCCTGTTTTTAAATCGACAGCATTTTGATGCGATAGGCGGGGCGAATGAGCGGTTTGACATACCCGGGGGCGGGTTTTTGAATATCGATCTATGCCTAGAATCGGTCAATGCCGAAGGTGCTGTTCCGGTACAACTAATAGGGGAAGGAAGTTTTCATCAATTGCACGGTGGTACGACCACGAATGTTAATCTTACTGAGCGCGACGCGAAAATAGAGCGATACCACGATCAGTATCGTCAAATTCGGGGTAAGGATGCGGTTATGACGACGAAAGACATATTCTATTTTGGCCACCTGCCGACACACTACTCAAAAATACACTTATGGAACAGGCCATTAAAATATTAAGCTTGACAAGCTTGAGCTAAATTTCTAGAGAAATAATTGAGCGGCTGTTATGACAGACAACAAAAAACTTTCCGTCATTATCGTCGTTTATAACATGGAAAGAGCCGCTCCGCGCTCTATTCAAGCGCTAACCACACGGTATCAACGGAAAATTAACTCAAATGATTACGAGATAATTGTCGTTGATAACGGCTCAGAAAAAGCTCTCGAAAAAACTGGCATCGAAGCGCTTGGTGACAATATTCAATATCACTACCTCGATACGCCGCCGCCTTCACCCGCTTATGCTATTAACTATGGCGTGAGTATCGCCAAAGGCGATATTTTGGCCATCATGATCGATGGTGCCCATATACTGACCCCGGGTGTCCTGCACCATGGATTAGAAATGTTTGCTGTACATGCAAATCCACTGGTATTGACCGCACCATTTTTTCTTGGCCCCGACTCACAGATGCGGACCATCAGCGAAGGGTACAATGAAGCGGTCGAAGATGCGCTGCTTGCAAAAATTGATTGGCCGGAAGATGGTTATCGACTCTTTGAAATCGGGGTGCCATTTCGCATTGTCGACGACCCGCAAACTCGGCCGAAGCTGTTTTGGTTTATTAGAATGTTTGAAAGCAATTGTTTATTTGTACGCAAGGAAACTTTTCTCGCTGTAGGTGGTTGCGACGAACGCTTTGATCTTCCCGGCGGCGGCATACTTCTGCCCGATCTTTATCGCGAGCTGTCGCGGCTGGATGATGTCACGATCGTGCAATTGCTTGGCGAAGCCAGCTTCCATCAAATTCACGGCGGCATTAGCACAAACACGACGATTGAAAAGCAGCGGGAAAAATGGGATAGCTATTTAGCTCAATATCTCGAAATACGTGGCGAACCGTACGAGGTGACCCAGAAACCGCTTCTTTTTTATGGGCATATGCCGAATAGGCCCGCCTCGCAGCTTATGAAAACCGGTTGATCGTGAAACTCAGCGAAGTAGGCCAACATCTTGTTGTAAGCGATGCAGATTACCAAGACTGGATTAAATACCGCGAGCAGCCCCGCTCGCAAGCGGGATTAAATTGTTTAAGGACACAGTTTGCAGCCGCGCCTATAAAAATCTCTATCTTATTTCCCACATATAACAGCGATGTTCAATTTCTAAAGGAAGCGATCGACTCGGTAGTTCAGCAGATTTACACAAACTGGCAGTTATGCATCGTTGATGATGCTTCCGAGCGAGAAGAGGTCAGAGAAATTTTGCGAGGGTACGCTGCGATTGAACCTCGGATTAGCTTACTACTCTCGCCAAAAAATTGCGGTATCGCTGCCGCCACCAATCAGGCATTGAAAATGGCGGCGGGTAGTTATTGCGCTCTCATGGATCACGATGATGTCATGCCATCGCATGCCTTGCTGTGCGTCGTGAATTGCATACAGAAAAAACCGGAAGCTCGATTAATCTATAGCGACTCTGATCGACTTGATGGCCGTGGCCAACGCGTTGAGCCGTTCTTCAAGCCCGATTGGAATTACGATTTATTTTTGGGGCAGAATTATCTGAATCACTTAACGGTTTATGCCACCGATTTGCTGCGTGCCCTCGGTGGCTTTAATCAAGGCTTTGAGGGAAGCCAAGATTATGAATTGGCGTTGCGTGCACTTGAAAGTATTTCTGAAGATAATATTGTTCACATCGCTGAAATCCTTTATCACTGGCGCAAAGTAGAATCTTCCTTTTCCAGCAGTCAATTGGCTAAGGCTGCGCGAGCGGCTCGCAGAGCAGTAACCGAGCATTTAAATCGCAGAGGATTTTCGGCGCATGTAAAGGCCTGTCCGGGCGCACTACTTTATAATCAAGTCATCTGGCCATATCAGCATCAGCCCGTTGCATTGGTAATATATGGCGCCGACGAAAAACTCGTGCGTGCCACCGTATCTGCTTGGCAGCAGATCAGCACTTTATTCAATATCCAATGGAGTACTCTGATTATCGACGCTGAGGATGGCGCAAAGCGCTTAAATGAGTGGGCCCAGTGCCAGCGTTCGGAAATCATTGGGTTTGTATCAGCGGGGTTCTCACCGCCATTTCCGCAGGCTTGGGATTCGTGGTTCGGGCACAGCCAGAGAACCCATGTTGATGCTGTTGGGATTAAATACATCACCAGCACGCAAGAGGTGCTGGGGCCGTTGCGGGTAACGCATGATCCAGATTCCAGCATCGGCGTTTCATGCTGTGCGCGCGAGACGAAAAGCAGCGGGTACTTTGCCAATTTGGTGCTCGATCGCCGCGTGAACGTCTTACAAGCGGGTTGCCTGCTGTTTAGAAGGCATGCTTTCCGTGAGGTCGGCGGCTGGCGCCATGATCCGATGAGCACTTTAGCGGCCGGGGCCGAGTTAACCATGCGGTTAGCGGCTGGTGGCGGGAGCCTGATCTGGCATCCATTTGCTGAAGCGCGGAGCTTTTCAGTCGAGCTGGATCGAGCTCTGCGGACTGGCGCCGACACTGGCATTGCAGAAAACGAGTTTTTAATCGCGTGAACATCACTAAAACAAAACTATTTGACCCATTGGTTGCCATCATCTGTGGTTTTGAAAAATCAGGAACGACACTATTAAACGAGATTTTGCGACGCCACCCCGATTTGGATTCAGGCTTTGAGGGCGGCCTGTTGCTTGGCAACAGCCCTCGCGATTTCAGGTACTATCAACCTTACTACGCTTATTTCCGTCGGACATGGAAGCTATCTCGCGAGGACGTACTCTATATTTGTGATACCGATGCGTGGAGCGAGAGTTATCGAAGGGCCAGGGAGAGATGCCCGTTTATAACCAATAAAAAAAGCTTTATTTTTGACAAGACGCCCATTTATATGAGGCATCTGTCTGAAGTTCTAGCAAAAGTGCCAGGCGTTCCCGCCATAGTCAATGTGCGTGATCCTCGTGCCTTATTTCTATCGTGGGCAAATTGGTCTGGGCATCGTGATGACGCAGAAAACTGGCTTGTAGAGAACTTTTCGGACAACGTCGAAAGATATAGGGGCTATGCGGAAGGCTATCTGGAGGCAAAAGCTAAATTCCCCGATCGCATTTTCTTGAATCAATTTGAGCGAATGTGTCACGCTAAAAAATTACAGCTCGATAAAATTTTTAACTTTATCGGATTTGAATTTGATGAAAAATACATGGATTTTTCGTCTGAGCACTTTGTTTATGGGAATAAAATATCCACTGAATATTTATTTCCGCACCTGGGTAAATTGTCTGGAGAACTGTGCGATCGTATCGTCGAAGCAACATCGAAATATCGATGGTGGCACGTAGAGCCCAATGATCTCGCATAGTTTGAAGCGAAAGCTTTATTGTCCCACAAAGAATTTATTTGATAGCTTGTTTGCTACATAGGACGACCCGACGTGGCTTAAATGATTTTCATCGACATAAAACAAATTCTTCCCAATTCCGCCATAACAATATTTTTCATCGCACAGTGCCGTTGATAGATCTATAACACGAACGTACGGATGTTTATTTAAAACGCGTCCAATGAGTTGTCTCGGACCCTTATTGCGCTGCTCGAATCTCTCTTTCGAAACCGCGCATGGTGACCTGACATTTTTGGTGATCGTAATTGGGCGGGGAACGCAGCTGCTAGTCACAAAATCAATCTCCGGAACGTCATACAGAAAAATAATTTTCTTACCGGAAGCGTGAAGTTTTGTGATTGTGTCGTCCAGCGCCATTTCAAATACTTCTCTATTTGATTTTTGGCTCTCTTGTTCGTTGGGATAACTAAGAACCCAGTGATCGAATCGACCGATTTCGTGTTCGCCAAATCCGCGAGAAGTGATATAAATCGACCACCTGCCCGCTAATATCACCTCCTTAACGTCGCTGTCTTCTAAAACAGCTTTTAGCGGCTCCGATGCGTTTTCCAAACAATGGCGGTCGTCCTCGCCGGGCGAATCTTTGCTTATTACGTTGAAAAGAGGTGGGCATCCACCCGCCCCTCCGAGCAGGGCAATACCGATTCCCCTCGATTTGTATAATTCGCGCAGCCCCCAAAAAATACTGTTGGCGTGGCTATCTCCAAGAACGACGACACTCGGTTTTTGTCCCTCAACGAAGCATTTGATATTTGCGAACTTCTGTTTTTCGCAAAGCCATCCCTGGCTACGTCTCAGTCTGTACTTGGGCTTCGGATAATACTCGCTAACTTCTTGCTCGGCTTTGCGAGAAGAGATGCCATCCTTTATATAAATGTAATAACCCGCGGATCCAATGACCAGCATCGTCGTGACGAGTATCGACAGCTTGCTTTTGTTGTAACCCTGCGAGCGGATCGGCTTTTCTACTAATCGATAGGTCAGCCACGCAAGAATGATCGAGGTAAGTATGGCAATTATCCGGATAGCCACGCTGGGAGTGCCACTTTCTATAATTCTTGCAAAAGAAAGTAGCGGCCAGTGCCACAGATACAGCGGATAGCTAATTAGCCCAAACCAAACCAATATCCGATTGGATAATAGAACGCGATTTGTCCACGCATTGGCTCCAACATATATGAGCATCACGGTGCCAACAATTGGAAGTAGTGCCCACATGCCCCAGAAATTGAAGTCCTGCTTTATGAAAACGAAGCTGAAACATATGAGCGATAAGCCAAGAAGGGAAACCACGTTGGGTGGTATCCGCACTGCGGCTGCAAATAGCTCGGCTTTAAAGCAGCGGACGATATAATTTTTTATTTTCAATGCCGGACTAGAGGCTGATTTTTCCTGGCATTGGAAAGTGAATGCCAATAGCCCACCGCTTAATATTTCCCAAAATCGAGCATGAGGAAAATAGAAAGCGGCGGCGGCATCACTTCGAATCATGGATAAATTTAAATAAAACGAGGTTATCACTAAAAAAATTGTCAACCAAAATGCGTTTTTTTTCTGTTTATAGCAAAGCCATAGCAGCGCTGGCCATACAATATAAAATTGTTCCTCGACCCCAAGACTCCACAAGTGGAGCATTGGTTTGGTGTCTGCATTATTGTCGAAGTAGCCAACTTCACTCCATAAAATAAAGTTAGCGATAAATCCAGCGCTAGCGGCGACATGCTTGCCAAGCTGTTTGTATTCATCATCCAGTAGCGCAAACCATCCGAAAATCAAGCTTGCGGTCAGGACCAAAACGAGCGCGGGAAAAATTCTTTTTATACGGCGACTATAAAACTCCCGGAAGCTGAAGGTTCCTTTCTCCAAATTTTCCAAAATAATCGTAGTGATCAAAAATCCGGAGATAACAAAAAAAATGTCGACTCCAATGAATCCGCCGCTTAACCACTGTGGAAACGCATGAAATGTAACCACGGACAGAACGGCGATGGCTCGCAGACCATCGATATAAGGACGATATTTAGGATTTATCAATTGCGGTTCACGGTTCGTCATTTGGCGATTTTAAATGTCCAATGCATAACTAGGGACTATCTAAAAATTCATTGCACTCAGGAACGGCGTGTTATTAACATTCATCAAGGTGAGCCGCGACATTGGCACCGTGCCGGATAAATTTCAAACTCGCATCGGAAATTGCCCCGAGAAAAATTGGGCGCTTCGCCGGCGGGCTATAGGTTTCATTGCGCAAAGCTTGGTATTCCTGAGCGAGCGCCTGCATTGATTCTTCGCGCTCGGCTCCGTTAGAGCCTGTGGTCGCGCCGCCGTGCACTTGGTGGAAACTTCCCTCCCCTAACAATACGATTAGTTGTATTTCTGGGTGCTCCACCACGCGCTTATAAAAATCAAGATTCACGAAGCCACCGCCGTTTCCAACAAAGTGAGTATCGAAACCGCCTAGCGAAAAAAATATTGTTCGCGGTACGGCAATACAGTTGCTCTCACCGATGGGCTTGAAAACTCCTCCAGCGCAGGTTCCGCTAAGGCAGGCGATTTCAAATAACCGATAGCCGTCGGATGGCCATTCAATGGAGTCGAGCAATGCCGCCTCTACCGACTCGTTGTACCCTTTCAAGATTGATTTTTGCTGTAATTCGTAGCCCAGATGGTATCCAGGGACGGCGATTGCAACTGAGGGAGCTAATCTTGCCGCGGTGAGCATGTAATTGACTACGCCCGGCGAACACATGCGGGCACCGTCAATCATAACGGCGATATGCGTGCCGCGTGCTTGCGACGCACCAAAATTGATAGCAAAAACCGGTGTGGGTAGTTTTTCATCGCGCAAAAAATAACGCACGTTGGCAGACTGAGCTAATGCGGCGGCCTCTCCAAGTAGGCGGTCGGATTTATTTTCAACGACGATAATTTCGTAGTCATCGGCACTAATTCCGCGCTGGTATTGAGGGCTGAGTGAAAAAATGGTCTTCTTTGCCTGCTCAGGCATTTTATATACGATTACAACGAAGCTGATTATCAACTTGCGCTCGCGATCGATTGGCAGTGTCGGTATCGTGTTTTCAAAACGCGTGACCGCTTTTGAAGCTAGCGCGGGCGACGCGGAAGCTGGTGATTCGCACCGAGCATTCCTATTCATTTGCAGTCTGTGAATAAATCGTCGAAGCAACGAGGAGAGGGCAGAATAATTAACGATATTGCTCACTAATCCTCCTCAGTCGACGATAAAGTCGCTGTATTTTCCACGGTAGCGGTGAATTCTCTCCAGCTTGATGAACCAGCTCCTGAGTATAAAAGCGGCCCGCATCCGGTAGCGGCGCCAAGCCGACTTTCAGTAACGCTTTATCCAGTGCGGCATGAAAAACCTCTTCTGGCCAGTCGAAGCAAAGCAGGGGAAACGGTGAGATTTTATAGCGACGCACAAGACGCTTATTGTACTCGTACCATAAACTCAATGCTTGCCGTTGATTCATCGCATCGCCGTTGCGCCTCATTAACGAACCGGCTACGGCAAGCGGATGTCGAAATATACCGATGTGCGATGGTGTGATGCCTAAATCCAGCCAACCTTCAAGCGTGAAAATTGTGCGAGGATCCTTGAACCCCCAAAAGGGATATTCGGCATATTTTTCTAAAATTTGCCGAGCCCGCGCCTTAAATACGGGCGGCCAGCTAACCTTTTTCGGTGGATTGTCCCAGCTGCCACCGTTGGCATTCAACACCTTTTCGTTCAGCGACATAATTTCAGTATTTTCCCGATTGCCCTTTAAATTATGAGGGTTCCAATCCGAGAACTCGCCGAGCGCTAAACCTGCCTGCTGCAGCGATCCGGTCAAGCAGCTTGTACCGCTTCGGTGCATACCAAGAATAAGAAGGGTTTTCGCGGGTCTGACCAATTTCATATCGTTCATCTGAATGCTGCCGGGTATTCGTTATTTGTCATATGCAAGGCGGGTCTTAACGATTCGGTAGCTGCGGCGACATTGTGCCCTTAAAAATATCTCCAGAACTGGTCTCAAAAATTATGGCATCGGCCGTTTCTACTGGGTCGGTTTTAAAAAAATGAAATATGAGGTCCCCATCGGGAGTGCGCGACGTATCCAGGAAGCTTCCGATATAGGTTTTCCGCTCCTTGCACACGATAACATGTTGAAGATGCCTGCGCATGAGAGGAGTGTCATTGATGATTAACTCGCCTGCAGCTGCTTGTGAATTGCGGATAACCGACATGGATAGACTTCCTTTAAAAGCCGTCCAGCTGCAATTCGTTGCGGTTTTTTGCTCATGAAAATACAAGGCATCGGCGAATAAATCCCGCGGATCCCATATTTTGGAGGAAATTCCATATCCGGCCCAATCGCTTGCGTCCTTGATGAAGGCGCCGCCGAAAAATCGCTTATTTTGTCCCGTGAGTAACCATAAGCGCATCGAGTCGTCAAAATCGAACTGCGTGTCCCTCATCGGCTCGAAACTAACCGCGTAGCTGGTTATGGTATGCGCCATGGCAATTAACAGAATCGGAATTTTTATGAGATGCCAATCGGGTCGTTTGACCGATAGAAATAAATAACAAGATATCAGCAGAATGCAGGAAAGATAGACCGAGTAAATTCTATAGCGTGAAGATAATGCCCCCAAGCGTGCAGCTGATGCTCCCGCAGCGGGAAAAGCTGAAAATCTTGAATATGAGGCGATTGCCGCGGATAACAATAAAAATAAAATAAAATAGGCCAGGACTGGCGATTTTCGTTTTAAAAAAACTACAGCAGGCATTGCGCCGAGGCTCATAATGACACCAATGAAGGTGGCCAGCGTTACGTTATTCGACTCGAAAGCCCAGCATGAACCTACAAACGTAAAAAACCATGCTAAAAAAAGTCGTATTTTGAGAGCGACCGATTTTGCATCATGAGAAATTTGCAGTGCCTTGGGCGGCACGTAATGAAAAAAATACAACGCCAAGCATGCCAGAGCCGCCAACGACCAAATGACCAGCCTTCGATACCGATCATCATTTTCCTCAAGAAAGATGCAAATAAGACCGACTGGCCAGATCGATAAACCGTTACCTTGAGAAAAGGAGGAGCAAAAAGCAAACAGAATCGCCAAAAATAAACCGCCGCGCTGCTTTGATGCCAGTGCATGAATAGACGCCAATGCAAAAAAAACCACACAGTAGTTGGATATGGCCGTCATCGCCAAAAACAAGCTAGCCCAACTCTGCAAATTGAGCAAAAAGATAGCGGTCAAAGAAAGAGTAAAGAAAAAGAATTGTCTGCGTTTGAATTGAGCGCCTATTAGGACGATCATCCCAATTGTCGAAAGATCGCCAATAAGCATTAATACTTTGAAGTTTACTCGTCCGCTTATTTCATACATTATCGTGTAGATAAGACGATTAATGGTGGTTCGGTGTTCGTTATGTTGCGCGAACATGGCAGCCGCTTTCCCGTCCCAGGAGTTTGCATTTTGGTAGTCGCTTAGAAAACGTAAAATGTCCCAATAATCATCCCCTTTAGGAAGGTTGCTCGAGTAGCGAAGAAGCACGTAGTAGTGTGCCAGCAACGCCAACGCCATAAGGCCGCAAAAAATAATATTATCGAATCTGAAAGCGGGCTGATTTTTCGTCATATCGGTGTGTCGCCAAAACCATGTGGAAATACAGGTGGATCAGAAAGTAGTCATTTTCGAGCGGCAGCCATTTTTCCGACAGAAAATTTATTCTTAAGATTAAGCATCGGCTTTTCAATTAGTCGATAAGTAAGCATCGAAAGCGCCACTGCAGCAGCTACGCAAACTCCCAGTAATGCAGGAAGTGAAAGGCTTTTTGTGACGCTTGAAAATTGGCCCAGAAAGCGAAGGCCGAAGAATACGACCGGCGCATGAAGCAGATAAAGCGAATAAGAAATGAACCCCAAAAACACGAGAATTGGATGCGTAATGATGTTTTTTGTGTAAGCTGGCAAATACAACATTGTCGCAATAATCAGAGACCACACGGCGGCCTCCACGACCACATGATCAAAATGAAATAGATAGGCTTTTGCGTAACCAATGCGTGAGACTTCGAGTAAGATGAAGGCGAGCAGAAGGATTAACAGACCAACAAATAAGTCCGAAAAACCAGATCTAAAAAGTTTAGAGTCGTGAAAATAATTTTTAATTGCCACCCCGTAGCGCGCGTGCACCGCGGCCAGAATGGCTCCGCACAAAAAAGTCGGCCATAAAGTTAGTATGGAATCGCGGGCCGAATGAACAAAATAGTAATTGCCCTGATTGGATCGCGTTATTTCATAATAGAGATAACAGGCAACGATCAGCATTGGTAAAAGCAGCCATCGCCAGTGTTGAGATCGCCACAATAAATGCAGAAAAGGTAATAGCAAATAAAACTGTACTTCAACAGCGAGACTCCACCAAACCGCGCCGAAAGGCCACAGCGCGCTGATTTGAGTATTTAAAAATAGTAATGCTTTAATGCCAGCGACAATGTCATGGCGATAAATGGTTCCGAAGATGACAACACAGGCATACATGGGGAGTATGCGTAAAGCGCGTTTAATGAAAAAATTACGAGGCCGTACCGGCACTCCGGCCATAAACGGCAAATTAAGCAAAAAACCGCTCAATACAAAAAACAAAGTTACACCGGTATTTCCCGCCAACATAAAAGAAGTGAATAGATTTGGTGTGATTGGCGAAACCCTCTCAATTCGAAGAGAGCAATGGAAAAGTAGAACTAATAGAATGGCTAGGCCGCGTATCGCTTCACACTCAACAAGGTACGTTTTATTCTTGCCTTCAGCTTGTATTATGTTTTCAAAATCAGGATGAGTTGTGACTGTCGGAAGCAAAAAGGCCGATGGACGTGAGCTTGTAGTGTTTATCTTCTCAGGCATAAAGTCGTCCCGGCGTGTTTGTGGAGATATTGATCATTAATTGCCGACACAATATTTATCCATTTACACATTTTGATTGGTATCAAGGGTTTTTGTCCAACTCTATCGCCGGTAAAACGGTAAGAGTATTGCCTGCATTGTTCAATTTATAATGATGGTCACGCCGGAGTCGCACTGTGCGACTCGCTCCTCACCGGCTTGTAAGACGTCGATGCGATACTTTCCAGGCTCAGCGTGCTGTGTTGCCTGCAACTCGAAGCCGGTATTCCAGGTTGGATCGAGTTTGAAATATTGATTGACGTCAGGCCGCGGCGTGCGCCTTTCGGCGAGGGCGGTATAAGTCAGTGCTGGACCGACCAGCTGCACATACACCGCGGGTAGCGCGCCATCTTTCTTGGAGAATACCCACCCGGATAGAGATAGCGATTCGCCGCTTTTAAATATTAAGGTGGGTTGGTGCGAATTTTTACCGTTGATCCGATGGAGCGCACACAGTTTATTTTCCACGAGCTCCGCGCGCAACGCCGTCGGCCAATCTTCACTGAACGCTCCCGGCTGAATCACCACGGGTTTACCGCCGGAGCAGGCGCTCAGCCACAGAATGCCCGCAACAATAGTGAATGTGCTTGCTAAAAACCAAGGTACTGCTTTGCTCGACATCACCGTAACAACCTAACTTGAACTGGGTTCAGCGCGGCGTTGGCGCTGGCGCTGGGATTTGATCGTCCTCCAACAACTGTTGCCATGCGGTAAGCACCGCTTGTTGCTGTGCGGCGAAATCCGCTAACGCGACGATACCAGATTGTTGCTGCAAAGCGCGCCGGTGCGCCGCGCTGCGATAGGTTTTATAAGCCTCTATCAACGCGGCCGCGGTCTGTTCGTCGCAGAGATTTTCCGTTTGCAGCGTTTCCAAAATCCGGATGTTGTCGGTCCAGCGTGTCAACGCCGGATGCGTGTGCGCCCACGCCAGCACGGCATATTGCACGATGAATTCGATATCGACAATCGCACCGCTGCCCTGCTTCAAATCGAACACTGGATGCTGCGGGGTTTCGGTGTTGCGCGGCTTCAACTGCGCGCGCATTTTCTGACGCATGCCGATAACCTCGCCGCGCAATTTTGCGCGCTCGCGCGGCTGGCAGAGAACTTCGCGGCGCACTTGCTCGAATGCCGCGACGAGTTCGCTGTCGCCTGCGATGGGGCGCGCGCGCACCAGCGCCTGATGCTCCCACGTCCACGCGCGCTGGCGCTGATAATCGGCGAATGCTTTCAACGTGCTGACGAGCAAACCGGAGTTGCCCGAGGGGCGCAACCGCATGTCGACGTCGTAGAGCGGACCGAGCACCGTCTGCGCGGTCAGAATATGAATCATGCGTTGACCGAGGCGCGTAAAGAAGGTGCCGTTATCGATTTCCACGGCGCCGTCGGTAGTCTGATTCGGATCGGCGGCGTGAATAAAGACGAGGTCGAGATCCGAGCTGTGGCTCAACTCGATACCGCCGAACTTGCCGTAGGCGACGACGATGAAATTTTTCCCGCACGGCGAGCCGTCGGCGTTGCGCGGCGCTCCGTGTTTTGCGAGCAATTGCTGCCACGCGAGTTCGAGCACATGCTCGACGATGGTTTCGGCGATCCAAGTTAAATAATCGCTGACTTTCATCAGCGGCAAGGTGCCGCCAATTTCGGCGGCGACGACGCGCAAACTGTGTGCGAGTTTGAAATAGCGCAGCGCATCCATCTGTCCTTCGAGATCGCTCCACTCGAAGCGCAGCAGCTGTTGACGCAAATCGTGTTGCAGCGCGTTTTTATCGGGCGCGGTATAAAGCCGTTCGGCATTCAGCAATTCGTCGAGTAGCACAGGGTGTTTAGCGAGTTGATCGGCCACCCATGGGCTCGCCGCGCACAGCGCGATCAATTCGCGCAGCGCCGTGGGATTTTCGATCAGCAGCACCAAATAGGCGGTGCGTCGCAGCACCGCTTCGACGAGTGGCAGAATACGCAACAAGGCGGTGCCGGGTTGCTCGATCTGAGCGAGCGCGCACAATAATTGCGGCATGAACGCATCGAGGCGCGCGCGCGCCGTCGCTTGCAGCGCGTTGACGCTCTTGCTCGCGCGCAGTTCGAGAAGGCGGCGCGCAACTTCGTCGGGGATATCAAAACCGGCCGCGATGAATTGCTGCGATGCGCTCACGTTAGTTAGCTCGCCATCCTGCCAAAATATCTCCCACGGATTGCTCTGCGTCTCCAGCGCGGCTTCTTGTTTTTGCGCTGGCAGCGCGATGACATCGTGAAAATGCGCGCCGACGATCTGGCGCTGCCGATTCAATGCAACGACAAATTCATCCCAGCCGCGATAATTCATCGCATGCGCCAGCGCGCTGCGCGGCAGCTCGGCTTTCGGCAAATCCTGTGTCTGCTGATCGAGCCACGCTTGCAAAGCGTGCTCGGTATTGCGCAAAAAAAGATAAGCGGCACGCAACTCGTCAACGGCGCTTGTCGGCAGATAAGCCAATTCGCCCAGTATTTTCAGCACGCGCAGCAATTGACGTTCTTGCAGGCGCGGTTCGCGGCCGCCGCGAATCAGTTGAAAACACTGCGCGATGAATTCGATTTCGCGAATACCGCCCGCGCCGAGTTTGATATTGTCGTGCAAGCGCCGGCGTTGCACATCGCGCTGGATCAACGCTTTCATTTCGCGCAGCGCTTCAAATGCCGAATAATCGAGATAGCGCCGATAGGTAAACGGGCGCAGCATTTCGAGCAGGCGCCGGCCCGCGGGAAAAGCTTCTGCGCCGATTGTCTGGTTGGCATTTGCGGCGCCGCGTGTGCTTTCGGCAACCGGGCGTGCCTTGATCATCGCATAGCGCTCCCAATCGCGGCCCTGATCCTGGTAATACTCTTCGAGCGCGTCGAAATTGAGCACGAGCGCGCCGCTTTCACCGTAGGGACGCAGGCGCATATCGACGCGAAATACAAAACCATCCGCGGTGCTCTGATCGAGCGATTTGATCAGCGCCTGGCCGAGGCGAATGAAAAACTCCTGATTGGATATCGACTTCGTGCCGCCATCGGTTTCACCGCCGTCGGGATAGGCGAAAATCAAATCCACATCGGAGGATAAATTCAGTTCGCGCGCGCCGAGCTTGCCCATGCCGATCACGATAAACGGCTGCACGCTGCCATCGCTTCCAGAACGCGGCGCGCCGTATTCGCGCTGCAATTGCGCGCAATGAAAATCGAGCGCTGCTTGAATCGTCGCTTCGGCAACCGCGCTGATGTCGGCGGTAATCTCAATCGTGTCGGCGCAGCGGTTGAGATCGCGCCAGATAATGCGCAGATATTCGCGATTGCGAAATTGACGCAGCGCGCTATCGACCATCTCGACGGTTTCGCAAGCGCCAAGTTGCACGCGTAAACGCGCAACAAAATCGTTGGCGCTTAAACCGTTATCGAGATCGCCGGCATCGTGCAATTCAAGCAGCCAAGCGGGATAGCGCCGGCACAGTTGCGCGGCGAATTGAGAACACGCGAATAATTTTGCCAGCCGCCGCGCGAACTCTGCGTTTTCGAGCAGCGACGCGCAACGGGCGCGCTGAGATTCGTCGCAGGCTTCAAGCAAATGCGCAAGCGCAAGCTCGGCTTCGCGTTGCAGGGGTGCAGGTAATCGTTGGATGGCTTGCTGCCAGCTTGCGTTCATGATTTGCCGAAAATAGCATCATCGATCCGCGAATTATTACACGAACAGCTTTAAGAAATGGTGGAAAAATTATTGCGTTTCCTGCCAAAAGATCACGCGATCGGAGCCGCGGTAGGTGCCGAAGCTTGCGGTCGCGGTTGCGGTCGGATCGAGTGCACCGTCGCCATTCCAATCGAATTGCAACCACGGCCAGCTCGATACATCGAGTGAAACCCCAACGCTGCCCTCATTGCCGTTGCCAGGTGCGCCGAGTTGTAACAGCGTGGGCGCTTTACCACTTACGATAGAGCCGCTGTTATTGACGATATTCGTTTCACCACTATTTAAATTGCCGCTGTAAGGACCGAGAGTTACTGAAGCGTTATTAACAGCGATAGTCGTGCAATTCGTATCGTCAGTGTTGGTAACAAACGCCCCGCCATTCCAATATTCCGCAGTTATTGGAATTGATAGCGGCAAGCTGGCTGGGCCGCTCACGCTATCGAGTCGCAAGCGCCCGTAGCGAAATTCAGTAGAGCTGCCGATTTGTACATGATCGAAAATACTGTCGGCAGGAACGGATGTGTCGAGATCAAAGCCGGTTGCTGTAACACCGTCCGAGTCTATAGGCGCGATGCCGAGACCGACAGTGGCGTATGGGCCATCGATAGAAGACACACGGGCAAATGTCAACGGTAGAGTAAAACTGCCTACGCCACTTGTCCAAGTTGCGGACATCGGGTTATTTGTTGCATCGAAAAGTTTGAGTCGGGAGTTGTTACTGTTAGCATCGAAAGATGCACGCGACAGACTGCTTGGCGGTGCGATAGGGGAAATCGCTTTCAGCAATAAGTTGTTAAAACTATGAAGCGTTTCGAAATCGCCTTGATAGTTTTTCGTTACCTGATTATTGGCATTTTGCGCGGAGATGTTGAAGGAGAGATCAAAGCGTTCGTCCATATATGTAAATGCCGGTGCTGGTGTCGGTTGTGGCACACAGCTGGTTTTTCGGTTAATTAAGTTTCCATTAGCAACCGTGAAGTGATGCGGAATAAAACGGCCGATCGGTAAATTGCTACCCGACGGCATCGTGACGCCTTGATACTGATGTTGAGGCGGAGCTGCAACGAACTCAAATACCCCAACCTCGCTTTCGGTCACGCTAGGCAACGTGACGATTCCCTTCGACGTTGTATCCATATTGAAGGTTAGTGGAGTAACAACGCCATTGATGTTATTTTTGGGATCTGCGGCGACTGGGGCGACGACAGTCGAGCTCAAACTCAAATTATTTTGCGAATAGTTCGGCGTAACGGCATTGGTTGTACAAAAGTCCGTATCGCTATCGCTCTCCCATCCAACGGCGGAAATAATTAGAGGAAATGGGTTTCCTGCGCTGGTGAATATCGAGCATTTCGCGTAATCGAAGTTATTACTGCTATTTTGCGTACAGGTCAGCGATTTGGTCGAATCAGTGGGGTCGGGTGTTCTCACACAAAATCCCGCCGGTGTCGAAACGAAATTATCGGTGCCGGTTAGCGTTAGGTTGGCATATGTGCCGGTGGTACCGCCGCTGAATTTCGCATTCAACGTCATTAATCCCGCATCGTTATAGCGCGCTTCAAATGTCGTTTCGCCATTTGCGTCAAATACCAATGGCAACGCAGTGCCCGGACTCGCGCCGCTGATACTTGTAAACGTACCGCTGCCGCTTCCTGGGCGTAACTCGACGGCGCGTGTGCCTGTGCTGGGGTTGGAATAAGTCGACCAGAAATTAATATTCTGTGTCATGTTTTGAAACAGCGCGACGCATGAATTCGTCGCATCGCCCGAATTTTTCACCGCGCGCAAACGCACCGCGCCAGAAGGTTTATTCGCGAGCACATTCGGCACATCGAATTCGAGACCCGCATCGACGAACGACAGCGAGCATGTATTGCCGCTGACGTTGTTGCATATATTCGTGCTGAATGCTTTCGCGCCGGGCGAACTGCTCGCCACCGAAAATGTCGCTGTGGCCGGCGTATTCTGCCGCAATTGCAGCGTGGTTGAACCCGTAAACGTTTGTGTGTTGCCGCCGACAAAATTACCACTTGTATTCAACGTAACAGTGACGGGCACCGACATCAATGTCGAACAATCGGTGTTGGCGCACGCCTTGATCGTGATTGCCGCGGCGTCGCAGGTCAGCGCTTGCGAAGCATACGTAAATTCAAAATGATCGACGAGATTGGTGTTGTTGATCGTCGTCGCGCACACCGACAGATTGCCGATCTCATGAACATTCTGCGAGCCGCCCGTGGAGCCCGTCAGCGTCAGCATTAAATTGGCGGGAATCGCCGCCTGCCCCGCCGACGCTTCGATGTTGAAGGTCGGAATTAAATTGGTGTAATTCGTTCCCGCACCTGTCGTATCGCGATCGACCGTGACATACGTTTGCCCGGGCGTCACCGCATCGATGATGATACGATAGCGATAGCCCGGCCCCGGTGTCGTGTTGCTGTCGATGCCCGGATTTAACGAGGTCGTGCCGGCAACATAGACATATCCGGTTTGACCCGAGCCGGAACCGCGAATGCTCACTGAATCGAGCGTGCGCCCGGGTCCGCCGATGCGACCTTCGGTGGCATTCGAAAAATTCCCGTATTCGTCGAGTGCGACGCCCATCCAGCCGCCCGCAAAACCGTTGATGCCGCCGCTATCGTTGCGCTGCGCATAGCCGAGCGAGCCGCCGAAGCCACCCGGTTGCGGAGTAATGCTCGCGTCGGACAATGTCACCGCGATACCGTCAGCACCGCTGCTGTTTGGATACGCGTAGTGATTGAATTCGACGTAAATTAAATTGCTGGTTGGAAATAAACGTTGCAGCGTCGCTCCGGTCGATTCGTAACCGTTGTTGTCGGTAAGTTGCAAATGACCGCCGGTAATTGTCGGCACGAAGGTATGGCTGCCGACACTCGTTGTCGCCCAGTTTTTTCCGAACGCTGTGCTGTCGGAAAAATCATCGCTGTAACAGGTCGCCGGTTTCGTTGTTGTATCGATCAACAGCACGCTGTGAATCACATAGCGTGCGGATGTGGAAGCGGTGACGACATCGCTGCCGGTCGTGCCGGCGCCGGCGATAGCGCGGCTGGCGGCGAGCAAGGTCACCAGCGAATCGGCGTTGGCGGCGGCGTGACGTGTCAACGCCGCGTTGGAATTCAGCGCGCTGGTGCTGCGCTGACCGTAAAGCCGCACCAGACGACCGGCAGCGGATGCAGTCATGCTGGTCGCGGTCAGTGTTGCGCTATTTCCGGTATCGGGATTCGAGCTGTCGATTGCTGCGACATGACCGATAATATCGCTGCGAAATCCGATCATCGCCGCGGCGACGCGCGCATTGTTCGACAACGACCAACTGGTGGCGCCGTTGGCGGTGTCGCTGCTGGTGGCGACGTGGTAATACACGAATTGTTCAAGCGTGGTGCTGAAGTTGCCCGAGCTATTGTCGGCGAGCTGCGTCCAGCCGCTCGGCACGCTCGATACCGAAATGTTCGCGCTGACGGTGATCTGCACCAGCAGCAAATCGCCGACGTTCACACTCGACGGCCGGTTCAGCGTAAAGCTGTTGACGTTGCCGTTGCTGCTATAAGTGGTGCCGGTCGTGGTGCTGGCGATGATTGTCGCGCGGGCGCACTGCGCCGCGAAAATGAAAAAGAAAATGGCAAAAATTTTTTTCACGAAGCACGATTTTTTTACGATGCGCAGAGTTTTCATTGCATGCTCCGCAATCCCACGGTGATTTTACGCCGCGCGTAATCATCAGTGCCGACCGCACATTGCCCTTCGCTGGTTATTGTGTAAATCGTGCGACCTGCGGCGCTTGCGGATGAGCAACCGAGATTCGTTTTGCAATTACTCAATCCACCCGCGGTGAACGATTTGGAGGCAGGTACGGCGGCGCACCCTGGTGTGCCACCGTCGATTGGAAACAAACTCATCGCGGCGATTTGCGCGCCGCTTTCCGCCGCGAACAACGCGCGCGTCGATTGAATTTCCATACCGACCGCTTTCGAGCCGCCGCTATTCAATTGCGCCATCGCCGCCGCGAGCAAGCCCACTACGACGAGTAAAAATAAAACCAAAATCAGGCTGAAGCCGCGCTGTTTCTTTTGTTCCCTCTCCCTCAGGGCCCTAAAGGGTCTAAAGGAGAGGGTTAGGGTGAGGGCGATTTTATTGCACATCGCGCAGCCACACCTCGTGATCGAATTGCAGTGTCTCGTTATTGCTGCTCTGCTGTTGAATCGTGAAGTTAATCGTCACGAGCGCGTTATTCTGCCAATTGCCGGATTGATAATTGAATGTGCCCGCCGATAATTTGTCGATCAGCGTTGCGCCGCTGCCGCTCGTCAATCCCGCGCCGGGTGTGGGTTGCGTTGCGGCAACGCCGCCGGTATAGCGATTCAACTGGCCGTTGTTTTCAAAACAATAACTCACGGCAAGATTGCTCACCACGTACAAGCGCTCTCCCGGCGAATTGTGAATTGACGTAAAGGCGGAGGCGAGAGTGAGCGTGCGCAATCCGTTGCTGACACTGCCGAAACCACTGATACTTTTCATCGCGGTGGTGCTATACAAATCGCCGGGAAGAATCGGGTAAACCGCCGCGTAATAACTTCCCGTCGGCACGCCATAACCCCCTGGCGGTTCGACGACTTGCACGCTCGTGTCGCCCGCATTCAACACTGCGTAAACAAAACTCGAATTGACCGGCAAAAATTGAATGCAGGATTTATCGTTCGTGACGCGCACCGATTGCGGCATCGCTTCGCGCAATTCGCGCGCGATGCGGTCGAGCGCGATGCGCGCCATCGCCGCGGAATCCTGCCGGTTTGCGGTATCGAGATAACCGCGCACGCTGCCGGTAATCAACGAAGTGAACGTCACCGCCGTGATGCCGAGCAATACGATCACAACGACGAGTTCGATCAGTGTGAAGCCGCGATTGCCCTCACCCCTAACCCCTCTCCCGCAGGGAGAGGGGAAAGTTTGGCTATGAAATACAACAGAGCCTCGTTTTAGTGCCCTCTCCCTGCGGGCCCTAAAGGGTCTAAAGGAGAGGGCTAGGGTGAGGGCTGCTTTTTCATTCGCTGCGCTCATAGTTAAAAATTCGTCTTGTACGCGCTGAAAACAGTTTGGTTACCGCGCGGATCGATAATTGTGACATCGATTCGTTTGGCGTCGGTGTTATTTGCTAGACCAACTTCGCTACCGGCGTAAGCCACGCTTATCGAAACGCGGAAATCTTCGTAGCCGCTGCGCACGCTGCCTGATTGATCGGTGGGCGCGAGGTTGACCACCGAGTTGTAATCGTCCACATCATCGAATGTGTTTGTAACACCGGCGGTTTCGCCGGTATCGATACCTAGCGCGGCCGAACAAGAAGGTTGAGGCGAGCCTGAATTGCAACGCAGCCCGTTGCCGAGCGGACTATTTTCATCGAAGCGTTTACCCAGAATTTCTTCGAGATACGATTGGCCGAGTTCCGCCGCGCGCATGCTGAATAAAGGATCGGTGCCGCGCACAACCTGCGGTGCGAATACATTAATCACTAGCGCCATCAAAATTCCGATGGCGACGATGCTGACGATGATTTCGACGAGTGTGAAGCCGCGCTGAGAGTCAGCAGTCCTGTGCATAGCCTGTCGTTCCTTGCACGCAGACGCTGAGATTCACGGGCGATGTGGCCACATTGATGGTTGTTGTAGATGGGCCGGCGGAACCGAAGCGATCAAATGTCAGAGTGAGATTGTTGAGTGATACGTCGCTAGGGAGTTTTTTTGGAGGATTATAAACAGAAGTGCCATTATCGAGCACATCGATGGCTGTTGCGCTCGTGACAAGTGTAATCGTGCGATCCGTCCGGCTCATCGCGAGCTGCTGCGCCAAGCGAATCGATTGTTTTAAATCTTGCTGAACGGTGAGTTCAGAATAACCGCCGCGCCCTGCGAATTTGGGCGCGGCGTAAATTGAGATAATACCAAGAAGAACAAGTACAACAACCAATTCAACTAGAGTAAAACCGCGAGAATTGGAAATCATACAGCTGCGGCTTGACTCATCGGTAGTACTTTAATCGCAAGTAAGCGGGTTGCTGAGTTGGATATTGGGAGCGTTGTCAGTGGCGGCCATGGTATAGGTCACTTCGCAACTGGTGACGGTCGTTGCTCCCTTCGACTGAACGCTGATGCTGTTTGTGCCTGCGGCAGTTTGAAGAGTTGAGCTGCTGGAGACATCGATGTTCATTGCTGCGACTATTCCCGCAGCGTCAGGTGTCGGATAACCTTTACCTGCCACGACTGTTACTGAGGTGCCCTGAATTGTTACAGAAGTAGCTGACCCATTTCCGGCAGCTAAGTATTTCGCTTGCACAAGAGCAGCTGCGCCCTGCATGCTACCTTGGACACCTTTGATTACACTGGCGCGAGCATCACCTTGAAGATCAACAAATTTCGGCACCGCAACCGCCGCCAAAATCCCCAAAATAACGATGACCACTACGAGTTCGATTAACGTAAAACCCTGTTGTTTGTTGCTCATGAAATAACTCCAAAAATTAAATTTTTTCCTTCAACACATAAAATCGGCGGGCGGCCATGCCGGTCCGAAAACGCTGAAATCAGTCCGCGAAAGCGGACCCTTTGAATCGCGCATCAGCCCACACCTTTCCGGTGGCGGGATCGTAGCCGATGCTCATGTTTCCACCATGCTCGTAACTATAGACATAAACTGCGATTTTTCCTGTTTTGAGGCTCGGATATTGGGGTTGAGTCGAGGTCTGTCGCGGTGGTTCGATCTTGACGAGTCCGATCCCCCTCGTATAATTAGCTAAATTTAGCTAATAAAGGTTTTGCCATGTCAGCTATTCAGGTCAACATGCACGAAGCAAAATCCCGCCTGTCGCAACTGGGCGAGGAGGTGTGGGAGGGCAAAACGGTGATCATCGCCAAGGCCGGCAAGCCCTATCTCGATCTGACTCCGCACAAGAAAAAAAGGCAGCCGCGCAAGCCGGGACGGCTCAAGGGGAAAATCAAAATCAGCGCTGCGTTCGATACGACACCGCAAGATATTATCGATAGCTTCGAGGGCGCATGATGCGTCGATTATTACTCGATACCCACGTTTTGTTATGGTGGCTCGCCGATAGCAAAGCGCTCGGCAAGCAGGCGCGAACATTGATTGCCGCCCCGGCCAATTCGGTTTTCGTCAGCGCGGTATCGACGTGGGAAATTTCCATTAAAAAAATGCGCGGACTGCTGCAAGCGCCCGATGACCTCGACGCGATCGTTGAAGAAGAAGGATTTGAGAAACTGGCCATCACGCTGTTTCACGGCGAACGCGCGGGCGCATTGCCGGAAATTCACCGCGACCCCTTCGACAGAATGCTGATCGCGCAAGCGCAGGCGGAAGGGCTGGAGTTGATCACTGCCGATACCGAGATTGCGAAATACGGTATTAAAACGATCGACAGTAGAAAGTAATTACGTTTCAGTAATTTTTATTGAGGGGCATTTTGCATTGATCTAACAATTTTTTGAATTTGATCAATCCGTCCATGCAGACCCTTTGAAGCTCGCATCAGCCCACACCTTTCCGGTGGCGGGATCGTAGCTGATGCTCATGTTTCCACCATGCACATAACCATAGACGCAAATAGCGCTTTTGCCCGTTTTGGAGGGGCCTGTTTTTGCGCTCTTTTCGACAAGGCTCACGCGATAATTGCCGCTCGCATTGCCCGCCTTATCTTCGGGATTCGGTTCGAGCACGGCATTCCAAATTTCGTTGCAGTTCTCCACCCGCAAACGATCGCCGGGTTTGCGCGAAGTGCCGGCCGGGAAACCGCCCGGCGATAAATCCAAGGTGCCGTCGCCGAAGCGCGGCAGGTTGTATGTCGCGCCCGATAAACCGTCGAGCATTTGCATCGCTTTGGCGCGCTCGACGCCGTCCTGCAATGCGCGCGCGCCGAGTTTCACCGCGGTTTCGTGCGCTTGTTTCAGCGTGTCCTCGAAATGCGGCAGTCCCGCGTAAATCACCAGCACGATAATGCAGATGACGACGATCAATTCGATCAGGCTGAAACCGCGCTGCGCCATTCGCGCACGTTGAGGTTGCATATCAACCGCCGCCGCGTGCCGCGCTCGCCATGTCCCACATCGGCAGAAAGACACCGAGTGCGAGAATCAACACGAGCACACCGACGAATACGATCATCAGCGGCTCGATGCGATCGGATAAGCGTTTCAAATCGTAATCGACTTCGCGATCGTAAAAATCCGCCACCTCTTCGAGCAATTCGTCGATGGCGCCGGTCTCTTCGCCCACCGCGAGCATTTGCAGCACGAGGTCGCTGAACATGTTGGTGGCGGCGGCGTTGCGCGTGATCGATTCGCCGCGCTCGATGCCGACGCTCATACCGCGAATTTTTTCGCCGACGAAGGCGTTGTCGACGACGCGCGAAACCACGTTCAACGCGGTCGGCAACGGCACGCCGGCGCGGCTCATCGTCGCGAACGTGCGCGCGAAACGGCCGAGCAACGCGCGGTGCACGATGTCGCCGATCATCGGAATGCGAATCTTTTTTCCATCCCAAAACAGGCGGCCTTTTTCGGTGGAAATGTAGTGCCGCCACCAAAATGAGCCGCCGATAATCGCGACACTCAGCAGCGGCCAGTACGTCACGAAAAAATGCGAGGTGCCGAGCAGCAGACGCGTCGCCCACGGCAGTTGCGCGTGAAAGCTCGCGAAAATTTTCGCGAAAGCGGGAATCACCATTAAGTTGATAATCGCGATAGCCACGCTGATCGCGATCAATACGAATGTCGGGTAGCGAAACGCCGAAGCAATGCGTTTGCGCGTTTCGAGATCGCGCTCCAAATGATTCGCCAGTTGCATGAAAACGGTATCGAGGCGGCCCGTGTTTTCGCCGACGTGCACCATCGCGACATAGAACGGCGAAAACACGGCTTCGTATTTCGACATCGCGGTCGCGAGGTTTTGTCCGCTGGCGAGATCGTCGCCGACCATGCGCAGCACTTTGCCGAGTTCGGGATTCGCGGCGCTGTCGGCGAGGCTGATGAAGGCGCGCAAAATCGGCACGCCCGCGCGCGACAAACTGTACATCTGCCGCGAGAACATAATTAAATCGGGCAGATCGACTTTGCGTTTGAATAAAATTTCGAAGGTCTTTTTATGGTTGTTGCCGGTTGCCGCTTCGCGCAGCTCTTCGATGCCGAGCGGAATCACGCCATCGTTGGCGAGACGCGTCGCGGCGGCGTTGGCATTCGCGGCTTCGATATTGCCTTCGATCAATGCGCCCTGCGGGTTGCGACCGCGATACGCGAACGTGGCCATCAGCTCATCTCAATTCAATCGAGTTCAAGCGTGGGCGACGGCGCGATTTCGTCGCCGAGCGCTTCGGTGATACGCATGACTTCTTCGAGTGTCGTCACACCTTCGCGCGCATAATCGAGCGCGATCAATGCCAGCGGCCGATAACCCGGCGATACGCGCGCGGCTGTCGTAAATCCGCCGGCATCGTTGCGGCGCAGCGCATCGGCCATTTGCTCGGTCATCGTCAACAATTCATAAACGCCGACGCGGCCGAAATAACCGGTGTTGTTGCATTGCGGACAACCGATGCCGTGGCTGTAATCGCATTCGGTTGCGCCCTGCCCTGCTAATGCCGTCAACCAAACGTGTTCGCCGGCATCGATTTCGTAATGTTCTTTGCAGTGCGGGCAGATGCGTCGCAGCAAACGCTGCGCGATGATGCAGCGTAGCGCCGATGCGGCGAGATAACCATCGGCGCCCATATCGATCAAGCGCAGCGCCGAACTCACTGCATCGTTGGTGTGCAGTGTCGATAACACCAGGTGCCCCGTCATCGCCGCGCGCAAACCGATTTCCGCGGTTTCCTGATCGCGCATCTCGCCGACCATGACGATATCGGGGTCCTGCCGCAACACCGAGCGCAGCACGCGCGCGAACGACAATTCTATTTTCGAATTGATCTGCACCTGATTCACGCGCGACAAGCGGTATTCGACCGGATCTTCGACGGTGATGATTTTAACTTCGGGTTTATTCAATTCATTCAATGCCGCGTATAGCGTCGTGGTTTTTCCCGAGCCTGTCGGACCCGTCGCGAGCACGAGTCCGTGCGGGCGCGTAAACGCCTGACGAAAACGTTGCATCATCTCGGACGGCATGCCCAGCTGTTCGAGTCGCAGTGCGCCCGCGGTCTGATCGAGTATCCGCATCACCACGGCTTCGCCGTACAACACCGGCATCGTCGACATGCGCACGTCGAGTTGATGGCCGCGCGCATTGATAAAAAAGCGGCCGTCCTGCGGCAGACGTTTCTCCGCGATATCCATGCCCGCCAATAATTTCAAACGCAGCACGAGTGCGGGCGCGATGCGATTCTCTTTCATCACCTGTTCTTGCAGCACGCCGTCGACGCGCAGGCGAATGCGCAACACTTTATCGTCGGGTTCGAGATGAATATCGGAGGCGCGCACTTGCACCGCGTCCTCGAAAATCGATTGCAATAATTTGACGACGGGCGCATCGGCGGTCGCGGCTTCGTTGCTGATCGCGCCGAGTTCAAACAGATTTTCGCCGAGCTCTTCGCCGAGTTTTTCCGCGAGCGTTTCGATCTCGGCGCTCTTGCGATAGAACAGATCGATGGTGCGCAGAATATCGTCTTCGCGCGCGATGGCGAGTTGCAGCGGCCGTTTTAAAATGCGTTCGAGTTCATCGAGCGCGGTGAGGTCGGTGGGATCGGCCATCACCACAATGTAGGTGCCGGGGCGTTCGTCGAGCACGAGCGCGCGAAACCGGCGCGCGTGCACTTCCGACAGCGTGCGCAGATGCGTTTCGTTGATTTTGAATTGCGCGAGATCGATCAGCGGCAGTTTGAATTGTTCGGCGAGAAATTCGAGCAGCTTCTGCTCGCTCAAAATACCCATGCCGATCAGCGTCGCGCCGAGCTTGCGCCCTGTTTCCTTTTGCGCGGCGAGCGCCTGCTGCAATTGCTCGGCCGAAATGACCTTGGCATTGACGAGCATGTCGCCGATACGAATTTTCGGTTTCGCTTCGGTCATGCTTACCGCTCCGCGCCTGCTGTGTTTGTGGTGCCAGTAATGTTTGCGATGCTAGCAGTGCCGTCGAGTGCGGCGATGCGCGCGAGCACGTATTGCCGCGCCGCATCGGGCAACGCATTCAGCGCGACTGCACGTCGATATGCGGCGAGCGCATCGGCGCTGCGGTGTTCGCCTTCGAGCGATAGCGCGAATCCGAGCCACCAGCTCGCCTGATTCTGATCGAGCGACAATAACTGCTGATAGCGTAAACTCGCATCGCCGTAGTGTCCCAACTGTTGCTCGACGGCCGCGAGCACGGCGTGATAATCGATGGCTCGCGCGAGCGGCGGCGGATTGTCGCGCAATAATTCATAAGCGCGCTGCGGCTGGTTTTGTGCAAGAGCGGCGCGCGCGAGTTGATAGCGTTCATTGTTTAAATCGTCGGGCGGGATGCGCTCTTGTTTCACAACCGGCGTAGACGCTTGAGCTTCGGATTTTTCGTCTGATTTTTCTGCAACGGCAATCCTCGTTTGTCGTTTTTCCAAAGTTTTACCTGGATCACCGGGCGATATTGCCGAAGCCGGCTTATCGACTTTCAAAGATTCGGTTCCGGTTTCGTGAAGCTTCGCCGGTGCTGGAGTTTGCATCGGTCGTGCTGAGCTTGTCACCGCCTTCGCAGCAGGCGTGGCGATTTGTATTCTTGGCTTATTTTTTTCAGGTTGCGTTATAGCCATATTTGCAGCTGGCGAAACTGGATTCGTTGTCGCTATTTGTTGCGAATGATGATTCCAGCTCCAGATCGCCAAAATAAATAAGGCACACAATGCAACAGCCGAACGCGGCCACGCGCGATGTTTTTGCGTTGCCGCCGGTTGCACGTGAGTTTTGATCGGCAGCGGCGCGTGGCGGCGATCGAGATCGCGCAGCATCGAATTGATCACGCTCATAGCAGATGTCCGCCCAACAATGCTGCCGCCGTTGCACCCACCGCAAGCGCGCTCATGCCGCCGGCAAATAACCACTTTTGCAGCGACGAAAATCGACAGCGCACGTCTTCGGTATCGCGCGCCGCCGCGATCGCTGCGCGTAAACCGGCGCGCGACAGACCTTTACCGAATGCTGCAATCAACGTCTTATGCGCGAGCACATGGCCGAGGCGCGGAATACCGCGGCTGCACAGCGCGATAAAAAACAAGGCCGCATCGCTGAACAGCGTCGTATCGTTCTGTCCCGACAATTGCACGCGGTGCGACAAATATGCCGCCATCTGCTTCGGCGTTAAATGCGGCAGGTGATATGAAAACGCGATGCGTTGCCGCAATTGACGAAAGCGTTCACTGTACAGGCGCCGATTCAATTCGGGCTGACCGAATAACACGATCTGCAATAATTTGTGATGCTCGGTTTCCAGATTGGAAAGCAGGCGCAGCGTTTCGAGCGATTCATCGGGCAGCGCTTGCGCTTCATCGATAATTAAAATCACCGGGCGGCCATCGCGCGCGATTTCCAGCAACTTCAATTCCAAACGGCGCGCGAGCAACGCTTCCGATTCGTTTGTATTGAGCATCAAACCCAGCTCGTGCGCGAGCGCGATGCGCAATTCGTGCGGATTCAACACGGGGTTGGGAATATAAGCGCAGTGCGCGCGCTGCTCCGGCGGCACTGCTTGCGAAGACAGCGGATGATTATCGAGATCCGCAAGCAATTTGCGGCACAGCAGTGTTTTCCCCGTGCCGACTTCGCCGGTAATTTTGATAAAGCCCTCGCCGCTCGCCAGCGCGACATGCAATACATTCAGCGCTGCGCGATGTCCCGGCAGTTCGCAAAAATAACTCGTATCGGGCGTGAGACCGAACGGTAAGCGCTGCAAGCCGAAGTGGTAGAGATACACGATTTATCTCATTCCTTTAGGGCAGCACTTTTTGTTCAAGCGGCGGATGCATGGCGTCGAGGCGCGCGCGCGCATCATCCGCCTGTGCGGCCCAGGTCGAATCGTTCGGTACGATCGGGCGCAGCAAAATCACCAGCTCGCTCTTTGTCGTCGCTTTTTGTTTCTGTTTAAACAGATAACCGAGTAAAGGGATATTCGATAACCCCGGTGCGCCCGCCTGCTTGTCGGAATCCTTGTTTTGCATAAGGCCGCCGATGACAACGACCTGGCCATTTTTCGCGCGCACAATCGTGTCGGTCTCGCGGCTGGTTGAGAACGCGAGCGGCAAACTAAAACTTTGGTCGAATACCGTTAATTGTTTTTCCTGATCGGTGACCTGCGTGACCGAGGGATGCACATGCAGCGTAATGTCGCCCTGTTCGCTGATTTGCGGTGTGACATCGAGCGCAATGCCGGAGAAGAACGGCGTCAGCGTGATATTGGGCGTATTCGATGTGCCGCCCGCGCTATTCGTTGTCGAGTTCGATGAAATGGCGGTGACGAAAAACTCATCGGAGCCCACTTTGATGACAGCTTTTTGATTATTGACCGTGGAGACGCGCGGGCTCGATAACACTTGCACCGAGCCTTGGGTTTTTAGTAATTCAATCGCACCATCGAAATTGGCTGACGAATACGTGCCTGTAAATACCCCACCGAGCGGGTTCAAATCGGTTGGCGTAATCGTGCCGAACGGAACGCTTGGCGTGGCACCGTTAAGAGAGGTGCCGGAAATACCGACGTTAAATGGATTGCCGTGAATCGAACCCAATTTGCTCCAGTTGATACCCGATTGGAAACCGTCGTCGAGCGTCACTTCGATAATTTTCGCTTCGAGAATAACTTGCCGATCGAGGCTTAATTGCGCGCGTTTGAGAAAATCCTCGACGGCACTCAGTTCGCGCGACGGTGCGCGCACGATAACCATGCCGGTTTGCGGGCTGACGACAACCTCCTTGCCGCCGCCCTCACCCACTAACACGCTCAGCGTCTTTTGCAACTCATCCCATACATCGGCATCGGTGCTCGTGCTGATTTCCGTGCTCGGAATTTGCACCACATTGCTGGAATTATTGCCGCCCGAATTATTACTCGTCGCAGCACCGCCTGAACCATTGCCGCCTTGCGTGATCTGGCCCGAGTTGACGCGCGCGCGCGATATGCCGATACGCTTGAGGTTGATGTAATCGATCGGAAAAAATCGCGTCGTCAACCCGCTGGGCATGACTTCAAAAATTCCATTGCGATAGGTGTAGTCGTAACCGTAAACATTGCGCACGGCTTCCATCACCTCGGGTACGCTGACATTTTTCAGCGTCAGCGTAATTTTTCCAGCAACGCCCGGTTGCACGAGCATGTTGTAAGGCGAGCCCGCCACCAAGCCCATAAAGAAATCCGGAGCAGAGGCATCTTTCACCGAAATATCGAAACGATTTTCGCGCGGCGCGGGAGCTATGTTATTCGCCGGCGGTAGCAAGGCGGCGTTGACGGCGGGCGGTGGCGTCGCAGGTTTCGCAACGGGCGCCGCCGGCGCCACCATCGCTTTGTCGATATCCTGTGTCACGGGCGGATTGGCCTGACAGGCGGCAAGCAGCGAGGCGAAAATAAAAAAGGTGGTGCGAGAAAGTTTCATGGTCATGGATTCGACGAAGAAATAGTGGATTTGCGAATCGTCGGCGCGAGCTGCAACACAATGCGCCCGTTGCCGCCGGCCAAAGTCGCCGTTGTGGTTTGCAGCGACAACAGGCGATAGCCCGCGATCGATTCGCCCGGTGCTACGTTTTTACCGTTGATCACGGCCAGAGGCTCTGTACCCAATCGAATCAACGTGAGCGATAATTTTTCATGTGCTGCGGCATGCGAAACAACGCTTTCGCTGAAACCGCTAGGTCGCGTTGGGTCGGCCAGCGATTTGTCGTTAGCAACGGCGTCAGCCGCGATGGCCGCCGAAGCGCTCCAACCGACGATGAAAGCTAGCGATAGAAAATTACGCACCGATCCAGCTCTCCCGGTTACTCAAGGTGTAAACCCGTAACGTCACCGTCGCCTCGGGATATTTATCGACTTTGTAATCGAGCTTTTCCCAGTAGAAATGCCACGGTAATTGCTCGAGAGCTTGCAAATAATTGACGATGTCGAAATAGCGGCCCTTGAGTTGCAGGGTCAGCCCATGTCGAAAAATGACAACGGGCTTATCGTCTGGATTTTCTTGCGCCGCTTCTGTGTTCTGTTGTGATTTATCGTGCGGTGCAAAGGCGAATGTCGCGGGTTCGTTTTGTAGCGACAGCAATTGCAATTCATGGCGCTGCGTCAACACTTGACGCAATACATCCGCCATTTTTTCAGGCGGAATTAAGCCGACGGTCAAGGCGGAAAGCCGCTTGTTTTGCGCTTCGATACGGATTTTCGCGGCGTCGATATTGCGTTGCAATTCGGCGTTGGGGTCTTCCGCTAAGCGCGCCTTCACAGCGGCGTGCTCGTCTTGCAATTTGCTTTGCTGCGCCGTTAGCTCGGCGATGTGATTGCGCAGCTGAGTATTGCCGCGTGTGAGTGGAGTCCAAAACAATTGGTCGCACAGCGCGAGTAAAACCACAACGCCGACCGCGGTAATCATCAACTGCTCGCGCGGCTTCAGCGCGTTGAAACGCGCCTGTAATTGCAGCCATTGCTGTTTAAGTTGTTGTTGAATGCGCGGATTCATCGATCGCCACCTTTTTCGCGATGGCCGCGCAATTCAAACGTCAGCAAACCTTTGTCGTCGGCGTGCAGTTTTAGGCTGCGGTATTCGCGCGGACCAAAGCCGCTGTCACCGACGATTTTGTCGATATACGCGGGTACGAAATCCGCTTTGCGCGTTTGGCCTTGCAGATTGACATCGCCACCGCTGATTTCGATGGCGGTGAGCCACAGACCGTCCATCGTGTTGCGAGCAAGCCCGACCAGCACCGGCGTATAGCCGTGCAGGCCACTCAGCGCGCCGTTTTGTAGCGCGTCCAGCAATTCATTTTTTGCCGCCTCCTCAGCATTACTGCGATTGAGTTCGGCAGCGAGTGCGGGCGAAGGTTTGCGCGATGCCAATACGACCTGGTCCGCCGCAAGATTTTTTTGTTCGCTATTGACGCGCTCCTGCAATGTATTGGCTTCGCTTTGCAGGCTGCGGTTGTGCCAAGCCAGCGCGCCGGCAATCAATAATCCCAATGCGAGCACGGCACCCCATAGCTGCGCGCAGTGCTGCGGCGTCAGCCATTGGCGCTGCGGGTGAAATTCGGCGGTGTAGAGGTTGATCTGCTGCATTCAGGCGGCCTCGTTTCGCAACGCGGCACCGAGGGCAGTGAAACAAAACTCCTGTATTTCGGCCGCAATGTTTTCGCCGCCGGCAAGCACATCGGCGAAGCGCAGCTGTTTCACGGGCAGGTTCACGGTCGCTGACAGGCTGTCGAGCAGAGGTCGCGTTTCGATTTGCAGCGGCTGCAGCAAAATGGCGGCTGGCGGCCGCTGCCGCAATTGGCTGTCGTAATAATCGAGTGTGCGCAGCAGTTCGAGTCCTAACTGCTCGGCCAGGCGCGGCGCCGTGAGCGGATGACCCGCGTCGCTGAGATTGGCGATACCGGCGAGGTGTCGCGTGACATAGAGTTCGCCGCCGCGGTACAGCGCCAGGCTGACGCCGCGCGCGCTTTGGCTGACGAGACCGACGCCGATCGCATCCTCTTGCAGCAGCGCGATGACATTGCGCTGGCTCAATTCGGGAATTTCGATGGCGGCGAGTTCGAGTCCGGCGCCGAGCACGGCGTCGGCGATGCTGCGAATGCGAGATTTGCGCGCCGTGACCACCTGACGAATCGGTGTGCCCGAGCGATGAATGCCGGAAGCCGACGCGAAGCTGTCGAGCGCGGTATCTTCGGGTTTGCTATCGATGACTTCGCGCAAACCCCACAAGAGGGCCTGGTTGATCTCGGTTTCCGGCACGGCGGGTGTTTCGGCCGGCAGCAGCTTGTAATCGTCGGGGCCAAGGCTGACGTAGCAGGTGCGGCCCTTGAGACTGTTTTCCCTCACCCAATGCAGCAGTGTTTCGCCAAGCTCGCTATCACCAGCTATAGCCTGATGGTGGGCGCTAACCAATTTGCTCGCGGCGCGATCGACAACGCAGCATCCGAAACCGCCGGCATAGAGGCTTAAACCGATGCAGTCGGGAGGCGGAACATAGCGCGGGCTGAACCAGGCTGGCATTGCATGTCCAATCGAGCAGAAATAACTAGGAATAATCTGAGTGTCGCTTTAAAAGCTTATGAGACACAGGAAAATTAATAGCTAAAGCCTAGCAAATAAACGCATTTTGTGAAGTTTGGAGTGGGGTGGCGTGCGGGTAACGTCTGCGCGCTGATGCGGCAGGTTTATTGGGGGAGTGCTGCCGGCGCATTTGTTCGCAATGCGAATGCTCACAATGCCAAGTTGCGATCGCAAGGGTGTTCTGGTATAAAGTCGCGCTCCGTTGCGCCCGGGTTCCTGAAACGCTGCGATCCGGGTTGCTGAAACACTCATATTTCGATTTATAAAGCTGGAAGACATCATCATGTCCAGAGTCTGTCAGGTGACCGGCAAGCGTCCGATTGTCGGAAATAACGTATCCCATGCCAAGAACCGCACCAAGCGCCGGTTCTTGCCGAATTTGCACCACCACCGCTTCTGGGTCGAAACCGAAAAGCGTTTCGTCACGCTGCGTATTTCCAGTAAAGGCATGCGCATCATCGATAAGCGTGGCATCGACGCGGTACTCGCCGATATCCGCGCGGCCGGCGAACAGGTCTAAAGCGCCCGCGGCGCATTTACGAGATTGAGGAAAAAATCATGGCGAAGAAAGGCGCAACCGATCTGATCCGTCTGGTGTCCACCGCTGGCACCGGTCATTTCTACACAACGAGCAAAAATAAGCGCAACACACCGGATAAATTCGAGTTCTCGAAATACGATCCGGTAGTTCGCAAACACGTGATCTACAAAGAAGCCAAAATCAAATAATTTGATGTTTGGATTGGAAAAAACCCGCTCCATGAGCGGGTTTTTTTATTGCTGAATACAGCCGTCAGCTACGCGCGCGGCTCGCCGCTGATAGGGTTCGCATGCGTCTCACCGGCAAATCTCAGCGCGAAAGCGGCGATCGGAGGACCGATGGTTTCGAATATCGCGGTGGCGCCGAGCACAATCGCACTCACCGAAGCGGCATGTGCGGGAAACAAATCGCTAGAGGTTTGCGTTAGACCGATCGCAAGACCAGCCATTGGGATTAGCAACATACCGCGCGCGCAGTTGCGTCGAACCGGCTGTTTAAGTATCGAGAGTGTGGTTGTAACGCTGATCAGTTTTGCGGCGCTGCGTGTCGCCACCAGCAGCAAGACGAGCGGTGCGAATTCGATCAATTCGCGAAGATGCAATCGTGCACCGGCAAAAACGAAGAGTACGATGAAGAACAATTCAAACGGTGCTCCGAATTCTAAACTCGATGTCAACGATCTGCGCTCGAGGCTTTTCACTGCGATGCCGATAACTAGCGGTGCAAACAGCATCGACAGTTTTAGCTGATACGCGAGACCGATTACCGTCATTAAAGTGCCGATCACAAGTGCAAGCTGGTACTGCGATGCGCGCTTGGTTTTGACGACTAAAAAATGCAGCGCATATGCGAAAGCGCCGCCTATAAACAACGAGCCGACAAAGCCATACAGCGGCTGCAGCACAATGGTTTTCCAATCGGCGCCGTTGGAATATAGCAGGGAGGGTAAGACCGCCGAGAACGCGATGAACGAAATTAAATTGTTCAGGGCGACGAGCGTTTTGGTCGAGTCTGTGACGGGGCCCTCGGCGTTGACTTCATTGGCGACATGGAGCAATACCGCTGGCGACGATGAGATACCAATGGCAGCGACCAGCGCTGCGACCGGCGCGGCCATGGCAAAAAATCGCAATAGGAAAAATATTGCGACAAATGTGGCCGCGCTTTCGACGAGCGCTGCGGCGATCAAGGCTGGCGAGCGCAACAGTGTTTTAATGTCGAGCGACAAACCCAATCGATATAAAATCAATGCCAGTGCGATATCGAGCAGAATTTGCGATTCGGCGATGGTCTCCTCGCCGAATATGCCGAGACCACTGGGGCCGCAAATAAACCCGACCAATAGAAAACCACTGATACTCGGCAACCATGGCAAGCGATGCGCGATGAAACCGCCAAGCGCGCCGATGATGAGCACCATTCCGAATGCAATCAACGGCGAAATATGCAGTGGCCAGTCTGGAAGGAAATCCATGTCAACCCTCGCGGATGAGGCGTATGCAAACGCTAATGTTGTTGAATCGATTTTAAGCAGGCCGGCGTTGGCTGATTTCAATCACCGAGATAGGCGAGCACATGCGGAAGCTCTGCGGTAGTGCGAATGCCGGGCGCTGCCGCGCAAACCATCGGCACGGCGTTCACGGCGCGATGCGCTGTTAGCCCCGGCATCACGGCGCCGTATTGTTCCAGCGGAATGGGAAAATGAATGCGCACATCGAGCGGTGTATCGCCCCTCACCTGCACGCGCCATCCCGTCTCGCCCAGTTCCCAGTCCTCGACTATTTCTTTGGTGGCGTACCAGTTCATGCGCATTTGCATGAATGACTTGCCATTGCGATAACCCGTCAGCACGATGCGTTGCGCGCCCACGGTGCCTGCTTCGAGCGTGCCTGCGGCGATTTTGATGTCGCCGCGCGTCACGGCATTTTCACCTTTGATGTCGATCGATTCGAGCGGCGCGCCGATGGCATCGGCGAGCATGCTGAGCGAATGTGCAAAACCCTCTTTCACGTGAGCGAGGCGCTGCGCGCCAAATTCGCTCGGCGCTTTGCCGTAACCCATGACGTTGAAGAGCAGATCGGGGGAGTCGCGCTGCGTGAGATCGGCGAATTCATCGATGATGAGTTCGTCGAGATGGCGTTGCAGTGAGAGTAAAGGAATCGGCAACGCTTCGGTAACGAAACCGGGGCTGCTGCCCGTGCTGTGAATCGAGGAATTGCCGCGTTTACATGCGGCTTCGATGCGTTCGCGCACAGCCGGATCGAGCGTCGGCGGATTGTGAAATTCGACGCGCGTGGTAACGATATTGGTGCCGGCTTCGAGAATGCGGCAGGTGTCATCGATGTTTGCGCCCTGCTGCATATAGAGCACGCAATCGGCTTTGAGCGCGAGAATGTCGTCGATATTGCGCGTTGCTGTTATGCCGGTCGGCGGTAGACCGCACAACTCGCCGGCGTCTTTGCCTTCTTTGTCCTTGGAATGAACGAGCAAGCCGACGAGTTCGAGATGCGGATGTTCGATCGCGGTGCGCAGCGAGCGCGTGCCGATATTGCCGGTAGCCCATTGCACGACGCGATAGATTTTTTTTGCTGCATTCGGATTATTCATGCTGGATACCCTGCGTGATTTTTATCGCCGCTCAATTCGGAATGCTCGGGCGCGTGCGATGACGTTACGAAGCCATCACAGCGTGCGCATTTTCAGTTTTTCGTGCGCGCGCTGAGCCGCCGCTTTGACTTGCGCCGGTGCCGTGCCGCCGATGTGATCGCGCGCGGCGACTGAGCCTGCAAGCGTCAATACCGCAAACACATCCTGCTCGATCATCGCGCCGAATTGTTTTAATTCGTCGAGCGACATCTCGGCCAGATCTTTTCCGCTTTGCACGCCGTAACCGACCGCTTTACCGACAATTTCGTGTGCATCGCGAAAGGCGACGCCTTTGCGCACGAGATAATCGGCAAGATCGGTCGCGGTTGAAAAACCTCTGCGCGCAGCTTCGCGCATCGCCTCTTTTTTGGGTTGAATCGCGGGCACCATGTCGGCGTAGGCTTTCAAACAATCTTTCACCGTATCGATGGTGTCGAACAGCGGCTCTTTATCTTCCTGATTGTCTTTGTTGTAGGCAAGCGGTTGACCTTTCATTAGCGTTAATAAGCTAATCAAATGACCGTTCACGCGGCCGACTTTGCCGCGAATCAGTTCGGGCACATCGGGATTTTTTTTCTGCGGCATGATTGATGAGCCGGTGCAGAAACGATCGGGCAAAAACACGAAATTAAATTGCGAGCTGGTCCATAAAATCAATTCTTCGCTGAAGCGCGATAGATGCGTGAGCAATACGCTGGCGAACGCACAAAATTCGATGGCGAAATCGCGATCGGAAACCGAATCGAGCGAATTTTCGGTGGGTTTTTCAAAGCCCAATAATTCCGCGGTGTAATGGCGGTCGATCGGATACGTGGTGCCGGCGAGAGCGGCGGCGCCGAGCGGATTTTGATTTACGCGTTTGCGGCAATCGAGCAGGCGGCCGTAATCGCGTTCTAGCATTTCATTCCACGCCAGCAAATGATGACCGAATGTCACCGGCTGCGCGGTTTGCAAATGCGTGAAACCCGGCATGATGGTGTCGGCATTTTTTGTAGCGAGTTCGATTAGGCCGTTTTGCAGGCGCGTGATTTCTTTCGCGATGGCATCGATTTCATCGCGCAGATACAAACGCACATCGGTGGCGACCTGGTCGTTGCGCGAACGCCCTGTATGCAATTTTTTTCCGGCGATACCGATTTTGTCAGTCAGCCGCGCCTCGATATTCATGTGTACGTCTTCGAGCGACACCGACCAGTTGAATTTTCCCGCTTCGATTTCCGCGCGAATGTCTTCGAGGCCGCGCTGGATCGCGGTGAATTCGTCGTGGCTCAATACGCCGGCTTTCGCCAGCATTTTCGCGTGCGCGAGCGAGCCGTTGATATCGTGGTGATAGAGGCGCTTGTCGAAATTGACGGACGCGGTGAAACGCTCGACGAAGGCATCGGTCGGTTCGGAAAAGCGCCCACCCCAGGGCTTGATGGTTTTATCGTCGCTCATGCAATGGCCACGCTGAAATTTGTACTGTGAAGAAGTTGAATCGCGGGATTATACCGTGCGCCTTTACAAAGAGGGCATGCAGTTAAGCAATGTCGCAAGCGATACTCACGCCACCCGGTGTTGCCGGTATTGCTGTGGCGACACGCCGATCACGCGTTTGAACAGTCGAGAGAAATAATGCGGGTCGTTATAGCCGACGCGGGTGGCGATACGTTTGATCGGCTCCTGTGTCGTATCCAGTAGCTGGCACGCGAGCTGCATTTTTAAGTGAATAAAATGCTGAATTGGCGCATGTCCGGTGACTTGCTTGAATTTGCGCACGAAATGGAATTTCGACAGATTTGCGGCTTGCGCGAGATCGTCCAGGTTGAGATCGCGATCGAGCTGGCGGTGCATCATCTGCTGAATCGAGTCGAGATCGATGCGCGTGCCGCGGTTATTGCCATAGGCCGTCGTGAGCGTGGCGATATCGGTTAGCATCGCTTTAAGCACGCAGGCGGCGTGGACGAAGGCATGCTCGTTGCCTCCCGCGCCGCGCAGCGCGAACAGCGCTTCGAAATCGGCCAGCAGGCGCGGGTGTACGCCGATCGATGCAACCGGCGCGCGGAGATCGAGAAACTCGGTGTAGGCGACGGCCAGCTCCCCGGCATAATGCGCCCAGTACAGTGACCAGGGTTTTTGGCTGTCGGCGGTGTACGTGTGCGCGGTGCCGATGGGCAGCACCATGAGGTCGCCCGCTTGCACGGCCCAGCTGCCGTGCTCGGTGCGCAGTGTGCCGATGCCCTCCACGCAGTAGGCGAGCAGGTGGTCGAGCGGTTTGCGGCGGCGCATGCTATGGCCGGCGGCGCGCGGATAGTAACCCGCTGCAAGCGGGTAAAGGTCGCGGCTCAGCGGATGCTCCCTGAGCAATTTTGTCAGAGGTTGCGGCACCAGAATGCGGATGCCATTGGCGGGTAACGGCCAACCAGAAGTAATATCCAAGCCGATTTTGTCTGTTGCCGCAGTACTCATTGCGATAATCGATGCCGAATGTTGAAGAGCAATATAGTCCAGTAGCCGCACAATATCGTCAATTTTGAGTGAAGCCGGTTTTGTGCTCTAATCCCATCCCTTTCTAAGGCGCCGCCGATGCGTGGGCGAATAAATGAATGACCGCGACTACCGTGCAGGAGATTGCCATGTCCGCTGAAACTAGACCCGCTGAAACCAACCTCGTCGAGCTTGAGATCAAAGAGTTGATCGGCCGCTCGCGCGCCGCGCAGGCGCAAATCGAAAATTACACCCAGGAGCAGGTCGATGAACTGATCCGCGCGATGGTGTGGGCGGTGGCCAAGCCGGACGTAGCGGAGAAAATCGCGCGCATGACCGTCGAGGAAAGCCAGCTCGGCAACTACGACGGTAAATATCTGAAAATTTTTCGCAAAACCCGCGCGACGCTGTACGACATCATCAACGACAAGTCGGTCGGCATCATCGAAGAAGACAAGGCGCGCAACATCGTTAAAATCGCCAAACCCATCGGCGTGATCGGCGCGCTATCGCCATCGACCAACCCCGAGGCGACGCCTGTCATCAAAGCGATCTCTGCGGTTAAGGGTCGCAACTCGATCATCGTGGCGCCGCACCCGCGCGCCAAGCTCACCAATAAATTTATCTGCGATCTCATGCGTGCAGCCATCGTCAAAATGGGCGCACCGGCCGATCTCGTGATTCCGATCGAAGCGCCGTCGGTGGAAAAAACCAACGAACTCATGCGCCAGTGCGATCGCGTACTCGCCACCGGCGGCAGCGCGATGGTGACGGCAGCCTATTCGAGCGGCACGCCCGCGCTCGGTGTCGGTGTCGGCAACGCGGTGATCACGGTCGATAACACCGCCGACCTCGACGATGCCGCCGAGAAAATCCGCATCTCGAAAACGCTCGACCTCGCCGCGTCGTGCTCGTCCGATAACTCGGTGCTGCTGTTTGAATCGATCTACGACAAGATGTTGCACAAACTCGAAGCGCAAGGCGGTTATCTGGTATCACCCGAAGAAAAAAAGCGTCTGCAAAATACGCTGTGGGTTGACGATCATTTGAATACCGAGATCGTCGCGCAGCCCGCGGAAAAAATCGCATCGATGGCGAATATCGATCTGCCCGAAGGCAAGACCTTCTTCATCGTGCCGGAAACGGGCGCGGGTCCGGATTATCCATTCTCGGGTGAGAAATTGTCGGTGGTAATGGCGCTGTACAAAGTGAAAAACATCGACGAAGCGATTGCGTTGACGAACACGATTCAGGCTTATCAAGGCCAAGGCCACTCGTGTGGGATTTACTCGTTCAACGACGACAACATCATGAAGCTCGCGTTCGCGACGAAAACTTCGCGCGTGATGGTCAATCAGCCGCAGGCGCCGTCGAACTCGGGCAATTTGTGGAACGGCATGCGCCAAACTTTCTCGCTCGGTTGTGGTTCGTGGGGTGGCAACGCGACTAACAACAACATTACATGGCGCGATCTCATCAACGAAACGTGGGTTTCGAAACCACTCGTGACGCCGAAGCAATTGCCGTCCGACGAAGAGCTGTTCGGCGATGTGATCGATCGCTTGAAATAATCGCGTTGGTTAAGTTCCCTCTCCCTGCGGGAGAGGGGAATAAAATAGATGGTGTGCTATGGATTTTCAGCTTAACGAAGACCAGCTCGCATTTCAGCAGGCTGCGCGCGATTTTGCACGCGGCGAAATGGCACCGCACGCGGCGCACTGGGACGAAGAAAAAATCTTTCCGCGCGATGTGTTGAGCAAAGCCGGCGAGCTCGGTTTCTGCGGCATGTATTCTCCCGAGATTGACGGCGGCATGGGTTTGTCGCGGCTCGATACCTCGATCATTCTCGAAGAGTTATCGAGCGCGTGCACATCGACTGCTGCCTTTATCTCGATCCACAACATGGCGACATGGATGATTTGCACCTGGGGCCAAGAAAAATTAAAAAATGCTTGGGCGGCGAATTTAACCTCGGGTGAAAAACTCGCATCGTATTGCTTGACCGAGCCTAATGCTGGCTCTGATGCAGGCTCTCTGCGCACCACCGCAAAACGCGATGGCGATTTTTATGTCATCAATGGCAGCAAAATGTTTATTTCGGGCGCAGGCGCAACCGAAATGCTGGTGGTGATGACGCGCACGGGCACGCAGGAAGAAGGTCCGGCTGGTATCACGGCGATCGCAATTCCCGCCGCCAGCGCCGGCATTCATTACGGTAAAAACGAAACCAAAATGGGCTGGAACAGCCAGCCGACGAAATTGATTACCTTCGAAGATGTGCGCGTGCCAATTGCCAATCGTCTCGGCGCTGAAGGCGAAGGTTTCAAAATCGCGATGAAAGGTCTCGACGGCGGTCGCGTGAATATCGCGACGTGTTCGATCGGCGCCGCGCAAGCGACGCTCGATCACGCGCAAAAATACCTGCACGAGCGCAAGCAATTCGGCAAACCGCTCGCGGCGTTTCAAGCATTGCAGTTCAAGCTCGCCGATATGGCAACGGAATTAGTTGCAGCGCGGCAGATGGTGCGATTGGCTGCTTCGTATATCGACAATGATCATCCTGAAAAAACCGTGTACTGCGCGATGGCAAAACGCTTTGCCACCGACATCGGTTTCCAGGTCTGCAACGACGCGCTGCAATTGCACGGCGGTTATGGCTATATTCGCGAATATCCTATCGAGCGTTTTTTCCGCGATGCGCGCGTGCATCAAATTCTCGAAGGCACTAACGAAATCATGCGGCTGATTATCGGCCGTCGTATCTTAGATGAAGGCGCAACGGAGATTATTCGATGAGCACTGCTGACACTGTTTCTGCTGACCAGTTGATTCTCGAAAAGCGCGGCCACACCGCGATCATTACGATTAACAATCCGCCGGCGAATACGTGGACGCCGGACAGTTTGCGCCAACTCAAAGCCATCGTCGAAGAGTTGAATGCCGATCTCAACAACTATGCGCTGATCTTGACCAGTAACAGCGAGAAATTTTTCAGCGCGGGTGCGGATCTCAATCGTTTCCAAAATAGCGAAAAAGGTTTCGCGTTCGAGTTCGCCACCTATTTCGGTGAAGCCTTTCAGGCGCTGACCAATTATCGCGGTGTCTCGATTGCAGCGATCACCGGTTTTGCGATGGGCGGCGGCCTCGAAGCGGCGATGTGCTGCGATATTCGTATCGCTGAACAACAAGCGCAAATGGCATTGCCGGAAGCGTCGGTGGGTCTGCTGCCGGCGGGTTTGGGCACGCAGCATTTGACGCTGCTGATCGGCGAGCAATGGGCGAAGCGTTTGGTATTGCTCGGCGAGCGTTTGAAAGCTGAACAAGCGCTGCAAATCGGTTTGATTTCCGAAATCGTGCCGACTGGCCAAGCCTTGACGAAAGCGTTAGAGCTCGCTGCGAAAGTGGAAAAACAAAGCCCGACCTCGGTGCGTTATTGCAAGGAGCTGATTCATGAGGCGCGCAATAATCCGGTCAACAGCAATTTCCCGCTTGAGCGTCAATTGTTCGTGAAGTTGTGGGATACCGAAGATCAGAAAGAAGGCGTGAATGCGTTCATCGAGAAGCGCGCGCCGCAGTGGAAAAATCGCTGAGGAATTTGGCTGTGTCCGATTCGGTTGTGTTGTTTGAAACCATTCCCGCAAGCAACGGTAAAAAAATTGCCATTGCAACATTGAATGCCGAAAAATCGCTGAATGCGTTATCGCTCACGATGATCGATCTGCTGCAATCGCAGCTCACGCAGTGGGAAAGCGACGACAGCATTGTGTGCGTCGTATTGCGCGGCAGTGGCGATAAAGCGTTTTGCGCGGGCGGCGATGTCGTGCAGCTCTACAATTCAGCGTGTGCTCAGGACGGTGTGGCGGCGACATTTTTCGAACGCGAATATCGGCTCGATTATCACATCCACGTTTACAACAAGCCGCTCGTTCTTTGGGGTAACGGCATTGTGATGGGTGGCGGCCTCGGTTTAATGGCCGGTGCGAGCCATCGCGTTGTCACCGCGACGAGCCGCATCGCCATGCCCGAAATTACGATCGGTTTGTATCCCGATGTCGGCGGCACGTGGTTTTTGAATCGTGCGCCAGGAAAAACCGGCTTATTTCTCGCGCTCACGGGCGCATCGATCAATGCGGCGGACGCATTGTTCGTCGGCATGGCCGATCGTTTGGTCGCGCACGAAAAATACGCCGATATTCTCGCTGCGCTCGCTGCGACAACCTGGTCGAATAATTCTGTGGAGCACGCCGGTCAAGTCAGCCACGTGTTGCGCCAATTCGAAGACATAACAAGAGATGAGGCGCAATCGAGCGATCAACTTCCGGCGAGTGTCATTCGCGAGCATTACGATTTAATTCAGAGGCTTTGCGATGGCGATGGCATCGAAGCCATCGTTGCGAATATTGTTGCCTGGAGCGGTGAAGATAAATGGCTGACGAAAGCGGTTAAAACGCTCGCGAACGGTTGCCCGGCGTCGGTTTATTTGATTGCGGAACAATTCAAGCGCGGTAAACATTTATCGTTGCGCGAAGCGTTTCAATTCGAATTAGTTGCGTCGAGCAATTGTATGCGCTACGTGAATTTCCGCGAAGGCGTGCGCGCGCTGTTGATCGAGAAAGATAACGCGCCAAAATTCCAGCCAGCAAAACTGAGCGATGTGACACCTGAATCCATCGCGGCGTATTTTGTGGCGCCGTGGGGCAATGCGGCTCATCCGCTTGCCGATCTATAAAATTATTTGCACATTTAAAAATAGTCGAGGACAGCACAATGACTCAAATCGTCGCATTTATCGGTCTCGGCAACATGGGCGGGCCGATGGCGGGCAATCTCGTCAAAGCGGGTTTTCGCGTCAATGCATTCGATCTCGCCGAGGCGGCGCGCAAACACGCGCAGGATGTGGGTTGCGCTACACCGGTCACTGCGGCTGAGGCGGTGCAAGGTGCCGATTTTGTGATCACGATGCTGCCGTCGGGTCCCATCGTTGAAGCGCTGATGATCGATAAAGACGCGCTGTTCGACAAAATTGCAAAAGCCGCGCTCGTGATCGATTGCTCGACGGTTGCACCGGAAAATTCGCGCCGCCTCGCTGCGGAAGCGATCAAGCGCGGTCTGCGTTTTGTGGACGCGCCGGTATCGGGCGGCGTCGCGGCGGCGGCAGCGGGCACGCTCGCTTTTATGTGCGGCGGTCCCGTGGCGGATTTTGAAAGCGCGAAAGCCGTGCTAAATCACATGGGGAAAAATATTTTTCACGCGGGCGATTACGGTGCGGGCTCGGTCGCGAAAATCTGCAACAACATGCTGCTCGCGATTCACATGATCGGTACCGCGGAAGCGTTGCAACTCGGCATCAACAACGGCCTCGATCCGAAAGTGTTGTCGGAAATCATGCTCAAAAGCTCGGGCGCCAACTGGTCGCTCGAAAAATACAATCCGGTCCCCGGTGTGTTACCGAATGTGCCCGCAAGCCGCGATTATCAGGGCGGCTTCATGGTGAAATTGATGCAGAAGGATTTGGGGCTCGCGCTCGGCGCAGCGCGATCGAGCAATTCGGCAATTCCGCTCGGCGCGCTCGCCAATAATCTCTACGGCATTCATGCTAAATCGAAAGAGGGTGTTGCCGATCTGGATTTCTCCAGCATCGTGCGGATGTTCGAGCAGTCTTAAGCGCAAGGAAAATAGCCGATCGGCGAAATATGCAACTCGCCGACCGGTTGTTTGTCAGCTGATTAGCAAATGCAGGCGTGTCAACGTCGTCGTTTGAATCAACCATTCGCCATCGGTCTTGCGATAGGTTTCGCGGTAGTGTCCCCAGCCGTGCAATTGATTGAAGGGCTTTTGCACCGACGGATCCTTTTTCCATAAGCGATCTTCCATTGCCCAAAGCACGTTCGCCAAAGTGTCTGAGGTGAATTCAATTTCCGGCGTGTGACCCTGATGCACGGTGATCATGCCGTCCAACGACTTCGAAACAAATTGCACAATCGCCTCCCTGCCGATAAATAAATAATCGGGATTGCGCGCTTGTTCACGCATATCCATTTGCGCATCGGGCGCGAAGGCAGAGGCGTAGTGCTCCCAATCTTTGCTATCGAGACCATGAAAATAACGCGCTTTGGCTTGTTTAATCGATTCGATGGCAAGCAGTTTTTCAATATCGTTCATCGGAAGAGCTCCAATAATTCGTCATCAAGAGGCGCGGTCTTATCGCAGCACTGTATTTGATCTGAGATGATTTCCTCAACTAAAAACTTGTTGACCTGCTAAATTGAATTTTCGAAAGATTCATGTATAGCTTTCTGACGATTAACTTTGGTACCTAGACGGGTAAGCAATGGTAACTTGCCAGCGTGAGCGGCTCGGATCTAGAATTTCAATCGCCGCACTTTTTCAAGTTTGCACATGAAGCGATTCCTGCGCCGCACAATGTTACTGATGCTCGCGTTGACCGTCTCGGGTAACGGGTTGGCAGAGACGTTTGCTGCGAAAATGCGATCCCAGCACGATTGCGTGTCGTCGATGCAGCCAGGAGCACATGCTGGACCCGCGACATGCTGTGATCACGGTGCGGTAAAAAATGCATTGCTGCACACAGATGACAAGGTGTGCGGCGCGGCGCACAACTGTCAAAGTGCTGGCCTCTATCAAATCGGCATGCCGCCACCCGCGATGCGGGTATTTTTCGCGTCGATCGCGACCGTATTCAGTCCAATAAAACCCCACTTCCCAAGCGAAAAAATCGCCCCGCTCTGGCGTCCGCCCCGGCTCTCCTAACTCTTCCGTTGATACCCGCATAGTTGCGGCAACATTTATCTCGCACGCGTTCGCTAACGAGCGAACGTCTTGAGGAGTTAATGCTATGTACGTTTTCTCGAAAAAAATGCTCGATGGACTGATGCGTTTCGTCATCTCGATCATTATTTTTAATATCCCTGTCACGGTTCATGCGGAAATGGCGAGTGCGCTCGGCGCTTACGCCATGACTCGCGATAGTTCCGGCACGAGTTGGCAGCCCGAAGCTACACCTAAGGCCGGCGCAATGTGGATGGGCGATTCGTTGTTGGGTGAACCTTGGATGGTGATGGCGAATGCAGCGCTGAATTTGGTGTACGACGATCAGGGCGGCAGGCGCGGCGACAGTAAAACATTTGCTAATGGCATGGGCATGCTGATGGCATCGCGTCCGCTGGGCAGCGGCACACTCGGTTTGCGCGGCATGGTGTCGATCGATCCGCTCATGGGCAAGAGCGGTTATCCGCTGCTGTTGCAAACGGGTGAAACCGCCGATGGCAAAACGCATCTGGTCGATCGCCAGCATCCGCATGATGCATTGATGGAAATGGCTGCAACTTACAGCGTGCCACTCGCGGCAAAACAATCGCTCTATGGCTATATCGGTCTGCCCGGCGAGCCGGCGATGGGGCCGCCTGCGTTCATGCATCGCTTTTCGGGCGCCGATAATCCCGAGGCGCCGATATCGCATCATTGGTTGGATTCGACGCATGTGGTCTTCGGCGTTGCCACGCTCGGTTATCGTTTCGATAAATGGAAAATCGAAGGCTCCGTATTCAACGGCCGCGAGCCCGATCAATACCGCTGGAATATTGAAACGCGGCATTTCGATTCGGCGTCTGCGCGATTGTCATTCAATCCCAGCGAAAATTGGGCGCTGCAAATCAGTCGCGGTTATTTCAAAAGTCCCGAGCAGCTGGAGCCCGATGTAAGTGTGCATCGCACGACGGCCTCCGCGAGTTATCAGCATCGTGTCGCCAGCGGCGATTGGCAAACCACACTGGCCTGGGGACAAAACGATAAAAGCGGCGATAGCAGCAATGCCTATTTATTGGAGTCGGCCTTCGTGTCGGCGCGTACCCACACGTGGTTCGGTCGCCTTGAGCGCGTGCAGAATGACGAGCTGTTCGACGCGGGCGATTCGCTGTACGGGCGCACCTTCGACGTAAATAAATTATCGCTCGGTTATATTTACGATTTCGCGCGTTTGGGGCGGGCGGCAATCGGTATTGGCGGACTGGTCAGCGCGTATAAATTGCCGGGCGAGCTGCACGACAGCTATGGCGCCGACCCGCTGTCGGCGATGCTATTTCTGCGTATGAAACTTTAGGCGCCGTGCGAAACCTTGGGCGATAAATACCTTCTGCGCGCCGTTCAGCGGGCGCGCAGAATTTATTCCTCCCATACCCAGCGCACGGGTTCGCCGAAATCGTCGTAAATATATTTTTTGCGCGGCCGCCGCGTGACGTTTTTAGATGGCGCCGAGGGTTTGCGCCGCGCTTCGATGCCGGCGATGACGTCGGTCAGGTATTCGCGCTGCGCACGCTCGCCCGACCCCACGAACGGCGCGTTGGGCAACGGACCATCGACGGGGTTGCGGCCGCTGACGCCGCGCGGAATTTCGTGCACCTCGCCGCCGTCGCGCAAGTAGGTATCGACCTGGTGATCGAGTTCGCGACGCAGTTCGGCTTTGGTGACAGGCGGTTTCAACACAGTGTTCCGAATAGGCGATACAACCGCATAGGATAACCAAAGATGCCGCGCTTGCAAAACCGCCGCGGCCACCACCGCGCTCACGCTAAGTCCCGGTGTTCTTCGGCTGACGCCAGCGCGGCGTGCATGGTTATAATGCCAAGGAATGCCGCTGCGATGACGACCCATGACCGATCTCACCACCATCGAAATCAGCAAGGAGGACATCAAGTTTTCCGCTGCTCATTTCACGATTTTCAATGCCACCGAGCGCGAGCGTTTGCACGGTCATAACTACGCTGTCTATCTTGCCGTCACCGCGCCGGTCGGTGCCGATGGGATTTGCTTCAGTTATCGCGATGTAAAAACCCGACTGCGCGAACTGTGCGAAAGCCTCGATGAATACACTTTGCTGCCGCAATACTCGCCGCATTTGCGTATCGAAGAAGACAACGAATTTTATATCGCAGGGTTCAACGACGAAAAAATTCCGCTGCGCAAATCCGATACCTTGTTGTTGCCGATTCGCAACAGCACAGTCGAAGAGTTCGCGCGCTACGTGCGCGATCGTTTTATCGGCGATGAGAGTTTTGTGCGCGAACGCAATATTTGCGCGGTGGTCGTGAAGATTTCGTCGGGGCCGGGGCAGTCGGGGTCGAGCGAGTGGCGGGGGTGATGATGGCTGACTCCATGCAGGAGTGGATCGCGGTCGAGGCCGAGGTGAGCGCGCCGGTGGCCACCGCGCAGCTCGTGGAGCTGCAAAATACCGACCCCTGCGATATTCAGGTCATGGATCGCGAGGCCTATTGGTTGGATATGTGTCTCACGCAGCGGTCGGGCAATACACGGCTCTGTTATCGAAATCATTGGACCCATCATCGCTTTGAGCGGATCGGTAAAGTATTTTTGCTGCCTCCGGGTGAAGACGTGCTATTGCGCAGCGATGGCGGCTTTAAACAGCGTTCGCTGTTTTGCCATCTCAATCCGGAATCGCTGCGCAGTTGGTTGGGTTGCGATTTGCAGTGGGACGGGCGCCGGCTCGAAGCTAGCCTCGATATTGCCGAACCGCGCGTAAAAGATTTGCTCATCCGGCTCGCCGAGGAAATACAACAGCCGGGATTTGCCAGCACACTGTTCGTTGAGTTACTCACCGGACAACTCGCGATTGAGCTCGCACGCTACTTCACTCATTTCGACGATATTCCCGCCGCGCGCGAACTTGCGCCGTGGCGGTTGCAGGCGATCGACGAGCGGCTTCGCGCCGAGCAGGGCATTCCCGCGCTGTCTGAATTGGCAAGTCTCTGCAAGCTGTCGATTCGACAGCTGACGCGCGGTTTTCGCGCCAGCCGCGGTTGCTCGATCGGCGAGTATGCGGCGCAGCGGCGGATCGAGCAGGCCAAGCACTTGCTCATGGGTGGTCAATCGGTAAAGACGATCGCGTACGCGCTGGGATTTTCGTCGCCCTCCGGTTTCTGCTCCGCCTTTCGGCGCGCGACCGGCATGAGCGCGGGCGAATTTCGCGCCGCCAATGCGCGCTGCCATTGAATTCGCGTATTCGCTGAGTTCACCGCCCGCCTAGCGGCCCGAGCTTAACATTCATGTCCCGTCGCTAACACGATTGCATATTGCGCGCGCGATCTCGCCCCTTACACTGACCGAATCGGCAGCGCCGCTCTTGCACTGCTTCAATAATACTTTTTCCGAAATACAGTTTCCGAACGCGGAGGCAGCCGTGATCACTCAATCCGTCGAGCAAGAAACCGTCGAACACAAACGAACCTATTGTCGAGTGTGCATGGTCCACTGCGGGTTGGTTGCCGACGTCGCTGGCGACCGGATCATCAAAGTGCGCGGCGATCACGATCACCCGTTGACGCAGGGCTACACGTGTCCAAAAGGACGCGCCACCGGGCAGATACACCATCTCAAAGAGGCGATCACACAGCCGCTGATGCGCAAGCATGGCGAGCTGGTGCCGGTGAGTTGGGACGAAGCGCTCGACGATATCGCGGCGAAATTGCGCAAAATTATCGATACGCACGGACCGAATTCGGTCGGCATGTATTTCGGCAGCGGTCTCGGTTTGGATTCTTCCGGTTACGTGATGGAGGAAGCGTTTCAACGCGCGCTCGGAGCGCCGCCGAAATTCTCGCCATTGACCAACGACGGCACGGCAAAAACGATGATCTCCGGCGTCATGGGGCGCTTCTACGGTCTCAATCCCAAAACCGATTACGACAATGTCGACATGCTGATTTACGTCGGCACCAATCCGATGGTGAGTCACGCACACAACACGGGCATGTTCAATCCGGCGATTTGGATCAAAGCCGCCGCCGCGCGCGGCGAAGTGTGGACGATCGATCCGGTATTCACCGAGACCGCAAAATTTTCCACGCGCCATATCGCTGCGTACCCCGGCAAGGATTACGCAATTCTCGCGTGGCTCGCGCGCGAAATTATCGATGGCGGTCCGTTCAACCCGCGCCAAAAAATTCAAGGCTTGGAAAAACTGCGCGCGGCTCTTGATGGATACGATCGCGCCAAAGCGGCGAGCATTGCCGGCGTCAGTGAGCAAGAGTTAGCGGATTTACTCGCGGCGATTCGCAAAAAAGGTCGCGCTGTCGTCGAAACCGGAACGGGAATCACGATGTCGGCCGGCTGCAATCTGACGCAGTGGTTCGCGTGGTTGATTATGATTTTAACCGGGTCGATGAATCAAAAAGGCGGCGCGTGGTTTCATCCCGGCTTTCTGTTTCCATTCGAAAAGTTTGAATTGCCATTGCTCGACAGCGCCTTCACCGCGAGCTCGAATGTGCGACCCGATGTGAAGGGTATTTACGGCGACTGGCCCTGCGCGGTGCTGCCGCTCGAAATCGAAGCGGGAAATATTCGCGCCTTTTTCAATTTCGGCGGCAGCATGTTGCGCTCGTTTCCCGATGCGCACGCCCTTAGCGCTGCGCTACCGAAACTCAATTTGCATGTAAGCACGGAGATCGTCCATAACGAATTGTCGCCGTTCTGCACGCATCTGCTGCCGACGAAAGATGCGGTTGAGCGCGCGGAGTTTACGCGTTGGGATACGCTGGCGTGGAATGTCAATCTGCAATACACGCCGCCGCTGGTGAAGCCGATGGGCGAGCGGCGCTCGGCGTGGTGGGTGATTTCGCAATTCATGCGCCGCGCGGGATTGCCGGTACCGGATTATGTTCCACTCGATGATCGTGAACCGGATGCCGATGAATTCATGCTCAAAACGCTCATGCCGTACGCGCGTTGCAGTTTTGAAGAGTTGAAACAGAAACAGTACGTGGAGTTTCCGTTGGAATTTCCCGCCGCGTGGGTCGATAAACATTTCGAGCGCATCGGCGGTTGGATTTTGGCGCCCGAGGAATTATTGCAGCAGTGGAGCGCAATGCGCGCCGCCGACGAGGCCAATTTAGATAAACCCAAACCGTTGTGCTTTAGCTCGCGCCGCCAGCGCAGAAAATTCAACGCGCAACTGAGTTTTCTCGGCGAGCCGGCCGATATTATTTTGCATCCCGACACCGCGGCTGGTTATGGCATCAAAGACGAGCAGCGGGTTCGCGTTTACAATGACAGCGGTGAAATTTTTCTCACGGCGAAAATCGATTCCGGCATGCGCAAGGGGGTGGTGTCCATCTCGCACGGACATTTGCACGCCAACGTCAATAATTTAACCAGCACGGATATTGTCGACCCGCTCGGCGGGATGGCATTTTTTTCCGGTGTGCCGATCGCGATAGAGGCGGTTTAATGTCATTTTCCCAAATGATTTTTGGGAAAGAGAATTCCTTCGAATCAGGAGCGTCAAGAAATGAAAAAATTACGCGTCATACAATGGACCACCGGCAAAGTCGGAAAATTAGCGCTGCGCGCGATTATGGATGACCCACGATTAGAGCTCGCCGGTGTCTACGCGTATTCGAACGATAAAGCGGGTGTCGATGCGGGCCAGCTGTGCGGGCGCCCCAATTGCGGTGTCGCGGCGACAAACGATATCGACGCACTGATCGCATTGGGCGCCGATACGGTTATCTACACACCGTTTATGGCGGACCTCGATCACGTCTTGAAATTGCTCGAAAGCGGCCACGATGTGATCAGCACGAATTTGTTTCTCAATCTTGGCGGCGTGCAATCGGCGATTCGCCCGCAGCTTGAAGCGGCTTGCGAGCGCGGTAAAAGCTCGCTGTACATCACCGGCATTAACCCGGGCTGGATTAATTATTTAACGGCGGCGATGACCGGCGTGTGTCGACAGGTTGATGGTGTCTTCATCTCTGAAACGGCGGATTGTTCGGTCTACGAATCCGCAGAGACGTGGCTGGCGATGGGTATGTCGCTGCCGAGCGCGACATCGCAAGTTGTCGAAACGGCGAAAGCTTGGTTGGTGTCGTTCTACGATGCGGTGCAGCGTATTGCCGAAGCGTTGCAGATCGACATCGAAACGATGGATTTCTTTTCCGAGTTCGCGACGACATCGCAAAAAGTGGATCTCGGCTGGCTCTGCATGGAGAAGGATACCATCGGCGCCATTCGTGCGGGTTGGAACGGCATCGTGAATGGAAATACCGTCATCCAGATGAAAGTCACGTGGTATCTAACCAAACATCTCAGCGGCGATTGGAGTTTCACCGATAACCACTACGAAGTAGCGATCAAAGGCGAGCCCAACGTGAATACCAGCATCCGTTTCATTCCGCCGGAGCATTGGGGGCATCACGAATGGGACACGATGACCGCGCTGCCTGCAGTGAATGCGATTTTTAACGTCAACGCCGCGAAACCGGGAATTCTAACCTTGCAGGATGTTGGGCTGCCCTGCGCACCGGTGGGGCTTTGGTTGAGTGCGAATAAATAAAAGCAATAATGGATGAAATAAGATTTTTTAATACCGCACTTCCGCCCAGCCGTTAAACTGCTTGGCTAAATAGGTCGCGTAGTTGTCGGTCATGCCGGCAATGAAATCGACCGCGCGCATGATGCATTGATAGCGTTTTTGCATCGCCGTCAACCGCGCGAGGTCGGGCGGAAAAGTGTGCGCACCGATCAGATTGATCAAGCGTTGATGGCGGAAATTACTGAGATCATTTTCGGCGTAAGCGATCGCGGCCTCGATCAAGCGGTCGAGCAAGGTGCCGATTACTTGATAGGCGCCGATTTCCAGTTCAATTTTAAGCGGATGTTCGAACACGCGCGTCTTGGCCAATTGCTTCGAGCCTTCCACGGCTTCGCGTACGGGCGCGGCGCACAGAGAAATCAAATCGCTATCGATGTCGCCAGCAAGCAGTTCGTCGTGATGTTGCATAAACGCGGTTACGCCGGCATCGATAAAATGTTCGATAATGCTGCCGCGCAATAGCGCCGCTTTGCGACCGGGACGGAAATCCGATTGCACCAACTCAATAATTTCTTCGCTGTGCGGCAGAATCGGTTGCAGCAGCGGAAACACATCGCTCCATTGCAACAAGTTCATTTCGAGACCATCTTCGAGGTCGATGATGGCGTAACAAAAATCGTCGGCGGCTTCGACTAAAAACGCGAGCGGATGGCGGCTGTAAAAATCGTCACCGCGCTGGCGCAATCCTGTCGCATTGCACACTTCGACAAACGCCGTACGCTCGGCGCCGAACGCGCTGAATTTATCGCGACGCGGCGTGACGCCAGCTTTCGCGGTTGCAGCGAGCCACGGATATTTCAAAAATGTCGCGAGTGTGGCGTAGGTCAAACGCATGCCGCCATCGTATTGATGGTATTCGGATTTGGTCAGAATACGAAAACCCTGCGCGTTGCCTTCAAAATTTTCGAGATCGGCGCGCTGCGAAGTGTCGAGCCCTTCGAGATAGCATTGGCCGCGTTCGAGAAACCACGCGCGAATCGCGCGCTCGCCGGTATGGCCGAAGGGCGGGTTGCCGATGTCGTGCGCGAGACAGGCCGATTGCACGATATCGCCGAGATCGGTTGCGTCGATATCTGACGGCAATAATTGCCGCGCGCGCAGCGCTTCACCGACACGGATACCGAGCGTACGCCCGACGCACGACACTTCGAGACTGTGCGTCAGGCGATTGTGAATATGATCGTTGCTCGCGAGCGGGTGCACCTGCGTTTTGCGCGCGAGCCGCCGAAACGCGCCCGAAAAAATAATTTTATCGTGATCGCGCAAAAACGCATTGCGGCCCGATTCGTCTTTCGCGGGGCGATTGCCGAGCCTGTTTTTGTTAAGCAGCTGTCGCCATTGCATCATGGTGATGTGGCGGTCTCTTCGAGTCGCTTACTCAGGCGATAGCTATCGAAAATGCCAAACAGCCAACAGGCGATCAGCACGATACCGGCGAGTGTGAACGGTTTTTTGTCGATGCTATTCGCAGCCGCGGTGGCGTGAGCGATCAATGCATCGAGATCGAACATGCCGCCGGCGTTGACTTCATCGATGAGTCGCGCGCGGATCAATTCGGCTTCATGCCAGGCGCGACGGATGAAATCGGTCAGCGCAGCCGCGCAGATTGCCAGCAAAATAATCCCGCGCGTATAACTGCGTAAATACAAATGACCGGCGCCCGGAAGTACGAGAGCCGATAGCAGGATGGACTTTGTCGTTCTATTCATTGCTCTATCTGCATAAGCGATTGTCGGAACTGTAACGCGAAAGCCTAGCAAATGCAGCAAAGAAAAGTGCGAAGAGCGATGGTGGTTATAAACGATCGCGCAAATTATCGCGACAAAAAAAACCTCGATGCTTGCGCATCGAGGCGTGATAGAACCCATTATCGATGATTAACGCCGGCGCCGCATCCCGAACAGTCCGAGCACCGCTGAACTCATCAACCAGATGCTGGCGGGTAGGGGCACTGGATTGACTTCAAAATGGGTGGAAAATGTCACCTTATCGTTTCCGGACAGGTTGAACATCAATTTAGTACCGATGCTGGTATTTACGCCTGCGACCGGAATGGATGTTTGAGAATCGCTAGAATTTATGCTGCAGCCGGCGCCATTACAACTCAGAACTTGAGCGAACAGCAGCAGTGCGTTTGAACCATCTATGCGACCAAAATAAATATTACCCGCTTGCGGTTGCAGAGTGGCAGATCCGCTGTTGTTAGCGTCGAAGACGGTTGCATCGATGGAGCCGCTCATTACTCCAGGACTAAACGATGGGGACACCGGCAGATTTAAATTGACCGTGAAGTTTTGCGCCGAGCTGCTCAAATTGGTAATGGTAATAGCGCCATCGATAAACGGATCGGGATTCACGGTCAGGCTCCAATCGACGGCAAATTGCCCCGTCGACGTATTGCTGCCTGAAAATGCAAAATCATTCGAGCCATCGTTGGCACCACCCGGTGCCGGAATCAGGTCGCCACTGGTGTTCACACTCAACCAGGGGTCCACTGACGGAAGCACGGGCGCACCACTGCCAGCAAAAGCCAATGGGGTAACCAGCGCCAAAACCGACGTTGTCGCGACAGCGGTGATTAATTGATTTAATTTACGCATGGAATGCAGTCTCCGTACACGTATTAATTATTTTGGGCGCAGCAGCGCACTTCAAGCGGGGCGCTAATGCGAATAACGAACGCTCATGCACTACACGACAGCTGATGAATCAATATACGATGGACTTCGGATACAGCAGCGCCCGTCTCTTATTGTTGTCGCTTTACGGCCAATTGCTTGTAGAGTGCTCAACGATACTCGGTCCCGGTGGTCTCGACAACCTATCGCATAGATCACTTTTATATACTGCCCAGTCGATCCATACCTTTTATACTTTTGCCGTAGTCAGGGTGCGCGATTTATTACGTTCGCGTAATTTTTTCGTAATGCGATAATGCCGTCTTGCAACGCGCGTCGCTACGTAGTGACTTCTGAAGCCCAACCCGTGCATACGTCTAGATCGTTAAGTCCTCTGCTTTGGCTGGTCGCTGTCGGCTTCTTCATGCAGACGCTCGACTCGACCATCGTCAATACGGCATTGCCGGCGATGGCCCGCAGTTTGGGCGAGCGTCCGCTGCGCATGCAGTCGGTGGTCGTCGCCTATTCATTGACGATGGCGATGTTGATTCCAGCAACGGGTTGGCTTGCCGATCGTTTCGGCACGCGTCGTGTTTTCATGAGCGCGATCGGATTATTCGTTGCGGGCTCGCTGTGTTGCGCATTTTCCCAAACGCTCACGCAGCTGGTTGCCGCGCGTGTGCTGCAGGGGCTCGGCGGAGCGATGCTGATGCCGGTCGGCCGCCTCGCTGTGTTGCGCGCATTTCCGCAAGAAAGATTTTTGCGCGCGATGAGCTATGTCACGATGCCGGCGCTGATCGGCCCGTTGATCGGGCCGACGCTTGGCGGCTTCCTTGTGCAGATGGCATCGTGGCCTTGGATATTTTTAATCAATGCGCCGATCGGTGTTATCGGTCTGGTTGCGACCTATTTCTACATGCCCGATAGCCGTGAGCATGCGATCACGCGGTTCGACGGCGCGGGCTATGCGATGCTTGCGTTTGGAATGGTGGCGATATCGCTCGCACTCGATGGCCTCGCCGGACTCGGCATGCAGACCGCGACGGTGCGTGTATTGCTCGTGTTCGGTCTTGCCAGTATTGCCGCGTATTGTTTGCATGCCGTGCGCAAACCGCAGCCGTTGTTCGCGCCCGCGCTATTTCGGGTGCCGACGTTTAGCGTCGGCCTGCTGGGCAATTTATTCGCGCGCATCGGTTGCGGCAGCATGCCGTTTCTCAATCCGCTGCTTTTTCAAATTTGCCTTGGCTACAGCCCATTGCAAGCCGGGCTCATGATGCTGCCGATTGCTGCCGCCAGCGTGTCGGCGAAGCCGTTGGCGATGCGGTTAATAAAACGCTTCGGCTACCGCTACATGCTGATCAGCAATACGCTTGCGCTCGGTGTCATCATCGCCTCGTTCGCGCTGATTTCACCGCAGCAACCGCTGTGGTTGCGCATCGTGCAATTGACGGTGTTCGGCGGTATCAACTCGATGCAATTCACCGCGATGAATACCGTTGCGCTGAAAGATCTGCAGGGCAACCAAGCCAGCGGCGGGAATAGTTTGTTATCGATGGTGATGATGTTGTCAATGAGTCTTGCGGTGGCGACAGCCGGCGCGCTGCTCGCGAATTTCGAAGAGCATTTCGGCCGCGGCACGATTGCGCTGGCGCTCACTGCTTTTCACGCGACGTTCCTCAGCGTTGGTCTGATCACACTCGCATCGGCGTGGATATTTTGGCAGCTATCGCCCGACGAAAAATTTGCCGATCGAAAAATCGAGCGCGTTGAACTCGGCTAGCGATATCGTGCTTATGTCGTTCGCGCAGTGTTTCAGTTCAACTCGGTTTCAGTTCAACTCAACTCGCAGATAGCAAATAGCCATATAAACTTCGCGCAGGAAGCACAACAGACCACAGATCAGCGACAGCATCGCGATCACGAACAGCAGGCCGACCACTTCGGCCATACGCACCGAAACAAAATCGCCGATAAATAACAATGCGATCATCGTACACACGAGCAGAGCGCACACGGTGCAAAGGCTGATTGCCCAGTAGGTCAAATGTGCGCGCTGCGATAGGCGGCGTAATTCCGTCCGAATTTCAGCGTGCTGCGGTGCCGGGGTTTTCGGTAAATCGCTTTCGAGCTTGCGCGCGCGGTCGACGATGCGGCCGACGCGCCCGGTTAACACGCCGAGCATCGAGCCGACACCTGTCAATAAAAATACCGGCGCGACCGACAGTTGAATCAGATGCGCGATCGAAGTGACAGTGGATTCGGCGAGCATGGCTGTGCAAGTTCCTCTTTCTTTGGCGACGATGGCTTTTAATGAGTGACGATCGCCTGCATCAATGATCGCGACAGACTTCGTCGGGAAATTCAAATTCGATCGTGGTGTGCACCAGCCGATGCGGTTCCAGTGTGCGATGAATCTGCTGTTTCAATTCAAGTTGCTCGGCAGTGGTCAGGTTCTGCGACAAGACGATGTGCGCGGTGAGCACGTGATGTTCGCCATCGAGCGACCATAAATGCACGTGATGCAGCGCTTGCACGCCGCTCAGACTGTGTAGTTGTTGTTGAATCGTATCCATCAGCGCAGCGTCGGGCGATTTCTGCAGAAACAAACGCAGCGTATCGCTCAAATTGCGCAGCACATTAAAAAGAATGAACAATGTAAAGCCAATGCTGAGCAGTGGATCGATAATGCTCCAACCCGTGTAGTGAATCGCAATGCTCGCAATGAGTACCGCCACCCAGCCGAGCACATCTTCGAGTAGATGCCAGCTCAGCATTTTTTCATTTTGGGTACTGCCGCCGCGTAAACGCAGTGCGGCGGCGCCATTCACGGCGATGCCGAGCAAGGCGAGCCAAAACATGCCCACTGTGTGCGGCGTCTGCGGTTGCCACAGGCGCGGTATCGCGTTGACGAGAATGATGGCCGAGCCAATCACGAGTATCACCCCGAGCGTGAGCGCGCTCAGCAGCGACAGGCGGCGATAGCCGTAGGTGTATGCCTCGTTCGGGCGCCGTTTGGCGAGCCGGCTGGCGAGCCAGCCCATGCCGATGGCGAGGGTATCGCCGAGATCGTGAATCGCATCCGATAAAATCGCGACGCTGTTGGTGAGTACGCCGCCGATAATTTCGATAATGGTGAAAGCAAGGTTGAGCCAAAATGCGAAGCTGATACGCTGGCTTTCGCGCTGGCCTGATGCAGTGTGCGAATGCGCGTGGTCGTGGCGATGCTTGTGGTGATGCGCGTGATCAGGGCCAGTCATGATGTCTCGGTTTTGCGTAGCGGGCACCCATTGTTTGCAAATTTGCGCGCGTTGTACAGGTTAAGTCGAAAGGTACAGATTAAGTCGAAAGGTACAGATCGCATCTGACATGATGGATAATGTTTTCTTGCTTACTGACGGAGCACGATCATGACGATACAGCATCTGTTGGATACATTCGATTTGAGCGGGCGCACCGCTCTCGTTACGGGCGCGTCGAGCGGACTCGGTGCGCATTTCTGCAAGGTATTGGCGCAGGCCGGCGCGCGCGTCATCGCCTGTGCGCGGCGTCGCGATCGGCTCGAAAAACTCGTCGACGAAATTAACGCAGCAGACGGTAACGCCTATGCGGTGAGCATGGATGTCACGAATGCCGACGAAGTTGCGCGCGCCTTCGAGCAGATCGATAAGATCGCCGGCAACGTCGAGATCCTCGTCAATAGCGCCGGCATCGGCACCTCGCACCGTTTTGTCAAAACCACTGAAGCCGATTGGGATAAATTCATGGAGACCAATCTCAAATCGGTGTGGCGCATATCGCGGCATTGCATCGATCGCATGCGTGCGCACGACAGCGGCGGCAGCATCATCAATATCGCGTCGATTTTGGCTTTGCAGCCCGGCCTCGGTTTATCGCTGTACGCCACGTCGAAAGCCGGCGTTGTGCAATTGACGAAGACGATGGCGCTCGAATTGGCGCGCGATCGCATACGCGTCAACGCGATCTGTCCGGGTTATTTTCACACCGAGATGAACGAAGCATTTTTCAAAACAGAAAAAGGCCTCGAATTTATTCAGCAGACGCCAGCGGGTCGCTGGGGTGAGTTGCACGAATTGACCGCGCCGCTATTGTTGCTCGCGAGCGATGCGGGTTCATTTATAAACGGTATCGCGCTGCCGGTCGACGGCGGGCATTTGGTGCAGTCGTTGTAAAAAGTGCAACCGCAGTTACATCTGTGTATCCAGCGGCAGCTCCGTCGTGTTTTTGATTTCCGTTACCGCGATATGCGAATGTATCTCGCGGATCGCCGGCATCGTCAGTAGATTCTCGCGAATGAACTGCTCGTAATGGCGGACATCGCGCACAATGATTTTGAGCATGTAATCCCATGCACCCGTCATCGTGTAGCACTCCATGACCTCGGGAAATTTCCGAATCTCGCTTTCAAAATGCTCGATGTGTTCGCGGCCGTGCGCGGATAGATTGAGCGTGGCGAATACCACTACGTCCATACCGAGTTTTTCACGATCGAGCAACGCCACGCGCCGTCGTATAAGACCTTCTTGTTCGATGTGATTGATACGCCGCCAACAGGGAGATTGTGACAGATTGAGGCGTTCCGCAATGGCGGTGGAGGTAAGGCTTGCGTCCTGTTGCAATAATCGCAGTATCGCGATGTCCTTTTGATTCAGTTCTATAGGCATTACCTTGCCTCCCAAACCAAAAGAGCCGTATTAATTATGCTGTCAGTATAGATTTGGGACCGCAAATAACATAAACATTTCCGAATATAGCGACTAAAGTTTTTAGAAGGAACCGGCTTTTTCGAACAAAAAAAGGTTTTTTGTACAAAACAATCGGCGGTAGGAGGGACATCATGGCCTTGCGTTCGCCTGTTCTTGATAACCGTTGTATAAGTCTTGACGACAAATGGGCGCTCGATACCACCTGCGCCTATATCACGGGCATCGAAGCGCTCGTCCGTCTGCCCATCCTGCAACATCAGCGCGATTGTGAACGCGGGTTAAATACCGCAGGATTTATTTCGGGTTATCGCGGTTCGCCGCTCGCCGGCCTGGATCAAACGCTATGGAAAGCCAAACCGTTTCTGCAAAAGCATCATATCCATTTTCAACCGGGCGTTAACGAAGATCTCGCCGCGACAGCGGTATGGGGTTCGCAGCGGGTCGCTATTTTCGAAGGCGCGAAATACGACGGCGTGTTCGGCATGTGGTACGGCAAAGGTCCCGGTGTCGATCGCAGCATGGATGCGATCAAACACGCCAATATGTTTGGCACTTCGCGCCACGGCGGCGTGCTGGCAATCGCGGGCGACGACCACGCCGCGCGCTCGTCATCGCTGCCACATCAATCCGAGCATATGTTTATCGCGGCATCGATTCCGGTATTGAATCCCGCGAATGTGCAGGAGGTGCTCGACCTCGGCGTTTATGGCTGGGAGTTGTCGCGTTACTGCGGCGCGTGGGTGGCACTCAAAGCCGTGACCGACAATATGGATTCGGCGATTTCCGCTGAAATCGATCCGCACCGCGTAAATATCATCATTCCCGATCGTTTCGCGTTGCCTGACGACGGCGTGCACGCGCGCTGGCCCGATACGCCGCTTGCGCAAGAAAAGCGGCTCAACAAATACAAAATTTATGCAGCGCGCGAATTTGCGCGCGTGAATAAATTGAATCGCATCGTTATCGATAGCGCGCGTCCGCGTCTCGGTATTATCACCACCGGCAAGGCGCATCTCGACGTGATGCAGGCGCTCGAAGATTTAGGCATCGATGATAATGAAGCGGCGCGCATCGGCCTGCGCGTGTACAAACTCGGTATGAGCTGGCCGCTGGAGCCGATCACCACGCACGAATTCGCACGCGGACTCGAAGAAATTCTCGTCGTCGAAGAAAAACGTTCGATCGTCGAGGACCAGTTGACGAGTCAACTGTATAACTGGCCCGTGGTTGAGCGCCCGCGTGTGATCGGCGAATTCGACGAGAGCGGCGATGATCTGTTGCCGAATACGGGAGAATTAACCCCGGCGCTGGTTGCACAGGTGATCGCCGCGCGTATTCGTCGCTTTTACACGAGCGCCGCCATCGAAAAGCGCCTCGCCCTCTATCGTGATAAAGAGCGGCGTAAAGAGCAAACACTGAATGCGCGCGCTGCGTTGGTTGAACGTGTGCCGCATTATTGTTCGGGCTGTCCGCACAATACGTCGACACGCGTTCCCGAGGGCAGTCGCGCCGTCGGCGGTATCGGCTGTCACTACATGGCGACCTGGATGCCCGATCGCAATACGCATACGTTCACACAGATGGGCGGCGAAGGCGCGCCGTGGGTGGGGCAGGCGCCGTTCACCAGCACTCCGCATATATTCCAAAATCTCGGCGACGGTACGTATTTTCATTCGGGTATTCTTGCGATTCGGCAAACGATCGCGGCCGGTGTGAATATTACGTACAAAATTCTTCACAACGACGCCGTCGCCATGACGGGCGGGCAAAAAGTCGATGGCGATTTGAGTCTCGAAAAACTCGTTTATCAATTGCGCGGCGAGGGCGTGCAACGCATCGCGGTGGTTTCCGATAATCCGGACGAGTTTCGTCGTGCGCTGACAAAATTTTCCGGTCTCACGATCGATCATCGCCGCCGCCTCGACGCGATTCAAAAAGAATTGCGCGAGACCCGGGGCACCACGGTTTTGATTTATCGCCAAACCTGCGCTGCGGAAAAACGCCGCCGCCGCAAAAATAACGCGATGATCGATCCGCCCAAACGCGTTTTCATAAATGCTGCGGTATGCGAAGGTTGTGGCGATTGCAGCAAAACGTCGAATTGCTTGTCGGTCGTGCCGCTCGAAACCGAGCTCGGCCGCAAGCGCCGCATCGATCAGGAGGCGTGCAATAAGGATTTCAGTTGTGTCGATGGATTCTGCCCAGCGTTCGTCACCGTGCATGGCGGCGGGCTGCGCAAACCATTACCCGTTGCCATCGAAACACAGCCGGCTTTGCCGACACCGCGCCGGCCAACAATCAATGGCCCCGATTTGAAAACGCCGTGGAATATCGTCGTCGCGGGTGTCGGCGGCACCGGTGTCTTGACGGCCGCTGCGTTGATTGCAATGGCTGCGCATATCGAAGGTAAAGGTTGCGCAACGATGAACCAAACCGGTCTCGCGCAAAAATTCGGCGCGGTCGTGAGTCACGTGCGGATCGCCGCGCGACAGAGCGATATTAAAGCCGTGCGCATCGCCGCCTGCGATGCCGATTTGTTGCTCGGTTGCGATCTTGCCGTGGCGGCTTCGAACGATGCGCTCACGCGCGTCAACAGCGAACGTTCGCACGCGGTAGTCAACACGGCCACCGCACCCACCGCGGCGTTCGTGTTCGATCCCGATGTGAACATTTCCGAAAACGACTTGCGCGCTGCGCTTGCCAGCGAGGTCGGGCCGGGAAAAACGCAATTCATGAATGCCGCAGGGCTTGTGCAAAAACTGCTGGGCAGCACCGCATGCACCAATATTTTTCTGCTGGGCTTTGCCTATCAGAAAGGTCTGTTGCCGGTAAGCGCCGATGCACTGTTGCAAGCGATTGCACTCAACGGCGTGGAGGTGGAAGAAAATCGGCGCGCGTTTTTCTGGGGGCGTCATGCAGCGGTTGAACTGGCCGGATTATACAAACAAGCAGGGTTCGACGCCGCGGTTTGGCAGCCCTTGGAAAATATCGACGACATTATTACCGATCGGCGTGCGCGATTAATCGTGTATCAGAGTGAAGCTTATGCACAACGGTATGCCGATTATGTTGAACAGGTGCGTCGCTGCGAAGCCGCTCTGACGGAGCGAAGCGATTTTGCGTTAAGCAAGATCGTTGCACGCAATTTATATAAGTTGATGGCTTACAAAGACGAATACGAAGTCGCTCGTCTTTACAGCGATGGCGAGTTCAAACAGCAGCTCGAAGAAACATTTAGTGGCGATTATCAGTTGAAAATTTATCTATCGCCGCCGCTGTTTGCGCGCAACGATCCAGCTACAGGCCGTCCGCGTAAATATGCGGTACCGGGTTGGATATTGAAAACATTTGGGCTGCTGGCCAAATTCAAATCGCTGCGTGGAACCCCATTTGATATTTTCGGCTATACCGAGGAGCGGCGTAGCGAGCGTGACCTGATCGAAAATTATTGTGGAGCCATAAGGCATGTCATTGCGAAATTAAGCCGGGAAAATTATTCGATAGCACTTGAAATCGCTGCACTGCCCGAAAAAATTCGCGGCTACGGTCCGGTGAAAATGCGCAGCATCGAACAGGCACAAAAACGCGAAACGGAATTGCTCGCCCGCTTCACGGCGTTGTCGGGGTCGACGATTTTTTATCGCGCGGCATAATTGCATTTCGCGACGACTATTGCATTTCTCGACAACTATTGAGCTATTCGTCTTTTGTGCCCGTGATCATCGCTTTCACAAGTTTCTCCCGGTGCAGCACGCTCGATACCACCACGCCGGCGATATGCAAACCGATGAGACCGAGGCAGAGATTGACGAAAAGCTCGTGCGTCTCCTCCCAGAAGTCAGCGGCTGCTTTATCTTTCACATTGTGATGACCACCTTCGTGAGCATAGGCGGGCGTGATAATGCTCAGAGAACCTGCCTCTGCGAGCGGACCTTTGCCATCTTCGGCCGCATACAATTTCAAACCGCTGTAACACGCGAGCGATAGCGAGATGAGCAGAGCGATAACCATCGCGCCGCCGAGTGGATTGTGACCGAGGTAATGCCGAGGCGAACCGCTTGCTAGCGAGCGAGCGTAGGCGAAGATTTTTGCAGGCGAATAAATGAAATCGGCAAAGCGCGCGTGTTTAGTTCCAACAAATCCCCATAGCACGCGAAAAGCGATCAACCCGAGTACCACGTAGCCGGCGTTTACGTGCAGAAACTCGTTTTCATCGCCGCTCAAATACGCCGTGACAAACCCGGCAACCAATGACCAATGAAAAATCCTGACGGCGATATCCCATACCTTGACCGTTGCCATGATGATCTCTCCTGCGCGTTGTATGCTTGTGGAACGAATTATGGATGCGCAACCTTAATCGGAAATTAAATTTTTGTGTAAAAAAGTTGCAACCTCGTCAATGCGCTTTCGCCGCAGGTTTATGTTTGAAGCCAAAAATACAGAGCACAATGACACCGATCAGCACGGCTGATGCTGAAAAGCGGCCAAGGTTTAAACCGCCATCGTGTATCGGTTTGTCGAGAAAATCGCCGACGACGGCGCCGAGCGGGCGCGTCAGAATAAATGCCGACCAGAACAGTGCGGTGCGGGAAATTCTTGTCCAGAAATACGCCGCCGCGATCGCACCGAGCAGTCCGCCAAAGATAATTGCGCTTCCGAGATAGCCGAACCCTAGCGAATCGGCGCACCAGTCGCCGAGCGCGGTGCCCAGTGTTTGCGAAAACATGATGGTCACCCAATAAAAGACTTCGACGCGCGCCGTATTTACCGTTTCGATCGCGATGGAGCCCTCGGTCCGATACCAGATAAATAGCGATGCGATCAGCAGCGAGAGCAACAGCGCGGTTCCGCCCGGATAACCGATGCCCAATGAACGATCGGAGAAATCCGCCAGTGTCGTGCCCACCGTCGTAGTGGCAATAATAGTGAGCCAATACAGCACGGGATGAAATTGTTCGGCTTTAATCTGTGCGATCACGGCGATGATAAACAGTACGGCAAAAATCCCCGTGCTGACGAGATAGCCGAGATGCATCGACATCGAAACGGCGTCGCCACCGGTTTCGCCCAGCGTCGTCGCCAAGATTTTTATAATCCAGAAGATCAGCGTAACTTGCGGTACTTTGCTCAGCGTTGATTGCGTTGTCACAGCAGCTCCTCTTGCGGTGAGATGACAAAAATAACGACGACTACCCGGTCAATTGGTAGCCGATATTTTTCGAGGGCATCTTAGTTTTCGGTCAACTCGACACCGCGATCATGCTTCATGTCTTCGGTACGCGTTGTTGTTTGCAGCGGCTAATTATGACTTAAGGGACTTGGATAACGATTAAATCTTTGTGGAAAAATTTCGCAACCGCTGATGCGCGACAATAATTGCGCAGCGCATCGATCGCGAGTTCGCCTGTGTGCCGATAAGTTGTGAGTGTGTCGCCGTAAATGCTGATCAGCGTGCTTTGGTCGACCGCGATCGCCTGATGGTGAAACGCGCGATTGAAAAACTAAACGAGAAAAATGTTTCGACAGCGCTCGAAAGGGCCGCTATTCCCGAAAAATTTCAAGGCTACAGCCCCATGAAAAGGCGGGGCCTGTATAGAGCCGGCAAGTAGGCGCGAGGCAGAGTTGTTCTCGCGCATGGAGATGGGAGCTTTCCCCGAAGTGTTTTAACGTGCTGCAAAAAGGGGATAGAGTCCGGTCGCAGCGGGCTCCTTGTGGCGCGTTATGCTGCGCGTTTAAGTCGACGAGCGAAGCCGGACAGGCCCAACAATCCCGAACCGAACAGCCAGGCAGCGGCTGGAACGGGCACCGATGAAACCGGTGTCACATCCATTCCTCTCAGGCTGAAGACGCTCGTAAAGCTGGCGCCCGTGATAGTGAGCGATGTGAGTTGGCCGAGGCCGCTCAGGTTAAATGCGCCGGTCGTAGCGAAGAGCGGTCCATTGCTCAGAGTCGATGTATTGCCATTGGATGCGGCTAAGCTAATTGTATCCGCGCTATCCCAGGCGGCAATCTTGAGTTGAGTCATCGTGACGGCTTGCGAAAACGACAGGGTCAGCGACTCCGTATTTTGCATGGCGTTGGAACAAATACCAAAGTAGCAACCACTATTCCCGAGCCCTGGAGCAAGGGCGTAATAGGCGAGCTTGTTTCCCGAGGCGGTTACAGTCGCGGTAATGCCACCGACGCTTGTGGAGTAACCGGTTGAAGGTACCAACCCCGGGCTTGAATAATCAAAAGTGGCCGCGGTTGCAGCCTGGCCAAGCGACAGGGCTAAGGGCACAAATGCCATACGTAATAGTTTCATTGTTAATCTCCTTAGAATTATGTTTATAGACTTATCTGTTTATTCTTGGACCCCCTGCAAACCAAGGGCTCCTTTTACCGCTTCATTTTCTTTCTGTATTTTGCTTGGAGCTGGTTGTCGGCTACGCTCGCGCAATATCACCGAGCTACTAGAGTACACGCCCTGGATAATCGTGTCACTCATGTGACACCAATTTTGCGGGGGCTATGGCTGGTTGCGGGCGATGAATACCGGGGCACTAACGCATTCACATCGACGGATCGCCCGCCGCGCCCACCACTTCTTCAAATAGCGGTGGCTAGGTCAGCCGCAGAGAGCGCGTGTCTGCAACGGCCTGTTTCGCGCCGATTCGGCGGTTCAGTAACGTGGCTACCTGCTCGGCGGTATGGCGGTAAGTGGTCAGTTTGCCGCCGTAAATACTCATTAACGGTGAACCATCGGCGACGAAGGTTTCGATGACGCTCTCGCGGGCGCGGCTGAATGCGCGGCCTTTGCCAGCAGGCAGCACGCGCACACCGGCGAAGCTGTCGATGAGCGTGCAATCCAGCGCGGGAAAATAGGCGCGCACGGTTTCGAGTAAATAATCGATTTCGGCTTGCGAAGGTGGGGCAGCGGGAGTGTCGATTTCCATTTCGGTGGTGCCGACTAACGTTTTCCCTCGCCACGGCATCACAAATACGGCGCGCCCATCGCGCGGCGCTTCGAGATAAAAAATGCCGGGCAACTCGGCGGGCGGCAACACGATATGCGTGCCTTTCACGAAGCTCATGGCGTGCGGCGGCGGCGAGGGCTCGCAGCGTTTCAGCAATTCGCTGACCCACGGCCCGGTCGCGTTGACCACGGCGCGCGCCGAACACGACCACTCGGTCTCGCCGGTTTTAATGTTCAATTCGAAATTGCTTTGCGTTTTTTGCAACGCGAGCAATTCGCTGTATTCGAGCGTAACCGCGTGCATTTGCTGCGCGGAGCGAACCACCGCGTGGGTGAGCGCGGCGTCGTCGGTCTGACCGTCCCAATATTGAAAGACCGCTTGCAATTGGTTTTGGCGAATACCGCCAAGCGCACCCCAATCGCGACGCGGAATGCTGCAAAACATTGCCTGCGGATGCAGGCCGGTGAGCAGTGCATACAAACTCAAACCCGCGCGAATCTGCCACGGGCGCCGGCGCGTGTTGCGATAAATCGGAATGAAAAATTTAACGGGTTTAACGAGCGCTGGCGCGTTGCGAAATAAACGCTGACGCTCCTGCAAACTGTGATAGACCAAATTGAATTGCGCGCTTTCGAGATAGCGCAAACCGCCGTGCACGAGTTTGCTCGACCAGCGCGATGTGGCGCTCGCCCATTCGTCGCGCTCGATCAGCAGCGTGCGATAGCCTGCGGCCGCGGCGGCTTGCGCGACGCCTGCGCCCTGAATACCGCCGCCGATCACCGCCACATCGAACTGCTCACCGACGGGCAGCGTCATTCCTTGTATTCCAGCAATTCGCCGATGGTAAACGTTTCAACGCGTTGCACGCCGCGCTGCAATAACGCGTTTGCCGCATCCGCATCCTGCACTTCATACACGACTAACGGATAGGGTATGGCGCCGAGATCGCGCCGCGCAGGAAGCTGGTGTACATCGCAAAATACGACGGCCGGTTGCAGCGCAGCGAGCGTTGAGCTGTGGATTTCTTCCCAGGCATTTAACACCGGGCCGACCGCGGACCAGCCGCGCGATTTTGCGTAGCGCAGAACATCGAACACAAAGCTGATAATGATACAGCGCGATCGAATTTTTTCGATGTGGGGCAATACGGCATCGTAGGTCGCCTCGTTGCCGAATTTCAGCACGGGACAATCCTTGATTTCGAGATACAGATGCGCGTGCGGATATTGCGCCAGCAGTGCGATCAAATCGCGCAGATGCGCGATCGGCGTGCCAAGAAATTGTTCGCCGAAGCGCTGTGGTTCGTAAGCCGAAAATTGTTGCAGCTGCGCATAGCGATAGTCCGCAATCGCGCCGCGCTGGCGGCAGATGCGATCGAGCGTGTCGTCGTGAAACAGCACGGGCTCGCCGTCGGCGGTGATTTGAATATCGACTTCGATGTAATGCGCGCCCGCATCGAGCGCACCTTTGATGGCGGGCAGCGTATTTTCGGGAAAACGGCGCTGCCAGCCGCGATGCGCGACGAGATGTTCGGCTTGCATGTTGGGTTCTCGCTCTGCGAATTACGTGATGCAAAGTGTAATCGAGCGCGGCGCTTTTCGTTAGCCGGATTATGTTGCGTGCGTTTCGGCGCGGCGCTATCGTGGCGGTCACTTCCTGCTCGTAAAAGTAAACGAAGCAAAACTGATGACGAAAAATCAATTGTGGGAACAGACCGCTATTCTACTGGCGGTCGGCATATTGATTGTGGGTTGCGCCCTGATCATTGCACCGTTCGCCCCCGCGTTGTTGTGGGCGGCGATCATGTCGTTCACCACCTGGGGCGCATTTCAGCGCCTGACAAAAAAATTGGGTGGCCGCGAAATCGTGGCGGCATCGCTGCTCGTCGGGCTCATGCTCGTGCTGATCGTGTTGCCGTTGATTTACGCGCTGATCGCGTTCGCCGCGCAATCGAACGATCTCTACACGCAGCTAAAAGCGCAGATGCAAACCGGAATGCCCGCGCTGCCCGATTGGATTACCGGAATACCGCTAATCGGCAATAAATTGCAAGGTTGGTGGCAAGCGTTTGCGTCAGGCGATACGCAAGTGCAGGAGCAGGTCAAAGCAGCACTGTTGTGGGCGAGTGGTTTTCTGTTGCAAATCGGCAAAGCGGCCGGCCAAGGGTTTGGCGTCTTGCTGCTGAGCTGTGTGCTGGTATTCTTTTTTTATATCGGCGGTGCACGCGGCCGTTTTTGGCTCGAAGGAACGTTATTCCATATCGGCGGCATTCGCGCGGTGGAATTGCTGCACGTCGCGGCGAGCACGATCAAAAGCGTCGTCTACGGCATCATCGGTACCGCGGCTGCGCAAGGAATTTTGGCGGCGATAGGCTATGTGATCGCGGGCGTGCCGATGGTCGTTGCGCTGGGGCTCGGCACCGCCGTGTTATCGTTGGTGCCATTCGGGCCAGGATTATTGTGGGTACCCGCGGCGATTTGGCTGTATCACGAAGGTCACACCGCCTGGGCGATTTTTATCGTGCTGTGGGGCGTGCTCGTGGTCGGCATGGCCGATAACGTCATCAAACCGCTCATGATCGGTAAAGGCACCGATCTGCCATTTTTATTGATCATGCTTGGCGTGCTCGGTGGCGCGATGAATTTCGGTCTGCTCGGTGTCTTTCTCGGTCCGACCTTTCTCGCGGTGGGTTTCGCGGTGTTGCGCGACTGGGTGGAAAACCGCGCGGGAAAAGCCATTTGATATAAATACCCACAGCCATTTTTAATGACATGATTTTTTGGAATTTGTAATACTGAAATTTTAAGGCGACCGCTCGATTGAATATACGAGAATATCAAACGATAGCTCCGTTAGTTGGTAGCGCTATTGCGCCAATGTTATAAAGAGCCACGCTTGAATACCCATACTCTGCGTGGCAGCAATCATCTTCGCACCATAAAAATTACGATGAAAAACAATATTTATAAGTTTGATCTACGCCACTAGTTACGTTTGTCGGCATTATTTATATTGGTCGTTGCATTCGGTGCTTGTGATGGCTGAGGCGCTTTTTGATGCTGACGAAGAAAGAGCAGCGTTGACCTACCGATTTAAACCATTGCGCGCATTGCAATTAACTCGTCATTGCACGCCGCTCACATCAGTTTTCTGGGTAAAAATTTATTGAGTATTTTTATTGAAAGCGAACAAAGAAACCAGCGAAAAAGCAAACCGAAGAAAAAAATCACGCGTGCGCAATCCCGAGCAGACGCGGGCGAAATTGCTGCAGGCCACCATCGATTTGCTCGCCGAAAAAGGTCCCGATGCATTGTCCCTGAAAGAAGCGGCGCGCGTCGCGAATGTCAGTCGCGGCGTGGCGTACCAACATTTTGAAGATCGCGATCATCTCTTGCGCGAAGCTAAGTTGTGGATGTCAGACCGGCTGCTGGATTTTGCCAGAGATATTCAGCCTGCATTGAAGAAGAAAAATGTCAGCCAAGTTCTGAATGAGAGCGTCAGTAACGTAGCCAAACTGGTTCTCAATAATCGCGAGGCCGCCAGATTGTTAATTACGGATGCGCTGGCCGGCAAGGCACTGGATAGCGCTCATCCGCTTTACCAAATGGTCGTTAGCGATCTTGAGTCGTTAAAGGCGAGCGGTCATGCCAGAGAGGACATGGATATCGAAGTCATGCATTTCATCATGTTGGGGGCTGTAGCAATTCTGATCATGTTGAGTCATCTGCCTGACGCAGATGGGACCGATAGTCTCGCCCAACGGTTTGTCTTGGAGTGGACTCGTTTATTGCGCGAAGGGATGTTTGTGCGAACAAACATCGAGCGTGCGCAGCCATCAATCAAACCGCAACCATCGCCAGCGAAGCCCAAACTAGCAGCAAAGCCCAAAGTAGCTGCAAAATCCCGCACGAAAACAAAGTCTCGAATTCAATAATTTCTCAAATTTAATGAACATGTATGTTCATTAAGCGTCTGCGCGTGTGTATATTGGTGTCAGTATATTGCCACGATGAGCCATGCCATGATGCGTTATGTTGGCGTTGGTAAATCGGAGCGTCGTCACGATAATTAATTCCATCAATTGAGGTTCGATCGATATGAATATGACCGGCGAGCAGCGCATTGCTGCTTCTCCTCAGAGAGTCTGGGAAGCGTTGAATGATCCCGAAATTTTGCGGGCCTCCATTCCCGGCTGTCAAAGCCTCACGAAGGAATCCGACGTGCGCTTCACAGCCACGGTCGAAGTGAAAGTCGGCCCGATCGGCGCACGTTTCAAAGGCGCGGTTAATCTCGAAGATCTGAATCCCCCCAATGGTTACACCCTTATCCTCGAAGGTAATGGCGGCATCGCCGGCTCGATGAAGGGCGCCGCGAAAGTGCGCTTGCAGGCGGATGGCAGCGGCACGCTGCTCACCTATGATGTCGACGCACAGGTCGGCGGGCGCATGGCCCAGCTCGGCGGCCCGATCATCGATGCCACCGCGAAGCAGCTGGCCGGCAAATTCTTTGGTCGTTTCGGCGAGATTCTCAGCGGTGTAAAACCCGCTGTTGCAGCCGGAAAAACTGCAGTGCCAACAGCCGCAGCATCGATCGGCACGACGACAGCTCCATTACAAAATATCGCGCGCGGTGGTGATTCACGTTGGGCTGGAATTGCAATCGGGCTGCTCTTAATTCTCGTCGCGGCGGCGGCATTTGAATTCGGTCGACAGTCGGCGGCGCCAATTATCGTGCTCGACAACGCGACTTTGAAGCAGCTGATCATTGAAGCGGAAAAATCGGGGGAGAAGAAATGAAGCCGGCCCCGTTCGACTACGTCGCCCCTACCTCGATTGAGGAGGCCTGCGCCATTCTCGCCGAAGCGGGCGGCGGCGCAACGGTGCTGGCCGGCGGTCAAACGCTGATGCCGCTGCTCAACCTACGCATGAGCCAGCCTTTCATCGTCGTCGATATCAACAACATCGCCACGCTGAAAGGCATCAGCCACGGCGACGGCGGCACGCGGATCGGACCCATGACTCGGCAGTGCGAAGTCATTGCGAGCGATGCGCTGGCGCGCGATCTGCCGGTGCTGGTAGAAGCGGTAAAGCATGTCGGTCATCACCAGACGCGCAATCGCGGCACCGTCGGTGGCTCGATCGCGCTCGGTGAGCCGGCGGCGGAATTGCCTGCCACGGCCGTCGCGCTCGACGCGACCATCGAAGTGCGCTCAGTCAATGGTACGCGGCAGATTCCGGCCCGTGAGTTCTATCTCGGCCCGTATATGAACGCCCTCGAACCCGACGAAATGGTCACAAGCATTATTTTCCCGGACTGGCCGCAGGGCCATATCACGCTGTTCCGCGAACTCGCGCAGCGTCCGGGCGACTTCGCACTCGTGGGGTTGGTCGGTGCGCTGGCTATTCAAGGCGGCAGGATTGCGCGCGCCGGTATCGCCTGGTTCGGCATGGGGCCGACACCGATTCGCGCGAAGGCGGCGGAGCAGGCGCTGCTCGGCCAAACGCTCGATGCCATCGATGTGCAAGCCGTCGCCGAACAGGCCGTCGCCGACACCGCGCCGTTTGACGATAAACACGCCAGCGCCGAATATCGCCGCACGGTCGGCAAGCGGCTGTTTGCCCGCACACTGCGCGAGAAACTCACGATGGGAGAAGCGGCATGAGCAAGCACCATATCGAAATGACCGTCAACGGCCGCCGCCACGAAGGCGATGTCGAAGCGCGCGTTTCGCTTTCGGATTTTATGCGCGGCAACCTCGGCTACACGGGCGTCCACCTCGGCTGCGAACACGGTGTCTGCGGTGCATGCACGGTAATTGTCGACGGCAAGGCCGTGCGCAGCTGTCTCATGCTTGCGGTGCAAGCCGATGGTGCGGCAGTCACCACCGTGGAAGGACTCGCCGCCGCGGACGGCAGCTTGCACCCCGTGCAGCAGGCGATGCTCGAAGCGCATGCTCTGCAATGCGGTTTCTGCACGCCCGGCGTGGTGATGACGTTCGCCGCGCTGACGGGTGGCGACAAAAAGCCTAGCGAAGATCAACTCATTGCCGCGATGTCCGGTCATGTCTGCCGTTGCACGGGTTACCAGGGTATCCGCCGCGCGGCGCAGAAACTTGCTTGTGTTGATGCGGGAGAAAAATCATGAACGCCCCCGTGCCTGATACCGGCAAAAGCGGCATTTTCAGCGGTCGCTACGTCGGCCAACGCGTAACACGCAAAGAAGACCCGCGCCTGCTCACCGGACGCGGCCAGTTCGTCGACGATATTGCCGTCCCCGGCATGCTGCACATCGCCTTCGCGCGCAGCCCGATCGCGCGCGGCAAAATTCTCTCGATCAATACCGACATGGCGCGCGACATCCCCGGTGTGCACGCCATATACACGCAGGCGGATCTGGCCAGCATCAAGGTGGACTTGCTCGCGTTTTACCTGACCCCCCCCGATGTGGAGACTACGCCGCTCGCCAACGGTCGCGTGGCCTATGTCGGCGAACCGGTCGCGCTCGTCATCGCCGACAGCCGCGCCATCGCCGAGGACGCGGCTTCGCTGGTCGAAGTCGAATACGCCGAGGAAGATCCCGTAGTCACGCTGGCCGATGCGCGCAGTGGCGCTCCGGTGCATCCGGGCATGGAAGACAATATCAATGCGCAGATGGGCGACGAGGATATCGACGAAGAACTCGATGCCAAGCTCAAAAGCGCGCCGCATCTCATCACGCACAAGGTCGTGCATCAGCGTATTTCGCAATCGCCGATGGAGACGCGCGGCGTTGTCGCCAACCCGGAAGGTGTGGGCGAGCTGACGCTCTACATCACCTGCCAAAGTCCGCACCTGGTGGCGCGCTGGGTATCGCTCGCGCTCGGCTTGCCGCCGGCGGCGATCCGCGTTATCGCCAAGGATGTCGGCGGTGCCTTCGGCCTCAAGAACCACCCGTGGAAGGAGGAAACCGCCGCCATCATCGCCGCGCTCAAGTTTCGCCGGCCGCTGAAATGGATCGAGGACCGCTACGAAAATCTGGTCGGCGCCAATCAGGCGCGCGAGCAGGAAATGACGCTGCAGATCGCGCTCGACAACGACGGTAAACTCATCGCCTCGCACGGCGATTACAGCGTCAATGTCGGGGCCTATCCGCAACTGTCCGAGTGCAATATCGCGGTCCATATGTTCGTGTGGGCCGCCTACAAAATGCCGGCTTATGGCTTTCTCACGCGCGGCTGGTATTCCAACACGGTCGGCTACGCCGCCTATCGCGGGCCGTGGGCGATGGAGTCGCTCGTGCGCGAAACCGCGCTCGACAAGGCGGCGCGCCAGATCGGCATCGATCCGATCGAGATCCGTCGCCGCAATCTGGTTAGGTTGCAGGACCAACCCGCGCTATCGTGCATGCAGATTCCTCTCGAGGACGTCACGCCAGCCGAATGCCTGGAAAAACTACTCGGCTACTTCGACGTCGCCGCCTTCCGCAAGGAGCAGGAAGCCGCGCGCCAGCAAAGCCGCTACCTCGGTCTCGGTATTGCCACGTATATCGAGCCGACCGGTGCCGCCGGTGCTATCGGCGTGATGACGGGCGAGCTGGCGCAGGTACGCATCGAGCCGACCGGCAAGGTCACCGCGACGATGAGCACACACTCGCAAGGCCATGGCACCGCAACCACGATGGCGCAAATCTTCGCCGACCGCCTCGGCGTGGCCTACGAAGACGTCAGCGTGTTCGAAGGCGACAGCTCACGCGGCGGCTTCTCGCCCGGCGCGGCCGGCAGCCGCCAGGGTGTGATCGCGGGTGGTGCGGCAATCATGGCCGGCGATCTGCTCGCGACCAAGGTCAAAACGCTCGCCGCACATTTACTCGGTTCCAGCCCCAATGCCATCCGCCTAGAAAACGGCATGGTGCACGTCGACGGCGAGCCCGCAAAGTCGCGCACACTGCGCCAGATCGCCGAGATCGCCTATGGCGAGCCCGACCGATTGCCAGCCGGCTTTGAAGCTGGACTGGAAGCTCAGCACCGCTACCAACCGCCGCCGATGACCTTCGCGAGCGCAGCCAACGCCTGCGTGGTCGAGGTCAATGCCGATACGGGCTTCGTCAAAATCCTGCGCTGGATCTCCTCGGAGGATTGCGGCACGCCGATCAACCCGGCCGTGGTCGAGGGCCAAGTCGCAGGTGGACTCGCCCAGGCCATCGGCATGGTGCTGCACGAAGAGATGTCGTTCGACGATCGCGGCAACCCGCTGGCGGCAACTTACAAGGACTATCATCTGCCGCTGATTACCGACGTGCCCGTGTTCGAGTTCGTGCATGCGAATACGCCGTCGCAATCGGTCGGCGGCATGCGTGGTGTCGGCGAAGGCGGCGCTATCATCGGCCCGCCGACGCTCGTCAATGCCATCGCCGATGCGCTGGCGCCGTTCGGTGAAGTGCCGGTCGAGCTGCCGCTGACACCGGCGAAACTGCTCAGCGTCATCGAAGGCCGCGACATCACGGCGCCGGCCGCTCCCGTCGTTGCCAAACCGGCAGCTGTCACCGAATCGCTCGCTACCGCTATGACTCCCGAACCCATCGGCGCACCAGCAGACGAAATCACCGCTAGCGCCGCCATAGAAATTGATGGCGACTGGAAAATGGTGTTGTCGACGCCGATGGGGCCGCAGGAAATGGTCGGCCACTTCGAAACCAACGGTTCAGCGCTGAGCGGTTATCTGAGCAGCCCCGAGGGCCAGATGGCCTTCACGGGCAGCGTGGAAGGCAGCAATTTGCTGTTCGACCTCAAGGTCGAAAAGCCGATGAAAATCACGCTGAAATACAACCTCGTGGTGGAAGGCGACAAAATTTCCGGCAAGTGCAAGATGGGTATTTTCGGTTCCGCAAAAGTGAACGGCCATCGCGCGTAAACAGCGCTCAGCCAGATAACATAAAGGCGCATAACGATGAAAAGAATCCCTTTATTGCTCGGCCTGTTCGCCTGCGTAGCAGTGCTTTTTGGTTGTCAGTTGCGCTCCAGCGCACCTGAGACCGCCGCGTCGGCCAAGCTTGTGGGCACCGCAGTTGAATGGCATAACGTCAACGGTGACAGCGACGAGACCGGCTTCAGCCGCCTTGATCAGATTACCGCTGCCAATACCGGCAAGCTCGGTCTTGCCTGGTATCTTGATCTGCCAGGTGAGGCGAGCCTGGAAGCCTCGCCCATCGCCATCGACGGCATGCTCTACTTCACGGGCTCTTACGCCACGGTCTACGCGGTCGATGGCGCCAGCGGCAAGCTCATCTGGAAATTCGAGCCCAAAGTCTGGGAGCACAATCCCGTCAAGATGAACTTCGGCTTCGGCGCCAATCGCGGCGCCGCTTACGCCAACGGCAAGATTTTCTCGGCGGCGCTCGATGGCCGTCTGTTTGCGCTCGATGCCAAAACCGGGCAGATGCTTTGGAGCGTGGAAACCACCGACCCCAAAGGTGGCCAGACGGTGACGGGTGCGCCGCGCGTATTCAACGATAAAGTGATCATCGGCCAGGGCGGCGCCGATTTCGGCATGCGCGGCTATGTTTCCGCCTACGATCAGGCCACCGGCAAACAGGTGTGGCGCTTCTACGTGGTGCCGGCCAGCCCCGAGGAGAACAAAGGCGATCCTGCCATGGAGGCGGCGGCGAAAACTTGGAGCGGTGAATTCTGGAAGAAATCCGGAGGCGGTGGCGGTCCGTGGGATAGCATCACTTTCGATGCCGAACTCAACCGCATCTATGTCGGCACGGCCAACGCGTATGCCTACGATCCCGAGCAGCGCAGCCCCGGCGGCGGCGACAATCTCTATACCGCGTCGATCGTCGCACTCGACGCCGATACCGGCAAATACGTTTGGCACTACCAGATCAATCCGCGCGATAGCTGGGATTACGATTGCACGCAGCAGATGACGCTGGCCGATCTTATGATTGACGGTAAACAGCGCAAAGTGCTCATGCAGGCGCCAAAAAACGGCTTCTTCTACGTGCTCGATCGCACAACCGGCAAGCTGATCTCGGCGCAAAAACTCGGCAAGGTAACCTGGGCGGACCATATCGATTTGGCGACCGGCCGCCCCGCCGAGAATCCAAATATCCGCTATGAAACCGGACAATCCACGATCTACCCGTTCAACTCCGGCCTGCATAGTTGGATGCGCATGGCCTACAGCCCAATGACTGGCTTGGTGTATGTGCCGACCATGCAGATGGCGACGCGCTTTCGCAAAGGCATGCCAGATGACGACGAGGTTCACGTCGGCGGTATCAATGTCGCGAGCGTCGATGGCGAGCCGGGCGATGGCAAGGGCACGTTGGTCGCCTGGGATCCAATCGCACAGAAAGCGCGCTGGCGCGTGCAGCTCGATCATTTGTGGAATGGCGGTACGCTCGCCACGCAAGGCAATGTCGTGTTCCAGGGCGCCGCGGATGGCTGGTTCTCCGCCTACGACGCGACTAGCGGCGTGCGATTATGGCGACAGTATGCCGGTATGGGCATCATCGCCGCACCGATGACGTACTCCATCGGCGGCAAACAATACGTCTCCGTGCTGGCCGGCTACGGCGGCTCGGCCGCGATGCTGAGCGACATCATGAATGTGGGGTGGAAATACTCTGGCCCGCGCCGCCTGCTCACCTATGCCCTCGAAGGCAATGCGACATTGCCCGCTTCGCCAGCGCCAACACTGAAAATCAATACACAGGACAATCCGAAAGAAAAACTCGATCCGAAAATGGTGGCGATGGGCAAGGCGATGTTCATCGCCTGCGGCGCGTGTCACGGCCGCAACGCAGTCGGCGTCGGCGGACCGGCGCCGGACCTGCGCGAATCGCCAATCCCGCTAAGCCCCGAAGCGTTCCAGACGATTGTGCACGATGGTGCATTGATCCAGCGCGGCATGCCGCGCTTCAGTTATTTCTTCGATAAAACCAAGGTCGAAGCGATACGCCAGTACATTCGCGCCCGCGCGCGCGCCGAGCTTAATAACAAATGACTATATGTTTACGGTCCTGTTTACGGCGCTCACAAATACGGCATGGATAAATTCGCCGCCGACATGGCTGTCGATTTCAAGGATTTCAACATTGCCGCGCTTTCCATCTGGATGGGAGCATTGCAGACTGAACGGCTCAAGATGGTCATTGCTTCCGACCCAGATAAATACGGTTATTTGGAAGGCGTCACCGAAACCCCGGAGCTTACCGGACACATTATTTGGGCGCTCTACAACGATTCATAGTTGAAGGAAATGAGTGGTCAGACGGTGATCGGCGCCGAAATGACGGTGAAGTATGGCATCAGAGATCTGGGTGATCGCCAGCCACCATCGTACCGCGAGACTCACAATGTCGAGCCACTCGTGCAATATCCGAACATCATTCGCTAGTGTGCTGAGATTTTTTTAGGAAAGTTTTATGACCACTGAATCGAGCCTCGGACAGTTGCGCCGAGATGTTCAATATTTTTCGCATACGCACAATATTTTGTATGAGCGAAAACAAACGAAACTCAGCTGTTTCTTATCTCATAAAAAACGAGAACGGCTTACTGGGAAATTCCGGCAAAACGTTTCAATGAAATATCCAAAATCGCGCCTGAACCAGACTTCGTAAAAAAATGCGAATAAATGAATTTATTGATGGGGCGTATTAAGCACGGCGGATGCATGCTGCGCGAGTCGCACCAGCAAATCATCGTAACCTTGGTTTGAACTGATACGCTCCTGCTGCGTTTTGATGACGTGTGCATTTTTTAAATCTTCGAGCAGCCAGTTCACATCGAGAATCGATTCGCCGTTGGGTAATTTATCGAGATCGATCACATCGATGCGCAGGGCGTAATCGGGGATCGCATTTTGCCGCCAGGGAAAATTGCGTGTTTCGGCACCGGTGAGCGCGGCGATATTTTGCAGCAGCACGCGCTGAATGCCCTGTTCGAGCGGCTCGCCCCAGCGCACAGTTTCATCGATATGCAATTGCGTGCCGCCGCCGTGCGTGACGATTTGCGGGCGTTGCAGAAATTGCGCGACGTGCACGGGGCCGATGCCGATACTTTTACCCGCGAACGGCGCCGCGGTATTTTTTTCGGCGCGCGCCGTGAGCAATTGATATTGTGCGGGTACGCTGCGTCCGCCGATGCAGGCTTGCAGTAAAAATAGCAGCGGCAATAATGCCAGCAGGCGCGAAAAACATCGGCGCGACATCATGTTATTTCTCCTGTGTGCCATCGACTTGTTTGCCATCCATTTGCTTTCCATACAACAGCGCTTCGGGTTGACGTTCGAGCGTGTCGGATAAATGCCGCACCTGGTCGGCAGCGGCGTTGACGCTCGCAGCGGCGTTTTCGATGCGATACAGCAACGGCGAATCCTCCGAGGTTAAATACGCGGCGTTGTCGCTGGTTTTCTGCATCGAGGTCGCGGTTCGTTGCAAGGATGTGGCGGTTTGCTGGAGTGCGCTCATCGTCGTGTCGAGTTTTGCCACCAATTCGGGCAGCGCGCGGTTGAATTCGGTCACGGCAGCGTCGCTGTGTTGCGCGAGCGGCACCAGCGCCGTGGTAATTTGATTGGCCGAAGCGTGCACGGCGTCGGCGGATGCGTGCACCGAGTCGAGCATCTGGTTGATATTCGTCATCGTTTTTTGCAGCGAGCGATCGTTGACGAAAGTGTTGATGCCGGTGACGATCTGCTGCAAGTTATCGCCGAGTTTATTGACGTCGATCGCTTCGAGATCGTGCGTCAATTGTTCGAGATCGGTCGGTGTCGTGGGAATTTGTTTGTAAGCGGTGGGCACATCCTTGAGCAGGCGCTGCTTTTCAGGATGAAAATCGACATCGACATAGAGCAGACCCGTGAGCAAACTCTGCAAGCGTAATTGCGCGCAGAGGCCGCGCTTGATCATATCGTCCACGAGCGCGCTGCCGCTTTCGGCGACATCCTCGCGTTGCAGCATATTCGGATCGATTTCGACCGTGACATTGTTGAATACCGCGAGCGAGCTGTTGTACATGCGCGCTTTGATATCGCTGACCTCGCCGATCTTCACGCCTTTGAGCGTGACGGGTGCGCCGATATTAAGGCCCTTGATCGACGTATCGTAAACCAGCGTGTAGCGATCGCGATGGCTGAACCAATGACCGCCTGTGAAAAATAGCACGAGCAAAAACGCGAGCGCGAGCATGCCGAGCACGAATGCGCCGACGGCGATGGGGTTGGCGCTGCGGCTCATAAATGCGCACCTCGCGATGATTCTCCCCTGGAAAGAAAGCGCCGCACCACATCGTGTTGGCTGTGCGCGAGCAATGCGCGTGGATCGCCGTAATCAAGTTGGGTTTTGCTATCGGCGTCGAGATAGACCGAGTTGGTGGCAATGGCGAAAATACTCGCCAATTCATGCGTGACAATCACCACGGTACCTCCCATCGATTCGCGAATTTGCATGATCAACTCGTCGAGGCGCTGCGAACTGAGCGGATCGAGTCCCGCCGAAGGCTCGTCGAAAAACAGCAGTTCGGGATCGAGCGCGAGTGCGCGCGCAAACGCGGCGCGTTTCTGCATGCCGCCGCTGATTTCCGCCGGATAATAATCCTCGAACCCCGCCAATCCCACCAGCGCTAATTTGTATGCGATCGTATCGCGTATTTCCGCCGGCGTTAATTGCGTGTACTGCTGCAATGGAACCGCGACATTTTCGGCGAGCGTGAGATCGCTGAACAGACCACCGCGCTGATAAGTGATACCCCAGTGTCGCCGCATCGCGAGTTGGTTCGCGGGCGCGGCCGCGAAAAAATCCTCGCCGCCGATCAGAATGGTTCCCGCTGCCGGCTGCAGCAAACCGATCATGTGCCGCAACAGTGTGCTTTTACCGCAACCGCTGCCACCCATGATCACGAACACATCGCCGCGATAAATTGAGAAATTCAAATCGCGTTGAATAACGCGCTCGTCATATTGCATCGTCACACCGCGCACTTCGATATGCACATCGCGCGGCGCGGTTGCCGATGGCGCAGAGTCTTTAGAAATGCAGTCGGTCATAGGCGATATTCAAGGCCGCGTCGGCGATGACGAGGTAGACGATGGCGTTGACGACGGCGCGTGTCGTCGCGCGACCGACGGCATCGGCGCTGCGACCACTCTGCATACCGGCCTGACAACCCGCCGTGGCGATCAGCACAGCGAACACCAAACCTTTAATGACACCGCTGGCGATATCGTCGAAGCTGACCGCTCCGCGCGCCTGATGAATGAATGCGACGCTGCTGACGTCCATGCTCGTGGCGACGAGCGCGCCGCCGACAAGACACAGCACGTCGGCAAAAATACACAGCAATGGCATCGCTGCGAGCAGCGCGAGCATGCGCGGCAGTACGAGGTATTCGAGCGGCGAAATACCGAGTGTCGTGATCGCGTCGATCTCCTCGTTCGCCTGCATCGCACCGAGTTGCGCGGCGTATGCTGCACCGGTGCGACCAGCCATTATGACGGCAGTCATCAGCGCGCCCATTTCGCGCACGGCACCGATCGCAACGAGATTGGCGATGTAAACTTCGGCGCCGAATTGACGCAATTGCACCGAGCCCAAATACGCGAGAATCATTCCGACCAAGACGCTGATCAGTGCGACGATACCGAGCGCCTGCGCGCCGCATTGCTCGAAGAAATATAAAAAGTCGCGCGCGCGCATATTGGCGCGACCGCGCAGCAAATGGGTGAAAGCGAGCACGACGCCGCCGACGAAGCCGAGAAATTCGCTGACGTGCGTGTGCAGCGCGGCGAGTGCGGCACGCAAATGCTCGCGCGCACTCGGAGTAGCAGCAATGTGACTCTGCGCTTTGACGGCCGTGGCAACCTCGAGCAATTTGCGTATGCCCGCGGGCAGCGCGGATACATCGAATTCAATATTGTGTTCGGCGCAATAACGCGAGCACAAAAATAAACGCGTCATGCAGGCGCTGTCCCAGTCGAAATTTTCACCGGCGACGATGCGCCAACACACATCGGTCTGGTTCGCGAACGCAGCCTGCATGGCGGCGAAACTGGGCAGCACACGATCGCTGCGCCACACGCCGCGCAATTTCATTTCCGCGCACGTTGTCTCCGCGCGCACAATGAAATCGGGATTATCGGGGGTGCTCGCGTTATCCATGGCGTGCCAGCGGTAGGGGTACGGGCGTTATCTTGCCATTCCTGCGCGCGCGGTGCGAGTGCTTCAACGTCAACCTATCGATAATTGCATGGCGAGAGCGCGCGCTGCGCTCTGCTATGCTTAACCTATGTTTTTGATCGACGAATATAGCCGCTTGAAAATCCCCGCTTACGTCATCGTTTGCAGTATCGCCCTCTTGTTTTGTCCCGACTGGGCGGCTGCACAACAATCGACGCCGGCGACGGGCGATATCATCGTCGAAAGCTCGGTTCTCCCATCCGGCAATGGCAAAAAACAAAATTGGCTCGACGAATATTTGCCTTACGAGGAGCGAGTCGCGGGCTGGGTCGATAATACCGCGCGCAGCATTGATCGCTTCTTCGGCAGCGACGATGCGTGGCGCATCGACAACGAATCGTGGCTGCGCGTTACCAACGATGTGCGCTGGGAGCAGGATAAAGGCGTCAGCAACGATTTGCGGCCGCGCCTCAAACTCGATTTGCCGACGGCGAGCAAGCGTCTGCATTTACTGGTCGAAAACGATTCGCCGGAACAGCGCACGGCCGCGCAGGAGGCGGTGCCGGGATTGCGCAGCGTCGATCAGCGCCGCACTACGGTATTTGGGATCGGTGCGAATCTCGACGAATGGTTGCCGCAGTGGAAAAAACAATTGCAGGCGGGTCTGCGCGTTGCGTTGCCGGTCGATCCCTATGTACGCTTCATCGCGCGCCGCGAAGTACCGTTGCGCGGTGAATGGGAACTCAACTCGTACAATCGTCTGGCGTGGTTTAATCGCGATGGCTATTCGGCCAACAGTGAAATCAATATCGGCGAGCCGCTGACACCGAATTGGCGGCTGTATTACAGCACCGATTTCACCTGGCAGGAAAAGCGCGATTATTTGCAGTTCGCGCAGAGTGCGAATCTCGCGCATATTCTTTCGAATCGCGCCGCGATCACATACACGCTGGGTTTTTCCGGTACGGGATTTCAGCAGCCGCAAATCGACACGTATTTTTTGACCGCCGATTACCGTCGCAATATCGCGCGCCGCATCGTTTTCTTCGATGTGATTCCCGAGCTCAGCTTACCTGCCGAATACGGTTTCGATCCGCACTGGGCAATTACATTTCGGCTCGAATTGTATTTTCAAAAACAAGTTCAAGCGAGCGATTGACGCATGAGTTTATGCCTCATTGAATGAGGCGTGTCTCACGTTGTTACGATCAGTCGCAGTCCCTGCAAGTGTAAATTCGCCTGCGCGAGTGCGTGCAAACCCTGTTCGAGCTGGGTGCGAAAGAAATTAATTTCCGCTTCGCGAATAGCGGGATTGACGCGACGCAGCGCCGTGAGCCGCTCGATTTCCATTTGCAGCGCGCGCGTTATCGCCGAACGCGCAGATTCGATCAAAGCCGGCAGCTGCAGCGAAGCCAGCCGCGTGCTGGTTTCCTGCATCGCGGCGATGTCGGCGCGCACGCGACCGATAATCGCCGGCGCGGTATTGCGCGGCACATTGCTGCACAGTGTATTGAGCTTCGCGTGCGGCAGCACCGCGCTGAGATTTTTGCCGTTGCGATCGACCAAAAAACGCAGCGGCGTCACCGGCAGGAAGCGTTCGATTTGCAAATGCCGCGGTGCCGGGCAGTGCGGGCTGTACACCGCTTCGAGCAACAAGGTACCGGGCGGCAAGCCCTTGACGTTGATGCTCGCGACGGCGGCGTTGCCATATTCGCCGCCAACGATCATCTCCATCGCGCCGCGCGCGTGCGGATGTTCCCAGCTTAAAAATTCCATATCGTCGCGCGCGAGCGCATGCGTACGATCGAACGTTGCGGTGAAGCCTTCCTCGCTCAATTCAGGGAAATGGCTCACCAGCATTTGCTCGGACGGCCGCACCACGCTGGCGTATTCGGAATGCGTTTCGTGGTCGACGCCAAAATTATCCCAGACGCGTTCGAGGTAGGCGCGCAACAATTCGCTGTGCTCGCTCGCGACGACGGTGTCGATTATGGTTTGCGCTTCGGCTTTATTGCACGAATTCAATTCGAGCAAAGCATCGCGGCCCTGTTCGAGTGCGTTGCGCATCGCTGCGGCAGCGCGCGCGCTCTCTTGCAGCAGCGCGTCGAGTCGATTTTCATCGATGGCGATTAATTGTTGTTGCAATATATCGGCGTAACGCTCGTACAGTACAAATCCCGCGGCGCACGTGCGCTGAAACGCATCGAGTCCTTCGTGATACCAGCGAAATAAAACCTGCTGCGCGCCGCCTTCGAGATACGGCACATGGATATCGATATGCGCGCCCTGGCCGATGCGATCGAGACGGCCGATGCGCTGTTCGAGCAGATCGGGATTGCTCGGCAGATCGAACAGTACGAGATACTGTGCAAACTGAAAATTGCGGCCCTCGCTGCCGATTTCCGAGCACACGAGCGTCTGCGCGCCGAGATCGGTTTCGGCGAACCACGCGGCCGCGCGATCGCGTTCGATGAGCGTCAAGCCTTCATGGAATGCAGCGCTGCGAATCCCTGCGCGCAAATGCAGATGCTGTTCGAGCGCGATCGCCGTTTGCGCGTGCGCGCAAATGACGAGCACTTTCGCCGGGCGCAATGTTTTCAATAATTGTTCGAGCCATTGCACGCGCGGATCGTGCTTGAGCCACTGTGCTTCGCTCACCTGAATTTCTGGGTAGAGCTGATCGTTCAGTTCCGCGTAAATGGCCGGCGACGGCAGGCCGTGTGCATGCAAGCGCCGCTCGGGAAAACCCTGCACAGCCGCCCGCGTATTGCGAAACAACACGCGACCCGTGCCGTGGCGATCGAGCAGTTGCTGAATCAATTCTGCATTTGAGCAGTTCGTAACATGGTTATCGTCGCCCAAATAATCGCGCAATTGCGCCGCCATTTTTTCAATAACGTTGTGCGCAACAGGCGCGTGCGCGCCGCTCTCGGAATTCGCGAGTAATTGCTGCACGATTTCGTTGAGAGCGGGATAGCGTTCGGCTTCGGCTTTGAATTGCGCGAGATCGTGAAAGCGCGCCGGATCGAGCAGACGCAAGCGCGCGAAATGGCTGTTGATGCCGGCCTGTTCGGGCGTCGCGGTGAGCAGAATTAAACCGGCGCTGCGCGCGGCGAGTTGTTCGACGCACGCGTATTCGATGCTCGCTTTCGTTTCCGACCAGTGCAGATGATGCGCTTCATCGACGACGGTTAAATCCCATGGCGCGGCGAGCGCGTGCCGAAATGCCTCGGGTGCGTGCGCGAGCCAATCGATCGCGCACAACACGAGTTGTTCGCTTTCAAAGGGATTGCTGTCGCCGCTATCGAGCGAGGCGCGATAGCGCTCGGCATCGAACAATGCAAAATGCAAATTGAAGCGCCGCAGCATTTCGACGAGCCATTGATGCTGCAAATTGGTCGGCAGCAACAACAGCACGCGCTGCGCGCGGCCACTCAGCAATTGCTGATGCAGAATCATACCGGCTTCGATGGTTTTGCCGAGACCGACTTCATCGGCGAGCAATACGCGCGGCGCGAAACGCTGCGCCACGCGCTGTGCGATGTAGACCTGATGCGGCAACAAACTTGTGCGCGCACCGAGCAGGCCCATCGTGCTGGCCTGTTGCAGACGCTGCAAATGTTCGAGTGTTTCGATGCGCAGCGCGAATAATGCGTTGCTGTCGCATTGACCGCTGCTGAGCCGCTGCTGCGGCGAATGCAATTGCACGTGCGCACTCAATTGCAGTTCGGCGGCGCGGTGCTCGTTGCCTTCGGCGTCGATACCCGTGTACATCAATACGCCGCGCGCATCGTCGACAGCGGTAACGGTGAGCTCCAGCTCGTCGCGCACAGTGATAGTGTCGCCGATGCGAAACGCGACACGGCTGAGCGGCGCGTTATCGAGCGAATAGGTGCGCTCTTCTTCGACGGCTGGAAACAGCACGCTGATACGACGGGTTTCTACTGCGGTAATAATGCCGAGACCGAGCTGCGGATCGGCGTGGCTGAGCCAGCGCTGCCCTACAACAAAATTCATACTGCGCAACGGAACCTGATTGTAAAGTCGACAAGAGTTGCAGCGTGCGACGCCAGGCGACCGCAGTGCAAACGGGCGCGCATTCTAACACAGGCGCGAGCGCTTAAGGGCGTGAGAATAGCGTGTGAGAAATGCGACTACGTTCGCACAAATTATCCGGCGAACGCAGCGAGGGAGTGAAAATTATTGGGCGGCGGGTGCTGCGGCGGTCTTCGGCGCGCACTCGAATCCCCAGCCCTTTTGTTTTTCGATGAATTCCGTTGCGCGCGCGTTGCAATATTCCATATGCAATGAGTGCCACAGCGTTTTGGTTTCGCCGCCCTTGGTATAATTCACTTGGCAGCCCTGGTCGTCGCCTGCGACGGTGATGACGCGCTCGTTGCCGTGCGCGCTGCACACGGTGGTTTCTTCGGCGAATGCACGGTTAGCGACGATCGTTAGACTGGCGGCAGCGACCAGAAAAATTGGGAATACGAGTTTGTTCACAGCGAATATCCTCCTGATTGACGCGAGTGTTAAACGAAAAGTGAGATTGTTGCATTGGCGCTGGCGAGCATAGCGATGGCGCGCGAAAACAGCAATGGCTGGTTCGTCTACATCATCCGTTGCGATGATGACAGTTTATATACGGGAATTACCACCGACATGGTGCGACGCTGGAGCGAGCATTGTCGAGCCGACCGGCAGTGCAGCGGACAATGTAAGGAAGCGGCTGATCAATCCTCGAACCATGCGCGCGTCACCGCTCATAAAGCGAGCCGCGGCGCAAAATTTTTTCGTGGACGTAAGCCGGTGCAATTGGCGTATATCGAAAGCGGTCACGATCGCAGTTCGGCTTCGCGGCGCGAGGCCGCGATTAAGCGGCTGTCGCGTGCGGCTAAATTGCAACTGTTGACGGCGGATCATAACGAACTGCATACCTTGGATTGCGCGCTGCTGCCGGATGTTCGACGGGATTAGAAGCCGACTGTGATCGAGCCGTGAATTTCGCCGTCGCGATCGCCATAAGCGCTGCCGTAATACGCCGGACGTTCATAGTAAGCCGGGCGTTCATAGTAAACCGGACGCGAATAAACCACTGGACGTACCACGACAGGGCGATAGTAGACGCGCTCGTGCCAATCGCGGTCATCGTAGCGATCGTCATCGCAGCGACGATATTCGCGATGACCGCGATCCCAATCATCGTGCCAGCCCTCGTGCCGCCCGTGATCTCCGGCCCGAGCTGCGTTACCGGCCAGCAAACAGGCAGCGGCGATGGCGCTTAACCAGAGTTTGTTCATAATGATTTCCTCATGCATTTGTTATGTCGATCGCTTTTCGCGGCTTGCATGATCAGATTAGTTTTACGCGGCTGAACCGATCCTGAACGCCGCGAGAAAAAAACGTAAGAAAAATTGCACGCGTGCAGCAGTGCGTGCAGACTGACGCGATTATCCGCCGGTTTATCATTGTCGAGCCATTCCCATGTTGAGTTATCGTCACGCCTTCCATGCCGGCAATCACGCCGATGTGCTCAAACACGCGGTGTTGACGCTCGTTATCGACTATTTAAAGCAAAAAGAAAAACCGTTCTGGTATGTGGACACGCATGCCGGTGCAGGCGTTTACACGCTCGACAGCAGCGAAGCGAAAAAAAATGCCGAATTCAAAACCGGCATCGAGCGCTTGCTCAACCATCGCGATGAATTGCCCGAATTGTTGCAGCCGTATCTCGCCGTGATCGATGATCTGCGCGCGACGCTGCCGCGCGGCTATCCCGGTTCGCCATTCTTTGCCGCGCGTTTGCTGCGCGAACAGGATCGTTTGCGTTTGTTTGAATTGCATCCGCAGGATGTCGAGATATTGAAAAATAATTTCGAGCGCGATCGTCGTGTGTTGATCGCGCACAGCGATGGCTTCGCCGGTTTGAAAGCGCTGCTGCCACCGCCGCCGCGCCGCGCCGTGGTGTTGATCGATCCGCCGTATGAATTGAAAGAAGATTACGCGCACGCGGTGCGCGCGCTGCAAGAGGCGTTGCAGCGTTTCGGCAACGGCACCTACATCGTCTGGTATCCGCTGCTATCGCGCGCCGAAGCGCAGCGCCTGCCAAAAAAACTCGCGGAGTTGGCGGCGCCATCGCTGCGCGCCGAATTGAAAATCGAAAATCCCAAAGGCGAATTCGGCATGTTCGGCAGCGGTTTATTTATCGTCAATCCGCCGTGGGTGCTGCACGATCAATTAAAAGTGTTGATGCCGGCATTGCAAAAATTGTTGGGGAAAGCGGGCGAGGCGGAGTTTGTGTTGCAATTGCACTGAAATTACCGTCGATTCGCGCATTTTTACAAAAATCGGCCGACAATACATTTTACGAAATGTTTTCTGCAGTTAGCGCGGATGCTCCTCGACTCAATTGTTCTTCCAGAAAATTCATAAATGTATCGAAGCGACCGTCGGAAGCCAGTGCCTCAGGCATGGCAACCGTAATATCCACGACATCGCGCATCTTCGCCGCCACGATAAACGCATTGCCGTCGAATGCGGGCAACGCGAACATCGCGTGCGCAGAAAATTTTTCATGGCTGAATTGCTCGGGTTGCACGACACCGAAATTGGAAATACCTACAGTGTCTTTCGTATTTTCGTGGCGCGCGAATTTGGCACCGAGCCAATCAAGCCAGGCCATCGGCAACCACTTAAAGTACTCCGCAACCGGATGGTAATAAGCATCGACATTAGCGTTGAGCTGCTGACGCAATTTGCGACGGAAATCGTCGGGGCCGTCGGTGGGCGCGACCGCGATAATCAGCAGGCCCGCAAAATTCAGCATCGAGTGCAAACCGTCGCAATGCCTGCGCAAATTTACCGGCAGTAAAACACGCACGGGGCGATCGGAATAACGTTTTGCAAATTCTCGCGCACTGACCGCCAAGGTGCCGAGCAGATAATTTGCGGATATTTTTTGAAGCGTTAGGCGACGCCATACATTACCGGCAATCGTGTTGCGCTCACCACCGGTTAAACTTGCAGGCTTGCCGACATATTTAGGTGGCGGCTGTGCGGTTACGCTCTGCATTAAGTCCGCATCGGAAAAAATAGCGTTGGTGCCGAGCAAGGGCTCGCCGCGCAGCGCGCGAAATAATTCCTCGAAACAATAGACAACGCCCATACCATCCATTACCGCATGATGCGCGCGCACGATCACGCGATCCGGTTGGCCGCGCACGATAATTAATTCGCTCGTCGGGCCATTTTCTAAATCGAATTTTGTGGATTTAATAAATTCAGCGCCGTCATGCGAACGGCCATCCCAAGCGCAATTTTCGACATAACGCAGATGCGTCGGCGCACCATCGCTGCTCCAGCGCGATCGCTGACGCTTGCCGACGATGCGCAACCGACAAGCAGGATTTATCGCCACGACTTGCGCGAGCGCGGCTTCCCATTCGCTCAAAGTAACGCGGCTTTCGCCTTCGAGAATTGTGATGACTTCGCAATCGCCTTCCTGCGATTTGGAGCTGCGGCCGATGCTGGCGAAATAATATTCCATCATCGACAACGGCCGCTCGATCGAGCGCTGCGGTGCCAGCTCAGAAAGCTGCTTGAGGCCCATATTCAGGCGATCTCTTCAAAATTATTATTTTAATTACGCCGGACTGACCGCTATACGGCTGCCACCGCCGCGCCGGCTCAAATCCCCAAGCATATCCGCGAGCGTGATCGTCGCGAGCTGACGATTGATGAGATCGTTGATCACGCCCCAATTGGCGCGCTGGCCGCAATTATCGGTCAGGCTGCAATGATTGGTATCTTCGTGGTTGCATTCGGTGAGCCCGATCGGACCTTCGATGGCTGCGATGAGTTCGGCGACGGAGATACGATCGGCTTCGCGGCTCAGGCGGTAGCCGCCCTTGAGTCCGCGGCGCGAGCTGACGAGGGCTGCATCGACGAGCAGGCGCAGCAGTTTACGCACGGTGGCGTCGGGTAGCCCCGTGTGTTGGACGATGGTCTCAGTGGTCATCTGGCCGGGCTCGCTGGCCAGACAATCGGCGATCAACAGGCCGTAATCCGCGAGCTTTCCTATTCGCAACATATGATGCGCCCCCACAGTTCAGAGCGAGAATATACCAATTTGGTATTGATTTAAATACCCTACCAGATTAGTATTGTTTTGTCAGCCGATCTCCCATTTTCTTGCCGCTGCGCGGGAGCTAGCCAATGCCCAATAACCTGCCAATCGCCACAGCGAGCGCCACCGATTCGAGCGTCGCGCTCGATGAGTTCGTGCAGAGCGAATACGAGCATGGCTTTTACACCGATATCGAGGAAGATCGCATCGCGCCCGGACTCAGCGAGGACGTAGTGCGACAGATCTCTGCCAAAAAGCAAGAGCCGCAATACGTGCTCGACTGGCGCCTCAAGGCCTATCGCAAATGGCGCGACATGCCGCTGCCGGATTGGGCGCAGCTCAACATCGCGCCGATCGATTTCGAAGCGATCACGTATTACGCCGCCCCCAAGTCGATGGCCGACGGTCCCAAGAGTCTCGACGAAGTCGATCCCGAGCTATTGCGAACTTACGAAAAACTCGGTATTCCGCTGCACGAGCAGTTGATGCTCGCGGGCGTCGCGGTCGATGCCGTATTCGATTCGGTTTCCGTCGCGACGACGTTCAAAGACACGCTGCACGCAGCCGGTGTAATTTTCTGTCCGATTTCGGAAGCAGTGGTAAAGCATCCGGAACTTATCCAAAAATATTTAGGCTCGGTAGTGCCGCAGGCCGATAACTTTTACGCCGCGCTCAACTCCGCCGTGTTTTCCGATGGGTCGTTCGTTTACATACCCGAAGGCGTGCGTTGCCCGCTTGAGCTCTCGACCTATTTCCGTATCAACGCACAAAACACCGGCCAATTCGAACGCACGCTGATCATCGCCGATAAAGGTAGCTACGTTTCTTATTTAGAAGGCTGCACTGCGCCGAAGCGCGACGAAAATCAGTTGCACGCCGCGGTCGTCGAATTGATCGCGCTCGATGACGCTGAAATTAAATATTCGACCGTGCAGAACTGGTATCCCGGCGACGAAAACGGTCGCGGCGGCATTTACAACTTCGTGACGAAACGCGGTGCGTGTCTCGGTGCGCGCTCGAAAATTTCGTGGACGCAAGTCGAAACGGGTTCCGCGATCACGTGGAAATATCCGAGCGTTATTTTGCGCGGCGACGACAGCGTCGGCGAATTTTATTCGGTCGCGCTCACCAAACATATGCAGCAAGCCGACACCGGCACCAAGATGATTCACATGGGCCGCAACACCAAAAGCTCGATCATCTCGAAAGGCATTTCCGCCGGCAAAAGTCAGAACACCTATCGCGGTCTCGTGCGCGCAACGCCGCGCGCGGAACGCGCTCGCAATTTCACGCAATGCGATTCGCTGCTGATCGGCAGCCAATGCGGCGCGCACACGTTCCCGTATATCGAGTCAAAACAGCCGAGCGCGACGATCGAGCACGAAGCGAGCACCTCGCGCATCAACGAGGAACAATTGTTTTATCTGCAAAGCCGCGGCATCGATGCCGAGCAGGCGGTCGCAATGATCGTCAACGGCTTTTGTAAGGAAGTGTTCGATCAATTGCCGATGGAATTTGCCGTCGAAGCGCAGAAACTGTTGGAACTGAGCCTCGAAGGAACGGTGGGTTGATTTATCTCCCCTCTCCCCATGGGAGGAGGAATTTAAACCAGGAATTTTGCAATGTTAAAAATTACCGACTTACACGCCGCCATCGACGGTAAACAAATTCTCAACGGCCTCACGCTCGAAATTCCGAGCGGCGAAGTGCACGCCATCATGGGTCCGAATGGCTCGGGCAAGAGCACACTCACGCGTGTGTTAAGCGGCGATCCGCGCTACGAAGTATTGAGCGGCAGCATCGAATTCAACGGCGAAAATCTGCTGGAAAAACCGGCCGAAGCGCGCGCGCGCGACGGCTTGTTTTTGAGCTACCAATATCCCGTATCGATACCTGGCGTCAGCAATATTCAATTTTTAAAAGCGGCGGTGAATGCGCGGCGCGCAACGCAGGGCCAAGGTCCGCTCGATGCGTTGCAATTGCTCGAACGCGCGCGCGACGGTTTGAAGCGCGTCAATCTCGACGACTCGTTTTTGCAGCGCGGCGTCAACGAAGGTTTTTCGGGTGGCGAGAAGAAGCGCAACGAATTGCTGCAAATGCTGTTGCTCGAACCGAAATTGTGTTTGCTCGATGAAGCCGATTCGGGTCTCGATATCGATGCGCTCAACGTGGTCGGCGATGTCGTCAACGGCATGCGCAACAAAGAACGCTGCTTTCTATTGATAACGCACTATCGCCGCCTGCTCGATCACATTCCGCCCGATCGCGTGCATATTCTCACCGCGGGAAAAATTGTCGCCAGCGGCGGCATCGAGTTGGCCGAAGCACTCGAGCGCAGCGGTTATCGCGGCATCGCGGCGTAATTGTCGAAGAGCTGATTATCCGAGTGATGACGATGGGCGCTTCCGAAACGATTCTCAACCAATACATTGCATTGATCGCCGCGCGTTTGCAGCAGCGCGACCCCGCTTGGCTCAGGCAATTGCGCGAAAATGCCGCCGCGCGTTTACAGCAATCGGGTTTGCCGACTCGCCGCTGGGAGAGCTGGCATTACAGTCCCGCCGATTCGTGGCTGTCGCAATTTGCCGAGAAGCAACCGCTCGCACCGATTACACCCGACTTGAACGCCGAGCATTCGAGCGATTTACCGGAAGGACACATCTTTCATTTCAATCACGGCTATTTGATCGACGAGCAGATTCAGCGCAATGAACGCGAATTATTTTCGCTGTTGCCGCTTGCGCAACTCGATGTCAAAACGCACGCCGCTTTTATCGATTGGCTCAGAGCGCTCACACCGGCTGATCCGCTCGCCAATCTCGCGCTCGCGCTCGCGCCCGAAACCTGGGTGCTCATTGTCGAAGCCAACGTGCGGGTAAAACAACCGATTATTTTCTCGCGCCGCAACACGCGCCCAGGCAGCCAGATCGCGCAGCTTCTGGTATGGATGCAGCCCGGCGCGGAAGCGACGGTTATGGAGTGTTTCACCGCGCGCGACAGCGCCGACGATTATCTGCAACATGCGCATACGGCAACTCGCCTCGAAGGCAATAGCAAGCTGACTTACGTGCGCATCAATCGCGACAGCGATCGCGGCCAGCATCTCGGCACGTTCGACGCACAGCTCGCGCGCGATGCGAAATTGCAAATGCAAGTGCTTGAAAACGGTTGCGGAACGCAACAGCACAATCGTATTCGCAACGGCATTTATGTCGATCTCGCCGAGCCGAATGCTGAATTCGTCGCGCGCGGTGCGTTCGCCGCGAGCGATTCGCAACACGTCGATTATCATTTTTGCGTCGATCACAACAGCGATCACGGCCGCAGCGATATTCTGATTCAAGGTCTCGCCGCCGATGCGAGCCGCGGCGTTGTCAACGGCCGCATTTTTATCGGCGCGAATACGCACGCGAACGACGGTCATTTCACCACGCATAATTTGCTGCTCTCGGCCACGGCGGAGATCGATGCCAAACCCGAGTTAGAGATTTACGCCGATGAAGTCAGCTGCGCGCACGGCGCCACGGTCGGCCAGCTCGACGAAGAACAATTGTTTTATCTGCAAACGCGCGGTATCGATCGCGAACACGCCATCGTACTGCTCACCGAGGGCTTTCTCAAAGCGGGCCTGCTCGATTGCGGCAACGATAACCTCGATGACTTTTTGCAGCGTCAGATGCTCGAAACACTGCCGACCGCAAGGACGCCAGCATGAATGCGTCCTCACGATTAAAGCTGACCGTCGATATCGAGGTGCTGCGCCGCGATTTTCCGATTCTCGCACAGCGCGTGCACGATCGCCCGCTCGTCTATCTAGATAATGCCGCGACCACACACAAGCCGCGCGCGGTGATCGAAGCGATCGAAAATTATTATGCGCGCGACAATTCAAATGTGCACCGCGGCGTGCATACGCTGAGCCAGCGCGCGACCGATCACCTCGAAGCGACGCGCGACACCGTGCAGCGTTTTCTCAATGCGCGCGAACGCGAGGAAATTATTTTCACACCTGGCACCACCGCATCGATCAACACGGTCGCGTTCGGTTTTGCGCGCGCAATTTTAAAACCCGGCGATGAAGTGCTTATCACGGGCATGGAGCATCACGCCAATATCGTGCCGTGGCAACAGGCGTGCGAATTCAGCGGCGCTAGATTGCAGGTCGCCGCGATTACGGATTGTGGCGAACTCGATCTCGACGATTTCAAACGCAAACTTTCCTCGCGCACGAAAATCGCGGCGTTTACGCACGTCTCGAATGCGCTCGGCACGATCAACCCCATCGCCGATTTAATCGCACTGGCGCGCGCTGTCGGCGCAGCGGTGTTGATCGACGGCGCGCAAGCCGTTGCGCATACACCCATCGACGTGCAGAAACTCGATTGCGATTTTTACGTGTTCTCCGGGCATAAACTTTACGGCCCGACCGGCACTGGCGTTTTATACGGCAAGCGCACGTGGCTTGAAAAATTGCCCGTGTATCAAACCGGCGGCGATATGATTCGCGTGGTCACGTTCGAGAAAACCACATTTGCGCCGATTCCGCATAAATTCGAAGCGGGTACACCGCATATCGCAGGCATTATCGGTCTCGGCGCCGCGATCAATTATTTAACGTCGCTGCCGTGGGCTGAATTGATCGAGCACGAACATCAACTGCTCGCGTACGCGACCGAACGCGCGCGGCAAATTTCCGGCTTGAAAATTATCGGCACCGCCGCCAATAAGGCGGGCGTACTGTCGTTTACGCTCGACAATGTGCATCCGCACGACATCGGCACGTTCCTCGATTTCGAAGGCGTCGCCGTGCGCGCCGGCCACCATTGCGCGATGCCGGTGATGCAGCGCTTCGATGTGTCCGCGACGGCGCGCGCGTCGTTCGCGATTTACAACACGATGGCGGAGGTCGATGCGCTGATCGCCGCTATCGAATCCGTCTGCAAGACTTTTGCATAAAAGAGCATTGAGATGAATCCCGAATTGCGCGCACTGTATCAAGAAATGATTCTCGATCACGGCAGAAGACCGCGACACTTCGGCGCACCCGCGCAATTCACGCACAAGCTCGAAGCGTTCAATCCATTGTGTGGCGATCGTCTTACGCTGTATGCGACGATCGAGAACGATCAAATCAAAAATGTGCAATTCGACGGTAAGGGCTGCGCGATTTCGGTGGCATCAGCATCGATGATGTGCGACGAAGTCGAAGGCAAGTCGTGCGAACACGCCGAACAATTATTCAAACGTTTTCACGACATGGTGACGGGGCAAGCCGAAGCCGGCAGCATCGGCCGCATGGAAATTCTCGCGGGCGTGAAAGACTTTCCCGCACGCGTGAAATGCGCGACGCTAGCGTGGCACACGCTCGACCATATGTTGAAAGGCGATCGCGATTCCGTATCAACAGAGTAACGTGTAGGGCGCAATTTATTGCGCCGAATTGATGTAAAGACTTGGCGCAATAAATTGCGCCCTACGAGGTGAAGTATGTCAGTCTCCACTTTTGACACTACTCAAATTCTGCAAGTCGATGCCGATGCGGCAAGCCATTTGCGACGCTATCTGCGCAATGCGCCGGAAGCGATCGGCGTGCATATCGGGGTAAAAGACAGCGGCTGTTCGGGCTATGCGTATGTGCTCGAACTCACCGAGCGCGCGCCGCAAGACACGCTGCGCATCGATATTCAAAATGATTTAACGCTGTTTATCGATTCGAAAAGCGTACCCGCGTTATCGGGCAGCACGCTGCGGCTGGTGAAAGAGGGTCTCAATGAAACCATCAAATTCGATAATCCCAATGCGGGATCTTACTGCGG
>CAZCNY010000003.1:0-365499 GCA_964500675.1 uncultured Verrucomicrobiaceae bacterium | reverse complement strand
GGTGCAGGTGCAGGTGCAGGTGCAGGTGCAGGTGCAGGTGCAGGTGCAGGTGCAGTATATTTTGATAATTCGGTAAAATCGCGGCTGCCATCTTGTTCGCCATTTTTTGGCAACGTCGGTGCAGGTTCGCGTTTACTTTGCGAATCAATATTCGATGGCGATGCGAGCGCGGTAAGCTCCACCGCTTTCTGATCAGGCTGCGGTGCCGGTTGCGTTTCTGACTTCGCGACCGGCTGCGATGCTAGCGGGCTTGCGGGCAATAGTTTTGACTGCCCCGATAATTTTGGCGGCCGCAATTTCGGCACATCCGCCCTTAAAATTGAAATCACCACCGCGCGCGAATCCAAACTTTTGTAAACCGTAAAATCGACATCGTGCAAAAATTTAATGACGATGCGTCCGCGATTGGGCGCGCGCGCGCGATCGAAGCGCAGATATTCATACAATGTAAATGCGCTCGGCTGACTGCCGGCAATCCACTCGGTAGCGCCGAGCCGCGCGGCATCGCTCGCCTCGACATCGGCCGGCAGTTCGATATTGACTTGCAACAATTCACCGTGAACGGTAGGCGCATACGCGCCGATATTGATCGGCACGTTGAATTTGATTTCGATATCGGCGTATTGATCGGCAACGCGAATTTCGGCGCGATCCACCACACTGCTCGCGCGCGCCGGCAATGCACCGGCGAGTGCTGCGAAAAATCCCGCGAAAATAATCCATTGCGCACGCCGCAATCTCAGCCACCACAATCGCATTACTTATTCCACGACGTGTAGTTGTGCGCCGTGCCGTGGCAACTCGAATCACCGCAATCCTTGCCGCCCGTATTGGGATGATCGCGCGGTTTGTCGGCCAGATGGCAGCTATCGCAGCGGCCGATCGCCTGCGTGTGATCCATGCGCGTGATCGGATTCCACGTGCTCGTGCTATGGCAAGCGTCGCAGGTATTGGTTGTGTTGATGTGCGTGATCGGTTTTCCCGTCGCAATCGTGCCGTTGTGGCAGCTATAGCAAGAGCCCGTGACCTGTGTGTGATCGACGCGCGTGACGGGATTCCACGCCGCGGTGTTGTGGCAGGCTTCGCACGTATTCGTGCTCGCGATGTGATTGCTCGATTTGCCTGTCGCTGTGGTGCCGTTGTGACAGCGAGAGCAACCGCTCGTGACGCCGGTGTGATCGAACCCTGCGGGTGTCCACGCCACGGTGCTGTGACAAGTGCCGCAATCGCTGGCCGTCTGAACGTGATTGCTCGGTTTGCCCGTCGCCGTCGTGCCGTTATGGCAGCTCGCACACGTACCGATGACTTGCGTGTGATCGACGCGAATCGCAGGATTCCACGCCGTCGTTGAGTGACACGCATCGCACGCATTCGTGCTCGCGATATGCGTCGGATTTTTTCCGGTTGCCGTAGTGCCGTTGTGGCAGCTCGCGCAACTGCCCATCACCTGCGTGTGATCGACACGCGTCGGCGGCGTCCACACCAGTGTGTTATGGCACGCCTCGCACGTGTTAGTCGTCGCGATGTGAGTGCGCGATTTACCGGCGAAGCGCGTGCCGTTATGACAGCTCGCGCAATTGCCGCTGATGCCGGCGTGATCGAAACGCGCGGGTGTCCACGCGCTCGTCGTATGACAGCTCTCGCACGCATTGCTCGCCGGCACATGATCGGCCGGTTTGCCTTGCGCCGTCGTACCGTTGTGGCAACTCACGCAATTGCCGGTGATGCCGGTGTGATCGAAACGCGCCGATGTCCATAAGCTGGTGTTGTGACAGGCCTGACAATCGTTGCTCGATTGAATATGCCCCGCCGGTTTGCCCGCGGCGATACGATTATTGTGGCAGCTGCCGCAACTGCCGTTCACCGCGTTGTGGTCGACACGCGTGACGATATCCCAGTGTGTGCCACCGCGATGACACGCCGCGCAATCGTCGCTGGAATTGATATGGTTCGGCGTTTTTCCCGATGCCGACACCATGCTGCCCGGCGTGTGACAACCCGCGCAATGGCGCGGCGTGCCTTTGAATTGCCCGCGCACGTGGCAGCTTTCGCACGCTAAATGTTCGTGCGGGCCTTCGAGCGGAAATCCGGTTTTGAGATGATCGAAGTCGGCCGCGCGCGCGAACCCTGCACTGCTCAACAACACGAACAACAACGCTGCGCAGCATTGCAACGCGCGTGCAATAGTTCGACGGACTTTCATGTTCGCATTATTCATGACAGCGATTCCTCGCACATTGTCGTCAATGCAGCGGGTCTGACTTTTGAAAATTAATGGTTTTGATATCGACGTCTTTAAAATCGACGGTGTTGTGGCAGCGTTCGCAATAGCGCCCGAAGCGGCCGTCGTGTTCGTCATCGGCGGCATGACAGCTATAACAATCGCGCGCCAGTTTCACCCTATCCGCAGGTTCGCGATGGCAATCGGTACACGCCGTTTCTGCGTGTTTACCGGTGAGCGGAAATTGCGTTTTCGAGTGATCGAACAGCACGCGTTTCCAACCTTTGGTGGTGTGACAGGAATCGCATTTAGCGCCGAACGAGCCTTTATGCTTGTCGTCTTTTTTATGGCAGGCAACGCAACGCGTCGCTGTACCTTTGAAAGCCGCGCTGATATGACAACCTTCGCACGGCACCACCGCGTGCAGACCCGCTAACGGAAATTGTGTTTTGGCATGATCGAATGCGACGTTATTTTTCCAACCGTTTTCATTGTGACAATTTTCGCAGCGCTCACCCTGCTGGCCTTTGTGCACATCGTCGAGGCGATGGCAGCCGTTGCAATTATCGGGCAATGGATCGTGCACGTTGCCGCGATGGCAGGCATTGCAGGCGACATCCGCATGCTTGCCGCGCAACATAAATTGCGTCGCGGTGTTGTGATCGAATTTCCGCTGCGACCACGCTGATTCGTTGTGACACGATTCGCAGCGCTCGCCGTTTTTACCGGTGTGAATATCGTCGGTGCGATGGCAGGCGACACACGTGGTTTTTAATTTAGCGTCGAACTTTCCCTCTCGATGACAGCTGTCGCAACGCGTTGTCGCATGCGCGCCGCGCAGCGCGAAATGCGCATCGCGCGCGTGATCGAACGTCGATTTTTTCCAGCTTTTTTCATCGTGGCAGCGTTGACACTGATCGCCGTTGGCACCGCGATGCACATCGTTCAAGGTGTGGCACGCCGCGCAGGTTTGCGGCGTGTTTTTATATTGCTCGCTCGGGTGACACGCGCCGCAACTGGTTTCTTGATGACGGCCCTTCAAGGCAAATTGCGTTTTACTGTGATCGAAGCGGGTTTGTTTCCAGCTGCCGGGGTTATGGCAGCTTGCGCACTGCTGGCCGAGCGCACCGCGATGGCGATCGTCGGCGCGGTGACAGGAATAACACGCGCTATTCGCGGCCCGATATTTCTTGCCCTGCTCGTGGCAACTCGCGCAGGCGAGATCGGCGTGCCTGCCTTCGAGTTTAAAATCGGTGACGGCATGATTGAAGGTATCGCGATCGAGGCCAAGAATATCGGCATCGCGCCCCTGGTGATCGGTGTGGCATTGCGTGCACGCCAGCGCGGTTTGCTGATCGAGCTTGCCGTGAAATCCGCGCTGTTTGGCGATATCGGCTGCGATCGTATCGTGGCACTGCACACACAACTGATCCTGCGCCTGCTTGGCGAACGAGGCATGACACTTGCTGCAATCGCTTTCCAATTTCGCGTGCCCCTCGATCAATTTTCCCGGCATCAGCAGCGTTTTAAAATTGATAGCGTCGGCGTTCGCGAGCATCGCGCACACACTCAGCAGCAAAAAGACGATGCTTCGGCCCGCCATCCCTCGCCTCGTGCGCCGCGCTTTAAATTTGGATTTATCTGCGCTCATCGTTTCGTTGCTTCAGCAGAACCACCGATTCAATACGAACATAATGTCAATACAAGTGCACCGCGTAGACGTGAATCAGCCCGGTAATCACCAGCATAAAAAATATCGGCATGTGCAGTACGTGCCACAGCGAAAATAATCGTTCGTACAGACTGATACCGGCGATGCGCTTGATGATGGCGAGAAACGTTTGCACCTGCGCGAACGCCGTGCGCTTGACCTCCATGCTCAATTGCGGCGCGGCGTAGAGTTGCGCGCGCACCCGTTTACGTTCGGCGCGAATGCGGCCGTTAATCGCGAACACCCGCGCGCAGCTGCCGCCGAAGCCGCGTCGTTGCAACGCAAAAATTTCGAGTTGACGCAGACGCTCAAGCGTCTCTGGAGTCAACCCCGACGCGCTCTCATTGCGCAGCATCTGCTCGGACGCCTGCATTTCTTTTTGCATTTCTTGCAAGGTGGCGCGCTGGCCGTAGAGCCCATAGTGAATTTTTCCGTAGATGAAACGGCCGACCAAACCGCTGCCGACCATGAGCCCCATGCACAGCAGCGCGATGTTGCTGTTGGCGGCGCCGAGATGGAAATTGCAGTGATACAAAATGCACAGGGGGCCGATAACACCAAAAATCATATGCGTGCGAAACCAATACCGCAGCGGCAGCCAACGTCCCATAAAACTCAGACGCTTGCGCAGCGGATACAACAACAGCAACAGCATCATGCTGCCGCCGACAATGCCGAGCGCATAGCCGATACCGTGCGCCGCGGTGAGATAATATTCGCCACGCTGCAACCAGCCGAAAATCAGCGCGGCGATAACGGCCATCGCGAACGACCAGGTACCGAGCTTGTCTGCATACTGCTTTTTATTTTTTCCGTGCGAATTATTTTTTCCGTGCGAGTTATTTTTTTTGTAAAAACCGCGTTTACCGCGCCCATCGGTATCGATTGACGCCGCCGCGCTGTTATTTCTCTCGATATTGTTTAGCTCACTGCGCTGTGCGGCTTTACCGGCGACGGTATTCACATTTCACCTCGCTCAATTATTGATGCTTCAACAACAATGACACGCGCTGCCCGCGCCAATCCGACAGCGGTGCCGATAACACTTCGACGTCGCCCGGTTGTGCGATAGGGTTGCCCGACGGCGCAATGCGCGCGCCGAGCACGATGGTCTGTGCCGCTGAAATTTTTGCTTCGGGCATCATTGCGAGCGAGTCGTCGAGATCGATTTCGGCCGGCAATTCGCTCAGCGTTTTGCGCACCACCGCAAGCGGCATGCGCGGGCCTTGCGCGGCGCGCGCAAACACAAATACCGTGGTGCCAGGTGCAAATTTCGCGCGCAACTCGGGCGTGACATCGACCGCTGCGCGCACGCGCGCAGAATCGCTAGCGGCTGCATCGGCGTTGTCGTTGCGGCTTCCGGCATTATTGGGTGCAACGCGGCTGATATCGGAAAACACGGCGTCATTCGCGCTGTCGGCTGCGCTCGTGGTGGCGTTCATCGCGGACGATGCGTTTCCGGCTTCCGCAGTTTCAGCATCGCCCTGATAGCCGAGCGCGCGCGCTTTCGCGAACGCGGCTTTGGCATCGTCCCAGCGTTCGAGATAGTGATACGAGCGACCCAGCAAAACCCAGCCGTCGACATCGTTGGGCTCTTTTTCGAGACGCGCGCGCAAACGCTCGACCATCACCTCCACCGAATCGACTTTTTGCGTCGGCATCGCGTCGGTCGCAGCATGCGTCGACGCCGCCGGATGCGCGGTAGATACCGCGACGGGAACCTCTTTGACGGATTTGGATTCGCTGTGCCACCACAGCGCAACGACGCCAAGCGCAGCAATGCCAAGCGCAACAACACCCACAATACCCAACAGGATTTTTTTTGTCGGAGTCATGCACTTTTTTGCTGGAATCATGAAGCAGCTCTATCCGGTAACTATGTGGAGACTCAATACTGTGTGTGATGGCGCGCAACATTTCTCCCGCATTAATCCCACACCGCTCGCGCGCCAATGCCGAATAGTAGTTCCGCAAAATTAAGCGAGAGTTAATTCGGGCTCGCTCTATTAAAGGACTTTGCGGCGCGTCGCATTCCGCGCGCAGTGCCGGCACGCCAAAAATAGATTTTGCTAGGCTTTGCCAGCGGACGCGCCGGATTTGGCGTGCCGCTTCGCCAATTGCGCGCGGTTTTGAACGATGAGTGATGCGTTAAATATCGGGCTGTATTACGCAGCTCCGGCCCTGTTGATATTGGCCATCTACACATGGCTGCAGCGCCTGCGCACGCGGCGCAATTTAAAAGCGCGCGCGACGTCGATCGCCGACGGCATGCACGAACCCGTCAGTCTGCATCCTGTGATCGACCCCAATCGCTGCCTCGGTTGTGGCACCTGCGTTACCGCCTGTCCCGAACACAACGTACTCGGCCTCATTCACAACAAAGCGGAATTGATCGCGGCGGCGAATTGCGTCGGCCACGGCGCGTGTGCAGCCGCCTGTCCGACGCGAGCAATTACTCTGGTGTTCGGCACCGAGACGCGCGGCGTCGATATTCCGCACATCAATCCCAATTTCGAAACCAATGTGCCCGGCATTTTCATCGCAGGCGAACTCGGCGGCATGGGTTTGATTCGCAACGCGGTGCAACAGGGCGCGCAAGCGATCGCTTCCATTCGCGCAATCGTGCGCGAGCGTCACAACTGTGCACTCGATCTTGTCATCGTCGGCGCCGGACCGGCCGGTATCGCTGCTGCACTCGCTGCCAAAGAAGCGAAATTGAAATTTACGATCGTCGATCAGGACTCGCTCGGCGGCACCGTCGCGCATTTTCCGCGACAGAAAATCGTGATGACCGCGCCCGCTAAATTGCCGATTATCGGCGAGGTGCAATTTCGCGAAACAACCAAAGAAGCGCTGTTGAAATTTTGGCAGGATGTCGTAGCACAGCAGCAGTTGAAAATTAATTTCGGCGAACGTCTCGAGCACATCGAGAATGAGCAATCCGGTTTCAATGTCGTCACTGCGAAAAATCGCTACCGCGCGCGCACCGTGTTGCTCTGCCTCGGTCGTCGCGGTACGCCGCGCCAGCTCGGCGTACCGGGCGAAGAATTATCGAAAGTCGTGTATCGACTCATCGATCCCGAACAATATCGCGGCCAGCACGTGCTGGTCGTCGGCGGCGGCGACAGCGCGATCGAAGCGGCGGTCAGTATCGCCGAACAAGCGCAAACCCAAGTCGTCTTGTCGTATCGCGGCAACGCTTTCGCGCGCGTCAAAGCCAAAAATCGCGAGCGGCTCGAAGCGATGGCGGCCAGCAAACGCGTGCACGTCCTGTTGAATTCGCAAGTGCAATCGATCGCGGCCGGTAAAGTCACGATCGCGGCTAACGAGCGCACTCTCGAACTCGCAAACGATGCTGTCATCGTTTGCGCGGGCGGCATTTTACCCACCCAACTACTGGAGAGCATCGGCGTTGCGATCGAAACCAAATTCGGCGTCGCTTAATTTTCGCCGGCACACACTTTTTTCTGCGCTACCATTATTTTTTTCTGAACTACCGTTATTTTTTTCTGCGCTGCCGTTATTTTTTTTTGCGCTACTGATGGTATCGAGCGAATCGGCACGAGCCGATGCCGTCGATGATGCCAAGGATCTTTTGCTCGCCAATGATTACGCAGGCGCCTATCAGAAATTGCAGGAGCCCGCCGCGCGTGGCGATGCCGAAGCGCAGTACCAGCTCGCGACGCTTTACCGCATGGGACTCGGTGTCGCTGCTGACAATGCGCAGGCATTGCAATGGTATCAACGCGCAGCCTCGCAAAATCACGTCGCCGCGCAGTATCTGCTCGCGACGATGTACGAAAAAGGCCTCGGTACCGCAACCGATAGTGCGCAAGCATTGACTTGGTATCGCCGCGCCGCCGCCAACGGCAGCGCACAGGCGCAGCAAAAATTGGCGGCGTTATCGCAACCATCAACTGCGCTCGACGCCGACGTCAATGACTTGTTGCTGCACGCCGCGCGTAAGGGCGACAGTGTGCAAGTTGCAACGCTATTGGCGCGCGGCGCCGCCATCGATGCCGTCGATGCCGTCGATGGCGAAGGCAATACCGCGCTGATGCTCGCCGCCGCTGAAGGTAACGCCGATAGCGTCGAGTTATTGCTGTCCAAAAACGCTGCCGTGAACGTGAAAAATCGCAGCGGCGATTCCGCGCTGTTGCTCGCGGCGAACAGAGATGATTCAACCGACAATAAAGACGCCGTGCGCGCGTTAACCGCGTTACTACGACACGGCGCCGACATCGGCGCTGTCGATAGCAACGGCAATAATGCGCTGCTGATCGCTGCGGCGCGCGGCAATCTCAATCTATGTAAACAATTGCTCGCGCAGCCGAGCATGCAAGAAAAAAATTGGGCGAATGCGAAAAATTTATCCGGCGACACGGCTCTCGATTTAGCCAAACGCGCCAACAACAGCGCTCTCGCGCAGATGCTCGCCGCAGCAGGTATTAAAGGCACCGAGAAAACCACCACAAATCCCGACACCAATACTGCCGTCAGCGTGCAAGTCGCTGCATTCGCGCAGCATGGCGATGCGCGCTACGCCAATTGGCCCGCGCTCAATATCGCGGTGTGGCGCAGCGATGTCGCATTGGTCGATGCGCTGATTAAGCAGGGCGCCGCGATTGATCGTGTCGACCCGGAAAATTTCACACCGTTGATGCGCGCGGTGTATCGAGGCGACATCAATATCGCAACGCGATTACTGCAAGCGGGCGCCGATAGCAATCGCGTCGGAAGTGATCAAAAAACGCCGCTGTGGTTTGCGATCGAGCGCAAAGATTCCGCCATGGTCGAGTTGCTGTTGCAGCGGGGTGCGCAACCGAATCTGCCGCGGGGTGCGCAACCGAATCGCACCAGCGCGCGCGCCGATATCGTTGCATTCGCCGCCAAAAATGCCGATGAGAAAATACTATTGGACCTGCTCGCGCGCGCCAGCGATATCGAAACACCCTTTGCTGATGTCACGCCGTTGCAACGTTGCGCGCAGCGTGGTTTCGTGCAGGCGCTGCAGCAATTGCTCGCACATCACGCGCGAATCGATAGTCGCGACAATGCCGGCCGTAGCGCGCTGTGGCTCGCCGCTGCCAATAATCAATTGAATGCTGTCGAATTATTGTTGCGCGCTTCTGCATCATCGCAACATGGGGCCGCACCCGATCTCGCCGATCGCGAAGGCGTCACACCGCTCGCGATCGCCGCAACGCGCGGCAACGCCAGCATCGTCGATGCATTGATTCGCAATCGCGCCGATGTCGATGCAGCGACGCGAGAAGGCAATACACCGTTACTGTTGGCCGCACGCAACGCGCGCGTGGAAATCATCAACCGCTTGCTCGCCGCTAAAGCCGATATCGAACATCGCAACGAACGCAGCGAAACCGCGCTCATGCTGGCGGCCGCGAGCGGTTCGAGGGCGAGTATCGCGGTGTTACTGAATGCCGGAGCCGATGCGACTCGTCGCGATAAAAACGGACACACGGCAGTCGACTACGCGCGCCGGCACACATTCGACGATCTCGCGCAACGCTTGCAAGATCATATCGACCACAGGAAAAAATTTACGCTGTGATCGTTTATTCGATCAGCGCACGCGCTGGCCGGGTTCCAACAACCACGCGCGCGGATTGTGCTCGAATCCAATGCGCGGGTAATACTCATTCGCTGCGGGCGCAGCGAGCAAAATGATTTTGCACAGCGGACCCAGTTGGCGCTGCGTCAAATCGATAAGCTGTTTACCGATACCGCTGCGCTGATAGGCGGCATCGACGGCGAGATCGGCGAGATAACACGCGTACTGCCAATCGGTCAGCGAGCGCGAGACGCCAACCAAATTATCGCCATCCCAAGCCGTCGCCATAATGTCAGCATTGGCGATCATGCCGCGCAGGCATTCGTCGTTGTCGATCGGGCGCCGTTCACCCAGTGTCGAGCGCACGAGCAAATCGCGAAATTGTGCCGGCGTGATGGTGCGGTCTGTGGTGTAACGTATCGATTGCATGATGTTTACCAACCCCTTGCGTCAACACAGCGAAACATTGAGCGTCGAGCGGAAATTAAATTTTCGCAAACAGAATATCCCACACGCCATGCCCCAGTCGCTCGCCGCGCTGTTCGAATTTGGTTTTTGGTCGGTGCGCTGGTCGCGGCGAATAATCTGACTCGGCACGATTGCGAAAATTCGGAGCCGCTTGCATTACCGCGAGAATATGCTCGGCGTAATTCTGCCAATCGGTCGCGATATGCAGCACTCCCTCCTTCTTTAATTTTCGATGCAATAATTGCACGAACTCCGGCTGAATCAAACGCCGTTTGTGATGACGCGTCTTGTGCCAGGGATCAGGAAAAAATATTTGCACAGCATCCAAACTTTCGTCGGCGATACATTGTTGCAACACATCGACGGCATCGTCGCAATACACGCGAACATTATCGACGCCCGCATCGGCCATATCGTGCAGCAACTTGCCAACACCCGGTCGATGCACTTCGATGCCGATGAAATTTTTTTCAGGCGCGGCCTGTGCCATCTGCAACAGCGATGTACCCATACCGAAACCGATTTCCAACACGACCGGCGCGTCTCGACCAAATATCTGCTCGATGTGCGCAAGTCCGCGCTCACGCAGCAAACCTTTTTGCGTCCAGTGCATTTCCAAACCGTTCTGCTGCGCCGCTGTCATGCGCCCCTGACGCAACACAAAACTGTGAATGCGGCGTGATATCGTCTCATCAGCACCGTCGCTCATGCCGCTTTCCAATTCCACACTGCCATTGCCAGCGCCATCCAACCCGCGAGAAACGCGACGCCGCCGAGCGGTGTTATCGCGCCGAGCCAGCGCACGCCCGTAATCGCAAGCACATACAAACTGCCGCTAAAAATGGCGATGCCGACAACAAATAGCAGAGCGCTCCAGCGCAGCGCAGCGCTCTGCGGCAATTGCAGCATCAGCAGCGCAACGCCGAACAACGCAAACGTGTGATAGAAGTGGTACTGCACGCCGGTGTGATAAACAGCGAGCATGTCGGCGCTCAATTTCTGTTTGAGGCCATGTGCGCCGAATGCGCCGAGCGCGACCGCAAGAAAGCCATTGAGCGCTGCGATCAACAAATACGTTTTGGCCATAAATTTCTTCCCGGCAGAAAAATAAAAAGCCGCCCGTAGGCGGCTCGCATTATGAACATAAAATTTAGGCTTGCACTATTGTTTATGCTTCCAATATTGCCTTCACTTTATTCATCGCATTTTTTTCGAGCTGGCGAATGCGCTCGGCCGAAACGCCGTATTTGTCGGCGAGATCGTGCAACGTGGCTTTGTTCTCGCTGAGCCAGCGCGCGTTGAGAATATCGCGGCTGCGCGCATCGAGTTTTTCGAGCGCGACCGACAAGTCCGCCTGACTGTTCTCTTCCCAGTCGCTCTCTTCGAGCTGCAACGCGGGATCGGCGCTGCGGTCTTCGAGATAGTGAATCGGCGCGACAACATCGTCGTCATCGTCAACGCCGACATCAAAATTCATATCGCTCGCCGCAAGACGGCCTTCCATCTGCCGCACCTCAGCGATATCGACGCCGAGATCGCGCGCCACTACGGCGGCTTCGTCATTGCTGAGCCACGCCAGACGCTTCTTCGCGCTGCGCAGATTGAAAAATAGTTTGCGCTGCGCTTTGGTCGTCGCGATTTTCACGATGCGCCAATTGCGCAGAATGAATTCGTGCATTTCGGCTTTGATCCAATGCACCGCGAACGAAACCAGACGCACACCTCTTTCCGGATCGAAACGCTTGACCGCTTTCATCAGGCCGACATTGCCTTCCTGAATCAGATCGCCAAGCGGCAGACCATAACCCATGTAGGATTTAGCGATGTGCACGACAAAACGCAGATGAGCCATAACCAGCTCGCGCGCGGCCTCGACATTACCGTTGTAGTAGAGATCCACCGCCAGCTCGCGCTCGCGCTCGGCACTGAGCAACGGCACACTGTTGATAGCCTGTGTGTACGCGGTGAGATTGCCGCCCGGTACCAGCGGTTGAACCGGTATCAAGCCATGAGTGTTCATCGTTTTCCTCCAGTTGCACTTGTCGATACGGCCTGCTCACACTGGTAGAGAAACATCAATGGAGCTGTCGGTCGCTTCAAGTGAGGTGCATATTAGCACTCGCGAAATTAGAGTGCTAACACTGGAAAAGTTCATTTAGCAATAAGCTCAGATCGTCAAATGACTGAGCTTTTTACCACGGCTCGCCAACCCTAACGGGGTTCGATGGCACCGAGATGGCGGCCGACTGCACCCCAGGCACCGCACCAGCCCAGTAGCGAACCGGCTAGCAGCAATACAGCAACCTGCACGACACCGAGGTCGTTGAGCGCGAAATCCGAGTGATAAAGCGAGGCCAATTGCGCGACCGGATTGCCGAGCCACGCCAAGCTGGCCGCAAGCATGCCCCAAGCTGTCAGCCCGCCACCCAGACCAAACCACAACCCCGTATAGAGAAAGGGGCGGCGCACGAAGGCATCGGTGCCACCGACCAGTTTGACGACGACGATTTCGTCGCGCCGGCTTTCGATCGCGAGCCGGATCGTATTGCTGATCACGAGAATCACGCCCATGCCCAACATCGCGGCCAGCGCCAGCGCCATATGCCGGCCGACGTCCAACATCGCATAGAGCCGCTGTACCCATTCCATATCCAGCACGGCGCGGTCGACACCCGGCATGGTCTTGATCTCCTCGAACAGTTTCTGCACAGCCGCCGCGCCGCCGCTTCCCTCCAGTGGATTGCGCGTCACCAGCGGTCGCACCGCGATCACGGCGGGCAGTGGATTGGCGTCGAGATGATCGACCACATCGCCAAAACCCGACAAACTGCGAAACTCCGCCAACGCCTGTTCGCGCGAAATGTACTCGGCACGCGTCACATCGGGCCGCTGCGCGATGCGCTGTTGCAACGCGCGGCCGGCCGCCTCATCGACACTTTGCTGTAGGAACACGGAAATCTGCGGCGCCCCATTCCAGCGGCCACCGAGCTGAGACAAATTGTCGAGCAGCAGATAAAAACCGCCCGGCAGCGCCAGCGCGATACCGATCACAAGCCACGTCGCCAAACTGCCGAACGGATTGCGCAGCAGGCGCAGCAGACTGTCGCGCGCCACCTGACGATGGTGCAGCCAGTATGCCGTCAACCGATCGCGGCGATTGATGCGGCGCGGATTGGCGGACGCATTGCGCTCACCGGCGCGCTTGTGCCCTCGGGGGTGTCGGTGCCCCTCAGGGTGCTTGTGCCCTTCCGGAGGCGAGCGCTCAGCCATGATCCCGCTCCGGCATCGCCTCATCGCCGCCCGCGCTATCGCCAACCCCGCGCACGAGCTGACCTTCGCGCAACATCAGTGTGCGATGCGGCATGCGCGCGATCAGCGAAAGATCGTGACTCGCGACCAGCACCGTAACGCCGACCTGATTGAATTGCTCGAACAGATGCATCACATCGCGCGCGAGTTCGGGATCGAGATTGCCGGTGGGCTCATCGGCTAACAGGATTGGCGGCTTATGCACGACGGCGCGCGCGATGCCGACGCGCTGCTGTTCACCGCCGGATAGGGTGTGTGGATTGTTTTTTTCCTTGCCGAGTAAACCGACTTTGTCGAGCGCCGCACGCACGCGCCGGCCGATTTCGCTGGGTTGATACCCGAGGATCATGAGCGGCAAAGCGACATTGTCGTACACACTGCGATCCGACAACAGTTGATGATTTTGAAACACGACGCCGATTTCGCGGCGCAGCAAAGGGATTTTACGCGCGGACATTTTTTCGAACTTGTGTCCGTTGACCATGATGCGTCCGCTCGTGGGCCGCTCCATCAACATGATCAATTTCAACAGCGTGCTCTTACCTGCGCCGCTGCGACCGGTCAGAAATACCATCTCGCCGCGCGGAATCACAAAGCTCACATCGTTGAGCGCCTCAAATACCCCAGAGGGCACATGACCGCCCACATAGCGCTTGGTTACTCGTTCGAATTCGATCACTACACGTCTCTAATTTGAAGCGGGCTCACGCTGTACTTACATCGGTTTACGTTGGATACATCGGTCTACATTGGATACATCAGTTTATATTGGATGCATAGGCTCACGTTGGAACAGCGCGCTGATAAATTCATCGGCGTCGAATGGGCGCAAATCATCGATTTGTTCGCCGACGCCGATGAAGCGAATCGGCAACCCGCTCTGCCGGCTGATCGCGAAAATAATACCGCCTTTCGCGGTGCCGTCGAGTTTAGTCAACGCGATGCCGCTGACGCCAACCGTCTCCTGAAAATGCTTCACCTGTGCGAGCGCATTTTGTCCCGTACCGGCGTCGAGCACGAGCAACACTTCATGCGGCGCGCTCGGATCGAGCTTGCGCATCACGCGTACGATTTTTTTCAGCTCTTCCATCAAATTATCTTTATTGTGCAAACGCCCCGCGGTATCGGCGATCAACACATCGACGCCGCGCGATTGCGCGGCTTGCAATGCATCGAATAATACCGAGGCCGAATCCGCGCCCGTATGTTGCGCGATCACAGGCACAGCGTTGCGCTCACCCCACACTTGCAATTGCTCGACCGCCGCCGCGCGGAATGTGTCGCCCGCGGCGAGCATCACCGATTTGCCATCGCTCTGAAAACGCTTGGCCAATTTGCCGATCGTCGTGGTTTTGCCAACGCCGTTGACGCCGACCATCAAAATCACGAACGGTTTGTGCGTCGCATCAACCACGAGCGGCGCCGAGCATGGCGTGATCAGCGCCTTCAATTCATCCTGCAGCGCGCGATACAACGCTCCGGCATCGCTCAATTCTTTGCGCGACACGCGCTTGGTCAAATTGCCGATGATCAGTTGCGTCGCGTCGATGCCGACATCGGCCAGCAACAATTGCGTTTCGAGCTCCTCGAATAACGCGTCGTCGATCGCTTTTTTACCGAGAAAAAGATTGCCGACACCTTCGGAAAATGACGAACTCGTGCGGCGTAAACCGGCTTTTAAGCGGCCGAAAAAGCCGGTCTTTGGTTCAGCGGATACGGAAGGCGCAATGTCGACCTGTGGTTGCGTTTGAGGTTGCGGGGCAACTGGCGCAGCCGCTTCGACGATTTCGCTTTCGGGCCGGTCTTTATCGTTGCCCTTGTTTTTTTCCTTGCGGAAGTGATCGAAAAACTTCATTGGCGCTCGACGAAAAAAATCATGCTAGAGTGGGTCCCATGTTATCGATATATAGGACCTCGCAACGAGCGCGTATCCTACCATTCCGCATCGTCGATTTGTCGAATGACCGCCACTCGCTCCACATCAAGCAAAACCGGCACCGGTAAACTCGCCGAGTCCGATGGCGAATTGCGCATCATCGGCGGGCAGTGGCGCGGACGCAAACTGCGTTTTCCCGCACTGCCCGGCTTGCGGCCGAGCCCCGATCGCGTGCGCGAAACGCTGTTCAATTGGCTCGCGCCAGAAATCAGCGGCGCGCGCTGCCTCGATTTATTCGCCGGCAGCGGCGCACTCGGACTCGAAGCTCTGTCGCGCGGCGCGGGCTTTTGCCAGTTCGTCGATGCTGCCTCCGCCGCCGCACGCCGCATCGAATCACATCTAACACTGTTGTCTTGCCGCGACGCGCAAGTTTTCTGCGGCGCAGCTCAGGCGTGGCTGCAACAGAGCGCTGCGGTAACGTTCAATATCGTTTTTATCGATCCACCGTTTCGCCAGGGTTTATTGGACGAATGCTGCAAGCTGCTCGAAGACAGAAACTGGTTGGCGGAGCGCGCCTGGATCTACATCGAGGCTGCGGCCGATGAGCCAGCACCCGCGGTGCCGCCGACGTGGCATCGGCATCGCGACAAGCGTGCAGGCCAAGTCGCCTATCGGCTTTTTCTTCGCGAACACAAAGAGCGTAAATAACGCAGGGCACGAAAGCCCGCATATTTAAGCGGCTATTCGATTTCGTTTGCGCGTTGCCGCTCAAGAGCCAAACCGCTAGTATGCGCGACTTGAGGCCCTTGAATTTCTTTAGGCGCATGCGGCTGACGACATGAAAACCGTTATCTATCCCGGCACTTTCGACCCCATCACCAACGGCCACGTCGACCTCGTAGAGCGTGCGGCGGGGATATTCGACAGCGTGATTCTCGCGATTGCGCACAGCGAAAAGAAAAAGCCGCTATTCGACCTCGACGAGCGCATCGCTCTGTGCCGCGCCGCGTTGAGCCATCTGCCCAACATCGAGTTTTTCGGCTACAGCAATCTGCTCGTCGATTTCGCACGCGAACACAACAGCCGCTTTGTTTTGCGCGGCGTGCGCGCGATCGCCGATTTCGAGTACGAATTGCAGCTTGCCAATATGAACCGCGCGATGCTGCCCGATCTCGATACGATTTTTCTGACACCGAATGAACACTGCGCGTTTATCTCATCGACGCTCGTGCGTGAAATCGCGAGCATGAAAGGCCAAATCGAGCAGTTCGTTCCCGCCGCTGTTGCGCAGGCATTGCGCGCCAAGTTTGGCGCTTAGACGACAAGAAGTTTTGAGGTTTTATCGATGGCGCTGATGATCACCGACGCCTGCATCAACTGCGATGTGTGCGAACCCGAGTGCCCGAACGACGCGATTTCGCAAGGCGAAGATATCTACATCATCGACCCGAATAAATGCACCGAATGCGTCGGTCATTTCGATGAACCACAATGCCAGCAGGTGTGCCCCGTCGACTGCATCCCGCTCGATCCGAATCATTTTGAATCGCGCGACGAGCTGATGCATAAATACGAGCGGCTCATCGCCGCCAAAAGATAAACACCATGCGCAACTTCATTTTTGCGCTGCGCTATTCGACTCTCACGGTATTTTTTAACGCGGTATTTTTTTGCACTGCATTTATTAACTGTGCACGCGCGGCCGACAACGCATTAATTCCTGAAGCGGCCAGCACCGATCATTCAATTGCGACTTCAACGCAGAATGGCAGCGCGCAGCACTTCATGGCCGTCACCGCCAACGCGCATGCCACTGATGCCGCCGTCGCCATACTCAAGCGCGGCGGCTCAGCGGTCGATGCCATGATCGCCGCGCAATTGGTGTTGGGTTTGGTGGAGCCGCAATCGTCGGGCATCGGTGGTGGTGCGTTTGCACTCTACTGGGATCAGCACGCGCATCGATTACATTATTTCGACGCACGCGAAACCGCGCCCGCACGCGTGGATGAAAATTATTTTCTGCAAGATGACGGCAAACCGCTGGCGTTTCTCGATGCCGTGATCGGCGGTCACGCGGTGGGCACGCCCGGTATCGTCAAGTTGCTCGCCGCAACGCATCGACGCTTCGGCAAGCTGCCTTGGGCCGATCTCTTCCAACCCGCGATCGCGCTCGCCGAGCACGGCTTTCTCATTTCGCCGCGCCTGCACGAACTGCTCGAAGAAACTCCGCGCCTGCTCGAAAGCCCGTCGCTGCGCGCGTATTTTTTCCAAACCGCCAATAATTCTTTTCAGGGTGAAAGTACGCCGAAACCTATCGGCACGCTGCTAAAAAATCCCGCATATGCGAAGACGTTGAAATTGCTGGCGCGCGACGGTGCGCAGGCGTTTTATCGCGGGCCGCTTGCGCACGATATTGTCGATGTCGTGCAGCACAATCCAAATCGCAGCGGTGCGCTAGCGCTCGGCGATCTCGCAGCTTATGAAGCCAAAGAGCGCGATCCGCTGTGCATGGATTACCGCGAATATACACTCTGCGGCGCGGCGCCGCCGTCGTCGGGCGCAACTACCGTGTTCGCCATCATCGGAATGTTGCAACGCTTTCCACCTGCGACACGTTCGCCCAATAGTGTTCAATTCGCCCACTTGTTCGCCGAAGCCTCGCGGCTCGCTTTCGCTGATCGCGATACCTATGTCGCCGATCCCGATTTCATTACAGTGCCGACCGCCGGTCTGATTGCACCCGATTATCTTGCAGCACGCGCGAAACTCATCGACCCACATCACGCGGCGACAACGGTCTCAGCCGGGCAACCTGCGTGGCCGCCAAAAACTACCGCGCAAAACTTCATCACCGCGACATCGCCCGAAATTCCCTGCACAAGTCATATCAGCATCGTCGATCGCGATGGCAACGCGCTGAGCATGACGACGACGATCGAATCGGCTTTTGGTTCGCGCATTTTCGTCGATGGTTTTTTTCTCAACAATCAGCTCACGGATTTTTCATTCACACCGCGCGATATCGACGGCAAACGTGTCGCCAACCGCATCGAACCCGGCAAGCGACCGCGTTCGTCGATGGCACCCGTTATTGTGTTTCGCAACGGCAAGCCCGCCATACTGCTCGGGTCACCGGGTGGCGCGCGCATTATCGACTATGTCGCCAAAACTCTGCTATACAGCATCGATGGCGGATTTTCGCCACGTGAAGCGATAGCAAGCCCTCACATCGTCGCCATGAATCACGGGTTGGAATTAGAGCAGGACAGCGATGCCGGAACCCTAAAGTCAGCGCTCGAAGCGCTTGGCCACAGCGTGAAAATCGCGCCGCAAAGCAGCGGGCTGAATGGCATTTGGATCGAAGGGAAAAAACTGATTGGAAGCTCGGACCCCCGCCGAGAAGGCTCAGTCGGGGGCGAATAAGATTTTTTTATTCAGCGTCGTGGTGATAGCCCGGCTTGGTGCAGCCCAGGCAGCGCACGAAGGTTGCTTCGGCGGGGCCAACCACAAGTTCTTTCCCCGCTTGCTTAGCGTTGCCGCCGAGTGCGGTGAACGGCAACGTCACTACGTACAGCGCCGTACCCACAGCGGTAAACACCAAGCCGAGCGGCCGAGCGATGAGTGCGTCACCCGCCATCGCCAGCGCCGACGGATCCTCTTGAACCTCCTGCGCCATAGTGATCTGCGGTGCGACTAACGCGAATGACAGCAGTGTTGCCGCTAACGGCCGGGGCGCCACGGTCAGCAGTCGGGAAAATTTGTTAGCGATCGCTCGCATGGGCCTGATCTCCATCGGCGTCGCCGCGGGTAGCTGGCGACAAAAGCTTATTGGGGAAATAGTTTACGAAGTCTAGTTAAAGCATCTGTAACGTCAACTGCACGGTCCGAAGCATAGCGTACTTCGCGGTTAAATTTGTGATCGCGCGCGAGATTTGCACGCTCATTTCTGGCATCGACGGCAAAATACCGTGCTGCGCTGGCCGAGCCGGATTTCCTTCAACGACGAGCCGCATACCCGGCACGGCTCATCGCCGCGCCCGTAAACATTGAGCTGCTGCCGAAAATAGCCGGGATTACCGTCGCCACCGACAAAATCGCGCAGCGTCGTCCCGCCCTGCTTGATCGAGCGTGCGAGCACGCGCTTGACTTCGTCAGCCAGCACCGCATAGCGCGCGCGCGAAATGCGGCCGGCGGCACGCTCGGGTCGAATGCCCGCGCCGAATAAGGCTTCATTTGCATAGATATTGCCGACACCCACCACGATGTGGCTGTCCATTAAAAACGCCTTCACGGGTGCACTGCGCCCGCGCGAGCGCTCGAATAAATAGCCACCATTGAAATCGCCGGTCAGCGGTTCGGGACCGAGCTCGGCCAGCAGCGGATGCATCCTCTCGCCGCTCGGCTGCCACAGCATCGCGCCGAAGCGGCGCGGATCGGTAAAGCGCAGTGCCTGCCCCGAACTCAGTTCGATATCGACGTGATCGTGTTTGCCGACTGTCAGCCCGCTCGCGATGATGCGCAGACTGCCCGACATACCAAGATGCATGATTAGCGTGCCGTGCGCGAACGGCACCAGCAAATACTTACCGCGCCGCTCGACGCGCTCAATCGTTTGACCTTCGAGCAAAGCTCCAAGCTCCGGCGGAATCGGCCAGCGCAGACGCGGCTGGCGCACGATCAAACGTTCGATGCGGCGGTCGCGTACATGTGGCTCGACGCCGCGGCGCGTCGTTTCGACTTCGGGTAACTCGGGCATTCGTCGCTCTCTCAGTTAAGCGCAGCGGATTCTACCAGCGCGCTTCCTCGCCGGGACAACAAGCCCGGCAAATCCGCGATCGCCTCCTATACTTGCAGGCATGCAAATGCAAACCCTCGCGGCGATCGACGACGGCGTCGATCGCAAAGCACTCAAACTGATCAAGCAACGATTTCTCCAGGTCAACGAAGCGCGTCTGACCCGGACTAAATCCGCGCTCGATACGCGTCAGCAGATTTTTCTCGAACTGCTGCCGCTGCTGTTTCATGTCAACCATCCCATGCTACCGGGTTACGTCTCGCATCAAGCGCCGGCGGGATTGTCGGAATACACGCCGAGTAAAGTCGATCTAGAACGCGCGCAGCGCCTCGCGCGCAGCTTCGTCTATCACCGCGAGCCCAATTTACGCCGGCGTATCCACAGCCTGTTTTTAATGGGCTCGTGCGGCACCATCGCGCAATCGGAGAGTTCCGATTTCGACATCTGGGTCTGTCATCCCGACGATCTCGATACCGAGGAAATGCAACTGCTGCGCGACAAGTGCGACAACATCGTCAAATGGGCATTCACGCTCGGGCTCGAAGTGCATTTCTTTTTGATGGAGCCCGAGAAATTCCGGCTCGGCGAGCGCGAAGGCGTGAGCAGCGAGGATTGCGGCAGCACGCAACACTATCTGCTGCTCGACGAGTTTTATCGTACCGGCTTGCTCATCGGCGGACGCGTGCCGATCTGGTGGTTGATTCCTCCCGACCAGGAACAGCAATACAACTATGCCGCCGAAACACTGCGCCATAAGCGTTTCGTTAAAGGCAATGAAACGCTCGATTTCGGCAGCGTCGCGCACATTCCCGCCGGCGAATTCATCGGTGCGGGAATTTGGCAACTGTATAAAGCGATCGACTCGCCATATAAATCGGTCATCAAATTACTGCTGACCGAGGTCTATGCGAGCGAGTATCCGCACGTCGAACCGCTCAGCACTACGTTCAAACGCGCGCTGTACAAAAAACAACTCGATATCGATGAACTCGATCCGTATGTGATGATGTATCGCAAGCTCGAACGCTACCTGCTTGCGCGCGGTGAAACCGATCGACTCGAACTCGTGCGCCGCTGTTTCTATTTCAAAGTCGGCAAAGCGATCACCAAAGGGCCGACGCAGCGCACGAAATCATGGCAGCGCGAATTGCTCGAACGCATGGTGCAGCAGTGGCGTTGGGGCAAGCAACAATTAGTCAGTCTCGACGCGCGCCCCCAGTGGAAAGTCGGCCGCGTTTTAAAAGAGCAACGCGAACTTGTGCGCGAGCTCACCAATAGCTATCGCTTCTTACTGGAATTCGCGCGGCGCGCGCAGGCCAGCGCCATCATCAACGGCCAGGATATGACGATTCTCGGCCGCAAACTTTACGCAGCCTTCGAGCGCAAAGCGGGCAAAGTCGAATGGGTCAACCCCGGCATCGCGCCGCGGCTCGGCGAAAATGTGCTGACCTTCAGTCAAATGCCGAGCGGTCGTGCGAACCAACCTGCGTGGGCGGTTTTCGCCGAACAATTGAACGGCCGCGAATTAACCCATTCGCAGCCGCTGCGACGCTCGAAGGATCTCATCGCGCTACTCGCATGGTGTCAGATCAACGGTCTGCTCGATGTCGATTCCAACGTGTATGTCGTGCCCGGTGAGCACGGCGTCAGCGAATTTGAATTGCTCAACATTGTGCGCACACTGCGCAGTCGATTGCCGACACAACGCATCGAAGATCGCGACGACGACGAGTTGCACAAACGGTTTTTAAGCGCGAACCGGCCGATAACGATGCAACTTTTCATCAATGTCGGTATCGATCCGATGGCGCAGATTCGCTCGCGCGGACTCGAACGTTTATCGAATCAAACCGACAGTCTCGTTTACAGCGGTCTGCGCGAAAACCTCGTGCTCGCAGTCGATCAAGTCACGCTGAACAGCTGGGGCGATGTCAGCACGCGCAGCTATCGCGGCCCGTTCGCATTGCTGCAATGCCTGCGTGATTACATGCAACTGCTGCCGCCGCAACAACATCCGGGGCTGCCGAATCTCGACATTCACTGTTTTTGTCCAACGCGCGCAAGCGCCATCGCCACGCGCGTCGAACAATTTTTTCAGGATATCGCGGCCTGCTATTACAGCGGCACACGTCCGCCCGCAACGCGCTACATCCTGGAAATGCAACGTGAGTTTTACATGTTGCAGTGGCAGGACACGCAGCCCAACGTGCAACGCGCACCGAATTACGCAGCGCTGCTCGAATTACTCGGGCGCGTACAACGCAACTTCAGCCCGATCGTACTCGATCGCAATTGCCTGCCCAACTCGCTGCTCGGCGCGATCAGCCAGCTTGCGCGCGCCGAATGTATCAAGGTGATCTACCAACGCCACGAGCAGCAGGCCGATGTGTTCGTTATCGACGAGATGGGTTCGCTCTACAACTTCTCGACGCCCTTTCGCGACGAGCACACCTTGCTGCAACCGCTCAATCAATTCATGCAAGCAGCATTATTTCGTCAGGGCAGCGAAATGCCGCAGTTATTTGGCGGCGCTCACGAGGTGCTGCTCGAAAGCGGCGCGCCACGCAGCATAGAATATTACGAGGTCGTCGCTGAAATTTCACCGACACATATCGAACGCCGCACACTGGCACCGCACTCGAACACACAGTCTTTTCATGTGCAGGCAATCGCCGATTACGATTTCAACAGCAATTTGATTTTCAATATTTATTGCGATCAGCAGGAATTTACCGAACTCGAATTGGGCGATGCGCTCTACGATACCGTCGCGCGCTACATTCTTGCACAGCGCAGCGATCAAGAACGCTACCCTTGTTATATTACGGATTTGGATTTAAGCCGCTGCATCGTCGATAACGGCGGCCCGCAGACCGTGCATTATTTGCGTTACAAACAGCGGCTCGAGCGGGCGCTCAACGAAGCGCTCGCGCGCGTGTAACCCTGTTAATACCGCGCTTTGAGCGCAATTTGCAATGTCACGTCGGGCGCGGTTTCAACAGCAATATCTTCACCGATCACAGCATCGAGCGCCCAGCGCGGCGATAGACGCACGGTGCCGCCGAGCAATAATTCCGTCGAAGTCGAGCCGAGCGCTGTCAGCGCACTATTGTAAATGGCGCTGTGCATGTTGATTTGCGCACGCAAGCGCCAATCCTGGGCTACCACCCACGCAATTTCACCCGAACCGAACCATGCAGAATTTTTTTGGCGATCGCCGAGCACATCGCCGCGCGGCAAACTCTGCACACCGAGGTTTGCCGTCAGCGCAAGCGGTAAGTCGAACCAGTCCGAGTGCGTAGCCGCCAATAGAATACCCGCACTGGTGCCGCCGGAACCCGTGAGTTTTTTATCGTCGCCAGTCGGCAGATTCAATGTCGCGATCAATGCCACGCTATCGCGCGACGTTTGTAATACTTGGTTGGCGAGTTGCACTTGCGTATCGCCGAAGCCTGCTTCGGCGCGATCGAAATTCAGTTCGGTACCGTCATTACGCAGATAGAGAAATTGCAGTTGGCGTGTCGGGTATTTGGTGCGGTCGCCGCTGGGTAAACCAAACGTGCGATGCCAGCCCTCGATGAAATTATCGAGCGCGCCGCCGTTATAGGAAATCCACGGCACCATCGCGCCGATTTCCCACTGCGAGTTCAGCCCGTAGCGGACATTCAATTCATAGCGCTGCGATTCGCCATCGAGCAGCAGCCCTTCGGTTCCTTTTTTTTCGCGCACGAAGTTATTGGCGACATCGATACCGCCGCGCCACTCGACACCGCCTTGCGGCAACAACTCACCGCTTCGCATCGCGGGCAAATTAAATCGCTGTGTGAGCGGGGCGCGCTCGCTCAGTGCAAGCGGTTCATCGAGCAGTGCATCGGCGCACACCGGCAGCGCGATGCAGGCGCTGACACCAACCGCCCATTGCAAGCATTTGCACAACCAATTACGTTTCGATCGCGAACTACTCATCGCTTGCACAGCGGACTCCCCAGCGGACAGCACATTATTTCCGCCGCAGTATAACAACGACAGCGGCACAGTTATAATCGCCACTTTGATTGCGAGCCGGAGATCGATCATGCGCGCAGCGTTATTCCTCGTATTGCTCTGCACATTGCTGTGCAGCTGCGGGCAAAAAGGTCCACTGTTCATTCCGAGCGATGACACGCCGCCCGCCAACTCCGCGCCGCAATCGCAATCCTGACGCAGGCCAATCGATGAAAAGTTCGTTTGAATTTCGCAACGGCGAGCTATATGCCGAAAATATCGCCGTACGCGAAATAGCACAACGCTACGGCACGCCTGTTTATATCTATTCGCGCGCCCACCTAACACAGCGCTTCAATGCCTACGCCAACGCGCTGGCAGGACACGCGCATTTGATTTGCTACTCCGTCAAAGCCAATTCGTCGCTGGCCGTGCTCAACGTATTGTCACGCCTCGGCGCCGGTTTCGATATCGTCTCGATCGGTGAACTCGAACGCGTGCTCGCGGCCGGAGGAGACCCCGATAAAATCGTGTTCTCAGGTGTCGGCAAAACCGCGGACGAAATGCGCCGCGCGCTCGCAGTAGGGATTCATTGTTTCAACGTCGAAAGCGCGTCCGAGCTCGAACGTTTGGATGATGTCGCCAGCGCCATGAATCGCATTGCGCCAATTTCTCTGCGCGTCAATCCCGATGTCGATGCGAATACGCACCCGTATATTTCAACGGGCTTGAAAGACAACAAATTCGGCATTCCAATCGACGAGGCGCGCGCAGTGTATCGCCGCGCGAAACAGCTCACTCACATCAAAATCGTCGGCGTCGATTGCCACATCGGCTCGCAGCTCACCGACACCTCACCCTTTCTCGATGCGCTGGCGCGCGTGCTTGCACTGATCGACGAATTGGCAGCCGACGGCATCGTCATCGAACATCTCGATCTCGGCGGCGGACTCGGTGTGCGCTATCGCGACGAGCAACCACCCGAGCCCGATCAATACATGCAACAAGTGTTGCGCGCGCTGGGTTCGCGCCAACTGCGATTAGCGTTCGAGCCCGGGCGCTCGATCGTCGCCAACGCGGGGCTGCTCATCACGCAAGTCGAATACCTCAAGTGCAGCGAACACAAAAACTTTTGCGTGATCGATGCCGCCATGAACGATTTGATTCGCCCCGCGCTCTACGAAGCGTGGATGAATATTCAGCCAATCAAGCCCAGCTCCGGCGCTCCGACGCGCATTTACGATGTGGTCGGCCCCGTTTGCGAAACGGGCGATTTCCTCGGCAAAGAGCGCGAACTGGCGGTGGCGCCGGGTGATTTGCTCGCGGTGTTTTCAGCCGGCGCGTATGGCTTTAGTATGAGTTCCAATTACAATAGCCGGGCCCGCGCTGCCGAAGTCATGGTCGATGGCGACCGCCACTATTTGGTACGCGCGCGCGAAACTATCGCCGACCTAATGCGTGGCGAGTCGATTCTGCCCTAGTTTTACTGCGGTGTTCGCGTCGCAGCGATTGTGCGGATTCGACCCCTCGCTCAACCAGCGCTCGCGGCGAAGCGCACGACCGGACTACGAGCGATGCTGTTACGCTTTACCAAAATGCACGGGTGCGGCAACGATTTTGTCGTGCTCGATTTGATCACGCAGCGTTTTCTGCTCAAGGATCGGCACGTGCGCAAATTGGCGGACCGCCATTTCGGTATCGGCTGCGATCAAGTGCTCGTGGTCGAACCGCCGGGGCGTCCCGACGTCGATTTTCGCTATCGCATCTTTAACGCCGACGGCGGCGAGGTTGAGCAATGCGGCAATGGCGCGCGCTGCTTCGCTCGCTATGTGCGCGACAATAAGCTTAGCGGCAAGGATAAACTGCGCGTCGAAACCAAAGCCGGCGTCATCGAATTGCACATCACGCGCAATAAACAGGTACGCGTCGATATGGGTAAGCCGGTGCTGACACCTGATGAAATTCCTTTTATTGCTCCCGAGCGCGCCGCTGCATACACACTCGGTGTGGACGGACACAGTTACGAAATCGGCGCGGTATCGATGGGCAATCCGCACGCGGTTTTGTTGGTCGACGATACGTTCAGCGCGCCGGTCGCAACGCTCGGCGCAAAAATCGAAACGCACGCACGCTTTCCGCAGCGCGTGAACGTCGGCTTTATGCAAGTATTATCGTCAAGCGAAATCAATTTGCGTGTTTTTGAACGCGGTGTCGGCGAAACGCTGGCTTGCGGGACAGGCGCCTGCGCTGCGGTGGTAAGCGGACAATTGCGCGGTTTATTGGGGCGGGAAGTGCAGGTCAATCTGCCGGGCGGCTCGCTGCAGATCGAGTGGCGCGGCGAAGATCAGCCCGTTATGATGACCGGACCGGCAACCACGGTGTTCGAAGGGCACATTCAATTATAACAATCGGCAACAATAACAACTGTGCTCTCTCATGGAGTTTGTTTCTGTGAGAACTTTTTGGGTGAGAGCTTTTTTTGCGCATTTTTTTTGTGAGAGTCTGGCGTGGAAGCATTCGATAAAAACTCCGTCGATTTACATCCCGAACAAATCGCCGCGTATCTGCGACTGCATCCCGATTTCTTTTTAAAACGCCCCGATCTGCTCACCGACATCGAAGTCGCCCACCCCTCTGGCGGCGCGGTATCGCTGCTCGAGCGCCAAGTGTCGATTCTGCGCGAACGCAACATGGATATGCGCCATCGCTTGAATAATTTGCTTGAGAATGCACGCGTCAACGATCGTTTATTTGAACAGACTAAACAGCTGGTGCTGCGTCTCATCGAAGCACAGACGCTCGATCAAATCGCCGACACGTTCGTCAACAGTTTGCAGAACGATTTTCAAATCGATTTCGCCAGCATTGTGCTGATCGGCAACCCGAATTTACACCGCGGCGTGCGTGCACGCGTGGTGACGTTAACCGACGCGCGCGCACAGATCGACGGCCTGCTCAAAAGCAGCAAGGCGATGTGCGGCTCGCTGCGCCCGGAAGAAGTCCAATTTCTTTTTCCTGATCACACGCGTCAAATCGGCTCTGCGGCGGTGGTGCCGCTGAGCTACGGCAATCCGCTCGGCGTACTCGCGATTGCGAGCACCGACGCCAATTATTTTCGCTCCAGCATGGGCACGCTGTTTCTCGGCTACATCGCCGAAGTACTGAATCGTTTGCTGCCAAAATATCTCAAGCAGACTTTTTGAATCGTGAACAGGCTTTTAACCTCATAACATAGCGGCAACGAGCGCACCCAAAATGGCGATTCGTCTGCTGACTTTCGATCTCGACGACACACTGTGGGAATTTGCCCCTGTACTGGTGCGCGCCGAAGCCATCACCTACGCGTGGTTGCAGCAACACGCTCCCGCCGTAACCGCGCGCTTTTCCCGCGACGAACTGCGCGATATTCGATTGCAGATTGCGCGCGAGCATCCGCATTTAGCGCATCGTGTCACCGAGCTGCGCATTCGCGGCTTGCATATCGCGATGCGGCAGGTAGGCATTACCGATCAAGCGATCGAGGCACTCATCGAACAGGCGTTTGCGACTTTTTTGCGCGCACGCCACGATATCGAATTATTCGACGACGCTGAACAAGTACTGCTTGAACTGACCAACAACTATGTGTTGGGCGCGATCACTAACGGCAATTTCGATATCGCCCGCGTCGGACTCGATCGCTATTTTAATTTTGCCATCAGCGCCGAACAGCTCGAACGCGCCAAGCCACATCCCGAACCTTTTCTGCGCGCACTCGCGCTCTCCGCATGCGAGCCGCACGAGTGCATTCACATCGGCGATGACGCAGAGAACGATGTGCGCGGTGCGCAGCGTTTAGGCATCCACACGATCTGGATTAACCGGCGGGGTTTAGTTTGGAGCGGCGGGGACCCGCCGTCGCAGGAGATATCGCAGCTGGCCGAGTTGCCAGCTGCCATAATCCGAATCATCGCTTCAATTTAGATGGGGCGGCTACCGTAATCGTTATCCGGCTTGCGCGGTGGATCGGCCGTCACGTTGGGCTCGATTTGATCAATCTTGCCACCGCGCGCGAGAAACTCTTCAATTTCTTTCGACATTTCATCGCGCAATTTTTGCCGCGACGCTACCGTGCGCTCTTCAGGCATCTCTTCGTGATTGACCGCAGGCCCCGCGCTTTCGCTTGACGGTTCAGCCGCTTCGGTCTCATCACCGTCCTCTTCAGCTTCCTGCTCATCCGCTCCCTCAAAGTCGTCCATCTCTTCATCTTGGTTATCAAACTTGCCCATCAGATCAACCCCTGTAATGCTAGAGCCTTGAACTAGCGATGATGTGGAAACGCTGGGAATATATAGATCAAACTCAATTTACTGCAAATGTCCGAAAAAGTTTTTTTTTAGATTTTTTGCTTCTAGATTTTATCTGCTTACATCCAGCGATTTGTTATGGTCAATTTTTTAACAGCAGTGCCCTGTAATTTTCGGCCATCGCGCTTCTTTGATTCTCGCAGCGCCGCACAGCGCACGGCTGTTGCGGTTAGCGCCTGCCTCGCGGGCGAAAAGGTACGCTACGACGGCGCCGACAAGCTGCTGCCGGCTTATCCATTATTGCGCAAGGAGTTAAATCTCCTGCCGATCTGCCCCGAGATGGGTGCCGGACTGGGTGTACCGCGACCGCCGGTGCAGTTGATCGAGATCAGCACAGGTCGCATACGAGCGCTGGGGCGAGAAGATCACGCGCTGGATGTCACATCGGCATTACAAAGCTTCGCAGCACTGTCACTGCAAAACATGGCGAGTAAGCATTGCCTCTGCGGCTATCTCTGGAAAAGCCGATCCCCGAGCTGCGGCCTCGACAGCACGCCACTATTTTCCACGGACGGAATCGAAATAAATCGCACGAGCGGAATTCAAGCAGAATATTTCAAGCGCCAACTACCGCATCTCAATTACCGCGAGGAGACCGCACTGGAAACCGCAGAAGCGGTAGCAAGCTTTGTGCTGCGCTGCCGCCTGGTGTTCGATACGCAGTACTCGTCTGACGCGCCGCTTCAAGAAATGCATCAACATTACGCATTCTTACACAAAAATTTTGACGATCATATCGCTGAAAATTTAAATGTACTGAGCGGGATGAATAGCAGGACCGATTATTTGGCTGCATTCCTAAGCGGCTGCAACCAAATGCCGGATGAAGTTTTGTTGAGTTTCTTTAATTAACGAAATCCGAGCGAGCGGAAGTTAAATTGCATCCTCTCCGGTTTCACCCGTGCGAATGCGGATGACCTGTTCGAGCGGCGACACAAAAATTTTGCCATCGCCGATTTTCCCTGTGTTCGCAGCTTTCGTGATTGCCTCGATGACCGATTCAACCACGCCATCGGCCACTGCAATTTCCAATTTTACTTTGGGTAAAAAATCGACGACATATTCGGCGCCACGATACAGTTCGGTATGCCCTTTCTGGCGGCCAAAGCCTTTGACTTCAGTCACCGTCACGCCTTGGACGCCAATATCGGAGAGCGCAGCGCGCACGTCATCGAGCTTGAATGGTTTGATGATAGCGGTCACGAGTTTCATCGGTGGTCTCCGTGGGAAGCACTGTCGTTAATCAACCGCTTTCAGTTTGGCCCAGACCGCTACGCGCTTGCAAGCAGTGCGATGCACAAATAAAAGCGCCAGAATTAAAATATGTCACGTTTTAACACGCGCACTTCAATGCAAGGTTCATAAAAAAATCGGGCGGACCTTTCGGTCTGCCCGATTGCGGTTTTCGCAGAAAGATGCTGCGAGTATATCGACTTACAGGTGATAGCCCTGTTCGCCGTGCAACGCCAGATCGAGACCTTCGGCTTCTTCCTCTTCGGAAACACGCAGCCCGCCGCAGAGGACTTTGGTGATCATCAGCAGGATGAAGCTGCCGACACCAGACCACACTAAAGTGGTGAGCACGCCGGTCAACTGAACGCCAAATTGCGCGCCGAAGCCGTTGCCACCAGCAGCACCGACCGTGCCGAAGCCACCCAACGAAGGCGCCGCAAACACGCCCGTCAGCAACGCACCGATGATGCCGCCGACACAGTGCACACCAAACGCATCGAGTGAATCGTCATAGCCGATGGCATTTTTCAATTTGGTTGCAGAGAGGTAGCACAACACACCCGCGGCAAGGCCGATAACAATCGCACCCATCGGACCTGCGGTACCCGAAGCCGGAGTGATCGCGACCAGACCGGCCACTGCACCCGAAGCGATACCGAGAATGGTGGGCTTACCACCGATAAGCCATTCGGCGAACATCCAGCCCAACGCAGCAGCAGCGGTAGCGATCTGAGTTGCCATCATTGCAGTGCCAGCGACGCCATCCGCTGCCAGCTCCGAACCGGCGTTGAAACCGAACCAGCCGACCCACAGCATCGAAGCACCGATCAAGGTGTAGCCGATGTTATTGGGTTTGATTGCCGTTTCGCGATACCCTTTACGCTTGCCCAGCACCAGCGCGCAGACCAAGCCCGCAATACCGGCATTGATATGCACCACGGTGCCGCCGGCGAAGTCGAGGATGCCTTTGCTGCCCAACCAACCACCACCCCAAACCATGTGGCAGATCGGCGCATAGCAGACAGTCAACCACAGCGTCATGAACACCAGCAGAGCGGAAAACTTCATGCGCTCAGCAAATGCTCCGACGATCAAGGCCGGCGTAATGATCGCAAAGGTCATTTGGAAGCACATGAACACACTTTCCGGAATCGTGCCCGAAAGCGCGGCCACATCAACGCCTTTCATGAAGAACTTGGATGTACCGCCTACCAGCTCGTTCATCATTGTGCCCGGACTGAACGCGAGACTATAGGCATATACGGCCCACAGAATCGTGACGAGTGCAGTGATCGCAAAGCACTGCATCATTACACTAAGGACGTTTTTCGTGCGCACCATACCGGCATAGAACAGCGCCAAGCCAGGAATCGTCATCAACAGAACCAGCGCTGTGGATGTGAGCATCCAAGCGGTATTACCCGAATCGAGCTTCGGTGCGGCCGCAGCAGCTGGTGCAGCTTCAGCGGGAGCCGCGGCTTCGGGAGCAGGAGCAGCTTCGGCCGCAGCTGGCGCTGCAGTTTCCGCCGCGGGGGCGGCATCGTCGGCAAAAGCCAGACATGACACGAGCACGCACATCAGTGCCCCCGCGAGCCCAGCAAAAGACTTTACTTTCATGATTGTTCTCCTGGAACGTTATGAGAGAGCGGTTGGTTAGATAGCGTCTTCGCCCGTCTCGCCGGTGCGGATACGAATCACCTGTTCGAGCGTGGAAACGAAAATTTTGCCGTCGCCGATCTTGCCGGTGTTGGCCGATTTGGTAATTGCTTCAATCACCTGATCGACTGCGCCGTCGGCAACCGCGACTTCGATTTTCACCTTCGGTAGAAAATCGACGACGTATTCGGCGCCGCGATACAGCTCGGTATGCCCTTTTTGACGCCCGAATCCCTTCACTTCGGTCACGGTGATACCCTGAACACCGATATCCGAAAGCGCCTCCCGCACATCGTCCAGCTTAAATGGCTTTACAATGGCCGTTACGAGTTTCATGGAATGGTTTCTCCCTTCATACAGTGCGCAGTGCGCTGTTTTTGGCGCCGCTCTTACCGATATGGCAGCGTGCGCGATTCATTGAAGCCAGGCTTGCGCAACAGCTTCAACAACACGCCGTGGCACAAACTGATTTAGTCGCGATACATTTAAAAGTGCGTCGTATCACAGCCGATTTGCAAAAAGCATATGACGTGCCACAAGGCGAAAAAAGAATCGTAAACAGACGCTTAACGGGACCTTGGAAGGCTAGCGGAATACCGAACCCGCAAATCCAGTGCGATTTTGGTGCATTTTTAGCCTACCGCACCAAAATATATCGAGTGCGTGCGTCATGTTTTCTGACCATAGGCTGACGCATTACTGAACAGCATTATCCACACGGCAAATAATGTGCGATGGTTGAAATTTGTAACCACAGACCATCGATGCCCCGCTACTGCTCGAAAAGCTCGCTTTTCGCACCGGATAAGTGCGCACATAAAGCGCAAAAGTGCTGAATTGTCAGCCACTTGTCATCTTATTTTTAACTTAGGCGCTTAAGCCTATAAAATATATAAAAAAATTGATTGCTGGCACCTGCGTTGCTAAACTGAGCGCGCTACATATAATGGGCAACCGCAACAGCGGCCCGCTAACTACAACAGTCCCAGGAGTCCAATGACATGGCGATGAAACAACTCTCCAAAGCAATCGGTCTGGTGGCAATGGCAGCGTCCGGCGTGGTGCTAGCTGATGCCCCCACTTTGACACAAGTACTCGATGCATCCGGCGTCAAGGTATCGGGTTTCGTAGATGCCTCCTACGTGCACCAAAGCATCAACCCAGCAGATCAGGGAGCGCTGCTCAACTATTTTGACCAACAAAAAGATTCATTCAATCTGCAACAAGCAGGTATGACGATTTCCAGCCTGCCGAAAGAAGGTTTTGGCGCTCTGGTTAACATCACGGGCGGCAATGATGCTGACTATATTCATTCCAACGGCGGCAGCAGCAGCAACTTGGACATCACCCAAGCCTACGCTCAGTACGCGACCGGTCCTGTTACCGTGATGGCAGGTAAATACAACACGCTGGCCGGTGCCGAAGTGATCGATCCGACCGGCAACACGAACATCACCCGTTCGATCGCGTTCCTGAATGCACTGCCGTTCACGCATACTGGTATTCGCACTTCCTACACCCCGGTTGACCAACTCACACTCTATGCGGGCGTCAACAACGGCTGGGATCAGCAAAGTGATCAGAACAACCAAAAAACCTTGGAACTCGGCTTCGCGTGGGCACCGATGGATATGGTCAGCTGGGCTGGCTCGTTCTATAACGGCAAAGAGCCTGAAGGTTCAACCAACACCAATCGCCGTCTGTTCGATACCGTGCTCACCGTCAAGCCGATGACTGGCCTGTCGCTCGTTCTCAATTATGACAACCTTACACAAGAGAACGCGATCAATGGCAAAGACGCCAAAGTGACCGCGTTGATTGGTTACGTCAACTATGCATTTACCGACCAATGGCATGCGTCATTCCGCGCTGAGCAGTTTGACGATAAAGATGATTGGAGACTCGGCCTCATCAACCTAGATCCGACTTCAAGCAGCTTTGGTGAAGCCAGCAAAAAATCCAAAGAGCTGACGTTGACTGTAGGTTATGCACCATCCGCTAATTTTGAAGTTCGCGGCGAAGTGCGTCAGGACAGAACCGACAAGCAGGCTCTCGTCACAACGAGCGGTGGAAGCACCGACAAGGCCACTACGCTGGCACTGGAAACCTACTACAAGTTCTAAGTTAATTTGTGTTTTCGGCCGCCAGTGCTGCAAAGCCTGGCGGCTTTTTTATTGTTTAAATTTTTGTACCGCATATAATCGCCCTCACCATCAACAACTCGGTCGCGCCATGATCAACCGCGAATCCATCGACAAACTGACGCAGCAAATTAGCGATCTGTTAGGTCAAAATGCGCTGCCGCAGGATATTCGGCGCAATTTGCGCGCACTGATTCAATCTGGACTCGATAAAATGGATTTGGTGACACGCGACGAATTTGACGCGCAGACTGCTGTGCTCGAACGCACGCGCGCCCAGACCGATCAACTCGAAAAACAAGTCGATCAACTTGAAATACAACTCAATGAATTAACCCGACAGTTGAACGACGAAGCGCCTCATTAAACCCCACAACAATTCCACGGAAGGAAATCATGAATCTCGCCACTGTTTATTCACGCGCCAAATGCGGCATTACCGCACCCATCGTCACGGTTGAAGTGCATCTCTCGAATGGTTTGCCCGCGCTCAATATCGTCGGCTTACCTGAAACCGCGGTTAAGGAAAGCAAAGACCGCGTGCGCAGCGCCCTGCTCAACGCGCACTTTGAGTTCCCAACCCGCAGAATTACGATTAATTTGGCGCCGGCGGATTTACCGAAAGAAGGCGGCCGTTTCGATTTACCGATTGCGCTCGGCATTCTCGCGGCGAGCGGGCAAATTCCGCATGAAGCGCTGAGCAACCGCGAATTTATCGGCGAGCTCGGTTTGAATGGTGAGTTGCGCGCCGTAACCGGCGCCCTACCAGCCGCAATGGCGTGCGCCGACGCCAATCGCGCTTTGTATGTACCACACAAAAACGCCAGCGAAAGCGCTCAGGTAAAACGCGCAACCGTTTTTGGTGTCAGCACACTTTCAGAATTATGTGCGCATCTGCACGATCGGCTGAAACTCGAGCCCGCTATCGCACCACCTCATTCCAACATAGAAAAATTTCTCGATCTCGCCGATATTCGCGGTCAGGCTCAAGCCAAGCGCGCGCTCGCCATCGCCGCAGCCGGCCAGCATAATTTATTGCTGTTTGGTCCACCGGGTACAGGCAAAACGATGTTGGCGAGCCGGTTGCCCGGTTTATTGCCGCCGCTCGAAGAAGGCGAACAACTTGAAGTCGCCGCGGTGCATTCGGTTGCGGGCGAACAAGGCACGCCGTTATTAAAACAGCGACCGTTTCGCGCGCCTCACCACACCGCATCGGCTGTCGCTTTGGTCGGCGGCGGCAGCCATCCGCGTCCCGGCGAAATTTCACTCGCACATCACGGCGTGCTATTTCTCGACGAATTGCCGGAATTTCAGCGCAAGGTGCTCGAAGTGCTGCGCGAACCGCTAGAATCCGGTGAAATTGTTATTTCACGCGCGAGCCGGCAGATCACTTATCCGGCGCGCTTCCAATTAATTGCAGCAATGAACCCATGCCCGTGCGGTTATTATGGCGATACCGAACGCGCCTGCCGCTGTAGTGCCGAGCAAATCCGGCGTTATCGCGATCGCATTTCGGGACCACTGCTCGATCGCATTGATTTACAGGTGCCAGTCAATCGCTTGCCGCGCGGCGTATTGAGCAGCGCACGCAGCGATACAGCAGATACGCAATCGCTGCAACAACAAGTGTTGCAGGCGCGCGAACGACAATTTGCGCGCCAAAACAAAGTGAATGCACAATTGAGCGGCAGTGAAATCGACACCATAGGCAACATCGATAACGCAAATCGCCTCGCGCTCGAAGAAGCGGTGTTGAAATTGGGATTGTCTGCGCGCGCTTACTATCGAATTCTAAAAGTCGCGCGCACCATAGCCGATCTCGACGCCGGCGATGCCGTGCAAAAAGCGCATATTCGCGAGGCCCTGCAATACCGCGCGCTCGATCGCAATCCAACTTAAGTCCTTGGTTTAATTTTTTCTGGCCGATCGATAGCGTTAAACAAGCGGAAAAAAATATCAGTTCAAACGATGCGGTTCAAGTTGAACGGTTTCGATCGCAGTGCCGAGCATGACAACACAACCGTGATAGCGGTCATCGCCCGTACTGGTAAATTCAAATGTGTAAGATCGACGAATCCGCAAAGCTCCGTTGCTATCGCGCTTAAGCCAAAGCCCGCGCAACACGACACTTTCGTCGAGCAATTGCACCTCGAACGATTGGCAATGCGTGCGCGCACCGCGCAACGCGATTTCTTTCACGGCGTACCCGCGCCACCACCAAAAGGCTCCCGCTGCAAACAGAAGAAGCAGCGCGATATCGCTCAACTCGAACACGACTTTCCCTCACTCGGCAATTGGGTAGGCCTGGTACAGGCGATTAAGCAGGGCATTGACCGAATAACCCAATTGCTTCGATTGCAATTTCGCTGTCTCTTTCAATTTAGCCTCGTCGATTTCATGCCTTTGCTTCGAGGCCAGAATGATCCAATTGCCACTCGACACCGTGCACGTGAAAACTTGTGCGAAATTTTCAGTAAGCGCGCTTAACGTATGGTGATCGCCGCGGTGCTCATCCCAACAATTGAGCACCAGCCAACCCGTATCGCTCAACCTCGCCGCGCAGGCCTCGATATACCATGGTTCGAAATACTGCGGCGCCATGCCTTCCGCATCGTAAATATCGCTGAAAAATATGTCGGTTTTTGCATGCTCTTTCTCATCGAGACTCCTTTCTTCTAAATATTCGGCGATGTCTTGTTCGATAATTGTGAGTCGGTCGAGGCGCGGCAATTCAAAATATTTGCGCGCCACCTTCACCACCGCGTGGCGCAATTCGACGACACGCAAATGCAAGTCAGGGAAATGGTGCAGCAGACAGCTAACTAACGCACCCCCGCCAAGGCCAACCAAAATGGCGTCGCGCGGATGCGCAAACAAAAACGGCAGCAGCATGGCACGCGTGTAATCGTGCTGCAGCAAATACGGCTGCGCTTTCAGCACACAGCTCTGCTCATCGCCTTCGCCGAATGATAGATAGCGCTTGCTGCCGTCATCGAAAACTTGAATGGGGCCGAGTTCATCGTAGGTACGGAAAATTTCTTTACCGGAAAGTGGCATCGTCACATCGAATCGAAAATGGGCGGAATAGAACAACAGACTAAGAATCAAGCGGCGCATTTAATCACGACAATGGCGCGCGATAACAGCGCAATTGCAATTATTGCCCGCAAAGAAGCACTGTACATAAACACAGCCTAAGATTAATATGGTCGCAACTCCGCAAACCGGGAGACATGAATATGGTCAGCCATTTTTACGCCTACATCAGCAAGCTGCGCTGGATCGTACGCTGGGGACTGAAGCGCAACACGATCCAGGAAAACGTGATGGAACACAGCTGGGAGGTTGCAACGCTGGCGCACGTGCTCGCCATTATTCGCAACCGCTACTTTGGCGGCGAGCTGGATGCCAACGCGGTGGCGACCGCCGCGCTGTATCACGATTGCTCGGAGGTGATCACCGGCGACCTGCCTTCTCCCGTTAAATACCATTCTCCGGCGATTCAGCAGGCCTATCACTCGATCGAGCGCTCGGCCGAGCGCGAATTGGTGGCGCTGCTGCCCGCAGCGCTGCAAGAGGATTTCGCAGCGCTGATGGTGGAGGAAAATATTCCGCTGGCGCACCGGCAAATGATCAAGGCCGCGGATACCATCGCCGCATACCTGAAATGCCAGGCAGAGCTAAAGGCAGGTAATCGCGAATTTGAAAAAGCGGCGGAGAATATCAAACAGCGTTTGTCAGCTTACCGTTTACCGGAAGTGGATTTTTTTCTTCAGACTTTCGCACCAAGCTATCAGCTCACGCTCGATGAATTACTGCTGCGCAAAGGCGGTGGAGCCGAGCTTTCGGAACACGAACGACACTTATTGGCAGCCGATAAATAATCGAATTCCCCGCAGTAGCGCGGGGAATTCGATCTCGCTAGATTACACGGTCGGTTTTATCCAGCCACTGGCGGCTTTCTTCGGTGCGACGACCGGTATGTTCGACAGATCGATCGATTTCTGCTGCTGCGCTTCACCGCTTTTCAACATCACCGCAATCGGACGCGCCAACCGCTGTAACACACGATCGTTGCTGCGATCGGCGTAGCCCTGTATGCGATCCAGCAAATCATCGGAACTGAGCTGTAGTTTCACGCCGAACTCGTCGCTGATGCGACGTCGACATTCGCGTACCAAGGCAAGATTTTCGACTTGGAGCAACCACGTTTTGTTTGTTTGCGCTGACAACTTGGCATGGGCCATCACGTTTTCCTCCAATTTCAACCAGATCGATTTCGCAATACCGCCCGATTTGCCTACCGCAACCGATTGTTAAGGAGTGTAGCTGCGACAGCACGCAAGCAAGTCACTTCATCGATATTTTGTGATCAAGGCAAAGTTTTTGTCCGCGACGCCATTGGAATAACCCAACATCTCGCAAACACCGCCCGCAAGCTATTAAGAAATGCAATAAGCCAAAGGCGTTTAACTGTGTGGAGCGTTTTGCTCTGATCGTTGTCGATATAAGGGAATCTACTGATCGCCGCACGTGCAGCAAGCTGCCTTCGATACCATGCTCACCAACTAATCGTTGCTGTCAACCGACAGTGGTACAACGGTGTTAAAATCCGCCACCGCGACGAACATACTGTGCCGAAAATAATCATGCGCAAAGATACAATCTACGCCACTCCACTCGATGCGATCGCCGATTTCGCCTTCGATGCAAATGTCGCGCGCGTGTTTCCCGACATGATTCAACGTTCGGTGCCAGGCTACAGCACCATCATCGCGATGACGGGTGTGCTCGCTGAACGCTACGCGCGCGCAGGTACACACTGCTACGATCTCGGTTGCTCGCTCGGTGCGAGCACGCTGGCGATGCGCGCGCTGCTCGACGGCCGCGATTGTCGTATCATCGCGGTCGACAATTCGCCGGCCATGATCGAACGCTGCCGCGCGCTCATCGCGGCCGATGCGCGCACCACGCCGGTGACATTGCAGTTGGCCGATATCAACGCCATCGCCATCGAAAACGCTTCCGTTGCGGTAATGAATTTCACGCTGCAATTCATTCCGCTCGAACAGCGCGAAATATTGCTGCGTCGCATCGCCGATGCCATGCAGCCCGGCGCCATGCTTGTGCTGTCGGAAAAAATTCGCTTTGATGATGAACATCTGCAAACGCTCAACACCGAGTTGCACCACGCCTTCAAGCGCGCCAACGGCTACAGCGATCTCGAAGTCGCGCAAAAGCGCACGGCGCTCGAAAACATTTTGATCCCGGAGACAGTGCAAGCCCATCGCGAACGTTTACAACGCGCAGGCTTTACGAGTATCGATGTGTGGTTTCAATGTTTTAATTTCGCTTCGCTGGTCGCGATCAAGTGATCGCCGATTCTGATTTTTTAAAGCAGACCGCCTTCCTCGCGCAACTGCAAAACGCCGGCCTGCACAATTGGGCACGGCAATTGCGCGCGGAACTGCCAAAACTGCTGCACCGCGATCGCCACGGCGATCTCGCGCGCTGGGATGCCGCGCTCGCGGAGCTGCCCGATTGGCCCGCTCACAACATCGAACTCGATCGCGGCAGCGTGCGCATCGCGGGTGCAGCATCGATCGATAAGATGCAGCACGCGCAATTGCAACAAACGCTCATGCAATTGCATCCGTGGCGCAAAGGACCGTTCGATATTTTTGGCGTCGCCATCGACACCGAATGGCGTTCGGATTGGAAATGGGATCGCCTCAAGCACGCGATCAAACCCCTCGCCGGCAGAAAAGTGCTCGATGTCGGCTGCGGCAACGGCTATCACTGCTGGCGCATGCGCGGCGCGGGCGCCGAGCTTGTTGTCGGCATTGATCCGACGCTGGTATTCGTCATGCAATTTTATGCGTTGCAACATTTCATTCGCGATGCGCACGTCGGCGTGCTGCCGTTCGGCATCGAACATTTGCCGACCAAATTGCGCGCGTTCGATACCGTGTTTTCGATGGGTGTGCTCTATCACCGGCGCTCGCCGTTCGACCATTTGCTCGAGTTGCGCGAAGCGCTGCGTCCTGGCGGTGAATTAATACTAGAAACGCTGGTGATCGACGGCGGAGCTGGCACTATTTTATTGCCCGACGATCGCTACGCACGCATGAACAACGTCTGGTTCATTCCGACGACGGCGACATTGAACCAGTGGTTAAAAAAAATGGGTTTCAAAAATCCGCAACTCGTCAACGTCACTACTACCACGACCGAAGAGCAACGCGCGACACCGTGGATGACGTTCCAGTCGCTCGCGCAATGTCTCGACCCCGGCGATCCCGCGCGCACCATCGAAGGTTATCCGGCGCCGAAGCGCGCCATTTTTACTGCCGAAGCACCTTGAGTCAGCGTCGCGCTCGGTTTGATACATGCGTTTTCCACGCGCCAAAACTCTCACAACGCGCAACGGCTGATCTATACTGAACGCAGTTTCCGCTTCCCTCCAGATCGATTTCACATGAGCCAATACGACTACGATTTAATCGCCATCGGCAGTGGCCCCGCTGGTGAGAGTGCAGTGCTCAACGCCAGAAAACACGATCAAAGCGCCGCGGTTGTCGAGCAGGATCATTGGGTCGGCGGCTCGTGCACGCATCGCGGCACGATTCCATCGAAGGTATTGCGGTATGCCGTTAAAGAACTTATGCGTTTCAATACCAATCCGATGTTTCGCGATATCGGCGAACCGCAATCGCTGTCGTTTCCGCGACTATTGGTCAGCGCGGATGAAGTCATCAAACGCCAAGTCAAAATGCGCAGCAAATTTTATCAGCGCAATCGCATCGATTTACTGCATGGCATCGCGCATTTCATCGACCCGCATACCATCGAAATTCAAACGCCCGAAGGCACGATTGAGCACAAGACAGCGCGCAACTTCGTTATCGCCTCCGGCGCACGCCCGTATCGACCCAGCGATGTCGACTTCACGCATCCGCGCATCTATGACAGCGATACGATTTTGAACATGCAGCACACGCCGCGGAAAATTCTAATCTACGGCGCGGGTGTCATCGGCTGCGAATATGCGTCGATTTTTTCCGGCATCGGCACCAAGGTCGAGCTGATCAATTCGCGCGAGCGCTTGCTCGAATTTCTCGACGATGAAATTTCCGATGCGTTGAGCTATCACCTGCGCGATCACGGCGTGATGATGCGCCACCGCGAGAGTTACGCACGCGTCGAAGCAACCGATGATAGCGTGACGATTCACCTGCGCTCGGGCAAACGCTTGCACGGCGATGCGCTGCTCTGGTGTAACGGCCGCGCCGGCAATACCGATGCATTGCAATTCGACAAGATTGGTCTGTCCACCGATCATCGCGGTTATGTCGCTGTCAACGCGCACTATCAGACCAGTGTCGAAAATATTTTTGCGGCGGGTGACGTCATCGGGGTGCCGAGTCTTGCGAGCGCTGCCTATGATCAGGGCCGCGCCGCCGCCGCCTCGGCGCGCGGAAAAGAACACTGCCGTTTTGTCGAAGACGTGCCGACCGGCATTTATACGATCCCAGAAATTAGCTCGGTCGGCAAAACGGAACGCGAGTTGACCGAAGCGAATACGCCGTACGAAGTCGGTCGTGCATTCTTCAAAGAAACGGCGCGCGCGCAGATCAGCGGTGAAGATGTCGGCATGCTGAAGATATTGTTTCACCCCGACACGCTCGAAATTCTTGGGGTGCATTGCTTCGGCGCTGAAGCGACAGAAATTATTCATATCGGCCAAGCCATCATGCAGCAGAAAAATGGCGGCAATAGCGTGCGCTACTTCATTTCGACCACGTTCAATTATCCGACGATGGCCGAAGCCTATCGCATAGCGACGCTGAACGGCCTGAACCGATTGCACGAATAATATTTTTCGCGCGGAAAATAAAAAAGGCAGCCTAGGCTGCCTTTTTCGCATGGCGCAGATCACGGACCAAATGTAATCGTCACCACCGGCGACAACGCACTCTTGTCGCCGCTCGTATCGATCGCCGACATCGCGAAGTAATACGTTCCCGCTGCAAGATTCGCAACATCGTAATTGGTTGCAGTGCCGCTGCTAACCGAGTAGGTGCCGCTGACGTTGGGATTGTCAGTCGTGTAATAAATTTCGTATCCAGCCAATTCGCTCGCCGACAACGCCTGTCCGTTTGCACGCGTTGTCGGAATTTGCCAGCTCAAATGCGCTTTGTATGTAACCGGAGCGGGTGCTGGTGCTGGTGCTGGTGCTGGTGCAGGTGCAGGTGCAGGTGCAGGTGCCGGAGCTGGAGCTGGAGCTGGAGCTGGAGCTGGAGCTGGAGCAGGTGCAGGTGCAGGTGCTGGTGCCGGAGCCGGAGCCGGAGCGGGTGCTGGTGCTGGTGCCGGAGCTGGAGCAGGTGCCGGAGCAGGTGCCGGAGCGGGTGCTGGTGCTGGTGCTGGTGCTGGTGCCGACGTCAGCGTTGCGGTGCTGCAATGCAAGTATCGTTTCAGATACGATGAGCTCAAGCTCGAACAGGTGGTATCGGTCGATGTTGCTGTAGGTTTCGATCCGGACCACAAATTCGTGCGTTTTCCTGCAAACGCCTGATCACTGACCGCGACCGACAGAATGAAGCACCCACCAAGCACTACTGACTTACGCATTGACGTTCATCTCGCTGATACAATCCGTTAGTTAGAGGCACACATCCTGTCGCGATGCATTGAGCTCGCACGCTCTGAAATCTAGTCAACTCACCGTGGCGCGGACATGAGGAATTACCGCATTTGTGAAGCCAATCAACAGGTGACCCGAGCAAGGTGACGAAATAGTAAATAGGTCGCAGTGACGTTTGAATTACAACAAGCCGGAAGTGTGACTCGACACACATACAATCTGAGACATCTGAATAGAGGAGTGCCGTTCGCCAATCAATTGCATTCTGCTATCGTTAAAAATGTGCGCCGGCTTGACATGCTGGTATAAGTAAAAATGACGGCGGAACGGCATGCAGTTATCACCCTTGGACCACTTTCGGAAATAACGTTGAGTACTAGCGCACGCGTAGCGTCCATAGCGCGCAATCCACCTTGGTGGGCGATCTTGCTGTTAGCGGCTTTCGCGAACTTCACCGCCGCCTGGCTGACCATACTCATCCCCGCTGAAGGCGGGCCGAACCATATCGCGACGGTAATGTGGCCTCCGACCGGGATCGCGCTCGCGCTCGCCTGGTACTACGGCGAAGCGGCACTGATCGGCTCTAGCCTCGGCATATTTTTGTTCCTGCTCAACACACTCGGACATCCGCTGTTCAGTTTTTTGGCCGCAACCGGCCATGTCCTGCCGCTCGGTTACGCGTGCTGGCAACTGCGGCGCAATGGTGTCATCGATGCGTTTGCGACCCCGCGCAACGTTTTGCAATTCATCCTGTTCGCGGTACTGATTGCGCCGATGCTGACCGCGACATTCAGCGTACTCCAGTCGCTGCTCGACACCTCCACATCAATGCATTGGGAATTTTTGGCCTGGCTGGTACTTTGGGCCAATGGTGCAATCGCGAACTCGCTCATTGCGCCAGCGCTTTTTAGTTTGAACGATTGGCGCGCGATTTCACGGCGTAGCGCGTTGGAGTTTTTCGGCGCAATTCTTGGCGCACTCCTTATATGGTGGAAAGTATTCTTGCCGAATCCGCAGGCGATGATCCTGCCGATGGTGATGATGACCGCGCCTTGTTTAATCGTGATGGCCTTTCGCTTTAGCTTCGGTATTCTCACCAGCTATACCTCTTTTATATCCATCCTCGCGCTGCTTTCTTTGGCGCACCAGCCCTACGGACCCGGCCGGAACGTATTTTTCTTCACCATCGAATTTCTCGGCATGCTCGGCCTCTCCAATCTTACCGTCGGCGCCGGGGCAGCCGCGCTGCGCGCAGCCGCTCACCGCGTCACCGAAAGCGAGAAATTACTGCGCGGAATGTTTGAACAAGCCGCGGTAGGCATACTGGTTTATGACCCGAAAAACAATAAACGCACTTGCAATCCGAAATTCAGCGAGATGCTTGGATATCCGATGCAAGAAATCATTTACGGAAGCCCGCGTTTAGTGACGGTTCCCGAGGAGCAAGCGATAACCGAGGAGCTCACGCGCAAAATGGAGCGCGGCGAAATCGACAGCTTTAATCAAGAAAAACGCTATAGACGCCAGAATGGCGAGGTGATCTGGACCAGCATGACGATGTCGATGCTGCGCGACGAGAAAGGCGTTGGCAATTTATTGATCGGAATTTACGAAGACATCACATCGCGCAAGCGCATTGAAAAACGATTTGAAGGGCAGACGCACATCTTGCATGCACTGGCAACCGATGCGAGCTTACCTGAATTATTAAACGACGTTGCGCTGTTCGCCGAAGAGTTCTGGCCGTCGTCGCACTGCGCCATTTTCCTCGCAGATAACAAAGCCGAATTTCTCCACTTCAGCGCCGCGCCGACCTGGCCGGACAATGCCACACGCCCGCCCGCGCCTATCCCCATTAAAGAGGGCACCAGCCCCGCCGTGACGGCGGCAGCGCGCAACCGTCAAGTGATTTGCCAGGATGTGCTCGCCGATCCAGAGTTTGCAACATTGCATCCAATTATCGCGGCAGAACCATGGCGCCGCGCTTGCTGGGCTATTCCATTTACAGGTAAAAACGGCGAGCTATTTGGCGTACTGAATTTTTATTTCGACCACCCGCGCACACCGACAGCGCAGGATAATGAATTAATTATCACGCTCAGCTCGCTGGCTGCCATTGTCGTGCAGCATCATCGCGACGAAGAAAAATTGCGCGACAGCGAGCAGCGTTTCCGCATCACTTTCGAGCAGGCCGCCGTCGGTGTCGCCCTGCTCGACCGCAATTCGCAGTGGGTGCAAGTCAATCAAAAATTCTGCGATATTCTCGGCTACTCCCACGATGAATTATTGCAACTGCCTTACGGAAAGCTGCTTGCTCCCGAAGACAAGGAGCTCACCGCGCAGGCCACCGCCGGATTGCGCGACGGCAGCGTCTCGCAAAGCCAGCTCGACCACCGCTACATGCACAAAAACGGCGATGTTATCTGGGTTAACTCGCAGTTCTCGATTGCGCGCGGCAGCGAAGACAATATCGAATATCAAATCGCCGTGATCGAAGATATTACCGAGCGCAAACGCGCCGAAGCCGAAGTTGAGCGCCTTGCGTTATACGATTATTTAACCGGCCTGCCGAATCGACGCCTGTTTGGCGATCGCCTGCGCACCGCGGTTATGGCGGCGAAACGCAGCGCGCGCTACGGCGCCGTTATTTACATCGATCTCGACAATTTCAAACAGCTCAACGATACCTACGGCCACAACACCGGCGACGATTTTTTGAAAATGGTGGCGCACCGGCTACAGCGCAATTTGCGCGAGGAGGACACGGTGGCGCGTCTCGGCGGCGATGAGTTCGTGATCCTGCTGCAGAACGTCAGCGACGCGCTGCCGGAAACCGCGACGGCAACCGCGGCGATTGCCGAAAAAATTCAAAGCGCGTTGAGCGAGCCTTTCCTGTTACCCAACGGTATCGAGCATATCGTCACATCGAGTCTGGGCATCACACTGTTTCCGAAAGACGTGGAAAATGCCGAGGACCTGCTCAAGGAAGCCGATATCGCGATGTACCGCGTCAAGGAATCGCAGCGCAATGCGATGCGCTTTTACGAACCCGCGATGAAAGCCGAGGTCGACTCTCGACTCGCACTCGAACGCGCATTGCGGCGTGCCTTGCACAGCGACGAGTTCGAACTCTATCTGCAACCGCAATACGATGCCGCGCGCAGCATGGTGAGCTGCGAAGCGTTGCTGCGCTGGCCGCAACCCGATGGCAGCTTTATTTCACCGAACGAATTTATTCCCATCGCCGAAGAAACCGGACTGATCGTGCCGCTCGGCGAATGGGTGTTACACCGCGCCGGCAACCTCGTGCATGCATTGGAGCTTGCCGGTCATAGGGTATCGATCTGCGTCAATGTCAGCCCGCGCCAATTCAACGAAGCTAATTTCGTCGAACGCGTGCGCTCGATTTTATGGGAGACCGGCGCCGACGCCGGGCGCGTCGTGCTCGAAATTACCGAAGGCGTTGTCGTCGCCGATTTCGATGACGTGCGCACAAAAATGCTGGAACTGCGGCGCATGGGCATACGCCTTTCGATCGACGATTTTGGCACCGGCCATTCATCGCTCGCGTATCTGAAATTGTTGCCTTTGCACGAGCTGAAAGTCGACCGCGCGTTTGTCCATTCCCTGCCCGACGATGACAACGATGTTGCCATCGTCGAAGCCGTGCTCTCCGTCGCTCGCCACTTGCAACTCGAAGTGGTGGCGGAAGGTGTCGAGACCGTCGAACAGTTTGAGTTTCTCAAACAGCGCGGCTGCCAGCGTTTTCAAGGTTATCTATTGGCGCGCCCGGCACCGCCGCAACACCATTTTCCCGCACTCGCCGACGCAACGGCATAATTAAAATTTTTAGTACTTAAACACAATACGGGCAACATCATCGTAACGCGATGCGAAATGGGTCGTCAGCCCTTCGCGAATATACGCGGGCAACTCCTCGTAATCGCGCCGATTCGGTTCCGGCAAAATCAATTCGCGGATACCGACGCGCTTGGCCGCGATAACTTTTTCGCGAATGCCGCCGACGGCAAGCACCTCGCCCGTCAGCGTCAATTCACCCGTCATCGCGAGCGCGCGCTGCGGTTTTTGATTGCGCGCGAGCGATAACAGCGCCGTCGCCATCGTCACGCCCGCGCTGGGCCCATCCTTCGGCGTCGCGCCTTCAGGTACGTGCAAATGCACCATCGATTCGTCGAAGAAATTCGCCGGTGCGTCGAATTTTTTTAGATTCGACATCACGTAGGAATACGCAATCTCAGCCGACTCCTTCATCACTTCGCCAAGTTTGCCGGTCAATTTGAAACCGCGATTGAGTGTGTGAATGCGCGAGCACTCGACCGGCAGAGTGGTGCCGCCCAGGGCGGTCCATGCGAGTCCGGTAACGATGCCGACGCCGCGCTGCGGTGTTTCGGTGCGAAACATCGGCATACCGAGCCATTGTTCGACTTCGGCTTTGCCGATGGATATTTTCAATGCCGCGTCGTCGAGTAATTGCACCGCTGCCTTGCGCACGATACGACCGAGTTGCTTTTCCAAATTGCGCACACCCGCTTCGCGCGCATAGCCTTCGATAACGGCGCGGATCGCCGCATCGCCAAGTTTGAGACGCTGCTTTGAAATACCCGAGCGCTGCAACAGGCGCGGCCACAAATGGTGTTTCGCAATCGCAAGTTTCTCTTCGGTGATGTAACCCGAGAGACGAATGATTTCCATGCGATCGAGCAGCGGTCCCGGAATCGTATCGAGCTGATTCGCCGTGCACACGAATAGCGTCTTCGATAAATCGAGACGCAGATCGAGATAGTGATCGAGAAAATCCACATTCTGCTCGGGATCGAGCACTTCCAACAACGCCGACGCCGGGTCGCCCTGATACGACGCACCGATTTTATCGATCTCGTCGAGCATGATGACGGGGTTCGCGACTTCAACTTCTTTGAGCGCCTGCACGAGTTTGCCCGGCATCGCGCCGATATAGGTGCGGCGATGCCCTTTGATTTCGGCTTCATCGCGCATGCCACCTAAACTGAAGCGATAAAATTTTCTTCCCAGCGCATCGGCGATACTGCGGCCGATCGATGTTTTACCGACACCGGGCGGGCCGACCAGTAAAATAATCGAACCCGACACTTCACCCTTGAAGGTCGCCACCGCGAGAAATTCGATGATGCGCTGCTTGACGTCGTCGAGGCCGTCGTGATGCTTGTCGAGCACCGCGCGCGCATGCGTTAAATCGAGCTGATCGGGCGAGTAGACACCCCACGGCATCGCCGTCGCCCAATCGAGATAATTGCGCGTCACGGCATATTCGGGCGAACCCGTTTCGAGCACCGATAATTTTTTCAACTCCTCGTCGATTTTTTTCTGCGCCTGCGGCGGTACCGTTTTGCCTTCGAGACGCTTGCCGAACTCCTCGGCATCGGCGGTGCGATCATCTTTTGAAATGCCGAGTTCCTGCTGAATAACTTTCAGCTGCTCGCGCAGAAAAAATTCGCGCTGACCCGATTGAATTTTATCGTTCACCTGCGTGCTGATTTGATGCTGCAATTGCGCGACCTCTTTTTCTTTGCGCAGCAATAGCAATACTTTTTCCATGCGCCGCAACAGCGGCAGCGTGTCGAGCACATCCTGCAAATCGGCGCCGCTGGCGGTGGTGATCGCAGCCGCGAAATCGGTGAGCTGCGCCGGCTCGTTGGGACTGAAATGCGTGAGATATTGTTTGAGCTCTTCGCTGTACAGCGGATTGAGCGGCAGCAATTCTTTGATGGTGTTGATCAGCGCCATCGCATACGCGCGCACTTCGTCGCTGCGATCGTCGACCGCGCTATCGGGATAATCGACTTCGACCAGATACGGCGGCTCACTATGCAGCCAGCGCCGAATGCGAAAACGTTTCAAGCCCTGCACGAGAATTTGGGCATGTTCGCTGTCGTGCTGCGCGCGATGCAAGCGCACCGCGCAGCCGATACTGGGCATGCGTTCGGGATCGATATGCGCGGGATCTTGATCGCCGCAATACAACAGTCCCAACACAGGCCGCTCGCTCTTGGCGACGCGCTCGAGCGTTTTACCCCACGGCTGCAGATCGAGCACGATGGGCTGAATTTGCGCGGGAAAGAACGGACGCCCAGGCACGGGAATCACATACAGCGAGCCGGGCAGAACGGCATCGGGAACCACCAGGCCTGTGCCGGCACGAGCATCGTCGCGCGGGTGCTGCTCCGAATCGGCAAGGATTTCAATCGTATCGTTGTTGTGTTCGGTCATGACAGTCCTTAGCGCGCAGATAGCGTTGCGTGAACATACTGGGGTCGGCACCGGGCAATTCCAACCCCTGCGGTGGACGCAAATAATGCAGATCCAGTATTTTCGCCTAAAATGGGAAAGTCGCATAAAGCGCCACAACTTTGTCTAACCAAGGACCACAACATGGATATTCGTTCGACGCTATTCTGTTCGATACTCGCATTTGCAACCGTCGCCCATGCCGAAGGCTTTTATGTGCTGGGTTCGGCGGGGATCAGCCAAACGAATCTTAAAGATATTTCCAAGAGCGACCTGGATTCGGCCTTCAATTACGCCGCGCAATCTCTCGGAATCAATTTGACTTCAACCAAGCTCGACCGCACTGACACCGGCTACAAATTTCAGCTGGGTTATCAATTTGCACCGAATTTTGCTATCGAGGGCGGCTATGTAAATCTCGGGAAAACGGAGTACAAATACACGTTAAGCAACGGTGTCAGTAACGAGAGCGGGAGCTTTTCTTACGACACCCACGGCTTCAATGTCGACGGCGTTTTGATCCTGCCGGTCAATGCCGGTGTGTCGTTGTTCGGCAAGCTGGGACTGGTTCGCGCGGAGACCAAGCTCAAAGGTGACGGCCTCGAATCCGAAACCGCAACGGCCACTGAGCCGACATTCGGAGTCGGTATCGCCTGGAATTTTTGGCAGAAACTATCGGTGCGCGCTGAATGGGAACGCTTTTTCGATCTCAACAAAAAAGATCTCTACAACCTCGACTCAAAACTTGATGTCGATCTCTTCTCAGCGGGTCTGTCTTATCAATTTTAATCCGCACAAGCATCGTGGCGCCGCGCAACCTTTCGCGGCGTCAATTGACAATCGAATCTCGACCGTGCGATTCGATGAGGCGAATACTAATGCGCGGTTTTAGCCTAAAATACAGCAGTCGCACCAAGCGGCCTCAACTTTTCTGATCGAGGACTAAACAATGGATATTCGTTCAACGCTGTTCTTGTCACTGCTCGCCGCTGGAGCTGTCGCCCATGCCGAAGGTTTTTATGTGCTGGGCTCGGGCGGGATAACCGGCACCAGTCTCAATGATACTTCCAAAAGCAAACAGGACGCCGTTTACGTTGACCCATACGCAAATGCCTCATCGAAGCTCGACCGCTCCGACACGGGCTACAAGCTTCAGGCCGGTTATCAGTTCGCGCCAAATTTTGCGCTAGAAGGCGGCTATGTCGATCTCGGAAAGATAGAGTACAAATACACAAACCCGAATGGCAGCGGAAATTTTTCGTACGACAACAAAGGTTTTAATCTTGATGGCGTTTTAATTTTACCCGTCAATGCCGGCGTTTCGGTATTCGGTAAGCTGGGATTGATTTATGCCGAAACAAAACTTAAAGGCACCGGCATCGCGTCTGAAACAAAAAAGGAAACCTGCCCGACATTCGGCGCAGGTGTCGCGTGGAATTTTTATGCAGGGTTGTCAGCACGGGCCGAGTGGGAGCGGTTCTTCGACTTGAACAATAAAAACAGCACTAATACCAGCATGGACGTCGATCTTTTTTCTGTCGGCCTGTCCTATCAGTTTTAATTCACAAGCGCTATTTGCATTCGCGCCGCGCTGAAATTCGCGGCGCGAATTTTCAGCACAACAACTCCGCATACACCTCATTGCCGCAGCCGCGGTACTCAAGCTTGCGGCAAAATTTTCTTACCAACGCGATACCGCGCCCGGATAGCGTTTTATTGCCGCTGAGTTCGCTCTCATCGTTTAATGGCTCCACGAAACCTTTACCGCTGTCGCGAACCTGAATACCCAGCACCGTTCCTTCGCCGGTGACGCGCGAAAATAGCGCGATGTGAATCTGGCCCTCGGTGAGCTCGTGCAGGCGCTGCCGACGCAACTCCACAAAGCGCTCGAAACCGTTGGTCTCGCGTTTGATAGTCGATGACAGTTCGAGCAGACCGTGTTCGAGCGCATTGACAAACAATTCGGTGACGACAAGAAAAAACGTGCTGCCTTGTTCGCGCGCGAGCCCCATCGCCTGCGCCCAATTAACCATCATCGGCACAAAATCGATCGTCTTCAGCTGCCGCGCGGAAAGCGTCGTCTGCAGACTCCAATCACTTTGCACCGGCGATGTCGAATTTCTGACGACTGGACCGATTCGCTCCAGCACGGTGATGGGCAACGGGCACTCGATCAGCGCGAGCGAAATATCGTCGTGATGCTTGATGTCGCCGAGAAAGTCGCGCACCGCCTGCTGAACCGCGAGCAAGCGCTGCGGTGGCGGTGCCGCACACAGCGCATAGCGAAGGCGCTCCAACCCGAACGGCTCACGATCGCCCGCTTCGAGCAATCCGTCGGAAAATGCCACCAGCTGCAGCGGCTCATCGTAGTGAAAAAATTCAGGAGCAGTTTTAAAGCCGCTCTCGCCGATGATGCCGAGCGGCAGATAGCGCGATTGAAATTGCCGCAATTCGTTGCCTTGCGCATCGAGCAATAACAATGGCGGAATACCGCCATTCCAAACCTCGAAGGTCGATTCATGCACATTGACGCCAACCAACACCAGCGCCACAAAACGCTCGACCGGACAATACGTGCGCACCTGTCGATTCATTTCTTCGACAATGGTGGCAACGCTGAAACCCTTCGCGGTCATCGCATAAAATACATTGACGATCGGGATCAGTGTAATCGCGGCGGCCAGCCCGTGTCCGGTCGCATCGGCAAGCATCGTGTAGGTGACGCCATTTTCGGCGGTGGTGGTAAGAATGATATCGCCGCTGACACCGCTCGCCGCTTCGCTCCAACTCGCATCGGATTCCCGGGCCAGATCGCCCTCCTTGCGTTGCACCAGCCGCGCCATGATGTGCCGCGCGAGATTGAGTTCCTCTTCTGCCTGCGCGTAAAAATGTTGCAATTGATGCTCGGAGCGTTCGATTTCATGGTGCATTTGCGCGATGCGTTGCAGCGCATTAATTTTCGCTTCGAGCACCGGCAGCTTGACCGGCTTGATCAGATAATCATCGCAGCCGTTCTGCAACGCATTAACGATTTCGCTTTCTTCACCGTGCGCGCTGAGCATGATGATCGGCACCCAGCGTTCGCCCGGCAGCACACGAATTGCGCGCGTCGCCGCGATTCCATCCATCACCGGCATTTGCCAATCCATCAACACGACGTCGGGCTCGACTGCGCTATAAAGCGCGACGGCCTGCTCGCCGTTCGCGGCCATCACAGCGTCGTGCCCAAGCAGCCGCAATTGCTCGCACAGCACTTCGCGCTGCAACTCGGCATCATCGGCGACCAACAATTTGAGACGATTGAAAGCATCATTCATGCGATGCAACTCTCAGCCTTAGACAGTTCTCAGCTTTGGACAGTTCTCAGTTTTGGACAGCTCTCAGTTTTGGACAGCTCTCGGTTTTGAACAACTCTCCGCCCTGGACGACTTTCTGCCTAACTACGCAAACACTGAGACGACAATGTTTTGCTGCAGATAGCGGTATGGTACGCCAAGACTAGTACAAGACAACGGCGGCACCTAACGCTCGCCTACAATCTCACCGCAGAAATAGCGCATGGCGCTTTCAACTGCGCGCGGGTCATTCGCGTCACGGGGCTCATGCAAATGCTTGCAAAGCGCGCCCGCGCGCGAATTTCAGATCGACCAATGGCGGCGGATATCCGGCTTGCAATAATTCCGGATGCCCCGGTTGTAACAATACATTCGCATCGAGTGCGCTGAGCTCCGGTAGAAATTGTTTGCAGAAGCGCGCATCGGCGTCGAAACGCTCCATCTGCCGTATCGGACTCAACAGACGAAAATACGGCGCCGCGTCGGTACCGGTGGAGGCGCTCCACTGCCAACCGCCGTTGTTGGCCGCAAGATCGCCATCGATCAAATGCTGCATGAAAAACGTTTCGCCGCGACGCCAATCGAGCAATAGATATTTGCTCAAAAACATCGCGCAAACCATGCGCAACCGATTGTGCATCCAACCCGTTTGCACCAGCTGGCGCATCGCTGCATCGACCAGCGGAAAACCCGTGCGACCGTTGCACCAGGCATCGAAATCTTTTTCATCATCGCGCCAACGCACTTTTTCAGTTTCAACACGCAGTGGACGCTGCATGCTCACACGCGGAAATTGCGCGAGCACGTGCAAATAAAATTCGCGCCACGCCAACTCGTTGAGCCACGCGATCGCTCCCGCGCGGCCGCTTTGCCATTGCCCCGCATTCACCGCGAGCGCGGCTTCGACGCAGCGCCGGATCGAAATCACGCCGAGCGCGAGATAAGGCGACAAGCGGCTCGTGGCATCCTCCGCCGGAATATCTCGCAGCGTGTGGTAACTGTCGATCGAGTTCTCGATAAATTGCGCAAGACGCGCCGCGGCCGCTTTTTCTCCGGCGGGCCAGTCATCGGCGGGCACATTCGACTCTGCATACGGATACGCCGGCAATGGCGGTGCATGATGCCACGCCGCGGCTTTTTTATTGGATGGCAGACAGTGCACGACACTTTCGCCAATCGATTCGAGCAACGCGCGCTTGAACGGCGTAAACACTTTGAATGGCTGACCTTGTTTTGTGCGCACGGCATGGGGCGGCAGCAGCGTGGCGTCGTCGTAGCAATGCCATGCGATATTCTTATTCGACAAATGTTTTGCAATAACTTCATCGCGGCGCATTTCATTGACGGCGTATTCGCGATTGGCGAATACCGCATCGCAATTTAATTCAGCGCACAGCGCGAGTAAATCCGCTGCGATATCGTCGAACCGCGGCACCACACGCACATGCAACGGCACGTTGATGCGCGCGAGCGATTGGTGCAGACACGCGAGATTGCGCCACAGAAAATCCGCCTTCACGGGCGCCATCGCGTGTTCGCGCCATTGCTCAGGCGTTGCGTAAAACAGCGCGGCAACACGGCGCTGTTGTTCCGGTAATTTTTTTTGCTCTAGTAAATTTTGTCGCAGCGCATTGTGCAGCGCCGTGTTGTCATCGACGCGCAGATCGCTGCGCAACCACACCAGTGCAGACATGCGCTTCACTCGTCAATCGAATACGGTTTAAGAAATATTTGCTGCTCGATATACGCATCGGGAAAGCGCTGAAAATGCGCGCGCAACAGCGCGACGGGTTCGCGAAACTCAACCTCGCCACGGCGGTAGCGTTCAATAATATCGAGCAACGCACGTTTTTGCTCCGCCGGCAATTGCCTCTTGAGGTAGCCGCAGATGTGCAACAGCGCGTTGACGTTACCGCCGCGTGTCGCCGGAAGCGCCAGTGCGTTCATCATCAATGCCAATAGGCGCTGCGCCACCTCGGGCAGGTCGTCTTTATCCGGATTGGCAAGCAACGCACCGATCGCGTGATAGCTGGCAATATGCCGACTCATAATCAGATATTTGTAGCGCGCATAAAATGCCTGCAGAGACGCTAGCGTGATGTCCGCGCACGACAACGCCTGCCACTGTGCATGACAACGCTCGCGTTCGCGCCAATCGTCACTCATATCCGCCCCCATCGATGTTCATTTTACGCGACGCACGGCGACTTGGATCAGCCCCTGCTATACTCGATCAGCATCCGCGCCCGACGCCGAAAACAAACAACAATTGCCATGACCTCATCGGACAGGCCCTCTCAACCGGGCGATAAGCATCGCCTGCTGCAAAGCTGCAAAGCGCTCATTTACAAATGGGCTTCAGTCCATTTTAAAAGCAGCCTCGACAAACTCGACGACCAGCTATTTCGCATGGCCGACAAGGCCGGCAACAATCTTGAGCAAAATCGCTATTTGCAGGCGCGCAGCGAATTGCGCGAACAGCGGCGCTGGCTCGAAAAACAATTGCTCGAACACATGCGACAGGCGTTCGATAATTTTCTCAATCGCGAGGATACCGCGAGCGACATCAGCCAGAGCGACACCGAGCTCAAGCTCGTCGATAACGACCAACTCGAACAGACCATCGCCGTCGCGAGCATGACGCGCCGCGCCAATGCCGATTATTCCGAAGCGCTGTATGCGCTCAATCAACGCCTGTCGGTACTCGCGGGCGGCTTTAAGATCAGCGATCTCGGCAACCCCGTCGCACCGGCCGTGTTCGCCGAAGCGCTGCGCAATGCGCTGCAATCACTGCAGCTCGATACCGCGTCGAAGCTGGTCTGCTACAAAATCTACGACAGCACGCTGCTGAGCAAGCTCGACAAACTGTACCACCTGCTCAATCACCATCTGAAAAATGCCGGCGTGCTGCCGCATCTGCGCTATCAAGTTCGCAAAGACGAAGCGGCGGCGCTGCCTGAAGAGTTGTCGAATCAAAACTCACCCGAAACGGTGGCGAAGCAGGGTGATTTGATGATGCTCGTGCAACAGCTGCAAGGTGCGCTTTCGCAGCGGCGTGCGCCGGTACCGCACGCCAAACCGGCGCCGCAAATCATCGTCGGCCTGCAGCCGCTGCAACAGCACAGCGCAAAAACGCTGGACACTGCAAAAACGCCGCAGGCGGTGCTCGCGACCGATTACGCCGAATTGCCGCAGCAAATTCAACGCGAAACCCGCAGCGCCGCGCCGCTCGATGCCGATGTGATCGAAATCGTCGGCCTGTTGTTCGAATACATGCTCAACGATGAGCAGCTGCCCGATTCGGTGAAGGCGCTGCTGAGTTATCTGCACACGCCGTTCTTGAAAGTTGCGCTGCTCGACAAAGCCTTTTTCAACTCGCCGCAACACCCGGCGCGGCAGCTGCTCAATACACTGGTGGCGGCGGGCGAGCGCTGGATCGATCCAGAGGCCAAGCACAAAAGCGACGTCTACCAGCAGATGAAAGCCGTCGTGCAGCGCATTCTCGATGAATTCGACAATGATGTGCGGCTGTTTTCGCAACTCGCTTTCGATTTCAACCACTACCTGCGCCAACACGCGCGGCGCGTGCGTCTCGCCGAACAGCGCGCGCTACAGGCCGCGCGCGGCGAGGACAAACTCAAAGAGATACGCTTGCGCGTCGAGCGCTATCTGCTGCAGAAAATCGGCGGCGCCAACCTGCCTGCACCCGTGCGCACGCTATTGTTTGAACCGTGGGCCAATTTTCTTGCTTTCAATTTATTGCGCTTTGGCTCCAACTCGGAACAGTGGCGCGCGGCAGCACAAGTTGTCGATGACGCGCTCATCTACCTGCATCCCGAAGGCCTCGATCAACAACAACTGTGGAAATTGCGCGACACGCTCAACGAGCGTCTTGGCCAGGGCTTCCAGACCGTCGGCTACGAAACCGAGACCGGGCAGCAGTTGCTCGATGCACTGCATCAAGCCCATCGCGAGCGCGCGGTACTGGGCACCGGCGCCGCGCCGCAGAGCGCAGCCGATATCGACGCGCCCATCACGGCGCCGGCCGAAATCGCGGCCGATCCGATTTTGGAAAAACTCAGCGGGCTCGAATTCGGCACTTGGTTCGTATTTCTGGCCGATCGCCCGCGCAAAGAGCAGCAACAAGCTAAACTTGCATGGTCAAACAGCCGCACGCAGCATTACATGTTCGTCAACCGACTCGGTCAACAGATCGCGGTAAAAACGGGCGCGGAACTCGCGCTCGATATCCGCGCCGGGCGCACGCGTATTCTGCAGCAGCAAACGCAGGCACCATTTTTTGAGAAGGCGCTCGAACGCATCGTCGAACAGCTGCGTCCGCGCCACTGAACTCAGCGCTCATACATAACCAACGGAAAGCGATTAGATGGCACGCAAACTCGAACGCATGGAACTCAATCAGGCTATCGTCATTCTCGATACGATCAATGGCGGTGCGTTTGGGGAACTCGTGAACATCACCACCGAAGGACTCATGGTGATGGCCGATCGCGAAATCGAAACGCAGGCGATCTTCCAGCTTGCACTGCAACTGCCCGAGCCGATTAAAGGCAGCGATCAGATCGTCGTCGGCGCCGATTGCCTGTGGTGCCGCCGCGCCGAAAATTTTTACCGCTACTGGGCCGGCTTTCAAATCATCGATGCCTCGGAGCAGGCGCTGGCGCAACTCGAAGTGCTCATCGAGTTGTACGCGCGCCGCTGAACGATCGGCGCGCGAATAACTCCGCATTGCGACTATCATGAACACCGCCAATCTGCTCTGGGGCGTACTCTTCGGCGCTATCGGTTTCGTCTATTTTCGCTACGGCCGCAAACAACAACGCACCGCGCCAATGGTGTGCGGACTCGCGCTGATGGGCTTTCCGTATTTGGTCGACAACACCGTGGCGATCGCGATTATCGGTATCGCGCTGTGCATCGCGCCATATTTCATCCCTTAATAATCAGCTTACCGCAAAACATCCAATAGCACGCCGCTGCAAATCCAGTTTGATTTCATCCAGCGATAGCGGGTCGTCGATCGTCGAAGGCACTGTGTATTCCTTGCCATCGACCATCGCGCGCAACACGCCGCGCAAAATTTTTCCCGAGCGCGTTTTGGGTAAACGCTTCACCACCATCAGCTGTTTGAAATTCGCGAGCGCGCCGACTTGTTTCCGCACCATCGTTACGATTTCTTTTTCTAAATTATTTTCATCGATAGCGCAGCCGTCTTTTTTCACGGCGAACGCGATCGGAATCTGGCCGCGCAATTCATCGTCGATGCCGATCACCGCGCATTCCGCAACCGCGGCATGCGCGGCGACGACTTCTTCGATTTCACCGGTCGACAAACGATGTCCCGCGACGTTGATGACATCGTCGATGCGACCCATCACGAAAATATAACCGTCGTCGTCGATGAAACCGCCATCGCCGCACAAGTAATACCCCGGAAAGCGCTGCAAATAGCCAGCGAAAAAACGCGGATGATTGTTCCATACGGTCGGCAAACAACCGGGCGGCAGCGGCAATTTCACCACGATGTTGCCCTGCTCGTTCGGTGCGCACTCATTGCCGTTGTCATCGAGAATACGCACATCGAAACCGGGCACGGGCTTCGTCGCAGAGCCTGCTTTGGTCGCAAACATTTCGAGACCGAGCGGATTGGCTACAATCGCCCAACCGGTTTCGGTCTGCCACCAATGATCGACGATGGGCCGCTGAAATTTTTCGCGCAGCCAATCATAGGTCGGCGGATCGAGGCGTTCGCCGGCGAGAAATAATGTCTTGAGCGACGATAAATCGTATTTCCGCGCGAGTGCAGCGTCGGGATCTTCCTTGCGAATCGCGCGAAACGCGGTCGGCGCCGCGAACAGCGCTTTCACTTTATGTTGCGCAACGACGCGCCAGAACGCACCCGCGTCGGGCGTGCGCACTGGTTTTCCCTCATAAAAGACTGTAGTGCACCCAATGAGCAGCGGCGCATAAACGATATACGAGTGCCCCACCACCCAGCCAACATCAGACGCCGCCCAAAACACTTCACCGGGTTTCATGTCGTAAATCGCACGCATGCTGTAATGCAAGGCGACTGCGTGCCCGCCGTTATCGCGCACGATGCCTTTCGGTTTTCCTGTCGTGCCCGAGGTGTACAACACGTAAAGCGGATCGGTGGCGAGCAACGGCACGGGTGCGACACTCGGCGCATTCGCGATCATCGCCTGCCAATCGAGATCGCGCGGCGCTTTTAATTCGGCTGCACATTGCGCACGCTGATATACAACACAATGCTGCGGCTTGTGTCGTGCTTGATCGATCGCATTATCGAGTATCGGCTTATACGCAATCACTTTATCGACTTCGATACCGCACGATGCCGTCAAAATTATTTTTGGCGTCGCGTCGTCGATACGCACCGCAAGCTCATGCGCGGCAAAACCGCCGAACACCACCGAATGAATCGCGCCGATGCGCGCGCAGGCGAGCATCGCCATCGCCGCTTCGGGAATCATCGGCAGATAAATTAAAACGCGATCGCCTTTGCCGACGCCGAGTTGCGCAAGCATACCCGCGCACTGCGCCACGGCGTCGCGCAGTTCCGCATACGTGAATTTTTTAATCGTGTGGGTCACGGGCGAATCGTAGATCAACGCGATCTGCGCGCCGCGCCCCCGCTCAATGTGATAATCGAGCGCGAGATAACTCGTGTTCAATTCGCCATCGACAAACCAACGTGCCACACCATCGTCGCTAGTCTGCAAAATCGTTCGCGGCATTGTGTACCACGCGAGCTGTTGCGCCTGTTTTTGCCAGAACGCAGCGGGGTTTTGAATCGAAGCCTCGAACTCTTCGCGGTAACTCATCGCGAACTCCTCATGTGATGGGACGGCAGCCCGTTACGCCGCCGTGTGTTCTGAGTATAATTGCAGCCCTTTTTCCATTCCCCTTTGAGGTATATCAACGTGGATCTGCAACGAGCCTCGATCGAACAGCTGCGCGCCTGGGAAAGCGAACTGGCGCAGCAATATGCCGTTTACAAGTCAGCAGGACTCAACCTCGATTTGACGCGCGGCAAGCCCAGCGCCGATCAGCTGAGTCTGTCGAACGCGATCGACGGCATTCTCGCCGGCAACTTCAAAGACGAAGACGGCACCGACGTGCGCAACTACGGCGGTCTCGATGGCATCGCCTCGGCGCGTGCGCTGTTCGCACCCGTCCTCGGTGTCGGCGCCGACGAAATCATCGTCGGCGGATCGAGCAGCCTCACCATGATGTACCAGGCCGTGCAATTCGCCTACGAGCACGGCGTCGCCGGCAGCGATGCCTGGCGCAAGACGGGCACGGTGAAATTCCTCGCGCCCGTGCCGGGCTACGACCGCCACTTCACCGTGTGCGAGCATTTCGGCATCGAATTGATCCCGGTGCCGATGGATGCTAACGGCCCCGCTATGGATCGGGTCGAAGCGCTCGTCAAAGCCGATCCGCAAATCAAAGGCATTTGGTGCGTGCCGCGCTTCTCCAATCCGAGCGGTATCGTTTACGGCAACGCCACCGTCGAGCGCATCGCGCAACTCGGCAACATCGCGGGCTCGGGTTTCCGCGTATTCTGGGATAACGCTTACGCCGTGCACACATTGAGCGACGATGCCCCCGCGCTCGCCAATATTTTCGAGTTCGCGAAAAAATACGGCACCGCCGACAGCATCTACATGTTCGGCTCGACGTCGAAAATCACATTCGCGGGCGCCGGTGTTGCATTTATGGCAGCTACGCAAGCCAACCTGAACGTGTTCAAGAAACACCTAGGCTTCAGCCAGATCGGCCCAGACAAGGTCAATCAACTGCGCCATGTGAAATTCATTCGATCGCTGGATAACCTGCACGCATTGATGCAGAAACATGCGGAATTGTTGAAACCGCGTTTCGATGCCGTGCTCACACGCCTGCAAGCGCTCGCAGGTTTAGGCGATTGGACCGTACCGAAAGGCGGCTATTTCATCGCCTTCGATACGCTGCCGGGCCTCGCGAAAACCGTGGTGAAACTCGCGGCGGAAGTCGGTGTGAAATTGACGCCCGCGGGTGCGACGTATCCCTACGGCAAAGATCCGCAAGACTGCAACATTCGTCTCGCACCCTCCTTCCCAAAAGTCGAAGAAATCGCGCAAGCCACCGATGTGTTCGTCACCTGCGTGAAACTCGCGAGCGTACGGCAAGCCATCACACGGCGCGACTGATTGTCCGCACAGAAAACAAAAAAGCCGACAAATGTCGGCTTTTTTGTTGCGTCGATTTTATAACATCATTCGCTATCGCGCAGAGGTCGCGGAATCATCGTTGGAAACGTCGCGATTTTGCTATCGCCTTTGGTCTCCGTGACTTTGACCACACCTTCCTTTTCAACTTCATCGATGCGGATGATCGCGTGCATCGGGATGTACGAACGGGTCACGCCCGCGAATTCATTCTTCAATTTTTCTTCGGCCGGATCGACCAACACCTGCGTGCGCTCGCCGAATACAAACTCTTCCACCTCGATGAAACCGTACATATCGCTCTGATAAATCTCGCGCGCATAGACCTCGTAAACTTGATTCTGGTTGTGGAAAATCACTTTGTAGATCGGGGTGGTCGCCATGCGGTACTGCTCTGCGGTGTTGCGAAAGAGGTCGGCATGATACCACATCGAGCGCGCGGTCCAGCTGACAACCAGGTGTCGCTGAGGCTAGCCCGCTGTATAATGCGCGCCCCTGAAGTTGGCGAATCATTGAGCAATTTCGCAGTTATGGCCGAGCAGATCAGCATTGCAGTCCTCGATAACAACGCCGCCACGTCCGATGAAAAGCCCAAGAAGCTGTTCATCGAGACGCACGGCTGTCAGATGAACGAATACGACTCAGCGCGCATTCGCGATCTGCTCGGCGTGTCGCACGGCCTCATCACAACGGATAACCCCGAAGAAGCCGATGTGTTGCTGCTCAACACCTGCTCGATCCGCGAAAAAGCGCAGGAAAAAGTTTTCCATCAGCTCGGCCGCTGGAAGCATCTGAAGCAGAAAAACCCGAACGTCATCATCGGCGTCGGCGGCTGTGTGGCGAGTCAGGAAGGCGATGCCATCGGCAAGCGCGCGCCGTATGTCGATCTCGTGTTCGGTCCACAGACGCTGCACCGCGTGCCCGACATGATGAACGCGCGCAAGCCGAGCGGACCGATCCTCGTCGATGTGACCTTCCCCGAAATCGAAAAATTCGACCGCCTGCCCGAACCGCGCGCCGACGGACCGACCGCGTTCGTGTCGATCATGGAAGGCTGCTCGAAATACTGCACCTACTGCGTGGTGCCGTACACACGCGGCGAGGAAGTGAGCCGGCCGTTCGACGATGTCATCGCCGAAATCGCCGGCCTCGCCGAGCAGGGTGTAAAGGAAGTGACTCTGCTCGGCCAGAACGTCAACGCGTATCGCGGTCGCAATCATTTGGGCGAGAGCGTCGATTTCGCCGAGCTGCTGACCTATGTCGCGGTGGTTCCGGGCATCGAGCGCATTCGCTACACGACCTCGCATCCGGCGGAGTTTTCCGACGCATTGATCGCTGTTTATGCCGAGCTGCCGCAGCTCGTCGATCATTTACATCTACCCGTGCAGAGCGGCTCCGACCGCATTCTCGCCGCCATGAAGCGCGGTTACACGGCGGCCGATTATCTCGACCGCATCGAGCGCTTACGCAAGCATCGCCCGAACATCAGCCTGTCGTCGGATTTTATCGTCGGCTTTCCGGGCGAAACCGATCAGGATTTTGCCGACACCATGCAGCTCATCAACACGGTCGGCTTCGACAACTCGTTCAGCTTCATTTTCAGCGCGCGCCCGGGAACCCCCGCGGCGCAACTCGCCGACGACACGCCGGCCGAGATCAAGAAACAGCGCCTCGCCATTTTGCAGGCGCGCATCATTCAGAACGTCCAGCGCATCGGTGCCGGCATGGTCGGCTCCACGCAGCGCATTCTCGTCACGGGCGCGTCGCGCAAAGACCCCGGCGAACTGAGCGGGCGCACCGAAAACAACCGCGTGGTCAACTTCCGCGCAGCCGATGCGAGCCTGATCGGCGAATTTGCCGATGTCGTGATTGGCGAGGCGCTGCCAAATAGTCTGCGTGGAGAATTGATGATCATTTCATAAGCCGCTGCTGGAAACCCAATAGACGGGGTTTCCCCCAAGCGTCGCGCGGAGTTATCCTAAGTGCCCGTGCCGCCACTATCGGTTTGCTTTGGACAACGCATCCCAACCACCGGCTGAATCGCTTCAGCTCACTTTGGAACCCGCCGATACGCGCCTGCTGGCGAATGTGTGCGGGCCACTCAACGAGCATCTGCGCCAAATCGAACAGCGCCTGCACGTGGCGATCAACGCGCGCGGCAGCGTGTTCGACATCAGCGGCGACGCAACGCATATCTCTGCCGCGCGTCAAACTCTGCTAGCACTTCTGGCCGATGCACAAAGTGGCACCGCTATCTCATCCGAACTCGTCCACCTGCATCTGCGCCACTTTTTTCCAGCGGCAAGCGGTATCACCGAAGCTGAAGAAGATAACGTCGCCGCGATTCCCATCATCCGCGCAAAAAAAATCACGATCAAACCGCGCGGCAAAAATCAGCAAGGCTATGTCCGCGCGGTGCAAACGCACGCTGTAAATTTCGGCATCGGCCCGGCGGGCACGGGCAAAACTTATCTCGCGGTTGCCTGCGCGGTCGAAGCGCTGCTCACCGATAAAGTCAGTCGCATTTTGTTGGTGCGGCCCGCCGTCGAAGCGGGCGAGAAACTTGGATTTTTGCCGGGCGATCTGGCGCAGAAAATCGATCCCTATTTGCGCCCTCTTTATGATGCGCTCTACGAAATGCTCGGCGCTGAGGCCGTGACGAAACTTATCGAGCGCAATGTCATCGAAATCGCACCGCTCGCCTATATGCGCGGCCGCACGCTCAACGATTCGTTCATCATTCTCGATGAAGCACAGAACACCACACGCGAGCAGATGAAAATGTTTTTGACGCGCATCGGTTTCGGTTCGACCGCCGTGATCACGGGCGATGCCACGCAAATCGATTTACCGCGCGGCACCCCGTCGGGACTCACACACTCGATGAAAGTACTCGACGGTATCAACGGCATCAGCTTCACCTATTTTTCCGCGCGCGACGTCGTGCGCCACCCGCTCGTACAGACGATTGTCGAAGCCTACGAAGCGTTCGAGAGCGAAAACGCCACGCTCGACAAATCCGCGTCGTTTAAAAGCACCGGCGACAAAAATTACAGCGATAAAAATCGCGGCGATAACATTTCATCGTGAACGACATCATGAGCGGCAAGCCGGCGCGTGTGCGCGTTGACATCGAAAATGCCAGCGGCGAAAAAGTACCGGGCAACGCCGCATTCAAGCGCTGGATCAGCGCCGCGATCGGCGCGCGGCGCGACAAGGCCGAACTAAGTGTGCGCATCACCGATGCAGAAGAAATAGAAATGCTCAATCGGCAGTATCGCGGTAAGGATTATGCAACGAACGTGCTGTCGTTTCCGGCCGATCTGCCGCCTGAATTAAAACTGCCACACTTGGGCGATATCGTCATTTGCGCCGAAGTGGTCGAACGCGAGGCACGCGCGCAAAATAAGTCGAGCGAGGCGCATTGGGCGCACATGGTGGTGCACGGCACGCTGCATCTGCTCGGCTACGATCATGTCGACGATGCCGATGCCGAAATCATGGAAGCACTCGAAATCGATATTTTACGCCAACTGAATTTTGCAAATCCCTACCTAGAGGACAACATTGTCAATCATGTCTGAAGATCGATTAAGCCAGGACAACGAAGAAAAATCCTGGCTGGAAAAAATCGCCGACATATTTTCAGGCGAACCGAAAAGCCGCGACGACATACACGATATACTTGTCGAAGCCGAGCGCAACGAAATCATCGACCGCGATGCGTTGAAAATCATGGAGGGCGCACTGCACGTCGGCGACATGCAGGTGCGCGAAATCATGGTCGCGAGCGCGCAGATGGAAGTGATCAAAGCCGACGAGCCGCTGCAAAATATTCTACCTATCATCATCGAGAGCGCGCACTCGCGCTATCCGGTGATCGGCGAGAGCAAGGATGAAGTTCTCGGCATTTTGCTCAGCAAAGATTTGCTGCCACAGGTGCTCAAAGGCACCGATCATTTCGATATTAAAAAACTTATGCGTCCCACCGTGTTCGTACCTGAAAGCAAACGCCTCAACGTACTGCTGCGCGAGTTTCGCGAGAACCGCAATCACATGGCGATCGTCATCGACGAATACGGCGGCGTTGCCGGACTCGTGACGATTGAAGACGTACTTGAAGAAATCGTCGGCGATATCGAAGACGAATACGATGTCGAGGAAGTCGGCAACATCAAGCGCGCTTCCGATACCGATTTTCTCGTGAAGGCGCTGACCACGATCGAAGAATTCAACGAAACGCTCAACGCCGATTTGAGCGACGATGAGGTCGACACCATCGGCGGCCTCGTCCTGCGCAAGCTCGGCCACTTGCCGCAGCGTGGCGAGGTCACGGCCATCGGCCGCTTTCAATTCAAAGTGATGAATGCCGACAAACGCCAGATTCATTTGCTGCGCGTAAGCCCACTGCATTTTCATGATGAATCGGGCTGATCCCGATAAATCGCCGCGCGGCACGACAACTGACGTTGAACCACGAATAAATTGAACCACGAATAAAAAGAAATCTCACATGATCAATCGCCTGCTAAAACGTCTCTGGTTGGGCGATGCCTCTGCCGCCATCGCCGGTGCGCTCATCACATTCTCACTCGCCCCGTTTAATCTCTGGCCGTGCGGCCTGCTCGCGCTCGTCGCATTGCACCGCCTGCTCGAAGACATTTCGCCTGCACGCGCCGCCTGGCGCGGCTGGTGTTTCGGTGCGGGATTATTTTTAAGCGGCGCATCATGGCTCTATGTGAGCATTCACGACTTCGGCGGTGCATCGTTACTGCTCGGCGCGTTTCTCGCAGGCGGATTTTGTCTGCTGCTCGCGCTCATGCACGCACTGCTCGGCTACGGTTATGCGCGCTGGATTCGCGCTGCAAAACTTGGACGCTGGCTCGGCTTCGCGGCGTGGTGGGTGTTGTGGGAATGGGTGCGCTACTGGTTGCTCACGGGTTTTCCGTGGCTCTATGTCGGCTACGCGCATCTAACGACGCCGCTCAGCGGCTGGGCGCCGCTTGGCGGTATTTACACACTGAGCTTTATCGCCGCACTCAGTGCCGCCGCAATTTCTCTGTTGTTTGAGCGCCGATGGATTCCCGCTGCGATCGCTGCCGCGTTATGGCTCGCGGGCTTTGGATTGCAATCGATCGCATGGACGCAACCGCAAGGTGCACCGATCAAAGTCGCGCTGGTGCAAGCGGATATTCCGCAATCGATGAAATGGGATCCCGATAATTTTCGCAGCACGCTCGACATTTATCGCAAACTCAGCGCACCGCTGTGGCGCGATAACGACATTGTGTTTTGGCCCGAAGCGGCAATCCCCGCCTTTTATGACAGTGCGAAACCGTTCTTCGACGAAAACGTGGGGTACGCAAATCGCTACGGCCACGCGTTGATCAGCGGCGTTCCCTATCGCTCGCCCGACGACGGAGCGTTCAACAGCGCGATCGCGCTCGGCAACGGCAGCGGCGTTTATCACAAACAACATCTCGTACCGTTCGGCGAATACGTGCCGCTCGAAAAATATCTACGCGGCTTGATCGAATTTTTCAATCTGCCCATGTCGGATTTTCAAGCCGGCTCCGCCGGCCAAGCGCCGATACGAGCCGCCGGTTTAACCTTCGCGCCGTTCATTTGCTACGAAGTGGTGTACGCCGATCTCGTGCGCCACGCGCGCGCCGATGTGTTGCTCACCTTGAGCGACGACGCCTGGTTCGGCCACTCGATCGGCCCGCTGCAACATTTGCAGATGGTGCAAATGCGCGCGCTCGAAATGGGCCGTCCATTCGTGCGCGCCACCGTGAACGGCGTCACCGCGTTAATCGACGCAAAGGGACAGATCACCGCGCGCATTCCGCAATTCGAGCGCGCGGTGTTGACGGGCAGCGTGCAGGGCTATACGGGACTTACGCCATTCGCGCGGTTTGGCTCGTGGCCGATCTTGACGCTATCTTTTGCACTTATCGCGCACTGCGTGGTGCGAGGACGCAGCGTGCGTTAAAGCAGCGCAAGCTGTTAAAATTGCGGCCCTAACTATTCATCCCTTTCCGCAGACAAAACCCAATGGAAGAGCTTTACCAGCCCGCACTTGTCGAACAGAAGGCCCAGCAGTTCTGGCGCGATAACGCCAGCTTCCGCGCCGAGGTCGATCGCAGCCGCGAGAAATACTACTGCCTCGCGATGTTCCCGTACCCAAGCGGCAAGCTGCACATGGGCCATGTGCGCAACTACACCATCGCCGATGTGATCGCGCGCTATCAGCGCATGCTCGGCAAAAACGTATTGCAGCCGATGGGTTGGGATGCGTTCGGTTTGCCCGCCGAGAACGCGGCGGTGAAAAACCAGGTCGCACCGGCGAAATGGACGTACGAAAATATCGATTACATGCGCGGCCAATTGCAGCGGCTCGGTTTCGGTTACGACTGGCAGCGCGAGATCGCCACGTGCAAACCCGATTACTACCGCTGGGAGCAGTGGTTCTTCACGCGCCTTTACGACAAAGGTCTCGTCTACAAAAAAACTTCGGCGGTGAACTGGTGCCCGAACGACGAAACCGTACTCGCGAACGAGCAGGTCATCGACGGCTGTTGCTGGCGCTGCGACACCAAAGTCGTGCGCAAGGAAATTCCGCAGTGGTTTATTAAAATCACCGCGTATGCCGATGAATTACTCGCCGCGCTCGATACACTCGATGGCTGGCCCGAGCAGGTTAAAACGATGCAGCGCAATTGGATCGGCCGCAGCGAGGGCGTCGAAATGCGTTTCGCGTTGCAAGCGCCGATCGCAGGTGTTGCAGATGGATTTGAAATATATACGACACGCCCCGATACACTGATGGGCGTGACGTATGTGAGCCTCGCGGCTGAACATCCCATTTCACTCGCCACGGCAAAGAATAATTCCGGGCTCGCTGCCTTTATTCAGGAATGCAAAACCTCATCGGTCGCCGAAGCCGATATGGCGACGATGGAAAAGAAAGGCATGGACACGGGCCTTAAAGCGATTCACCCGATCACGGGCCGCGAAATTCCGGTATGGATCGCCAATTATGTGTTGATGGATTACGGCACCGGCGCGGTGATGGCGGTGCCCGCGCACGATCAGCGCGATTGGGAATTCGCGCAGAAATATAATTTGCCGATCGAGCAAGTTATTGCACCGCTCGATGAAAGTTTTGTCGATCTCGCGCACGCTGCGTTCGTCGATAAAGGCACATTAATTAATTCTGGCGATTTCGACGGACTCACATCGCAAGATGCGTTTTACGCGATTGCAAAAGCACTCGAAGCGAAAAATTCCGGCCGCATCAAAGTGAATTACCGCCTGCGCGATTGGGGCGTGTCGCGTCAGCGTTATTGGGGCGCGCCGATTCCGATGTTCAATCTGCCCGAAGGCGGCGAAATTCCCGTGCCCGCGCATAAATTGCCGGTGCTGTTGCCCGAAGATGTGCAGATGGACGGCGTGTCGTCGCCGATCAAACGCGATCCGAATTGGCGCAAAGATGAATTGAGCGGCAACGCGGTCGAGCGCGAAACCGATACGTTCGATACCTTTATGGAATCGAGCTGGTATTACGCGCGCTTCACCTGCCCCGACTTTATTTCGGGCATGCTCGATAAAGACGCGGCGAATTACTGGTTGCCGGTCGATCAATACGTCGGCGGCATCGAACACGCGATTCTGCATTTGCTGTACGCGCGCTTCTTCCACAAACTGATGCGCGACGAAGGTTTTGTCGATTGCGACGAACCGTTCAAACAATTGCTGTGTCAGGGCATGGTGCTCAAAGACGGCAGCAAGATGTCGAAATCGAAAGGCAACACGGTCGACCCGCAGGAGTTGATCGAGCAATACGGCGCCGACACCGTGCGCTTATTTATTATGTTCGCAGCGCCGCCCGAACAATCGCTCGAATGGTCGGATTCGGGTGTTGAAGGCGCGCATCGCTTTTTGAAGCGACTCTGGAAAGCCGTGCATACGCATAGCGAAGCAGGCAATGCACAAGCGCTCGATGTGGACGCACTCAATAACGCGCAGCGCGATTTGCGCAGAAAAACCCACGAGACGATTGCAAAAATCAGCGACGACTACAGCCGTCGCTTGACATTCAATACCGCGATCGCCGCGGTGATGGAATTGAGCAACGAGTTAACGAAAATTCCGCAACGCGAAGGCCAGTGGCTCGCGGTCGAGCGCGAAGCCTTGCGCGCCGCGGTATTGTTGCTCGCGCCCATCGTGCCGCATATTGCGCACGAATTGTGGAGCGCTCTCGGCAGTGAAAGTGCGCTTATCGATGCGCGCTGGCCGCGGGTCGACGCAAAGGCACTCGTGCGCAACAGCATCGAACTCGTCGTGCAGGTCAACGGCAAAGTGCGCGGTAAAATCGAAGTGGTCGCCGATGCCAGCGATGATGCAATCATCGAACTCGCGAAAACCAATGAAGGCGTAAGTAAATTCCTGGAAGGAAAAACCATAAAAATGGTGAAAATTATTCCCGGAAAACTTGTGACATTTGCGGTCGTCTAACTCTTAATGAAGCGCATAATGAAAAATATTTTTCGCTCGATCACTATTTCTGCTGTACTAATTGGCGCAAGCGCGTGTGGTTTTCATCTGCGCAATTCGGCATCGATGCCGAGCGCGCTGGCGCCGATTTATATCGGCGGGTCAGTCGGCAACAGTTCACTCGGCCGCAAGCTTCGCTACCAGCTTACCAATTCGAACACCGAAGTTACCGAGTATTCAGCGCAGGCGGCGTATCAAGTAATGCTATTGAGCGAAACCCAGGATCAACGCATTATTTCGCTCGATCGGCGCGGCCTCGCCGCCGAATACGGCCTCACCTTGAGCGTGGAATTCGAGCTGCGCGATAAACTCAACCGGCTGGTGCTCGGTCCACAAAAGCTCGACGAACGCCGCACCATTACCAACAACCCGGACAATGCTCTGACCACATTTCAAGATGTTGGTATCGTGCGCCAAGATATGGAACAGGTGCTTGCCGCGCAAATCGTGCGTCGACTCGGCGCCTACGCCACCAACAAGCTATCCGGCCAACCGACGGCGCCCGCCGCTGACAATCAAGCAACAACGCATGAGTCGTCGAACACCGGCACGCCACAACCTCCCGCATCGCACAACTGATCATGCGTCTGCGCGCGGATCAAATCGAAAAACACGCCGCGCAGGCGCTCGCTCCCGTCTATTTAATTTCCGGCGACGAAACACTGCTGGTGCAGGAGTGCGCCGATGCGATTCGCACCGCGTGCCGTCAACACGGCTTCAGCGAGCGCCAGGTTTTTCATGCCGATGCGAATTTCGATTGGCAAGTTCTGCTCGACGAAACGGCGTCGATGTCGCTATTCGCCGATAAAAAGCTCATCGAATTGCGCATGCCGAGCGGCAAACCCGGCGACGCCGGCACCGCTGCACTCGAAAGCTATTGCGCGAACACCAACGCCGATACCGCATTACTGATTATCTGCAACAAGCTCGACGGCAGCGCCGCGCGCGCGAAATGGCACAAAGCCGTCGATGCCTGCGGCGTGACCATTCCGATCTGGCCCGTCGAACCGCAACAATTACCGCGCTGGATTGAACAGCGTTTGCGGCAACGCGGGTTGAGCGCGAGCGCCGATGCGATCCAAATTCTCGCCGAGCGCGTGCAGGGCAACCTGCTTGCGTGCGCGCAGGAGATTGAAAAACTACAGCTTTACACCGACGCCAAAATGATCGATGCAGCCACCATCAACGCAACGGTTGCCGATAGCGCGCGTTTCGATATTTTCAATCTCGCCGATCAAACCCTGCTCGGCAATTGCGCGCAGGCATTGCGCGCAATTGCGGGATTGCGCGGCGAAGGCGAAGAACCGCCGGTGATTCTGTGGGCATTAACGAAGGAATTGCGCACGCTGCACAAATGCGCGGACGCAGTTGAACAAGGTCAATCGATCGATCGCGCGCTCGATAGCGCGGGCGTGTGGGATAAGCGCAAACCGCTCGTGCGCGCCGCGGCACAACGTCTATCGCGCAAACGCATCGAAAATTTATTGCGCCTATCACAGCAAATCGATTCGGCGGTAAAAGGCTCTGGCGACGACCCCTGGCTGCTGCTCGATCGCCTTATTCTGGGTATATGCGGGCAATCCGCGCGAAAAAAACCAACAACAGAAAGTAGCGGAGGAAAAACATGAATTTATTTCGTATCGCACTCGGAGTCGTATGGGCGGTTCTCGTAGTCATCACCCTACGTGCGTTTCAGCAACTGGGGCTCGATGGAGCGAATGTCTTTATTTCTGATTTTGCGCATCCGTGGCGGGCGCAATTCTATGCCGACTTCTCCGTACATGTGGTGTTGGTGGTTTTGTGGATCATTTATCGCGAGCCCAGGTTATGGGCCGGGGTAATCTGCGCAGCTCTTGCAGGCGTTTTTGGCAGTGTATTTACTCTCGCCTATATTTTTATCGCAACGTTTCGCGCGAATGGAGATGCGCGCACATTGCTTCTGGGAGGACACGCGCTCGACCGCTGACGACACACCGTAAAGTGCGTTCAGTCGAAATCAGCCAATAGCGCCCGCCGCTGCGAATCATCAAGCGTAGCTTCTTCGCAATACTGCGCATGATCGACACCGATGATAAATTCTCCGCCTCGGCGCAGACGCTCGATCGCATTTTTATCGAACTGCAAACGCAGAAAATGCACGCTCGCGGTTTTTGAATCGTTTTCGCGTTCCAGGTCTTCATCGGCAATCGCATAAATCCGTTGCTCACCGACGCGCGCGTAAATCCGATCCTCGATGCCTTTTAATTGTTCGAGCGCCACACGGCGCTGCTCGACGTCTTCGTATTCGAGCAGCATCGTGGCTTTTAAATTTCCACCATCGGGAATCAATGGATTGTAGGCATCGATTTCCTCCTGAATTGCCGCCGCCTCGAAAATCCGTTCGGCGCGCAGCATTTCCTGAATTTGATACTGAATCGTCAACCGGTCCTCGAACAGCAGACGCAGATGCTCACCCAAAGCAACCTGACGCGGCTTTTTATGCGCGATGACCTCGCTGCGAATTTGCGAGCGGCGCTCGGCATACTGCTCAAGACCAAACAAATCCTTACGCGTCAACTTTTTCATAATGATCGAACCCCCACCGCCGTATTACAAACCGTACGCGATGCGCAACAATGTCATCGGATGTTCCGGCATCACCTCACCCGTCGCGACATCCGCGATATGCGTCGCCGCCATCGGACAATCGCTGGCAAAATGTATTTCACCGGCTTTTTCCGCATAAGCCTGATCGACCTTGCGCGCGACCGGCGTGGCAATTTGCACCGATGCTTCATGAAATTCTTTTTTAACGGCATACGTACCGTCGTGACCCGAGCAGCGCTCTATCGCATTCACGTTAGTGTTTGGGATCAGCTGCAAAATATCGCGCGTTTTCAAGCCGATATTTTGCACGCGCAGGTGACACGCGACGTGATAGCTGATATCGCCGAGCGGGTTTTTAAAATCGATTTTTAACAGATTGGCCTTATGGCGCAGCATCAAATACTCGAACGGATCGAAAATGCCTTTTTTCACTTTCAATACATCCATATCGCCCGGAAACATCAATGGCAGCTCCTGCTTGAACATCAGCACGCACGACGGTACCGGCGCAATAATGTCGTAACCATCGTCAATTAGCTGCGCAAGCACGGGAATATTGATTTCTTTAAGCCGCGCCACCGCGTCGAGATCGCCGAGTTCGAGCTTGGGCATACCGCAGCATTTTTCGCTGGGCACCAGAATAATTTCGATACCGTTGTGCTGAAATACTTTAAAAAAGTCATCGCCGAGCCACGGGCTGTTGTAATTGCCGTAACACGTCGCGAACAACGCGACTTTGCCGCGCGTCTGCGCAGTCGACGTCGGTGTAATTTTTTGCGTTTTATCGAGCACGCGCTTGCGCAGCGTATTGCGATGATATTTCGGCAGCGTCGCATCGGCGTGAACGCCGAGCGTTTTTTCCATGAGCTTGCGCACGGGTTTTTGCGCGTTGAAATAATTCACCGTGGTATCGACCAGCGGGATCGTCGTCACCATTTTCGCGACCATATCGGTGCTCGTGAGAAAGCGGTCGCGCAACTTCGTTTCGCCCTGTTTGAATTTCACAGCTTTCGCGCGCAGCATCAAATGCGGAAAATCCACATTCCATTCATGTGGCGGCACATACGGACATTTAGTCATATAACAGAGGTCGCACAGATAACACTGATCGACCACCTTGATGTAATCGGCTTTATCGACGCCGTCCATTTCCATGGTCGGCGATGCGTCGATCAAATCGAATAACGTCGGAAACGATTTGCACAAACTGACGCAGCGACGACAGCCGTGACAGATATCGAACACACGCTCCAATTCTTTATTGAGCGCGGTTTCGTCATAAAACGCTGGAGATTGCCATTCGAGCGCATGACGCGTCGGCGCATCGAGACTGCCCTCGCGCTTCGTTTCCGTGACACCCGCGTTAGACATTGTCGGGGTCAATTTCTCATCGCTCATGGGAGTGACTCTTACGAAGGCAAATGGGATCCCTCTCCCCGCGAACCCTGATGGGTTCAAAGGAGAGGGTTAGGTCGAGAGGAGAATTACGCGCCCAATGTGTCGAGCGCCTTTTGGAAACGATTGGCGTGGCTGCGCTCCGCCTTCGCGAGCGTTTCAAACCAATCGGCGATTTCATCGAAACCTTCGCTGCGCGCGGCTTTCACCATGCCCGGATACATATCGGTGTATTCGTGCGTTTCACCCGCGATTGCCGCTTTCAAATTCGACGATGTGGCGCCGATCGGCAAGCCCGTCGCCGGATCGCCGACCTCTTCGAGATATTCGAGATGGCCGTGCGCATGTCCGGTCTCGCCTTCCGCCGTTGAGCGAAACACCGCCGCCACATCGTTGTAACCTTCGACATCGGCTTTTGCTGCGAAATACAGGTAGCGACGATTGGCCTGCGATTCACCGGCAAATGCATCTTTCAGATTTTTCTCGGTCTTGGAACCTTTGAGTGCTGCCATCTTACACCTCCGCGGTTGTTGTATAAGTAAAGAACGCTGTGTGAATAGTGACTTGGGAATGATGCTTATCGATCCGAGATTGATATTAGAGCCGCCGCCGCGACTATTTGAAATTGAATTTGCCAATGAGCTGAATAGCCCACGCCTATTGGTTTTTTTGACAGCTTTTTATTGTTTTTCAATTAGCTGTAGAAGTGTATGCGCGCGGTAGTTAAAACAACAGCGCCGTGACGAGCGCTGTTATATTTTATTCAGATAACGCAATATGGAAACGCTTCGGCTTCTTGAATAACAGATCAATTCGATGTCAGCAAACTGAGATCGACCTGCTTGTCGGCATGATAGGAAGAGCGCACGAGCGGACCGCTCGCCACACTTTTGAAACCGAGTTCGTCGGCGATGCGCGCGAATTCCTCGAATTCATCGGGATGCACAAAACGCTCGACGGGCAGATGCTCGCGGCTCGGCTGTAAATATTGACCCAGCGTGAGCATGTCGATGTCGTGTGCGCGCATATCGCGCAGCACCTGCAACAACTCTTCGCGCGTTTCGCCAAGACCCAGCATCAAACCCGATTTCGTCAGCACATCGGGACGACGCTGTTTGTATTTTTTCAGCAACTGTAACGACCATGCGTAATCGGAACCGGGCCGCACTTTGGTGTACAGGCTCGGCACCGTTTCAAGATTGTGATTGAACACGTCGGGCGCTTCGCTTTCGAGGGTATCGAGCGCAATATCCATGCGCCCGCGAAAATCGGGCACCAACACTTCGATACGAATACCGGGCGACAGCGTGCGCGTTTCGCGAATGCAGTCGGCAAAATGCTGCGCGCCGCCATCGCGCAAATCGTCGCGATCGACCGAGGTGATGACGACGTACTTCAATTGCATTTCGGCGATCGCGTTGGCGAGTTCGACCGGCTCGTTCGCATCGAGCGGATTCGGGCGGCCGTGCGCGACATCGCAGAACGGACAGCGCCGCGTGCAAATTTCTCCCATGATCATGAAGGTCGCGGTGCCGCCGCTGAAGCATTCACCGAGATTCGGACACTGTGCCTCTTCGCAGACCGACGCGAGCTTGTGCTTGCGCAATAAATTTTTGATGCGCGACACTTCGGGACCGGTCGACATTTTCACGCGGATCCAATCCGGCTTTTTTGGCAATTCGACGGTCGGAATCACCTTGACCGGAATGCGCGCAACCTTGTCGGCACCGCGCAGCTTTTCGCCGCGCACGACGGGTTTTACCTTATTTTCTTCAGGCACGGTTTCTTCACTCATAATTTTTTCGATTGCGCGGGCAACCGGGTTTCGAGCAATAAATTTTGGGGATCGTAGTCGAGCTGTGCACACAACGCTTGCATCAATTGCTCCTCGACGGTTTCGAGCGTCGGCGCATTGTCGACGAGGTCGCGCAATTGCGCCACCGCCAAGCCGCTGAAGCCGCACGGATTGATGCGCGCATACGGTTCGAGATCCATATCGATATTCAAACTGAGCCCGTGAAACGTGCAACCGCGGCGCACTCGCATGCCCAGCGCGGCGATCTTCGCGCCGTCGCGGCCTTGTCCTTGCGCGCCGTCGAGATACACGCCGGGTGCTTCGGGTTTGGCGAAACTTTTCACGCCGTATTGCGCCAATACCGCGATGATGCTGTCCTCGATGCCGTTGACGAGCCAGCGAATGCCGAGCCCGCGCCGACGCAAATCGATCATCATATAGCCGACGATTTGCCCGGGACCGTGATACGTAACCTGCCCGCCGCGATCGACCTGAATCACGGGAATATCGCCCGGTGCGATCACATGCTCGGCTTTGCCGGCCTGACCCTGCGTGAATACGCGCGGGTGTTGCAAAAACCAAATTTCGTCGAGCGTATTTTTATCGCGCGTTTCGGTGAAGTCGCGCATCGCGTCCCAACAAACCTGATAATCAATCAAGCCGAGTTTTCGGATTTTCAATTGCATCAAATGACTGCCTGCACGCGCCCCGAGGTTTTGAATTCGGTGAAAATATTGTTCAACTGTTCTTCGCCCGTTGCGGTGATCGTCACGCGCACCGAGATATAACGCCCGCCGCTGCTCGCGCGCAAATCGATGGTTTCTTCATAAATGCGATCGGTGTGACGTTCGAGCACCGAGATCACGAATTCGCGAAAATCATCGGCGGCGTGACCGATAATTTTTAACGGATACGCGCACGGAAACTCGATTTTGGGCGGTATTACGTCAGACATATATCATACTCAAATAACTCTCCGCTCCCTACGAGAGAGGGAACTTAGAGCGAAACGCTCGATACCACTGCCATATCCGCTTGAATATGGGGCCGGCGCCGCCATTTCCAACACGCCGACCGTCGAGCGTCGCGACGGGAACCATCTCGCGCGTCGAGCTGCTGATCCACACTTCGCTCGCCGCATGCAGTTGCGCGATCGTCACGGCTTCTTCGCGCACATCCAATCCATGCTGCCGCGCGAGCTCGACGATCAAATCGCGCGTGATGCCGGCAAGAATGTGCTTGTCTTTCGGCGCCGTGCGCAGCACGCCGTCGACCACCGCGAAGACATTGCTGCTCGCGCCTTCGAGCACGACGCCATCGCGCACGAGAATCGCTTCCCGCGCACCCGCCGCAACGGCCTGTTGCGTCAACATCACACTGCCGAGCAGCGAAATGCTTTTGATATCGCAGCGCTGCCAGCGGATATCGGGCACGGCGATGCACGCGATCGGCTCGGGAATTTCCGCTGGCGCCGCCGCCAATACGCGCGACATCGCAAACACGGTCGGCACGCAAGGCTGCGGAAATTTATGTTCGCGCTGAGCCGCGACACCGCGCGTGATCTGCAAATAAATCGCCTGATCGCCGCCGCCTTCACCAGTAAGTGCGATCAAACGCTCGAACAACGCACGCCATTGCGCTGGCGTATGCGGTTGCGGAATGCCGGTTTCGCGCAAGCTGTAATCGAGCCGCTGCAGATGCTCGTCGACGCGAAACGCCTTGCCGCCGAATACGGGGATCACCTCGTAGACACCGTCGCCGAACAAAAAGCCGCGGTCCATGACCGAGACTTTCGCCAGCTCTAGCGGAAGATACTCGCCATTTAAATAGACGGTGCCCATACCCCAACCTACCGCGACGCGCGCTTAATGGCTCAACAACTTGGTGAGGAATAATACCAGCGCGTCCCACAAGCGATGGAACAAACCGCCATTATTGACCGATTCAAACGCAACGATGGGCGCTCTGTACAGCGTTTCGCCGTCCAGCGACACCACGATTTCCCCAACCTTCTGTTTGGCGACGATCGGAGCGTGCAGGTATTTATCGATATTCATCACCGCCTTGAGCTGATCGTGTTTGCCGCGCGGGTACGTCAGCACGACATCGTTATCGACACCGAGTTTTACTGTGTCTTTGTCACCCCCCCACACGCGCGGCTGCGCCACTTCGGCACCGGCTTGATACACTTTGCTCGTCTCAAAATAACGGAAACCGTACGAGAGCAGTTTCTCGGTTTCCTGTTCGCGCAAATTGGCGCTGTCGGCACCGAGCAACACCGTGATCAGGCGCATGCCATTGCGAACTGCCGATGAGACCAGACAATATCCCGCCTCCTGCGTGTGACCGGTTTTCAATCCGTCGACACTCGGATCGCGCGCCAACAAACCATTGCGATTGCGTTGGCGAATACCGCTGTAAGTGAACTCCTGTTCTTTGTACAGCGCGTACTCCTGGGGAAATTTGACGATGGCTTGCGTCAGTTTTGCCAAATCGCGCGCGGTGGTGTAGTGATCCGGATCGGGCAGGCCGTGCGGGTTCATGTAATGCGTATTGGTCATGCCAAGACGCTGCGCCTGCTGGTTCATCATATCGACAAATGCGCTTTCGCTGCCCGCGAGGTACTCGGCGATCGCAGTAGCGGCGTCGTTACCGGACGACACCACGAGCCCCTGATGCAAATCGTGCAGCGACACCTGCGTACCGGCGCGAATAAACATCAGCGACGAATCCTTGAACTCGGGATTTTGCGTCCACGCCGATTTGCTGATCGTCACCAGATCGCTGTTATGCACATGCCCCTGATTGAGTTCGTAGGACAATATGTAGCTCGTCATCAGCTTGGTCAGACTGGCCGGCGGTAAACGCTCGTCGGCATTGTCCTCGACGAGCACGCGGCCGCTGTCGGCGTCGATCATGATGTAAGACTTGGCGGCGATGCCGGGCGGCGACGGCACCGGATTAGAAATCGGTACCGGCTGTTGTGGAGGCAGCTGTTGCTGTGAAGAGATTTGTTGCGCAAATGCGACTTCTTGCCCGCCGGTGAATAACACCAACACAGCAAGTAGCATCATTGATTTTTTCATTGGGGCTCCCATTCGATAGCGAGTGATTATGTTTATGCGGCCGCGTTAACTGCGTTTCGACCTGGATTATTCGTCCACATCGACAACGCGCGCGGCTTCGCTCATATGATTGGCGATCAGTTGGTTACGCAATCGCTCGGCGGCTGCACGATCGCGCAGCGGACCGATACGCACGCGGTATAAGACCGGATGCGACGGCGTTGGTTGCAGCGTCACCGCGTCGCTCTGCACTTGCGCGAGACGCTCGCGCAATGTCTCCGCCGCGCGACGCTCGCTGAACGCGCCCGCCTGCACATAAAATCTGCCCGCGGGTACGGCCGCCGCCGCTGGCAGCGGCGCGGTGGCAGACGCTGCCGGTACCGGCGCCGGACTAACGGACTGACTCAGCGGCGCCACCGGCGCGAGCGGCGGCGAAACGGCGGGCGGCGCGTCGGGTGTGCCGCGCGGCGGCCAATTGTCCACATCGATCGCCGTCACTTCCACAAACGCCGTGCCTTTGTCGGCATAACCCAGCTTCACCGCCGCCGCGTAGGACAGATCGATGAGCCGATTGCTCACGAACGGACCGCGATCGTTGACGCGCACAATCGCCTGCTTGTTGTTTTCGAGATTGGTCACGAGCACATAGCACGGAATCGGCAGTGTTTTGTGCGCAGCCGTCATCTCATACACATCGTATTTTTCGCCATTCGACGTGCTCTGTCCGTGAAACTTGGTGCCGTACCACGACGCGATACCGGTGGCGTGATAGCCCTTCGCGGTGGGCAACAGCACATACGTCTGACCGAGCACAGTGTAAGGGCTTTTGTTGCCCGCACTCGTAACCGGCTCGCGCCTGGGCACCGCATCTTTAATTTCATCGGGATTCAATTTGCGCGGCGGCGCACCGTCGCGCGATGGCGAAATGCCGCACGCCGCCAACAGCAGCGCCAGCATCAATAACGCAATGCCCCGCCGCCCGATCAGCGCGACCACTGGGCGCTAATCTCCTGACTCAATTGCAGCACCGCCATCGAATACAGTTGACTGCGGTTGTAACGCGTAATCACATAAAAATTATTCAGCGCGAGCCAATACTCATTGCCATTGTCACCCTCCAGCATGAATAGCGCGGCACGCGTATCCTCGGGCAGCGCAGTTTGCGGCGCAATGCCTTTGGCTTTGTAATCGCGCAGCGTCGTCACGGGTTCGAGCGTTTCGCGCAATAAGCCATCCGGCAATGGTTCCTGCACCGCGGCGCGCACCGCGATCGGCGCGCCGCGCTGCCAGCCGTAACCCTTGAGGTAATTGGCGACGCTGCCGATCGCGTCATCGATATCGTTGATGATGTCGATGACGCCATCGCCATCGAAATCGACCGCGTATTTGCGATAGCTGCTCGGCATGAATTGTCCGAAGCCCATCGCCCCCGCGTACGAGCCGAGAATATGATCGGGTGCGAATTTTTGTTCGCGCGCCATTAGAAAAAACTCGGCGAGCTGACCGCGAAAGAAATCGGCGCGCGGCGGATAATCGAAACTCAGCGTCGACAGTGCGTCGAGCACGCGGTAATTGCCGGTGTTGCGGCCGTAGCGCGTTTCCACGCCGAGAATCGCAATAATGATCGATGCAGGCACTCCCGATTCGCGCTCGGCGCGCGCGAGCGCCGCGGCATGATCGCGCCAAAACGCCACACCTTGCACGATGCGATCGTTGGTCACGAATAATTTGCGGTAGTCCTTCCACGGCTTGGCCTTTTCCGCAGGGCGCGCGATCGCATCGAGAATCGATTGCTGACGCTCGGCGCGTGCGAGCATCTGCATGATTTCTTCGCGCTTGAAGCCGTGCTGTTTCACCATATCATCGACAAAATCTTTCGCGAGCGGATGCTCGCTGTAATCCGCCAACGCCGGGAGCGCGAATGACATGCACAACGCTATTTTGCCGAGCACCGGCGCTAGTTTTTTTCCGGTTCGAGTACGCTGCATTCACAACTGCCTATCAAAATTAATCACGGATCAAATCTCGACCCGAATAAAAATCATTGCACCACAATGCGCTTTTCGCTCGCAATAGCCATCAACAAACCGAAGCCCGCAAATAAAATAACAAGCGCGGTGCCGCCCTGACTGATCAGCGGTAACGGCACACCGACGATCGGCAGCAGCCCCGCCACCATGCCCATGTTGACGAACACGTAGACGACGAATGTGAGCACCATCGAGCCCGCCAGCAAGCGCGCGAAACAGTGCTGCGCATGCACGGCGACCCACATCCCGCGCGCGATCAGCGCCAAATAAAGCGTGAGTAAAAATAACACGCCGCGCAACCCCCACTCCTCCGACAACACCGCGATAATAAAATCGGTGTGGCCTTCCGGCAAAAAATCGAGGTGCGATTGTGTGCCGTGCAACCAGCCTTTGCCGTAAAAACCACCGGAGCCAATCGCGGTTTTCGATTGAATAATATTCCAGCCGGCGCCGAGTTTGTCTTCTTCGGGATCGAGCAGCGTCAGAATGCGTTTGCGTTGATAATCGTGCAGCACGTATTGCCACAGCGGATATGCAGCCGCACCAAACACTGCTACCGCCGCGGTCAGATAGCGCCAACTCAAACCCGCGAGCAATAATACGAACGAGCCGGCCGCCGCGATCAAAATCGCCGTGCCCAAATCCGGCTGCTTCGCAACGAGCAGCGCCGGAATGAAAATTATCGCCAGTGCGACGACGATATATTTAAACCGCGGCGGCAACACGCGCGAAGCGAGATACCACGCCACCGCCATCGGCACCGCGAGCTTCATGATTTCCGACGGCTGAAATTGAAAACCGCCGATGCTGAGCCAGCGCGTTGCGCCTTTCGCGTGCGACCCGATCACCGGCACGAGCAACAACAAAACCAAACCGCCGAGATAAACCCACGGCGCAAAACGCTTCACGCGCTCAAGATCGAGTTGCGCGATGAACACCATCAATACATACGCGATCAGAAAAAATCGCCCCTGCTTGTACACGGTGGCGATACTGCGATCGCTGGCGCTGTATAAAACAATGAGCCCATAGGCGGTCAGCGCGAGCAAGATCAACAACAAAAGCCAGTCGATATTGAGCCGCGCCAGCAAGCTCGGCCGCCGCGACAAATCCGCGGTGCCCGCCGGCATACTGCGCACGAAATCGCCGTATTTCACCTAAATAAACCCATCGTTTAAATTAACCGTCATTCGAGCGAACCTCCGCTCTCGATTTTTTCGTCGCTGTGTTTTTGTTCGGCGCCAAGCAAATACATATCGGCGATTTTACGTGCGATCGGCGCCGCCGTGGACGCGCCGTGTTCGCCGTTTTCGACGATGACGGCGATGGCGATTTTCGGATCTTCGACGGGAGCAAATGCAATGAATAACGCATGATCGCGTTTGCGCAACGCGACCTGCGAGGCGTCGTATTTAATGCCCTGCGCATAACCCACCACCTGCGCGGTACCCGTTTTGCCCGCCATCGTATACGCCAAATCTTTGCCGATGACTTTCGCAGTGCCGCGCTCGCCGTGCACAACCTCGCGCATGCCTTCGATGACCGCGTTCCACACGTCTTTCGGTAAATCGATGTGTTGTGCCGCGGGCACGGGAATATCGTGACCGCCGACACTTTTGACGAGGCGCGGCTCGAAGCGTTCGCCGCGGTTGGCAATCGTCGCGGTGGCGACGGCAAGCTGCAGCGGTGTCGCGAGCACATAACCCTGGCCGATGCCCGCGCTCAAGGTTTCGCCCGGAAACCAGGCCTGCTTCATGGTTTTGCGTTTCCATTCGCGCGATGGCATCAAACCTCCGCGCTCGTACGTGTTATCGATACCGGTTGGCGCACCGAAGCCAAATTGTACGGCGAAGTCGTGCAGCTTATCGATAGTTAATTTATGCGCGAGATCGTAAAAATACACATCGCACGATTGCTCGATGGCATCGTACACATCGACGCTGCCGTGACCGCCTCTGCGCCAATCGCGATAGAGGCGCGTATCGTTCGGCAATTGATAAAAACCGGGATCGAACACATGCGTTGTCGGCGTCACCGCGCCGTAAAATAAACCCGCGAGCGCGTAGATTGGTTTTATCGTCGAACCAGGCGGATACGTGCCCTGCAACGCGCGATTAAAGAGCGGCATATCGGGCGAATCGCGCAGCGCGGCGTAGACCGGGTTGCTGATGCCGGTGACGAATAAATTCGGATCGAACGATGGCGTGCTCACCAGCGCGAGCACGCCGCCCGTTTTCGGATCGATTGCAACGGCCGCGCCGCGATTATCGCCAAATGCCTCCTGCGCGACTTTCTGCAACTTCACGTCGAGATACAATTGAATATCTTCGCCCGGTGTCGCTTCGCTGCGTTCGAGCACGCGCAACACACGGCCGCGCGCGTTGGTTTCGACATTTTGATAGCCGACTTTGCCGTGCAACACATCTTCGTAATAGCGTTCGACGCCGATTTTGCCGATATAGTGCGTGCCGCTGTAATTCTGCGCCTGGTCTGCCGTGAAAGATTTCAAATCTTTTTCGCTGATGCGGCCGACATAGCCGAGCGCATGCGCGAGCAATGCGCCGTGCGGATAACTGCGCACCAGTTCGGCCTCGACTTCAACGCCGGGCAAGCGATAGCGATTGATCGCGAGCACCGCGATTTCTTCTTCGGTGAGGCGGAATTTTATCGGCACCGATTCATACGGATAGCGATCTTCGAGGCGATCCATGAATTTATCGACATCGTCATCGTCGATCGTTATCAGCGAGCGCAATAGCGCGATCGTTTTATTGAGATCGGGCACCTGCTCCTTGGTGATCGTAAGACTGTAACTCGGCGTATTGTCGGCAAGCACCACGCCATTGCGATCGTAAATCAGGCCGCGCTTGGGCGGCAGCGGTTGCAGCTGTACGCGATTGCGATACGATTCGGTGCGGTATTTTTCGTACTGTTTGATTTGCAAATCGAAATAGCGAAAAACGAGCACGCCGAACAGCACCAGCACAACCATCGCGGCGACGATCATGCGCGCGGTGAACGTGCGCACTTCGCTGTAAGGATCTTTAAGAACGAGTCGTTCGGTCATGCCAATCAGTTTCAAACATCGCAATAGATATTAGTCAGATTCCCTAACCTCTATGGTAGGGATGATTGCTGTTGATGCTCCAGGCGCGATACAACTGCTCGGCGAACACCACGCGCACGAGCGGATGCGGCAACGTCAGCGCCGACAACGACCAGCGCTGCCGCGCGCGCTCAAGACATGCGGGCGCCAAACCGTCGGGGCCACCGACCAGCACACTGATCGCATCGCCGTGCCGCTGCCACTGCGCAAGCTCGATCGCGAATTGTTCGGTGGATAACATTTTGCCTTTGACATCGAGCGCGATCACGTAATCGCGCGCGCCGAGCGCCGCTGCCATCGCGGCACCCTCTTGCTGCAACGCCCGCGCGATATCGGCATTATTACCGCCGTTTTTTTGGCCGCTGTTTTTTTTACTGCGTTGCGCGAGTGCGATTTCGCGAATTTCAAATTGAATTTCGGGCGGCAGACGCTTGCGGTATTCAGCGATACCGGCCTCGATCCAGCCAGGCATGCGCGTGCCCACCGCAATCAAACGAACTTGCATTGGCTGTTATTGCTTTTGTGTCGACTCGGTTTTCGCGGACTCGGTCTCGCGCGCTGTCGCCGGCGCCGACCACATGCGCTCGAGATCGTAAAACGCACGCGTCTCCGGCAGCATGACGTGCAGCACGATATCGCCGAAATCGACGAGCACCCACTCGCCCGCGTCTTCGCCTTCAACACCGAGCACATGCGCGCCGCGTTTTTTTGCTTCCATCATCGCATTGTCGGCCAGCGATTTGACGTGGCGATTCGACGTGCCGCTGCAAAAAATCATGCAATCGGCAACATTGGTGAGCGCGCGCACATCGAGCGCGACAATTTCGCGCCCTTTCAAATCTTCGAGCGCGGCGATTACGATTGGTTTCAATTCGTCGGTGGTCATATTGGAAATGGTATCTCCTTAAAAAAATAGCATTTAGATATACAAACGGTTGGTGCGAATGAACTGCAAAACCGCATCGGGCAACAGGTAACGCGGTGAGCGCTGCGAGCGAATCAAATCGCGGATCGCCGACGCAGAAATCGGCAGTCGCGTCAATTGCACCACCGCGATCGCGCCGTGGGCGGCGGTGCGCAAAGCCGCAGCATCGACGCGGTGCTGCTGTAACAACTCCGCCACGGCTCCACTTTTCGGCAACTCGCGCCCGGGCCGTTGCATCACCACGATATGAGCGAAACTCAACAATTCGCGCCAGCGCTTCCAAGTAGCGAGGCTCGCGAAAGCGTCCATACCAAGAATTAAATACAGCGCGCATTGAGCGCCGATTTCTGCGCGCAACTCCGTCAGCGTATCGATGGTATAGGAAGGTCCGTTGCGTTCGATTTCGCGCGCATCGACTGCCAGCCTCGGTTCATCGCCAATCGCGAGTTCAAGCATGCGCAAGCGTTGCTCGCTAGTTGCGATGGGTTCGGCGCGGTGCGGTGGCTGACAGCTCGGAATGAAACGCAATTCATCGCACGCGAGCAGCTCGCGCACTTCGATCGCCGAGCGCAGATGGCCGATATGGATGGGATCGAAGGTCCCGCCGAAAATCGCGAGGCTGGCTATCGCAGACTCAGAGCTGTTTATGGCTCGCTCAGCGCTGCCCACGCTACGCTCAAGGTTATTCAACCGCGCAACGCCCAATGCCCAATGCCCAATGCATAACGCACAACGCATGCGCAGTCATTAACAAAAATTCGCTATCGGCGCGCATGTTATTGACGAACGTGGCCATCGCCGAGCACGACGAATTTTTGCGAGGTGAGACCTTCGAGGCCGACCGGCCCGCGCGCGTGAAATTTATCGGTGGAAATACCGACCTCGGCGCCGAGACCGTATTCGAAGCCATCGGCAAACCGCGTCGAGGCGTTGATCATCACCGAGCTCGAATCGACTTCGCGCAGGAAGCGGCGCGCGCGCGTGTAATTTTCCGTGACGATGCTGTCGGTATGTTGCGAGCCGTAGGTGTTGATGTGGTCGATGGCGTCGTCGAGCGTGTCGACGATGCGAATCGATAAAATCGGCGCGAGATATTCGGTGCGCCAATCCTCTTCCGTTGCCGCCTTGGCGTTTGCAATAAGCGCGCGCGTGCGTTCGCAGCCGCGCAGTTCGACGCCTGTTTCGATCAGCGCTTCAGCGAGGCGCGGCAAAATTTTCGGCGCAACAGCATTCGCGACGAGCAAGGTTTCCATTGTGTTGCACGTGCCGTAGCGCTGCGTTTTTGCATTCATCGCCACGCGAAATGCTTTATCGAGATCGGCGCTGTCGTCGATGAAGACATGACAGATGCCGTCGAGATGTTTGATCACAGGCACGCGCGCATCTTTCGAAATGCGTTCGATCAAACCTTTGCCGCCGCGCGGCACGATGACATCGACGAATTCCGGCATCGCGATCAATTCGCCGACCGCGGCGCGATCGGTGGTGTCGACCACCTGCACCGCCGTTTCCGGTAAACCTGCGGCGACGAGTCCACCGCGCAGACATTGCGCAATCGCGCGATTCGATTCGATCGCCTCCGAGCCGCCGCGCAAAATCGTCGCGTTGCCCGATTTCAAACACAGGCTCGCGGCATCGACCGTGACGTTGGGACGCGCTTCGTAAATGATGCCGATGACGCCGAGCGGCACGCGCATGCGGCCGACCTGAATGCCGCTGGGGCGATAGACAAGATCGGTGATGGCGCCGATCGGATCGGGCAGCGCGGCGACCTGCTGCAAACCTTCGATCATCGCCTCGATGCTTTTCGGTTTGAGTTCGAGCCGATCGAGCATGGCGCTGTCGAGACCATTGGCAGCAGCGCGCTCCATATCGTTGCGATTCGCCGCAAGAATGGCTTCGCACTGCGCGGCGATGGCGTCCGCCGTAGCGAGCAGCGCGCGATTTTTCTGCGCCGTTTCCGCGCGCGCAAGCACACGCGATGCCTGTCGCGCCGCGCGCCCGAGAGATTGCATATACGATTTCACGTCCATCGCGTTACCTACAAAACTTTATTACTCCCCTCTCCCGCAGGGAGAGGGAACTAAAACTTCCGAGGCGATTATACGCGTGCGCACCTATTCAGGTAGGAGTGAATGCTGGCGCAACAAACCTTCCTGGGTCACCGATGCCACGAGAGTCCCGTCGCGTCGATACACCCGCCCGGTCGCAAAACCGCGCGCATTCGATGCCGAGGGGCTTTCGGTTTCGTAGAGCAGCCAGTCGTCGATGCGAAACGGGCGGTGAAACCAGATCGCGTGATCAATCGTGGCGAATTGCAGGCCTGGCGTCATGAAAGTCACGCCATGCGGCCGCAGCGCGGTGATCAAAATATTGTGATCGGAAGCGAACGCCAGCAATTGCTGATGCAGCGCAAGATCGTCGGGCAGGGGCGTGGGCGCGCGCACCCAGGCGCGATTGAGCGGCGCCTGCGGCTTGGGATGGCGGAAATCGACCGGGTCGATGGCGCGAAACTCGATCGGCCACTCAGTCGGCACGCTCTTCTCGGGTACGGACAACGCGCCGCGCCGAAACTCCCCCGCTAGATACTCCGCCTCGCTGCGCAACTCTTCGGGGCCGACCACCTGCGGCATCGGCGCCTGATGATCAAAACCCTGTTCGGGTTTCTGATAGGAGAGCTGACAACTGAAAATCGCGTGACCGTATTGGCGCGCGGTGACACGCCGGGTAAAAAAACTCTTGCCGTCGCGAATGAGTTCGACATCGTAAATCACCGCGCGCTTGGGATCGCCCGGACGCATGAAGTAAGCATGCATCGAATGCAGAATGAAATTGCCCTGCACGGTTTGCTGTGCGGCACTCATCGCCTGCGACATCACCTGACCGCCATAAAGTCGGACCGCCGGCCCCCAATTGCCGTAGCCGCGAAACAGATTATCATCGAGCCGCTCAAGGCGATTGGCCGCGATAACATCATCGAGTACTTTGCTCACAAAACACCTCACCATCAGCTGCATTCGCTGTCTACTGCATGCTAGCCGCATCGCGACGAGGATGCACGCCGATGGATGTTACTCGACTCGGAAACGCAACATTAAAAACGCAGGGCGCGCTGCACTGGAAGATCGCCGCCGGCATTCAACGTGCGCAAATAGGTTTGCTGAAGCACGCGCGCGTCGTTGCTGGCGCGATGGCGGCCGAGCGCCAGCTCGCGCCCCACCGCCTGCTTGGTTTTCGTCCACACACTCAGCTGCGTTTCGCTCAGCAATGCGCGCAGCGCTTCAAGCCGAAATCCCTGCGCGCGCTCGGCGCGATCGAATAGCAGCGCCAGCCAGCTCTGATCGTTGCCCCACGCATCGGAATATACCGTCATGCCGCCGAGCTCACGGTTAAGCGTTTCCGCCACGGTGGCCACATCGAGGCCGTGCAACTGCAATTGCGCGCGCGAAATACCGTGCAATTGTTCGGCGTCGGCGCTCCACATGCGCCAGTCGTCGAGCGGTTTAATCAACAAACAATTGCTGCGGCCGTCCGCCACCACATAGCCGACCTCGATCGGGTAGCTGCCGCGACCAAGACCCGAGGCTTCGATATCGAGTATCACAGGAGTCATTCGCCATCCCTTGTGCTGATGCCGCCACTCTATCCGCTTAGTGTTACCGTTAGATAAATCCAATAGCCGCGCGGCCATCAATCCGAAAGCTGTTCAAGGATAAGCAACATGCGATCCAGTCGTCGCAACGGATCGGTTTCAGCCAGCAGCGCGAACTTTTCCGCTTCGGGAATCGGCAGCAATTGCGCAACCTGATCGGCCAGGCGGCCCGCATCGCCGGTTTGCGGTGTCAGTTTGAGGCGCGCGACCAGTGGATGTGCGATCAACTGGCGCAGCAATTCGATTAAATCGCAGGCGCGCTCAGGCACCGCGAGCGCCTCCTCGGCTGGCAGCATCTCGATATCCGCGACGACGAGGTAATCGGGCCGCTGCTGCGTCGCGAGGACGCGAAATTTAGCGCCGCCCTCGATCGTGATACCAAGACGGCCATTGGGCAGCGCATCCCAATCGACAATGCGCGCCGTGCAGCCGATTTGTCCGAGCTTCGGCATCGCGTGCTCGGCATCGACAACCACTTCGCCACCCTCGCGAATCCACACCACTCCGAACTCGCGTTCGCGCTTCAGGCAATCGCGCACCAAATCGACATAGCGCGGCTCAAAAATGCGCAGCGGTATGCGTCCATACGGAAAAAGTACCGACCGCAATGGAAACAACGGCAGCTCAGTCATGCGCACACCCTGTCACGCGCCATCGCTTGCGGTGCGTGTTATCAGTTCCAGCGAAAACATACGCTCCAATGCTTCCGCGCGCGTCGTACCGCAAAATTCAAGCTCCGCTTGAAAATCCGAGCACACCTGCGGACGTTCGGGTTTACCAAAAATGCGGCAACGGTTTTCGTCGTCGAGCTGCACGCAACGCACACCCGCTGGCTTGCCATTGGGCATACCCGGAATCGCCGAACTGATACTGAGCGCGATGCAGCACGCACCGCAGCCCGCGCGGCACGGCATGAAATTCGATATCGCGGTATTCGCAGCGCGCATCAGCTGATCAGACGCAAATTGATTGCGTAGCGATACGACACACCTTCGTTCACTTTGACCGCACCGATCACGCCGGCGATGACCGAATAAATTCCCAGCAGGAACATCAACAACAATCCAAGCCCCAATGCGAGCACCAAGATCCAGCAGACGATACCCGCAAGAAATAATGTGATTTGAAAATTCAGCACCTCCTTGCCCTGCACTTTCACGAACGGCAACTGATCGCTTTTTATCAGCCAGATCACGAGCGGGCCCAACACGAGAATCGGCAAAAAAATTTCAGCGACGATGCACAGATGACACAGCATCGCCCATGTGCGTTCCGGTTTTGTCGGCCCAACCGCGGGCAGAAAGTCAGCGTCGTTCGTCATGCTTTTTCTCCATTACTGCGTCGTTTGATTTTCACCCCAACGCGCCAGCAAATGCTGTTCGATGCCGAGCTGATCGAGAATTCGCGCGACGACGAAATCGATAAGTTCCGCGACCCGCGCCGGCCGCTGATAAAAGCCAGGACTCGCGGGCAACACCAGCGCGCCCATTTTGGTCAGCGACAACATATTTTCCAAATGAATTTGCGAATACGGCATTTCGCGCGGCACCAAAATCAGTTGCCGCCGCTCCTTGAGCGTCACATCGGCCGCGCGCTCGATCAAATTGTTGCTGACACCGCATGCAATCGCCGCCAACGTACCCATGCTGCACGGACAGATCACCATGCTGGCCGGCGCGCTCGATCCCGATGCGACGGGCGCCATCCAGTCATCGCGCGAAAAAATCTCTAGTTGTTGCGGGGCGACATTAAACCGCTCTCTGAAATACGCTTGCCATTGTGAAAATTCCGGCAAATGCACATCGGTCTCGGTGGCAAGCACGACCTGCGCAGCACCCGAAATCAGCAGATACACACGGCAGCGCGCGGCGAGCAGACATTCGAGCAGACGCAAACCGTATTGCGCACCCGATGCTCCTGTGATCGCCAATGTAACTGTACGAGAAAATTCCATTCGCTTTAGCGTCTCATTGCCGCATCATTGTTGCTGCTGTGTGCGCTGCTGCAGCGCGCGCACAAGTTTCTGATGAATACCGCCAAAACCGCCGTTGCTCATAAATACGACGTGATCGTCGCGCTTAAGTTGAAGCGTTAGATCGGCGACGATGCGATCGATATTGTCATAAAGCTGCGCCGGTTTCGCGCTCGCCGCAATCACCTCACCGAGCGACCAATCGAGTCCCGGCGGCTGATACCAAATCACGCGGTCGGCAGCTTGTGTCGATGGTGCCAGTTTTTGCAAATGCACGCCGAGTCGCATCGTATTCGAACGCGGTTCGATGACAGCGATGATATTTTCTCGGCCAACGCGCGCGCGCAGGCCTGCAAGCGTGGTCGCGATCGCGGTTGGGTGATGCGCAAAATCGTCGTACACATGGATGCCATCGATAGCGGCGAGCAACTCCATGCGGCGCTTCACGCCGGCAAAATCGTTGCACGCTGCAATCGCATCGGCCGCGCGCACGCCGACATGATGCGCGGCCGCGATCGCGCTCAACGCATTCTGCACATTGTGCAAACCGGTGTGATTCCATTCGACGCGGCCGCGCAATTCACCGCGCTGCAACACGTCGAATGCACTGCCATCATCGGCGTGCAAACGTGCCTGCCAATCGACGTCTTCGCGCATGCCGGTCGTTTCACACTCGGACCAGCACCCCATCGCGAGCACTTCTTGCAGCGCATTTTCCGACGCGGGATAAATAATGCGGCCACTCGCCGGAATCGTGCGCACGAGATGGTGAAACTGGCGCTGAATCGCGGCGAGGTCGGGAAAAATATCGGCGTGATCGTATTCGAGATTATTTAATACGGCTGTGCGCGGCCGGTAGTGCACAAACTTCGAACGCTTGTCGAAAAATGCGCAATCGTATTCATCCGCCTCGATCACAAAAAAATGGCTGTCGGTGAGGCGCGCCGACACCGCGAAATTCTCGGGCACGCCACCGATTAAATAGCCGGGGTTGTAGCCATTGGCTTCGAGCAGCCACGTCAACAAGCTGCTTGTCGTGGTCTTGCCGTGCGTGCCGGCGCACGCCAATACCCAGCGTTTTTGCAGCACCTGATCGCTGAGCCACTGCGGCCCCGATACATACGGAATATCGCGATCGAGCACGTACTCTACCGCGGGATTGCCGCGCGACAGCGCATTGCCGATGACGACGAGATCGGGTTGCGGATCGAGATGAGCGGGATCGTAGCCTTCCCGCAGACGAATACCCTGCGCTTCAAGCTGCGTGCTCATGGGCGGGTACACACCCGTGTCGGAGCCCGTCACAGTGTGTCCGAGCTCGCGCGCCAAAATCGCGAGACTGCCCATGAAGGTACCGCAGATGCCGAGAATGTGAATATGCATACCAACTCGTCTTATTGTCGGGGCCGCGAGGGTGGCCCGGCTGGGATCGTTCAAAGCTAGCCGCGATAATACAAATGCAGTCGCGATAGTAGCATCGACGCAAAGCGCGCGGCAGGTAGAGAAATTATTGAACGAACTGGCAAGGGAAAATTGGCGTTATTCGTCGCCGTCTTTGAGGAACTCCAGACCGATGCCCTCGCGATCGATACGCACCACCTGCATGCGCACGATGGGCGCCGCCTCACCCGGCATTCCCTGTACCTGCACCTCGATGATTTCGCCGATGGCGGGCAACTGGATACCTTCGTTGAGCACGAAGGCACCTCCTTCCGAAATATCGCGCGTATGCGCGTGCTGCTCGCCAATCTCGGGGTGATTCAACTTCACTTCAGCGCGCAGGCGCGTGCGCGGAAAACGGCGATTATTATCTGGCGACACAGAGACTTCCTTCCCAACAACGCTCGGACATAATCATCCTAGCATACGGACTCGAGCTGTCGATTGCGGTGGAAGGCTGCGCCGCCCTTACTTTTAAGCGGGCTGGACGGTTCCGAAACGCAGAGGTCTGCCGCTATAATCGCCGCCCCCAATCCCTTTATTTATCCGTGAAAGGCCCATCATGAGCTTCGATAAGATTCCCGCCGGCAAAGATCTTCCCAACGATATTTATGTCGCCATCGAAATTCCGGCGAATAGCACACCGATCAAATACGAGATCGATAAGGATGCCGATGCGCTGTTCGTCGATCGCTTCATGGCGACGCCGATGTTTTACCCCGCCAACTATGGCTTTATTCCGCAGACATTAGGCGACGACGGCGATCCGCTCGACGTGCTGGTCGTGACGCCGTATCCCGTTGCGCCGGGTTCGGTCATTCGCGCACGCCCGGTCGGCGTGCTCAACATGAGCGACGAATCGGGCCAGGATGCAAAAGTCGTTGCGGTTCCGCACGACAAACTCACCGTGCTCTACAAACATGTGCAGGAATACACCGATCTACCCGAATTGCTGCTCAAACAAATTCAGCACTTCTTCGAGAACTACAAAGATCTCGAACCGGGCAAATGGGTAAAAGTCGACAGCTGGCAAGGTGCCGATGCCGCGCGTGCCGCAATTACGAAAGCTGCCGCCGCCTACAAAAAATAAAACGAAAAATGCAATATCCCGCTGCGAGCTGCGGCGGGACGCAACGACCACATCCAGTCGATTAAACTATTTCAAACCGATTGATTAGCCCGGCATCTCGCAATGCGGGGTTAATCATTATTTTTTCGCGGCGTTTTTCGACGGCTTCGCCGCAAGCAATTGCTTGTACAGTTTGGTGTTTTTGCGAATGACCTTATGTTTGGCGTAAGTATCGACCGCTTTGCGCCACGCTTCTTCGCTGCCGTGTGCATTGAGCGAAAAACTCGTGCAGACAATTTTCTGCTCCAGCTCGGACGCAATCCCCAACTGGAAAATCGGCGTGACCGCACCGCTTTTTTCAGTTTTCAAGAGATAACTGATGCCACGCACGGAACCATCGCTATTGAAGCAGCGATCGCTCTTGAGTTTTTCGCGCGTTTTATCCTGCAATTGCGCTAGCTCCTCATCGCGCCGCAAAGCCGCCTGCTCGATAAGTTTCTTATTGCGCCCCTGCATTCTGTCGCCATTCTGCTTTAGGGAAAAATATTCCTGATACAACTTGCCATTCACGGTGCGTCGCACGCGATACCCGTAAAAAGCGTCGTTATCTAATAATTTAACGCTCACGTCTCACTCCGGATTTATCTGCCCGCCCCCCATTGCTCGGCAGGCACCATCCATGAATCGATGCGCCCGCAACGGCCATTCCGTGAAACCGTGCAGTACAGAAGATCGCCCCTCGAAATTTCAGCCGCTAATGATTTTTAAAATAAGGCTGCGGCTTGCGCGCGATCGCGCTAAATGTAACGGATAACAGTGAGTTTGCACAACTTTTGTACGCAGTTTTCAGGCGGGCTTCAAATGTCGCCGGCACGCTAATGCAAGCGAGATACATGAGATGTCGGGTGAATAGCTCAACCGTCATCGAGACACTGATCCATGTCGAGTGCCGATGCGTGCTTATGCGGTACACCGACAATACGCGCGGGCACGCCGGCAACCGTGCTGAATTCGGGAACATCATCGAGCACGACACTGCCGGCGGCAATTTTCGCACCGCGGCCTATCGCGATGGCGCCAAGCAATTTCGCACCGCTCGCGATCAACACCCCATCGCCAATGCGCGGGTGGCGACGCGCGGCGTCCGTGCCAGAACCGCCCAGTGTCACCGAGTGCAACATCGAAATATCATCGCCAAGCACCGCCGTTTCTCCGATCACCACACCGGTACCATGATCGAGCATCAAACCGCGCCCGATTGTCGCGGCTGGATGAATATCGATATCGAACACAGCGGCGATACGATTTTGCAAAAACAACGCGAGCGACCGCCGCTGTTGCCGCCACAACCAATGCGCGACACGATACGCCTGCACCGCGTGAAAGCCTTTGAAGTGCAATAGCGGCATCGAATAATACTTGCACGCGGGATCGCGATCGAAGTGGGCGAGACTATCGGCCGTCGCGGCATCGATAATTTGCGGCTCGGCCGCGTACGCTTCATCGCAAACCTGTCGCACCAACATCGGCTGCACATCGCTATTGCCCAATTGATTAGCCAGCAAAAATGCCAACGCCGATTGCATCGACGCGTGATTCAACAACGCCGTGTGATAAAAGCTCGCGAGCAGAGGCTCGCTTCTTACCAGCTCCGCGCCTTCGCGCCGAATCTGCGCCCACAACCAATTCGAGTTGCGCTCGCTCATAATGACTCGCCAACTCCTGCGACACGCTCGCGCAATGCCGCCGGGTAGAGTTGCGGCGATACCCAAATAAAACGCTCGAAAATTATTGGCCAATTGTCCGCAACCACCGTGCGCAACGCCAAACCCGGTACATCGATTGCCCGCCAAAGCGTTTCGACTTTCAAGCAGCGCTGATAACGCGCCGCCAGTGGTGCATAGCTGAGATGCCAGCGCTCCGGCAGCACACCGCCGCGATCAATTTGATAAGGGCGAAAAAAACCAAACGCGCTGTCGCTCGCAATGCGTTCGTCGAGCCAGCGGTGTAATGGACCGAATGGACCGCTGTCGGCGACCTCGCCGTGATTCAATTGCAACACGTAGTCATCCGCTACCGCGGCGCGATCGTAAATATCGATATCGGTGCCCCAGTGATGCCGCGATGCACCCGGCAACGCCGACCAACGCAAAATGGCGAAAGCGAGTTCGCGCTCGCTCAGCGCAGCGATATCGAGCGCAAAACTATCGCGGGTATACACCGGGCGCTCGCCGCGAGCTTTGGCGTTCCAGATCGCAAGTTGCCGATGATAATTGCGATAGCCGCTGGCGATTGCGAGATCGAAACCCGCCGCCGCTGCCGCTGCACGCAACGCCAAAAAAGGCTCTACGATGTCGCGATGCACCGGCCTCTCGAGACCCGCATGTTCGATGAAATTATCATCGCGCCCGGTCAGCACATCAGCAGTCAGCAATGGAACGCTATTCATTTCAGTTATTTCTTACGCAAACTGTTTGCGACATCTTACGGGTTTTAACATAATAATTTGGTAAAAATAGTATCGGTTGACATAAAAACTCCAACCAACAACGAGTGAACCGCTCCGGTGATCCGCAAATTGAAGTCTCAACCATGCAAACTGATTTGATGGCATTGAAGAATTTAGGCAACACCTCTGTCAACTGGCTGCTCGCGATCGGCATTCATAGCGGTGACGATCTCGCGCGCGTTGGCGCAATCGAAGCGTACAATCGCATTCGCCAACGCGGCATCAAGGTTTCCAAAGTACTCCTTTACTCTCTGCACTGCGCACTGCTCGATTTGCATTGGACACAACTCGACGACACCGAAAAACAACGTCTCCTCGATGACGCTGAACGCGCCCTGTTGGTGGAGGAAGCTACACCATAATTTGCGCGCTTTAAGCTAAGCGTGATTGCGTCGATGCCGCAAAACAAGGTAAAAGTCCTTTTGCTGTAAATCGCTTCTCGGGACTTTGATCGATGCACACAGTTAATCGCTCCGCGGCGCTTGGCGATAAAAAAATCGGCATTGCGCTGGGCGCCGGCTCCGCGCGCGGCATTGCACATATCGGCGTACTGCAAGCCCTGCAGAGAATGGGCATTGAACCGCATATCATCTGCGGTTGTTCGATCGGCGCATTGGTCGGCGCCAGTTATGTTACCGGGCAGCTGCACGAATTCGCGACCTGGGTCAGCGCGCTCGGCACTCGCGATGTGCTGCGCTACCTCGGCATCCGGCCGCTGGCGCGAGGCGGGGTGGCAGAAGCCACGGCGCTGATCGAACACCTCAGCAAGAGTCACGGCAACCCCGATATCAGCAGCTTGAACAAAGCCTTCGCAGCAATCGCTACCGATCTGCGCACAGGGCGCGAAATCTGGCTGCAGGACGGATCGCTCTGGGATGCCGTACGCGCGTCGATCGCGATTCCAGGCATGATCACTCCCGTACTTGAACGCGGCCGCTGGCTCGTCGATGGCGCCCTGGTAAATCCCGTGCCCGTCTCGGTTTGTCGTGCATTGGGGGCCGATCTTGTCATCGCAGTCAATCCAAGTACGCTGATGCGACGCTCGACCACGCAGCTGCAATTGACCCTCGAGGAAGACGAGCAACCCGAAGACGAAGAAGAAAATAGCGAAAACCCCAATTTGCTCGGCCGCCTCGGCAGCGCGTTGCGCGGTGCCGCCAATCCGATCCGCCGACTCTTGTCCGATTATCAAGAACAGTGGTCTGACCGCCAGGAACGCCCCGCTACGCTCGAAGTCATGCAGAGTGCGATCACGATCATGCAGGATCGCATCACACGCAGCCGGCTGGCGGGCGAACCGCCCGACGTGATGTTGTTGCCGCACGTCGCTCACATCGGCCTGCTTGAATACCATCGCGCCGCAGAGGCGATTAGCGCTGGCCGCACCTGCGTCGAGATCAATGCCGCGACGATTTGCCACGCGCTGGAATTACCGAGCCCCAACATTTGACCGCGAACAGCGTATGACCACGAACCGCATCGCGTTATGCGCGGTCGATGCCATCGCCGAAGGTGCGGCTAAAGGTCGGGCGCTCGCCAGCCAAATAGCGTGGTGCGTATTTTTCCGAACTAGGCCGCTCATGGAAATTGGTCTACCATCGAAACGTTGACCAGCACTGACTGTTAGAGAACCGTTTACCATGCCCAACACCGCCAAACCGCCGATCATGTGGCTGCCCGCAACCGTTCTGACCGGCACGTTTATTGTCGCGATTACGCTCGTCCCCTGGTACGGCTTTACGCATGGCTACAGCTGGGGTAATTGGCTCGCCTTCGGGTTGTTTTTGGCGTGCAATGGACTGTCGATCACCGCAGGTTATCATCGCCTGTTCGCGCACAATACTTATGCGGCACAGCCGCTGCTGAAATGGTTTTTTGCGCTGTGTGGCGCCGCCGCCACACAGAACAGCATTTTGGTGTGGGCGTCCGGCCATCGCCGCCATCATCGTCATGTCGATGACAACGCGAACGATCCCTATTCGGCGCGACGCGGATTCTGGTTCTCGCATATCGGCTGGATGCTGCGCGACTATCCAACGGGCAAACTCGACTTCAACAACGTCGCCGATTTGCAGCGCGATCCGATTGTGATGTGGCAACACAAACACTACGCGCCGCTTGCGATTGCCGCGAACTTGGTGCCGCCACTGTGCATTGGCGCAATTGCAGACGACATCTGGGGCTATTTGTTGCTGATGGGATTTTTGCGTCTCGTCGTCAACCATCACGTCACGTTTTTCATCAATTCGCTCGCGCACATTTGGGGCAAACAGCCGTATACCGACGACAACACGGCACGCGATAATTTTTGGCTGGCGCTCGTCACTTATGGCGAGGGCTATCACAATTTTCATCACCTGTTCCAAATCGATTACCGCAACGGCGTGCGCTGGTGGCAGTTTGACCCCACCAAATGGTTCATCAATGCCGCGCGCTGGTGCGGCTTGGCACGCAATCTCAATCGTGTGCCCGATTTCAAAATTCAAAAAGCGCTGCTCGACATGCAATTCAAACGCGCGCAGCACCGTCTCGCGAATGCGACGAATGCCGATGTCTGGCGCGAACACCTCGAACGCGAGTATCAGCATTTTCTCGCCAGCCTGCATGAATGGAATGCCCTGCGCCAACAATGGTACGAGCAGAAGCGCATGCAGCTCGCCGAAAAAACCGCGCAGCTACAGCAGAAATGGCGCCAGACCACAATCAGCTCGCGTCTAGAGGAACTCGAATACGCGCTCAAGCTGCAACGCAAAAGGTTGCATCAACTCACATTGCAACTTGTGTAATCGCACGGCAATTTAAGTAATGACGCACCGGCGCACGTTGCCGGTGCAAACTCATGCGCGCCTTGCCGGCGCGTGCCCCCACCCGTTGCAACTAACGTCTTAAGCGCAGCGCGATATCGACCCGCATTGAAGCGAGCACCGCACGCGTTTGCTCGCGACGGCTCCGGCAATGCGCTACTATGCGCCTGCACGCACTCAACTCAACCCCTTCACTGATCTGGAACAGCATTGCGATGACCAGTATTTACAACTTTGACGCGTCCAATATCAAAGGCAATTCGGTAGCGCTAGAAAATTACCGCGGACAGGTGCTGCTCATTGTGAATACCGCGAGCAAATGCGGTCTCACGCCGCAATTCGATGGCCTGGAAAAATTGTACGAGAAATACCGCGATCGCGGTTTTTCGGTTCTCGGCTTTCCCTGCAATCAATTCGCGCAACAGGATCCCGCCGGCAATGCCGAAATCGAACAATTCTGTCAGCTCAATTACGGTGTGAGCTTTCCAATGTTCGCAAAAATCGATGTCAACGGACCGGCCACGCATCCGCTGTTCCAGCACTTAAAGCAGGCTGCGCCGGGCGTATTCGGCAGTCAGAAGATCAAATGGAATTTCACCAAGTTCCTGATCAATCGCAACGGCGATGTGGTCGCGCGCTTTGCGCCAGCCACCAAACCTGAAAAGATTGAAAAGGCCATCGCAGCTGCGCTGGGTTAACACGCCTTGCCGGGCACGCGCAATCTGCTGAACCTGCGACTGCTGCCACTCATTCTGGCCGTCGCTGCCGGTTTGCTGACCCTGAGCCTCGCCGCGGCAGTGGCCACGCGTTACTGGTTCGTGCTGCCAAAACTGCGCGAAATGGAAGCTCAAAGCGATCACAAGGATTTGCGCCGGGTGCTACTGGCGATCGATGCCAAAAAATTGCAATTGGTCACCCTCGCGTACAAAGACGCCATTTGGGATGGCATGTACGAATTTGCCGATAAATCCGAAGGCAGCGTTTTCAACAGCAATGCGTACAACAGTCATTTTTTCAACAAACGTTTTTTTGAAAGCGGTTTTCCGCTCGATACGCTGACGAATTTCAACATCGACATCGTCGCATTGCTCGATCGCAATAACCGCATCATCGAACAGCGCGTGATCGACGAACAGCAAGCCAAGTTTGTCGACAAACCAATACCGCTTGCCGCACTGTCGCCTTACCTCATCGATTTGAGCAAGGTGCGTCCGCGCGCGCCGATATTCGACAGCGGCTTTGTCAATACCGCCGATGGCCCGTTGCTCTTCGCCATCGCCAGCGTGATGCGCAGCGACAGCAACAGCGAAGCCGACGCGAACCTGCTATTTGGAACCTATTTCGACGCGGAGTTGCGCAACGAAATCAAAGAAAATGCGCAAATCCCCATCGTCTTCGCTCCGCTCACCGCGGCGGACAAAACCGCTCCCGTCGTCGCCGAGGATGCGGTGTATCGCGACGATAACAATCGCTTGAGCTGGCTGCTGCGCGATAACCATAACAATCCCGTGCTGAAACTGATTCTGACGCTGCCGCAACGCAGCTACGATCTCGACTTGTGGGCGCTACCCCTCGCCGTCTCGTTTATCACTGGATTGATCGGCGCTCTCGGCGTGCTGATCCTGCTGCAACGTCACCTCGTGCAACCCTTGCTCGGTATCGGCAATTATTTGCGTCAAGTGCGCGAGAACGATGATTACACACAGCGGCTCGACAGCAAGCTGCGCAACGAACTCGGCGAACTCAGTCGCGACATCGATGCACTCGTACAACACGTGCACGTGCAACAACAACAGTTGCAGGCGCAGACCCGAGAAATGCAGGCGCTGTCGTTTCAAGACGGATTAACCGGGCTCGCCAATCGCCGCCGCTTCGATCAGGCGCTCACCGACAATTGGGCACTTGCGCAGCGCGCGCGCACACCGCTCGCACTGGCCATGCTCGACGTCGATTACTTTAAAAATTACAACGATCACTACGGCCACCAACATGGCGACGAAGCGCTGAAACAAGTTGCGGCCGTTATTCGCCGTGTTGTCGTGCGCCAATCCGATATCGCTGCGCGTTACGGCGGCGAAGAGTTTGCCATTTTGTTGCCCGACACGTCGGAATTGAGCGCGCAAAAAATTGCCGAACGTATCCAGCAAGAATTAGCGGCGACAGCCATACCGCACGATTATTCCGCAGTGGCGCGCACGTTGACTGTCAGCATCGGTGTTGCCGCGCTCACGCCTGGCCCGACGGAGACTTCGCGCGAACTCGTGCATCAGGCCGACTCGGCGCTCTACGCCGCCAAAGGCAGCGGCCGCAATTGCATCGTATTGGCTTCGCTTGGCAGCGCTTAAAGCCGAGCGGCGTTGCACTGAAAATTAATCGCAGCGCTGATCAGCGCATGATGTCGATTACGTTAAAAAAGTCTTGGAAAACAGGTTGCTGGTTTCGACCCATTGCGGTCTTTCAACCTTTTCGCACTCAATGTCAGTTTCTGGAATAGGAGCGGACATGCGCATTTAGATTTCGATAGACTGATCTTGGGCCATAGTAGTCATCCGACAAATTTAAATTGAAAAGAGACCATTTCAGATTGACATGGTTTTAAGCTACGTTATGTCATCAGTTTTCTTGTGGCTCTCAACAACGAGGAGATTTATCGAATGAGAGCGATGCGGGTCCGCAAACCAGCCAGCTTAAAGAATATTTATCTCGACACTGCCGAAGCGCCTGCGCCGGGTCACAACGAAATCAAAGTGCGAATTCGCGCAGCGTCTCTGAATTTTCGCGATGGGCTTGTCGCTAATGGTTTCTTTCCCGTCGTCGACGGATTGATCCCGCTCTCCGATGGTGCTGGCGAAGTTATTGAAGTCGGTGAAGGTGTGACAGAATTTAAAGTCGGTGATGCCGTTATCTCCACCTTCCACCCGAAATGGCTGGGCGATCACATAGACCGCGCTGAGCTCAGCAATTCGCCCGGCGGGCCGGCCGATGGTTTCGCCTGCGAATTCGCCACGCGTCCAGCCACGCACTTCACGCATGCGCCAAAGGGGCTGACACATGCCGAGAGTGCTACGCTCACCTGTGTCGGCGTCACCGCGTGGCGTGCGCTGATTACCAACGGCAGGGTAAAACCCGGCGAGCGCGTACTGGTTCAAGGCAGCGGAGGTGTCTCGCTGTTCGCATTGCAGATTGCCAAGGCTGCGGGAGCCACCGTCATCGCTACATCGTCGAGTGCTGAAAAGCTCGAACAATTAAAAGCGCTAGGTGCCGATCATGTGATCAATTACCGCGAGATCCCGAAATGGGGCGAGGCTGTGCTGGCGCTAACGGGTGGGATTGGAGTTGAACATGTGATCGAGGTCGGCGGTCCGCATACAATCGGTCAGTCTTTCGTCGCCGCTCGCACCGGCGGGCATATCGCGATCATCGGCGCAGTCGGCGGTTTCGATATCGACACCATGCCATTTGCCATCGTTCAAGCCAAGCGTCTTTGTTTACAAGCAGTAACTGTCGGCAGCCGCCGGGACCAAATCGATATGGTGCGCGCGATCGAAGCAAATAATATTAAGCCCGTGATTGGCAAAACGTTTCCGCTTGAACGATTGGCTGATGCTTTCCATTACCTTCAGGTGGGTACCCACATCGGCAAGATCGTTATCGATATCTAAGCACCGGCAGAGGTTTTCCAATGGCACATGAAAAGTATATTGCGGCCGTTCATTTCGGCAATTTATGCCTGCACTTAAAGACGGGAATTGGCCGATAAGAGGCATTAACACGACCGTCGCAATTTGAATACGGTATACCCCATACCGATAATCGCCACGAGTGCGATCATCCACAGTAACAACACCTCGCTGACGCCGCTCACTGCGGCAAGTGCAGTGATAATCAGAAAGCCCAGCATCGCGATGTTCTGCACGAGATTATTGGCGGCGAGCACTCGACCCATCTCGTGCTCGCCGGCATGAAATTGAATCAGCGCATTGAGCGGCACGATGAACAATCCACCCATGACGCCGATAAATAAAAAATTCGCGCAGTGCAATGCGATCGAGTGCAGCGCGGGCAACCACGACAGGCCGAGCGCGATGCCGAGCGCGCCGACCGGAATCAAACCGGTTTCGATATGCTGTTTCGACCAATGTGCCGCGAGCATCGAACCGATGATGATGCCGATGCCGCTCGTCGCCAACATGCCCTGCAGCAATACGGTGTTGTGAATGGCGAGCGACGCTTTAGCAAACGCGGGAAACGCCGCGAGCATGACTTGACTGACGGCCCAAAATACCGCGAGCCCGATGATCGATAAGCGAATCACCGCGCGCTTGCGCAGCGGCGCAAGATTGCCGCGCAGCACGCGACCGCGAGCATAATCGCCGAGTACGAAGCGCAAGCTCGGATCGCCATCTTCAAGCTGCGGCAGGCGATACGTGAAAAACAATTCGATCGCACTGTTGATGACGAGCAACCAGCCGAGCGGTGCGATCGCACGCAGAATATCCGCCGCGTTATCGCCGCCAAAACGATCGAAACGCTGCTCGAATAAAATCGAATATACGAAGGTACCGGCGAGAATTGCCACGATGGTCACGGCCTGCACGGCGCCATTGCCTTCGGCCAAGCGGTCCTTGCCAACGAGCGGTTTTAAATAACCGTATTTCGCCGGCGAATAAATCGCGGCCTGCGCGCCGAGCGCGAGCGTCAACGCAAACGCCAGTACGAACCAACCCTGGTAATAGCACAGCGTAATCAGCGCGGTAATCAACACCGCAATCCAGGCGGAGATTCGCATCACGCGATTTTTCGCGAAGCGATCCGAGATAAAACCCGCGGGACTGAACAATGCGATATACGGCAGCAGGATCAAACCGTTGACGATCGCCGTGAGCACGACCTGACGATTGCCGTCGTAAATTTTGAACACGGTATTTTGGATAACGATTTTGTGACCGAGATCGACGAAGGCATTCATGAACATCGCGATCAGATACGGCAGCATGCCGCGCAATTTGCGCAGAGGCTCCATTAGGCGATCCGCGCTGCAATGGCGCGCACATCGCCGGCCGCATCGCGCAGTGCGCGCGCCTCGGCAAACGCGGAATTTTTTTCCATGCGCTTAAGCATGGCCGGCCCTTGGCCGAGACCGACTTCGAATGCAAGCCAGCCGCCGCTGCGCACAAAACGCGGCGCCTCTTGCAGCAGGCGCATCAAAATCGCCACGCCGAAGGGACCGCCATCGAACGCGAGATGCGGTTCGTGCGCGGAAATTTCACTGTGCATCTGCTCGACTTTCGAGCTGCTGATGTAGGGGGGATTGCACGTCAGCAAATCGATTTTTCCCAAAAACTCTGGCGTATCGAACGCCGCGAGCAAATCGCTCGCGCGAAATTCCGCGCGCGCCGTCAATCCCAAATGCACCGCGTTGCGTAGCGCCAATGCCACCGCATCTTCGCTGAGATCGGCGGCGTACACTCGCGCATTGGCGACATGCTGCGCGATCGCGAGCGCAACGTTGCCCGAGCCGGTGCAGACATCGATCACAGTAACGTGCGGCGGCTGTTCACCTGTTTTCTGGGCGCCGAGTTGCCGCGCCGCTTCCACCATTTGCTGCGCCAGGTCGATGGCCGTGCGCGCGAGCAATTCGGTTTCGCGGCGCGGTACCAGCGCTTGAGGTGTCGCCAACATTTCGAGTCCCATGAAATGCTGACGGCCCGTGATATGCGATAGCGGAATGCCATCGAGGCGCTGCTGCGTCAATTCGCGCAAACGCTGCTGCTGCTTCGCGTCGAGTATTTCCAGCGGCATTTGCAGCGCCAATTCCGCGGAAACAGGTGCACCCGCAGCGGCGTGCCACAGCGCGTGCGCGGTGCTATCGAGTGTTTCTTCGGGTTTGTCGGGCAGAAACTGCAATTGCGCCGCGAGTTGATTTTTCAAATTTTCGTAAAGCGCCGCATCGCTCATGATTCGTTTCGCTCCCGCCTTGATTAGTTTTATTTCGACCCTGATTCTTTTTGTTCCGACACCGATTCTTTTTGTTCCAGCAGCAGTTTTTTGCTGACCTTCCCCGTCGCCGTCTTCGGCAAATCGTCGCAGAAAACAATTTCCTTCGGCACCATGAAATTTTCCAATTTCGCGGCGGCCTGCAAACGAATCTGTTTATCGGTCAATTGCGCTGAAGGCTCCCGCACGATGAACGCCTTGATCGCCTGCCCGAGCAATTCGTCGGGAATACCGATCACAGCCGCTTCGCGCACACCGGGGATGCCATGAAGTACATTCTCAACTTCAGCAGGGCTGACTTTTTCACCGCGCGTTTTGATGATGTCGTCGCTGCGGCCGACGAAATACAAAAAACCTTCCGCATCCATGCGAAAAAAATCCTGCGTGCACAACACGCGCTCGCCCGGCAGTTTGCCGGGTTTGAGCATGTGTCCGCTGAGATCGGGACGATTCCAATACCCCACCATTACGTGCGGACCGCGCACATACAAAATGCCGCTTTCACCCCGAGGCACCGGCTCGCCTTCGGGCGACAACAAATACACCTCGGTGCCCGGAATCGCTTTGCCCACCGAACCGGGTTTGCTGTCGGCCAGCTCAGGTTCGAGATAACTCACACGCTTGCACTCGGTGAGGCCGTACATTTTGTAGATCAACGCATTTGGAAAAATTTCGCGCAGGCGCACGACAAAATCGTCGGGCAGCGCCGCCGCGGTATTCGTCACGCGCGTAACTGCGGGAAATTGCAGCGGGCTGCGGCTATGCGTCGATAGCAGCATCGCGAAAATCGTCGGCACGCCCGGAAATACCGTCACGCCCTGCTCGTGCATGCGCGCAAAAATTTGCGCGGGATAAGTGAATGAGCGTTCGAGCACGAGCGTCGCGCCAAGACGGATCGCCATCAGCAATTGATACAAGCCGTAATCGAATGCGACGGGTAGAACGCACAAAATTTTATCGTGCGCGCCGAGGCGTAGATATTCGATCAAGCTGCCGGCCGCAAACACCATCGACTGATGTGTCTGCATCACGCCCTTCGGATTGCCCGTGCTGCCCGATGTGTAAATCAACGCCGCGAGATCGAGCGGAATGATGTCGCGCGCGGGCGCCATCGGTTCCGCTGCGGCGACCACGTCATCGAACGCTTCGACGGCGACATCGGTCGCGAAAGCTTTGCCCGAGCAAATGACCGCTTGCAGCAAATCGATCTCTTTTAATACCGGTGTCAATACGGGCGCGAGATGGCCGTCGCTCAATAAAATTCTGGCGCCGCTATCGCGCAAAATGAATTCGAGTTTATCGGCCTTGGTCTGCGGGTTGATAACGAGAAAAACGCCGCCGGCCGCCAGCGTCGCAAAGATCGACACCACGCAGGGCCACGTGTTGTCCATGTAAATCGCCACGCGATCGCCACGCTGCAATCCGCGTGTGCGCAATGCCGCGGCCAGTCGCAGCGTTGCATCCTGCAATTGCGCATACGTGTGTGGATGACCCTCGATGACGAGCGCATTTTTGCCGGAAAATTCCGCCGCGCTGGCAAACAAACTATCGTGCAGTAGACGCTGCGCTGTCATTTTGCGTGCTGCCGCGCTTCGACAAAGCGCGTGATGTTGTTCACCGAATCGAGATTTTCGGGCAGCATTTCGTGATCCTGCACCTTGATGCCAAATTCTTCTTCGATAAAAAAGATAATTTCGAGAATACCCGTGGAATCGATGATGCCCATATCGAGAAACGAGGCATCGTTGGGCAGATCGACGGTGTCGCTGGCAAACAAAAAATTCTCGGCGATGTATGCGCGCACCTTGCTTTCGACTGACATCATGTTCTCCACACAATTGAGCTATTTGAATTTATTGTGCATCGATATCACAATTTTTAAATCAGGCAAAAATCAGTAAAGCAGCTATTGCTCCGAATAACAGCCATTTCACCGCATAATAGACGTGTCGATTCCATTTTTTTAAACGCTTACCGTACTGACGTATCGCGTACAGGTATTTGAAGACTTTATTGATGCCGCCCGTACGATCGCTGTCGGCATTCGGCGACGACGCCGCCGCTACTACATAGCGGCCGAAGCAATGATTGAAAGCCTGCGCCCAACGGTATTTGAGCGGACGCTCGATATCGCAAAATAAAATCAGGCGGTCTTGCTGCGTGGTATTTTCGGCGTAGTGAATGTACGTCTCGTCGAACATCACACTTTCGCCGTCGCGCCACGCGTAGCGCTCGCCGTCGACATCGATGTAGCAACCTTCGGCATTCGGCGTGACGAGTCCGAGATGATAGCGCAACGAACCCGCGTAAGGATCGCGATGGCGCACGAGCCGGCTGCCCGGCGGCAATTCCGTGAACATCGCCGCCTTCACTTCGGGAATCTGTTGAAGCAGCGCCACGGTTTTCGGGCACAGCGCCTTGGCCGAGGGATGACTGTCGTCGTACCACTTCAAATAGAAGCGCTTCCAACCGCTTTTAAAAAACGAGTTAAAGCCGACATCGTTGTACTGATCCGAAGCCTTAACCTGCCCTGCGCGCATCAACGCCGTCGCCTCCTCGCGGATGTCGCGCCAGTTGGCATCGAGGATTTGCAGGGTTGGAAACCGGGCGACATCGACGAACGGCGTGGTCGGCACGCGCGAGAACAGGTACATGAATGCGTTGACCGGCGCCATCAGCGTCGAATGATCGGATGCCTGGCGCCAGAACTTATGGCGCACGCGCCCGCGATAATGCACGTACACCGCCGAGGCGACGAATACCGCAATGAGAACAAGCTTGGTGGTCGATATCGGCATAAGTGAGCATCAAAGTCCGAGCGAGCGCGAATTATAGCTGGGCGATCTTACTTCGACCTGATCGAAAAATGTTTGCGCGAGCGCAAGCAATCGATACCGAGTAAGCGTCTAATCATTAGACGGCCAAGTCTATCGCCGCTCCGCCCGTATAAGGATGTTGCGCGGCGTCAATTTGCGCCCGCAGAACATTCCCAGAGTCACTGCATAACCCTGCTCGCGCAAGAACGCGGCGCGATCCAGCGCCAGCCACAACTCCAGCGCGCGCCGGAATGCAAGGCGCGGCAAGTCGAGCGCCGTGACTTCGCGCAGACGCTCGTAGCCCGCGCGCTCATAGCGAAGATAGTCAGCTGTGTCCGGCAATTTAATTTGTTTCATTTCCGCAAGCGTGCAACAAAATGTGGCGAAGCCAGCTTTCAGCGCATTCACCGATAACGAAGGCGTCGGCAGGTATTCATCGCACCCTCGCACCTCGCGCTGCAACACATCGAAACCGAGGCGCCATGCCTGCAATTGTTCGCGCGCGCGACTTTCTCTCGGTGCGGCGGTGACGGTGCCGTGCACAGCGGTGCGCAGATCATCGCGCTGCAAGCGCAAACCGCTGACCCGCGCCGCCTGCGAAACGGTATAGCGCGCTTCATCGCCAGTTAATTGATAGCAACACGGCGCGAGCGTGACAGTGCGCGTTCTTTTTTGTGCACACAGCGCCAGCAACCGCACATGCAAGTCACCGCACGCATGCAGCGCGATAGCGTTGTGCTGTTCGCCAATTACATCGGCCGCTGCGGCGCTCATCACATCGATACAGCGAAAATCGATAGCGACACGATCGCGCGCCGCTTGTTTTTTTCCCGCCTCGACAAGACCAGCATCGTATTCCAGTGCGGTTATCGATGAATTGCGCCCCTTGGCAAGCATGCGTCCGAGATGCGCCTTGCCGGAACACCACTCCAACAGCGCAAATTCATTTTCAGGCACACACGGTGCGAAGTGGCGAATCTGCTGCCATTTGCGTCCCGGCACGTCGCGCGGCTCGGCGTCCGCCGGCAGCGGTGCGACATCGAATGCGCCGATTGCACAGGCGCTTCCCACCGCAGACAACTCCGGCAAATACTGACAAAGCGAAGCGCGCAACGCCGCATCGTTGCGCGCGAAGCGCTCCGCATCCACCGGCAACAACGCGCGCAGGTGCTTCGACAATTCGGGAAATTCGCTTTCCCACGGCAACTGCAAATATTTGAAAGCGTGATGGCGCCAGAACTGTTCGCCCGCTTTGAGCAATTCGGTTAATCGCTCGAAATGCCCGCTCAGCGCCTCGTCGCGCCAGACCGCGCGCACACGATCGCTGCAGCCAGCATTCACGCTAGCGCTCCAGCATGATGAGCTTGAAGCTTTTATTGCGCGCGATAATTTCAGTGCGTTTGAACAACGGCTCGGCGATTTTCTCCAGCGCGATAAATTGATTGACGACGAACATGGCACGACCATCGCGCCGTAGCAACCGCTGCGTTTGCCGCAAAAACATTTCGGTCAATTCGCTCTCGTGCGCAAAGCCTTGGTGAAATGGTGGATTGCAGAGAATCGCATCGAAGGTTTTCTGAATCGTGTCGCCACAATTGCAGCACTCAACACGGCCATCGATGCGACGCTCCTGCATGTTGCGCGCGCAAATTTGCGTGGCCGCGATGTTGTTATCGGTCGCGACAAAATTTGCGCCCGGCCATAACAGCGCAGCGTGCATCGTCAGATAGCCATAACCGCAACCTAAATCGAGCACGCTCTGCGGCGCGCGCGGCCAGACTTCGGCCAAATGCTCGCCGAGAAACACGGAACCCGCATCGATTTTTTGCCAGCCAAAAATACCGGGCTTGCTCCATACGGTGAAATCGCCGTCCGCCGTCATCTGCCGCGGTTGCGCATAATTCTGATCTTCCAGCGCAGCACCCAATGTTTCAGCGCGCGTGATAACGCCGAGCAGCGCGCCGCTACCGCGTTCGATCCGCACCTCGCACCGCGCGCGCATCGCCGCTTTTTCGAAGTAGGTTTTGGCGCCCTCGTTTTTGTAGCCGCTCAACGTCAATGTGCCGCCCGGCGGCAATTTTTCGAGCGTCGCATTGATGATATGGTGGACCACCGCTTTTTCCTTGGCCACGCGAAACACCGCGCTTGCGAATGGCGGCACTGTCGCCAAATCGAAATCGCTGAGCGTTGCCGCGATGCCGCGCGCGCGCAGTGCCGCCACCACATCATAGCGATTACTCAGCGCGAATAGATCTGGACGCGTCGGGGCCGACGCGATCACCGCGCGATCGATCTGCTCATCGGCCAACCAGAGCGTCGATCCGGGCAAATTGCGGAGATGGTTCAGCAGAAGTTGCGTCGCGGCATCCATCATAATATTGTCGGGTAAGCAAACCGTACGGTCGGTTGAATCTCGACACCATTGTACCCTTGCGGACCTGTCAGATCGAATTGCACAATTACGGCTCGATGCCATCCCTCATAAGCGCAATCCCGCGCGGCACTGCAATTTAAATTGCGGACTTGAACAGACCGGGCACACGATCGCGATGGATAAAAATTTCTGGGAACTCGCCAGCTATATCGTCACCGTGTTCGGCCTGCCGCTGGCGATGTTCGTTTTCATCTTCGAACAGCGCAAGGAGCGCGATAACGAAGAGGAAAATGTCTACCAGCTGCTATCGGATAATTATCAGGATTTTTTAAAAATAACGCTCGAAAACTCCGACTTGCGCCTGTTCGCGGCCACCGAAACACCGGAATTGTCGGATGAGCAAAAGGAGCGCATGCAAATTATTTTCAGCATGCTGATTTCGCTGTTCGAGCGCGCCTATCTGTTGCTCTACGAAAACAATATGTCGACCAAACAGCGCAGACGTTGGAGCTCGTGGGAGGACTACATGTCGGAATGGCTGAGCCGCGGCGATTTTCGCGCACTGCTGCCCGTTTTATTGCGCGGCGAGGATCCGAGTTTTGTCGACCACATCCAACGGTTGGCGCGCGAGTCGACCTTCTCATGAATGAAGCATCCATCGCGCTCAGCGCCGAACAAATCGCCTTCATCCGCGGCAATGTGACGATTTATGCCGCCGCCACGGGCACGGATTTGTCGCCGCAAATCGCGCGCGCGGCGGGTTGTCGTGTCGACGTAAAAAATAATCTCGTCACGATTTTTCTTAGCGCCGCGCGCGCCGCCGCCCTGCTTGAAGCGGTGCGCGCGCACCGCACGCTCGCGGTGGTATTTTCGCTGCCCGGCAATCACAAGGCCATACAACTGAAAACGCGCGATGCCGGGATAGTGCACCTGCAACGCGACGACGCGATTTTGATCGCCAATTATTGCGAACGCATGATCGCGCACATCACACCGCTCGGATTTGCGCCCGATATGTTGCGCGTCTTTTTTTCCATTCCCGTCAGCGACGCCGTGGCGCTGCAATTCACTCCCGACACCGCTTTCGATCAAACACCTGGCCCCAATGCGGGGGCGGCACTGGCGATGCCGGCATGACGCTCACGGTTGATAGCCTCCGCCGCTGCCTGGAAGGCGCCATTCCCGCCACGATGGCGACGTGCGCTAAAGACGGCACGCCGAATGTCGCGTACCTGTCACAAGTCGACTACATCGATGCGCAGCACATCGCGCTGTCGTATCAATTTTTCAACAAAACGCGCGCGAATGTGCTCGCCAATCCGTACGCGCAAATGCTGCTTGCCGATCCCGTCAGCGGCGCAACGTATCGTCTCGACATCGAATACCTGCGCACCGAAACCGAGGGCCCGTTGTTTGAGCGCATGAAGGCGAAATTGGCGGGCATCGCTTCGCACATGGGCATGACCGGTATTTTCAAATTGCGTGGCGCGGATATTTATCGCGTACATGCGATCGCACAAATCGGCGACGCTATCGAAACCCCGCAGCCGTCGCACAGCGTGCTCGCAGCACTCAGGAAAAGCAGTGAACAACTGCGTTTATGTATCGATCTCGATGCGCTGCTCAGTCGCACGCTACAGCTGCTGGAGCGCGAATTTGCCATTCAACACGCGATGATTTTGTTGCTCGACAACCATTCGCAACGCCTATATGCGGTGGCGAGCAACGGTTATGAAAACTCCGGCGTAGGCGGCGAGATGGCGCTCGGCGAAGGTGTCATCGGCGTGGCCGCGCAGACTCGCACGCCGATTCGCATCGGCCACATGACGAGCGAATACAATTATGGCCGCGCGGTGCGTGCCGCAACCGCCGAAGCGGGTTTGGCGCAGACGTTATGCACCGAAATTCCGCTCCCCGGTCTGCCGGAATCGCGCAGTCAAATGGCGCTACCGATCACCGCTTTCGCACACCTGCTCGGTGTGCTGTATGTCGAAAGCCCGCAGGATTCACGCTTCGGTTACGATGATGAAGACGCACTGTTTGCCCTCGCGGCGCAATTAGGTTTATCGATACAGCAATTGCAAAACGCGGCAGATAGCGAACCGCTCACGGCATCTGCGCCGACGTCAACACCGAGCGGCAATCCCGCTGAAATTCGTTATTATGCCGAAAACAGCAGCGTCTTTATCGATGGCGACTACCTAATCAAAGGCGTAGCCGGCGCAATTTTTTGGGCGCTCGCAAGCGATTACGTCGGTCAGGGCAAACGCATTTTCAGCAACCGTCAATTGCGCCTTGACGCGCGCATTCACCTGCCCGAATTGAGCGACAATCTCGAAGCGCGCTTGATTTTGCTCGCCAAACGACTGACGGAACGCGACGCGTGCGTCCGCATCGAAAAATGCGGGCGCGGTCAATTTCAACTTTGTGTGCAGCGACCGCTGACGCTGATCGCCGCCGCCAGCAAGCCATGAGATTTTCGCGCCGCGGCATTCACGCCGCGAGCGGCAGCTCCAGGCTTTGCGCAAGCTTCCGCCAATCGCGCTCGCTCAAATTGGCGCGCGCAATACCGAGCAACATCTCGAACACGTCGGCAGGCGCATGCGCGCGCACACCGCCCAGCATGCCCACGCGAAATGCGTGATCATTTGCGCAAAGCAACCAGCGCGCGAAGATAGCCATATCCTGCGGTGGAATTGACGCCTTCAGCGCATTCTCGATTGCAATCAATTCGGCATCGCTAAACGCCGACCACAGCACCGCGTTGTGTTCGATATCCTCGTAACGCATGTGCTCGAAATTATGCGCAATGAATAATGCCACATCGCGATACAGCCGCAGAGCCAGCTCACGGCGCTGCAGCCCGCTCGCAGCGCCTACGATCCCTCTCGCATGTTGCAGCCGCTCGATAGCGCATTCGTGTTCAATATGCTCACTGGCACAATCCGCGGTGCTACCGGGTTTGCGTTTTTCCATCGCCGCATGCACGAATTGATTTTCTTTTTGCAAATGCTTGCTGCAAAGATGCAGCAGTTCGCGTAACTGTGCCAGCGCGGCGGCAACTTCGCTCTCATCGTCAACATCCATGCGACCAAGCGTCATCAGTGTTTCGTTCATGCACGCGCGCATGGCTTTGTGAATCGCCATGTACATATCGTAGCGGGGTAGAGAATTGGTTTGCGTCATGTCGGCTCCTTCATCAGTAGTCATTTACCGATCCATTACAGCGGATCATGACGCACAGTGTAAGGAGAATGAGGCTTGACGATTGCTAAAAGAACATTCAAACAATCTTAAGATTTTCTTAAGCGATCGCTTTTAATCGAAGGCGGCGATTTCGTCGGAGCGGAGTTCGCGATACTCGCCCGGTGCCAATTGCGGATCGAGCGTCACCGCGCCGATCCGCTCGCGATGCAACTTCACCACCGCGCCGCCAATCGCGCCGAACATGCGTTTGACCTGATGGTATTTGCCTTCGCGAATAGTCAGGTGCGCGGTGCAATCATCGATGATTTCCAAACGTGCGGGCAGCAGCCGCTGTTTTTCGCTATGCGTTTTTTTTTCATGCAAGAACAATCCCCGCGCAAATTGCTCGACCGCTGTTGCAGGAATTGGCTCGGCGGTTTGCAGCCAATAGGTTTTCTCGCAATCGGATTTGGGCGAAGTGATGCGATGCGACCACCGACCATCATCGGTCAACAATACCAGCCCCGTGGTATCGATATCGAGACGACCGGCGATGTGCAACAGCTCGACATTATCCTCATCGAGCAATTCAAGCACAGTGCGATGCTGGCGATCTTTCGCCGCACAGACAAAGCCGATCGGCTTGTGCAACATGAAATAGCGGTTGACCGCCGCGCGTAACGTGCGCCCCTCAAGCTCGACACACGTGATCGGGGTGACTTCGTGCTGCGGATCGTCGGCGACAATACCTTCTACCCGCACGACACCTGATTTAATTGCGCGCTTGGCATCGCTCCGCGATAAATCGGTGACGCTGGCAATAAATTTATCCAAACGCATGACAATTCTTTACCGGTGAGGCCGCTTGACTCGCGGCGTCGAAATTTTTGTCAGCCATGTGTGATGCAATTCACACACAGCATCCTAATCAATTGTTATTGAAGGAGAAAGCTCTTGTGGCCCAATTCCTGAATATTAGAAAACCAGATCGTATGTCGTGGTTATGTCGTAGGGACCTATATGAATCAGCGCAAACTCGCCGTTAAAACCGTGGGGAGCGGTATTTTTGTCATCCTCGCCAACCTAGCCTTCGCGCCGATCTTCCACGCCGGCGCCAACCCGGCCCCAACGTTAACTCATGCTGCGAGCAACACAATTGCCAGCGCCGATGAGCCTAAACGCAACTCGAATGCCCTGCGACCGCAACCGCAACCACCGCGATACCAGAAAACCTTTCCCGCACAGCCAACCGCACCGCAATCGGCACAACCCGAACAACAGGTTGCGCCGACCGAACCCCGCGCCGAGCCCAAACATGACAATTTCGACGGGCGTACAACTTTCGCCGTGAACGAGAACGATGGCCGCAGCGCATCTGGCAGCGACTCCGATACCCGTATTTTCGGCGCGCTGGGCGCAGGTTTCGCTGGCGGTACTGGCACCGGCGGATCGCCATCCTCCAGCACGCCGCAGGATCACGCCGATCATGCACAAGCCAGCGGACCGAATGGGCAATCCGGCTCGCAGCCATCCGATGAGCACAATCCGCCCGTGCCCGGACCACAACACCGCACTCAAGACGAGTCCAATCACACGCCGCAAAGCGATGCGCAGGACGATACGAAACCCGCGGCTAGCGTGCCGGAACCGAGCGCCTTGGCTCTGTTATTTATCGGTGCCTGCGGCCTCATCGCGGCGCGACGTTTCGTCTAGCCCGCACCGTCCTCAAAGCACTAGTGCTCGCGCGTGGCTCGGAATTGAATTTCCGGCCAGCGCTCTTCCATCAGCGCCAGATTCACGCGCGTCGGCGCGAGATAGGTAAGATGACCACCGCCATCGAGCGCGAGGTTTTCGTAAGCCTTCTGCCTGAATTCTTCCAATTTTTTCGCATCGCTGCATTCGATCCAGCGCGCGGTATAAACATTCACGGTGTCGTAAAACGCATCGACTTTGTATTCATCTTTCAAGCGATACGAGACAACTTCGAACTGCAACATACCGACCGCGCCGACGACAAGATCGTTATTGCGCAACGGCATGAATACCTGCGTCGAACCCTCTTCCGATAACTGCTTCAAGCCCGTTTGCAGCTGCTTTGATTTCATCGGATCCTTTAACCGAATCAGGCGGAACATTTCCGGCGCGAAATGCGGCACGCCCGTGAATTTTAATTCCTCGCCTTCCGTGAACGTATCGCCTATTTGTATCGTACCGTGATTGTGCAGACCGATGATGTCGCCGCTGAACGCCTCCTCGACCATTTCGCGCTCGCCCGCCTTGAACGTCACCGCATCGGCAATTTTTACCTCTTTGCCGATGCGCACATGGCGCATTTTCAAACCTTTGGTGTATGTGCCAGAACAGATGCGCAGAAATGCAATGCGGTCGCGATGTTTCGGGTCCATATTGGCCTGGATTTTAAACACAAAACCCGAAAACTTGGTTTCGGTCGGCGCGACTTCACGACTTTCGCCTTTTCCAGTAAGGTCAGCAAAGCGCGGCAATGGCGCGGGCGCCCACTCGACAAAACCATCAAGCATTTCGCGCACGCCGAAATTGCCGAGCGCAGTGCCGAAAAATACCGGCGTTAATTTTCCGGCCAAATAGCTTTCGAGGTTGAACTCGTGGCTCGCACCGCGCACGAGCTCGATCTGCTCGGCAAAACTATCGACTTCGTCGCCGAGCAGTTGCCGCGCTTCTACGCTGTCGAGTCCTTTGATTTGAATATCGTCGGGAATCGTATGGCCCTGACCTCTCACGAACACGTGAATCGTGTCGGTGTAAAGGTTGTACACGCCGCGAAAATCCGGACCCGAGCTGATCGGCCAATTGATCGGCGCTGCGGCAATTTTCAATACGCTTTCGATTTCATCGAGCAATTCGATCGGGTCGCGAATATCGCGGTCGAGTTTGTTGATGAAACTTAAAATCGGCGTATCGCGCAGACGACACACATTCATTAATTTAATCGTGCGCTCTTCAACGCCTTTGGCGCCGTCGATAATCATCAGCGCCGAATCAACTGCAGTGAGCGTGCGATAAGTATCTTCCGAGAAATCTTCGTGACCGGGCGTATCGAGCAGATTGACGATGCGCTCGCGATACGGAAATTGCATCACGGAAGAGGTCACCGAAATTCCCCGCTCCTGCTCCATCGCCATCCAATCGGAGGTCGCGTGGCGATCGGATTTCTTGCCCTTCACCGTGCCTGCGATCTGAATCAGATTCCCGAATAACAACAACTTCTCGGTGATCGTGGTTTTACCGGCATCGGGGTGCGATATAATAGCAAAAGTTCTTCTGCTATTGATTTCATTAATTAAATTCTGGTCTGACATTGAAAGCTACCCGACATGTGTACACGCATATGTACACAAATTGCAAAGTACCCCGGGCCAATGAAGTGTCCCGGTGAAAGGGCCGCAATGATACCTGAATCCGCGTCAGCTCTTAATGCGAAAACCTCTACTCCGCGCCCGTAAAAGCCAGTAACGGAGCGTAACCTCCTGCGTCCGCAGCGCGAAGTGCCGCAAGGTACTGCGCCCGGCGTTCGTTCATTTTTTGAAGATCATATCCAATATGTTTCTTGAGCGCATGTAAAAAAAGGGTATAGGCGCGCATAATATCCGCGCGTGTCTCGTACACTGCAAAAGTAGCCTTTGAAACCGGGTCTTTGCCGCTGCGCCCTTCTTTTTCGCAAGTATCTAACCAGCGCTGTATTGCGTCTTCGACAGATACGATTGAGCCGTGCTCACGCGCTGTCTTGCGAGTGCTGCCGTCTTCACTGAACGCTTTCGCTTGTGCAAGGGTGCTGAATGACTTGTAGGAATAGCCCGCTTTTGTATGCGGGTTGGCGTAACGTACCTGATAGGTCGTGCCTTTAGTGCCTTTTCTTTTCCTGATATCCGACATGATTCCCCATATCGCAGCTACCTTCTGGGGTCAAACACTTCTCGAATATTGGCCGGGTTTATATGTGCATTATTTTCGGCATGCACTTGGCAGCGCGTATAGATTTCGAGGAGAACGCCCTTTTCGATTTTCAGTTTTCCTTCAATGGGATCAACAAAAAACGGGAGCTTTCTTTTTCCGTTAGCATCGGGTTCTGCTGCTCGTTTGATTTGCCTCTGTGAGAGGTGAACACCAATTTCTGCGAGCGTTGTTCTCGCTTCTTCCAGTCCAATATAATTAGGTATCTTCATAATTAATTAGCCCCCCATGGAGTATTCGTCCGCAGCGCATTTGTAAGGGCCGTTCGTGAGAATTTTATTCACGCGCCGACCTGCCTTCATCAAAATTACTTCTTGGCCAATTTCGTCGGTGGGGTGAAAATACAGCGTCGCACCTTTCACATGGCCTACTGCATATTCGTCGTGCACTTCGTTCAATTTCTCAAATAAAGTCTGCTTGAGCTGCTTAATTGTCATCGACCCCGAAATATGTATCTGCATCGTTAATATCACTTTCCTCCCGCACAAAAAAAATGCGGATACACGCGCCTCTTTTAAAGACATTAAAGGATAGGAGCCAACATCAAGACGCTTTGGATTTTTGCTGTTGTAGCGATAACGCATCTGAAAAATTATTTTTCCAGCAGGCGTAATGCGAATACCAAAACCATCACGGTCCATTCTCTCTTCGCGTGATGCGCGTGTCTTTCCGTGGTTGGCCTTCAACCACGCATCTGAAATCGCCATAAACTCCCCGGCTGTGTACACGATATTTCGGAAGCGCCAAATTGCCGTTTTATGTACACGGATGTGTACACGTTTTTGCTGTCTCGGCTTGTCTTGGCTTGACTCAGATTGTCGCGGCGGAGGAATTATTTTTCAATAAAAACAAAAGATTAATTGGGAATATGTCTTGGGTTGGCTACACATGACTCAGAGGATAATGTCGGGGTGGGAGATGATAGCGAACGTGCGTCGCGCTTTCACTTCATCCAGCAATTTGCTATCGGCCATAGTCACATCTCTATCGTTGCCCGCGCTGCGCAAATGCTCCCGAAGTATCGAGACATACATAGCTGGACCGCAGGCCGGAAAAAGCGCGTAATGATACTCGAAACCGCCACACAGCAGGGAGCGATGCGCAAGAGAGATATGCGGAAAACAAAAAACGGCAGCGGTATGTATTGACGCTGCCGTGTCGCGAAACAGGGTCTGGCGCGGTGCGCTACACCCTTGATAGTGCGTCGGTTTTAAAAAGTAATACGCTGATTTTAAAAATCGAATTTGCCGTGCCAACCGCAGCCACCGTCATCTTTAAGTTCGCGGATTTTCTGCGGAACATAACCCGGCAAATCGCTGTCGTCGAACGCGAATACATAAAATTGATTCGGGTTCGCCACCATGCCGCGACTCGGATCACCCGGCAATTTCAGCGGATCCGCGATCGTCGCCAGGAAATCATTGTCGTTGGCGATAAACAAGGTGTGCTTGGTAACGCCGTTGATAACGATATCCTGCCCGAACGCGATGCCTTCGATTTTCGACGGAATCAAATAGCTGTTGATACCCGTTGCAGTGAGTGTGGCGACGACATCGAGAAATGGCGTCGCGCTCTTGCTAACTGCGTAGGCGGAAAGATCGCCGCTCAAATCGGTGACATCCTGGGCGCCATCGAGATCGATTAAATACAATTTTTTCACCTTGGCTGCGGACGCGGTATCAGTTAGCAGCGGTGTATCCGCCAGACCATTGCCATCGCGCTCATCGACCAGAAACTGATGATCATTGACCGCGACAATGTCGCTCACGCCCGAACCGTCGGTCAGCTTGTAGGCGTATTCATGGCTGGCGCCCGTGCGCGTATCGATCGTAACGAGGCGCAAACTCTTTTTCTTATCCTGTTCGAGATTGGCCTGCATGATGCCGACAAGCATACGGCCATCGGGAGTAATCGCGAGACCTTCCATGCCCTTGTTAGTAACGCGACCTACCGTATTGCTGGCAATCTCGACACCTTTCTGCGCGCTCAACGTCGCGATCGCGAGATTGGCCGGCAGCGCGAAGGCGCGCAGACGCTGACCGCTGACGCGGTCGAATTCATAGACGTAAGGACCGTATTCATCGGACACATAGACGCGGCGGCCATCCGGAGACACGCGGAGACTTTCGGGATCGAGACGCGCATTGAGCGGATTCGTCGACGGCTGCGACGGATCGAAATTATCCGAGCGGCCCGTGAAGTAGTGTGTATGGTTTATGGCGTTGAGCGCGGGCGCGCCGGAGCCGAGCGGCGTTACGCCATCGATGCGATAACCGAGACCATCGCCACTGCCGTAAACCAGCGGTTCGCGGCTCGACAACAAGGTGGTGTCGCGCAGCGTTGGCGTCAGCGTGAACGGCAGTGCCGAACCCGCATCGCTCGGCGCGAGGCTCAAATTGAGCGTTTGAAAGCGCGCGATGTATGACACGGTGTCGTCGACCGCGCTGTTGTAGGCATTGGCATTCGGTCCGCGATCCGGCAGCGCCAGAAAGCTGCTACCGCCCGCATACGCCAAACCGGAACCGATGCCGCCGAGGCGATTGCCCGGCACGCCATTTTCAAGCGGCGCGGCGGTTTTCGTGGCCAAGTCCTCATACGCGCCATCGATGCCACCGATCGCGATCAAGTTGACTTCGGCATGCGCCAAACCCGCCAGCAACGCAGCAGAAATAAATAACGGCAGCATTTTTTTGTTCATCGTGCGTTCTCCTAGAAAAATCGTCGCGCTCGATGCTGCGCTATTTACGTTACGAAAAAATGAATCGCACCTGATATCGCCTGCGACATTGCGCCGCAGCGAGCGCGATACAGCGATCGCGTATAATCTTCCACCTCCCAAAAACTTTCTCTTTTATTTATGGTTGTTATGTCTTTACAGGTGTTATGGCGTCGTTGACCGCAGTCAGAGCTAACCTGCAACGTCTCGCGCTGGCACGGCTCATCGTTATCACCGCGCAGATCGCCGCCATGCTGTATGCCTTCGGTTGGCTGCGTGCGCCGCTGGATTATCCGTGGCTGATCGGCACTGTATGCGCGATGCTGCTCGCAACCATTTTCACCTTCTGGCGCCTCGGTCAGTCATGGCCTGTCACCGATCTCGAATTCTTCTCGCAATTGCTCATCGATGTCGGCGGTCTCAGCACGCTGCTTTACGCCAGCGGTGGCGCCACCAATCCGTTTGTGTCGTACTACCTGGTGCCGCTGGTGATCGCGGCGACGATTTTGCCGTGGCGCTATACGTTAACTCTTGCGCTGATCTGCATCGGCGCTTACAGCGCGCTGTTATTTTTTTATGTGCCGCTGCCGTTATTTTCCCTCTCGCCCGAACATATCCACCACAACGGCGCTATCAATCCGCATATCTTGGGTATGTGGTGCAATTTCGCGCTGTCGGCTGCGCTGATTGCGATTGTGGTCGTGCGCATGGCGAACGCACTGCGCGAGCAACAACTCGAATTAAACATGCGCCGCGAAAATGCGCTGCACAGTGAACAACTGCTGGCAGTCGCGACACTGGCCGCAGGCACCGCGCACGAACTCGGCACGCCACTCAACACCATGACGCTGGTGTTAGATGAAATACAACATGAACTGGATGTAACACATAACACTGATGCGCAATTGCGCGTCGATATCGCCACACTCAAACAACAGGCGCAAATATGCCGCGCAACACTGAAAAAATTGGTCGATACCGCGGAGACACATCGTCAACAACAATATATTCCGCAGCGCGCGGATGTATTTCTTCAAGAGTTGCTCGAACGCTGGCAGATCGTGCGCCCCGACGCGCGCTATCAACTGAATATCGATTCGACACCAATGCCGCAAATTCGCATCGACGAAGCTTTACGGCAAGCGCTCATGCATTTGCTCGATAATGCTGCCGACACGCGGAGCGGGCCGCTCGAATTACAGCTGGGCCGGGATACGCGAATGATCGAGTTGCGTATTCGCGATCACGGCCCCGGCATTCCGCTCGACATCGCCGAGCAATTGGGTAAACCGTTTGTCACGAATAAACGCAGCGGCCTGGGCCTCGGTTTATTTTTGAGTCACGCCACCATTGAGCGCTGCGGCGGAGATATTCGTTTATTCAACCACCCTGCGGGCGGCACCGAAGCCGTGCTGCGATTACCGATTGTGGACGCAAATTCACAACGGAAAATCTGAAGGAAAATCAAAAATGGCGGCGATGGCAAATCACGACTTTTTGATCGTCGATGATGATGCGAGTTTTCGCGAAGCGCTCACGCGCGCGCTGCAACGCCGCGGTTTTACTGTGTGCGATGCGAGCGACGGCAACGCAGCATTGACACTCGCGCGGGCTCATCACCCGCAACGCGCCTTAATCGATCTGAAATTGACGCACGAATCCGGCCTCGACATTATCGCTGCGCTAAAACAAATAGCGCCGACAATTGAAATCGTCATGCTGACAGGCTATTCGAGCATCGCTACAGCGGTCGAAGCGGTAAAGCGCGGCGCACTGAATTACCTGTGCAAACCAGCCGGAATCGACGAGATTCTCGCAGCATTCGATGGCCAGGCTCACGCTGTCGCGCCTCCGATACCAGTCCAACCACATTCGGTCGACCGGCTCGAATGGGAACATATACAAAAAGTATTGCTCGACCATCAAGGCAATATCTCCGCCACTGCGCGCGCACTCGGCATGCATCGCCGCACACTGCAACGCAAATTGCAAAAATATCCCGTCAAAAACTAGCTCTGAATTTTTATAGCTAAATTCTTGATTTTCGAATTTGAAATCGGTTCTGGTTATTTCCCCGCTCGATCAGCAGGCAGAGGAACCGAATCGACACTACACTGCATCAAAAACCACCCGATTTGCGCGACGCGACGCTCACGGCAAAACTCGGGTTTACGCGCTCCAATAACATTGCCTGAGTTTGGTCGTTATGAAAGATTACCGCGTAGGTGCAACCAAGATAATAAAGCGCGTTCTATTTCCGTGGTTACTGATGGCGGTATGCAATTCTGTATTTGCCGCTAACGATCTGGCCGATCTCAGCATCGATCAACTGTTGAACATGGAGATCACCACCGCCTCCAAAAAAGAGCAAAAGCTCTCGGAAACCCCAGCGGCGGTTTTTGTATTGACGCACGACGACATCATGCGCTCCGGCGCCACCACACTGCCGGAACTCCTGCTTTCGGTGCCCGGCGTCGAAGGCGGCGCCATCAACAGCCATAGCGCGGCCATCGGTATTCGCGGTCTCGGCGGGCAATGGAGCAATAAGCTGGAAGTGCTTATCGATGGCCGCTCCATCTACACACGAACTTTCTCCGGTGTTTACTGGGATTCGTACAATATCCCGTTCGAAGACATCGAGCGCATCGAGGTCATTCGCGGTGCCAATGCAGCGCTATGGGGCTCCAATGCGGTCAATGGCGTTATCAATATCATTACGCGCAACAGCGGAGCAACGCAGGGCACCTTGTTGCGGAGCAGCATTGGCAGCAACGATAACCGCGACCTGCTCGCTCAGCAGGGTTTTCAAATCGGTGAAGGCGGCTTTGCGCGCATGTATGCGAGCGGCGAGAAACACGGTAACTCCGCCGCATCTCCCTCAGGCAAGGCCGACGACGCATGGGATGGCTTGCGCACCGGGTTTCGCGGCGATTGGGATTTAGCCACCGGCACACGATTAATGGCGCAAGGCGATGCCTATCAATTGGACACTAATAACAATCCGCTAGACCCTACACATTTGCCTCCGAACACTTTTACCGTCGGCGCGGCGGTCACGCCCGCATCAACCGTGCACGGCAACTCGCTGTTATTGAATCTCACGCACGCCTATACACTCACCTCGGAGTGGTCGGCACAGTTCGCGTGGAGCCATTCCAAGCGCGATGAGTTTTTAGCGATATCGGAGGACAACTACGATTTTGACTTTCAGCACCATTTCCAACCGTGGGCAGGACACGACTTGGTCTGGGGCGCCGATATCCGCTATAGAACCGACGAAACCAAGCCAACAGCTGCGTTCAGCCTGGACCCCGCGAGTGCAAATGACAGCGACAGCAGCTTATTTTTTCAGGATGAACTCATGTTTGCGGGCGGGCGCGTGCGCACAACCGCGGGCGCGCGGCTCGAATACGATGCACAACACCATTGGGTGCTCCAGCCCAGCCTGCGCGCGCTTTGGAATGTGAGCGATCGCCAGAAATTATGGGGCGCCATATCGCGCGCGGCGCGCACACCTTCGCGCGTCGATCGCGATCTCGCCGCGGATTTTCCCAGCTCATTCGATGTACCCCCATACGGGGTATTACCGATAACACTGCAACTGCGCGGAAGCAAAGATTTAAAAACCGAGGAAATGCTGTCGTACGAACTGGGATATCGATTACAGCCCATCGAGAGCGTCTCGATCGACCTTGCCCTTTACTGGAATCGCTACGATAGCTTACGCGTCGTCGAGTACAACGGCGATTTTACAACCACCCCCGATGGGCAGATTATCGCGCAAATGCCCTTCGGCAACGCCATGGACGGCGACGTCTATGGCGGCGAACTGGTAACGAGTTGGGCGCCGCTGAGCACGCTGCGCCTGCAGGCATTCTGGAGCGAGACCCATGTCGCACTGAACTCCATTACCATCCAGGAATCCGGCTTTAAATTTTCGGATGACGTCAATCACTCATCGCCGAAACACCAGCTGGGGCTGCGCACCGATTGGGATTTTGCCAATCGCTGGTCAACCCAGCTGCAACTCAAATATGTTTCGGAGCTCGATCATCCATACAATGCAACGCTGCTGGAAAACCAGAAAGTTCCCAGTTATCTCGATTGCGATTTGAATGTCAGGTGGCAGATCACGACGCAATTACAACTCGCTTTATTGGGTAAAAATCTGCTCGACAATTCGCGCCTCGAATTCTCCAGCGAGGCTGGCGCCAAGCCCACCGAAGTACGCCGCGCCGCGTACGTCAGGGCGACGTGGAATTTCTGAGTTCGATGCGCCCCTCTATTTACTCCTTACTATTTTGCCTGTTGCTGGCAATCGCTCCCGCATTCGCGCGCGCTGCGACGGAAGCAGAGCTGCGCGCGGCCGTGATTTTCAACATCGCTCGTTTCGTGCAGTGGCCGCGCACCGCAATCAAGAACGCCGATTTTGACATCTGCACCGTTGGCGATAACTTGATCGCCGATGCACTGATGGCACTGGCAGGCAAACCGCTCAACGGATTATCCGTCACCGTGCGGCCGGTTCGACGCGATGGCGATCTATCCGGGTGTCGCGTCCTCTACATCGCGCCCGATGACGTCGTGCGCATGGCTGCGATTTCAACCATTCTCACCGATAACCACGAGGCAACACTGACCATCAGCGATGCGCCGAGTTTTCTCGCGCTCGGCGGCATGGTTCAACTCATCGTGGTGGAAGATCGCCAACGCTTTCGCATCAATCAGGAGCTCGCCGAAAAATTTCATCTGAACATCAACGCCAAACTGCTGCAACTGGCATTACCGGAAAATTAACCATGCACAGTCCATCCCGGCGCTCACTCAGCATTCGCACCAAACTGGTCCTCATCAGCGGCGGCTTGGTGTTGCTCGCGACGGTTTTGGGATTGAGCATCATGGCCTCGGCACAATATCGCGCGCAACGCGATGAGAATCTGGGTGTTACCGAAAATCTGGCGGAGCTGATCGCCGCCAACCTGCAAGCCGCTGTTGTATTCGGGGACAGCTCCACCGCGAAAGAGCTGCTCACAACATTACGCACCGTGCCCGAAATTAGCCTTGCCGAAGCCTTCGACAAAAATGGCAAAGCGCTGGCCGAATATCGCACCGACAAATTTCCTCAAACCTCGCCAGAAATGTCGATGCAAATTAAAGACGCGCTGCTCGCCCAACGTGGCGATATGAAGCACGTCTACCTGCCCATGTCGGCATGGCACGAACGCTTGCTGGTACTGACGCCGATCCGGCAAAACTCCGATGTGCTGGGCTATCTCGTACTGGTGCATCAACAGGAACAATTGCGTGAGATTCTGGCCCGCACCACCGCTCTTGCCATCGCGCTGACCGCGGTGCTCACGCTGCTCGCTCTTGTCATCGCGCGCCGGCTGCAACAGACCGTCACGCAACCGCTGCTGGAGCTGCAAAGCACGATGCGGCAAGTGTCCGAGCACGGCAATTATTCGCAGCGCGCCAGCGTTACTCAAAACGATAAAGCCGGCACACGCGGCGATGAAATCGGCGATCTGGTCAGCGGTTTCAATCACATGCTCGATCGCATCGAAGAGCAAGATAAAGAACTGCGCGAACATCGCGGTCAACTTGAACAAGAAGTACAGGAGCGTACGCACGCACTTGTAACCACCAACACTAAACTTTCTGAAACCATTGGCCACTTGCAGGAAGCGAAGGAGCAAGCGGAAGCGTCGAGTCGCGCGAAAAGCGAGTTTCTCGCGACGATGAGTCACGAGATCCGCACCCCCATGAACGGCATTATTGGTACCGCCGAACTATTGAGAATGTCCGAGCTCGATGAGCGCCAGCGCCGCTTCGTGGAAACGTTGAGTTATTCGAGTAAAACATTGCTCAAACTCATCAACGACATTCTCGACTTTTCAAAAATCGAAGCGGGCAAAATGGAGTTGTCGATCGAACATTTCGATCTGCGAGAATTGCTCGAAGATTCCGTGGTGCTCGCCGCCGATGCCGTGCGTCGCAAGGGTGTCGATTTGATGCTGTCGATGCCGGTGGCGGAGTCGCTGATTTTTTGCGCCGATGCACAGCGCATCGGGCAGATCCTCAACAACTTCATCAGCAACGCCACCAAATTCACCGAACATGGCGAAATCGTCGTCGAGTTGCAACTCGAACCGTTGAATCACGAACACACACTCGCCACATTTTCTGTGCGCGACACCGGTATCGGCATCGCGCCCGAACAACAGCAGCGGATCTTCAATGCATTCGAGCAGGCTGACAATTCAACCACGCGCCGTTTTGGCGGCACCGGTCTCGGTCTCGCGATCTGTCAGACGCTGGCAGCCATGCTCGGCGGCAGCATCGGCGTCAAATCGACGCTCGGAGCCGGTTCGACATTTTGGCTGAAAGTACCGCTGCAAAATGTCGACAACACCGAAAAAACTCATGTGCCATCGAAGCGCCCGAGCCTTGTCAACAAGCGCATCGCCGTTATCGACGACAACCCGACGAACTTGCACATCATGCAAGAAATGTTGGTAGAACTCGGCGCGGAAGTCTCCATATTCGTCGAACCCGAGGCGCTGCTCGATGCGCTGAGTCACGCCGCAGCGATGCATCCATTCACGGCCGCCATCATCGATATGCATATGCCGCGCTGCAGCGGGCCAGAGCTGGCCAAACGCATTCGCAACACAGAGTCGCTGCGCAATTTGCAACTGATACTGACATCATCAACCGAAACGCGGGAGATCGACCCGGCGCTTTTTATTTGCCAGCTGACCAAACCTATTTTGCACACGCAGCTGTTCCGCTGCATCAGCAAGCTCGACAACGCATTGCCAGACGCCGTCGAGGAGCAGTCGAAAAACCTTGTGCTGGAAAATCAGAATGGCTACCGCATTCTGATCGCTGAAGATAATCGCACCAATCAAGCCGTCGTCACCGCGATGCTGGCCGCGCTCAACCTCAATACCGATGTTGTCGAAACCGGAGTCGACGCCATCGCCGCGCTGCGCAAACATCGCTACGATCTGTTGCTGCTCGACGTGCACATGCCGCTTATGGATGGCTACGAAGTCGCGCGGCGCGTGCGCGGCGAGCTGGGTATTTCGGCTGCGGCACTGCCGCTTATCGCGCTGACGGCGAATGCCGTGAAGGGCGACCGCGAGCGCTGTATCGAAGCGGGCATGAACGATTACATCACCAAACCTTTTGAATTCGCGACGCTCGAAGCGGCGTTGAAATTGTGGTTGCCGGCCACGCCGGTAAGCGCGCCCCGCGACGATGAAGCCGCAGCCCCGCCGACCTACCGTCATATTTCATCGGCGGTACTCGATCGTCTATTCAATCTGAATCCAAGCAAAGGCAGCGAGATAATACGCAAAGTCATTTGCTCCTTGCTCGACAGTCACGCACAAACGCTGGAAACCCTTAACGAAGCCATTCAGCGGCGCGACTTCGATCAAATAGCGCGCGTCGCACACAGCGCTAAATCCGGTTTTGGCAATGTCGGTGCGCAACAGCTTGGGGGCTTGTTTGCGACGCTGGAGCAAGCCGCGCGCACCGCGGATCTCCACACCGATTATTTTGCCGTGCTGGAATCGATTCGCCGCGAAAGCGAAGCGGTGCTGAGCGAATTGAAAACACATTTGGCTTCATTGAAAAAAACGACTGCTGCGCCTTAAGGCAGCGGGAGATATAACCATGTTAAATAATGCACGGCGAGACTTGGACGAACTCGTCGACGCCGAGCTTGTCACGAAGCAGGCCGCTGTACTTATCGTCGACGATGAGTCTCTCAATCGTTTTCTGATTACCGAAGCGTTGGCCGCGGACAATTATCGAATCATCGAAGCGGAGAGCGGCGAAGCCGCTGTCGAGTACATAAGAAATCATCATGCCGATCTGATTCTTCTCGATATCGACATGCCCGGCATGGGCGGACTCGCCGCTTGCGAAACCATTCGCGCGCTCCCGCACGGCGAGCTAATCCCCATCGCTATGGTGACGGGTCTCGATGACAATACGTCGATCGAGCGCGCATTCGATTGCGGCGCCACCGATTTTCTCACCAAGCCCGTCAATTGGACGTTGATGCGCCAACGCGTGCGCTTCATGTTACGCCACGGCAACATCACGAACGAACTACAGCAAAATGAAAAGCGATACGCCGCCATCTTCGAGGCAAGCCCTGTCGGTCTTCTGGAAGCCGACGGTTCCAGATTGCTCGAAATTACCGAAAAGCCCGGATTCGCGGACTCCACCGACGAACAACTCAAAAACGAAGTTGCGTTGCTGTTAGTTAATGGCGATCGAAAAATTTTCTCCATCAAGGCAAATCCAACCGCTCGACAGGCCTTCATGCAGAAAGTTAAAGATTCCAAATTAGGTAAACTGCGCGCGGCATTGATCCTTAGTTTTCTGGTTGCCATCCGCGACAAACGAAATGAACTCGTTCTTCGATATCAATTACCGCTAAAGACGGGCGAAAGCCGCGACATCGTTATCAACGCGCATTTGCCGAAAACTCGCGATGCCTATCAACGCATCGTGATTAGTTTAAGCGACGTAACCGATCTGCTCTGGCACGAAGCGCAACTCAAGCGCGCCGATGCGATCATCGCCAACAGCAGCGATGCCGTCGCTGTCATGGATAAAAACCGGCAAGTCCATGCGATCAACCCCGCTTACACGCGAGTGACCGGCTATACGCTGGAGCAAATGCGAACGATCGATATACTGACTCAATTGCCCATCAGCTACCGCGATCGGACCGTCCCCGAAATTCGCGAAACACTTAATCAACAAGACTATTGGCGCGGCGAGGTCGAATTTCAGCGCTGCGATGGCTCGTTGATGCCGGCGATCGTTCAAATCAACGTTATTCGCAATGAGCGAGGCGAGTTCGATGGCTGCGTCACCATCACAACCGACATCAGCCACATCAAAGAAAGTGAAAAACGTTTCTACCAACTCGCTCATTTCGATGCACTCACGGGATTGCCCAATCGATTGTCGCTGCAAGAGCGATTGCAAGCTGAATTCAACAATGCCACGCACGACAACCACGCCACGTATGGCAACGACGCCGCGCACCGCAACGGTTTCTGTTTGCTCTACATCGATCTCGACGGTTTCAAACTCGTCAACGATTCGATGGGGCACCCCACCGGTGATGCGCTGCTACGCGAGGTGAGCGTGCGTCTCGGCAAGAGCTGTGATTCCGGCGATTTGCTAACGCGCATCGGCGGCGATGAATTTGCATTGCTGATGTTGAAAGACGCAACGACCGCAGCGATCGACGCGCAGGCCAAACGTATCTTCAGTGCGCTCGAATCTTCCTTCGCCATGAAGGAGCGCGAAATTTTTATCGGCGCCAGTATCGGTGCCTGCCGCTATCCCGAAGACGCGTCGAACGCCGAAGAAATGTTGCGCAACGCCGACAGTGCGATGTATGAGGCAAAGCGCCTCGGGCGCGGCCAGCTCTGCTATTACTCGACTGAACTCACCACGGTGAGCGATCATCGCCTGCAAGTCGAAAACGAATTGCGCGTTGCCATCAGCAGCGATCAACTCTTCCTTGTTTATCAACCCAAGTACGACGCAGCGTCTGGCATCATGGTCGGCGCGGAAGCGCTGGTGCGTTGGCGCAATCCCAAACGCGGCGTCGTGCCACCGCTCGAGTTCATCGGCATTGCCGAGGCGTCCGGCCTTATCGTTCCGCTCGGCGAATGGGTGATCAACGAGGCCTGCCGCCAGCTCGCCGAATGGCAGCGCAATCACGGTCGCGTGCTACCGGTGGCCATCAATATTTCCGCATTGCATTTGCGCGAAAAAAGCTTGCTGCAAGTTCTCGGCGCGGCGATCGCACGTTTCGATATCGACCCTAAATTACTCGAAATTGAAATTACCGAAGACTCGCTCGATTTTCGCGGCGACGAGGATAAGCCCTACGCCATGCTCAACGCACTCAGCCAGATCGGACTGTCGATCGCCATCGACGATTTCGGTACCGGCTACTCGTCGCTATCGCAGTTGAAAAACATGCCGATTTCGACGCTGAAAATCGACAGCAGTTTTGTGCGCGACATTGCGGCAAGCGGCAGCGATCACGCCATCATTACCGCGATTGTCGGTTTGGCGAAAACGCTGGACATGAATGTCGTCGCGGAAGGCGTCGAAACCGAGGAGCAAGCCCGGCATTTGCGCACCCTCAAGTGCAATGTGCTACAGGGCTATTTGTACTCGAAGCCGTTGCCACCGGAAGAGTTTCTGGAGAAATACATCGCGCAACGCGACGCTCTTTAGACGAAAAAGCCCAACGAATACGCACTGGAAAATCTTTTCATGGAAGCTGTCAACCGAATGTAGTTGGCCGCGTTAGACGCTTAGTCAAACCATCGAGGCCCCGACCATGACCAGTCCTTCTCTTCGCCCCACATTTCTCTGCCGCACGCTTCCCGCGTTATTTTTGCTCGCGTTGACTGCACATGCGCGCGCCGAACCGGAGTACCCGAATCTGGAAGCGGCATGCGCCAACAACCCCGATAAGTGCGCGCAGGTTCGCGCCAAAATCGACGCCAAATGCAAGGAAGACCCGGCGGCATGCGCCGAGAAGAAAGCCAGGCTCGATAAAAGAATCGGCGAACTGAAAACAAAATGCGCGGCCAATCCCGAAGCATGCGCTGAGAAGAAAGCAAAATTGCGCGAACGTATGGAACAGCGCCGACAAAACGCAAATTAATTTAACGCTTGCAACCTGCAAAAAAAAACGCCGGTATTTGCCGGCGTTTTTTATCGGTGAGTCATCCATTTTCATCAAAAAATTAGAGCAGGTGACGGCCCTTGCCCGCCGCGATACGCATACGCAATGCATTGAGCTTGATAAAACCTTCCGCATCTTTTTGATTGTAGGCGCCGCCGTCGTCCTCAAACGTCGAAATTTTCGTATCGAACAACGACTGCTCGGACTGACGTCCAACCACGATCACATTGCCTTTGTACAACTTGAGACGCACCGTGCCGTTCACGTGCCGCTGCGAGGCATCGATCATGGTTTGCAGCAGCATGCGCTCGGGGCTCCACCAGTAACCGTTGTAAATCAGGCTCGCGTATTTCGGCATCAACTCGTCTTTCAAGTGCGCGACTTCGCGATCGAGTGTGATCGATTCGATCGCGCGATGGCCTTTCAGCAAAATTGTACCGCCCGGCGTTTCGTAGCAGCCGCGCGATTTCATACCGACGTAACGGTTCTCGACGAGATCGAGACGACCGATGCCGTTTTCGCCGCCGATTTTATTCAGCGTGGCGAGCACGGTCGCCGCACTCATCGCTTTGCCGTCGATCGCAACGACATCGCCTTTTGCGTAAGTGAGATCGATGTAGGTCGCCTTATCGGGCGCTTTTTCGGGCGACACCGACCAGCGCCACATGCTCTCTTCGCACTCGGTCCACGGATCTTCGAGCACACCGCCTTCGTAGGAAATATGCAGCAGATTCGCATCCATCGAATACGGCGATTTCTTTTTGTTTTTGGCCCCGTCTTTAGTACTAAAGTCGACCGGAATATTGTGCTGCTCGCAATACGCCATCAACGTTTCGCGCGAGGTGAGATTCCACTCGCGCCACGGCGCGATCACCTTGATGCCCGGTTTTAACGCATACGCGCCGAGTTCGAAACGCACCTGGTCGTTGCCCTTGCCGGTCGCGCCGTGCGACACCGCATCGGCGCCGGTTTCGTTGGCGATTTCGACGAGACGCTTGGCGATCAACGGCCGCGCGATCGAGGTGCCGAGCAAATATTCACCTTCGTAAATCGTGTTGGCGCGGAACATCGGGAAGACGAAGTCGCGCACGAATTCCTCGCGCAGATCCTCGATGAAAATCTGCTTCACGCCTAACGCCTGCGCCTTGGCGCGCGCCGGTTCGACCTCCTCGCCCTGGCCGATATCGGCGGTGAACGTGACCACCTCGCACTGATAGACGTCCTGCAACCAACGCACGATCACCGATGTATCGAGCCCGCCGGAATAGGCCAGCACCACTTTTTTGATATCTGACATAACTTTTTAATCTCGGAAAAAGCCCTGCCCGGGCTGTACGCGAAAGGTCGGCATTTTACCGGATATCGCGCCGCCCGTGCAGAGGATTGGCTGCGAAGCGGATTATTGAAGCCATCGTTTATTGAACCAGCTGCTTATTGAACCAGCTGCACCGTTTTTGCTTCGAGCAGCGGCGGCTGGTGATCCTGATCGACAGTGCCGCCGATGCGCAGATGCGTATCGGGTGCTACCTTGACCTTGCCGAACATATCCGCGTCGATGCGCGCGGTGATCGAACCCGTGTTATCGCGCAGCAGATAATGATCGCTGTCGATTTGTTGCACCACTTGTCCGGTGACGACGACCTTGCTTTCATCGGGCACCGCGAGGGCTTCGCCGATTGAAATATTCGCGGGTGTCGGCGCCGACGCGCATCCGCACACCAGCAGCCCCGCCAGCGCGATGCTCAAGAATCCCGCCGCCCGGTATCGCGGCGCGTCCGTTACGGTTTTCGCGCGATGTCGCGCAGTCAAAGGTGCCGTTTTCGTTGCTTTCATTTCATATACTCCTGTTCGATTTGCCGCGGTTGCGTTGTGCGACCGAGCGCTTGTCAATCTTTGATCGGAGCGTCCGTGAATAGATATTTGCGCAACTGCTTGTCGAGCGCTTTTTCGTGGCGCCGAATCCATTCAATCAACATGGCAGCATGCTCTTTTTCCTCGTCGCGATTATGTCGGAGGACCGATTTCAACTCCTCATCGCCGCAGGTATCGGCGCGCTGGTTGTACCAGTCGACCGCTTCGAGTTCTTCCATGAGAGAAATAATGGCGCGATGCAGGTCGCGCGTTTCGGTGCTCAATTCCGCAACCGGTTCATGATAATTTTCATGCGCCATACATCATTTCCTCCCTACAAAATTTTGAGTGCGGCGCGAGACCGCCTTTGCCATCGTTTCGCATTACGGCTTCACAACGATGTCGTTCTCGACCTCCTTCACGCCCGCTACGGTTTTGGCGATTTTTGCAGCTTGATCCTTTTCATTTTCGGATTTGGCAAATCCCGAAAGCTGCACCGTTCCCTTCAACGTCTCCACCTTGATCGCCGAGGCATCGACGGCGTCGCTCTTCACATACTTCGCTTTGATCTGCGTGGTAACAACGCTGTCATCTATATACTGACCGGCGCTCGATTGTTCGCGGCCGATCGCACACGCCGCCATACTCAAACTACCGATCAACAACATCACCGTGGACAATTTATTAATCTGTTTCATGGCGTTTCTCCTCACTGTTTACAAAACCACTCGCTATGTATAAAACCGAAAATGCCGAAAAAAATAACAGTGCTGCAAAACCAACAATGTGCCCACTGGATAATGGCTGCCGCTGACACTGCATAATGCGCTTCAAGCAATGCATGCCTTTCTGAGCGTCTTTGCGCATCGCCTGTACGCTGGGCGATACAACATGCGAAGATCGGTTGCCCTCAAGCTCTTTTGAACAAGCTCAACAAAAAAGTAACCACCGCCATCACCGCAAAGATCAGAAATAGTATTTTTGCGATGCCGACAGCGCCAGCGGCAATTCCGCCGAAGCCAAATAGCGCTGCAATCAACGCGATAACAAAAAAAACTACGGCGTAATGCAACATGATTCCCCTCCGCATGAATTTGAATGAATAACAAGCGGCACCGTATTGAATCGACATCTCTATTGCCGCCGCAGTGACCAATATTCCATTCGTAGCGCGATGTACTCAGATTAGCTTTGGAGAAGATGCGGTAGCATCGGATGACAGTGCATCGATGCGTCGGATCGACGCGAATGAACTTGTAGGACTGATCCGATATGCAGAGGTTAACTATCGGCGCTATCGGATTTATTCTGATCAGGAAACCATCGATGCAGCGCCGGTGCGTTCGATAGGAACTGCGGATGTTGCGACGGTATGCGCGCGCAAATACGCGTGCCATGCCCTGGCGTAGAGTAAATTTGCAAATCGCCGCCATGCGCGGCAACGCGATAGCGCATGCCTTCCAAACCATGCGCGGACACGGGCGTTTTTTGCGGATCGAAACCCACGCCGTCGTCGCCGATCTCTACGCGGATGGCGCCTTCGTCCGTTGCGATGCATATCGCTACCGCATCAGCGCGAGCGTGCTTGGCAATATTCGTCAGCGCTTCCTGAACCAAGCGATAAATCGTCAACGCGGTATCCGTTGGCAATGGCAACTTATGCAGATTACAGCGCGCGTCGATTCCCGTGCGCTCGCTGAACTCTTTCGCAAGAATTTCGATCGACGCGGCCAATCCAAGTTTTGTCAGCGACGAGGGATGCAAGTCTTCGATAATGCGGCGTTTGAACGCGATGCCCTGATTCAACGCATCGCCGAGATGATGCAGACGCTGTGCGATATACGCATCGGTGCCGGGAAGATGCGCTTTCAGCCGCGCCAAATCGAGTTTTGCGGCGACGAGCAGAGCCCCGAGCTCATCGTGCAGATCGCGTGCGAGCCGCGCGCGTTCGTCTTCGCGCACTTTCTGTAAATGCGTCATTAGACGCACGAGCCGCATGGTGCGCTGCTGCACTTTTTCTTCGAGGGCGACATTTTCATTCAATAATTGCTCGCGCTGGCGCTGCTGCAATTGCCGCAGTTGATTCGCTTGGCGCAAAAATATCGCGAATGCAATCAGGCATACCGCCACCAAAACAGCGATGCCGATCCGATTCAGACGCAATACGCGCTGGAGGTTGCGGCGATCCGCGACAATAATTTTCTGCTCGTGCGCAATCAGCTGCGAAGCCAGATCGCGAATGGCATCCATCTGATGCATGCCGGCATCGGATTCCACTATCGCGTTCCAGTCCCGGTTGCCCGCGCTACGCAACGCCACCGTGCGCGCCAGCTCATCCATCTTGAGACCGACCAGGCGATCGAGTTCGTTAAACACGGGGGCCGCGTCCGCGTCGCCGCGATAGCGCTGTCGCAGCGATTGCAAATTCTGTCTCACCTCCACGCTCGCCTGCTGGTATGGGCGCAGATACTGCGCTTCGCCGGTAATCAGATAACCGCGCTGGCCGGTCTCAGCATTAAGCACGGTGCGCAGCAAGCTCTGATTCAGTATTCTTGCATCGATGGCGGCGTCGAGATCGCTCGCGGCGTCGACGGATTCGTGATAACTGATTTCGCTGACCATCAGCAACGCAACGGAAAACACTACGGCAAATGGAACGCTGATTCGGGACCGGCGCCAATTGCGCCACACGTCATGCATCGCTTGCTCCTTAAGCAGTCATCGGCTCCTTAAGCAGTCGCCTGCTACAAACAACTGACGCAAGGAAATGACAAATGATTAAAGTGGCCATTGTCGATGATCATGCCATCGTTCGCACGGGACTACGGCAGTTTCTCAACGAGCAAACCGCGATGGCGGTCACCGGCGAAGCAGCGAGCGGGCGCGAAGCTATCGATCTGGTACGCCGCGGCGATATCGACGTCTTGATCATGGACATTTCGATGCCCGGTCAAAACGGCATCGATGTGCTCGCCAATATTCGCGCGCGCGCCCCCGCGCTGCCGGTATTAATACTGAGCGCATACCCGAGCGAACATTACGCCACCGACCTGCTGCGGCGCGGAGCCAACGGATACCTCAACAAGGAATGCGAGCCCGAGGAGATCGTCATTGCAGTGCGCGCGCTCGCACGCGGCAAACGCTACATCAGCGCCGATGTTGCCGAACTGCTGGCCGATCAACTACAGCCGCATGCCGATCTCGCCGCGCATCAAAAATTATCCGATCGCGAGTTTCAAGTCTTCCTACGTCTGGCGCGCGGCGAAACCGTGAGCGCGATCGCCGCTGCATTGGCGCTGAGCGTCAAAACGGTGAGCACTTATCGCACGCGCGTGCTGGAAAAAATGTCGCTTACAACCAACAGCGATCTCACGTACTACGCGCTTAAAAATCAATTGATCGATTGATGGCCGCGGCGCAGCAGTAGTGAACCAATGCCTCTAGCTCGGTGGATTTATCGAACACGGCATCGGCGCCAAGCTCGCGACAACGCTTGCGCACTTCACGCGTGGCATAGTTGCTTAAAATCACCATCAGCCTTTCCTGATTGCGCTCACGACACGCCGCCAATACATCGAGGCCCGAACCTTGCTGCAAAAAAATATCGACGATCGCCAATTGCCAATCGTTGTCGAGACGCGTCAAATCGATAATCGCCTCGGACACGGTTGCGCTGCTGCCGATCACTTGGGCATCGGCAAGCTCTTCGAGCGTCGCAATCAAATTCTCGGTGATCACGGGGCTGTCTTCGACGAGATATATTTTTAACTTGCTCATCGGTCGGATATCGCCGGTAGTTCAACGTCGCGCGCTTGACATGCGGCGCGATGATTCTGTGCTCGGATAACTCGTTCCTGATTCTGTTTCGCGCAAGCATAGCGCGCGGTTTAGTGCGTTACAGTCGGTGTGTACGCCGTAGCATCGTAGGATGAAACCTACGCCGCTGCGGATATCTTGCCGTGCGGCGATTGGTTAATTGCTTCATTTAAGGCCGTTTTTGTTAAAGTGAGCTTCCGATAATTTGGAAGTCCGCGCATGACCACTCTGTACGTGATGCTGATCGGCGCCGCGCTGTTGCTGATCAGCATCGTGCTGACGCCATTGTCGAATCGCATCGGCCTGCCCGTGCTGCTGTTATTTTTCGGCGTGGGCATGCTGGCCGGCGAAGACGGTCCGGGCGGCATTCAGTTTCACGATTTCGACACCGCGTTTCTGGTCGGCAACCTCGCGCTCGCGATCATCCTGCTCGACGGCGGTATGCGCACGCGCAGCGAATCGTTTCGCGTCGGCCTTAAACCCGCAACGCTGCTTGCCACGGTTGGCGTGCTCGTCAGCGCGGGCATCACCGGGTTTGCCGCTATTTTTTTTCTGCATCTGCCGCCGCTGCAAGGTTTGCTGATGGGAACCATCGTCGCCTCCACCGATGCCGCCGCGGTGTTTTCGCTGTTGCAGGGACGCGGTTTGCATCTCAACGAGCGCGTCAGCGCAACGCTCGAAATCGAATCGGGCAGCAACGACCCGATGGCGATTTTTCTGACGATTCTCCTGCTCGAAATGATCGAGCAGCATCGCACTGCGCTCGATTGGAATTCGCTTTTGCTTTTCGTGCGGCAATTCGGTATTGGCGCGCTCGGCGGCATCGCCGGTGGTTATGTATTAACGCGTCTCGTACGCAAACTCGATCTTGCGGTCGGTCTGTATTCGCTGCTCGTCGTCACCGGCGGCATTCTGGTTTTTTCACTCGTCGGCCTGCTCGAGGGCAGTGGTTTTCTCGCCATTTATCTGGTTGGCTTGCGGCTCGGCAACAGCGGTTCGCCATTACTCTCAACCATTTTACAGGTGCATGACGGACTTGCGTGGCTGGCGCAACTCGGCCTGTTTTTGATTCTCGGTCTGCTGGTAACGCCTTCGCACTTATTGCCGTTGCTGCTGCCCGGACTCGGCATCGCGTTGGTGCTTACATTCATCGCGCGCCCGCTCGCAGTCACGCTAAGCCTGGTGCCAATGGGCATGCAGTGGTCTGAAATACGATTTATTTCGTGGGTCGGGTTGCGCGGCGCCGTGCCGATTGTGCTCGCGCTATTTCCGATCATGGCGCACATTCCGGAAGCGAAATTGTTGTTCGACGTGACGTGTATCGTGGTGTTGTTTTCGCTGCTGATTCAAGGCACCTCCCTCGCCTCTGCCGCGCGCTGGTTTCACCTCGAAGTTCCCGCGCCACTGCTGCCGCAACGGCGCATTCCGCTCAATCTGCCCGATCACAGCGATCACGAATTGTATTTATTGCCGATGCAGCAAATGCACAGCGAAACGATGACGGTACGCTCATTGCGATTGCCCGCCGATAGCGCGCTGCTCGCCATTTTTCGCGAGCGCGAATTATTGTTGCCGCAAAACGACATGTCGCTGCAAAGCGGCGATTGGCTGGCGGTGGCGTCGAATTCGCAGGCGGCTGCCGAGATCGGCAAATTGCTCGTCGCGAAAACACCGGAGTACCTGGCGCCGCGTTTATTTTTCGGCGATTTCACGCTCGCCGGCGATGCGCTGCTCGGCGATCTTGAAGCGGTTTACGGTTTTGATGTCGAGCCCGAGCTGAAAACACTAACGCTGTCCGAAGCGATCGCACGGCGCCATCACGGTCACCCGGTTATCGGCGACCGCGTCGAACTCGGTCCCGTGCAGCTTGTGGTGATGGCGATCGAAGGCGATCGCGTCACGCGCGTCGGTATGAAATTGGCTGCAACGTCTTAACCGTAATCAGACCCAATCGTCGTCGTCGTGCAACGAAAAAAATTCGCTGATGCGCTCCCACGCTTCCTGCGGCGAATCGACGTATTGAAATAAATTCAGATCCTCGGCGCTGATGCAGCCGGTTTCGAGCAAGTAATCGAAATTGACGAGCTTGCGCCAGAACGCCGAGCCATACAGCAGAATCGGCACGCGCCGCGTTTTGCCGGTTTGCACCAGCGTCAGCGTTTCGAACAATTCGTCGAGTGTGCCGAAGCCGCCGGGGAACGCGACGAGCGCGCGCGCGCGCATCATGAAATGCATTTTGCGCAGTGCGAAATAGTGAAATTGAAAACACAATTCCGGTGTGATGTACGGGTTCGGCTGCTGCTCGTGCGGCAGAATAATATTGAGGCCGATACTGCGCCCGCCGACATCGTGCGCACCGCGATTGGCGGCTTCCATTATGCCGGGGCCGCCGCCCGTGACGATGGCCATTTCGCGCTGCGGATGCGTGCGATTGTGTTCGGTGACGATCTGCCCGAACTTGCGTGCATCGTCATAATATCCGGCCAACTCCATTTGCATTTTCGCGCGCCGCCACTGCTTATCGATTTCGCTGTCGTTCGGTTCCGCCTGCTTGCGGCGTTCGCATTCCGCCAGAGTTTGCGCAACGGTATCGGGCGGAAATGCACGCGCGCTGCCGAACACCACGATCGTTGCATGAATGTTGTGCTCTTGCTGGATCAACTCGGCTTTCAGCAATTCGAGTTGCAAACGCAACGGGCGCAGATCGCGGCGCAATAAAAATTCGCGATCGAGAAACGACAACTCGTACGCCGATGAACGGTCATAGGCGGTGGATGCGCGCGCGCGAATTTCTTCTTCGGCGCTGTAGAATGTTTCATCGCGAAGACGATTAGTCGTCATGCATTGCTCCTAAACAGGTGATCACAAATGGGACAGGTCAACTATAGCGGCCTTTCAAATATAGTGGACTTTTGCGATCTGCGAATGACAGCACGTTTGCGTCACGAAATTTCGCAAACACGACCAAAGCAGTTAACCTGTAAATACAGCAAGGCGGAGATATTACGACGATGGCGGCGATTTTAATCAGCGGCGCGGCGCGCGGTATAGGACTGGCGTTGACGCGGTGTTTCGCAGCGCGCGGCGACCGCGTTATCGCGCTGTGCCGCAAAGTCAGCGCCGAGCTCGCACAGATCGAAGGCATTCGCGTCATCGATGACATCGACGTCACTGCGGAGACGGCCATACAGCGTTTGCAAGCGCTGCTCGATAAGCAACCGCTCGATATCGTTATTCACAACGCCGGCGTCATGGGCGACGAAACCTTGCAAACGCTCGATCTTGAACGCATTCGCCACCAATTCGAGGTCAACAGCATCGCGCCGCTGCGACTCACGCAAGCGCTGCTGTCGAATCTGCGCAACGGCAGCAAAGTGATATTGATCACCAGCCGCATGGGCTCGATCGACGATAACAGTTCGGGCGGCATGTACGGTTATCGCATGTCGAAAGCCGCGCTGAACATGGCCGGAAAAAGTCTCGCCATCGATTTAAAACCGCTCGGCATCGCGATCGGCATTCTTCACCCCGGTCTCGTCGCCACCGAGTTGTCAGGCGCACAGGGCATGCCCCCAACGGAAGCGGCTGAGCTACTGCTCGAACGCATCGACGAACTTGCGCTCGACAACAGCGGGCAATTCCGCCACGCCAACGGCAACGCGTTACCGTGGTAATCGTCCAACCAAGGCGCCCCAAACTACGCTTAAAGTGACGCGCTGCTCAGGTTCGCTAAATTGCATTACGGTAATGGAATAGACGTTGACCGGCTTTGCGCCGTGTATATAATGTGATCAGCCACAGAATAGCTCGTATGTATGTTCAGCGAATCCGACGTTCCTCCTGCAGTGCTTCGTCCATTTCTCCACAAACACTACCTGCGCTTCGAACGGCTAATCTGCCTGCACAAGGCTATTGTTTTTTCTCAATCGTCACAGGATTTTTTTGTATGTCCAATGTAAGCACTGGCCACGTTAAATGGTTCAACGAGTCCAAAGGTTTTGGTTTTATCGCGCAGGAGAACGGCCCAGACGTGTTTGTGCATTTCAGCGCAATCAACAGCTCGGGGTTTAAAACACTGGCCGAAGGTCAGAAAGTGCAGTTCACGGTTACCCAAGGCAAAAAAGGCCCGCAGGCTGAGAACGTCACCCTCGTTTAAGTAAGTGATGTCGGTTGCAGCGGCGAATGCCGCTGCAACCATCTCGGAATACCCCGCCAAATTCGCTGCATTCTCTAATTAGTGTATGCAGTGAGTCGGTAGAGTTTTTATTTTTGTATTTTTAACGATAGTTACATGGCGCACCCGGCAACACCGCCCGCAACGTCTCTGGTTCAAACCCTCACGCCTGCTTTAAACCTTCACCGCGACGTTGGCCGATAGCGTGCTGCGATGCTCGCGCAGCATCCGGTTCAGTTCGGGCACGCACGAACCGCAGTTGGTGCCGCACTGCAATTTTTCGCCGAGCGCTCCCGCACTTTGGCAACCCGCAGTGATCGCTGCGCGAATTTCCGTTTCGGCAACCTGATGACAACTGCAAATCATGGCGCCGCGCTCGATATTCTCACCGGGCGGCTGACCGGAGAGCAGCACGCGACGCTCTTCTTTATCGAGCGATTGCCCCAGGCGGCTCGCGAGCCACCACGGATCGGCAAGCAACTCGCGCCGCCCCAACAGCAACACCGCCTGCAATTGCGCCCCCACTACCCAAGCTTTGCGCACTTCCGCTTGCGCGGCGTCGACGAATTGCAAACTCGCCTGGCCGGGTAATAACGCTAATAGTTGCGCGTGCGCTTCGTCGAAATCGGTTTCACCGGCGAGCCAATACATCCAACCGTTGCCGACAGGAACACCGGCCCAATAATGCGCGCGCGATAATTGCAGCGGTGCGCGACTCAGCAACAGCGCGCGCCAGCGGCTCGGCAGTGCGCGCACGGCGACCGTGGCGTGTTTCAACTCGGGCTGTCCGGAATGCGGATCGGCATTCGCCGTCACTAACGCATCGACTTTGGCGCGCGCAGCGAAGCGATCATTCCAATGCATCGGCGCGAACAATGACCCGCGCTGCTGGCCCGGCTCGATGCGCACGCGCAGCCAGGCTTTGCCGTGGCGATTGCTGATTTCCGCGATCTCGCCATTTACCAAACCAAACACCGCCGCATCTTGTGGATGGATTTCCACATACGGCTCGGCGCGATGGCGATTGAGCCGCTCACTCTCCGCGGTACGCGTCATGGTGTGCCATTGATCGCGCACGCGTCCGGTATTCAAAACCAGCGGTGTATCGCGGTCGATGTTCGATTGCGGCCACTGCGGTTCAATCGCAATAAAACGCGCGCGCCGGTCATCCGTTGCAAATCGCCCGTCGCCGAATAATCTGCGCTCGCCTTTTTTTTTGCTATCGATAAGTGGCCATTGAAAAGGCGCCAATGCGTCGTATTCAGCGCGATCGATATCGCGCAGCGCGCTGATATCCAATTGCAACGGCGTATCGCGATTGATGCCGGTCAGCGCGGCGAATTCGACAAATACATCGCGTGCGTTTTCATAATTAAACGCAGCTTCGAAGCCGAGCCGTTTGCCGATTTGAGCGAGCGCCCACCAATCGGGTTTGGCTTCGCCCGCGCACGGCAAAAAATTGCGCTGACGCGAAATCGTGCGCTCGGAACTTGTGACGGTGCCGTCTTTCTCGCCCCAGCCGGCGGCGGGCAATAAAATTTGCGCGAATTGCGTGGTGTCGGTATCGCGCACGCAATCGGAGACGATGACGGTTTCGCAATTTTTCAGCGCGCGCTGCCAGCGTTCCGCTTCGGGCATGCTCACGAGCGGATTGGTGGCGAGCACCCATAAAAATTTTACTTCGCCGCGCTCGATCGCTTCGAACAATGGCACCGCTTTCAAACCCGGCGCCGTCGCCATATTCGGCGCGTTCCAAAATTGTCGCACGGCGACGATTGATGCGCGGGTAAAACCGCGATGCACCGCGAGCTGATTCGCCAAACCACCGACTTCGCGCCCGCCCATCGCGTTGGGTTGTCCGGTAATCGAAAACGGACTCGCGCCCGGCAGACCGACGCGGCCCGTGGCGAGATGGCAATTGATAATCGCGTTGCCCTTATCGGTGCCGCTGCTGCTCTGATTGATGCCCTGCGAAAACAGCGTCACACTGCGCGGCGTCTGCGCAAACGCGCGATAAAATTGTTCGAGCTGATCGACGGCGAGTCCGCACAGTTGCGCGGTCTGTGTCAGCGATGGCGCACTCGCGCGCGCTGCGGCAAGCGCCGAATCGAAATCGCGCGTATGTTCATTGATATAGCGATGATTCAGCGCGTTGTGATCGGCGAGATAAACCAGCAAGCCATTAAATAGAAACGCATCGGCGCCCGGCTTAATCGGCAAATGCAAATCAGCTTGATCGCAGGTCGCGGTGCGGCGCGGATCGATAACGATTAACTTCATGGCGGGACGTTCTTTGCGCGCGCGCAGCAGGCGCTGATGCAACACCGGATGCGCCCACGCCGCGTTCGAGCCCACCATCACCACAAGATCGGCGATTTCGATATCTTCGTAACACGCGGGCACGGCATCCTCGCCGAATGCGCGCATCTGCGCGGCGACCGCCGACGACATGCACAGGCGCGAATTGGTATCGACATTGGCGCTGCCGACAAAACCTTTCCACAATTTATTCGCGACGTAGTAATCCTCGGTGAGCAATTGTCCCGATAAATACAATGCGACGGATTGCGGACCGTGCTCGCGAATCGTTTTTTGCAGACGCGCGGCGATTGCATCGAGCGCGCTGTCCCAGCCGACGCGCTCGCCATTCATTTGCGGAAATAACAAACGCCGCTGCACGCCGAGTGTTTCGTGCAGCGCGGAGCCCTTGACACACAACTTACCGAAATTGGATGGATGCGCTGCAGTGCCTGTCACCGGCAACACATTCGCGCCGTCGCGGCCGACACTGACACCACAGCCGACGCCGCAGTACGGGCACGTCGTGTCGATCGTCAGCGTCATTTACGCAGCGGACTCCAGCGTGCCGGGCTGCTGGACCTGCACGCAGTCGCCAACCATTTGCGCAGGCCACACGCGCACGCTGTACTCGGGTTTTTCAAGACAGCGTCCATTGATCAAATTGAAATGTTCTTTGTACAGCGGCGATGCCACGACCAGATTTTTCTGCACATCGCCGACAATGCCGCGCGACAGCACATTCGCGCCGCCGATAGGATCGTAATTGTCGATGGCAAATATTTGTTGCGATTCGCCGGGCAGAAAAAAGATAGCGACCTGCTGGCCGTTAATCAGCGCGCAGACGCCGCTGCCTTCCACCAAATCATCGAGCGCGCACGCGGTATACCATTGACTCATGATTATTCCTCTAGCGTTACAGTTCCCTCTCCCGCGGGGAGAGCGGAGTTATACACTCGCGATCAATTCGCGTTTTTCCGTCGCTGTCGCCGGACGAATCTGCTCGCGCTCTTTGACGAACACGATATTTTCATCCGCCACGTCCGCGTTGACGAATTCGCGGAAGCGTTTCATTTTCTGCGGATTTTCGATCGTGGTTTTCCACTCGCATTGATACGTTGCTCCCACGTGCGCCATTTGCGCTTCGAGTTCTGCGCCGATACCGAGGCTATCCTCGATCACCACTTTCCTGAGGTAATCGAGACCGCCTTCGAGATTTTCCATCCACACCGACGTGCGCTGCAGACGATCGGCCGTGCGCACATAAAACATCAGCACGCGATCGATGTATTGGATGAGCGTGTCGTCGTCGAGATCGGTCGCGAATAGATCGGCGTGTCGCGGGCGCATACCGCCGTTGCCGCACACGTACAGGTTCCAGCCTTTATCGGTCGCGATCACGCCGATATCCTTGCTCTGCGCTTCCGCGCATTCGCGCGTGCAGCCGCTCACGGCGAATTTCAATTTGTGCGGCGCGCGCAAACCTTTGTAGCGATTTTCGATTGCGATCGCCATGCTCACGGAATCCTGCTGACCGTAGCGGCACCACGTCGAACCGACACACGATTTCACCGTGCGCACCGCTTTGCCGTAGGCGTGACCCGTTTCGAAACCGGCGTCGATCAGTTCTTTCCAAATCAGCGGCAGTTGATTGACGCGCGCGCCGAATAAATCGATGCGTTGACCGCCGGTGATTTTCGTGTAGAGGTTGTATTTCTTCGCGACCTGACCGAGCACGATCAATTTTTCGGGCGTGATTTCACCGCCTGCGACGCGCGGCACGATCGAGTACGTACCGTCTTTTTGCATGTTCGCGAGAAAGGTGTCGTTGGTGTCCTGCAAACCCACGTGCGGCTTTTTCAAAATGTATTGATTGTTCACCGCGGCGAGAATCGATGCGACTGCCGGTTTGCAGATATCGCAGCCGCGCCCCGTGCCGTGGCGATGAATTAAATCGGCAAACGTTTGAATGCCGTTGACGCGCACCAGATGATAAAGCTCCTGGCGGCTGTGCTGAAAATGTTCGCAGATGTAATTGTTGACCGCGACGCCGCGTTTTTTCAGTTCGCTATCGACAACGCTTTTGAGCAGTGCCGAACAACCGCCGCAACCCGTGCTCGCTTTCGTTTCGATCTTAATGTCGGCAAGCGCGGTCACACCCGCTTCGATTTTGCAACAGATCGCACCCTTGCTGACGTTGTGACACGAGCAGATCGTCGCGGTATCCGGCAACGCATCGGGACCGAGAGTCGGCGCTTCACCGCCGTTCGGCGCAATCAAACTCAGCGGCTGCTTCGGAATTTCGATTTTGTTGAGCATGTATTGCAACAGGGTATCGTACGGCGAGTTGTCGCCGACCAGCACCGCGCCGAGCAAATATTTACCGTCTTTCGACACCACGACTTTTTTGTAAATGCCTTCGCCTTCGTCGATGATGCGATAGCTCAGCGCGCCTTCGGTACGCGCGTGGCTGTCGCCGATCGAACCGACGTCGACGCCGAGCAATTTCAACTTGGTGCTCATGTCGGCGCCCTGGAACAACAAATCGCCGCCACTCAATTGGCTCGCCGCAACTTTCGCCATCTGATAGCCCGGTGCGACGAGACCGAAAATGCGGCCGCCCCACAGCGCGCATTCGCCGATCGCGTAGATATTTTCGTCGCTGGTGCGACAGTGATAGTCGACGATGATGCCACCGCGCTCGCCGATTTTAATTTCCGAGGCGCGCGCGAGTTTGTCGTCGGGGCGCACGCCGGCCGAAAATACGATCATATCGGTTTCGAGCACTTCGTTTGTAGAGCCGGCGCCGTCGGCGAAATGCATCGCGAGCGCATGCTGTTCGCCCGCGCTAATTTTTTGCGTGTTTTTGCCCAGATGCGCGCTGAGACCGAGCGCTTCGATTTTCCTGCGCAGAATCGCGCCGCCCTCGGGATCGATTTGCACGCCCATCAATTGCGGCGCGAATTCGACCACGTGCGTTTCCAAACCGAGATTGCGCAATGCGTTCGCCGCTTCGAGACCGAGCAGACCGCCGCCGACGACAACGCCTTTTTTCGCGTTCGCGGCAGCGGCTTTGATCGCGCCGAGATCGTCGATGGTGCGATAGACGAAACACAATTTGTTATCGGCGCCCGGCACCGGCGGCACGAACGGATACGAGCCTGTCGCGAGCACGAGTTTGTCGTAGGAAAATTCGCGGCCGCCACCGGTAACGACTTTTTTCCGCGCGCGATCGATCGCGACAACGCCATCGCCGAAAATCGCATCGATGTTCGCATTCGCGTAATACTCGCGCGTCGCCAGCGCGAGTTCATTGGGCTCCTTGCCCGCGAATACGTCGGAGAGATGCACGCGATCGTACGCGGGGCGCGGCTCGGCACCGATCAGCGTGATTTTCCATGCATCGGTTTTTGCGTTGACCATCTGCTCAACGAAATGATGACCGACCATGCCGTTGCCGACGACAACCAGCTTTTGCGCGGATGTATTTGCCATGACGTGACTCCTGTTCAAGCGCTTGCCGCGTTTTGCTGCGCGGGCAATTCGCCCGCGAGCAACAGGCGGCAGTAATCGCTGCCGACGCGCGTTGCTTGTTTAACGAGATTGAAAAACAGCGGGGAATCGGCGATATCGCCGAATAACAATGCGCCGACGATAACGCCATCGCGCACGATCAATTTTTTGTAGATACCGTGATCGCGATCTTGAAAGGTCAGCAATCGCGCATTTGCGGTGAGTTCGGTTTCGCCCATCGTGTGCACATCGATGCCGCTGACTTTGAGCATCGTCACATAGGGCTGCGCAGAAAATTGCTGCCGGTTGCCGCACAGATTCGCCGCGAGCACGTCGACCTGCTGCCAGATCGGCGCGACCAGCCCCACCGTTTCGCCGTTCAGCTCACAGCATTCGCCGAGCGCATACACATGCGCATCGCTGGTTTGCAGATGGTCATCGACGACGATGCCGCGCTCGACCGGCAGCCCCGCTGCTTTCGCCAATTCCGCTACCGGCGTGATGCCCGTCGCGACGACGACGAGTTGCGCGGGCAATTCGCTGCCATCATCTAACAGAACAGCGCTGGCGCGATCGTTCCCGAGCACCGCGAGCGGCGCACAACCGGTGACGACATGGACGCCGCGTTGCTCGATCGCGTGTTGCAAATAATTCGCCGCGATCGCATCGAGTTGACGATTCATCAATTGCGTTGCGCGATGCACGAGCGTCACGCGCATGCCGCGCGCGGCGAGCGCGACCGCCGCTTCGAGACCGAGCAGACCGCCGCCGAGCACAACGGCAGCGCCGCCCTGACACGCGGCTTTTTGCAAGCGCGCCACATCCTGCACATCGCGAAACGCGCTGACACCGGGCAGATCGATGCCGGGCAGTGGCGGCAGCGCCGCGCGCGATCCCGTCGCGAACACGAGATCGGTGTATTGCAAGCTGAAACCATCGGCGCCGTGCACGTGGCGCAAATCGCGATCGATCGCTCTGACGACGCAGCCGAGATGCAGATCGATGTTGTTTTGTTCGTACCATTCCGCCGCGTGCGAAACCAAATGCTGCCAAGCGGTTTCTCCGCTCAACAACGGCGACAGCATGATGCGGTTATACGGCAGCGATCGCTCCGCACCTAACACGGCGATCGAGCGGCGATCGCCGTTGCGGCGCAAGGTTTCCACCAAGCGAATCGCCGCCATGCCGCTGCCGATGATCACTAAGTCCCGTTGTCGCAATGCGTAAGCACTCATACGGCGTATCCATTCATGTTTCTTTACCGCGTAAACACCCATTTCAGCGCATAAAAAAAGGCGCTCATCGCTGACCGATTCCTGAAGAATCGCGACAGCCATGAGCGCCTTTGCTCAATTGTTCTAAAAAAGAACCTCGAAGAGACCTGTTGCGCCAACGTTGGCGCTGCGAACGAATTCGCCTCTCTATCGAGGCATAACCACAATGCATGCCAATAAGCGTTTTTCCATGGCGCTCAGGCAGTTACTCGGATTGCGATAAATAGGGCCAAAATTATTTCGGCCCTATTTGCGTGCGCGGCGCCCCACGGTTGGGCTGCGCGCATCGGTCTCAGAATTTAATCTCGCCCCACAGCCACGCTTTATCGGTGTCCTTGAAAGCACCGTCCTCGCCGCTATAAGCCGCATATTTGACGCCGAGTTCATAGTGCGGACCGAACTCCTTGCTTAACAACAGATCCCACTCGCTGCCGTAATCATTCGAACCTTTGACGGCATCGAACTTGTGATACATCGCGACGAATTTGGTTTTGTACGGCAGGAACGCCAGCGCCAATGTCGCGAAGCGATCTTCCAGGCCATCGGTCGGTGTGGCGAGGAATTTATCAGCCCAGCCATTGAATGCGTGCTTGGTTGCAAACGGCGTTTGGAAACCGTAATTGCCGCCATCGGAGCCGAGCACTTCGTAGGCTACCTTGGCGGTCAACGCCATCGATGACATGCCGTAATTAACACCGAGTTCGATAAATTTATAATTCGCGTCGCGATTCACTCCAGCCGTGCTTTCATATTTTTGCGATGCGTATTCGGCCGTGTACAGCAATTTCACCGGCTTCGTGACCGGCAACGCATAAGCACCGTCAAAACGTAGTCCGTAGGTATCATTCTTTTTAAAACGCAGACCCGCATTCACGCTGGTATCGGTTTCGTCGCTGTGGTCGAGCAGATACCCATACCCCGTGAATTTTCCCCAGGTCAATCCCTGGTACGAAATATTGATCAAATTGTCGTTGATATTGCTGCTGTCGAGCGTTTCATCGACGCCCTTCACCGCCGTCAAATACGCGTAATTGAAAGTGAAATCGGGAACGCCTTTGTAAGCGGCCGTGAAACCATCGAAGGTCTGTTCGTCCTGACGCCAGCCGACGTTGCCGACAAAACGCGCGTTGTCGTAAATAATGCGCTGGCGGCCGTAACCCAGATCTAGTTTGGAAATACCGCGATAACGCAGATAGGCGCGATCCAAATCCGTCTGACTGCGATCGAGAATCGTCGCGTAAGCCGGTACCTGTGTCGTCTCGGGCGCGTAATTATCGACGCCGAACAGCGTGTGCACATCTTCGAATTCAGCCAGCGCCGAAAAACCCATATACGGCGCGGTTTCGTAGCCGAGGCGCGTGCGCACCGTCAGCGCTTCGGCGTCTTTTGCAACCGCATCGTCGCTGACGCTTTCGTAGCGCATGCGGATGTCACCTGAAACTTTTCCACCCGTGAGCGCATCGGTGAACTCATCGCCCGCCAATGCCGTGTGCGGCAACGCGAGCACGGATGCACACACCATCGCGCAGAAACCACCCCGGTAACTAAAATTTTTACGCATGACTTTTCTCTCCAAACGCTTCGTGTTGGTATTGTTGACTCGTTGATGTCGTGCGTGCGTGAAAATATAAAGAGCGGTCTACGCCACTTCTTTCGTGTGTTTAGCAGTCTTGATTTCAACTACTTTTTTTGGGTGTGCGTCGGCGGGTTTCGCCGTGAACGTTTCGACTTTGCGCTGCTTTTCGTAAAGGAAGCGCAGCACTTCGCGACGCAGATGGTTGTAACGCGCGTCGTCGGCGAGTTCGAGACGATTGCGCGGGCGCGCCAGATCGATATCTAGAATTTCGCCAACCGTCGCAGCGGGGCCGTTGGTCATCATCACAATGCGATCGGACAACAACACCGCCTCGTCGACATCGTGCGTAATCATGATCACGGTATTGTTCAGCGTCTTTTGGATCTCCATGAGCGAATCCTGCATATGCGCGCGCGTCAACGCGTCGAGCGCTCCGAACGGCTCGTCCATCAACAATACTTTCGGCTCCATCGCGAGTGCGCGCGCGATGCCGACGCGCTGTTTCATGCCGCCCGAAATTTCGCTCGGCCGTTTATGCATGGCGTGCTCCATGTGCACCAAGCGCAGGTTGTGTTCGATCCACGCTTTCATTTCGGCTTTGCTTTTTTTGCCGCGAAACACTGCCTTCACGGCGAGTTCGACATTTTGATACGCGCTCAGCCACGGCAGCAGCGAATGATTTTGAAACACCACGGCGCGCTCGGGTCCCGGCTCGTTGACCTCTTTGGCTTCGAGCACGACACCGCCCGTGGTCGCCTTGAGCAGGCCCGCAACGATGTTTAACACTGTAGATTTTCCGCAGCCCGAATGCCCGATCAACGAAACGAACTCGCCTTCGCTGATTTTCAAATTGACATTGTCGAGCGCCTTGAATTTCCCCCCCTTTGTTTTCACGTTAGGGGTTTTGAACTCGATACCGACTTGCGTTAATTCCAACAATGTTTTCATTACCCATTTCCTCGAATTAATTGCTCCCCTCTCCCTGCGGGAGAGGGGCAGGGGGTGAGGGCTACGATGCACTAAATACTTTCATCCTTAATTTTTAATCCCAGTTGCCCTCACCCTAACCCTCTCCCGCAGGGAGTGGGGATTAAAGACGCGCTCAACGCAGAACCGTTTGTTTATCCCACGACACGAAACGCTGTAATACGAGCATGCCGCGATCAAGTAAATAACCGATTAAGCCGATGGTGAGCACGGCGACCATGATGCGGCCGAGCGAATTCGAGCTGCCGTTTTGAAATTCGTCCCACACGAATTTGCCGAGCCCCGGATTTTGCGCGAGCATTTCCGCCGCGATCAACACCATCCACGCGGTGCTCAGCGATAAGCGCAGGCCCGTAAAAATCATCGGCACCGCCGCGGGCAACACGATCGAGCGCACATGACGAAACCAGTTCAAGCGCAATACGCGGCTGACGTTAACCAAATCGGCGCTGACCGACGCCACACCGACAGCGGTATTGAGCAATGTCGGCCACAGACTGCACAGCATCACGGTGATCGCCGAGGTGATAAATGATTTCGGCACGGCGGTATCGCTGCCTTGATATATTGCTGCGACCACCATTGTCACGAGCGGCAGCCACGCCAGCGGTGAAATCGGTTTCAATAATTGAATCAGCGGATTGGCCGCGCTATACAACGTTGCGCTCAAGCCGATGGCGATACCGAATGGAATCGCGATAGCGGCGGACAATAAAAATCCGGTGAATACGGTTTTCAAACTGGTGCCGATCTGCTGCGGAAACGTCGGCGTGCCCGTATAGGGACGCATTTCGCCGACGTAGTTCGGATCGGTTTTGCGATGTTCTTCGATACGCTTTTGCTGACGTTGGTAGAACGCCGCTTCGCGCGTTTTTTCGTTCACGTATTCCGCGTGCAAATTTTCGATCTGTTGCACAACCTGCGACGGGCCTGGAAATTGACCCAGCGACGTTTTCACGGCGCCGGCGCCGACCTGCCAAAGCGCGAGAAATACCGCGATGCCCAGCGCGGGCAGCCCCAGTTGCCGCATGAATTTTTCGATCGTCAAACCACGCGTGAACGCGCGCATCGCCGTGGCGGAATCCTGAACCTTTTCCGATAGGGATAAGAATGCGGTCATGTTGCGGTTACCTCGCGTACTTAAACGCCCTGTTTTAAAAAACGCGACGCTTCCCTGTGTCGCAACACGCACTACAACTACCCAGAGTTTCTCGCCCTACAGCTTTTGATCGCCTTTCAAACCGATCGCGAATTTATTGATATACGCATTGGGCTTCATGCCGTCGTACTCGATACCATCGATGAAATCCTTGGTCGGCGCTTTGAAGCCGCTTTCCTTGGCGAAGTCGGGAAAATCGCTCGCTTGCATTTTCCCCTCGGCGATCAGTTCCTTCGCCGCAACCGCGTAGATATCGGGGCGATAAACTTTTTTCGCGATATCCATGTACCAGCTATCGGGTTTCGCTGCGGGAATTTGCCCCCAGCGGCGCATTTGTGTGAGGAACCAAATCGCGTCGGAGTAATACGGATACGTAGCGTTGTAGCGGAAAAATACGTTGAAATCGGGCACCGAACGCTTATCGCCTTTTTCGTATTCGAACGTGCCGGTCATGCTATTGGCGATGACTTTTGCGTCGGCGCCGACATAATTCGGCCGCGACAACATCTTCACGGCTTCCATGCGATGCGCATTGTTGTCGGCATCGAGCCATGCCGCCGCGCGAATCAGCGCTTTGACGATATGAATCGTGGTATTGGGATATTTATCGGCAAACGCTTTGGTCATACCGAACACTTTTTCCGGATTGTTTTTCCAGATTTCGTAATCGGTGATCACGGGCACGCCGATGCCTTTGAATACCGCTTGTTGATTCCACGGCTCGCCGACGCAATAACCGTAAATCGTTCCCGCTTCGAGCGTCGCCGGCATTTGCGGCGGCGGTGTCACCGACAATAATGCTTCAGCGCCGAGTTGACCGCTGACATCGCCCTTTTGCGGCGCGTACAAACCGGGATTGATGCCGCCCGCGGCGAGCCAGTAGCGCAAATAATAATTGTGCGTGGACACCGGAAATACCATGCCCATATTGAACGGTTTGCCCTGCGCTTTATATGCATCGACCACTGGCTTCAACGCATCGGCTTTGATCGGATGCACGGGCTTGCCATCCTGCATCGGCACGTGCGTTTTCATCTGCTGCCACACCGCATTCGAAACGGTAATGCCGTTGCCGTTGAGATCCATGCTGAACGGCGTGATGATTTCAGCCTTGGTGCCGAAACCGATCGTGGCGCCGAGCGGTTGCCCTGCGAGCATGTGCGCGCCGTCGAGCTCGCCGGTGATGACGCGATCGAGCAATACTTTCCAATTCGCCTGCGCTTCGAGCGTGACGTACAGACCCTCGTCTTCGAAATAACCTTTTTCGTAAGCGACCGCGAGCGGCGCCATGTCGGTCAGCTTGATGAAGCCAAACGTTAAATCGGCCTTTTCGGGCTTGCCTACGGCGGCATTGCCGATAATGGGCAACATGCTCATGCTCGCAGCAAGTGCAATGCTCACTGCAAATCGCACCGCACCGCGACGCCGAATTTTGATTGGTGGTTTCATCGTGTTTCCCCTACGGCCCTTTTCATTGACGAAATTCGGAGCAAAAAAAAGCGCTCATCGCTGTTGAACTCGATACTCCGAATCCAACAGCCATGAGCGCCTTTGCTCAACTCGAATCGCGATCTCGCCGCCATTGGCAAAATCATTCTGCCGATTGAGAATCAAATCCTATGCCAAGGTATTTTTTTCTTATGTAATCAGCGGACTAATTTCGGGTCAGAATAGAAATAAAAAATGGGGCAAATTCGGGTCCGCCCTATCGGCGTGCAGAAAAACGGCGCGTGCGATGTTATAGAACAGCGTTGCTGGATTTTTTTCAGTGCCGGTAAATTAATATCGCCGCTTCGATCAGCGCGATCATCAGCAAAGCTAACGCCGCGCTTTTCCAGAAGCGTAGCGGATCGCGCTGCAATAGAGTTTGGCGCTGATGCCTTTGCAGTATCGTCTCGTTCGGCGTCGATAAATCGTGCACAAATTCCGAAAGCACGTGGTAGCGCTCGTTGATATTCGGGTGCGTGGCCTTTTGCAGCGCGAGGTCGACGAATAACGGCAATTCGGGACGATGCGTGCGCGCCGGCACGTACCGATACGCATGAATATTTTTTAAATGGCGCTGCTGCTGCGCGGTTAAATCGAACGGCAATTTCCCCGTCAACATTTCATAGACCATCACGCCGAGCGAAAAAATATCCGAGTGAAAAGCGCCGTTGCCGCCCAGCAAATATTCGGGCGCGATATAGTCGGCAGAACCGACGGGGCGATCCTCGCGCAGCGGCGATGCCACCTCATCGAGGCCGCCGATGTGCACGGTGCCGAAATCGATCAGCTTCACGCGGCCTGCGCGCGTCAGCATGATATTTTCCGGCTTCAAATCGCGATGCGTCATGTGCAGCCGCTGCAATGCACGCAAGGCCGCCACCATTTCGCCGACGATGCCGCGCACGCTATCGAGCGCAGGTCTGGGATTATCGAACAGCCATTGCCGCAGCGTTTGTCCTTCGATGTATTCGCACACCAAATATAAAAACGGGCTGTGCGCCGCGCGCGGAAAAATTTTCATCGCGCCGTCGTGTTGAATGCGGCTCGCCACCCATTGCTCGCGCACGAAGCCTTCGAGATAGTGTGGATCGTCCGAAAAATTCTGCGATGGCGCTTTCAAGACGTACGGTTTCTTATCGAAACCGCTCTGCGCCAGATACAAGTGGCTGCGTGTGCCGCTGTGCAGCACGCGTTGCACTGTAAAACCGTCGATGCGATTGCCGGGTTCGAGCACGGGCGGTATCGCGAGCTGCGCGAGCTGGCGATGCACTTCGTCGATGTCGGCTTGCGGCAATTCGGTGACACGCAACAACAGACAACTGGCATTGTCGCTACTGCCTTTTTGCAACGCCGCGTCGACCATCGCGCGCGCGCGTTGTTCGAGATGCGCCGGTGCATCGGCCAACAGCGCGATGATTTCCGCCTGCGACAGCACGCTATGCACGCCATCGGTGGTCAAAAGAAATAAATCGCCGCACTCGATATCTTCAGTGCAGTAATCCACTTCGAGATGACTATCCATACCGAGCGCGCGCGTCAGCAGCGCCGAACCATCGCGCTGATACTGCGTGTGGTCGTGCGTGAGCAATTCGAGCTTGGCATTGCGCCAACGATAAATACGGCTGTCGCCCGCGTGAAAAATATGCGCGGTGGTCGATTTGATGACGAGCGCGCTGAACGTCGTTACCAAACCATTATGTTGCAGAATCTGCTGACGCCCGTGGTGAAACAACCAGCTGTTCAATGCGGAAAGCACTCGCGCCACCGCGGTTTTCACGGGCCAGGTATCGGGCGTGCTGTAGTAATCCGCCATGAAATGCGTAACGCTGGTTTCGCTCGCCAGCTGCGCGTTATCGCTGCAACTGGCGCCATCGGCGATGCACGCCGTCACACCTTTCAGTGCAAGCGCATTGCCGTGCGGCACATACGCGGCGAACGCATCTTCATTGCGCGGCTTGACGCCCGCGCTCGAATAACCGCCGCGCTCGACTGCGAGCCTGCCTTTGCTTGCCGTTACGACGGCGGATAATGTCGCGGCCTCGGTGTTCATTATTTTCTGCGGTTCAATTCAATAACGGATACGCCGCCATTCTAGGCGAATTCACGGACTCGAACTTCGGTGCGCGTTTACGCCTTTGTGCGCGCCACGCTGATCAATTCGACGCTGCCGTCTTCGCGTACTTCCGCGATATGGCCGGCGGGCTCATCCATGAATAACAACACGATAAAACCGAGCACCGCGGTACCGGCGATCACAAAAAAGAACGTGTGGTAATCGACGAACGACAACACCGTTAAATACACGACCGCGCCGACATTGCCGTACGCACCCGTCATGCCCGCGATCTGTCCGGTGAGGCGGCGTTTGATCAATGGCACGACGGCAAACACCGCACCCTCACCCGCCTGCACGAACAACGCGCACATCACCACCACCAATACCGCGATCCATACATTCCAATGGTTATTGACGAAACCCATGACGCAATAACCGAGCGCCAATCCGGCCGTTAAAATCAGCAGCACGCGTTTGCGGCCAAATTTATCGGACAGCACACCGCCGCCAGGGCGCGAAATCAAATTCATGAACGCGTGCGCCGATGCCAGAATACCCGCGATGACCGGCGTTAATCGAAACGTCTCGGCGAAATACAGCGGCAACATCGAAACCACCGCGAGTTCGGAGCCGAAGGTGGCGAAATATAAAATATCCATCACCGCGACCTGTTTGAATTTGTAGCGATGCAATTCGGGCACGGGTTTGACGAAAACATTTTTATTCACGCGCCAGACGTGCAACACCTCATACGCGTAAAGCGCCACGAGGCCGATCCAAATCGCATACACCGCGGTTTGATTGAGCAAGTTGATGCGAGCCGGCGACAAATTCCACGCCAGCAATGCGAGCGCGGCATACATCGGTATTTTCATCACCAGCAGCAAAAAGAAATCGCCGCTACTCGTCACCTCCATCGCGCCGAGGTGCTTCGGTTTGAAATACGTCGAGCCTTTCGGCGTATTCGATACATTCAGGTACCACACCACCGAAAAAATCAGCGACACTACGCCCGTGCACGCGATCGCATAGCGCCAACCGTTATCGCCGCCGAACCAGAGTGTTAGCGCGGGCAATGTGAACGCCGCCGCGGCGGATCCGAAATTGCCCCAACCGCCGTAAATGCCTTCGGCCGTGCCGAGTTCGTGCGCGGGAAACCATTCCGACACCATGCGGATGCCGATCACGAAGCCGGCGCCGATAAAGCCGAGTAAAAATCGCGCGAGCGCGGCCTGCGCGAATGTATCGGCGAACGCGAACATGAAACAGGGAATGGCGCAGACCGCGAGCAGCAGCGCGTACATAAGGCGCGGACCGAAGCGATCGACGAGCATGCCGATGATGACACGCGCCGGAATGGCGATCGCCACGTTCAACGTCAGCAACGTTTTTAATTGCTGCGGCGTCAAATCGAGCGAATGGCCAATCGCCTGCAACAGCGGCGCGTGATTGAACCACACGAAAAAGGTGACAAAAAATACCAGCCAGCTAAAGTGCAGAATTTTCATTTTCCCGCTGAATGACAGCAGATTGAATCGCTCAACGGACACGTCGCACCTTCCATCCAATGTAAAACGGTTACACAAAAAAAAGCGCTCATGGCGCTTGGACTCGATATATCGAATTCAAGCGCCATGAGCGCCTTTGCTCTGACCGCCGAATTGTAATCAATCCCCGCTTTAAAAAGAAACTGTTCTTTTGCGGTCCAACGCCTCACAATTAAGGGGCCGGATACTTTAAGCACCCATTTGCGCGACGAACGAGAATGGTGGCCTAAAGTAAAAAAGGCAGGCCGGGAACCGACGCGCTTGGCAGCGGTCTGCCTTATTCAACCTTGACCATTACAGACCCTGAGGAAATAAATAGCATGTCGGATAACGATGTCGACACCACGAGATCTATCCCGCTCAACACTTGGATGCTGGCCGTACTCGGCGCGATTGTGATCTACATGATCTGGATCGGGATCAGCGGCGCGCCGATTCCGGAGTGGGTGTACTGGATCACCACCATCCTCTGATTCGATTATGCGCGGGCCTATTTCTAACAAAAGGTTCTTTTCTTCATTAGCAGACAGGCCACAAATTTTACCAGCAACATTGTCTCTCATTTGTATTTTTCTCTAAGGCCAGAGGTCGTTAAAGCTCTTTGGCCAGCCTTTTTTTAATTTAATCGGGCCATTTGGATAATTAAATCAACTTGCCGCAAACCTCATAAATCCCACACCAATAAAAGTTTCTACAGCCGCATCAACCGATTAATTTCGGGCCCGATTGAATTGAAAAAGAGGGTCACGGAACCGCCGCGCTAAAGGTCGACCCGTCGCTCGCGCGCTTCAACAAACTTTTAAATGGGCGCATGGCAACTATACTGGGTCATGACGACGATTAGCGCTTCAGTCGTTGAAAGACGCTTTTCTATCATTAATGGATTAATACGCGAGGTTGGCGATCAACACGATCCAGCGATGATCAAATATGTTTTACTTTCAAAATAAAGATGAAAAATTCTTAGAGGCGCGCCAGCAGCGGCAGCGTCGACGCGGCCTGGTCTGGCTCGCGGCTATCTTCGGCAGCTACGCGATCGACTTTTTGACGATCGCACTATTTACGTGGGCCAAGGTCACCACTCCTGATGTCTTATTGACGCAGGGAGGGTTGGCACTGATTATCAACTGTATTTTCTTCGGGTTGCTCTGGTCTGGTTATAGTCTGCGCTTTCGTGACCCCTATCTGACCAGGATGCAGATAACCGCGGCGGCTCTGATCCAGCTGGTGTGTATGTGGCTGGCACCCAGCCTGGCATTCATGTTTCTGAGCGTGCTTTTCATCGTCATGACATTTGGAACCTTGCGGCTCTCCGTGCGCGATGCATTTATCGCGACAGGTTTAACCATCATCGCGGTCACTCTCATTCTTTTTGATATCCGGCATCGACTAGAAATACCACACGCCAACTCACTGGAAATATTTCTGGTTGGATTCACATACTGCACAACATTGATGCGCTGCGCCGGCGTCGGCCTGGTCGGCGGGGAAATGCGCGTGAAGTTGCACCGCCAAAACAAACAGCTGAATGAGTTCGCCGAAAAAATTGAACACATGGCAAATTACGATGATTTGACCGGCATTCTGAATCGCCGTGCCATTTGCTCGCTGATCGACAAGGAAATGAGCGGCGAAAAAGATCTCTCGCACGAAAAATTATTCATAGCACTGCTCGATTTGGACCACTTCAAACGCATTAATGACCAATTCGGCCACTGTGCCGGAGACGAAGTACTGAAACAGTTCACGGAAATATTAAAAAGCATTCTGCGTAAGAATGATCGCGTCGGACGATACGGCGGTGAAGAATTTCTTCTGTTGTTTACCGCTGAATCTGTCGAGCAGGCCGAGATAATCGTAGATCGTGCGCGCGCAACGATTGCGGAGAGCGCATGGAGTCACATCCTGCCCAACCTCAGTGTCACCGTATCAGTGGGTGTCGCCGAGCATCGTCATTGCGAGCCAATACGCGAACTGATCCATCGCGCGGACATCGCTCTTTACGAAGCCAAGCATCGCGGCCGCAACTGCGTTGTCGTCAGCGAAGGCACCTCGTTAGCCGCTTGATTGTTGATGTTCGAGCCCGCGATTAAAACGATGTCGATCCCGCTCTCGATGACCGCTGTCACAGCACGTACAACAAAACCGCGACGTAATGCGCGGCGCTGCCGGCCAACACAAACAAATGCCAGATACCGTGCGAGTGCGTGAGGCGGGCATCGAGTGCGTAGAAAATGATGCCCACGGTATAAAACAATCCGCCCGCAATGAGCCACGCGAATCCGCTCGGTCCCAATCTTTGCAGCAGGGGATTAAGCGCCACCACCACCATCCAACCCATGATGACGTAGAGCACCACCGACAATATGCGCGCGCCGCGCTTTGGCCGGAGTTCTTCCAAACTGCCTATCGCCGCCAGCGCCCATACCGTTCCGAACAATGACCAGCCCCATGGGCCGCGCAGCGTTACCAGACAGAATGGCGTGTAACTGCCGGCGATCAATAAATAAATGCTGTGATGATCCAGCTCGCGCAGAATATTTTTAATGCGTCCGCGCAAACTATGGTAAAGCGTGGAGAGACTGTAGAGGATGACGAGTGTCGCGCCGTAGATCGAGACACTGACCACCTTCCACGGATCGCCGCCGCGAGCCGCCAGCACAATGAGCACGATGCTGCCGGCCAACGCCAGCATGGCCCCGACCAGATGCGTGAGGGCGTTGAATTTCTCGCCGTGGTACATATCGCCTCCCGCTCCCCTTTTCTATCTACAACACAACCTGCGCACCGAGTTCGACGATGCGGTTTGGTGGAATTTTAAAATACGCGGCGGCGCTGCCCGCGTTGCGATACATGGCGACGAAAACTTTTTCGCGCCAGAACGACATTTCCGAATGCAGTTTTGGAATCAGCGTTTCGCGGCCGAGGAAGAACGAGGTATCCATCAAATCGAATGTCAAACCGAAACGTTCGCATTGCGCGAGCGCTTGCGGTAAATCGATCTCATCCATGAATCCATAGTGAATCGAAACCGTGTAAAACTGATCGCTCAGCGCTTGCACATCCGCGCGCTCGGTCACCGGCACGTAGGGTTCGTCGTGAAATTCAACGTGCATAATGACGACGCGTTCGTGCAGGCATTTGTAATGCTTGATGCTGTGCAACAACGCGTGCGGTACTTTGTTTTCCTGGCCCGTGAGGAAAATGGCGGTGCCCGGCACGGTGGTCACATCGGCCGTGCTCTGCACAAAAATATCGAGCGGCAGCGCTTCGTCATCCAGGCGTTTATTCAGCAAGGCACGTCCGCGCTTCCATGTCGTCATCGCAAAAAATATCAGCGAAGCGAGCAACAGCGGAAACCAGCCACCGTCCTCCACCTTGATAATATTGGCGCTGAAGTAAGTGACATCGACCACAAAAAACAGACCGACGATGAGCGCCGCTTTCCACAGCGGCCAGTGCCATCTGCGCGTGGCGATGACGAACGCCAGAATCGTCGTTATGACCATCGTGCCGGTGACGGCGACACCGTATGCCGATGCGAGATTCGATGACGAACGAAAACCAATCACCAGTGCGCATACCACGACAAACAAGGCCCAGTTAATTCCCGGCAGATAAATTTGTCCCGCTTCTTCGCTGGAGGTGTGCTGCACCACCATGCGCGGACCGTAACCGAGCTGAATCGCCTGCCGCGTCATCGAATACGCACCCGAGATCACGGCTTGCGACGCAATAATCGTCGCCGCCGTGGCGAGGATGAGCAGCGGATACAATCCCCAATCGCCAATCGAACGATAGAATGGATTTTCGATCGCGCTCGCATCGCTGAGTATCAACGCGCCCTGGCCAAAATAATTGAGCAGCAAACACGGCAGCACGATGCCGAACCAGGCGATACGTATCGGCTGACGGCCGAAGTGCCCCATGTCCGCGTACATCGGTTCGGCACCGGTCAGCGCGAGCACCGAAGCGCCCATCGAAAAAAATCCCAGCATCGGCTGCTGCAAAAAAAACAGTGCGGCGAAATGCGGGCTCACCGCGAACAATACGTGCGGATGCGCGCTGATATTGACGATGCCGAGCACCCCGAGCGTGATGAACCACAGCAGCATGATCGGCCCGAAAAATCGGCCGACCTTCGCGGTGCCGTGCTTTTGCACGACAAACAATGCCACCAGCAATACGAGCGTCAGCGGTATCACAAACGACTTCAGCGCGGGCGCGATCACTTCGAGCCCTTCCACGGCCGACAGCACCGATATCGCCGGCGTAATGACGCTATCGCCATAACACAATGCCGCGCCGAACAAACCGAGCAGCATGAGCCAACGCGCGCGCGGCGATTTGCCGACATGCCGCAACACCAGCGACAGCAATGCCATGATGCCGCCCTCGCCCCTGTTATCGGCGCGCAAAATCAACACGACATATTTCAACGTCACGACAATCAACAGCGACCACAGCATCAGCGAGAGCATGCCGAGCACATTGAATTGACTGATCGGAACAGGATGATGCCCGCCGGCGAAAATTTCTCTGATGGTGTAGAGCGGGCTGGTGCCGATATCGCCGTACACTACACCCAACGCTGCGAGGGCCAACGAAGAGGACCGCGCCTGGGCTGAAGCGACAGCCGAGGTAGCCGCGTTTGCTGTCATTAAAGGTTTCCCTTTGCCAATTTCGGCGCAAATGCTAACCGATAACGGCAAGCGATTGAATGGATTTAACTCAGAGCCAGCCCGCGCGCTTGAGCTTTCGATAGAGCAGCGAGCAACCGATCGCGGTTGCGGCGACAACGAACGGATAGCCGAAATGCCAGTGCAATTCGGGCATCACTTGAAAGTTCATGCCGTACAAACTGAACACGACGGTGGGCACCGCAAGCACCGCGCCCCAGCCCGCGAGCGCCTTGACCACTTCATTTTGCCGCACCGCCACCAGCGCGAGGTTCACCTGCATCGCCGTGGTCAGCATTTCGCGCAGATTATCGAGCGTCCCGATCACGCGCGCGACATGATCGTGCACATCGCGAAAATACGGATTCATTTCCTTTGGAATCAGATCCGCGTGCAGGCGCGTCAGTTGCAACGTGATGTCTTCGATCGGCGTTACCGCGTTGCGCAATTCGTGCAATTGTGTTTTCAAATCGTATAGCCGCTCGATGGCCTCGCTGTGAAATTGGCCCTTGAAAATATCGGCTTCGAGGACTTCAAAATCGCGTTCGAAACGCGCCACGACTGGCTGATAGTTATCGACGATAAAATCGAGCAGCGCGTATAGCGCATACGCCGGACCTTTCGTCAGCATCTGCGGTATTTGCTCGCAGCGCGAGCGCACCTGCGCGTAACCCTGCGAGCAGCCGTGGCGCACCGATACCAGAAAATTGCTGCCGACAAAAAAATGTGTCTCGCCGTACGACACATGCTCATCGAGAATCTGCGCCGTTTTCACCACGATAAATAGCGATGCGCCATAGCTTTCGAGCTTGGGTCGCTGATGCGCTTTCAGTGCATCCTCGATCGCGAGCTCGTGCAACGCGAACTCCTCCTGCATCTTTAACAGCAGCGACGGATCGGCTTCGTGCAAACCGACCCAGACAAAAGTATGCGGCGCTTTCACGGCATCGCTGATCGCTTCGATCGTCACCTCGCCGACGCGCTTGCCGTCGCGATACGCCACGCTGTTCACGATCATTTCGGGAGCGGTTATGGTTTCATCGTCGGTCATCGCGGTTTGGCCGTGGCAATTCGATGACAACGATGATAGCGTTGATCAACGATACTTCAAATTGATCGACGCCGATGCAGCTCAAACAATACCAAGTCGATGCGTTCGCCGCGCATGTGTTCACAGGCAACCCCGCCGCGATCTGCCCGCTCGCTACGTGGCTCGACGACGCGCTGTTGCAGGCGATCGCGCAGGAAAATAATTTATCGGAGACAGCGTTTTTCGTGCCTTCGCCAAAAGGCTTTCATCTGCGCTGGTTCACGCCCGTCGCCGAAGTCGATTTATGCGGCCACGCCACACTCGCCAGCGCGCATGTCATTTTTTCGATTCTCGGTTACGCGCGCAATCCTATCGTGTTCGAAACGCGCAGCGGCGATTTAATCGTTGAGAAAGTCGACGAGCAATTACAAATGAATTTTCCAGCGCTCGCCGCCGAGCGCTGCGACATCGATGAGCGTTTTATCAATGCACTCGGCCGAAAACCGAAGGAGCTGTGGGCCGGCAGCGACTACCTCGCGGTTTTCGACGATGAAGAAATCATTCGCACGCTGCAACCCGATCAAACCTTATTGAGCCAGCTCGATTTGCGCGGCGTGATCGTCACCGCGCCGGGTTCCGAGTTTGATTTCGTCAGCCGCTTCTTCGCCCCGAAATTCGGCATCCCCGAAGATCCCGTCACCGGCTCCGCGCATTGCCTGCTTGCGCCGTATTGGGCAAAACGTTTCGGGAAAAATAATTTGCGCGCGCGTCAGATTTCGAAACGCGGCGGCAATGTGCATTGCCGTTTGGAAGAAGATCGCGTGTATTTGACAGGGAGCGCGGTGCTGTTTTCGTCGGCGGAAATCGCTGTGGCAATTAAACCTCTGCATAGTCTGGTTTGAGTGCAATGACGGCCTCGTAGCGAACCAAAGCCTCATCGAGTCGGTTTAACGCTTGCAGTGCCAAACCGATATTTAAATAAGGCGTCGTCAACCTGGGATTAATTTCTATAGCTTTCGCCATCAATTGCGCAGTTTCATCCGGAGTCGATTTTTCAGGAGGTGTGCTTCGAAAGTTCTCGGTCATACGTTCTACCTTAATCACGCGAACCCGATTTATTAATTATTAGAAGCGATTGTAGTTGCGAAAATGATCGAAAATATTCAGCGCCGGATATGAGACTGCCAGCCTCGATGGCACCTTCGCTATCTCAGCACAACTTGAAATCCTTTCGGATCGTTTTCACCGGCAACCCGCTTTATTTCAATGGTCTTCACATATCGAGACACTGCACTGTAATCTCTCGCAACAGCGGATCGATTTCTTCCGCACAAAATAAATCGGTACCCGGATGCGAAGCCGTGCCGCTGCCGCACGCAACGCCCAATCGCAGCGCTTGCTCGGGCGCTTGTTCATGCGCGAATGCAAATACCAAACCCGCCACCATCGAATCGCCCGCGCCGACGGTTGAGTTTATTTTTATCGACGGGGCGTGCGCATAATACGTGTTATCGGGGCCGCACAACAGCGCACCCTCTTTGCCGAGCGATACGGCAACATAGGTAATGCCGCTGCGCTGCAACGTACGCGCTTCGCCTGCGATGTCATTCAACGCAGGTAACTGCCTGCCGCAATATTGTTCCAATTCATAGCGATTCGGTTTGATCAGAAACGGCGCTGCTGGAACGGTATGTCGCAGTAAGGCACCGTAGGTATCCACCACGGCGCGACCACCGCGGTCGCGAATGCGTTCGGTTAACTCGCCATAAATGGTTTCACTCACGCCGGGCGGTACCGATCCCGTCACGATGCCGATGCCATTCCCTGCACGAGCGCCGCATTGCGCGATAAAGCGCGCGGTGATTGTCTCTAAATGCAGTGCGTTCAGCGCGGGGCCGACTGCACTCACCTCATACTGCGCGGCGGTTTGCTGTTCCAGCAACGTCACGTTGATGCGCGTTTCGCCGGCGATATGTTCAGCGTGAAAATGATCGAGCTGCGGCGCCACCAGGCGCTGGAATAACTGTCCGATCTCGCCTGCTGTAACGCAGAAATTGTGCGCGTGAGCGCCGAGTATTTTTAACGCGCGGCCGACATTGATGCCGTTGCCGCCCGGATCGTAGCGCACCGCATACGCGTGCGATTTTTGATCGGGCACGAGCTTATCGATACCGTAAGTCGCATCGACCGCGGGATTTAATGTGAGTGTGACTAAAGGGCAGTGCGCGGGTGCCGGCATGATGGCGATCCTGACGCTGCAATCGCAGCCGATACGGCCATCTTAGCGCAACGCTCGTATTATCGTGCAACGCGCTAAATGTCAGCAAAACGCATCGCGTTATTTGGCGACCGGAGCACTTTCAAAAATTGCGCCGTCGATAAATACATCGGGGCCGAGCTCCACATCGCCGCGCGTTCCTGGCATCGTCCAATTAGTTGCGTGTTTACCCTCGGACTTGATGTCACTGCACGGTAAATTATGCGTGGCGCTGAATATCTCGCGATATACATCGGTTCGATACACGCGCGTTGCCACGGCGACGGCATCGATTTCACCCTGCACCTGTTGCCAGCGCTGCATCTGTTGCAGAAACCACTGCGCCTGCGAGCGCCACGGAAAATTCGCCTGATGGCGATGAAAAACATGAAAATAATCAGCGCTGCGTTTGCTTTGCGCGAGACCGACGCGCAGATCGCCGCTCAGCGATTGCGCGAGCCATTCGAGCGGCACGTCGAGATAGTGGCCGCGATCGAGAATATGCAAGGCTTCGATGCGATTGTTTTCAATCCATGCCGCGGCGGCGTCGAGCGCCCGCAACACGGCGGCATGTGTACCGGGATGTTGCTGTTGCCACTGCTCGGTGACGCCGAAAACTTTTTCGGGACCGTTCTGCCAAATTTCGTAACCGGTGACGAGGCATTTACCGAGTCCCATCGCCACCGCGCAACTATTCCACGGCTCGCCGACGCAGAAACCATCGATATGTTCGAGGCGTAAATTATCGACCATTTGCTGCGGCGGCAACGCCACGAGTTTGACATCGCGACGCGGATCGATACCGGCCGCCGACAACCAATAACGCAATAAATAATTGTGGCTTGAAAATGGAAATACGGTAGCGAGCACGAGCGCATCTTGCTTCGCCACATTGCGCGCTTGCACCACAGCGGCGAGAGCCTGCGCCGTAGCGAGCGCCGAATCGCCCCGCGCTTTTTCGCGCAGCGCATTGAACAAGCGATTCGAAACGGTGATCGCGTTGCCGTTGAGACCGAGCGAAAATGCGGTGAGCATGGGCTTGCGCAAACCGCCGACGCCAAGGCTCGCCGCAAGCAGCATCGGCGCCAGCATTTGCGCGCCATCGAGATGCCCGACAATCAATTTATCGCGGATGTTCGCCCAAGATGCTTCGCAACTCAATTCCACCGAGAGGCCATGCGCGGCGAATATTCCGCGCTCCTGCGCCACCACCAACGGCAGACAATCGATCAATGGAATGTAGCCCAGACGCAATACTGTTTTTTCCAATGTCATCTCTCTCCGCCTCAGCCACCCAGTTCTTTACGCGAGCTAGCGCTCTTGAGCTTAACTATCCAAGAGCGCCATCACGGCGATAATGTTGTTCGCCACTTCGGCGAGCCGCTGACTGCGATCCATCGCCATTTTGCGCATCGCGTTGTAAGCCTGTTCTTCGTTGAGGTTGCGGTGTTTCATCAGCAAGCCTTTGGCGCGATCGATTTGCTTGCGATCGGCTAATTGCGTGCGAGTCTCTTCCAATTCGCGGCGCAGCGCCTGGTATTCGCGAAAGCGTGCGATGGCAACATCGACAATGGTTTTTACACGCGCGGGATTGAGTCCATCAACGATATACGCGCTAACGCCGGCGCGCATCGCGCGTTCGATGGAGTTGCTATCACCCTCCTCCGCAAACATGACCACCGGATGTGGATTTTCGCGATGCAGCGATGCCATGTGTTCAAGCGTATCGCGATCGGGCGATTCGATATCGATGATGATGACGTCGGGTTCCAGCTTCGCAACTTGTTCCGCCAGACCCTCTGCACTGCTCAAGCGCGCAATCACCTGATAGCGATGATCGAGCAAGGCTTGCTCAAGCAAAGCCGCACGCGCCGGTTGATCATCGACGAGCATAACGGTTAGCGACGATTTGGATTTGTTCATTGAGTGCACAAACTACAGAGCGTGACGTCGAGTTACCTAAGACCAGAGATATTCAATATCCCTTTGAAAAGGGGCCATGCAAGCGAAGGGCCACGCACACGCGAACGCGGAGCAAATCGTTCCACACGCCGGTATTGGCGGGAATAAGCAGTCAATTCGAATAACATTTTGGTGCACTGCACGATCATCGCGCACCATGTGCAGGCAAATAACTACGTTTATAGAAATAATATGTCGACAGATAAATAGCGGCCTGCGTGGGTGAATAATCGCAGTATCGAAATTTGTTTCTGCGAGATAGGAAATAAATGAAATAAAACGAAAATAAAAAAAGCTCCTCTATCGCTTAACCGCAGCGGAGAGGAGCCACCCTGTGCTCAGGGTAAATACCTCCCAACAACTAACCACACAACTGGGAGGTTCTCGGGCGAGAGCCTGAAAGGGATTGCCTAACGGCAAGATCCCATGTAACACGTATGCGTTGTACCGTCGGCGCTATACAGCGTGCCGTTGTATTGCTGATTGTTGCGAAACTCACCTTCAAAGCGATTGCCGTTTCCCCATGTCAAGGTGCCCTGTCCCTGACGCTTGTCATCGACCCACGCACCGACATACTGCTGGTTACTGCGCGCCCAGTTGTAGGTGCCAACACCATCGCGCTTGCCGCCACGCCAGCTGCCGCTGTACGAATTGCCGCTCGAGCCGCTTGTCCATGTGCCGCTGCCGTCGATGCGTCCATTTTTGAATGTGCCGGCAAAGCGATCGCCGTTGTTAAAAATAACTTGACCCATTCCGTCAGGTTTGCCGTTCGAGCACTGCCCCTGATAGGCACCTGCGGGCATCAAATCACCGACATTGTTAACGATGACCTTGCATAAGCTTCGCTCAGTGGTCGTGCTGGCAATATCAACCGCGTTGGCCGCGGATGCCACGAAACACAGTACGGGAATGAGATAGCGCATGATTGCGTCCTCCATTGCACAAGCCTTGTCAGTCAATCTAGACAGCGTTTTGCTGTCGATCAAGGTCCGATTGCGATCGCCGTCACATAGAAAAACCTGACCCCAAAAACCTATCTAACACTTTTACTATATCTACAAAAATACACGGATTTACGCGATATATTTTTGACTGAAAATACCTGGACCATGCAGCGCTCGACACAATAGCGCCAAGTCATCGGCACGCTCGCTGCGATCAGCAACGCTCGTTTCACAACAGCCAGATTTTTGTCGCTGAAGAAAATTATCTGGCGAGATAATACAAAATGCGATTACTGCTTCCAGCCTCTCGAACACCCTTCGCGCCGTGCCGCCAAGCACAGCTCGCTCCTAAAAATTGCTGGTGAGATCATTAGTTACGAAAGTGAATTGCGCCCTTGCCGTTAGCGTCAGGCGTCCGGCACAGCGCCGATATGCGAGAACGGAAAGTTTTTTAAAAAGGCGCAAAAAAAATAATCTAAAAATATTTCTGTATTGCGGAAAGTGCGCATGGCAATCGACTGCGATTGTATTCGCGCTTTACTGACAGCGCGACATTGCGATGGCATAATCCCGCCCGCTCCCCGATATCCTTGTAAAATCCGGCATGAGGCTCCGCATGCAACGCCTACCGCAAGTGCTCCAAAGTCAATCGCTACAGCCAGCCCTGATCGCGGTGCTGACAGCCATCGCCGACGGCTGCCGCGATATCGCGCGCCAGATCAGCCGCGGCGCACTGGCCGGAGTGCTGGGTGCGGCCGGCGCTGAAAATGTCCAGGGTGAACAGCAGAAAAAGCTCGATGTTATCGCCAACGACATTTTAAAAGCGCTGCTGCAAGCAGAACCGACCGTGCGCGCACTCGCGTCGGAAGAAGAGGAGACCATCGTTGCCGCCAATGCCGACGGCCGCTACTTGGTGGCGTTCGATCCACTCGATGGCTCATCGAATATCGATATCAATAGCATGGTGGGTACGATTTTTTCGATTTATGAAGTACCCGGCGCCACGCCCGTCATCGAGGCGGATTTTTTGCGCCCGGGCCGGCAACAGGTGGCCGCCGGCTACGTGCTCTACGGTCCATCGGTAATGCTCGTGCTCACCGCTGGCCAGGGTGTGCAAATGTATACGCTCGATCAACATGCGGGCGAGTTTTTGCTGACGGTGGCGCGCGTTTCGGTTGATCACGAAACACATGAATTCGCCATCAATATGTCCAATCAACGTTTTTGGGCGGAACCGATGCGCCATTACATATCGCATCTATTGATTGGCAAGGACGGCCCCCGCAATAAAAATTTCAACATGCGCTGGGTGGCCGCCATGGTGGCAGATGTGCATCGAATTCTTTGCCGTGGCGGGCTCTTCGCCTACCCGTGGGATCGACGCGAACCAGACAAACCGGGCAAGTTGCGATTGATGTACGAAGCGAATCCGATGGCGTTGCTCATCGAGAAGGCCGGCGGCGAAGCGTGGACCGACAGTGAAAAAATTCTTGATATTCAGCCTCTAAGTATTCACCAGCGCGTCCCGGTGATTCTCGGCTCTGCTTCCGAGGTACTCGCCTGTCTCGATTACCATCGGCAGCACAAATAGAGCGCACTTAAAGGAGAGATAAAAATATCTATGACGATTGCGTCAGCGAACTCAGCAACGGAGCGCGCGCCGGCGTTGCCTGTTGACGAGCCAACTTTAGCAAGCGTTGCAAATGCGTGTGCATCGGATTGCGCAATCGCACAGAAGCCCCTCTCTCCACCGGCTCCAGATGTGCCAAACGTTGAAATTCAAAGAATGGCATGCGCAATATTTCGCCGTGTGTGCCCGCTTTAAAAAATATATCGCCGAACTCCTCGAGCCCCTTCACAGAAAATGCACGCAAACCGAAGAGATGCCCAAACGGCGGCATGGCACCAATCTCACAGCGCGGGAATCGACGTTGAAAATCGCGCTCGGCGGCTAATTCAACACGCTCTACCTTAAGCACCTCGCGCAAAACCAGCGGCACCAGGTAATAGTGTGCCGGCATCACCACCATGACCAATTCAGAATCGGCACGCGCCATAACCACTTTGGTGAAACGACGCGGCGGAATACGGGCCAGACGCGCACTTTCCTGCGCAGTGCACGCCACAGGCACATTCAATAAATTAAATTGCGCACGACTACGCTGCAGATAATCAACAAGCAGCAGGTTGGGCATCGCTTATCCCTCCCTTGCAATGTGTTGTAAGACTTACCGCAATTTTTGCCGTCAAATGAAGCAGGCGTTCTGTAAACGCTTCCGACAGTGGCACAGTAACTAAGTTGCCTCAAAGAATCGCTTTTCCTCTGAGACTATTTTGTAATAAGTTTTTGAGTCAGCCGCTTAGGCATTATTATTTAAGTAGTTATAAAAATTACTAAACTGTCTCAGCAGGTTTTACTTTTATGACGTTTGACTAATCGGGGCGTGGGGATTTCGGTTGCACGATACCGCCCATGATAATCATCTGCAGCGCCTCGCCAGGTTTCATGTTCAAAGGTTGCAACTGGGTACGCGGCAAAATCAATGTAAAACCACCCATCTGGTAGCTCATCGGCACAAACACCATTTCGCAATCGGGTGGCAACCAGCTTTGCCGCTGACTTTCCGCAGGGCGTGTCACGATACCGATTAACCGGGTATCGGCATCGGGTAAGGTTACGAGCACTACACTGCCGCCCTGGTTGCTGCCCTTGCCGGAAAGCAAATCCGTGACCTGCCGGACTACGGGATAAATACTGCCGACGACGGGTAATTTCGTCATCCAACGCTCGGTGATTTCGAGCGACTTGCGCAACAAGACATGTCGCGTCATCAAACCGAGAATGAACGCGGTGACAAGAAACAACACCAGCGCCAAGCCAGGAACGTACCAACCGTTGGGCAGCAATAGTTCGAATACTGGTTTTAAAGAGGTTTCGATGGTGCGGCTCAGCCAAAAAATAAATTCCAGCGTCACCACCAGCGGGATGAGTAACAACAGGCCCCGCAGCGTTTGACCTGTCAGCCATTGCCACAATTTGCGCATTCGCAAGTGATCCTCAATCGTTAGCGGGATTCGGGCAGTTCGTTAATGACGCTCCGCCATTTCACGCGCAAGACGATCGAGTATCTGCATCACGCGCTCGGACGACTGCTCCATTTGCTTGAACGCAGCCAGACTCTCATGCAATGCCCCGCTGCGATGCAAGCGAATCGCTTCTCGCCCTGCGCTATGTAATTGCCGATGCGGTGCCTGCAGTTCACGAAAATTGGGAGAGCGTCCGAAACGCTCGTCGGTATCGGCGCTATTGTACCAACTGCCCAAGCGACAGCTACGATCGTCAGCCAAATCATCGGGATTGATGGTCTTGTCGGCGAGAATTGCGCGATAGGCCTGTATCTTCCATACCACGTGATCCATCTTGGCCATTTGAATAAAGCTATTATCGGCGGAGGCATTGATCACACCGCGCATTTGCGCCGCCATTTCCAGCGCACGATTGACCGTCTCGACGATGCGATCGGTCGACTGCGCGATACGCCCGCAATCCTGTGAGACCTCTTGAATTTGCAAATCGGCCGCCCGCGTTTCATTGCCGATATTGTCGACCAAAGCGCCAACCTCCGCAGCCGCCCCGCTCGCGCGTTGCGCTAATGCGCGCACCTCGTCGGCAACCACGGCGAAACCGCGCCCTTGATCGCCCGCGCGCGCAGCCTCTATCGCCGCATTGAGCGCAAGCAAATTGGTCTGTTCGGAAATTGTGCCGATCACCTGCACGAAATTGACGATGTCGTTCGCCAGCGCTTTTAATCGATCGATGTTGTCGCAGCTGCTACGCGCTTTTTGCTCGATACTGGCAAGCTCGCTGCGAATACTGTCGAGAATTTGCGTGCTATCGGAAAACACGGAAGACACGCCGTCAATCTGCTCGCGTTCCGCAGACAGCCGGTCGGAACTATCCACCAGCGCCTCGCGAATATTTTCCAGCGCGGCCCCGGCGCTGAGATACAGCGTGTTGATGCCCTGATGCGCGGCACGGCGGTGCTCCGCAGCGTTGTGCTCGGCCTCCAGCGTCGCGCTGCGCTGCTGGAGATCGTCGCAGCGCTGCTGAAGTGTTGCGTTTTCGCGCTGCAGGTTTTGTATTTGTCGCTCAAGCTCGACGATTTTTTGTTTGCGACCCCACATAACACTCACCTTTATCTATCTTGTCATTCTTGCTCGCCGCCGCTCGACTTACGTCGTGCTGAACAGTTATCGGCCGTTTTGCGCAGCTCTTGATGGAAACCCTGATAGCGGTCGATTTTAATGCGACCAAACCGCACTGCCGCGACATCCCCAGTGCCTGTGTCCTCACATGCTAAGATGGGCCGCATGACAATGACTGTGGCGAGCACCGATGCGCTTCACGTTTCTCGGCACCTCCGCCGGCCTTCCCACCAAAGAGCGCAATGTCACCGCGCTCGCACTCGCACCCGAGCAACAGCGCGAATGGTATCTGGTCGACTGCGGCGAGGGCACGCAGCATCGTCTGTTGCATACACATTATTCGGCGGCTAAGTTGCGCGCAATCTTTATTACGCATATTCATGGCGATCACTGCTACGGCCTGCCCGGTCTTATCGCGAGCGCGCAGATGGGCGGCCGCAAAGCCCCCCTGACGATTTGCGCACCGGCCGGCATTCACGAATATATCGATGCCGTGCGGCGCTATACCGATTTAACCAGCCTCAATTTCGATTTGCATTTTTCGCGCAGCGACGAACCGGGTTTTTATTTCGACGATGGCGCCGTCCGCGTCGACAGTATTGCGCTGTCACACCGTGTGCCGAGCTACGCTTATCGCTTCGTCGAGCAGGTGAACGAGCGCTTGCTCGACCCGAAAAAGTTAGCGGCGCTCGATGTACCGCGCGGCGTGTTGTGGGGCGAATTGCAACAAGATCGCAGCGTGCAATTAGCCGACGGTCGCCATATCGCGCCTGAGCAGGTCTGTCATCCGCCGCGCGCACCGCGCCGTATCGTCGTCGGCGGCGACAACGATCAACCGGACCTGTTGCTTCCCGCGCTGCGCGATTGCGATGTACTGATCCACGAAGCCACCTTCACCGAAGATGTGCTCGCCAAAGTAGGGCCGCGCTACCAACACAGCACACCGGCACAAGTCGCCAAAACGGCGCAGGCGGCGCAATTGCCTCATCTCGTGCTGACACATTTCAGCCAACGCTATCGGCGCGTAAGCACAAGCGGCGAACACAGTCTCGATGATTTATTCGCGGAAGCGAAAAACTATTACAGCGGCAATTTATTGCTCGCCTCCGATTTAACGAGTTACGAATTGACGCGCGACAAGCGGCTGCTATCGAGCGCTCACTGAGTCTTCGCGCAATGCATCGCGACAGCTGCGAAAATGCGTTGACAGACACGGGAAGGAACGTCAGCTTAAGCAAATCCACTCACATCTCCGGAGGTGCATCATGGAAAACGGCCATCATGTTTTCTGCGAATTATTCGCACAGTTAGGCTTGCCGAGCAGCGAGGATGACATTCGCAGATTCATCGCCAAGCACGCACTACCGGAAGATAAGCGGTTGGATGCCGCCGATTTTTGGACGCCCGCGCAAGCCGAATTCATCCGAGAAGGCTGGAAGCAGGATGCCGATTGGACCACCGTGATCGATCAACTCAATAACAGTCTGCATCGTTAGACATACCGGTTCGCGCGCGATAGACATGAAATATGCAGCAAATTATTTTTTCCGTATTTTATTTATCGCAGCGTTATTGCTTGAGCATGCCGCGGCGCAGGAGCGACACCTGCGCACATACACCTTGCGACACGCACTGCCGGAACAAGTTGTGCCGGCGCTATCTGCACAGCTCGCACCCGGCAGCAGCGTGACGCCGTATCGCCAGCAATTGATACTCAACGTCACCGACGCCGAATATCAAACCCTGCAAGCATTGCTCGATCAACTCGATACGGCGCCGCGCTCGTTACTGATCAGCGTGCGTAAACAGAGCCAACAATCGAACGACAACCAACGTTACGGTATAGACGGCCGCATCGGCGATGGCGCCGTGCAGGTGCAGACCAATAACGGCTGGCAACAGCGCAACGAAACCCGCGTTGACGTCATTCATGACTCCGCGCAAAAAATCCGCGATGGTTCACAGCAAGTACGCACTGTCGAAGGCATGCAGGCCTACATCAACACGGGCCATTCGATTGCAGTGCGCAATAACGATTACGGTCAACGCGAATTCGTGCCTGTCGAAAGCGGCTTTTATGCCACCGCGCGCATCGTCGGCGACGAGGTGATTGTCGATATCGAACAGCGCGACGATCGCCCGCAAGGGCACGGCATTGCCACGCAAAATCTACAAACGCAGATACGCGGCGCTATCGGCGAATGGATTTCACTCGGCGGACTCAGCACATCGCAGGCGAGTGGTGAACACACGGTGACGAGTGACGGCAACAGCGCATCCAACTCGACTTTCGATCTCGCGATAAAGGTCGAACTGATCGATCGCTAGCACGGCGTCCCGCCCATTTAAAAATCAACAAAATTGCGGGATTGCCTAACCAGGAAACGCATAAACGCTTCGGAAACATGGCTTTTCCAGTCCACGGTTTTTATTATAATTGGATTATCATACTCAATTAGAGGCAGATCGACGGTGGAAAATAAAACGGCACGCTTAACGGTATTGATAGATCCGCGCAAAAAGCAGGCCTTTGAAAAGCTGTGCGCGGCGCAAGACTTAACTCCGTCGCAAGTTGTCAGACAGATGATTCGAGATTACCTTGAGCAGCACGACGTCAGTTATGGCACCGGCAAAAAGGTATCGGCAAAAGCCATCAAATAACCTCACGAGCAACGCTCTTTCGTCGCGCTACCTCAACCGGTTTTGTGCTGATTACTTTGCACTGCGGCAAGCGCCTCATCGAGATCTTTAAAGTTATTCTGCTCGCCCACCAGCTCCACAATTCCGGCTTTCTGCAATTTCGCGGCGACACGCTCGTTAGCGCCGGAAAGCAGGACTTTCACTCCGCGCTTTTGTAAATCGCGGATCACTTCCTCAAGCGTCTGAAGCCCGGTGATATCGATAAACGGCACCCACTTTAAACGAATGATCAGAAATTTCGGCAAAGTGCGCGTGCTGGCCAGCGCCCGTTCAAAATTTTCGACGGCACCAAAAAAGAAAGGCCCTTCCACCGCAAACACCAGCAGATCCTTGGGAAGCTGAACCAGACCTTTATACGCGAACTCCTGCGTCAACTCCTGCTCGGTAGCCAGCCTGACTTCGACGCTAGTAGCCATGCGCCGCAGAAATTGCAGCGTCGCTAAAATGACGCCGATATTCACCGCGACGACCAGATCGGCAAAAACCGTTAGGACAAACGTAATCAGTAGAATGACCACATCCGCCCGCGGGGCGCGGCGAACCATTTTGACGAAGTGTTTCGCCTCGCTCATATTCCAGGCGACCACAAACAAAATCGCCGCCAACACGGCGAGCGGCACGTTCACGGCCAATGGCGCCAGCAACAATAAAATCACGAGCAGCGTAATTGAATGCACGATGCCGGACAGCGGACTATTGCCGCCGTTGCGAATATTCGTTGCCGTTCGGGCAATCGCCCCCGTTGCGGCAAAGCCGCCGAATAAGGGCGAAACGATATTGGCCAATCCCTGCCCCACCAATTCTTGGTTGGAATCGTGACGCGTACCGGCCATGCCGTCGGCCACGACGGCGGACAATAATGATTCGATGGCGCCCAACATAGCGATCGTGAACGCGGGTCCGATCAATTCGATAATTTTTCCCCAACTCATAACGGGGAGAGTGAATTGAGGCAGGCCGCGAGGTATGCCGCCAAATGCGGTGCCGATGGTTGCCACACCGTCAAATCGAAAAATAATTTGCAGCGCCGTTGCCACCACCAGCGCTATGAGCGGGCCTGGAACCCGTTTTAACGGCGGCAATCTGGGCGCATAAATCACCAGCAGCAATGACAGTACCGCCAAGGCGGTGGTCGCGAGATGAAATTGCGGCAGCGCCTGGATGAGATGGAATAATTTCGTATGAAAATGCTTGCCGCTGATTTCAGGCAGCCCAAAAAAATCTTTCCATTCGCCAACCCAAATGATCACGCCGATTCCCGAGGTAAAACCGACAATCACCGGATCCGGAATGAACTTGATGATGGCGCCCATTTTGGCGAGCCCAAACAACAGCAATATGACGCCCGCCATCAGCGTCGCCATCTGTAATCCGGCGATGCCGTACTGCGCGGTGATTCCCGACAGCACCACAATGAAAGCGCCGGTGGGCCCGGCAATCTGAATCCGGCTGCCGCCAAATGCGGAAACCAAAAACCCCGCCACAATCGATGTGTAAAGCCCCTGCTCGGGTTTAGCCCCCGACGCGATGGCAAACGCCATGGCAAGCGGCAATGCGACAACGCCAACTATCACGCCCGCCACGACATTGCTTAACCAATGCTGGCGTTGCAGCAGACCGGCCTTTTTCGCTTCCAACAACGCCAGCATGACAACCCCTCGTCAGCTACAATGATAATTACATTATAATATGGTTATCATTTTATACCACGTCTGTATCGGAACAGTCACCGGCTCACGATGGATCAAATGCGTTTTCACGTATTTATATTTGAAAGGAAAATTATTCGTCGCGCTTGAATTCGCGCGCAAAACGATTCGTCGCTTTTACGAGCGCATCGGTGATGCCAGGCTCCAAGGCGGAGTGACCGGCATCGCGCACGATGCTCAGTTCGCTCTCGGGCCACACTTCATGCAACGCAAATGCGTTGTCGAACGGACACACCATGTCGTAACGGCCGTGCACGATCACGCCCGGAATACCTTTGAGCCGATGCGCGTCTGCGAGGATTTGATTCGGGCGCAGAAACGCATCGTTGACAAAATAATGCGCCTCGATGCGCGCGAGCGCGAGTGCGATACGCGGATCGGTAAATTGTTCATACAGATGCGCATCGGGTTTGAGTGTCGCGCACTGCGCCTCCCAGCCGCTCCACGCCTTCGCGGCGCCCATGCGCGCGAGCTCATTCGCACCCGTGAGCAATTTGTAATAGGCGCGCATCATATCGCCGCGCTCGGCAGGGGCGATCGGCGCAATGAATTGCTGCCAATAATCGGGGAAAATGCGGCTCGCGCCCTCTTGATAAAACCAGGCTAAATCCTGCCGGCGGCAGAGAAAGATACCGCGCAGAATCAAGGCGAGAACGCGCTCGGGATAGCGCTCGGCATAAACGAGACTTAAGGTCGAACCCCACGAGCCGCCGAACAGCACCCATTTTTCGATGCCGAGCGTTTTGCGAATCGCCTCGATATCTTCGACGAGCGCATCGGTGTGGTTGTCGGTCAAATCGGCGTGCGGCGTCGAACGCCCGCAACCGCGCTGATCGAATAACACGATGCGATAAAGTAGCGGATCAAAGAAGCAGCGATGCTTGGGCGAGCAACCCGCGCCTGGGCCGCCATGCACGAATAACACGGGAATGCCTTCCGGCGTGCCGCATTCCTCGACATATAACGTGTGTCTGTCCGACACCTTGAGCTGGTGCGAGTGGTACGGCTTGATATCGGGAAACAATGTCGGCATCGCGGCTTCCGAGTTGAGCTGCGGCTAGTCAGGTCGGCGCTTAGTATGGCGGTTGCGCGCGCGCTTGACCACGCCCACGCGACAGGAAATATCACGCTTTGTTTTGCGCCGCGGGCGCCACGCGCATCACTTCCTCGATGGTGGTATCGCCCGCTGCAACTTTATACGCACCCGACAAACGCAGCGTGTGCATACCCTCTTTCATGCCCTGGCGGCGAATCGTATCGAGGCCAGTGTTTTCGTTGATGAGCTCTTGCACCGCTTCGCTCATCAACAGAATTTCGTAAATGCCCTGACGCCCGAGATAACCCGTGTTGCGGCATTCGAGGCAGCCCTTCGGGTGATAGCTGATTTTCGGCGGCGCCATTTTCCACGGCGAAACGAGTTGCTGCCACGCCGCCTCGTCGACTGAGCCCGGTTGCTTGCAATGCGGGCACAGCGTGCGCACAAGGCGCTGCGCCATCACGCCCAAAATAGTCGCCTTCAACAAATACGAAGGCACGCCGAGTTCCAATAAACGCGTGAGCGCGCTCGGCGCATCGTTGGTGTGCAGCGTCGATAACACGAGGTGGCCCGTCAGCGCGGCTTGAATCGCCATTTCCGCCGTTTCGAGATCGCGAATCTCGCCGATCATGATGATGTCGGGGTCTTGCCGCAGCAGCGCGCGCACGCCGCTCGCGAAATCGAGATCGATATTGTGCTGCACCTGCATCTGATTGAACGCTTCCTCGACCATTTCGATCGGGTCTTCGATCGTGCACAGATTCACTTCCGAGGTCGCGAGTTGTTTCAAGCTCGAATACAGCGTCGTGGTTTTACCCGAACCAGTCGGCCCCGTGACGAGCACGATGCCATTCGGTTTATTGATCATGTTCTGCCAGCGATCGTAATCATCGTTTTCCAAACCCAACTGCTTGAACGAGCGCAGCAGCACATCGGGATCGAAAATCCGCATCACCATTTTTTCACCGAACGCGGTCGGCAACGTCGACAGACGCAATTCGACCTCGTTGCCTTCGGGGCTTACCGTTTTCAAACGGCCATCCTGCGGCCGGCGCTTTTCCGCGACGTTCATGCGCCCGATAATTTTGATGCGCGCGATTACCGCGGCGCCGACTTGCGCGGGCAATTCGTACACGTTGTAGAGCACGCCGTCGATACGAAAACGCATGTGTGCGACATCGCGGCGCGGCTCGATATGGATATCGCTCGCGCGTTGATCGAACGCGTATTGCAACAGCCAATCGACGATATTGACGATGTGCGAATCGTTGGCATCGGGGTCTTTCAAATTGCCAAGTTCGAGCAACTGCTCGAAATTCGTCACCGAACTGGTTTTGTTATCGCTCGTGGTGGCGCCGCGCACCGATTTTGCGAGCGAATAAAATTCGACGATGTAGCGATCGATTTCCGCAGGTTTCGCGAGCACGCGTCGCAACGGTCTACGCAGCGCCTGTTCGAGATTCAATTCCCATTTCGTAACGAAGGGCTCCGCGCTCGCGATCGTCACACGCTCGGGCGACACTTCGAGCGCGAGAATGCGATGGCGCTGCGCGAACGCGAACGACATGACTTCGGTAATCGCGGTGACGTTGATCTTGAGCGGATCGATATGAAAATACGGCTGCTTCACGCGATTGCCGAGCCAGCCCAGAATAAGTTCGGTGGTTAAAAATTTGCCGGGGTTGGCGAGGTCCTGTGGTTTCTGCGCGGCGATCCATTCGACCGGATGCAATTTTGCCTCTTCGCCGAAGCGCGGCACGCGGATGATACGCTCGGCATCATCGTTGCTGATGCGGCCTTCGCGCAGCAATTCGTCGAGCAGCCAGCGGCTTTCGAGCACGCGCTCGGCGGGCAGTGCGTTGAGTTGAACCATGACACTCCGAACTCAAAAGTCAAATATCGGCCCTAATTATGGCCGCCATTTTTGCCGCTCGCGGAAAATTTGTGCGATGCCTTTCGCGGCGGGGCTAAAATGCCCGCTTCCGCCCCGGAGCAAGAAGGCTTGAAGTCCGCCATGGCTGCCAATATCCCTGCACCGCTCGACATGCTGCGCGCGCTCGTCGCCTCGCCATCGGTGAGTTGCAGCGATCCGCGGATCGACATGAGCAATCGCGGCGTGATCGATTTGCTCGCGAGCTGGCTCGACGCGCTGGGATTCGCCATCGACATTTTGCCGTTGACCGACAATCCGGCAAAAGCCAATCTGATCGCAACGCGAGGCAGCGGGCCGGGCGGCCTCGTGCTCGCAGGTCACACCGACACGGTGCCGTACGACCGCGATAAATGGAACAGCGATCCATTTAAATTAATCGAGCGCGAGCAGCGCTGGTACGGTCTCGGCGCGACAGACATGAAAGGTTTTTTTCCCGTCGCGATCGAAGCGGCTAAAACCTTTATCGATACGCCGCTGCAGCAGCCACTGATTATTCTCGCAACCGCCGACGAGGAATCATCGATGGACGGTGCGCGCGAATTGGTGGCGTTGGGAAAACCGCAAGCGCGCTTTGCGGTAATCGGCGAGCCGACCGATTTGAAACCCGCGCGCCTGCACAAAGGCATCATGATGGAATCGCTCGTCATCACCGGACGCAGCGGGCACTCGTCCGATCCGAGCCTCGGCAACAACGCGCTCGAAGCGATGCACGAAGCAATGCAGGTGCTGCTCGCTTATCGCCACGAATTGCAATCGCGCTATCGCAACCCCGCGTTTCAAGTGCAAGTGCCGACGCTCAACCTCGGCTGCATTCACGGCGGCGACAGCCCCAATCGCATCTGCGGTGAATGCGAATTGCACTTCGATCTACGCCCGCTGCCCGGCATGCCGCTCGACGAATTGCGCAGCGCCATCAAACAAAAACTGCAACCGCTCGCCGAACAGCGGCGCGTCAACATTCAACTGCGTTCGCTGTTTTCCGGTGTGCAAGCGTTCGAACAAAAAGCCGATTCGAAATTGATTAAAAGCGTCGAGCAACTCACCGGCTACGACGCACAGGCGGTGAGTTTCGCCACCGAAGCGCCGTTCATGCAGCAACTCGGCATGGATGCTGTCGTGTGCGGCCCCGGTTCGATCAACCAAGCGCATCAGCCCGATGAATTTATCGATTCCGCGCAACTCAAACCCGCGATCGAATTGATTCGGGCGTTGATCGAACGGTTTTGTTTGTAAATTTGAATTTGCCAATACGGTAAATACGTTTACATCTGATTCAATTGCGCTTGCTGCTCCTGGCCGCGCTCTTCGACTTTCTGACGAACTTGTTTTGCGCGATCGATCAATTCTTTTACGCCCTCGGGGCTGTAAGGATTGATGAGTTCGCCATTCGCTGCGCTCGTCGATTGCGCCTTCTCGCGCCCCGCTTCAGCGGATGCCGCCGGCTTCCCGCTGGCCGTGATAATTTCTTGCCGCGTCACCTTCGCGTCAATCGAAGGCGCTCGCTCTCCATATTGCCAATGACCTTTGGCATCCTGCCATTTGTAGATTACCGTTTTCTCGCCTTGCACGACTTCGTAATTCCCTGCCTGCGCGGTCGACTTGTGTTCGAGCGCGCCGATATTGCTCCAGCTCGGCTGGCCCGCCGCAGCCGTGTCCGGCGCCGGCAAAAATCCACGCAAGCGATCCATAAATGGCGGCAGACGGCCTGTTATCAAATAACCGGCATAGGTCGATAGACCGAACATGACGAAGCTCATCATAAGAACTTTAAGTGCGAGTTTTTTTAACATTTGGCATCCTCTGCTATTTAAATTTATGCACCTGTCGCACCGGTGGCGCAGATAACGGCGCACGACTTGTGGACTACACTGATTGCTCGCACAATACCGTCGTTCAATTGTCTCGGCAAACGCGTTTATCCGGATCACTCCCGTGGACAGCACCAGTAAAGATTACGTCAAGTGGTTCCGCAATTCGGCGCCGTATATCAATACGCATCGCGGCAAGACGTTTGTCTTGATGTTCGGCGGCGATGCGGTCGAGCATCCCAATTTTGCCAATATCATTCACGACATCGCGCTTCTGAATAGTCTCGGCGTTAAGCTTGTGCTCGTGCACGGTGCGCGGCCGCAGATCGAAAACCGCTGTCAGCTGCGCGGGATCACACCGCGTTTCCATAAAGATCTGCGGATCACCGATGCCCCCGCGCTCGAATGCGTGAAAGATGCCGCCGGCAGTTTGCGTGCGCACATCGAAGCGCTGTTGACGACGGGACTGGCAAACTCGCCAATGTACGGCGCGCAAATTCGTGTGTGCTCGGGCAACTTCGTCATCGCCAAACCGATGGGCATTCACGACGGTGTCGATTTCTGCAATACCGGTGAAGTGCGCCGCATCGATGCCGAGGCGATCAATCGCTTATTGCAGGCTGGAGCCATCGTGCTGCTGTCCGCGATCGGTTACTCACCGACCGGCGAAGTATTCAATCTTTCCTACGAGGATGTCGCGACCCAAGCGGCGGTGACGCTGCACGCCGATAAACTGATCGCGTTCGACGATGCGCAATTGCTCGATGAACGAGGCGAGCTGATTCGTTTCGCGGAATTGCGCCACGTGCGGCCGCGCCTCGCGACGTGCGCCGATCCGCACTTGCTCGGTGTGCTGCAAGCGCTCGTGCAAAGTTGCGAGCATGGCGTAAAACGCTGCCACCTCATCAATTACACCGATGATGGCGCATTGCTGCAGGAGTTATTCACGCGCGACGGCACCGGCACATTGATTACCGAAGATCAGTACGAGCAGATTCGCACTGCGCAGATCAATGATGTCGGCGGCATTCTCGCCATCATCGAACCACTCGAAGCCGAAGGTAAATTGGTCAAGCGCTCGCGCGAAATGCTCGAACGCGAAATCAATCAATTCACCGTGATCGATCGCGACGGCATGGTCATCGCATGCGCGGCGTTGTATCCCTATCCCGAGGACGGCAGCGGCGAAATCGCCTGCGTGGCGACGCACGCCGATTACCGCGGCGCCGATCGCGGCGAACGTTTGTTGGCGGCGCTTGAAACCAAAGCGGCGAGCCTCGGTCTCAGCAAGGTATTCATCCTGACCACGCGCACCGCGCACTGGTTCCAGGAGCAGGGTTTTGTACAGGCGGCGCTCGAACAGCTGCCTGCGCAAAAAAAAGCGCTTTACAACTATCAACGCAACTCGAAAGCCTTTATCAAAAACTTGTAACGGGTCAAGGAGCTTGCTGTATTGGATGGCTTTGACACCCGCTTCACTCCAGGAGAACATCATGAGCAAAGGTATGGACCAGAAAAAAGACACGAAAAAGAAATCGGAAAAAACCATGAAAGAAAAACGCGCGGAGAAGAAAGCCAAGCAGGCGAGCCGCAACGCGTGATCGTGAACCTGCAACACTTGCTGTAATTATTCGCATCTTCAAGCCGGTGGCACGCCACCGGCTTTGAATTCCCCGTCAATGCTTTCAGGAGGCTCAACATGGCGCTTTCAATGTATCAATCATCGGTATCTATATTTGTCCCAGTGCTCATGAACCTCAAAGCGCTTTTGGAAAAAGCGGCTGCCTATTGCGACAACAAAAAAATTGATCAGGCTGTGCTGCCCAATAGCCGGCTCTTTCCGGATATGTTTCCGCTTTCCAAACAGGTACAGATAGCAACCGATCACGCCAAAGGTTGTGCCGCGCGCCTTGCTGGGCAGCAGCCACCGGCGTATGAGGACAACGAGAAAACGCTGGCCGATCTCATCGCGCGCGTGCAAAAGACCATCGATTATGTGAATACCTTTAATCCGGCGCAGATCGACGGCTCCGAAGAGCGCAATATCGAGCTGAAGATCGGCAGTCACGAGCTCAAATTTACCGGGCATGTTTATCTGCAGAAATTTGTCATGCCGAACTTCTATTTCCACGTAACCACGGCTTACAACATCCTGCGCCACAACGGTGTTGAACTCGGCAAGGGCGATTTTCTCGGTAAACTATTGCAATAACGTCCGCAAAGCGGCGGTCACCCGCGGTGGCCGCCCGATCGACTCCGCGCATTCTCCGACCACGTTTCCACCGGCAATCGCGCCGTAATCCGCTATTCTTTTACCCGCTCACTCTCAAAAATCTCTTATACGGGTTCAGACATGGATAGCCCGCAATTCAATGTCCTCGTCGACGGCACGGTGCTGCACGGTTTCGATACCGGCGCAGTGCTGCTGCAATTGCAGCAACAGCTGAAATTACCTGAGGCCAAAGCGCAATTGCTGATCGCGGGAAAAGTCGTCACCGTTAAACGCGGCGTCGATGCGGCGATCGCGAATACGTACTGCAAACGGCTTCAGGCAATCGGCGTCAGCGCGCGGGTGGAAACGGTTGTCAACGTAGCGGCAGACACCGCAGCACCGCAAGCCAAACCGAAGCCGACGCCTGCGATAACGCGCTATCACGCGCAGCGTTACTTTCCCGATTCACCACTGAACGCCGGCGCCACCGCCCACTCTTCAACATTTAAACGCGCGGTGATGCGCGCCAGCAGCGCGTGCGTCGGCACCTTACTCGCGTACTGCGCGCTGGCGCTGGCCGGCGTTGGATTCTTGCTATTTTATGTGGCGCATTACGCCTATCTGCTCGCGACGCCGCCCATATTGTTCAGCGCGACGGTCTATCTGATTTGCATCGCTGCGTTAACCGTAATCGTTGCACTGCTGCTGCGCCCACTGTTGCCGCGCCGAGACAAAGCCGAGTCCGCGGAAGTGTTATCGATAATACAAGAGCCCGATTTATTTGCGTTCGTGACGCAACTGTGCGAAAAGCTGGCGCTAAAAGCGCCCGAGCAAATGGCATTGACGACGGCGACGGTGAACACGGCCTCGCTGCTTCCCGGTTTTAAAAATTTAGCGCGCGGCGACTATCAATTAACGCTGAGTTTACCCATTCTCGAAAACAGTACGCTCTCTCAATTCGCGGGTTTACTGGCAGCGGATCTGGCAACGCAGGCGCAACTGCCAATGCTGCGCTATCGCCGGCTCGCACACATAATCTGCACGCGGCTTGATGATTGTCTCGCCCATCGCGATTGGCTCGCGCGGCATGTCGACGTACTTTCGTTGTCGCCGCCGGCAAAATTGGCCGCTGTCATTCGATTCGCAAAACAAATCATCGAAAAAACCAACAGCCAGCTACGAAAAATCAAAGCGCGCATGCAGCGCATCGATACCCAGCTGTTGCGCTCGCGCTTATTCGAACAGGATCGCTACAGCGCGCTCACCGCGGGCTCCAATCTCTTTACCGGTCTCATGATATTTTGCGCGCGACTCGATATCGCGGCACACGACGCCAACGCGAAAAATCTGGAAGATCGCATCGAGGGCGGTTTGGTCGACGACCTGCCCGCATTGATCACGCATTACTTCGACAACATCGACGAAAATTTTGCGCGCACGATGCAGCGCAAGTGGGATACCGAAACCACGCCGCGCCGCGATGAGCCGCCGCTCGTGCGCGAACGCATCGAGCAAATCGCTGGCACGATTCACTCCGGCCTCATCGACGACAATCAGCCCGCATTGTCTTTATTAAGGCGACGCGACGATCTCGCAAAAAATATTACGCTGGACAAATATCGCGAAGCCGGTGTGTGTTTCGATGCCGATCGGTTGTTGCCGGTTGACGAGCTCACCTATGCCGCAACGCAAGATATTCTGCAACGTCAACAGGCTGCGATTTACTTCAACGATTGGTTCAAGCCTTTTCGTTTCTGGAGTCTCGCCGACTACAAACTTATTCGCGATATGCCGTTGCAGGACGCGGCGATGCAGCTCGGCGTGTGCGTCAACGAAATTCGACGCTTAACACCCGATCGCGCCAAGTCGTTAGCCGAATACGATCGCCTGCAAAATCAGCTGCGCGAAATTCTGCTCGCGCAACATGTGCTCGCCGCCGGCAAAAAATTTGCGTTTCGCTACATCAGTTACGATGGCACGACGCTGGTACCGCTGTTAGACGATCGCCAGCAAGAACTCACCGCCGCGATGGAAAAACTGTCGCAGCAGGAAGCGGTGATGGGCGGGCGCATCACGCTCGGTCTGCGCCTGTCGGGTCAGGCCGAACGCGAAGTGCAGGCGCTGCACGATGCGCTGCGTCTTTTACACGAAAGCGGCACGCGCCTGCATAAATTATCGCTCGATTGTTTTCAGCTCGAACAATTATTGCAGCGCCAATATCAATTGCGCGAGGCGGATTACAGTCTGCCGATCAAAAAACTCGAAACCAAAATTGACGATGCCACGACACTCATGATCGTGCGCTTGAAAGATGTCCCGTATCCGCTCGACAGCCGCCACAGCTCGCTCAAAGGTTTTGTCGAAGCCACGCTCGCACAACCGGTCGCCGCGCAGCGCTCGCCGATATTGCAGCGCGCGCAGCGGCTGCTCGACGTGCTCTATCGCGTGAACGAAAAATTATCGCGGCAGGCCGCCGATTACGGCACCATCGCCGAGGAAGCATACCGTATCGAACCGATCCGACTGATCAACAACGAATAGTCAGTGCGGTTATCACGGCCCAAATTTGCTGCGTTCAGCACTTGTTGCTGCGTCGCGACATTCACCGCGAATGATGAAGCTGCCGTGCTCCTCGTACTGCTCGATCACCACATAACCGTCGCGGCAATAGTGATTCTGCGCGAGCATGGCCTGCACGCCGCGTTTCGCTATCTGCGCGATTTGCGCGCCGCGCTCGGCACCGTCGCGACGGCCGGCGGCTTCATCAGCACCTTCTTCGCTCTCACCACCGTCGGGTGCGCGTCGGGCAAAGCGCTGCGAATAGACAAACAGCTTGGTATCGTCGGCGAGAATTTTTGTCGTAAACGTAGCGCCCGGAGGAATATCGCTGGCATTCGGCGTATGCGCGCAAGCGCACAGCCAAAGCATTGTAACTCCCACCGCCAACCACCGCTGCGTATTTTGTTTTGTCATATTTAAGGACTCGTCGCTCGCGCTGCGAGGATATGAAATTGCACGTCGATGGTATCGTTCACGCGCAAACCGCCACCGAGCACGCTGTAAGGTTGCAAGCCCAACTGCACCTGCGACAATTTAATCGCGCCATCGGCGATCAGCGTATTGCCTATTTCGCTCATATGCACCGGCAAGGGAAACTGACTGGTAAAATTGCGCAATTGAATCTCGATGAGCAGTTGCAATTGTGGCCACTGTCCGCTCACGCCGATACTGCGCAATGCGATGCGCGGATATTGTTCCGCCGCCAGCAGCTGCGGGCCCAGCATGTGCTCGCGCGTTCCCGCAATCGCCGCGGGCGACAATACGCCCGGAAAATCCGTACCGGCCTTAGCGCGATCATCGGGCGAATCGACGATCATGCCCGCGACGGGAAAACTTAATTCGACCTCGGATTGCAAAATATCGGCCTCGCGATAAACACGGCCCTGAATGGCGGTTACGGCAATGACATGATTGTGGCCAAAGCGCGCCAGCGGGCCATCGCGATACACGCGCAGCACAATCGTCGAACGCGCCGGATCGACATCGTAACGCAGTGCATTTGCATGCTTGCGTACCGGGGCCGGTTGCGCCGGGGAATGCTGCTGCGGTGTTGAATGGCAGGCGACGAGTATCGAAACGAGCGCGACCAGCACAACGCCTGCTATAGCCGCGCGACGCCGAATACTATATGCACCCGTTACAAATACGTTTATTGTCTTTGCCAACCGGCACCACTTCGCGCCAATTAACGGTTTAAACATGTCGCTCAATATTTTGGACCCCATCGAACCGCCCGCGCACGCCATCGAAATTCACGCGATTCGCGCGCAGGGCGCCGGCGGTCAAAATGTCAATAAAGTCGCCAACGCCGTGCATCTGCGCTTCGACATTCGCGCGGCGGGATTGCCGCCAGCCGTGCAGGAAAAATTGCTGGCGATGCGCAATCACTATGTCAGCAAAGACGGTTACGTCGTGATCAAAGCGCAACGTTTTCGCAGCCTCGAACAAAATCGCGCCGATGCGCTTGCACGCTTGCAACAATTACTGCAACGCGCTAGCTTCACACCGAAACTGCGGCGCGCCACCCAACCGACCGCCGCCGCGCGACAGCGTCGCAGCGACAGCAAAATACGGCGCAGCCGCCAGAAAGCACTGCGCCAGACGCCGCTCGAATAAAACGCCAAAGCGTCGAAACAAAACTCTAATCAGCGCAAGCACTAAACCAGCGCAAGCACTTTTTCGACGCAATCGTTGATGCCTTTCGCTAAATCGCTCAGACGTTGCGCGAGCATATAAGCCGGTGTCGTCACCAGTTTATTGCGCTCATCGACGACAGCTTTATCGACCGGACAGGTAATGTGCTTACCACCCATCGCCTCGATGGCAGCGGCAACTTCGACATCGTTGCCGATCGTGCATTGCACGCCTGCGCCAAAAATTTTCGCCGCCATCGTCGGCGAAATACACATCAAGCCGATCGGTTTGCGCGCATCGCGCATCGCCTGTGCAAAACGCAGAAAATCGGGTTGCATCGTCATCGCCGAACCTTTCACGGCAAAATCGCACAAGTTCTTGGCCGCGCCAAAACCGCCCGGCACGATCATCGCGTCAAAATCCGCAACGCGCGCAGTCGCGATGTCCTGAATCTCGCCGCGGGCGATACGCGCCGCTTCGATCAAAACATGGCGCGTCTCGCCCGCGCTGGGCTTCCCCGTCAGATGATTGACCACGTGCATTTGCTCGATATTGGGCGCAAGGCATTGATAGCTTGCGCCGCGTTGATCGAGTGCCAGCAATGTGATTACCGCTTCGTGAATTTCCGAGCCGTCGTAAACACCGCAACCCGCCAAAATCACCGCTACTTTTGCCATGATCGACTCCTCCGTTTTGCCCGCATCGGTTACTCGCCAGTGATACCGCAACATACAATAGTCGGCCTCTATCGGCGCGATAGCCTACTTTAACACCGGCGCGCGCGCTGTTGTCGCATGCGATGGGGTGTTATGATGCGAGCACTGCTTTGCATCGATCGCACTTGCAATCGGCGATTGGTGCCCCACTTGTTTATTGTTCGCGGTTAGACTTTATTATTCTCGGTTAAATGTGTGTGGAGAATTATTATGGGCGACAAGATCGTTCACGTTAGTGACACCAGCTTTGAAGACGATGTACTCAAATCCGATGTGCCCGTGCTGGTCGATTTCTGGGCGGCATGGTGCGGCCCCTGCAAGATGATTGCGCCCATCCTCGACGATATCGCGAACGAATACGAAGGCAAGGTCAAAGTCTGCAAAATCGATGTCGATGCCAACAACGATACGCCCGCGAAATTCGGTGTGCGCGGCATTCCGACTCTGATTCTATTCAAGAACGGCAATGCCGAGGCCACGAAAGTCGGCGCACTTTCGAAAACGCAACTGACGGCTTTTATCGACGCTGCACTGTGATCGCCGTCGTTGTGTGATCGCCCGCTGTTTTGATTACTGAGGCAGCGGGGACGCACGATAAACCCCGGTTGCTTGCACAAGCCGATTTTCGGTGTTACAGTTTCTTCCAATCCCTAGTCGCACAGCTTTATAAGAACCGATCCGGTCTTCTTGTTTCCTTTTATCATCCATCGTGTTGTCCGCATGCACCCCGCATGCACTACTCCTATTTTTCACCCACTGACGCTCATCTCGCCAACCACTTATGAACCTTACCGATCTCAAGACTAAACCCTCCGCCGAACTATTGGCGATCGCAGAAAGCATGGGCCTCGAAAACATGGCCCGCTCACGTAAACAAGACATCATCTTCGCGATTCTCAAGCGCCACGCGAAAAGCGGCGAAGATATTTCGGGCGATGGCGTGCTCGAAATTTTGCAGGACGGCTTCGGCTTCCTGCGCTCGGCAGATTGCTCGTATTTGGCGGGACCCGATGATATTTACGTGTCGCCGAGCCAGATTCGCCGCTTCAATCTGCGCACGGGCGATACGATTTCGGGCAAGATCCGGCCGCCTAAAGAGGGCGAGCGTTACTTCGCGCTGCTGAAAGTCAACGACATCAATTTCACCAAGCCCGAAAATTCGCGCAACAAAGTTCTGTTCGAAAACCTCACGCCGCTGTTTCCGAATCAACGCCTCGTATTGCAAGCCGGCAACGGCGCCACCGAAGATTTGACGGGGCGCGTGATCGACCTGGTCGCGCCGATCGGAAAAGGCCAGCGCGGCCTCATCGTGGCGCCGCCGAAAGCCGGTAAAACCATCATGTTGCAGCACATCGCGAGCAGCATTCTGCGCAACAACCCCGAGTGCTACATGATCGTCCTGTTAATCGACGAGCGCCCGGAGGAAGTCACGGAAATGCTGCGCTCGGTCGGTGCGCGAGGCGCCGAAGTGGTCGCTTCAACGTTCGACGAACCGCCCGCACGTCATGTGCAGGTTGCGGAAATGGTGATCGAAAAAGCCAAGCGCCTGGTTGAACATAAACGCGATGTCGTCATTCTGCTCGATTCGATCACGCGTCTTGCGCGCGCCTACAACACAATTATTCCCTCGTCGGGCAAAGTGCTCACGGGCGGTGTCGATGCGCATGCGCTCGAACGCCCGAAGCGTTTCTTCGGCGCCGCGCGTAACGTCGAAGAAGGCGGTAGCCTCACGATTATCGCCACCGCGCTGATCGATACCGGCTCGAAAATGGACGAGGTTATTTACGAGGAATTCAAAGGCACCGGCAACATGGAGTTGCACCTCGATCGCAAAGTGTCGGAAAAACGCGTGTTCCCATCGATCAATATCCGCCGCTCGGGCACGCGTCGCGAAGAATTGATTACCGACGAAGATGAATTGTCGCGCATGTGGATTCTGCGCAAATTGCTGCACGGCATGGAAGATTTGCCAGCGATCGAATTTCTCATCGACAAACTCAAAGACACCAAAACCAACGAAGAATTTTTCGATACGATGAAGCGCCGCTAATCTATGTCTATTTAAATAAATAACGCGCGCAATGAAATATCGTGACCTGAGAGAGTTTATTAGCGAACTGGAACGGCGCGGCGAGCTTAAACGCATTACCGCGCCGGTTGATCCCAAACTCGAAATCACCGAAATCAGCGATCGCGTGTTGCGCGCGGGCGGTCCCGCTCTGCTGTTTGAAAACGTCAAAAGCACCGAAAATCCGCAAGGGTTTTCGATTCCCGTACTCACCAATTTATTCGGCACCGAACATCGCGTCGCGCTCGGCATGGGGCAGGACAATGTCGGCGCGTTGCGCGAAGTCGGCGAATTGCTCGCCTATTTGCGCCAGCCCGATCCGCCCAAAGGCCTGCGCGACGCATGGGAAAAAGCACCGATTCTGAAACAGGTGCTGAACATGGCGCCGAAGCAAATCAGCAACGCGCCGTGTCAGGTGCATGTACACAGTGGTGACGCGGTCGATTTAACGAAATTGCCGATTCAAACCTGTTGGCCCGAGGATGTCGCGCCGCTGATCACCTGGCCGCTCGTCGTCACGCGCGGACCGCACAAAGAGCGGCAGAATCTCGGCATCTATCGCCTGCAATTGCTCGGCAAAAATAAATTGATCATGCGCTGGCTCAGTCATCGCGGCGGCGCACTCGATTTTCACGAGTTCAAACAAAAATTTCCGGGCGAGAAATTTCCGATCGCGGTCGCGCTCGGCGCCGATCCGGCGACAATTCTTGGCGCAGTCACACCCGTGCCCGATTCGCTCAGCGAATACGCCTTCGCGGGATTATTGCGCGGCGGTAAAACTGAAGTCGTGAAATGCATGAGCTGCGATTTGCAAGTACCGGCTTCGGCCGAATTCATTTTGGAAGGGTATATCGATCCCGCCGAAATGGCCGACGAAGGCCCGTATGGCGATCACACGGGTTATTACAACGAAGTCGAACGTTTCCCCGTGTTCACCGTCACGCATATCACGCATCGCGAAAATCCGATTTATCACAGCACGTATACCGGCCGGCCGCCCGATGAGCCCGCAATTCTTGGCGCCGCGCTCAACGAAGTATTCGTGCCGATTCTGCAAAAACAATTTCCGGAAATCGTCGATTTTTATTTGCCGCCCGAAGGCTGTTCGTACCGCATGGCGGTGGTGACGATGAAGAAACAATATCCGGGGCACGCCAAACGCGTGATGTTCGGCGTGTGGTCGTTTCTGCGGCAGTTCATGTACACCAAATTTGTCATCGTCACCGACGACGATGTCAACGCGCGCGACTGGAAAGATGTGATCTGGGCGATGACGACGCGCATGGACCCCGCGCGCGATACACTCATTGTCGAAAATACGCCGATCGATTATTTGGATTTCGCTTCGCCCGTATCGGGGCTCGGCGGCAAAATCGGTTTCGATGCGACCAACAAATGGCCCGGTGAAACGTCGCGCGAATGGGGCCGCCCCATCAAACGCGATGCCGCCGTGGTTGCGCGCATCGATGCGATATGGAACGAGCTTGGGTTGGGCTAGCGGATCAAAATGGATTAGCCGATCGAAATCCGCTAATCCATTGAGCATTAGAAATAGCCGTTTACAAGCACCCCGCCATAACTGCCATCGACGCTTCCCGCTATGTCCGAGGATTTATATTTGATATTGGCGTAACGCACACCCAGCGACACCGAATTATTGAAAAAATAATCGTATTCGATAACGGCACCCAGCGCGTTATCGAAATCGACCTTCTGTTTGCCGTTGGCAATATCAAAATTAGCATCGTATTTCGGATTGATATGATAGGTCACACCAGCACCGAAGCGATGCGCGCCGCTTCGATAAAATCCAAGTAAATCGATTGGGAAGCGATCGAATGTAGCGTCGCCGTTCTTGGCGTTGGCTTTATCGAACTGATAGTTGATGGAAAGCTGCGTCTCCCAATTTTTTTCAAATCGGTATACACCACCGGCACCGAACAAAATCAAACCGCCGCCATGAATATCTACGTTGTCGCCATTGGTATAGGTGATAGTCGCCAGCTTGTCGCCACCATACGTCAAACCACCGGTTAGCATAAAATGCGCGCCGAGGTTGGCATCTGTCTCATCGCTTCCGGCAAATGCGTTTAAAGTGAAGGCCAATATCGAAACAGTGATTAGTGTTTTTTTCATTTTTCATCCTTACAAAGTTGTAGTCTTTCCAAAAAGTGCGCGACCCACGCGCAACAGTCGAAAAACTAGACGGATTGTTTCAGGCTGTCAAAGAGCTCAATGTCTAACCAAAGTATCTGATAACATACCCCCCGCAATGCAACGTTGAATGTTCTATCCAGCTACCTCATCGCCACAAACCCATGCTCATCAACATCACGCCGCTAAAAAAATACCGCGATTTTCGCCTGCTATTTATCGGTCAATTGATTTCGCAGCTCGGCACCATGGTCAGCTACATGGCGGTGCCATACCAGGTTTACGAACTGACGAAATCGAATGCGCTGGTCGGCATGCTCGGGCTCGTGCAGTTTGTACCAGTTGTCATTTTTGGTTTGCTCGGCGGCACCTACGCCGATCGACTCAATCGCCGCAAATTGATTCCTATCTGCGAACTGGTGATGGCGCTCTGTGTCGGCCTGCTGATGCTGAATAGTTTGCAAACGCGACCATCGGTACCCGCTATTTTCATTCTTGTCGGCATCATGCAATCCGTCGTGGGTTTTCATCGCCCCTCGATGGAGGCGCTCACGCAGAAAATGGTCGAGCCGCGCGATTATGCGGCCATCGGCGCGCTCGGCAGTTTTCGCTATTCGGTGTCTGCGATCGGCGGTCCACTGCTCGGCGGTATCTTGATCGCCGCGTTCGGTTTGAAAGGCGCATACCTGTTCGATTTTTTATCGTTTCTCGGCGCCTTGATTTGCGTGGCACTGATGTCGCGCGTACCGAATCCCGAGCCGAGCGAGCGCTCGCCGTTCGCAGATGTGCAAGCGGGAATTAAATTCGCATTATCCAAACCCGAACTCGTCGGCACGTATTTGATCGATATCGTCGCGATGATTTTCGCGTTTCCAGTCGCCCTATTTCCGGCGATGGCCGAACGCTGGGGCGGCGCGCACGCAGCCGGCATGCTGTTTTCGGCGATGGCCATCGGCAGCTTGGTCGCCACTTTGTTAAGCGGCTGGAGTTCGCGCGTGCAACATCACGGCCGCGTCGTGGTCATAGCGGCCACGTTGTGGGGCGTATTTATTATCGGCGCGGGTTTTGCGAATACATTGTGGCTGGCGATGGCGTGCTTAATTCTCGCGGGCGGCGTCGATATGGTCTCTGCGCTGTTTCGCGGAATTATTTGGAATCACTCCGTGCCCAATGCAATGCGCGGGCGCTTGTCGGGTATCGAGATGATTTCGTATATGACCGGACCGCTGCTCGGCAATGTCCGCGCCGGCTGGATCGCTGCGCACAGCAGCGTTTCATTGAGCTTGTGGAGCGGCGGTTTGGTTTGCATGCTCGGTGTTATCATCACCAGCTTGCTGCTGCCGAAATTCTGGAACTATCAGGCGAATCCAGGCAGTTAACTAACGCGCGAAGGACTGCGCAGCCATTCGGATCAATGCGGATGATAAACGTAAATCAGATTCCTCTTAGCTTGTACATTCATATCCCGTGGTGCGTGCGCAAATGTCCGTACTGCGATTTCAATTCGCACGCGGAAAGCGGCGCGCTGCCCGAGCAGGCGTATCTGAATGCGCTGATTGCCGATCTCGACCGCGATCGCCCAACAGCGCGGCACCGCGAATTGCGCTCGATATTTTTTGGCGGCGGCACACCGAGTTTGTTCTCGCCGCAAACGCTTGGCGCGATTATCGAAGCGGCCAACATTCGCTTCGCCTTTGCACCCGATATCGAAATCTCGCTCGAAGCCAATCCGGGCACCACCGAACAGCAACGCTTCAAGGATTTTCACAGCGCGGGCATCAATCGTTTGTCGCTCGGTATCCAGAGCCTGAATTCACACCATTTGAGTACACTCGGTCGCATTCACGATCGCGAGCAAGCAATCAATGCGGTTTATCAAGCGCGCAAAGCAGGATTTGAAAATATTAATCTCGATTTAATGCACGGCCTTCCCGCGCAGAGCATCGATAATGCCGCAAAGGATTTAACCGATGCGCTCGCGCTCGAACCCGAACATTTGTCGTGGTATCAACTCACGATCGAACCGAACACGGAATTTTACAAACGCCCGCCGCAATTGCCCGAAGACGACACGCTCGCGGCGATTCAGGAACGCGGTTTCGAATTACTCGAGCAAGCGGGCTTCGAGCATTACGAAGTCTCCGCGTTTGCGCGCGCAGGTCGTCAATCCAAGCACAATATGAATTATTGGCAGTTCGGCGATTACATCGGTATCGGCGCGGGCGCACATGGCAAACTCACGCTGAACGACGGCCGCATCACGCGCACGCGCAAAACGCGTCTGCCGAAAGATTATTTGGCGAGCGGCGGCGGCTGCGAGCGCAACAGCGAAACGATTTCGCCCGACAACTTGCCGTTCGAATTTATGATGAATACGCTGCGCTTAAATAACGGCTTTGCGAAACAATTATTTTCTGAGCGCACGGGGCTGCCGTGGTCGGTCGTGGCCAATAAAATCGAGCAGCTAATCGCGCGCGGTTTGTTGCACGAACACGATGCAGTTATCACCCCCACCCTGCTCGGCCAGCGTTTTCTGAATGACGCATTGGCGGAATTTCTCGATTGAACAATGACGGTATTGGTAGGGGCGCGATGCTCGCGTCTCAGGGCGGATGCAATCCGCCCCTACGGATAGTATCCTAGCTGTCCTTAAAAACGCCGTAATTTCCGAGGTGCATCATGCCCGACTATCGCTCCAAAACCTCCACTGCCGGCCGCAACATGGCGGGGGCGCGTTCGCTATGGCGCGCAACCGGGATGAAGGATGGCGATTTCGGCAAGCCGATCATCGCGGTGGCCAATTCGTTCACGCAGTTCGTGCCGGGGCACGTGCATTTGAAGGATCTCGGCCAGCTCGTCTGCCGCGAAATCGAAAAAGCCGGCGCGGTCGCCAAAGAGTTCAACACCATCGCGGTCGATGACGGCATCGCCATGGGTCACGACGGCATGCTGTACAGCCTGCCCTCGCGCGACATCATCGCCGACTCGGTCGAATACATGGTCAACGCGCACTGCGCCGATGCCATCGTTTGCATTTCCAACTGCGACAAAATCACTCCCGGCATGTTGATGGCGGCGATGCGTTTGAATATTCCCGTCGTGTTCGTTTCGGGCGGGCCGATGGAAGCGGGCAAAACCAAATTGGCCGAGCACAAGCTCGATCTCATCGACGCGATGGTCATCGCGGCCGACAGCAATGCCACCGACGAGCAAGTGGCCGAAATCGAGCGCAGCGCGTGTCCGACCTGCGGTTCGTGCTCGGGCATGTTCACCGCGAATTCGATGAACTGCTTAACCGAAGCACTCGGTTTGAGTTTACCCGGCAATGGCACCGTGCTCGCCACGCATGCCGACCGCAAAAAATTATTCGAGCGCGCGGGACAATTAATTGTTGAAATCACGCGCCGCTACTACGAACAAAATGATGTGTCGGTGTTGCCGCGCTCGGCCGCCAATTTCAACGCCTTTGAAAATGCGATGAGTCTCGATATCGCGATGGGCGGCTCGACCAACACGATTTTGCATTTGCTCGCCGCTGCACAGGAGGGCGAGGTGAATTTCACGATGAAGGATATCGATCGTTTATCGCGCCGCGTACCGCAGCTGTGCAAAGTCGCGCCGAACACACAGAAATATCATATCGAAGACGTGCATCGCGCCGGCGGCGTGATGGGAATTTTGGGCGAGCTCGATCGCGCCGGCTTATTGCACAGCGATGTGCCGACCGTGCACAGCAAAACGTTTAAAGCGGCGCTCGGACACTGGGATATCAAACAAACGCACGATGCGAGCGTGCTCGAATTTTATCGCGCAGGTCCCGCGGGCATTCCCACGCAGGAAGCCTTTTCGCAGGCGACGCGCTGGCCATCGCTCGATGACGATCGCACCGAAGGCTGTATTCGTGCGCTCGGTCACGCCTATAGCAGCGAAGGCGGTCTCGCGGTGTTGCACGGCAATATCGCACTCGACGGCTGCGTGGTGAAAACTTCCGGCGTCGACGACAGCATTTTAGTTTTCGAAGGCAAAGCGCATGTGTGCGAAAGCCAGGACGAAGCCGTCGAAAATATTTTGAACGGAAAAATACAAGCGGGCGATGTCGTGGTGATTCGCTACGAAGGTCCGAAAGGCGGTCCCGGTATGCAGGAAATGCTGTATCCGACCAGCTATTTGAAATCGAAAGGTCTCGGCAAAGTCTGCGCGTTATTAACCGATGGGCGCTTTTCAGGCGGCACATCAGGTCTATCGATTGGCCATGTGTCGCCGGAAGCAGCTTCGGGCGGCGCGATCGGCCTCATCGAAAATGGCGATACGATCAAGATCAATATTCCGCAGCGCACAATCAACGTTATGATCAGTGACGAAGAATTAGCGAAGCGCCGCAAAGCGCAGGATACGAAAGGCTGGCAACCCGCGCACGCACGCGCGCGCCAAGTGTCATTGGCATTGAAAGCGTATGCGAAAATGGCGACGAGCGCCGACAAAGGCGCGGTGCGCGATATTAGCCAACTCGATTGAGATTTCTGGACGATAATAGATAGGCGCAACGATTACCGTTGCGCACGGTCCAACCGCGACCGCCTCGCTATCATTACGGTATCTCTCATCCATACGGCATCGAAAGATGCCCGATTAATGGCGAGCGGTGTTATCGCATGGTTAATGAATAATGGATTTAGGCCACGTGCCATCTCGCTCTCTTCGTTTCCCCCGTCTGCAACTGCCCATTGCAGTGCGCATGGCTGCATCGATCACAGCGCTGGTGATTGCGGGCATGAGCATTCTGGCGGGCGTGACGATCGGCAACCAGCAGCGGCTGATTCGCTCTCACATTGAAGAATTCGGTCAACTGCTCGGTTATCAGCTCGCGGTCAGCGCGACCGAGCCGTTGTTCACCGATCAGCATTACGAGTTGGTCGCTTTGTTAAAGCGCTATGTGAAAAATCCGCGCGTGCTCGGTGTCGCCATCTACGATCACACCGGCACGATCACCGCCGCTGTGGGCTATTATCCGCTGGCATTGCCGCCGCCCGGTCGCACGATCGATATGCCGACGGCATCGATGCTGACGCAAACAGCCGAAAAAACCGAAGCCGAATCCATTGTCGTCACCGAGCCCATCAGCTTTCGCGGCACAGTGGCAGGGCATGTTGTGCTGGTACTATCGCGCCAGGCGCTCGATCGCGCCCAACAAGAAATCATTCGCATCAGCGTTCTCGTCGCTCTCGCGCTCAGCATCGTTATTTCCTTTGTCGCGATTTATCTCGGGCGCCGCCTAGCAAAACCGATTCACACGCTCGTCGATGCCGCGCGCCTGCTCGAACGCGGCCAGTTCGCGCAAATTCCCGAGCGCCGCAACGATGAATTCGGCCTCATCATCAAAGCGCTCAACGCGATGGGGCAGGATCTCGTGCGCAAAGCGCAAGTCGAGGATACGCTGCGGCGCGTGCTCGATCGCGATGTCGCGAATAAATTGCTTGCGGAAATCGAGCCCGTCAAAGTCGGTGGCGATCGCGTCGAAGCGACCGTGTTATTCGCTGATATCGTCGGCTTTACCGCGCTTTCCGAAACCATGTCGCCCGAACGCGTAAGCGAATTTCTCAACGATTATTTTCACTACGTCGATGCTTGCGCGCGCTTTTATTTTGGCAGCATCGATAAATTCATCGGCGACGGCGCCATGGTGGTCTTCGGCGCCATGCGGCCCGATCCTGCGCATCAATACCATGCCGTTGCTTGCGCGGTGCTGATACAACGCTTGATCGTGCAAATCAATGCGCAACGCAGCGCGCGGCAGCTGCCGATCGCGCAATTTCGCATCGGCATCAACAGCGGCGAAATGCTCGCGGGTTTAATCGGTTCGGAGCAACGCATGGAGTACACGGTAGTCGGCGACGCGGTCAATCTCGCATCGCGCCTGTGCAACGAAGCGCAGCCGGGCGAGATCGTCGTCGAAGAAAATATCTATCACCACCTCGCCAAGGAACACACCATCGATGTCACCTCGCCGCGCCAGATCAAAGTGCGCGGTAAACACGATGCGATAACGATTTACACCGTCAATGCGATCGAACACAGTCACCCGATCGTGTTGGAACAAATGATCGACGATCTGTTGCAGCACCGGAAAGCGTCATGAAACGATCTGTCGCAAAAAGCAGCGCCATGAAAAAATTTTTTACGCGACGCACGCCCCGGCTGATGCGTACCGCTGTCCTGAGCACCGCGCTCGCGCTCGGCGCTTGCTCGCATCTGCCTTGGCAAATATTGCCCACCGATATGGGCATCGAGCAGCTGTGCAAACAGCACCGCTACGTTACCGCGCTAAAGGCGCTCGATGCACACAAGCATGGCGCGGCCGATTATGCGCAGAAACGCGATGCGATTCTCGTCGACGCACAGCGCTATCAAGCCGAATTATTGCAACAGGCTGCTGCGCTCGTGCAACAGCAGCAATTTGCGAAGGCACAGGTGCTGATCGACACCGATCGCGCCGAGTTGCCAGCGTCGCCCGAACTCGCGCAATTCGATACGCGCTTCAATGCGGAGCGCGATCGCTACATTCAGCACTGGCTCGACGAACTGGTGCAAATGCGTGCGCCCACGCTCGCCAAGGAGCACAATGCCTATCAAGCCTTACTGAAAGCGGCAGCGGCTCCCGCGTTACAGCGCCTCGTAGCGCGACATCAGGCCGACGTTGATTATTTCGCACCGCTCATTGCAAACGTGGGCACCCAGGCACTGACGCAAAACGATTATGTCAAAGCCGCGCAATACCTTTCGATTGCGAATCAACTGACACCGTCGCCGACGCTCGCGAAACAATTAAAAAGCGCCGAACAGGCCATCGTTGCCGGCAAACAAAAACAACAGATGGCACGCATCAACGAACGCGAACAACGCTACCGCGATCTGCATGACGTTCTGCAAAAATCACTACAGGATCGCGAATTTTTTGCCGCACGCGATTTGTTGGGTCAGGCGAAAGCCCTGAACACGCACAGCGACGAACTCGATGCGATGCAACGCGAACTCGATGACGCCATCGCCAGTTATGTCGCGCAGCAAATTGACGAGGGTAATCGCCGCTATGCGGACGGCCACATTGAGGACGCACTGCAAAACTGGAAAACGGCGAACGCGTTGACGCCGACATCGGACTTACAGGATAAAATCGACAAGGCGCAAAAATTTATCGAACGACTGCATCAATTGCAAAAGCCGAATTCATTGTGATCGACAGCCAGTTGAAATAGCGCACAATTTTACCTTCAGCTAGAACTAACTGGACGTCGCAGCTCAACCAATTCTTGTCGGGCAGAAATCAGCCTGATATGCGCTTTACGCGCTATCACTTGGATGAGCATCACCGTCTAGGACTGGAACATTTGCAAGGACGAATGGATCAACTCCATCAAAGCACGCGATATTAACCGCATACGGTTTTGGATTTGATCTCCGTTGATGATGGGTATAGATTCCGCACTTAGAGCAAAATAATGCTTGGCGGTATATGTATTAAACTGATAAGGAGTCAATACATTTTCGCCCTTATCAATTTTCAAGTGTTCCAGCTCAACAGAAGCAACCATCTCACCGCGTCGCCGGCACATTGAGAATTGCAGCGGCGCGGCTCAATTAGCCCATGCTCAAGTTACACAGTGAATTTCACGCTACCGCAGTGGCATTGCCCTTTATGGACTGGCTGGACGTCGATTTTATCGACAAGCGACTTATTGCTGAGGGTATATTTTACGATCATGGTTTAATCCGTGATTGCCAACGACACCTTGCGCGCCGTATCAAGTGACATACATCGTTATGTCGTTTTCTCGATGAGAGAACCAGTTCTGGCCACGCCCAGCTTTACCACTTTCGCATTCACACCTCAAAGGTTCAACGCCTTGCCTTTTTCTGAGCTTACGAACATCACTGCATCTTTTCCGAATCATTCCAGAAACTTTTTACACCCTAGATGCGGCTCTTTGGTGACTTCAAGCACTGACCTTCCAAAACTTAATCTCGTGCCTGGACTCAAGTTCCTACTACCCACATCAAAATCAATGTAAAATTGATCCCTCGCCAGTGGCCACTTTACTTTTTTCGGGTCAGTCCCAAATTGAGTGAGTCAATCTCAGCTCGATCATAACTGAATTTTAATAGTTAGACGCGCCGCCACATCATCAATGTGTAGCTCGGTGTTTTAGCATCCCGCGCCGGAAAATCCTCTTCCTTCTCCAAGCGCCATTGCGACCAATCGATGTCATCGAAATGCGCATCACCCTCCGCATCGAAATTAACGCGCGTGTAATACAGCTTATCCGCAACGGGGATTGAGAGGCGATAAATTTCCGCGCCGCCCGCTACCATAATTTCATCGACACCGTCGCGTTGTGCAATCGCATCGGCTTGATGCAATGCCTCTTCGAGGGAGTGGGCGATCACCACACCTTCGCGTGTGTAAGTTTTATCGCGCGTGATAACGATATTAGTGCGGCGCGGTAATGGTGACTTCAAGGTTTCGAAAGTTTTTCTACCCATAATGACGGGCTTGCCAAGCGTGGTCGCCATAAAATATTTCATTTCGGCGGGAATGTGCCACGGCAGGCCATCGCCTTTGCCGATCACGCCGTTTTGTGCGACCGCGAGAATCAATGCCACCGGTGTCTTTGTTTTTTTCATACGGCAATCGGCGCTTTGATGGCGGGATACGGATCGTAATCGACGAATTCAAAATCCTCAAATTGATAATCGAAGATGCTGGCGGGTTTGCGTTTGATGACTAATTTCGGCTGCGGTCGCGGTTCGCGGCGCAATTGCTCGAACACAATGTCATCGGTGAGATGATTGCTGTAGAGGTGTGTGTCGCCAAGCACGTGCACGAAATCGCCGACACCGAGATCGCATTGCTGCGCGATCATATGCGTGAGCAATGCGTAGCTTGCAATATTGAACGGCACGCCAAGAAAAAAATCGGCGCTGCGCTGATACAGCTGACACGATAATTTTTTATTCGCCACATAAAACTGGAACAATGTGTGGCACGGCGGCAGCGCCGCTTTACCATTGCGCACATTGTCGTGCGGGCTCAAGTTTTCGTCGGGTAAATCGGCGGGGTTCCACGCGTTGACGAGCAGGCGCCGGGAGTCGGGTTTGCGCTTGATCATGTCGACCACTTCGCTGATCTGATCGATGGTGCGTCCATCGGGACATCGCCAGCTGCGCCACTGTTTGCCATAGACCGGACCGAGATCGCCATTGTCGAGCGCCCACTCGTCCCAAATCGTCACACCGCGTTCGCGCAGCCAATGGTTATCGCAGCTGCCCTGCAAAAACCACAGCAACTCGATGATGACGCTGCGCGTGTGAATTTTTTTTGTGGTCAGCAGTGGAAACCCATCGCTCAAATCGAAACGCATCTGCCGGCCAAACACCGAGCGCGTGCCGACACCGGTGCGATCGCCTTTGTCGGCGCCGTTGTCGAGAATATCGCGCATCAAATCGAGATATTGTTTCATCTACAAAACTCGCAAGTTGTTATTCCCTCTCCGGCAGGGAGCGGGGGGTTCTATACGCGTAAATAAATAATGCGATACCCGCGATAATCATCGGAATGCACAATTCCTGGCCGCGACTCATCCAGCCGAATGCGGCGAAGCCGATCTGCTCGTCGGGCTCGCGAAAAAATTCGACGATGAAACGAAACACGCCGTAGAAAAATAAAAACAACGCGCCGACCGCGTATGGCGGGCGCGGCTTGCGCGAATACGTCCAGAGAATCGTGAACAGCACCAATCCTTCGAGAAACGCTTCATACAATTGCGAAGGATGGCGCGGAATTTTTTGTGGATCGGTGAGCGGAAATACCATCGCCCACGGCACATTGGTCGGGCGCCCCCACAACTCCTGATTGAGAAAATTCGCAAGCCGTCCAAGCAGTAAACCGAGCGGTACGAGCGGTGCGACGAAATCCCACAGGAGCGCGAGATTAATTCGCTGCGAGCGCGCATATAGCGCCATTGCAATGATGACACCGAGCGCGCCGCCGTGAAACGACATACCGCCCTCCCACACGCGGAACAGCCAGAGCGGATCGCGCACGAATTTATCGAAGTTGTAGAACAAAACATAGCCACAACGGCCGCCCAGAATGACGCCGAGCGCGCCATAGAAAATCACATCCTCGACCTGTTTTTGCGTCACTGGAGAATCCGCGCGACGCGCCCGGCGCGTGGCCAGCAGCCACGCGATCACGAAGCCGGTGAGATACGCGAGTCCGTACCAATGTACGGCGACAGGCCCGATGCGAAAAGCCACGGGATCGATATTGGGATGTTGCAGCATCGGCGCCTCTATTGTCAGGTGCTGGGGGGATCGAGAAATTCGCGCGTGACCGCGCAAAAAGCCGTTATTATCGCCGCCACTCTTGTAAATTAAAATGCGTAAATGAGAACGGGCAAATGAGAGCGGCGCGCCCATGTGTTTAATCGTGTTTGCTATCGACAGTCATCCGCGCTTTCCGTTCGTGCTGGCGGCCAATCGCGATGAGTTTTATGCGCGTCCAGCGCGGCCGCTGCACGCGTGGCCCGAAGCGCCGCAGGTGTTCGCTGGTCGCGATCTCGAAGCCGGCGGCACTTGGCTTGGTGTCGCGCAGAACCGTCGTTTCGCGGCGATCACCAACGTCCGCGAAGGCGTGCAGCGCACCGCCAAACAGCGTTCGCGCGGCGAATTGACGCGCAACTTTTTGCTCGGCACAGAATCGGCGGCTGACTTTGCACAGCGCGCGCACACCGATGGCGAGCATTACGCCGGCTTCAATTTACTGCTCGGCGACGGCGCCGCGATTTATTATTGCTCGAATCGCGGCGATGCACCGCGCGCACTCGGCCGCGGTGTTTACGGGCTTTCCAATGACAGTCTCGATACACCCTGGCCCAAGGTAGTCGGCAGCAAAACCGAGTTGCACGAGTTGCTCGAGCGCGAGCCTTCCGCCGCCGCATTGCTGCGCATTTTGGCCGATACGCACCGGCCTCCCGATGCCGAGCTGCCGGATACCGGCGTTGGGCTCGATCTCGAACGCAAATTCTCCGCGCGCTTTATCGCGTCGGATTTATATGGCACGCGCGCTTCGACCGCGCTGCTTATCGACAGCGACGGCGGTGTTGAAATCTGCGAACAAAATTTCGGCAGCCACGGCAGGCCGATCGGTAGTTTGCTCACGCAGCGTTGGTCTGATCACAACTGAACATGCAACGCGGGACTCTCAATCCTTAACAACGAGCACACGATGGCCTCATTCATTCCGCAATTAAATGGCAAACCGTTTGCGCACGTACTTGGCAAAATTGTCTGTGTCGGCCGCAATTACGCCGCGCATGCCGCTGAGTTAAATAATCCAATTCCGGCCGAGCCGATTTTATTTATGAAGCCTGCGAGCGCGGCGTGCGACCTGGCACAGCCGCTGCGCATTCCACAGGATCGTGGCAGCGTGCATCACGAAACCGAACTGGCGATTTTGATCGGTGCACCATTGCAGAACGGCGACGCGGCGCAAGCGCGCGCGGCGATCGCCGGCGTTGGTATCGCACTCGATTTAACGCTGCGCGATGTACAGGATAAGTTGAAAAAACAAGGCCAGCCGTGGGAACGCGCGAAAGCGTTCGACGGCGCTTATCCCGTTTCGCCGTTTATTTCTGCGGAGCAAGTTGATTTGCAAAATCTGTCGCTGCAACTTTATCGCAATGACAAGTTGCAGCAGGACGGCAATACAGCGCAGATGTTATTCGGCGTGGTCGATTTAATCGTCGAAATTTCAAAAAACTTTTCGCTGCAACCGGGCGATATTATCTCAACGGGTACACCGGCGGGTGTTGGGCCGCTACAAAGCGGTGACACATTGCTCGCTATGCTCGGGAAGAATTGCCCGGGCGATTTGTTGCGTATCGATACAAGGGTTATTTAAATCCCCCTTGGTCCCCTTTAATTGAAGGAACCAAAGATCCCAAAGGGGCTGCGAGCAAGGCGAGTGGGGGATTTAATGCGTGCGGAATTCGTTGACAAGGCTCGCCAAGCGGCTCGCTGTGTCGTTCAACTCGCGGCTGGTCTTGTCGACTTCTTGCACCGAGTGTGCGGAGCTCTTCGCGACATCGGAAATGTTCACAACATTGCGCGAAATCTCCTGCGACACCGCCATCTGCTCTTCCGTAGCACTCGCGATTTGGGTGTTCATGTCGTTGATCATTGCCACCGCTTGCTTGATCGCAGCGAGCGATTCGCTCGCGCGCGTAGCCTGGCTCATCGTGCGCTGCATTTCATCGGTGCCGTCGGCCATTGAGCGCACCGCTTCGCGCGCGCTCGATTGCAGACGCTCGATCATGCCCTGAATTTCCTGGGTCGACTCTTGCGTTCGCTGCGCCAGCGAGCGCACCTCGTCGGCAACCACCGCGAAACCGCGGCCCTGCTCGCCCGCGCGTGCGGCCTCGATCGCCGCGTTCAAGGCCAATAAATTGGTCTGCTCCGCGATGCCGCGAATCACGTCGAGCACCGAGCCGATTGAAGCGCTGTCCGTCTCCACGCGCTTGATCACGTCACCCGCGGTGTCCATGCGATGAGACAAGCTTTCGATCGAGGCCAGCGTTTGCTCAAGGACTTTGTTGCCGCTTTCGGTTTCGCGATTCGCGTTGTTGGCGGCGTCGGCGGCTTGATGGGCGTTGCGGCTGACCTCCTCGATCGCGTGCGTCATTTCCGTTGTCGCCGTCGCGACCTGATCGGTTTCGCGCATTTGCAGCGAAGCGCCCTCGCGCGTTTGCTCGGTGTTATTCGCAAGCTCCTGCGCACTGTGTTGCAGACGCGCGCTGGTTTCGCGCACATCGCTCAAAATATCGCGGAAGCGATTGACCATCGATTGAAACGCATGCGCCACGCTGCCAATCTCGTCGTGTTGATCGATATCGACACTGACGGTGAGATCGCGATTGCGCTCGGTCGTTTCAATCGCGCCGCGCAGCGTATTCAGCGGGCGCGAAATACTGCGCGCGACCCAGCTGCCGAACAGCACCATAATCGCCACCGCCGCAACGGCCATGGCGATGAACACCATGAATACCGTATCGTAAATTTTCTGCGCGGCAGCGCGTTCACGATGAGCATTATCGAGCTGAATATCGATCAATTTTTGCAAACGCGACGTGATCGGATCGATGTATTCATACAGATCGCCGTTATATTCCATGATCACAGGATCGCCCTTATCGTTGAGCGCCATCGAATCGCCCAATGGCTCAAGCACCTTGGCGGCGGCATCGACGCGCCGCAACGCCTTTTCCGCCGGCATCGACATTTCATCGGACAGCTTGCGCTCCTCAGGAGTCAGCGGCAGTTTTTGATACGTCGCCCAATTTTCACGTGCTTGCTTTTCCGCGCGCGTAAGCAATGCGTAAGCTTCAGCCGGCGTCATCATGCCGATCGTCGCCTTATTGATCGCCGTCACCATATCGATGCCGTAGGCATCGTTGACTTTTTTCAACTCGGTCAGGGGCACCACGCGCGCATCGTAGATCTGACCGACCCCGGCGTTAATCTTCGCGAATGAACTCAGCGAAGACACCACGATAACGAGGATCACCACCAGCGGTAGCGCCACCAAAATAGCCAGGCGTTGCCCGACGCTCATGTTATTCATCACAGATCCTTTCGGGAAAATGCGAAATCTCTCAATGCCTACACAGCCCTCCTGCAACTTCACAGGCAACTGCGGCGCTCACCGCTACTCTATCGGCAATATGCTGACGAGCTTTACGGTTTAGAAGCTGCTTCAACTATAGCAGCCGCAGCGCAAGTGCGTCGGATTAGGTCCGGCGCAAGGTTTGAACGCCGGCCGGAGTAGCCAGCAGCAGCACATCCGCGGGTCGCAGCGCGAACAAACCGTTGGTGACGACGCCCGTGATTAGATTGATGCGGGTTTCAATATCGCGCGGTGCCGCGATCGGAAAATGGTGAACATCGAGGATGATATTGCCGTTGTCGGTGACCACACCCTCGCGGTAGACCGGGTCGCCGCCGAGCTTGACGAGTTCGCGCGCGACGTAACTTCGCGCCATCGGAATGACTTCGATCGGCAGCGGATAGGCGCCGAGCGTTGCAACATATTTGCTCGCATCGGCGATGCAGACGAATTCACGCGCGCACGCCGCGACGATTTTTTCGCGCGTGAGCGCGGCGCCGCCGCCTTTGATGAGTTCGAGCGCGTGATTGGCTTCATCGGCGCCATCGACATAGATGTCGAAAGTGCCTGTGCTGTTGAGATCGAACACCTCGATACCGTGCTTTTTGAGCCGCTGCGCCGACGCTTCCGAACTCGCCACTGCACCGGCGAAGCGGTCGCGCAACGGCGCGAGATAATCGATGAAGTAATTCGCGGTCGAGCCGGTGCCGATGCCGATCACGCTGTCCTCATGCAAACGCGGTTGCACATATTCGACCGCGGCCCGCGCAACAGCCTGCTTTAATTTATCTTGACTGACGGCTTCCGGGTTCATCGCTGGATTACTCATCGGGGACGGCTCCACTATTCACAACCAACTAAAGAAAAGCGCGATTATATAGGATGCGGCCGCGTGCTCGTTTACACTGACACGCTTTAGGTCAGCCCATTTTGCCGCGCACAGCCCGGAACCGATTCGATCCATCATGCTTCACGACTATGTAAAGAAAATACTCCGCGCTCGCGTTTACGACGTTGCTATCGAAACGCCGATCGATGAAGCACAGCAATTGTCGAAGCGTTTCGACAATCGCATCTTGCTCAAACGCGAGGATTTGCAACCCGTGTTTTCGTTCAAGTTGCGCGGCGCGTACAACAAGGTTGCGCAATTGACACCCGAGCAACTCGCGCGCGGTGTGATCTGCGCTTCGGCCGGCAATCACGCGCAGGGGCTGGCGTTGGCAGCCGCAAAACTCGGTATCAAGGCGACCATCGTGATGCCGAAAACCACGCCACATATCAAAGTCGATGCCGTGCGTTCGCGGGGCGCCAAGGTCATTTTGCACGGCGATACCTACGATGAAGCCTCGCAACACGCGCAGCAATTGGTCGAAGAAAAACAGCTCACCTACATTCATCCGTTCGACGATCCCGACGTCATCGCCGGGCAAGGCACCGTTGGCATGGAGATTTTGCGCCAGCACACCGGGCCGCTCGATGCGGTATTCGTTCCGGTCGGCGGCGGCGGTTTATGCGCAGGGGTGGCGGCGTTTGTGAAATACGTGCGCCCCGACATCAAAGTGTTCGCGGTCGAAGCCGACGATGCGGCGTGTTTGAAAGCGGCGATGGATGCCGGCAAGCGCGTCACGCTGCCGCATGTTGGTCTGTTCGCCGATGGCGCGGCGGTGGCGCGAATCGGCAAGGAGACTTTCAAAATCCTGCGCAAAACTATCGATGGCGTCATCACCGTCACGACGGATGAAATCTGCGCGGCGATTAAAGATATTTTCGACGACACGCGCTCGATCGCCGAACCCGCCGGCGCATTGGCGTTAGCCGGGTTGAAAAAATATATCGAAACGCATAACGTCAAGGATCAGACATTGCTCGCGATCGATAGCGGCGCGAACACGAATTTCGATCGCCTGCGCTACATCTCCGAACGCACCGAAATCGGTGAGCAGCGCGAAGCGATTCTCACCGTAACGATCCCCGAGAAACCGGGCGCTTTCAAAACATTTTGCAGCGCGCTCGGCAAACGCAATATCACTGAATTCAACTATCGCTTTGCCGACCGGCAGTCAGCGCAAATTTTCGTCGGCATGCAAGTGGCGCCCGGTGGTGGCGATCGCATCGAATTAATCGAGGAATTGCGTGCAAAAAATTACGCGGCGCTCGATCTTACCGATAACGAAATGGCGAAATTGCATATCCGTCACATGGTCGGCGGCCACGCCCCGGCTTGCGTCGACGATGAAGTGCTGTACCGCTTCGAATTTCCCGAACGGCCCGGCGCGCTGCTCAACTTTCTCACGCATCTCGGCGCGCGCTGGAATATCTCGATGTTCCATTATCGCAACCACGGTGCGGCCTACGGGCGCGTGCTGGTCGGCATGCAAGTACCGGGCAGCGAACACAAAGCGTTACAGCAATTTTTGCAGGAGCTCAGTTATCCCTATCAGTGCGAAACCGAGAATCCCGCCTATCAGCTTTTTCTCGGCAGACGCCCGTGAGCTTTCAGCGGATGGTCGAGTACAAACGCGGCGTTGCGGATCAAATTTGTGATCGAATTAGCAATTGCAATGGTGTTCGCTCGCAGTTCTGACAAACAGCGAGCGCTGCCTCTGGCGATCACCGAAACGGCTGACTAACCTCATTCAAACCTATATACCCGTCGCCGAGTTGTGATAAACGGCGCTGCAGTCGATTCGTTTGAGGTTGCCCGCAATGTACGCCAAATCTGCCAAACCCGATGCCGTTACCGTTACCGTCCTGTTGTTCGCACTCGGCACATTGCTGACTGCGACGCTGAATGTGATGCTGGGCTAACGCCTGGACATCGAACCGTCGTTAACATTGAATTCAGCGCGCTCGAATCCACTCGCGCTCTGTGACTATATCCTTTAGCCGCACGTCCCAATCCTCGTGCGGCAGCTGCGCAACCTCCTGACACGCATACGCGAGTCCGATTAAACGCGGCCCTCGCTGTTTTGTTTGCGCGCGCTTCGCGAACGTCCGATCGTAAAATCCTCCGCCCATCCCGAGCCGTCGACCTCGCCGATCAAAGCCGACCAATGGCACGCACACGACATCGATCTTTTCAATCGGCACCGCCGCGCCGATCGGCTCCGGAATATTGAAACGGTTGCGCCGCAATGCGGAGCCGCGGCGATAAGTGACAAATTCGAGTTGGCGTCGGCGCAGACGTGGTAAAAGTATGCGCTTACCTACTGCCTGCGCCGCGCGCAGGAGTGGCGCAGGATCAATTTCGGCATCGTTGGCGCTATAAACCGCCAGCGTGCGCGCCCGTCGATACCAATGCTGTTGCAACGTTATACGCACCAAGCGCCGCGCCGCGCGTTGCTGTATCCAGCGCGGCAACGCCCGCCGCTGTGCGCGCAGTCTCTGTCGCAATGCGCGCTTTTCGGATCGGCTGGTGTTTTGGGATTGAGTGCTGAGAGAGGACACGGTGGAAATTTGAAGAGCCCCGAGATACCGCTGGCGGCTTGACCCTTGAACCCAGTGGTTCAAGGTGGCGGCTTCTGTGATGTTTCAGGCTTTCCGTCGGGCGGACATGCACACCAACACCAACGAGAAACCCCCAGTTTGTTACAGCATCGGCTCAGGGGTTTTGACCGCCTGGCGTATACCTCAGGAAACTCGATTATAGCCGCTGTACTTAGCCAATTTCCATTTTCAACCGATATCCAGTTGGCGAAAACGTTGCAGCGCGTCGTCGATTTTCTCGCTGAGCTTTTTCATGTGGTCGAGTCCAGCGCTCGAGGTCTCGTTCGCCTGTTCGGTCTTATTGAGCAACTCATACGTGGTATTGAGTGCGACCATCACAGCGATGCGTTCAAGCCCTATGACTTTGCCCGAATCGCGCACGCCGCGCATTTGTTTATCGAGATGGCGCGCCGCCTCAATGAGCGCTCGCTCCTGGTCGGGCGGACACGCGACCTGATAATCCTTATCGAGAATTTTTACCGTGACGGTCGTCGAGCTCATGGCCGCTGTTCCAACACTACGCTCATGATTGCTCCAGCGTTTTAAGGCGCACGATCATCGCTTCGACTTTGCTGCGTGCGACCTCGGTTTTTTGCATCAATTGCTCGCGCTCGTGCTGCCAATCGTGGGCGGCATTTTTCAACAGCCGGTTTTCGCGATCCAATTGCTCGCACAATTGGATGAGATCGCCGACTTTGCGCTCCAGAAGTTTAAGTTGCTGCGATTCCATGGCGGTTCAACAAGCAAAGGCAAATTGATTCTACTATAGATGCCGGTTGCATAAGGGTCAACGCGACAAAAGCGGCGCGTTTTCAACAGTCTGCAACACGTTGCGGCATGCATCATTCATTGCATCGCGTCGCGTTTTCGCCAAAACGGCGTTACCATGGCAACTTCGATTGAAACACAAGCGTCGCGACGCCATGGAAAATTCCGACTCGCTCGACTATGTCGAACTCAGCGCTTTGCTGCAAAACTTCGGCGCCTTGCTCGGTGCGGCCGAGTTGCATGGCTTTCTCGTCGGTCAGCTCGCAACGGGTAAACGTTTGAGCCGCAGCGAATGGCTGCGCGCCGCCAATGAGCAAGCCGATTTGAGCCAGAGTCCCGACGAAGTCGCGGGCGACCGCCTTTATGATTGCTATCGCCACACGCTGACCGCCTTGCAAAGCGGTGAACTCGATTTTCAATTGCTGTTGCCGGAAGAGGAAGACTCGCTGTGCGAGCGCGTAGAAAATCTCGGCCACTGGTGCCAGGGTTTTCTGACGGGTTTCGGCCTTGCAGGCAGCACGCTGAAAATCGACGAAGAACTCGCCGAGGGCTTGCGCGATCTGTCTGCAATCGCACAAGTGGGTGCGAGTGAAGACGAGGCCGCGCTCGAAAGCAGCGAAAACGATTTCTTTTCGATTTGCGAATACGTGCGTCTGCTCGCCGTCGAAATATTCTGGAATCACAGCGCCGACGCGGCACCGCGCGCGCGCGACACGAATCCGACTGCAGCTTCTCCCGCCGATTTATTCAAGCGCAATAAACTGCACTGAGCGTAACGAACGTAGCAAATCTATGGCGCCTTTAAAACCATGACCGCGAAAATCAGCAATCAAGAATTTGCCCGCCGCCGCCGCGATTTGATGGCGCAGATGGAGCCCGACAGCATCGCGATTGTGCCCGCTGCGATCGAAAAAATTCGCAACCGCGATGTCGAATTTCAATTTCGTCAGGACAGCGATTTTTATTATTTGACAGGATTTGCCGAACCCGATGCCGTGCTCGTGTTACTGCCTGGGCGCGAGCACGGCGAAGTCGTCGTGTTTTGCCGCGAGCGCGATCCGACGATGGAGTTGTGGAACGGCTACCGCGCCGGACCCGAGGGCGTGTGTGCGCGCTACGGCGCCGACGATGCATTTCCGATCAACGACATGGACGATATTTTACCGGGACTCATCGAAGGCCGCGAGCGCGTTTACTACGCGATGGGGCGCAATGCCGATTTCGATCGCCGCGTCATGCAATGGATCAACGTGATCCGTTCGAAGGTGCGCGCGGGCGCGCATCCACCTGGCGAATTTCTCGTGCTCGATCACCTGCTGCACGATTTGCGTTTATTCAAAAGTGCGGCCGAGTTGCGCGTGATGAAAGCAGCCGGAGAAATTTCCGCGCGCGCGCATTGCCGCGCGATGAGGTTTTGCCAACCCGGCATGTATGAATATCAACTCGAAGCGGAAATTCTGCACGAATTCGGTCGCAGCGGCTCGCGCTCGCCCGCGTACGGCTCGATCGTCGGCGCCGGCGCGAACGGCTGCATTTTGCATTACCGCGAAAACGACGCGCAGATTCGCGATGGCGATCTCGTGCTCATCGACGCGGGCTGCGAACTCGAACATTACGCCTCCGATATCACGCGCACATTTCCCGCCAACGGTAAATTCAGCAAAGAACAACAGGCGCTCTACGAAATCACACTCGACGCACAAGCCGCCGCAATTGCCACGATCAAACCCGGCGCGCATTGGAACGAACCGCACGATGCGGCGGTGCGCACGATCGCGCAAGGTCTCAAAGATCTCGGCCTGCTCGAAGGCGAATTAAAAGAAATCATCGAAACCGAAACCTACAAACGGTTTTACATGCACCGCACCGGCCACTGGCTCGGCATGGACGTGCACGATGTCGGCGACTATAAAGTCGGCGGCGATTGGCGCGTGCTCGAACCGAATATGGTGATGACGGTCGAGCCCGGCATCTACGTATCGCCGCACGACAGCGAAGTCGCGCGCAAATGGCGCGGCATCGGCATTCGCATCGAGGACGATGTCGTCGTCACCAAAAAAAGCTGCGAAATCATTACCAACGACGTGCCGAAAAGCGTGCGCGATATCGAAAAACTCATGAAGAGCCGCGCGGCGTGAGCGACGCTCTCAACAAAAACAATCTGCGCGCACATTACGATGTCATCATCGCCGGCGGCGGCATGGTCGGCATCAGTTTTGCGCTCGCACTCAATCGTTTGAGCAAAGGCGAGCTGAGTATTCTCATCGCGGAAAGTTTCGCGGTACCGCAGAGCGAGCAAACGCAGCCGATTTATCGTCCGAGTTTCGATGCGCGCGCCACCGCATTGTCTTACGGCAGTCGCCGCATTCTCGATAATCTCGGCGTGTGGCCGACGCTCGAACAACACGTCGCGCCGATCACCGGTATTCACGTTTCCGAGCGCGAGCGTTTCGGCAGTGTGCAATTAACCGCGCATGAACGCGGTTGGCTCGCGCTCGGTTACGTCGTCGAAAACATGTGGCTCGGCAATGTGCTCGCCAACGAATTGCGCAAACATCCTGCGATTACGCTGCTCTCACCGGCGACAGTTGTCGATTGCAAACCCGGCAGCGCCTGCGCGCAGGTGGCCATCAAGCACAGCGGTGAAACCAAACAACTTACCGCCAATTTGCTCGCGGTTGCCGATGGCGCCGCTTCATCGCTGCGCGCGAAATTAAATATCGGCGTACATGAGCACGATTATCACCGTCAGGCCATCATCGCCAATCTGTGCTGCTCGCAACCGCACAACGGTTTGGCTTACGAGCGCTTCACCGATTGGGGACCGATGGCGCTTTTGCCTCTTATAAGCCAGTTACCCCTCACGGCCTCGCGGACGCTGAACGAAAATAATTCGGCAAGCGAAACGCGCATGGCGCTCGTGTGGACGATGAGCACCGAACGCGCGCAGCGTTTGCTCGAAGCGAGCGACGGCGTATTTTTGAATACATTGCAACAGCGTTTCGGCAATCGACAGGGACAATTCACGCGTATCGGCGAGCGCCATTGCTACGATCTGAAACGGGTGACTGCCGAAGAACAAATCCGGCGGCAAATCGTTTTGATCGGCAACGCCGCGCATAGCTTGCATCCCGTCGCGGGCCAAGGATTTAATTTGGCGCTACGCGATGTGCAGCGCCTCGCGGAAATTATTTGCAACGCGAAAATCAAACACGAAACCATCGGCGAATTGTCCGTTTTGCAGCGCTATCTAAACAGCCAATCGATCGATCAATGGAAAACGCTGCAATTTTCCGATCGCATCACCGCGCTGTTTGAGCGACCCGGTTTGATTGCGGGCTCGCGCCATCTCGGCCTGCTCGCACTCGATTTAAATATCGATTTAAAAAATCGTTTCGTCGATCAGACCGCGGGCTTTCATGCCGGCGCCGCGTTGGGTCATGCCAGTAGGTAATCGATGATGATCGCACAGCATTTCGATATTGCCATTATCGGCGCTGGGCTCGCAGGCAGCGCGCTCGCCGCTGCGCTCGGCGACAGCCAATGGCGCGTTGCGTTGATCGAAGCGCAACCATTATCGCTGGCGTGGCCCGCGCTCGGCGACGGCGTCGACGGTTTCGATCTGCGCGTCAGCGCACTCACCGCCGCATCACGCGAATGGCTCGAACAACTCGGCGCATGGCGCGACATCAGCGTGCGCCGGGTTTCACCGTATCGCCACATGCACGTGTGGGATGGCGACGGCACCGGTGCGATTCATTTCGATGCCGACGCCGTTAATCGCGCCGAACTCGGTCATATCGTCGAAAATAATGTATTGCAGACGGCGTTGTTGCATCGCGTCAGCGCACATCGCAATGTACAAATTTTTAGCGGATCGACCGTCGAACAATTCGCGCATGCGGCAGACGGCGTCGAAGTCACTTTGCGCAGCGGCGCCCAATCGCATGAAAGCAAACTGCACGCAACGCTGCTCGTCGGTGCCGATGGCAGCCATTCGCGTGTGCGCGAGTGGGCGCAATTTCCGATGCGCGAATGGGAATACGGCCACACCGCGATTGTCGCTACTATTCAGACCGAAATGCCGCACGCGCAAACCGCGCGGCAGATTTTTCGCCGCGAAGGACCGCTCGCCTTTTTGCCATTACTGACAGCCGATCACGATGAACATTTTTGCTCGATCGTGTGGTCGACGCAGCCGGAAGAAGCGCAAGCCTTGATGGCGATGGACGACGCGAAATTCATGCAGGCGCTCGGCCGTGCATTTGAATTTACGCTCGGAGAAATAAAGGGCGTCAGCCGCCGCGTCGCGTTTCCGCTGCGCGCGCGCCACGCACAAGCTTACACGCAAGCTCATATCGCGCTGATTGGCGATGCCGCGCACACGATTCACCCGCTCGCGGGTCAAGGCATCAACCTGGGTTTTCTCGATGCGCAAGCATTAGCGCGCGAATTAGTGCGCGCCGGACAGCGCGGTCTCAGCGTCGACGACGCCGATGTGCTCGCGCGTTATCAACGCCAACGCAAAAGCAACAATGCCGTCACGCTCGCCGCGATGGAAGGATTCAAGCGTTTATTCGGTGCCGATACACTCGCATTGCGCTTGCTGCGCAACGTCGGACTCAACTGGGCCGATCGCAGCGGACCGCTGAAACGCATTATGATTCGGCAAGCGATGGGTATAGCGCCCTGAATTATTAATTCGGGATGCGTTTCATGCGGCGACCGCGTAGTTATAGACGCTCGTCTGCACCAGCTTGTAATTCCATTGCCCGGCGGTAGAATGCCGAACATCCCCCAACGATCAACGCCCGCGTCAGCGGCCTTGCGAGATTACCGCGATGAGCAACACGCCGAATGAATTGAAGTACGCCAGCACCCACGAATGGGCACGCCTCGAAGAAGATGGCAGCGTCACGGTCGGCATTACCGATCATGCGCAGGATGCGCTCGGTGATGTGGTGTTTGTGGAATTGCCCGAAGTCGGCAACGATGTGCACGCAGGCCAGGAAGCCGGTGTGGTTGAATCGGTGAAAGCGGCATCGGATGTGTATGCGCCAATCTCCGGCAAAGTCATCGCAATCAACACGGCGCTCGAAGACGCGCCCGAAACGATCAACACCGATCCGTATCACGCGGGTTGGTTTTACAAAATTGAACCAGCCGATAGCGCCGAGCTCGACGACTTGCTGAGCGCTGAAGACTATCAAGAACAATGTGAAAATGAATAGCAGTGCGACAACGAATAATTTTCACTTGAAATGGTTTTAATCAGGCGCGATGCGTTCGCGCCGTTTTTTTACTAATCGCGCTCTCTATTAATGCGCTGTTTTAGGAGTGAACGCCGTGGTCGAGTCGCTCCCCATTCTCGTGTTGAATCCCAACGCCGAACGCCGTTTGCGTGCGGGACACGTGTGGATTTACAGCAACGAAGTCGACACCCAAAAATCGCCGCTGAAACATTTCGACAACGGGCAGCAGGTGCTCGTGCACGCCGCGAACGGCAAACCGCTCGGCATCGCCTACATCAATCCGCACACCTTGATTTGCGCGCGCATGATCAGCCGCGATCATGCGCTCGATAAATCGCTGCTCGTGCACCGCATCAATATCGCGCTGTCGCTGCGCGAGCGCGTATTCGGCGGGCCGTATTACCGCTTGATTTACGGCGACAGCGATGCGCTGCCAGGATTAGTCGTCGACCGCTTCGGCGATTATCTCGTGGTGCAAATCAACACGGCCGGCATGGAGCGCGTGCGCGACGATGTCGTCACGGCGCTGTGTCAGGTAGTAAAACCGCGCGGCATTCTGCTCAAAAACGATTCGCGCGTGCGTCAATCCGAAGGGCTCAGCGAATACGTCGAGGTTGCATTTGGCGAAGTGCCTGAGCATGTCGAGCTGATCGAAAACGGCTGCCGTTTTTTAGCGCCTGTGTTCGCGGGACAAAAAACCGGTTGGTTCTACGATCACCGCAACGCGCGCGCGCGTCTCGCGCCGTATGTAAAAAATCGCCGCGTGCTCGATGTGTTTTCGTATATCGGCGGCTGGGGCATACAGGCCGCGATCAATAGCGCCAGCGAAGTGATATTCGTCGATAGCTCAGGTACCGCGCTCGAACTCGCGCGGCGCAACGCCGAATTAAATAATATCGACAAAATCGTCAAGACTATCGAAGGCTCGGCATTCGATGTGCTCAAGGATTTACACGAGCGCGAAGAAAAATTCGACACGATCATTCTCGACCCGCCTGCATTCATTCCGCGCCGCAAAGATGTTAAAGCGGGCAGCGAAGCGTATCGCCGTATCAACGAACTCGCGATGCGCTTATTGAGTCGCGATGGATTTTTAATTTCAGGCTCATGCTCGCTGCATTTATCGCGCGCCGAACTCATCGATATTCTGCGCGCGGCGTCGCGCCATCTCGATCGGCAATTGCAGGTATTGGAGCAGCATGGCCAAGGCGCCGATCACCCGGTGCATCCGGCCATTCCCGAAACCGAATATTTGAAGAGCGTGTTTTGTCGGGTGCTTGCACCTTAAGAAAAAAGACTCCCTGACATGAAAAACTTCGGCGAATTCGATTACATCGTGATTGGTGGCGGCGCGGCCGGTTGCGTGCTGGCAAATCGTCTCTCCGCCGATCCGGATGTCACGGTGCTGTTGCTCGAAGCCGGCAACGATGAAAAATGGATTTGGACGAAAATCCCCGCCGGTTATCTTTTCTGCATCAATAATCCGCGCACCGACTGGTGTTACAAAACTGAAAGCGAACCCGGTCTCAATGGCCGTTCGATTATTTACGCGCGCGGTAAAGGTTTAGGCGGTAGCACGCTCATCAACGGCATGATTTACATGCGCGGTCAGGCGCGCGATTATGATGAATGGACAGAGCTCACGGGCGATATAAATTGGCGTTGGCAAAATGTGTTGCCGATCTTTAAACGCAGTGAAGATCATTGGCGTGGTGCAAGCGATATGCACGGCGCCAGCGGTGAATGGCGCGTCGAGCAGCAGCGTTTGTCGTGGGAAATTCTCGACCGTTTCGCAGAGGCTGCAACGCAGGCCGGTATTCCCGCAACGAGCGATTTCAACAACGGCAATAATTTCGGCGTCGATCAATTCGAAGTGAATCAAAAACGCGGTATTCGCTGGAACACTGTACGCGCGTTTCTCGATCCCGTGCGCAAGCGCCCCAATTTAAAAATTATCGCGAATGCATTGTCGGATAAATTAATTATCGAAAATAAACACGTGCGCGGCATTGAGTTTCGTATCGGCAACAACCGTTGTAGCGCCACCAGCCGTATCGAAACGATACTCGCAGCGGGCTCACTCGGCTCGCCCGCGATTTTGCAGCGCTCGGGCATCGGCGATCCCGCGTTCTTGCAAAGTTTCGGCATCAATGTCGCGCGCGCACTGCCCGGTGTCGGCAATAATTTGCAGGATCATTTGCAGTTGCGCAGCGTGTACAAAGTGCGAGGAATTAAAACGCTCAATGCGCAAATGCACAGTTTATTCGGCAAAGCGATGATGGGACTCGAATACGCGCTACGTCGCCGCGGGCCACTCACGATGGCGCCGAGTCAGCTCGGATTATTCGCCCATTCGGATGAATCTATTGCAACGCCCGATCTCGAATATCACGTGCAACCGCTCTCGCTCGAGAAATTTGGCGATCCGTTGCATGCATTCCCCGCATTTACCGCGAGCGTTTGCGATTTGCGCCCGCAGTCGCGCGGCTATGTCAATATTCGCGATCGCGATCCGAACAGTGCGCCGAAAATCGCACCGTGTTATCTCTCGCACGAAGCCGATCGCATCAAGGCCGCAAAAGCGCTGCGGCTTACCCGCCGCATTGTCGCGCAATCGGCGCTCGCCCCGTATCGACCGCAAGAATATTTACCGGGCATCGAATTCACCAGCGACGAGCAGTTGGCTCACGCCGCCGGCAATATCGGTACCACGATTTTTCATCCGATCGGCACCTGTGCAATGGGCCGAAAAGATGACCCGCGTGCTGTCGTCGATTCGGAATTAAAATTGCTGGGTATGACAGGACTGCGCATCGTCGACGCGTCGATCATGCCGACGATCACATCCGGCAATACCAGCTCGCCGACAATTATGATCGCCGAGCGCGGCGCGGAAATAATAAATGCGGCGAGACAAGGAATGTGTTTACAACGCACATCTGAATCAGCCGAATAAATTGCATACTGTTTATTCATTCAAGGAGCGGCTAATACACATGCCATTGACTCACCAGGCTTCTAGATTTCTTCCGTACATCTTGTATACCGTTGGCTTCCTATGTCTTTCCTACACTATCGAGGAGGATAGCTATATCTATTTTCGTGTAGCGGAAAACATCGCCAATGGCGCCGGCTACGTTTTCAACGTCGGTGGGGAGCATATCGAGACAGGCAGCTCACCGCTCTGGCAATACCTATTAGCGCTTATCGCAGCTTGCAACATCGATCTACTGACATTCGCTAAAATCTCTGGGTTTTTCCTAGGTGCCGGACAAATCTTTCTCATCCAAAAAATATCTGGCGATCTTTCTACCTCGTGGTACGGCCGATACCTTCCAGCATTAGCATACTGCCTCAATGTTCCCTTTCTCTGGTGGACGAACTCCGGGCTCGAAACACCCTTATACACGTTCATGCTCTTGCTTTGCGCATGGTTCTCGATACGACAGGCGCCATTGCGCGCATATCACGTACTCGCTTTTATCCTTCTATTTTTTTCGCGGCCAGAAGCGCCGCTAACCGCGGCCGCACTCATTTTTTGTCTGCTTTTTCAAAAAAAACATCGCCAATTCGCCATGAAGACGATTTTTATTGTGGGTCTCGCCGCGATCTTATATGAGGTCTTCAGAATATATTATTTCCACGATCTGCAAATTAGCCCCTTCTACGCGAAAATCGGGAAAGCGTCGACAGCACCTCCCGTTATTTATGCGTATCTGATTTCCAGCCGGCTAATTTGGATTGCCCCGGTCGCTTTAGCGGTTCCGTTAATGCGGCCTAGCGGGAAAGAGCTAACACTGACGTGTGTAACATGCGCAGCGCTGTTTTTTTTCAAGACGAATTACGATCACAAACCATTCTATAGATTTTTAACGCCGGCATTGCCCTTTTTGTTTCTCCTAGCATTTTTGGGACTAGAGAAAGTATCTGGGGCACTCCAAAAAATAACAAAAAAACCAAACATAAATGCATTTTTCGGCATCTATGCGGCCGTTGCTTGCATTGCTATTATCTGGACACCACGCATTCCAAACATGTCATTCTCTACCAAACTCAGTCTGCGCAACCCAATCTTCTCGACAGCTCAAATCATTGCTGAAGACCCATTACCGACACTTCAATACCTTTATAAAAAATGCCTATCACCGCTGCAACCATTCGATCTGGACAACACCTTCGGTAACATCGGCTTCAACCGTAAAATGGTCGGCTACAACTATCAGGCTCAAATGGGAAGCTTCCTGGCAAGAAATTATCCTTCGGCACACTGGATAGTTTACGATCAAATGGGACAAACGCCCTATTTCGCCGGCCCCGAACACAACTTTGTCGACCTATATGGTTTGACTACAAAAAAGATAGGTTTTATGTATTTTGGCGAACACGTCAAGCAAAACAACCTTCTGTTGATGTATCAAAATCTAACGGATAGTTTATTGCAAAAACTTTTGGGGCCGCTCGATCGTCGAGTTTCCAGAACTCAAGCTGTTGACGGAATTTTCGCATTGAAACCCGAAGTCATTCTCATAAACACTATTACCGCACATGCTAAACATACGCTGACGTCGGATCTCGCATCGGATCATCGTCTGCATGAGTTTTATATGCGGCGTTATTGGATCGAAAATCTGATAACCGTATATGAGCGTAGAGATTTTAACTATGCGCACGATGATCTTTACGTTCCTCAGGGCATGCATGTGATGCAATTTAACAGCAACTAGATGTCAAAATTGGAAAATCTAACTGCTTATATCCGGCTTGAAGTTGATTTATGATACGATGAAAAAAACCGAGGGGGAAAAAGCCACATCATCGCGACGACTCGGCGTTGAGAGTTCGCAAAGCCGTCACGCACTTTTGGATGCCGCCGAGCAAATCATGCGCGAAGAGGGCTATGCCGCTGTCACGTCGCGACATGTCGCCGACAAAGCCGGCCTCAAACCGCAGCTTGTGTATTACTACTTCCGCACCATGGAAGATTTATTTTTAGCATTGTTGCAACGGCGCTCTGAGCGCGGCTTCGTGCATTTAAAAACACTGCTCGCGGAACCGCAGCCGTTGCATGCATTATGGAAATTATTATGCGATCCCGCGCATGGTGGGTTGACGGCAGAATTCATGGCGCTAGCCAATCACCGCAAAATTATCGGCGATGCCATCGCTAAGCAAGCTGAGCAGTTGCGTGCCATGCAAGCCGAATTATTGACACGCGTATTGCACGAACGCGGCATCAATGCCGAAAAATATCCGCCGGTCATGATAGCGATGCTGATTGCAACACTCTCACAAATTCTCGTGCGCGAACGCGCGCTCGGCATCAGCGGTGGTCACGCAGCACTGATCAGCCTGATCGAAGACTTCTTAAGCCAGCTCGAACCGCCCACTGTGTAATTTCGTATTTATTTTTTGGTTTGCTCGCGCTGCGCAAACCACGCAATCGCATCGCGAATCGTTTCCACAACCGGGCGCGGATTCCAGTGCAGTTCGCGGCGCGCTTTACTGTTATCCATCTGTTTGAATACATCGCCGAGAAAAACCGCATCGGTGCTGACGATGTAATCTTTTTTGCCGAGCAATTTGCATACGCGCTCGAAAATCCACGCCACCGTAAATGCAACCCAATGTGGAATCACTTTCGGCGGCGGCACTCCACACTCTTTGGTCGCCATTCCATAAAAAGCGTGATTGCTTACATATTCGTTGGCGATGATGTAGCGCTCGCCGACTCGACCATATTGTTCGGCGAGCACGGCGGCCTCTGCCGCGTCGCGAATATCGACCGTCGGTGCGCCGGCATCCACGATGAATTTGACTTTGCCGCTTGCGGTATTCCAGAGCGCGCCGTTGTGCGGTGTCGGTTGATAATCTTCCGGGCCGTAGGTATTGGCGATACACAGCGCCACGCCGGGCAATCCTTTTTCGCGGCAGTAACTCAAAAATTTATTTTCCGCTTCAAGCCGCGCGCGAATGTATGGCGGCGCGCGATCGAGCCAATTGAACGGAATTTCTTCGTTGACCAGGCCGTTGGGATTAATGCCGAGCGTGCCCATCGTGCTCGTGAAAATAAAACGCTCGATGCCGCATTCGAGCGCGGCGTCCATCGCATTGATAAGGCCCTCGACATTGTTGCGATAAATCGACCTGACATCGCTAAGCCAGAAGCGTGCGTCAACGACGGAATAGAACACGCTGCCGCAGCCCTGCATCGCGTTGCGCAGCGATTGTGGATCGAGCACATCACCGTAGCAGATTTCCACGGGCAGATTGCGAAAGGCCTCGGTATTGCTCGACTTGCGCACAAGCACGCGCACTTTGCGCCCGCTGTTAGCCAGCGCACGCGTGGTGTGGCTGCCGACAAAGCCGCTCGCGCCGGCGACCAGAACAGGCTTGTCCAGTAAATTTTGCATAGTGCTCATCGTCGACTCTTTTTTTGGTCGCATCCGGCGAATCAATGCGGAAGGAAATTACAACAATAAAAAATTTCAGCCGATGCGGATCATGCCGCTCGCTTCGAATTCGCGCAATGCCGATTCCACCAACATTAACGCTTCGTCATGCGCGTAAGTCATTCCCACCTGCGATTCCAGCGCAATGAGCATACCGATGCTCGACAGCAGCAGTGAAATAATTTTCGGCGAAACGTTGGCAGTCAGCCCTCGCTTCTGCAAATGCGCAACCAGTGCATCGTGCTGTATGTGACGCAACTTCTCGCCGTATTCTGTAAATTCCGCGCGAATCGCTTTGCGATGATTGGCCAGCGCCATGAATTCCAGAGTTAGCGCGGTGCCTTTTAAATCGATGGCTTGCTGCCAGACGACGCGCAAGGGCTGATCGGAATGCAATGCTTCAACCGCCGCTTGCAGGCCCTTCTCGTAGCAATTGCGAAACAATGCGACGAATAAATCATCCATCGAGGGAAAATAATAATGCACGAGCTGCGGCCGCAAACCCGCCTTGTTGCCAAGGCGGCGCGAGGTCACGGCCATGTAACCTTCTTCCAGCATCAATTGCTCGGCTGCTTCCAATAGCCGAGCTCTCGTTGCGGAACTTTCTAAGCCGACTTTTTGCTTGCGTGTTACAGCCAATAATTTCTCCTGCGAGCTAGCAAAGTTGGCTTTTTGGAATTGCATCAGGATTTCGTTCCAATAAACGAGAATGATCCCATGAAGCCCGCTTTCACTTTGCCGCTCATCTGATTGTTTTCAACCTTACCAGAAAATGTCGACGTGATTTTCATGGGCTTCGTCACTTTGTTGCTCCAAGTGATATTGCCCGTGCTGCTGTCGTAGGAAGCCTGCTCTACCGCGCTCGTCGAGCCTTCACCGGATTGTTCGCCCGTGAGTTTGCCATCGACCGTTTTAAGTACGAGCTTGGTTGCCATCGGGCCCATCGGGCTTTTTACCACCACTTCCCATTCGCCATCGACAGAAGCCGGTGTGCCGCTCGATTTTGTATTTTCCGCGGCGGCCGCTGCAGCGATGCGATTTTTTATTTTCGCGGCGCCTTTGGCGTTCACATACGCGGGCAATGTATCCCAGCCGCGCACAGTGGATGTCGACATCAGATTGGCATTTTCAAAATCGATATCCCAATCGGGAATGCGCTTGAGTAATTCTTCGAAAACAACGCGGCCTTCCAGTCTGCCGAGCACATTACCGATGCACGTGTGAATGCCCGAACCGAACGAGAGGTGCGGCGCGCTTCTTTCGCGATGAATATCAAAACGATCGGGATCGGGAAATACACGCTCGTCGTGGTTGGCGGATCCCACGAGCAACAGAATGCAGCTGTTAGCCGGTACGAGCTTGCCTTGAATTTCCACATCGCGCACCACAAAACGACCGACATGCGGCGGTGGCGGCTCCAAGCGCAACACTTCTTCGAGTGCATCGGGAATCAGCGTGGGATTTTGCGCGAGCTCGCGGCGTTGATCGGGATATTCCGCGAGCGCTTTTGCGGCCCAGCCGATTAACCGGTTGGTCGTTTCATTGCCGGCGCCAGCCAGCATATTAAACATCGTAATCAATTCATCGCGCGTGAGCTTGCGCGTAGCGCCCGTGGTGACGTCGGTAAATTCAACGTTGATAAGCTCGGTGGTAACGTCATCGGAAGGATGTTTTTGGCGCCAATCGATATAGTCGCCAAAGCTCTGTTCCATTTCCATGCCGCCACTGTAATCCGCCGGCTTGCCTTCCTCGGTGATCATTTTGGCATCGACAAGCGCGCGCACCGCTTGCTGCTCTTCCTCAGGAATGCCGAGCAGCATACCGATCACACGCATCGGCAGCTGCCGGCCGATGTCGTCGATAAAATCGAATTCGTCGCGATCGCGCAGCGACTCCAAAACCTTGATGGTTAAATCGCGCACCATCGGCTCCAGATTCAACATGCGTTTTGGCGTAAACAGGCGCTGCACGACATGCCGGTACATGGTGTGCACGGGCGGGTCGTTGAAAATAAATGTGCCCGGCGGCATTTGGATGTTTTCTTTCATCAATTCCAAAATACCGCCGCGCCCCGAAATAAAGGTCTGGTGATCAGCAAAACATTTTCTGACATCGTCGTAACGACTCACCGCATAGAAATTGTATTTGTCGTTGTAATACAGCGGCGCTTCGTCGCGCAGTCGTTTATAAACAGGATAAGGATTCTTAACTATGTCTCTCAGGTAAGGATCGTAGTAAACCGGGCCGGTGCTCATGCTGCTCTCCGTATTGTGTCGCGCCATTAATTTGGGCGGTCGCCAAAATTCTGAATTGGCGGCAGAGCACTGTCAATAAAAATTTGAGCGATCGCCAAAATCAGCTCACCTCCCGATCGTGGGTCTTGACTAAAAACATAGATGCTAAGATAGTGCTCAGCACTACCGAAATATAACTGCAATTCGACCTCAATAGCGAGCAATATCAGCCGCATCCCTGCACAGGAGAACCTCATGTCAGCCGCTCAGACTTCGACAACGACAACCTCACTGGCTGAACGCTATGGGCCGTGGGCCGTGATCGCGGGCGCTTCTGAAGGCACGGGCCGCGCCTTTGCCCGCAAGCTCGCAGTGAATGGGGTACCCTCTATTCTAATCGCCCGACGCCAGGCACCGCTGTCCGCATTGGCCAACGAAATCCGCGAGGAATTCGGTCTCGAGTGCGTCACTGCAGCGATCGATTTGGCCGCCGCCGATGCGTTCGAAAAAATCGTCGTTGCGGTCGGCAATCGCGAAGTCGGGCTGTTCATTAACAACGCCGGCGCCGATCCCAACGGCGCGCTATTCCACGATAAAGATCTGCAGGCGTGGCTCGATCTGGTCAATCTCAATTGCATCACGGCGATGAAGTGCTGCCACCACTTCGGCGGGTTGATGCGCGCGCGGCGCAAGGGCGGCTTGCTGCTGGTCAATTCCGGCGCCTGTTACGGCGGCGGCAGCTTCATGGCAACTTATGCGGCGAGCAAGGCCTTCATGTTGTGCTTTGCAGAAGGGCTTTGGATGGAGCTGCGCCGCCATAACGTCGACGTGCTCACCTTGGTACTGGGCCGCACGGATACTCCGGAGTTTCGCCGCATGCTCGCCTCGAAAGGCGCGCCCGTACCCGACAATCTGGCGTCTCCGGAAAAGGTCGCCGAGGTCGGGCTTGCAAGATTACCGCATGGGCCGATTCGCAATTTTGGACAGGAAGATGACGTGGCCGGTATGGCGCCCACCTCACCCGACGCGCGACGCGCCCGCATCGAATACATCGATCGTGCAAGCCGAGGCGTTTTCACCAAACCATCGGAAGCATAAACATGACTGACCTCAATCTTTTGCAAGCCGTTGCCGATCGCCAGGCCATCACCGAATTAATTTATCGCTATTGCCGCGCGATGGATCGTATCGATCACAAGCTCGGTTACTCGATTTGGCATGACGACGGCACTGCCGATTACGGATCGCATTATCAGGGCAGCGGACGCGGCTTCATCGATCACGTGTGCAAGCAGCACGCGCAATTGCAGTGTCACTCGCATCAAATGTCGAACATTATCATCGAACTCGATGGCGATCGTGCGAGCAGTGAAGCGTATGTCACCGCGAATTTACGCATCGAGCGCAACGGACAACTGAAACAGATGACGGTGCTGAGCCGTTACGTCGACACCTGGTCGCGGCGCAACGGACGCTGGGGCATCGACAAGCGCATCGCGATTCGCGATTTCGATGAAATTCGCGACGTCACGCCGATGAGTCAATCGAGTAAAGGCAGTCGCGATCGCAGCGATCCTTCGTATGCCGTGTTGAAAAATTTTCGCTGAGCGACAACGCTCTGCACAATAGCCGAGGTGCGTAATGAAAGCCGCCTATTTATTCAATGGTGAAATCAAAGTCGGCGAAGTGGCCGATCCCACTCCCGCGAAAGGACAGGTACTCGTGCGCACGTGCGCGTGCGGCCTGTGCGCATCCGATGTGCATTTTCTGCATTCGGGGCCAAAGCTGGTGTCGCGCTCGCAGGAATACGGCGGCCCTTATGCGAATGTCGATCTGAGCAAACCGTTCGTGCCGGGCCACGAATACGTCGGCGAAATTATCGACTACGGCCCCGGCAGCGCGCGTAAATTAAAAGTCGGCGCGCGCGTCACCTCGGTACCTGTTATCACGCACAACAACAAACACAGCATCATCGGTTACAGCGGCGATTTTCCCGGCGGTTTCGGCGAATACATGTTGCTCGATGAAGGAAAATTAATGGAAATTCCGAGCGCGCTCGACGACGACCGCGCCGCGATGATCGAGCCGCTCGCGGTCGGGCTCGAACATGCACGATCCGGCGAGCCGAATAAAAACGATGTCGCGCTCGTGATCGGTTGCGGCGCGATCGGACTCGGCGTCATCGCCGGACTCAGACTCGCGGGCATCGCGCCGATTATCGCGGCGGATTTCGACGCGGGCCGCCGCGAAGTCGCGCTCAAAATGGGCGCGGATATCGCGCTCGATCCGCGCGAAACCTCACCGTATTCGCCGATTCCAACACTCGGCATGCGCCGCGCCACAATTGTTTACGAATGCGTCGGCGCACCGGGCCTGCTCGATCAAATGATGCGTGCAGTCGGCTTCGGCGCGAAAATCGTCATGGGCGGTTTCTGTCTCGATCCCGAACAAATTTTCGTGCCGTGCGGGCAGATGAAACGCTTGAAAGTGCATTTCGCGTGCGGCGAAGAACAGCAGGATCTGGATTTAGCGCTGCGCTCGATCGCCGATGGCGCCATCGATATAACACCTTGGCTAAGCGGCGCTCGCATCGGTTTGAGCGGCGTCGCCGACGCGCTCGATCGTATGAAAAGCCCGGCTGCACCGGTACGCACGGTGGTCGATCCACGTTTACCGTAGCGAAACTCTCATATCCGTCAACGCACTCGATCACATCAATATTCAAACTTCACGGAGTCGGATCAATCGTTCCGCAAGCGCAGCAATGGCTCGACGTATTTTTCGTAATTACGCCAGCGCGCGACGGATGATTTACTGATTTTTTGCCGCACCTGCCACCGACTGGGGGTGGCAATGCCGCGAGACGTCTGGTGGAAATCGAGACAGCGCGGGTCCCATGGCAGACCGACAAATTCGATCATCTTGCGGCTCCAAGCTGCTTGCTCTGACACCAGATCCTCGTAGCAGACCTCAAGAAATGCTTCGGCGGGCAGAGTTGACTGCCAATGCTTCATTAGACGCAGGTATTCGTCGTAATAGCCCGCCAGACTCGTCAGGTCGTTACTGTACGGATGGTTGGTATTGAAGTTCTGAAAATAAATGGATAAGCACGTGTCCAGCGGATTGCGCTTCATATGGATGATGCGGGCATTGGGCAGGACCGCGTTAAGCAGCCCCAAATACTGAAAATTGTGCGGCATCTTGTCGACCACGCGCAGTGCATCGGCTGAGCGCTCCTCCAGCTGCCTCAGATAATCGGCAGCCGCATTTGTCAGCATGTTTGCACGCTGCTGACTAAAGAGACACCCCCTTATCGTATCGCCCCAAAAATTGAGCTCACCGGCACCGAATATCGACGGGTGCGAGGCGAGAATTTGTTCGGCGAGCGTTGTGCCAGAACGCGGCATACCGACGACGAAGACCGGGCGGACAGACGTATTTGCCGCGATCCGAACCTGACTTTGACGCTCTCGATCATGAAACTGTATAAGTTGATCGAAAAGCCGAGCTGTATGCCGCGGATCATATTTCGGCATATAACGCTTGGAGAGTTCGTTCGCACGTTGGTAATGCGTAAATGCTTGCTCGAAGTCCTCCAGGTCATCGAAGTATTTAGCGATGGCGAAGTGTAAAGCCGCCTGTTTGCGTGGCTCCAGGTTTAACCCCACGACTCGCAGTGCCCCGACCAGCCAGCTCGTATCGGCGGACGTCATTTTGCGTGAGTGCGGGATTCCAATCCAAGCATCCGGCATATCGGGAGCAATCGAGGCGGCGCGTTTGAATAACTCTTCGGCTTCAGTAAATCGTCCCTGGCTAATGCACATGTTTGCCAGCCGCATAATAGCCAAAGTGTTATCGGGGTTGGTCTCAAGCCTCTCGCGGCAACTGGCTTCGCTGCCGAGACCTAGCATCGTCAAGGCAGCTTTAACATTGTCGAGCGCTTCGACAAGATCGGGCTTTAACTCCAGCGCTTGGTGGCAGCTATTCAGAGCTTCCTCGGGCTGGTCGAGCTTCAGCAACGCAAGGCCCAGGTTGTTGAGTGCCTGAGCATATTCGGGTCTGATCTGCAATGCTCTGCGGCTGCTCGTCATCGCGGCTTTGGGCTGGTCAAGTTGCAGGAGCGCAGCGCTCAGGTTGCAATGCGCCTCGGCGAAATCAGGCTTGATCTCGACTGCCCGGCGATAGCTGGCCGATGCCACATCAAACTGCCCGAGCAGCAGCAATGCATTGCCCAGGTTATTGTGCGCCTCGGCGTCATGCGGTAAGAGCAACGCCGCCTTTTGTAAAGCTTCTAACGCGTCTTTACCTTGAAGCTTGCAGGATGCGGCTAGTACTTTCCAGGCAAGCCCCGAGTTCGGATGCCGAACCGTTAGCTCGCGCGCCTTGGCTTCCACCAACTCTGGGTTGTGTCCACCTTGAAGAAGCGTGATGAGCAAGTTTAATTCAACCGAGAGCCGCGTTTCTGATTGTCCGCGAATTTCGTCTTTACCCGTCAGCCCACAGCATTTCTTGTATTTTTTTCCACTACCGCAAATGCAAGGTTCGTTTCGTTGTATTTTCATCTTCTGCTTCAGTAATGTCTCAACGCCAATAGTTTGGCAAACTGTATTGCATGTTACAAAAGAGATTTTTCATGTTTTTGACTGTCGCAAGCTTGAATTGTAAATACTGAGTCCGCAAACCTGCTCGGAGATTTTCCAAACCTACCCTATACTTTTGTCCCGTCCGTATATTAACGGGGTTCGATTAAGATAAAACAAAGCATCTCGGGAGCGCGCAATGGTTGGTCCTGATTTTCTGCTCGGCGAAAACACCGGCATGATCCGCGCGACCAGCGCGCGTTTCGCTTCCGACAAAATCGCCCCGCTGGCGACGAAGATCGACGCGGAAAACTGGTTACCACGCGCATCATTCAATTGCAAAGCGACGGCCCCTTTTTACAATCTCGCAAATGGTATAGCCAATTTTTCAATCCGCACTGCAAAACCAATGTGTGGAAGCGGCTCGCCGGCTTCTGGTGCAACTGACTTAACAGAAATAAATTTTCATTCTCTATTTTGATTTCAATAATTCGAGACGATATTCGATGAGCGATGATGGTTTTTTTGATCGATATGGCCCCACGGCGCTGGTCACCGGTGCCTCATCGGGCATCGGCAAAGCGTTTGCCGAATTATTGGCGGCAACAGGTTTTGACTTAGTGCTCGTCGCGCGCCGCGTGCAACGTCTCGACGAATTAGCGGCACACTTGAAGAAAGAATGCGGCATTGGCGTAAAGGTCTGCCAAATCGATCTCGCTGAAACTACCGCCGCGCAACAAATTCTCGACGCCACCGCTGCGCTCGATATCGGCCTCGTCATCAGCAATGCAGGCTTTGGTTTTAAAGGCGCCTACGCCAGCGGCGATCCGAAAAAAATGACCGATGTAGTGATGGTCAATTGCCACACGCCCATGTTGCTCGCGCATGGTTTTGTGTCGCGACTGCGCGCGCGCAAAAAAGGCGGCATTATTTTTACCAGTTCAGTAGAAGGTTTGATCGGCGGCCCTTACTCCACCGTGTATGCGGCCAGCAAAAGTTTTCTGAACAATTTGGGCGAAGGTCTTTGGGGTGAGCTCAGACCGGAAGGCATCGATGTGCTGACACTCTGCCCCGGCGCCACCGACACTGAGGCGCCGCGCTTGCAAGGTATCGATCCCGCCAAGCTGCAAAATGTCATGTCGCCTGTTGAAGTGGCGAAGCTGGCCCTGGAAAATATCCAAAACGGCCCAACTTATATTCCGAGCGCGCACTACAAAGCGAGCTTCGATCATCTGCTTTCGATGCCGCGCCGCGATGCGCTATTGGCGATGGCACGAGCGATGAAAAAATAACGTCGTAAAACGGCGCGACGATATTCACGCTACCGGGGCATATTGATGAACAATCAGGTTCATATCGATTCGCAAAATCACTGCGATTGCGCCGATCTCAATAATGCTCAGGGTCTCAATACGCACTGTCTGTGTCCGCAAAAGCCGGTTCAAATCGCTTCCGACCTACAGATTGCGGCCGTGCCGGTGTTCGTTGCCGCAACCGATCACGACCGCATGGCGCAGCTGATTCAAAGCATCGACGTCGTCGTGCACAGTAAAGCGTGGCGGGAAAACGTTATCGCGACAGCACCCGCTATTGCGCAATTCGATCCGGGCAATGCGGGAGTTTTATACGGCTACGATTTTCATCTGCACGAATCCGGCCCCAAACTCATCGAAATCAATACCAATGCCGGCGGCGCGCTGATCGTTACCCAAGTGCTGCGCGCGCAATCCGGATGCTGCGCTAACGACAACACAACGCCATCGTGTCAGGCACAACGCGCCGAATCCGCCATCATCGATAGTCTACTCGACGATTTTGCGATGGTGCGCGGGCATCGCGAGCCTCAATTAATCGCGATTGTCGATTCCGATCCCCGCGCGCAATATCTCTATCCTGAGTTTCTGCGTTTTGCCGAGCTATTGCGCGCGCGCAACCTGCGCGTGGAAATTTGCGATCCATTCGAATTGACGAAAACGCCAACAGGCCTCGCGTTGCATGGTGCGCCGGTCGATTTGATCTATAACCGTCTCACCGATTTTTATTTTGAAAACGATGCACACGCCGCCATACGCGAGGCATATCTCAACGATAATGTTGTCATCACACCCAATCCCTATCATCACGCGTTGTATGCGGACAAACGTCATCTCGCGCTGTTGAGCGATCCGCCGATTCTCGAACAGCTCGGTGTCGATCCCGCACAACAAAAAACTTTATTGGTGGGTATTCCGGAAACGCGAATTGTCGATGCCGCGCACACCGAACAACTGTGGGCGCGGCGCAAAGAATTTTTCTTCAAGCCCGCGGCGGCTTATGGCGGTAAAGGCGCCTATCGCGGCGCGAAATTAACGCGCAGCACCTTCGAGCAATTAGTGCGGGAAGATTACGTAGCACAGCGCGAAATCGAGCCGCCGCTGCGGCGCGCGCTCGTCGCTGACGCAGCGGTCGAACTGAAAGTAGATGTACGCTGCTATGTGTATCGCGGCGCAATTCAACTCACCGCCGCGCGTTTATGGCGCGGCCAAACCACTAATTTCCGCACTCCCGGCGGCGGCTTCGCTACCGTTACGCAAACGGCGCGCTGATTGGTGCTGCTGTACACACACGCATTTCTATCTATGCTCTACCTAAAATCTCTCGGGAGCGAGACATGATAGGACCTGACTTTCTTCTCGGCGAAACCGCCGCGGTGATCCGCGCGACCACCGCGCGCTTCGCGACCGACAAAATTGCTCCGCTCGCCGCAAAGATCGATGCGGACGACTGGTTTCCGCGCGAGCTGTGGCCGCAGATGGGAGCGCTGGGGCTGCACGGCATCACCGTCGAAGAAGCCTGGGGCGGGCTCGGTCTCGGCTATCTCGAACACGTTATTGCGCAAGAGGAAATCGCGCGCGCGTCGGCTTCGGTCGGTCTCAGCTACGGCGCGCACTCGAATTTGTGCGTGAATCAGATTCGCCGCTGGGCGAATGATGAGCAAAAGAAAACGTATTTGCCGAAGTTGATCAGCGGTGCATCGGTCGGCGCACTGGCGATGAGCGAAGCAGGCGCGGGCTCCGATATTGTTTCGATGCAACTGAAAGCCGAGAAAAAAGCCGATCGTTTTATTTTAAACGGCACGAAATTTTGGATTACCAATGCGGCCCATGCCGATGTACTCGTCGTTTATGCCAAAACCGAACCCGCTGCCGGCGCGCGCGGCATCACCGCATTTTTGATCGAGAAAAATTGCAAAGGCTTTTCGATCGGGCAAAAAATTAGAAAAGTCGGCATGCGCGGTTCACCGACCGCAGAATTGGTTTTCGATAATTGCGAAGTGCCGGAAATAAATGTGATGGGGCCGCTCAACAGCGGTGTAAATATATTAATGTCGGGACTCGATTACGAACGCGTCGTGCTCGCGGGCATTCAACTCGGCATCATGCAGGCCTGCCTCGATGTCGTGTTGCCGTACGTGCGCGAACGCAAACAGTTCGGCCAGGCCATCGGCACTTTTCAATTAATGCAGGCCAAAATCGCGGATATGTACGTTGCGCTCAATTCAGCGCGCGCGTATGTCTATGCCATCGCACGCGCGTGCGATGCGGGAAAAACTTCGCGTGCCGATGCGGCGGGAGCAATTCTTCTCGCGAGCGAAAGCGCCGTGAAAACCGCACTCGAAGCGGTGCAGGCAATGGGTGGCGCGGGCTACACCAAAGATTGGCCGGTCGAGCGCTTCATGCGCGATGCAAAATTGCTCGATATCGGCGCCGGCACCAATGAAATCCGGCGGATGTTGATCGGGCGCGAACTGGTGGGAACGGTTAATTGAGCGAGCGCTTGCGCTTTATTGCCTCGCTTTATTGCTTACAACCAACCTCTCTCCGAAAACGAAATGCATTCCCCATCGCCGACAATCACGTGATCGAGCAAACGAATATCGACCAGCGCCAATGCATCGCGCAAACACTCGGTAATGCGGTGATCGGATTGACTGGGTTCGGCGACGCCCGACGGATGATTATGCGCGACGATGACCGCCGCGGCGTGATGATGCAGGCAGCGGCGCACGACCTCGCGCGGATAAACGGCCGCGCCGTCGATGGTGCCGTAGAACATCGGCTCGAACGCGAGCACGCGATGACGATTGTCGAGAAACAGCACGGCGAAAATTTCGCGCGCTTCGTTGCGCAATTGCGCTTGCAGATATTGCCGCGTCAGTGTGGGGCTCGTAAGCACATCGCTCTGCTGCAAGGTTTCGCGCAGATGGCGGCGCGCCATTTCGAGCACGGCTTGCAGCTGTGCGAATTTGGCATCGCCAAGTCCATGCGCTGCGCAGAATTCAGCATTGCTGGCACCGAGCAATGGGCGCAGGCCGCCGAAGCGTTCAAGCAAATCGCGCGCGAGATCGACCGCGCTTTTACCGGCCACGCCTGTGCGAAGAAATATCGCGAGTAATTCAGCGTCGGATAATGCGGCGGCGCCGCGTTCGAGCAGTTTTTCGCGCGGGCGTTCCGCGGCGGGCCAATCGGTGATTGCCATCACACCCTCCTGGTGCCGACATGTGTGTCACACGTCGGGATTCCTGTTTAGTCTTTATTGCGTTCTGCCTCGCGACGATTTAATGCTATCTTAAGTTCGCAGATTTACCCAGCCGTTTAAGACCTCAATGGCACCCCATACAAGGCACGCGATGGCGCTTACCAACCGACAAATCCTACTCGGCATTACCGGCGGCATCGCTGCGTATAAATCCGCCGAGCTCGTGCGCCATTTACAAAAACTCGGTGCCGATGTGCGCGTGGTGATGACCAAGTCCGCGCAGGAGTTCATCACGCCGCTGACCTTGCAGGCACTGTCGGGCAACATGGTGCACACCGATCTACTCGACCCCGGCGCCGAAGCGGCGATGGGTCATATCGAGTTGGCGCGCTGGGCCGATCTCGTATTGATCGCGCCCGCGAGCGCCGATTTCATCGCGCGCCTCGCGCACGGTCGCGCCGACGATTTACTCACCACGCTTTGCCTCGCCACGCCCGCGCGCATCGCGCTGGCGCCAGCGATGAATCAAGGTATGTGGCGCGATGTGGCGACGCAGGACAATATCGCGCGATTGCGCACTCGCGACATGTTGATTTGGGGGCCGGCCGACGGCGAGCAGGCCTGCGGCGATATCGGACCGGGACGCATGCTCGAACCCGCAGCGCTTGCCGAATTGACTACAACAGCTTTTACGACACGCCTGCTCGAAGGCAAGCGCGTGTTGATCACCGCCGGGCCGACGCGCGAGGCGATCGATCCGGTGCGCTATATCAGCAATCACAGTTCGGGGAAAATGGGATTTGCGCTCGCGCAAGCCGCTATCGATGCCGGCGCGCGCGTGACGTTAATCGCCGGTCCCGTCGCGCTCGCAACACCTGCGCATGCTGTGCGCATCGATGTCGAAAGCGCGCGGCAAATGTTCGACGCCGTGCAGGCGCACGTGAAAGATTGCGATATTTTCATCGCTGCCGCCGCCGTGGCGGATTATCGCCCCGAGCACGCAGTCGACACAAAAATCAAAAAGCAGAACGAGACGATGACGCTGACGCTTGTGCGCAATCCCGATATCGTCGCGAGCGTGGCGCAGTTGCGCCCAAAACCGTTCACGGTGGGGTTCGCGGCAGAGACGCGGCAAGTAAAAGATTACGCGCGCGATAAACTCGAACGCAAAAATCTCGATATGATCGTCGCCAACGACGTCGCGCAACCGGGGATCGGCTTCAATAGCGAAAATAATGCGGTAACAGTGCTCTGGCGCGACGGCGAAATAGAAATCGGAGAGCGCTCGAAAGCACAGCTCGCGCGCGAATTGATGGCGTTGATCGATCGCAATCTACACCTGCAAATCGCATAACAACGGCCGCGATTTTGTTGCAACAAACGATTGCGCATGCGGAATTGATTGCGCGTCGATGAAACCCAAATGGTGGAGCATAAATGGCCAAGGCGAAGAAAAATAACGCTGAAAAACCCGTCGGAAATACGCAAAATAATTTGCTGCGACTGGTGGTGCGCGGCGCGGCTATCGGACTGGTGACGGTCGTCGCGTGCTTTGTCTATCTCATCGTATTCGATCTGCCTGCACGCAACGGAAATGAATTGCGGCAATTGACGCAGGAGTTGGCAGTCAGTCAGGCGCAAATCGTCGATGACTGGGTGCAGCAGATGCAATCGCGTCTGCAAAGCGTCGCGCGCGACCCCGCGCTGCTGACACATTTTGCGACGACAGCGAGCGATCCCTCGTCGGCATTGGCGTTGCAGCGCGCCTTTCCCGAGGCGTCGAGCGTGCGTCTCATTGCGCTCGGACCGCTCGGCATCGCCAGTGTCGACAACAGTCAAGCCGGTCTGCACAACAACATCGAAGCCGATATGCTACGGCGCGTATCCGACGGTTCAACTACGCAACCCGAAGCGTATCAGCTCGATAAAAATTGGGTGATTACATTTGCGCAAGCCGCCGTTGCCACCGACACCAAGTATGCAGCGGGTGCAATTTTGCTGACGATACCGGCCGGTCGGCTCGAACAATTGCTGGCCCAGCAAATCGGCAATCGCGGCGCGATCGATTTGTTACAGCAGGCCGGCGGTAATCAAGGAAGTTTCGTGCACGCGGGCAGCGGCGACGCAATTGAGCTGGCGCAGACACGCACAACCGCGGTGACTGCGTGGCGCTTGCAGCTGACACCCGCATCGGCTTGGGTCGCGCAATTGCGCGAAACGCCACTGTTGCCGTCACTGTTATTGGGTATCAGCGCTGTTGGCATTCTGCTTGGCACACTGGTCTGCGCCAACGATTTTCGCCGCGCGCTCGAACGCAGTCTGCAAGCATTGCTCGGCCAGCACGCGCCAGAATTACCCGGCTTCGCGGAAGTGCGGCAGCAATTGCAACGCAAACTGGCAGCAGCTCCATCTAAAGAAGTTGCCGCCGAAACCAAGCCCGCTCCGGCAAATGAAAATCCGGCACCCGCGCAGGTGGTCGAAGAGTTGGCCGATCTGCCGGTGCAAATGCCCGACACTATTTTTCGCGCTTACGATATTCGCGGTATCGCCTCACACCAACTGACCGACGATATCGTCTATCACATCGGCTTGGCTATCGGCAGCGAAGCCGTCGATCGCGGACAACAAGAGATCGTTGTCGCGCGCGATGGCCGCGGCAGCAGCGAGAGGATCATCGCCGCCTTGACGCGCGGCCTGCAAGATAGTGGTCGCGACGTCGTCGATATCGGGCTGGCGCCGACACCGTTGATGTATTTCGCCACGCATCAACTCGGGGTGCAAAGCGGTGTCATGGTCACGGGCAGTCACAACACCGCCGAATACAACGGTCTGAAAATTGTCATCGGCGGCAAAACTTTATCGGGCCGCGCAATCGAAGGCTTGCGTCAACGCATCCAGGAGCGTCACTTCAGCAAAGGTAAAGGCGGCTATCGCACCGAACGCATCGATGAGCAATACGTCGATTACATCATCAACGATGTCGCGATTGCACAACCGCTTAAAATCGTGATCGACGCCGGCAACGGCGCCACGGGTGTCATCGCGCCGCATCTGTTTGAACAGCTCGGCTGCGAAGTCATTCCGCTGTATTGCGATATCGATCCGAAATTCCCGCATCACGATCCCGATCCCTCGATCGCCAAAAATTTGCGCGATCTTGTACAACTCGTGCGCGAAAGCAGCGCCGATATCGGCATTGCGTTTGACGGCGATGGCGATCGCGTTGCTGTCGTTACCGCAAGCGGCGATATCGTCGCCGCCGATCGTCTGCTCATGCTGCTCGCGCAGGACGTGGTCGCGCGCAATCCCGGTGCCGATGTGCTGTTCGACGTGAAATGTACACGCAGTTTGAATAATGTCATCAGCAGTTTCGGTGGCCGCCCGATCATGTGGAAGAGCGGTCATTCCTTTATGAAAGAAAAAATGGCCGAGACCGGTGCACTGCTCGGCGGTGAATTCAGCGGTCACATTTTTTTCAACGAGCGCTGGTTCGGTTTCGACGACGGCATGTACGCGGCCGCGCGCCTGATCGAAATTCTCAGCACGACCAATCCCGATCTCGACTCGCATTTAAGTGCGCTGCCCGCCTCGATCAGCACACCCGAAATTAAAATCGAAACCACCGATCAAGCAAAATTCTCGGTGATGGAGCGTCTCACCGCCACCGGCAAATTCGGCGATGGCAAAATTACTACGCTCGACGGCCTCCGCGTCGACTTTCCCGACGGCTGGGGTTTGGTGCGCGCGTCGAACACTACGCCCGCACTGACATTGCGTTTCGAAGCCGACAACGAAGCAGCGCTCGATCGCATTCAAACGCTGTTCAAAGATCAACTCGGCACGATTGATCCGCAATTGGCATCTGGTTTCTGATCTACCCGCATTGAAATGCATCCTCATGTTGTATTTCAATGTCGCGACTAAAGCCGCAAACACACCTTTTTTCCATTGACGCAGTAGAGAATTATTATGTCGCTGAATCGCGAAGCCGCCGCCAACATCGCCAGCGTGTTAACCGAAGCGCTGCCGTATATTCAACGCTTCACCGGCAAGACCATCGTGGTGAAATTCGGCGGCAATGCGATGGTGGCCGACGAGCTCACGGCGAGTTTCGCACGCGATATCGTGCTCATGAAGCTGGTCGGCATGAACCCGGTCGTCGTGCACGGCGGCGGACCGCAGATCAACGATTTGCTCAACAGGCTCAACATCAAATCGGAGTTCATCGGCGGTATGCGCGTCACCGATGCGCCGACGATGGATGTGGTGGAAATGGTGCTCGGTGGCAGCGTCAACAAGGCGCTGGTCACACTGCTCAACCGCAACGGCGGCAAAGCGATCGGCCTCACGGGTAAAGACGGCGGTTTGATTCGCGCACGCAAAATGCTGCTCACGCAAAAATCGCCCGACAAGGCCGAACCCGAATTGCTCGATATCGGTCAAGTCGGTGAAGTGCAAGCGATCGACACCGCCATTATCGATACGCTCGTGGCGAGCAATTTTATTCCCGTCATCGCACCGATCGGTTTCGACGAAAGCGGCGCCTCCTACAACATCAACGCCGACCTCGTTGCGGGTAAAGTCGCCGAAGTGTTGAAAGCGGAAAAATTGATGCTGCTGACCAACGTCGCCGGACTGCAGGATAAATCGGGCAAGGTATTGACGGGCCTCACCACGCACCAAGTCGATACGCTGATTGGAGATGGCACGATTTACGGTGGCATGCTGCCCAAAATTCAATGCGCGCTCGATGCCGTTAAGAGCGGCGTCACCAGCGCGCATATCATCGACGGCCGCGTGCCGCACGCTGTTCTACTGGAAATATTTACCGATGAAGGCGTCGGCACATTAATTACCAATCGTCGGAGTTAATGTGCGCGGCATTAGCCGCGATGTAAATTTACGCACCTATTTTTTATACGATCGTCGCGGTTGCCGAGGCGGGCCGCAGCCGCTACGATGTCCGCTTCCAACAAACATAAAATCGCCATGAGCAAAGACCCTTCGCGCCGCGAGCAAATTTTACAAGCGCTAGCCTATATGCTGGAGGCGGGCCCCGGTGAGCGCATTACAACAGCGGCGCTCGCCAAAACCGTGGGAGTTTCCGAAGCGGCGCTGTATCGGCATTTTCCCAGCAAGGCGAAAATGTTCGAGGGACTGATCGAATTTATCGAGACGACTATTTTCGAGCGCATCGCGTCGACGCTGCGCGAAGAAACCTCGGCAATGGCGCGCTGCGAGAAAATACTGGGCGCACTGCTCGTGTTCGCAGAACGCAATCCCGGCATCAGCCGCATTCTCACGGGCGATGCATTGACCGGTGAAACCGAGCGCCTGCGTGTGCGCATCAATCACTTTTACGATCGGTTAGAAACGGAGCTGCGAAAGGTTTTGAATGAAGCGGAGCGATATGAAAGCATTCGCACCACAATAACTGTCTCTGCCGCCGCTAATTTATTGCTGAGTTGCGTCGAAGGACATATCGGCCAATTCGTGCGCAGCGACTTCAAAAATCTGCCCACGAAATATTGGCAGGATCAATGGCCGGTATTGATGGAAGGTTTTTTCAGAGCCCCAGTATTGGCGCGCAGTAGTAGTTTATCTTAATAACCTCGACCAAGCGTTATTCACCCTCCGAATTGCTGCGGCGAAAATTCACCACATCCTGCAATGTTTTGAAGCGCTCAATATCTTTTTGATACGATGTCTGGGTGGCCTGCTTGTCTTTTAGGCGTTCGGCAATCGACTCCTCGATCCCCGCCGCTTCCGCTTTCAATTTATCGATATTGGATGAAATCGCCTCGGGCACGGTGCCGCCGCGTCGCTCAATATCGGCAGCCTTTTCCTGCTCTTGTTCGACCTGCGCTTTGGTCGAAATTAAATTGCTGCGCAAAATACTCAACCGAATGTCGATTTCGTGCAGTGCGCGATCGCGCGCGGCGGCGATATCGTCTGTGCTGCTGTAGCGCAGCAGCAAATTCTTATCCCATTCTTGCAGGCGTTTGGCTTCGGCGTCAGCGGCGCGCTTACGCACACCCTCCTCGCCGGTCAGCTGTCGTGGCACGGTTTCCAGCACGCGGCCATCGGGGGACAATACCTCGTAGCCGTTCTTCGCAAATTCGGGCGGCACATGGTCATCGATAGCGATAACGCCCTTATCGGTGGTGTAGCGATACAGCTTGGTACTCACCGCTGCGCTATCGATTGCAACCAGTGCGACAAGCGCGAGACTCATGAAACCGCATCGTTTTATCTGCACACCTGTCCCCTCGCGGAAAACGCTCTCAATAATTCTAGCGGATCGCAGTGCAAACGCTGAACCGGCTTTAGACGCCGTGTTGCTCACGGTACTTTTGTACGCTTGCCAACTGCTCCGTAGCTCCCTGCGCCCGCAAGTAGCTGAGGATATCGTCCAACGCGATGATGCTGAACACCGGGACGCCGTAGTCGCGTTCGACCTCTTGAATCGCCGATAGCTCACCGCGACCTTGTTCCTGTCGATTGAGACCGATCACAACACCGACGGGCTCGGCACCGGCTCCGCGGATTATCTCCATGACTTCGCGCACCGCCGTTCCGGCCGTAATCACATCATCGATAATCATCACGCGGCCGCGCAACTTGGCCCCGACCAGCGAACCGCCTTCACCGTGGTCTTTGGCCTCTTTACGGTTGTATGCGTAGGGGACGTCGATCGAAAACTGTTCCGCCAGCGCACAGGCCGTCGCCGCCGCCAGCGGTATGCCTTTATATGCCGGCCCGAACAGCACATCGAATGACACGCCGCTCGCGCGCAATGTTTCCGCGTAGCAGCGGGCCAATTGCCACAACGCCGCGCCTGAACAAAATTTACCCGCATTAAAAAAGTACGGGCTTACGCGTCCGGACTTCAGCGTGAACTCGCCGAACGTCAACGCCTGCTGCGCAAGCGCCAATTCAATGAACTGTGTCTGGTACGGTTGCATGGGCTGATACGATTGCTTGAATTAGTGAAGTAGCCGCTTACGTTTGCTAATCAAACCGCGTGCATTTTACTCCAGCCGCGCCCGATGCGCCTGCCGATGGTCGATTTAATCGCTGCGCTATTTACGCGAGACCCTACTCCTCGGCTATTATTGCCAGGTAGCATCTTCAGAGGCATCTATGCGTATCATCAGTTTTTGCGCAGACTCCATTCGCAGTGCGGCCAAGCGCGGCTTTTTTGATTGGGTGGTCGATCAGGACGCCGACTTTATCTGCGTGCAAAATCTCGGAGCGCAGGAATACGACCTGCAAGAGCCGGTGTTTTTCCCGGAAGGCTACAACGCGTATTTTTTCGATGCCGTCGAACCGAACAGCAACGGCGTTGCAATCTATACACGCGAAATGCCGAAAGCGATTATGACGGGGCTCGGCTTTGCCGAATTCGACATGGAGGGCCGTTATATTCAAGCCGATTTCGGTCGCATCTCGGTCGGCTGCCTGCTGGTGCCGAGCGCCTATCCCAGCGACAGCGCCGCGCAATCGCGCAAGATGCGTTTTCTCGAGCACTATCAGGCTCATCTGAATAAAGTGCGCAACAAGCGGCGCGAGTTTTTTATTTGCGGCAACTGGAATATCGCACACCGCGAAGCGGACCTGCAGGAACCGCAACGCAATCGCGGCATCTCGGGCGCCCTGCCCGAAGAACAGCAATGGATGGACGTGCTCTTCAGCGACCTCGGCTACGTCGACGCGTTTCGCGAAGTCAACGCCGATCCCGATGAATTTACCTGGTGGCCCGACGACGATCGCGATGGCAACGGCTGGCGCGTCGATTATCAAGTCGTATCGGGCAGCTTGCGCTCGAAAATCGAATATGGCGCGATTTACAAAAATCAGGTTTTCGCGAGTCACGCCCCGCTCATCATGGATTACGATTACGAATTATTTTCGTAACCGTCAGTCACTCGCGGCCAATACTCAATCACCCGCTAACGCGCACCGCTGAATTTCGTGCAATTCACCGATACCGGCGCGCGCGAGATCAAGCATCGCCTGTAAATCGCTTGCGGAAAATGCCGCGCCCTCCGCCGTGCCCTGCACCTCGACAAAACCACCCGCTGCCGTCATCACCACATTCATGTCGGTTTCGGCCTGCGAATCTTCGGCATAATCGAGGTCGAGCACAGGCACACCGCCGACGATTCCTACCGACACAGCGCCAACCAAATGCTGCAAAGGATCGGCTTTCAAGGCTCCGCGCCGCTGCAACGAACGCAGCGCATCGACCAGCGCGACACATGCGCCCGTGATGGCAGCCGTGCGCGTACCGCCATCGGCCTGAATCACATCGCAATCGATCGTGATCGCGAATTCGCCGAGCACCGATAAATCGACCGCCGCCCGCAGCGAGCGGCCGATCAAGCGTTGAATTTCGACCGTGCGTCCGCCTTGTTTGCCTTTCGCGGCCTCGCGATCCATACGCGTGCCGGTCGAGCGCGGCAACATGCCGTATTCGGCGGTGATCCAACCCTGCCCCGTGCCGCGCAAAAAGCGCGGCACCTCGTCGCTCACACTCGCGGTGCAGATAACCTTCGTATCGCCGCAATCAATCAACACCGAACCTTCAGCGTGCTTGGTGAAATGACGTGTGATAGCAATATTGCGTAATTGATTTGGCGCGCGGCCACTGGGTCGATTCATGAGTCACTCGATGCGAACAACAGGAGGAATTGGAAAGCGCGACATTATACAGATACACCTGCACGATTCCGGCTAAAATAGCCGCTCGCTCTACCGCGTGGAAATTGCATGACACGGAGCCATTTATGACCAGGAGAAAGGCATGACGCATAGCATGACCGCATTCGCGCGACAGGCCGCAACCTACCCGTGGGGAACGCTGGTGTGGGAAATTCGCTCGGTCAATCACCGCTATCTCGAACCGAGCTTTAAATTACCCGACACCTTGCGTGGACTCGAAGGCGAATTACGCGAGCGCCTGCGTGCACACGTGGCACGCGGCAAAATCGAATGCAGTTTACGCGCTCAGCTATTGCAAGAGCGCGGCAGCGCCTTGGCGATCGATACCGAAATACTCGAACAATTACTCGCGTGCGCACAGCAAGTGCAAACGAAAATTCCACAAGCGGCGGCGCTAAACCCACTCGAAGTATTAGCGTGGCCCAACGTGCTGAAAGCCGAGCAGCAGGATGAAGACGTCATCGTGGCGGCGGCAAATGCGCTGTTCGTGAAAACGCTCGAACAGCTGATCGAGCATCGCGCGCGCGAAGGCGCCGAATTGCGCCGCTATATCGAAACACAACTCGACGACGTTGCCGCGATTGTCGACAACGTGCGCGCACAAATGCCGGCGATTCTGAGCGCGCTGCGCCAACGCCTGCGCGACCGCCTCGCCGAGTTGAGCGCGGAGCTCGACCACGACCGGCTCGAACAGGAAATGGTTATTCTCGCGCAGAAAAGCGATGTCGCCGAAGAACTCGACCGGCTGCAGACGCACATCAAGGAGGTGCGCCGCACGCTGCAGCAGAGCGAATCCTGCGGACGACGGCTAGACTTTCTCATGCAGGAGTTCAATCGTGAGGCGAATACGCTGTCCTCGAAAGCGCAGGTCAGCGATACCACACTCAACGCCGTGCAATTGAAAGTCCTGATCGAACAGATGCGCGAACAGATTCAAAATATCGAGTAGCGTCTCAGGCCATCTCACCAAAAACCAGCCTTTTCACGAAACCCGCTAACTATGTGGGTTTTTCATATCTAACGATTGCATTTCGTCTCGCACTGTCTCAGTATTGGTGTGTACCCACCTGTGTACCCAGTGATATTTTGTGTGTACCCAAACACCACTGCGTATTCCGGGCGAGACAAAAAAGACCTGAAATTACGTTGCCACCGTGTACCCACAGCGGAAAACCCTTAAAAACATGGGCAGTTTGAACGATCTCACCATTAAGAGCTGGATCAAAGCCGGCGAGCACTTCGAGGGTCGCAGCGACGGCGACGGCCTCACGCTGTGTTGGCCGGAACGCTACACCGCCCCCTTCTGGAAGCTTCGCTATCGCTACCAGGGCAAACAACGCGCGATGAAAATCGGTGACTACGGCGACCTCTCGCTGGCCGATGCGCGCAAAGTGGCGAAGCGTCTGCGCGCGCAGGTTGATCTCGGGCACGATGTTGCCGGCGAGAAGCAGGAACGCAAAGCCGACGGCAAGGCCAAGATCGAGGCCGAGAAGCACGCGCAAACCGTCGCGCAGCTCGCCGACGAGTATTTCGAGCGCATGATCGAGCACCGCTGGAAACACCCGAATATCGTGCGCAGCCGAATCGAGAAGGATATCAAACCCAACATCGGCAAATTGAAAATCGAGGACGTGAAGCCGCTCCATGTCGACGCCATGCTGCAATCAATCGTTAAGCGAGGCGCGCGCACGGTGGCGAACGATGTATTGCGCTGGACGCGCCGCATGTTCGATTACGCCATCAAACGCCACATGATCGAAATTAATCCGGTGTCGGCTTTCGATTTGTCGGACGCCGGCGGCAAAGAAGAATCGCGCTCCCGCGCATTGTCCGAAGCAGAGCTGATCCAATTTTTTGCAGCAATGCGTGTCGCGCCTGGCTTCAGTCGTCAGAACGAGCTGACCGTGAAATTATTGCTGTTGCTCGCCGTGCGCAAAATGGAATTGTTGGGTGCACAGTGGTCGGAGTTCGATCTCGATGAGGGTGTCTGGTACTTGCCCGGCGAGCGCACCAAAACCGGAACACCGATCGATATTCCTCTGCCGACCGTCGCTGTTGAGTGGTTACGAGAGTTGCACGAGATGGCCGCAAGCAGCCGTTGGGTATTGCCCGCGCGCAAGATGCAGCACCGCATGATCCCGCACATCGCCGAGAGCACGCTCAGCGTCGCGCTGGCGAAGATCAAACACGGCCTGCCGCATTTCACTGTTCACGATTTTCGCCGCACTGCACGCTCGCATCTCGCCGCGCTGGGTGTGCAACCTCACATCGCCGAGCGCTGCCTGAATCACAAACTGAAAGGCGTCGAGGGCATCTACGATCGCCACGATTATTTCGAGGAGCGCAAAGCCGCGTTGAATGCGTGGGCCGATTTACTCATGCAACTCGAAACCGGCGAGCGCGAAAAGATTGTGCCGATACGTCGTCGGCGCTGAACGAATTGTCTGCGGGCAACAAGCGGGGGTGGAAGTGATTGCAGCACCCTCACCCCCTAACCACAAACACCTAGAGAGAGGTGGATCATGGCTAATGCCATTCTAGGGAAAACCGACTCCATTAAAACCAGAAACGATTTAAGCTTCACCGGTCGAGAGGCCAATGATCAAGGTTTTATCATTAACTGGGCACCTGTACGCGTACCTTCGCAGTTAAATCAATGGAATATCGAGCACAGAATTGGTGAAGCAATGATCGAGGAGCTTCGCGAATTGCATACCAACGATGAGCGCGCTGCATACGACGCAATTCGGTTCGCAGTTAATGCCTCCACATGGCGAGTTTGCAGCTATGGCGCAGAGAGTGGTTTCGCAGCTGGAATTGCAGCTTTAGCGGTCGTCGGTATGCGTGCTTTAAAAAGCGGTGCTGAACCTTACGATTCCTCGTCTCAAAAATCTGGAGCGGTACGCCATGCATGAAGCAGTCGCGATAAATGGTTCTCCCTCTAATGCAAAAGAAGTGTAATTACGTGATGACCGACCCATCGTTAAATTAAAGAGTTTGCAGCGCCTATTCCGACGGGAAGAAAACGGGTTTCCCTGACCCGCTGGCGCTGCGATCAATTCAGGGTGAGCACCGAGGGAGTGTAATGGAAAAATTTTCCGATCTGCCAGGGCATACAGATTTAACAAAATACAAGAGCGAAAATCACCGGGGCGGCATTGCTTTATTTCGCGCCTATATCAAACATCGTGAAGCAAACCAAAAAAATTACGATCAGCGCAAAAAGGCATTGATAAAAAATTGTGAATCTGGACTAGCGCTCGATGAGTTCGAAAAAAATTTGGCGGAGGTTTTGCTGCTCAATATTCTGGAAGAGCTAGATCCGATAATTCGCGATCTACTCACTTTTTGCAAAAACCCCGGAAAACCCGACGATCAATTACCCAACCTTCGAAGCGCTTTAAGAATTGGCAAGGGACATTCGCCTTATGACTCTGACCTAAAAGAGAAACAATGGGAAGTCGAAATGTGTTGGATAACAGCTTATCTGACCATGCAAGACGATCGCATTTACCGATCACAGTCAAAAATAGCCGATGAAATATGCCAAAAACTCGGTGTCAGCAAATCAACAGCAATAAAACATTGGAAGGACTTTTGTGAAAAGCTCCCACATCAACAAAAATGGGCCGAACGAATCACCTCAATTGCAAAGGCTATGAAAGAGTCGGCGCCGATCAAAAAAACTAAGCCAAAGCACTGGAATAAGCCCCGCATTTCGTTTGGGAAAAAACGTACAAACTAACCCCTTTTGCTTTGCACGATTTAAATTCGTAATTTAAGAATCAGGCCGTTGCACAACCGATCCTGACGCTTCAGATATACCCGGCTTGCGTCAGGCAAATCAGGAACCTGATATGTCCGAATCTCGCAAAGCCAGCTTGCGCAAGCAGGCAACCATCGAAACGCTTTCCAATTTCGACTCACTCCCCGATGAGGCAAACGCCCGATTACCTGTTGTTGCCGCTCTATATGGCTGCTCGCCTGCGAGTGTATGGCGAATGGTGAAACGAAAGACGATCCCTGCTCCTCGCAAACTTTCCGAGCGCATCACGGTTTGGAACGTGGGCGAATTGCGCCGTGCTCTTGCAGAAAAATCGGCTGCGTAAGGGGCGAGCATGAAAAATAAAAAGGCCACCCCGAAGAGCAGCCTCAAACATTCCGGCGTCAATGATACCTCACTTCCCGCGCAGCGTCGCCGCGTTGCCGCATATATCCTGAAGCACGGCCGCGCCACAACGATCGAGCTTCAGGCGAATTGCAATGCGCTCCACTCGCCACGTCGTGTTTTTGAGCTGCGCCACGATTTCGGGTGGTCGATTGAAACGCATTGGCAGCGTGAAAACGATCCACAAGGTCGCCCGCATCGTGTCGGTAACTACGTGTTGAAACAAGCAGGGACGATGCCGTAATGAAAAAATATTCAAAGGCACATCATGCACGTCTCGCCAGGCGCGCTGCAAAGCGCGTTAAGTTTTCAAAACATAAGCGTCGCACGATTCATACGTGCTTACGCCATCTCAGCGCGAGTATTTAAATGAGCTTTGAAGCAATGTCATGGGCGGTAAAACAAAAATTACCCGCCCTTCATAAAATCGTTTTGTTAATGCTCGCCGATCGCACGAACAAAGATACCGGCCGCTGTGATCCATCGATTACACGTTTGGCTGATGACTGTGGCATGAGCGAGCGCTCAACTCGCAATGCCATACGCGAGCTTGAAAAACTTGGTCTGATCGAGACGATTCATCGCTCCAATGAGGGCGTAAATCTTCCCAATCATTACCGTCTGAAAATACAGGATTTGGTGGGAGTGGGGCATGACATGCCCCAGGGTACGGCAGGAGATGCCCCAGGGGTGGGGCACGACGTGCCGACAAACCAGGAAGTTAAACCAGTAAATAAACCTATTACTGTCGACGATGCAAAAACAGCGTCGCCGACCTTACGTTGTCCCCATCAGGAAATTATCGATCTGTATCACGAAATTTTACCAATGGGTACGAAAGTCAGAATTTGGAACAGTACTCGATCAAAGGATTTGAAAACCCGCTGGCGCGAGTCACCGAAACATCAATCGATCAATTTCTGGAAAGGGCTGTTTGAATATTGCGCGCAATCGCCATTTCTTACCGGACAGATTCCACCATCAAATGGTCATACCCAATTCGTCATTGCTTTCGACTGGATTATTAAACCAACCAACTTCGCAAAAATCATCGAAGGCCGCTTCCATCGTGAGAGCCGTGCAGCATGAACTCATCCGCCGATTACGACGTTGCACAGCTCAAATTACCGCCGCACTCACTTGAGGCTGAGCAGTCCGTACTCGGCGCACTGATGATCGCGAACGACAGTTGGGACAAAATCGCCGACATGCTGACCGCCGACGATTTCTATCGTCCAGAGCATCGCATAATTTTCCAACGTATGGCGCAGTTGGTCGAAGCCAATCAGCCGATTGATATTGTCACGCTGCCCGACGCGCTCACGCACGCCGACGAGCTCGATCGTGCTGGCGGTTTCGTATACCTCGCCGAGATCGCGCGCAACACGCCGAGCGCCGCGAATATCCGCGCGTATGCGATCGCCGTACGCGAGCGTGCAACGCTCCGGAAAATGATTCAGGTGGGCCAGGAAATCGCGGACGCGGGATATAACCCTGATGGCCGGCGCGCCGCTGAGTTGATCGACGAAGCGCAGGCCGCAGTGTTCACGCTGAGCGAATCTGGTGCTAGCGTAGGGCGCGACCTCCGCTGCGAAGTGCACTTGAGGAGCCTCCTGGACGAATGGCAGCGTCGCTCCGAGTGCGATGGTCTTATCGGATTGTCGACGGGCTTCGACGCGCTTGATCGCCGCACCAATGGCCTCAACCCTGGTGATTTAATTATTCTCGCCGCACGGCCGTCGATGGGCAAAACATCGCTTGCAATGAATATCGCCGAGCACGTTGCTGTCGATCAGAAAAAACCTGTGCTCGTGTTCAGTATGGAAATGACCGCGGAGCAATTGCTCGATCGCATGGCAGCAAGCGTCGGGCGCATTCCTTATGATTTAATTCGTACCGGCAAGGTTTTCGGTCACGATGAATATGATTCGCGCATTCTGCCGACAGTCAACACAATAAATTCGGCGCCGCTTTTCATCGACGATCGCCCGGCACTGACAATCGCACAGATGCGTGCCACCGCGCGCAAAGAGCACAAACGCAATCCACTTGGGCTGATCGTCGTCGACTATCTTCAGCTCGCGCGCGCCAAAGCCGAATCGCGCGTGATGGAGGTTACCTACATCTCGCAGGGGCTCAAAGCGCTTGCCAAGGAACTGCGCGTGCCGGTGCTCGCGTTATCGCAACTCAACCGCAGCGTCGACAGTCGCAGCGATAAGCGCCCCAACAATTCCGACCTTCGCGACTCTGGTGCGATCGAGCAGGACGCCGACGTGATCTGGTTTATTTATCGCGATGAGGTTTACAACGAAACCTCACCGCAGAAGGGCGTCGCGGAAATCATCTGCACGAAACAGCGCAACGGCCCCACAGGTACCGATTATCTCGCGACGAACCTCGCGCAGTGTCGATTCGATGATTTGGCCCGCGGTTATGCGCCGCCAGAGCAGACACCTCCTGTTCGCAGAAGTTTCGAGTATTGAAGTCACGAGAAATACACTCGTGTCCCAGATTTAAAATTAAGGAAGGGTTTTCCGATGTGCTGCACGAACTAATTGCGGCTTTGATTGCGGAAACTGCAATGCTAGCCATGGAGGTTAAAATTTTAAAAGCACGCGCAACAGATTAATTGCACGCATCTTGCGGTTCGCACGCCCAGGCGCCTGCCGTATTGATAGTTATGCTCACATCGCCCTCGGTAAGAATACTAACGCCGATCACGCCAGCTTCATTCTTCTCGGCCAGCATATAACTCGTATCACCCGATGTACTGATCCAATGAATTGTCGTGCCGGGTCCGCCGTCGCCAGTAATTTTCCCGGGCGCGCGCGCTGCTCTCTGAAGATCTTCGAACGAATGAAACCCGCGCAGTCGTTTGGCAAAGCTTACCGTGAATGCCACGGGCGATTGCTCGAGATCAACACCTTTCTCGTCGGCAGAAATACCCGGTGTCGAGGCGATGAGCAGCACGAATGGGATAATTTTTCGCATAGACAATCCCTGACTATTTCAAAATGGAAGCTGTGTTCGGCCGATGAAGATTTTATCCCTGTCGCCTAGCAAATGCGACAAACTCGATTCTCTGGTTGACGGCAAAGTTGACAGCAAATCGAGCCCCAGTGCCCTGGCAAACAAAAGAAGTAAATAGACAAGAGCGACACCTACACCCATGAGGCCGAATCTTTGGTACGCAACACGGTACGCACCGAAACTGCGTACTGAAGTGCGAACTCCATCTTGCTCGCGCTGACACTGTTACAGGTTGCCTGTTACAGCAATTGTTACAGCAAAGTGCGTCGTTCGCTGGTGCGCAGTCAGGTGCGCACCGAAAGTGCGTACTTTGAGCGCGCACTGGCTGCAGGATGTACGAGCACCGCGCTAAATTGCTCATCGCCATAAATTGCTGAGCTCTCAAGGTACGATATCTACGTTGATGGGCGTTTAAACTTTACCTTGATGCCGAAACTCGCATTCGGGCAAAAAGCTTCCAGCTTTTAACGACTTAGGCTTTTCGAAACACTCGCAAATATCAAAGCCTATCTAAGTAATTCACGCATCGGTGGTCGACGCCGAATCGGCAGCAGCGCGCGAGCTCAGCATTCAGCCGAAAGGCGCTCGTCAGGTGAATTGTGTGACACTCCACCAGTCCAACGGATCACCTGCCGGTCTCCGGCGTATCTGGGAGTTGATTGAATGCTTGGTAAAACGCTGCGCACGACGCTCATGCTGGTTGCGTTGGGATTTGCAGGTACAGCGCACGCCGCTGACGATCCAACCATGCACCAAGTTTACGTTGCTGCCGAAGCTGGCCAATTTGCTGAAGCTCAACGCATGATGGATGTTGTGTTACGCGATCATCCGAATAGTGCGAAGGCGCATTTCGTTGAAGCTGAACTGCTAGCAAAGCAAGAGCGCATGGCGAATGCAGCGGCGGAATTAAACAAAGCGAAGGCTCTGGCTCCAGGATTGCCTTTCGCAAAGCCAGAGTCAGTACAGAAGTTGCAGCAGCTTGTGTCGGGTTCGCACAGCCCCACCGCTGGTTACGTTACTCAGCCATCTGCTAACGCTGGTGGTGGTTTTTCGTGGTTTGGATTGTTGCTCGGTGGAGGCCTGGTCGCGGCAATTATTTTCTTCGTGCGTGGGCTGTTCGCCCGCCGCGCAGTGCCGAATTATATTCCGGCAGCTAATGGCGGCTATGGTCCTGGTTATGGCGTGCCTTCCGGGCAAGTACCCCCAATGGGCGGAGGCGGCATCATGAGTGGACTGGCGACTGGGGCCGCAGTCGGCGCCGGCATGGTAGCGGGTGAAGCACTTGCTCATCACTTTCTGGATGGCAACCGAAACGATGGCAGCACATATCAGCCGCCGGTCGATAACGGCTTTGTGCCAAACGATGATATGGGCGGTTCTGACTTTGGTATGAACGACAGCTCGTCATGGGATGACAGCTTTGGCGGCGGTGGTGACGATGGTGGCTGGTGATTTTTAGCCGCTCAGAGGGCCCACCACCGAACGGGCTCGCGTAAGTTCATAGCGGCCTAAATGTCATTTGCAGCCCGAGCGCGTGCGCCACTTTGACCACGGTAGCGAAGCTCGGATTACCCTCACCGGAAAGCGCTTTATAAAGCCCTTCGCGCGTCATACCCGTATCGCGAGCCAGTTGGCTCATGTTGCGCGCGCGTGCGATAACACCGAGCGCCTGAGCCATCAACGTGGGGTTGTTTTCTTCGGCACACGCTTCCAGGTAGGCCGCGATGTCGTCATCGGTTTTGAGGTAGTCGGCAGTGTCGTAACGGCTGAATGTCTCGGTCATGTTCAATCTCTCCAGTGCGCAGCGATCGACCTGGCGGCTACGATGTCGGTGGTCTGCGTCGATTTGTCGCCGCCACACAGCAGCACCGCCAGCACGCGCCCGCGCTGCATGTAATACACGCGATAACCGGGGCCATAGTCGATTCTCATCTCGGAAATTCCATCCCCCACAGGTTTCACGTCGCCGGCATTCCCCATCGCCAGCCGATCAATACGCACTTGAATGCGGGCACGTGCCCGTACGTCGCGCAAATCCGTCAGCCAGCGGTCGAAGGCGGCGCTCTTGATGATTTCGATCATGGGGGCTAACTGTGAACCAAGGTTAACAGTCTGTCAATGAGGAAATAGACCGAATCACCCAACAACGCCTAGCCGCGAAACGCTACACTATGTCCAGAAAGGTCATGCAGCCTCACAGAAACCGTGTACCCATGCGTGTACCTATCGAAAAAATGAAGTGGATCAATGGCCCGTAACTACTGGGCTAGAGCCATCCACTTAAGATTCAGATTCACGAGTAGTATTTCAGACTCGATCGAATAATTTCAGGATAGCGAGAGCCGACAACCCATCATGCCGCCCTGCCCCGGAAATCTCTTCACCGTTTCAGCGCCCTCAGGCGCTGGCAAAACCAGTCTCGTCAACGCGCTGCTACCCACGCTCGACGGCGTGCGGGTGTCGGTGTCGCACACTACGCGAATCAGGCGCCCCGGCGAAATCGACGGCGTCAATTACCACTTCGTCGACATGAGCGAATTTCTGCGCATGCTTGAACACGGCGATTTTCTTGAAGCCGCCGAGGTCTTCGGCAATCGCTACGGCACCTCGCAGCGCTGGGTAAAAGAAACACTGGCCGCGGGCAACGACGTGATTCTGGAAATCGACTGGCAGGGCGCACAACAAGTGCGGCGACTGCTGCCCGACACGGTATCGATATTTATCTTGCCGCCGTCGCGAACGGCATTGACGCAGCGCCTGATGCAGCGCGGCCAGGACAGCGCGGATGTCATCGACAAGCGCATGGCGGCAGCAATTGATGAAATGTCGCATTACGCCGAAGCCGACTATCTTATCGTCAACGATGACTTCACCACCGCGCTCAACGAACTGCGCGCGCTATTTCTGGCGCAGCGCTTACAGCTTTCAAGCCAGCAAACGCGCCACGCCAGGCTGCTCGGCGAGCTGCTATCGTAGGCGGTTTTTGGTAGACTACGCGTTAATTCGCTTTTCGTGCCGATGCCAAGCCGCCGGCACAACGTTATCAGGAGTAGTTCATGGCTCGCATTACCGTCGAAGATTGTCTCGATAAAGTTGAAAACCGTTTTGAATTGGTCATGGTCGCCAGCAAGCGTGCGCGCCAAATCGCCACGGGCGGCAAGGATCCGCTGGTGCCCGAGGAAGGCGATAAGCCTACGGTACTCGCGTTGCGCGAGATCGCCGAAGGCCGCATCGATCGGGAACAGATTCTCAAGGTCGAAGACGAAGTCGTACAAGAGCAAACCGTGGCACTCGAAATCATTGAGGAACCGCTCGAGTAGTACCTCCGCGCTCGAGCCGCTCTAACACCATTGCGATGGGGAGGATGACATGCAGCAGTACAGCATCTTTCCCCAGAAAGCAGCCGGGACGAAAGCCCTCACGATCGATACGCTGAGCGACACGCTCGCCAGCTACCTCTCCAAAGATCAAATCAACCAGGTCCGGCGCGCGTACTTTTTTGCCGAACAAGCGCATGTCGGCCAACGCCGCAGCACCGGCGAGGCGTATGTCACGCATCCGCTCGCCGTGGCCAGCATTCTCGCCGACATGCACATGGATCATCAGAGCCTGATGGCGGCCATGCTGCACGATGTCATCGAGGATACCGGCATCAGCAAAGATGCGCTGCGCGCGCAATTCGGCGATGCCGTCGCCGAACTTGTCGACGGCGTCTCGAAACTGACGCAGATCGAATTCCAATCGCGCGCCGAAGCGCAGGCGGAAAATTTCCAGAAAATGGCGTTGGCAATGGCGAAAGATATTCGCGTCATCCTCGTCAAACTCGCCGATCGGCTGCACAACATGCGCACGCTCGGCGTGCTCAAACCCGAGAAGCGCCGCCGTATCGCGCGCGAGACCCTCGAAATTTACGCACCGATCGCACAGCGTCTCGGCATGCACAACATGCGCATCGAGTTCGAGGATCTCGGCTTCGGCGCGATGCATCCGATGCGCGCCGATCGCATCAAAGCCGCGATCAAAGCCGTGCGCGGCAATCGCCGCGAAATCGTTGAAAAAATTCGCGCGTCGATCGAGCATTATTTGCAACAGGAAGGCCATCAAGCGCGCGTGCTGGGCCGCGAAAAACATCTCTACGGCATCTATCGCAAGATGCGCACGAAGCGTAAATCGTTTTCCGAAATCATGGATATCTACGCATTTCGCATCGTCGTCGACAGCGTCGACACCTGTTATCGCGTGCTCGGCTGCGTACATAGCCTGTACAAACCGGTGCCCGGGCAATTCAAGGATTACATCGCGATTCCAAAAGCCAATGGCTATCAATCACTGCACACCGTGCTGTTCGGCATGCAAGGTGTGCCGATCGAAATTCAAATTCGTACCGAAGAAATGGAAGAGATGGCGAACAACGGCATCGCCGCGCACTGGCTATACAAAGCCAACAAAGCGAGCGAAGCCGCGAACGGCAGTCACGCACGCGCACGGCGCTGGGTGCAAGGCCTGCTTGAAATGCAGCAACACGCGGGCGATAGTCTCGAATTCATCGAAAACGTCAAAATCGATTTATTCCCCGACGAAATTTACGTGTTCACACCGCGCGGCGATATCAAAGAATTGCCGCAGGGATCGACCGCCGTCGATTTCGCCTACGCCGTGCACACCGATGTCGGCAATTCGTGTGTCGCGTGCCGCATCAATCGCCGCTTAGCGCCATTGTCAGAGCAACTGCAAAGCGGTCAGACGGTTGAAGTCATTACCTCGCCGGGCGCGCAACCCAATCCCGCTTGGCTCAATTACGTGGTGACCGCAAAAGCGCGCGCGACGATTCGACACTTCCTCAAGCACTGCCGCAAAGCCGAAGCGCTAACGTTGGGTAAACGCCTGCTCGATAAAGCGCTCAACAGTCTGGGCACCAGTCTCGATAAAATTTCCGACGAACAGAAACAGCGACTGTTGCGCACCACCGGCGTCGATCAATTCGACAAAGTGCTTGAAGAGATCGGCTTGGGCAATCGCGTTTCGTTTCTCACTGCGCGCCAGCTCACCAGCAAAAGTGAAACCTCAACCGCCGCGAATGCCGACGCAACGCACGAGCCACTCGCCATTCACGGCACCGAGGGCCTGCTCGTCAATTTCGCCAAATGCTGCCACCCGATTCCGGGCGACCCGATCGTCGGTTTGATCAGCTCGGAAAAAGGCATGGTCGTGCATACCGAAAGTTGTCACAACAGCGTCGAGGCGCGCGACAAGCCGGACCGCTGTGTGTCGCTGCGCTGGGCCGACGATGTCGAAGGCGAGTTCGCCTGCGAAATCCGCGTCGATCTGGAAAAAAGCCGCGGCGCCATCGCCGTGCTCGCCACGCGCATCACCAGTCTCGACGCCAATATCAAACGCATCACAGTCGACGACGATCCGCGCGTCAGTGCCGTGCGCATGATCATCAGCGTGCGCGACCGCGTGCATCTCGCGCGCATCATGCGCATCGTGCGCACGATTCAAGGTGTTGCCAAAGTCGCGCGCATCCGTCATTGACCCCCGTCACGCCCACAATTTTCTTCAATATATTTTGCCAAAGGAATCTGTTGTGAAAAAACGACGCACGATTATTTCGACCGACAAAGCACCCGCCGCAATCGGACCGTATTCACAAGCCGTTAAAGTCGGCGACACCGTTTATCTGTCGGGACAAATCGCTCTCGACCCGCAAACCAAAGAAATGGCCCCAGGCGATGTCGTGGTGCAGGCCACGCGCGTGTTCAGAAATTTGCAGGCGGTTGCAGAAGCGGCTGGCGGCTCGCTCGACGATGCGGTGAAGGTGAATATTTCGATGACGGATTTAAACGATTTCGCGCGCGTAAACGATGTGATGAAAACTTTTTTCCGCGAACCTTATCCCGCGCGCGCCTGCGTGCAAGTCGCGGCACTGCCGCGCGGCGCACAAGTTGAGGTCGAAGTGATTTTGGAATTGTGATTTTGGGAGCCCTATTTGTCGCGCCCCAACGATAGACCATTAGAAATGAATTTCAAAAATCTTCAACCGCGGTTGCGGATTCGACAACTGATCGCGCACACCGTTGTAATCTTCGCGCTCCTCGCGCGTATAACGCGGCACCCACTGGAGGCGACCTGGTGTCGCCGCGCCGGGCTTTGGCACTTCAACTTTTGGTCTATCCCAGCGCGGCGGTGCTTTGTGCTGCCAATATGGGATTTTGCCTTCCACGATAATTTCTTCAAGCGGTGTGCGGTAGGCAGACGCGGGCAACATCGGGGTTTCGAGCATTGGCTTCTGCTCCGCCGCCCTCACGGCAACGCAACATAGCGCAGCGCTTACAACAACTGTAAATAGCGCAATCGATTTTTTCACTTCGTCTCGACACCTTGAGAATTATCACCGCTCTGAGGGTTGTTAGCTCCTTGAGAATTCGCTGTCTGCCAATTCAAACTCTCGAACCAGTATTTATGCGTGCTGATCAACCAAGCATCGGCATCGCGAGCAACGATCCAGGCGTTGAGAAAATTCACGAAATCGTTATCGCCCTTACGTACCGCAAAAGCTTCGCGCGTCGCAACGAGCGGTTTATTGATCGGCACATCGACTTCTTTGGGATGCCGCAAGGCTATGAAGTGCGGCACCGGCTCGGAACGCACAAAAGCGTGCAACAAACCTTTCACCAAAGCATCTTCGGCTTGATCCTCGGCAGCGAATGTTTTAATGCTCGCTTTCGGAAAAATTTGCCGCGCCGCCTGTTCGGAAACGGTGCCGCTGATCACGCCGATGGCGATGCCGGGGCTATTCAGATTTTCGATGCTGGCAAATTCGGCCGTGAGTTTGATATTGGTGGCGATGCTGATACCCGAGCTCGAATAAGGATTGCTGAAATACACTTGCAATGCGCGCTCGGGTGTAATCGATAAACCCGCGACGATAAGATCGATTTCGCCGCGCTGCAATGCCGGGATCAGCTGATCCCAATCGTAGGTTTTAATTTCAAGTGCAACACCCATGTCTTTTGCGACGCGCTCGGCAATATCGATATCGGAACCCGATAATTTGCCGTCGTCTGCCCGCATCGCATTGGGGGTCGATAGATACGTGCCCACGCGCAATTTATGCGCGGCAAGAATTTGTGCGAACGTCGCTGCTGGCGCGGTTTTTTCGACCGCCGCTTTTTCTGCCGCGCTAACATTACCGATCAAGAGCGACAAACAACACAGAACACCGAGCAGAGTTGCGCGCATGCTGTAATCCTTATTAGATGAATTGTGGTGCGAACGAGGCCCATTATTCACGGATCGGTTCAACGTCGCAATCGATCTATATCAATCTTGTAGAAGCGTGGGGAGCCCTTCCCGGAACGTCGGATAGATGAAGCGGTAACCCAACGCCTGCAAGCGCGAACTATCGCAACGACGATTGCCGCCACGCAGCGGCGGCGCATCCGCCGTCAGCGTGTCGTAATCGACGCGCGAACCCTTCCGCTTTTGTAAATAAATGCTGAACCAGAGCTCGATATCGCTCATCAGCGCAGGCTCGGCATCCACGCCCAAATACAGCGATTGCAATTCGATACCGCGCGTGGCGCAATCGAGTAAAAACTGCAATATTGCGACGGCATCATCGCGATGAATGCGATTGCTGTAGCGCGGCGGCTCCAGCGGCGAACGCTGGCCGCCGCGCAATTGCCGCAGCAGACGATCGCGACCAGGGCCGTAAATACCACCGAAGCGAATCAACGTGTGCGGTAATCCATTCGCCGCGATCGCTGCTTCCGCTTCCAGCAAACGCACACCGGAAAATGTTTGCGGCAACGCGGGACTATTTTCATCGACCCATTCACCATCGTTTTGGTGATACACGCTCGTGCTCGATACCCAAAACACACGCTTAACTCGCGTCGGGTCGAGCGCATGCAACACATTGCGCGCACCTTCGACATACACTTCGCGATAGCGTCGGTCCGAAAATTCGGCGGGCGTAAGCGCCATCAACACGTAATCGGGTTGTATCGCTCGCAGTGCGCGCAGCGATTCGGACTGCGTGACATCGGCCGCAAGCATCGATATGCCGGGCAATTCGACAGCGGTACGGCGCACGCCGAATACGCGCCAAGCGCGCTGCGCAAAATGCGCGGCAACCGCTGCACCGAGATCGCCGCAGCCGACGACCAGCAGCGTGGGATGTTGCGCGTTCGTAACCATCGTACTTTCGATTGACTCTTACCTCGATTGACTCTTACCCTGAAAATCGGCTCAATACATAAACTTTTTCAAAAAATCACTCGGCAAATAAATAATTCAATTCGCGCGAGCACTGCAATCGATGACTCTCACGGAACTGCGCTACATCGTTGCCCTGCATCAAACCGGGCATTTCGGCAAAGCCGCCGACCGCTGCCATGTGAGTCAGCCGACACTCAGCATTGCGATAAAAAAACTCGAAGACGAACTCAATGTCGCATTGTTCGAACGCAGCCGCAATCAGGTTCACGCCACACCGCTCGGACTGAAAATTATCGAACAGGCGCAGACGGTGCTCGATCAAGCCAGCCTGATTCGCGAGCTCGCCGATCAGGGCAAGGACCCGCTCGGCAGCCGCCTCTCGATCGGTGCGATTTTTACGGTGGGCCCCTATCTCTTTCCGTGTTTCGTGCCCGAGTTGCATCGGCTCGCGCCCAGCATGCCACTCTACATCGAAGAGAGCTACACCGCTGTGCTGCGCGAAAAATTGCGCGCGAGCGAACTCGATGCCATCGTTATCGCCCTGCCATTCACCGAGCCCGATGTGGTCACGCAGCCGCTGTACGACGAGCCATTTGTGGTCGTTATGCCGGGCGATCATCCGCTCGCGAAGCTCGACAACATTCCGCAAAAAAAGCTCGCGCAGGAAACCGTGTTGCTGCTCGGCGAAGGCCACTGCTTTCGCGATCAGGTATTGAGCGCGTGTCCTGCGCTGCGCACGAGTCTGAGCAATGCCGACGCGCAATTGCAATCGGTGGTCGAAGGCAGTTCGCTGGAAACACTCAAGCACATGGTCGCCTCGCGTCTCGGTCTCACCGTATTGCCGCTATCGGCGGCGCAGATCGCACCGTATGGCGAAGGCATGCTCGCCGTGCGCCCATTCGCCGATCCGCAACCGCGCCGCACCGTCGCGCTCGCCTGGCGTGCGAGCTTTCCGCGCCATCAGGCCATCGATGTCGTGAGCCAGGCGATTCGGCAGTGTTCGCTGCTGCCGCGGCTGAGTTGATCTGTTCGATTTGAATGAAATACCCGATTTGAACAGCGCCGTCACGCTCGACACCATCGCCGTCACCGCTCTGCGCGGCGTCGGCCCGCGGCTTGCGGAAAAACTCGCCGCGCTCGGCATTCACACCGTGCAGGATTTATTATTTCACCTGCCGCTGCGCTATCAGGATCGCACGCGCATCACGCCGATCGGCGCGTTGCAGATCGGCGTCGACGCGGTGATCGAAGGCGAAGTGCGCGCCGCCGAAATCGCGTTCGGACGCCGCCGCAGTCTCGTCTGCCGCTTTCAAGACGGCACCGGCACGATCTCGCTGCGCTTCTATCATTTTTCCGCGGCGCAGAAACAGCAACTCGCCGCGGGTGTGCGCCTGCGCTGTTTCGGCGAGCCTCGGCGCGGCGCGAGCGGACTCGAAATCTATCACCCCGAATATCGCATCATCGACAGCAGCCAGCCGTTGCCCGTCGCGGAAACCTTGACGCCGATTTATCCGACCACCGAAGGCCTGCAACAGCCGAGCTGGCGCAAATTGATTGCGGCGGCGCTCGATTTATTGAGTGCGGACAGCTTGATCGATTATCTGCCGCTAACATCGAAACCGGTTCAGTCAACGCGCACTTCGCGCCTTAGTGATATCGTTAGATTTTTGCACTGCCCGCCGCCCGCTGCCGCGCAGGCGCAATTGGCGTCGGGTATGCATCCGTACCAACAGCGTTTGGCGTTCGAGGAATTGCTGGCGCATCAACTCAGCATGCTACGCTTGCGCGAAACCGCGCGCCGCCGCAACGCGCCGGTTTGTCGCGGTCACGAAAAATTACAACAGCAATTTTTAAAACAACTGCCGTTTGCACTCACTCATGCGCAGCAACGGGTAGCGCAAGAAATTGCCGAGGATTTGCGACAGCCGCAGCCGATGCTGCGCTTGGTGCAGGGCGATGTCGGTTCAGGTAAAACCGTCGTCGCCGCGCTCGCCGCGCTGCGTGCGATCGCCAGTGGTTTTCAAGTAGCGCTGATGGCGCCGACCGAAATTCTCGCTGAACAGCATCGCGATAATTTCGCGCGTTGGTTGACTCCACTCAAGATTCAGATCGGCTGGTTGTCGGGCAAAGTGAAAGGCAAGACGCGTGAAAATTTGCTCGCGGCAATCGCGAACGGCGGCGTGCAACTCGCAATCGGCACGCACGCGCTGTTTCAGCCCGATGTCGCTTTCAAACAACTCGGCCTCGCCATCATCGACGAGCAGCATCGCTTCGGTGTGCATCAACGTTTGGCGCTGCGCGAAAAAGGCAGTGCCACCAATGTGCAGCCACATCAATTGATCATGACGGCGACGCCGATTCCGCGCACCTTGGCGATGAGCGCCTACGCCGATCTCGACACCTCGGTGATCGACGAACTGCCGCCCGGGCGCAAACCGATTCACACCGCCGTGATCGGCAATGAGCGCCGCGCCGATGTGGTCGAACGCGTACGCGCCAGCTGCGCCGAGGGCCGGCAGGCATACTGGGTGTGCACGCTGATCGAGGAGTCCGAGCAACTGCAGGCGCAAGCGGCGGAAGCGACGTGGCAGGAACTGCAAGCTGCGCTGCCCGAGCTGCGCGTCGGACTCGTGCACGGTCGGATGAAATCTGCCGACAAAGCCGCGACGATGACCGCGTTCAAAGCAGGCGAGTTGCAGCTGCTGGTAGCAACGACCGTGATCGAAGTCGGTGTCGATGTACCCAATGCCAGCCTCATGATCATCGAAAATGCGGAACGTCTGGGGCTCGCGCAATTGCATCAGCTACGCGGGCGCGTCGGCCGCGGCAGTGCCGGGAGCTTCTGTCTGCTCGTGTATCAAGCGCCGCTATCGCAGCAGGGTAAAGCGCGGCTACAGGTTTTACGCGAGAGCAACGACGGTTTCATCATCGCCGAAAAGGATTTGGCGTTGCGCGGCCCCGGTGAACTGTTAGGCACGCGGCAGACGGGACTCATGCAATTGCGGATCGCCGATTTGCAACGCGACGCCGAACTGCTGCCGCGCGTGCGCGAATTCGCACGCGAACTGCATGCGCGAAACCCCGCACACGCCGCCGCTTTGATTCGGCGCTGGCTGCCTGACCGCGAGCGCTTTGCGCAGGTGTGAACGCACCCCTCTTTTTATCGTGTATTTTCGCGATAGGTACAATCACCCGAGCATCGGCCGCCGACCTCTGCATTGCGCTGCTACACTTTGTCGACCAGGTACCTCAAAACTATTTCAAAGACCGGGGCGATGTATGGCTATTCCTGCCGCTGTGGACACCTTGCTGCGCAAACAAAATATCGAGTTTGGCGTGGAAGAGCTGGCTCCCGACACCGATATGCCCGCCGATGCGGTGCAAACCATGCTGCTGCACGACGGCTCGCATCGCCTGCTCGTGCTGCACGCACCTGGCACGCTGCTCGACCTCAACGCGGTTTGCCGGCTGACCGGATGGCAATTGCGCGCGCTGCCTTACGGCGATGTGCGCAAACTTTGCCAACAGCATCAGATGCAGCAAGTCCCCGCGCTGCCTTCCGCACTGGGATTGCCGACTTTGGTCGACCAGCGCATCCTCGACCGCAAGGCCATCGTATTGAGCTCGGGCGATCAATCCGGCTGGCTGCGTTTGACGCCGGAGCAATTTCGCCAAAGCCTGTCAGGCGCCACGCTGGGGGAATTCAGCATACCGCTGGCGAGCCTGCAGCGCGGCAAGTTCGACAGCTGCGACGACATCGAGCAAATCTCGAAAGCCATCGCTGACTTCACCCAACTGCGGATTAAACAGCGCCTCGAAGAGACTCTCGAATTTCCGCCACTGCCCGATACCGCGCAGCGCATCATCAAATTGCGCGTCGACCCATACGCCGACATGCGCAGCCTGACCAATGTCGTTGAGCTCGACCCGGCGCTCGCTGCACAAGTGGTAAGTTGGGCTGCCTCTCCGTATTACGCCGCGCCCGGCAAAATTAAATCGGTGCACGACGCCATAGTGCGCGTGTTAGGTTTCGATCTCGTGTTGAATTTGGCGCTGGGATTGGCACTCGGCAAAAGCATCAACCTGCCCAAAGATGCGCCCAAAGGCTTTACGCCATACTGGCAGCAGGCTGTGTTTGCCGCGACCGCGGTCGAATCGCTGGTCGGCTGCATCCACGCCGAACATCGCCCGACCATCGGCCTGTCGTATCTGACAGGATTGCTGCACAACTTCGGCTTTATGCTGCTCGCCGAAGTATTTCCACCGCATTTTTCCAGCTATTGCCGCTTTCAAGAAGTGAATCCGCGGCTCAGCTACGCAACGATCGAGCGCCATCTGCTCGGCATCACGCACGATCAACTCGCGGCGTGGCTCATGCGGTTGTGGACGCTGCCCGAAGAGGTGTGCATTGGCTTGCGCCACCAAAACGATGCCGACTACGCGGGACCGCAGCATGCCTATGCAAATCTGATGTTCGTCGCAATGCGTCTGCTGCGCCGCCATGGGATCGGCAACGCACCACTCGAATCGATTCCCGCCGAAGTGTTTGAGCGCCTGCATTTGGATCCCGAAAAAGCCGTGCTGGCAATTCAAAATGTCGTCGACGCCAGCGACGAGCTCAAGGCGATTGCCGCGGGCTTGGCGGCGGCCTGATTTCACCTGCAATCGCGTCGCCCGCAATCGCAGTCAGCACAGCCTGCCGGCCGATAGCGAGCAGCGCTTGCACGGCTTCATCGCGCAATAAATCGCGGTAATCGCGCAATTCATCGTCGCGCAGATAACGGTATTCGTAACACAGATAGTCGACGGCCAGTGGCGCCAAATAGCGCTGGCGCTCGGCGATCTCGGCATCCAGCGTCGCCGCATCGACCACACCATTCCCCGTTGCTTGCTGGACTCGCGCGGCGATGGCCGATTGCAACGTCGCCATCAACAGCGACGACGCGGTCGCCGCATCAATCTCCTGTAATACCGTGCGCCGCGCTGCCGAAACCTGCGCGTCCGTTGCGCTATCGCCGCGCTCCGACTGATGTTGAGGATCCTTGTTTGCAGACGCTGAATTTTGTTGCAAAAAGTCGCGCAAATTTTTTTCAACACCGGGCTGCGTCATCGCCAAATCAAAATAGCGCGCACGTTTAGCGAGCGGCTCCTGCAAACGTTGTTGCGCTTGTTGAAACACATCGGCGCGGTAGTGATCGCGCAAATAACGCGTCACTGCTTGCAATAATAGTGTCGGCTTAAGTTGCGCGTCGAGTTCGCGCCGCCAGGTCGACGCTGCCGGCACTTCCTGATGAATTTGCGTTTCCGATTCGATGGCAGTGGCAAGTACCGCCGGCGTTTGTTCGAGCAGCGCGCGCAGACCGAGCAGATCGAGCAACGGCGCGACCTGCTCGCCAGCATCGGCTGGCGCCGCCGCTGCAACACCAATCGTCGAAAACAGCAATGCGATAAACATCGCTGCGCATGCGTTGATCTGTCTTTTCAATCTAATTATTCGCCCATTCTCGCCATCGTGTGCCCGCCTTCATTGCGGCCGCTCATGATGCCGCGCTGCATGCAACGCGTCCACGTCAACACTTCGTGTTAATCGAGACGATGAAACTCGGCTTTGCTGACGCCGCAATCGGGGCACAGCCAATCGTCGGGCACATCGGCCCACAGCGTGCCGGGAGCTACGCCATTTTCCGGATCGCCTTTGGCTTCATCGTAGACGTAGCCGCAAATAATGCATTCCCACTTCGCCATCGTTAACTATTCCCCGCTGTATTTTTTTACATCCCGATAGCATCGCTATCGCGCGCTCGGGCGGTACAATTGCCGCCGCGCTGACTTGGATCGAAGCCGCATAGCGAGCCGTTTGAAAATGTAGTAGCTCGAAAATGTAATAGTTCGAAAATGCAAAAAGCATTTGGAAGACGCGGATTGTACGCCCACATTTCACCACCGCACCACAGCGAAACCACTGCCCTGGCGCGCGCATTGCGCTGGTTTGACGCGCATCGTTATCTCGCCGCGGAGGTGCCGGCTCCGTTGCGCCCCTGGTTGTTGGCCGAGGGCTCGCTCACGCGACTTTTGATCGCGGCGAGCGCGGGCGAGTTTCGTGTCGAGCGCGTATTGCAGGAATGGCAGCGGCCAACGTTGTCGGAAGCACGCCTGCTGCAAATCGACCCGAGTCAGTACGCACTCATTCGCGAAGTCATTTTGTGGGGGTGCGGGCAGCCTTGGGTGTATGCGCGCAGCGTAATTCCATCGCGCAGTTTGCGCGGCGATCTGCGGCGTCTGCGCAAATTGCGCAACTCCTCGCTCGGCGCTCTGCTGTTTCGCTACCCGCAATTGCAGCGCACGCCATTTGAACTCGCCGCGATCGATGCACGCGCGTTGCCGGAACCGCTGCGATCGAGCAAGACATTGTGGGCGCGGCGTTCGCGCTTCGCGATCGATGACCGCGCGCTTATCGTCGGCGAAATATTTCTCGACGGTTTTTTTGAAACTCTTGAGCGCGCTCCAGCGCTGCACCGGCTGCCATAACACTCTTGTTATACTGCACCGGTGCCGCGACGGATTTGGTGCCATGCGAACAAGTCTCATGCAAAAACTGCCACTTTATCTTCGGCTTATGCGCGCCGATAAACCGATCGGCACGCTGCTGCTGCTGTGGCCGACATTGTGGGCGCTGTGGCTCGCCGCTGGCGGTTGGCCACGGTGGCATTTACTGCTGATTTTCGCGCTGGGCGTTTTTCTGATGCGGTCGGCAGGTTGTGTCATCAACGATTATGCCGACCGCAATTTCGATGGCGCGGTGCAGCGCACCGCGCTGCGCCCGCTTGCAACGGGCAGCGTCAGCAAGCGCGAAGCATTATCGCTGTGCGCTGCGCTGTGCGCCCTGGCATTTGTGCTGGTGCTATTCACCAACAAACTCACGATCCTGCTTTCCTTCGGCGCGGTGATGCTCGCGGGCCTGTATCCGTTCATGAAGCGCTTTACGTATCTGCCGCAGGTCGTGCTGGGCGCGGCATTCGGTTGGAGTATACCGATGGCATTCGCGGCGCAGAGTCAGACACTGCCGCGCGGCTGCTGGATTTTGTTCATCGCCAATGTCTTGTGGACTGTCGTCTACGACACGTTCTACGCGATGATCGATCGCGATGACGACCTTAAAATCGGCGTCAAATCCACCGCGATTTTGTTCGGCGAAGACGATCGATTGATCACGGGCGCATTGCAGATATGCGTGTTATTCGCACTCGTGCTGGTCGGCACGCAATTTAAACTCGGCTACTGGTACTTCGTTGCACTGATCGGTGCGGGCGGTCTATTTATCTACCAGCAATATTTGATTCGTTATCGGCAACGCGACGCGTGCTTTCGCGCATTCCTGCATAACAATTGGGTCGGCGCCGTCATTTTTGCCGGTATTTTCATGCACTACTTGAACACGTCTTTCACTGCTTAGATGAACGCCACAACGATTGAGTTTATCGACAGCCTATCTCAGATTTCCGCAGACGCGTGGAACGCGGTAGCCGGCACCGATTACCCGTTCACGCGTTACGAATTTTTGAGCGCACTGGAACAAACCGGCTGCGCCGATCGCGATAGCGGCTGGCAAGCACAGCACACTCTCGTCAAACGCGATGGCCGCTTGATCGCGGTGATGCCGCTGTATTTGAAATATCACTCCTACGGTGAATACGTTTTCGACTGGAGCTGGGCCGATGCTTATCGACGGTATGGGCGCCCGTATTATCCGAAGCTGCTCGACGCCATTCCGTTCACACCCGCAACAGGGCCGCGCCTCTGTGTCGCCGACAGCGAAAATCCAAGCACGCTCATCTGGCAAATTATCGACGCATTGCGTGATCGCATGGAGCGCGCCGGCATTTCATCGTTGCATATTTTGTTTCCGCAACCCGAGTTGCGCACGGCTTTGCTGCAAGCCGGCCTGAGCGAGCGTACGGGCGTGCAATATCACTGGTTCAATAACAATTATTCGAGCTTCGACGATTTTCTCGCGACGTTCAGTTCGCGCAAGCGTAAAAATCTGCGCAAGGAGCGCGCGCGTATCACCGAACAAGGATTGGTGTTGCGGTTACTCGACGGCGACGCTATCACGCCGGAACACTGGCAATTATTTTACCGTTTCTACGCGATGACCTACGCCAAACACAGCGGTCATACCGGCTATTTAAGCCCAACATTTTTTGAAAGGGTTGGCGAACAATTGCGCGAACACACCGTGATGACGCTCGCCTATTGGAACGGCGAAGCGGTAGCAGGGGCTTTGTATTTTCGCGACAGCGAGACATTGTATGGACGCTATTGGGGCTGTGCGCGCGAATTCGACTGCCTGCATTTCGAAGCATGCTATTACCAGGGAATCGAATACTGCATTCGCAACGGCTTGCAGCATTTCGATCCGGGTGCACAGGGCGAACACAAAATTCAGCGCGGCTTCGCGCCGATCAAAACATTTTCATATCATTGGATAAGCGACAGCGCGTTTCGCACCGCGATCGACGATTTCTTGATACGCGAGCGGCAAGCTGTCGAAGCGCATATATGCGAGGCTGCCGCAGGGTTGCCGTTCAAACACAGCGCCGAAAACTTGCAAATTTAGTTTGCGGCAAATAATACCGATAGTTTTTACGGCAAACCGTGGTAACGGATATCAAAACTAATTTGACGTGGAATATCGGCGATGCCGCCGTTACTGTTCACAACGGAGGGCCACACATTTTCTTTGTCAAACATATTGCGCAGCGTAATTTGTCCCATCCAATTTGCGCCCCACTGCTGCGACAATGAGATATCGCTACGATAGAAAAAGCCGGCATCGGTGACGTGACTCTGGCTGAGGCTGGTCGTACCCGTGTCGTCGCCCGTTCTAACATTTTCATGCAGACGGTTGGTCCAAAATAATTCCAGGCGTTGCGCTGGCCAGCGATAGCCGATACCGACATCCGCCATCCATTTCGGAAACATGTCGGGTTCGCAATCGCAGCTGCGCGCGGGACTATTGATCGTGTGATTAGTAATACGGGCACCGCTCAACGCGAAGCGCCACTGATCCAAGTCGAATTTGGCCGACAGCTCCACGCCTCTCGATTCGCTCTCGCCGTTATTGGCGTACTGCTTAAAACCGCCGGCGTCTTGCACCAGTAAAATTCGATCGTGCCAGCGCGTTTTGAACCCGGTGAGTTGCGCAACGCCGCTGTTAAATGCTTTCGTAAAAGATACCTCGTAATTATCGAGCGTTTCCGGCTTCAGATCATTCGAGCCCAGCGCGAAATTGGTACCGCGCAGTTCATTGGCATTGGGCGCACGAAATGCTTTTCCATACAGCGCCTTCACACTGTAGTCGCTCGCTGGCATCCATATCGCGCCCACACGCGGCGAAGTCTGCGATCCAAAACTGGAATAATCGTCCAGTCTACCGCCATAAATAAATTGATAGCGGCCTTTTTGCCACTTTGTTTTCCCCTCCAGCGAAATACTGTTGATACTTTGCGAGAGACCGGCATAGTCGGGAGTGGGCGGCGCTTTAAACAGCAGCGGTGATACCAAGGGCACGCCTGAAAGCACCCGGTCGTTATCGATCGCTTGACGCTCGCTGCCAAGACCGATAGCCAATTGAGTACTGCCTGCAAGCGCTTGGATATCGGTGCGTTTGAACGTCAAACGCGATCCATACCGATGCTCGACAATTTGTTGTTCTTCATCCGTGAAATTAAATGTCGGGGGGAAACCCAGCGGCAGATACAAGTAATAACTCTGACCGTAATCGTTACGCCAGTAGTAGTTGTCCCATTTCCAATCCCAGCCTGCGCCGAGCTCGCCATCGAGCGCGCCCTTCAGCATCCAAAACTGCGAATTGCGATCGGCGATATCGTGATTCTGCACATCGAACAACAAAGTGCCGCCGCCTGGAAATTCGTTGGCACTGGTTTGATCGGTAAAAACTTCCAACTGATAGCCAACGGCGGCGCCACGACCCTCCCAGCGCAACATGCCGGTGCCGCTGTGATAACTTTCCTCGCGCGAGGCCTGCAACATGTGGCCGTTCAAGGGATAGCTATATTCGTCGCCCTGGTTTCCTTGATGCGCAACACTGACCGCCATTTGCAGCGATTGATTATTGCCGAACGACTGTGTGCCGCGCGTCGCAATGCGCTGATAATTGCGCGAAGCGGCTTCGCCCTCGATTTCGAATTTATTTTCCGTTTCATGATACGTCGATAACACCAACGCGCTATGAAACGCATCGCTGCCGTACAGAATTGAACTCGGACCGCGCACCAGCTCAAGGCTGTCCATTACGGGCAATTGCATTTCCGCGTTGGAAAAAACTTCGGAGCCAAATGCGAAGGTATTGATCGGCACGCCATCGACGAGTGTCGCGCGACCGCGCAGCGAGGTCGAATCGTAACTGCGCACCTGAATCAGCAGGCCACCATCGGGCGGTTCTAGCAGCATGACACCAGGCAGGTGCAGAACGGCATCGGGTAGCGTACGCGCGCCGCGCCGCTGCCACTCCTCGCGCGTGACGACACTGACCGTGGCGCTGCTGTCGAGTTCGGATTCAGCGAACGCCGATGCCGCGGTAACCCTGAGCTTCGCAAGCTGATCGGGAGCGAGCTCAAAAAAATCTTCAGATGCGGCGCATGCCCCAGCACTGAGCCATGCACAAAACACAGCGCAGCCAAAACGTCTGCCGTTCTCCGTCATAGCAAACCAAACCAATCGATCTAAGAAGTTCCGTCAGTCTAGATCCAGTGCGGGAACCTAGCCAATATAAACCAAGGATTTACAGGCTAAATTTCAAAATCAATGCACGCGCGGTTGTTTTATGAGCTGATTGTTGTCGGCGCTTTCTTCGGGCAACAAATAGTCGAGATGACCACATTCGGCGACGAGTTGACGCACCGCCTCCATCGTATTGTTCACAAACAATTGGAACTGCGTTTCATTGATGCCGGCGCCGGTGAGCCACATGCCCCCCGCAACCAGTTGCGGCATCGCGTCATCAACGATATCGAGGAACAACTTCAACGTCGGATAATCGATGTTGAGACGCCCGAGATCTGCGGCGAGTGGTAGCAACGCTACCGGTCGAACCACCAGTTCGGTGCTGAATAGAATGCCCCAGGGCTCGATAAATAAACGCGCATCGGTAACTCCTTCGAGTTCCTGCAACCCCGAAATGTGTAGACCATTGCACTGTTCGCACAAATAAAAGCTGATACCGGCCCGGTTCAACCATTGTTCGAGCTGGCGTTGATCGGGTGCGCTACTGGGGTTCATGCGCAGACTCCTTCGGCGGCGGATCGTCTATCGTCGTAGCGCGCTATTCTACCGCATGTTGTCTTCAACCCGCGCTATAACTGCGTGTCAGACAAGTTATTCATAGCGTGCGAACACCCGCGACAGAACGGTGATTTGCCCCACAAATCCGCAGTATTGTCGCCGCGAGCGCACGATAGTCACGATTGATCCTGCTATCTTGCTAACAGCGTTGAACCACCCGGAAATCGGCTTATGAATTCATTTCGCGCAAAATCTTTGTTGAGCTGTGCCATCGTCCTCGTTTTACTGCAAGGTTGTGGGCGTGGCAGCAACAACAACTTAAGCAATAACGAAGCAGCACCCACCACTTCTAACGCGGGCGCTCCGAGCGCGACCACAATACTGCCAGCAGCACCCGCCGTGGCGATGAGTTTCGCGCTCAAGCAATTGCAGTTCAGCTGGGCGATGGTCGATGGTGCGACGTTTTATCAAGTGCTTGAAGATGCTGATGGCACAGGCGCCTTCAAACAGGTCAGCGGACCTTTAACCGCATTGACGTTTAGTCGCGATATCGCTGTGCACACGTTCAACTGGGCGGCAGCGCGGTATCAAGTGCAAGCTTGCAATAGCGCAGGCTGTACCAGCTCGAGCATGCTCAGCGCCGCCAATGGCGTGTTGCAGACCATCGGCTATTTCAAAGCATCGAACACGGACAGCGGCGATACTTTCGGCTGGTCACTCGCGCTGAGCGATGACGGCACCACACTGGCGATCGGTGCGCCCTCCGAAGATAGCAACGCCACCGGCATCAACGGCGACCAAAGCAATAACGGCAGCGCCGATTCAGGCGCAGTGTACGTATTTGTGAATTCGGGCAGCGGCTGGGTGCAGCAGGCCTACGTGAAAGCCTCGAACGCCTATGCGGGCGCCAACTTCGGCGAAAGTGTTGCGCTCAACAGCGACGGAAACACACTTGCGGTCGGCGCGCCGTTCGAGGACAGCAGCGCGGGCAGCGCGTATGTTTTCACGCGCAGCGGCGCCACCTGGAGTCCGCAAAATCGCATCAAAGCCAGCAACGCGTATGCGAACACCTATTTTGGCTGGACCGTCGCACTCAGCGATGATGGCCACACCTTGGCGATCGGAGCACCAGGAGAATCGAATAGCGGAAGCAGCGTGACAACGAATACACATTCGGCGAGCAATGCGGGTGCCGCTTATGTTTTCACGTACAACGCAGGAGCGTGGAGTAATCAAGTCTATTTGAAAGCATCGACCATCACCGCCGAAGACAATTTCGGTGCAGCGATTGCCCTGAATGGTTCCGGCAGCGTTTTGGCGGTGGGCTCGCCTTACAAATCCAGTACCGCGGGTGCGGCGTATGTATTCACCTATGCCAGCGGAGCATGGGGCACACCCGCCTATTTGACAGCCTCTAACGCCGGTACCGGCGATAACTTCGGCGCAGTGCTTGCGCTCAATAACGCGGGTGACACGCTTGCTGTGGGCGCGCCTTACGAGGCGAGCAACGCCACCGGAATCAACGGCACGCAATCGAATAATTCGGCAGCCAACGCCGGTGCCGCGTACGTGTTCACGCACAACGGTAGCACCTGGAGCCAACAGGCCTACATCAAAGCATCGAATACGCAGACCAACGACGATTTCGGCAGCGCACTCGCTTTAAGCGGGGATGGCAACACGCTGGTTGTCGGCGCGATCGGCGAATCGAGCAGCGCCACGGGAATCAACGGCGATCAAACCGACAATTCCAAAGATGGCGTCGGCGCAGCGTACTTATTCAAGCGCAGCAATGCAGCCTGGATACAACAAACCTATATCAAGCCTTCGACGAGCACGCTCGGCGATGAGTTTGGAACTGCGATTGGCATGAGCGCCGACGGCAGTACACTCGCGATCAGCGGCGCATTCGAGCAGAGCAACGCAAAGGGGGTCGGCAGCTCACAAACCGATACAAGCTCGACCGATGCCGGTGCGGTGTGGTTGTTCTAATTTAAAACCAAACAATAAAAAAGCCGCGCGGTTGTTCTGAACCGCGCGGCTTTTTTATTTCAGCAAATTCATTCACGCCGCATCCGCCGCACCCAAACCGCTGAAATACGCGCTTAGCAGCTCATCGTGGATCTGCGCAAAACCGATTTGCAATTGATCGATAAAAGCCTGCAATTCGGCTTGCTTGAGTTTATCGATCTGCGCATGATCGAGCTGGCGCTTAACGCGGTGCACGACCAATTTGGTCTTGTCGTGATTCGGTAAAAAATTCACCGCATTCTGCACCGCGTTAATGCTAAAGCTTAGCGAGCGCGGAAACACTTCGGATTGAAATAGGAAACGCAGAACCTCGGTGCGTTGTACTCGCAACTGCATTGCTCGCCGGTACATTTGATACCCGGAGAGCGAGCGCAGCACACTCATCCATTGCAAATTATCGTAAGTTGCCTGCGTTGTCGTAGCATCGGGCAACAGATTCGACGAGCGGATATCGACGATTCGACTTGTCATATCGGCGCGCTCGAGATAACGGCCGATACGCAGAAAAATATACCCGGCATCATGATTCATCGTTCCCGATAAAATGCCCGTGAGCGTCTGGCACTGCGAAATAATCTCTTCGAGAAACGCAAAGCGTCCACGCTTGCTGGTCGCCTGCGGCGCCTGCTCTTTCGCATTCAAATAGGTGGTATTAATTGTCTCCCAAACCTGCCGCGGGATCGCATCGCGAATCGTGCGTGCATTTTCGCGCGCGTTCGCAAGGCACGAAAGAATGGAAACCCGCCCGGTTGTATCGCTGATCAGAAACTTCAGTACAGCGCGTTCTTCATAATCGTTGCTCGAATAAATCGCGTCCGCGCCGGTGATTGCAATGAGCTGGCTCCACATCGGCGACAGGCCCTTCGGCAGATCGAGCGTTAGATTCGCCGTCACGCTGATCAGACGCGCCATATCTTCAGCGCGTTCGAGATAGCGCGCCATCCAATAAATATTCTCCGCTACGCGCGCAAGCATTTCAGATTCTCCACACTAAAATTCGCCGTCGATAATCCACGTATCTTTCGAGCCGCCACCCTGCGATGAATTCACCACGAGCGAGCCGCGCTTCAATGCCACGCGCGTGAGACCGCCGGTGGTGACGTGAATTTGATCGCTCGACAAAATGAACGGGCGCATGTCGACGTGGCGCGGCTCGAGCTTACCGTCGATCAATGTCGGCACCGTGCTTAATTTCAAAGTCGGTTGCGCGATGTAATTACGCGGATCGGCCTTGATTAAATCGACAAATTTTTCGCGCTCGGCTTTGGTGCTCATCGGCCCGACCAACATGCCGTATCCACCCGACTCGTTCGCGGGCTTCACCACCAGCTCGTCCAGATGTTCGAGCACGTATTTGCACTCGTCATCTTTCATGCACAAATACGTCGGCACATTTGGCACGATGGCCTCTTCGCTCAAGTAATAGCGGATCATATCGGGTACGAATGCGTACACGACCTTATCGTCGGCGACACCGGCGCCCGGTGCGTTCGCGAGTGCGACATTGCCTTTCATCCACGAGCGCATTAAACCGTGCACACCGAGTGCCGAATCAGCATTGAATACTTCGGGATCGAGAAACAAATCGTCGACGCGACGATAAATCACATCGACGCGTTTCAAACCTTGAATCGTTTTCATGTACACGCAATCGTCGTCGGCGACAACGAGATCGCGGCCTTCAACCAGCTCGCAGCCCATTTGCTGCGCGAGATACGAATGCTCGAAATACGCTGAGTTGTAAATACCGGGTGTGAGCACGGCGACTTGCGGATATTCGGACGGACGCGGCGACAGCGCCGCGAGCATGTCGAATAATTGCGAAGGATAGTCGTCGACGGGCAGAATCGAATAATCGCCGAATAAATCCGCGAACACGCGCTTGATGACCTGGCGGTTTTCAAGCAAATACGAAACACCCGACGGCACGCGCAAATTATCCTCTAACACATACACTTGTCCATCGCTGTGGCGCACAAGATCCGAGCCGCAGATATGCGCCCACACGCCGAATTTCGGGTTCATGCCGATGCATTGTTTGCGGAAGTTTTTCGATTTCTTCAGCAAATCACCGGGGAAAATTTTATCCTTTACGATTTTTTGATCGTGGTAGATATCATCGATGAACATATTCAGCGCGCGCACGCGCTGTTTCAAACCGGCATCGATGCGATCCCATTCGCGCTTGCCCATCACGCGCGGAATAATATCGAACGGCCATTGTCGATCGATCGAGCCGCCATCGTCGTTATACACCGTGAAAGTAATGCCCATTTCCTTGATGGTCAGATCGGCGCTCGCTTGCAGACGCTGTAACTCTTTGGGGTCGAGCGTTTCCAGATATTTCGCCAACGCTTTCGCCACCGGCCGGGGCCGGTTTTTCTCGTCGATCATTTCGTCGAACAAACCAGCTGCCGCGTATTCTTTCCAGTTAATCCCCATTGAGACGGTCTCTATTGGCGATGCTTTCGATGTCGGCAACCTCGCTATCTCCGACGACAACAGCGGCGCTGTCGCCGCCGCCGTCACGGCTGTTTGCGGCGGCATTTGGGGTTTCGTCGATTGCGAGTTCATTCACCGTCACCGCCACACTCAGTTGATGTAAACCGCCGCTGAAACAGACGCCTTTCACCGGCGGCGAATCCGAATAATCGCGCCCGATGGCCACCACGATATGTTCATCGCCGACGACGGTATCGTTGGTCGGGTCGAGATGAATCCAGCCGTGTTCATGCGTCCACACCGCGAACCACGCGTGCGAGGCATCGGCGCCGATACGTTTGGTTTCGCCCGGGCGCGGATAAGTAAGCAGATAGCCGCTGACATAGGCTGCGGCCAGACCGATACCGCGCAGCGCGGCGATGGCGAAGTGCGCGAAATCCTGACAGACGCCGGCGCGGTTTTCCCACACTTGCGCGAGCGGCGTATCGACTGCCGTCGCGCCCGGCAAATATTGAAAATCGGTATGCAATTGCGAATTGAAAGCGCGCAACGCTTCGCCGAGCGGGCGCGCGGGTGTAAACACGCTGCGCGCATAGTTGGTGTAATCGATGTGCAGCGGCACCAAATTGGTCGGATAAATAAAATCCCACGCCGGCAACTCACCTTCGCCACCAGCCAAACCCTTCGGCCGCGCGCTTTCCCATGGTTGCGTCAACGCAACGACATCGATCGCGGTATCGCACTCGACAATCGCTGAACTCTGAATGCGCAACTCGCTGTGCTGCTTGTGCACTTCAAAATAATGTTGAGTATTGCCAAACGCATCGCGACGTTCATGCTGAAAGCGCGGCTTAGGCATGACCGACAAATGATGCTCAATCAACCGCTGACTCTGCATGGCGCGCGGGGTTAGCCAAGCGAGACTGTAGCCGAGCGCCACCGCACTCTGGTAGTGATACGCGGTCTCGTGCTTGACATGCAAACGCCGGAATCGGCGTGCAGCGCTCTCGCTGGATATGTCGGCATTGCTCACGAGCTATCGACCCTCAACGCGCGGATGCTTTTCGGCACACAAATTTTCTTCAGCGCGCAACTTTTTCATCAGCGAGCAAACTGTGTGAACGGTTGTGTATGCCGAAAATAATGATTGTCCAATTCAGTTCCCAGTTGTCGCAACCGCCCACTGAGTTCGCCGAGAAAGCGTGCTAACAGCGTGCGTGCGGCGTCAGCTTGCGACCATTCGCGCGCATCGGCGAGACGCAGCGGAGTCGTCACCGAAAGCAAAATTTTTTCGTACTCGCTCAAACCGAACTGCGGACTTGAATTCAGAGAGTGCAAAAGTGATTCCAACTCGCCGAGCTGTTGTTGCAACGAGCGCGGGTTTGTCACTTCCAGAAGCAGATGCTGCCACACCGTTTGGAAATTCAGCTCAATGCCGTAGCGACGGCGATGACTCACCACACAGCTGTGCGCATGCAGCAACGTCTCCAGCGCCAGCGCCGCATCCTCGCCGTTTACCAGTTGCCGGCATAAATTGCCGACCACGAGCAGCATGTTTTGAATGCGTTCGAGCCGGCGCCCGATACGCAACCATAACCCGCCCTGCGTGAGCGCAAGCGATTCTTGACTGGCGCCCCAAAATGCGAGCATCGCATTGACGATGGGATGCATAAATTGATCGATTGCAATGACATCGCAGTTGCGCTCCGCATAGGTGAGCAATTCCTCAAGCTCTTCGATCACGCGCCAACTGTCGAGCGGCCATAAATCGCGCACCGTGTACATAGCCTCGAGGCCGCGATGCAGATTGTAGGCGAGGCTGCCGACACCACCGCCGAGCAATGCGCGCCGCAATGTATCGGGCGCGGGCGGAACATCGGCGACCATCGCATTGGGCATATATAACTGCAGCAGCGGCAGCCATTGCCGCAGCACCCGTTCGTCGGCCTCGAAACCGTAGTCGAGCCAGGTTTCATAGCGCTGCTGATACGCCGTGACGAGCCGCAGCAGCGATTCGCTGCGTTCGAGATAACTCGCCGCCCAAAATAGATGTTCGGCTGCACGGCTCGTCAGCACCGCTGCTGTCAGTCGTCTCTGCCCCGAAGGGTGCAGACGCAGCACATCACGCATCGAGCCCGAGCGCCGCAGCAGCCAGGTATCCTTACTCCAACCGCCGCTTTGCGTTGACACCAGCGTGGCTTTGGCCGAATTCGCTACGCGGCTGAGTCCGCCCGGCATCACATCGTAATGCTCGCCGTCACCCGCCAGAAATGAACGCAACACCAACGAGCGCGGCGCTGCCGCCGTCGCGGTTGGCGCGCTGCCGATCAGCGTCGGCGCAGTCGAAAAGCTCAAATGCTCCTGTCCAACGTAGGCCCACGGTGCCGCCTTGATCGCCTCATTGAGCTGTTGCAGCTCCTTGCGCGATAGCAGCTCGCCAAAAATGACCGTACCCGGTCGATCGATGCGCTTGATCACGAGCTGTGACAGTTCACTTGCCACGTATTTGCGCTCTTTGTCCTGGCCACACCACCACGTCGCAACATTGGGAACCAGCAACTCCTCGCCGAGCCAAGCGCGCGCCAGCGCGGGTAAAAACGGCAGCAGCGCGGGGCATTCAAGCACACCGCTGCCGAGCGGATTGGCCATACCGATACGGCCGAGCTGCTGCGCCTGGAGCAGTCCGGGTACGCCGAGCATGGAGTCGGAGCGGAAGCTGAGCGGATCGCAGAAACTCGAATCGACGCGGCGGATCAACACATCGACGCGGCGCAGATCATCGACCGTGCGCAGGTAGACGTTGCCGTGGCGCACGGTGAGATCATCGCCTTGCACGAGGGTGATGCCGAGCTGTGCCGCGAGATAGGCGTGCTCGAAATAGACTTCGTTGCCGATACCCGGCGAGAGCACTGCGATGGTCGGCTCGCGCTGCTGGTCGGGCGCGAGGGCGGCGACATGACGCTTCAGATGGTGGAAAAACTGCGCGAGAGGCGCGATCGAGTAGTTGCCAATACTTTGCCCGAGTACACGCTTTGTGACTGCGCGCGCCTCGAGCACATAACCTGCGCCCGACGGGCTCTGTGCGCGGTCGTTGAGCACCCACCAGCGCCCGTCGGGTCCACGCGCGAGATCGACTGCGTATAAAATTAACGGCGCAATGCGCACGCCAGCAGTGATCGCCGGGCGTAGAAATTCAGGATGCCGCAGCACGACCTCGTGCGGAATCAAGCCTTCGCGCAGCGCGCGCTGAGGGCCATATAAATCTTGCAATAGCAACGAAAACAAATGCGCGCGCTGGCGCAATCCCGCTTCGAGCAGCGGCCATTCCTGTTCAGACAGCAGCATCGGCACCGGATCGAGCTGCCAGGTGCGGCGCTGCCCGGCCGGGTCGGCATAGACGTTGTAATAGACGCCCTGCTCCTTGAGTCGGCGCTGTGTTTCGAGCTTGAGACTATCGAGCGTTTGCGATGTGCTGGCGCGCAGGAACTCGCCGATATGACGCCAGTGCGAACGCATCTCGCCTTCCGCGCCGACCATTTCGTCGTAGACACCGGCTGGTGCCTGATAGTCCCAGTTCAACGCTGTCGGAGTTGGGATATCGCTGTCGATGGTTTTAGTCATGATCGATTTCACCGCAGTCACGCTCGGCGATCGGCAATTCCTTTAACTATCAAAACGCAAGTCCAAAGTGTAAGGGTAGTTCCGATTGGGCTTGGACGGCGGCGGTGCAGCGACCATACCAGGCACGTGCTTATAGAAGCGACCTATGCCTTGCCTATTCGGCGTCGCCGTCATGAACCTCGGCTCTGGCGCAGGCGGCAGCGGTGCAACCAGACGGCCGTGGGCGTGACCCAATGCTTCAAAGCGGTTGACGCGCCGCGACTCGGCTTCGAGCGCATTGACGGGAAAGGTCTCGTAGCTGCGCCCGCCCGGGTGCACGACGTGATACGTGCAGCCGCCTAACGCACGCCCATTCCAGGTGTCGAAGAAATCAAACACGAGCGGCGAATGCACGCCAATCATCGGGTGCAGCGCCGACCATGGCTGCCACGCGCGATAGCGAACACCCGCGACAAATGTGCCCTCTTCCGCCACCGGAATCAGCGGCACGCGCTTGCCGTTGCATGTCAGCAGGTAGCGATCGCCGGGCGTTCCGAAACGCACCTTAACCTGCATGCGCTCGACTGACGAATCGACATAGCGCGAGGTACCGCTGCCGGTCGCCTCCTCGCCGAGCACATGCCACGGCTCCAGCGCATGGCGCAACTCCAGCTCCATGCCTTCAATTTCAGTATGCCCGATTTTCGGGCAGCGAAACTCCTTGAACGCGTCAAACCAGTGCGATTTGAACGGCAGATCATGCCCATTGAGATAGCCGAGCACGTCCTCAAAATCCTGATTGAGATAGTGCGGCAGCATGAAACGATCGTGCAGTTGATGGCCCCAATCGACGAGTTTGTGGTGATACGGCTTTTCCCAGAATGAGGCCACGCACGCGCGCAGCAACAGCATCTGCACCAGACTCATATGCGCATGCGGCGGCATTTCGAAGGCGCGAAATTCGAGAATGCCGAGCCGTCCCGTGGATGAATCGGGTGAATAGAGCTTGTCGATGCAGAATTCGCTGCGGTGCGTGTTGCCGGTGAGATCGACTAACAGATGGCGTAAAGCACGGTCGATCAGCCACGGCTGATTCGATTCCCCATGCGGTAATTGAGAGAACGCGATTTCGAGCTCGTATAGATGCTCGACACGGCCTTCATCGACGCGCGGCGCCTGGCTGGTCGGGCCGATAAACATGCCGCTGAATAAATACGACAGACTTGGATGATGCTGCCAAAACGTCAGCAGACTGCGCAGCAGATCGGGACGACGCAATAACGGGCTGTCCGCCGGCGTGACACCACCGAGCGTGACATGATTGCCGCCGCCGGTGCCGCTGTGACGGCCATCGAGCATGAATTTTTCGGTGCCGAGCCGCACTTCACGCGCGTGCGCGTACAGCGTCTCGGTGAGATGTGTTAAATCCTTCCACGTCGAAGTCGGCTGCACATTCACTTCGATCACACCGGGGTCGGGCGTCACCGCGAGCTTGCTGAGACGGCTGTCGAACGGCGGCTGGTAACCCTCGATAAACGGCGTCAGACGCAGCTCGTTCGCGGCCTCGGCAATAGCATCGAGCAGGCCGGCGAATTGTTCGAGATTGCTCAGCGGCGGCAGGAATATGTAGAGTTTGCCATCGCGCACTTCGGCGCACAGTGCCGTGTGGACGGCCATCGGCGCCAACAACATATAGTCCGCCTTGGTGGGCGCACGCAGCTCTTGAGGCAGCGGAGCAAAAGGGTCGGTTAGATACGGCTCCAGCCCCTCGACCTTGGCGTGATGCGATAGCGATGACAGCGGCAGGCGATAGCCGATCGGCGAATTACCGGAAATCAGATACAACGACCCCTGCCGGAATTGCCAGCGGCAACTTTGCCAGAGACCATTGGCCGGGTTGAACGCGATCGGCAAGCAGTAACCGACCGGGCGGTTCAGACCCTGCTTCATCACTTTAGCCAGTGTGCGTTTGGCCTGCATCTCATGATCGAGAGTCGGCTCATCATCGATTGGCAACTGCGCTTTTTGCCACAGCGCATAGAAAGGATCTTCATAGCACGGATGTACAGCACCCGTCGGCAGACCAATCTGGGCGCAGAACATACGCATGAACGCGCGCGCAGCCTCGGGCGGTACAGGTTTAGTGCTTGCGCTTGGCAGCGGCGCTTTCCAGAGCGGCACGCCGTCTTTGCGCCAATACAAGGTATTTTGCCAACGCGGCAACGGCTCGCCCGGATACCATTTACCCTGGCCCAGATGCAGCATGCCGCCCGGTGCAAACTCCTTTTGCAATTTTTCTGTTAGCTGCAACGCGAGAAACCGCTTGTGTTCGCCATCGGCTTCGGTATTCCACTGCTCCGATTCCATATCGTCGATCGACACGAACGTGGGTTCGCCACCCATCGTCAGGCGCACGTCGTTTTTTTGCAGTAGCGAATCGACATATTCACCGAGCGCATCGATCTCGCCCCATTCCTGATCGGTGAACGGACGTGTTACGCGCGGATCCTCTTTCAGCCGCGTCACTTCGTTGCTGTGCTCAAACTCGACTTCGCACTCATCGATAGCGCCAGTAATCGGTGCCGAATCGACCGGTTGCGGCGTGCAACTTAAAGGAATATGGCCTTCGGCGGCGAACAGACCCGATGTGGGATCGAGCCCTACCCAACCTGCGCCCGGTATATAAACTTCGGTCCAGGCATGCAGATCGGTGAAATCGGCTTCGGGTCCGCTGGGACCATCCAGCGATTTTTGGTCTGCGGTCAATTGCACGAGATAACCTGAAGCAAAGCGCGCGGCGAGCCCTAAATGCCGCAGCATCTGCACTTGCAACCAGGCCGAATCGCGGCACGAGCCGCTACCGAGCTGTAACGTTTCTTCGGGTTTTTGTACACCGGGCTCCATGCGCAGCGTATAACTAATATCCTTCCAAATGCGCTGATTGATCGCGACCAGAAAATCGATAATCGCAATTTCTTTGCGGGGCACCTCGTCGACATAAACAGCAAAGCGCCGACCCCAACTCTCCGTTTCCAGAAAGGGGGCCAATTGTTTTTTCAAAGCGTCGGGATATTTGAACGGGAATTTTTCGGCGTAGCTTTCGACGAAAAAATCGAACGGGTTGTATGCGGTCAGATCGGCAACGAGGTCGACATCGACGCTAAATTCAGCGGTCTTATCGGGAAATACCAGGCGCGCCATGTAATTTGAAAATGGGTCCTGAATCCAATTGATAAAATGATTTTCGGGCCGGATATTCAAACTGTAGCTGATGATCGGTGTGCGGCAGTGCGGCGCCGGGCGCAATCGCACCACCTGGGGTCCAAGCGCGATGCGTCGATCGTAGCGATACGTGGTGGTGTGGCGCAGACCGACCAGAATACTCATGCCCTTTCCTTATGTTCACAGCTTGCAGTTTCGCGAAATGCAAAACGCTGCAAATCAATGCAGGTTGTGTGCCGCGCGAGTCTGGCAGAGTTTGAGAGCGATTGTTACCGCAGGGTACCCGCGGCATGAGCGCAGAGGTTGTGCAGGATCAGGGTAATTGCTCGAACTGTTGACGCAAGCCGTTGCCCCATGCCTGCCGCAGCGATTGAAAATAGCTGTCATTTTCGACGATGCGCTCGATTTTCAATTCAAAGCTGTCTTCACGATACACGGCTAAGTCGATTGGCATGCCGACCGAAAGATTCGAACGAATCGTGGAGTCGAAGGAAATCAAGGTGCATTTGGTGGCGCAATTGAGGCTGGTGTCGAAATTAACGATACGATCGATAATGGGCTTGCCGTATTTGACTTCGCCAATTTGAAAATAGGCAGTGTCTTCGGTGGCCTCGATGAAATTGCCCTGCGGATAAATATGAAATAGGCGCGGCCTTTCGCCTGCGATCTGACCGCCGAGCAACACGTTCAAACCGAAATCGACACCGCCGATCTGCTGGCCCGCGGCGGAGCGCGCGATCACTTCGTTGATGGTATCCCCGACCAGCTGCGCGGCACCGAACATCGAGCCGACCGTGTAGATGTTAATTTCATCCTCGTGCTGTACGCGCTCACATAGATAGCCGATAACAGCCTGCGCTGTGGCTAGATTACCCGAGGTAAGCAACACGATTGAACGCTCGCCGCGGTGCTCGAATACATGCATCTTGCGGAAGGTGGAAATGTGATCGACACCCGCGTTGGTGCGAGTATCAGCAGCGAACACCAAGCCCTCGCGAAGGCGCATGGCGACACAGTACGTCATAAATCATAGACCGGAACTAAAAGGCCCTACACTCTGCCCCGGTACAGCAGCAGAGTCAATGGCGGGTCACCGTATTGACAAAGGCGCTGGCGTTGAAAATAAGGAGTGGCAACGCGCTGGTCAGCGTGGGCGCACGCCGTCGAGAAACAGCCGCACGCAGTACTGAATACGCTCCTCCAACGCAGCCTCATCCACAGCCCCGCCCCACACGATGGCGCGCAATGGGCCGCCGACCACCATACTCAAAAAAGCGGTTGCCGCGATGTCGGGTTTTTCGATACTGACTTTACCTTTCTTCGCATGACGACGCAGTAGATCGGTCAGAAATTCAATGGTTGGACGCGAACCCTGCTCATAGGCGACCGTGAAAACTTCGGGAAACCGATACGATTCGGTGTTGATGATGCGCTGCAGGCGCAGACCAGCCGGGCTCACCGCATTGGTCATACGAATGCGCGCCACGGCGATCAACGTCGCTTCGAGATCGTCGGTTTCAGCCGCGTGCAGGGTCTCGATCGGCACGATCCAGCGCTCGATGGCGCGCTGAATCGTCGCCTTGAACAGCGCGGTTTTGTCGGCGTAAAGACCGTACACCGTACGCTTGGTCATACCGACCGCAGCAGCGATCGCATCGATCGTCGCCAGCTCAAATCCCTTTTCCAAAAACAGTTCGAGTGCGCGGTCAAGCAGTTCGTTATGGCGCTGCTCCGCTTGTTCGCGTGTCGGCCGACCGGCAGCAGGCCGAGTGCTTTGAATTTTGCGCGGCAAGGGCGGACTCCAAATAAAAGTTGCCAAATCCCCAAAATGGGTGATAATGAAACGATAAAGGTGCTATTAATTTATCGAGCTTGATGTTAGCGGGCTCGAAGGAGAAAAGCGATGGTATCCGCCGTTGAGAAACTGACAAGCCTTATCGATGCAGAAAACCGCTTTGATATTCCGCACACCGAGTTGCTGGCGACGCAGATCGAAGCCCTCGACGAGCGCTTCCAGGAAAGGAAGGATCGCATCAAGCTGCTCGGCCACCGTGCGAACGAAGCCGGCATCGCCGAAATTCGATCGCGCGAGGACATGGTGCCGCTGCTGTTTCCGCACACGGCCTATAAAAGTTATCCCGAAAGTTTTCTGATCGACGAAAAATGGGACCGTCTCGCCAAATGGCTCGGCACGATTTCACCGTATCCGATCGCGCCGATTGACGCATCGAACATTAAAGATATCGATGACTGGATCGCGCAATTGGAAAGCAAAGGGCATTACATCTCGTGCTCGAGCGGCACGACGGGCAAATCGGCGATGCTGATCGCTTCTGCTAAAGACATGGACTGGTCGCGCATCGACACCGTGAATGTTCTCGCGTGGGGCTCGGGCGTTAAGCCCGCGCGCGATCGCCGCATGATGGGGCTTGCGCCGATTGCGCATGTACCGAAAAACGTCGCTATCGGCGCAGCGCAGGAAGCCGCGTTCGGCGATCCGAGCAAACCGAGTTTTCGTTTGCCGATTCCGCCGCTGACAGTCGGTGCTCTAACGAAAATGGTTGTTCTCAGAAAAAAAATGGCGGAAGGCACCGCGCTGCCCGAAGAGCTCGCCGATTTCGAGCGTACTTCGAAAGAACGGCAGGCCACGCTTGATCAAGCGATGATCGCGGGCGCCGAAGCGCTCATAAAATATCGCAACGACAAACTTTATATTTCGGGTCTGTGGAATGCGCTGTATCAGATCGCCAAACTCGTGCGCGAAATGGGTTATTCCGCGAAAGATTTTCATCCCGACAATTGCATCTATGTCGGCGGCGGACTCAAGCGCGCACAATTGCCCCCCGACTATCAGCAATTCGTGCACGAGACGTTCAATATTCCGGCGAATCGCAATTTCCAGAATTACAGCATGCAGGAATTGAATTCGGGCATGCCGAAATGTCAGCACGGTGGGCGCTACCATGTGCCGCCGTGGATCGTGCCGTTCATGCTCAATCAGGAAGGCGATGCGCTGCTGCCGCACAGCACAGGTGAAATCGAAGGGCGCGCTGCGTTTTTTGATTTGTCATTGGACGGGCGCTGGGGCGGTGTGATCACGGGCGATAAAATTTCGTTGGACTTCAGTCCGTGCGCGTGCGGCCATCGCGGCCCATCGATTCGCGACAACATCGTGCGCTACGCCGATATTCAGGGCGACGACAAAATCGGCTGCGCCGGCACCGTCGATGCGTATGTGCGAGGTCTGTCATGAGCGAATCAGTCAACGAAACGATTGTCGCTGCGCCATTTTTCGTGCGCGGCGAATTGATCGAAGGTAACGATGTCACGCATCGCTCGCGCGATCTCGGCGTGAGTTTCGCGACGCCGAAAATCCCGCTCGATCGGGTGGTACCGCCGCGCACGCAGGTGCCACCGCTGCTCAACGTGCCACTCACCGAAATTATCGATTTTCTCGTCGAGACGGGCGAGCAAATTAAAAATCCGAAAAACCCGTTCATGCAGGAATGCATCGAGCGCATGTGCTCCACGCATATTCTGCCGCGCGAAGTCGTCGCGAATCAGGCGCTGTACGCGGCCGCGTATCTCGACAAGCGTAAATTGCTGGCGGAAGTCGAACAGAATTTTCCCGATCCGAAAGCGCTCGATACGTGGGTGCCCAAGCAGGATTTCACCGGGCGCAAAAGTTTCGTGCGCGCGTTCGCGCCGCGACTCATTCACGTGCTGCCGGGCAATTCACCCGGCGTTGCGGTGAAATCGATCGCGCAGGGCGCGATGGTGAAAGCGATCAATTTATTCAAGATGTCATCGTCCGATCCGTTCACGATGGTGGCGATTCTGCGCATCATGGCGGCGATCGATCCGCAACATCCGATCGTGCAATCGATGTCCGCGGTGTACTGGCGCGGTGGCGACGACATGATCGAGCGCACGCTGTATCGCCCGCAGTATTTCGACAAAATCGTCGCCTGGGGCGGCGGCGATGCGATCAACAATGTCATCCAATATCTGTGCCCTGGCTTTCAATTGATTTCATTCGATCCGAAAACGTCGATCTCGATGATCGGCGAGGAAGCCTTCGCCTCGGAGGAAACGTTAGATAAAGTCGCCGATCTCGCCGCGACCGATGTGATGACGCTCAATCAGGAAGCTTGTGTGGCGAGTCGTTTTGTTTACGTCGAAGCCAATCAGCAGGACGCCGATCGCTTCAGCGCGAAATTGCAGCAATGCATCGCCGCGCGCGCCGCCGCGTCGGGCGATATTCGCCCGCTCAGCATGGATCTGCGCGAGCAGGTCGAAACGTTGATAATGCTCGACGACGAATACGCCGTGTTCGGAAAAACCGATGGCAAAGGGCTCGTAATTCGCTCCGACGAACCTGTCGATTTTCATCCGATCAATAAAATTGCCAATGTCGTGCGCGTTAATTCGCTCGACGATGCGGTGAAATACATCAACGTGGCCACACAAACCGTGGGCTTCTATCCATTCAAGCGCATGGCCGATTTTCGCGATCGATTGGCGAGCGGCGGCGCGCAACGCATCGTACACTTGGGCGAAGCGGGACCGAGCACGCTCGGCAATCCGCACGATGCAATGTATCCCCTGCACCGCTTCGTACATTGGATGGTTCATGAAGATGGGATGGTGCATGGGGACGGCATAACTCGGCAAAACTAAATTATCGAAGAGCGAGAGGTGAATGATGACTGAGCGAACCCATCAGCATGTGGCAGTGATAACGGGAGCCAGTTCAGGCATCGGCAAAGAAGCGGCGAAAGCGCTGGTGCAGCAAGATTGGCGTGTGATTGGACTCGGCCGCGACGCCGAGCGTTGCGCAGCGGCTGAAGCGGAAATTCGTGCGACCGCACCCGGAGCGCCGTTCGATATGTTGCGCGTCGATCTGTCGTCGATGGCCGACACAGCGCGCATGGCCGGCGAAATTTTCGCGCGCACGCCGCGCATCGATGTGCTGCTCAACAACGCGGGCGGCATGGTTAAGGAACTCGTCATCACTCCCGAAGGCAACGAATCGCTATTTGCCAGCAATCATCTGGGGCATTTTTTATTGACCGATTGTTTGTTGCCATTGCTGCAAGCAGCGGTGAAAGATGCCGCGCCCGGCTCGGTACGCGTTATCAACGTATCGTCGGATGCGCATGAATACACCAAGGGGCTGGAAGGCGATATCCAGATGCTCGATAACTTTATTCCGGGCGCTGCTTATTGCCGCGTTAAACTGGCCAATATCCTCTTCACGCGCCAGCTCGCCAAACGCGTTGCCGATAAAGGTATCGTCGTGCATTCGATGCATCCCGGTATCGTCAGCAGCAACTTTGTTACACATGCCGATCCCACCGCGCAGGCGACTATACGCAGCCGCGCCAATCTGGCGATCAGTCCACAAGAAGGCGCCGATACGCTGATCTGGCTCGCCACGGCGGAAGCGCCCGGCAAAACCAGCGGCGGTTATTTTATTAAGCGCAAAGCGATAGCTCCCGCTGCAACGGCGCAGGACGATGCCGCAGCCGAACGTTTGTGGACCGAGAGCGAACAGTTGGTCGCGCGCAGCTTAAAAGCATCAAAGTAGGCACAATGGCGCTGAAATAAGCAGCACGGCGTCGGCTTAAGCGATCACAGTTTTTCGATAAAACGCGACAGCAGATCGAGCTTGGCGGGATCGTCGTCGACGAAACGGATCACGAGTTTGAGCACGGAGGCATCGATACGATTCTCGGCGGCTTGAATACTGTGTACATAGCCATTGAGGCGCGCCACATCGCCGCCCTCGACCTCAAAAATCGAGATCACGACGGGCTCAAGAATCGCGGGCAATTGCTGTTCGCGCTTGATGATGCCGCTGAGCATTTGCAGCGAAATATCCTTGATCACGCAGGTCGTATTGAAGTTTGGAAAATGCAACTGCGCCTGACCGCGCGCAACCGTTTTAGGTTTGGCTGCAACGGGTGTTGGCGCCGATGCACCAAAACTAAACGGCGTCACTGGCGCCTTATCAGGAGTGTTAGATGCCGGTGTAGGCGCGCTCCGCCCAGTCAAAACTGCAATGCTCGCACCCGCGATGCCCTGCGTGAGACCGCTCGGCACGCGCGTTGGTGCCGCTAAATCCTTACCCGCCTTGCGCAACTGCTTATCGATTTTTCCAATCAGCATCTCAGGCTTGAACGGCTTGCCGAGATAATCACTGACACCGGCCTGCACTGCCTTGACGATGAAATCGCGCTCGCCGCGACTGCTCACCATGATGAACGGCACATCTTTGTGCTGCGGTTGTTCGCGCAGCCAGCGCAGGAATTCCTCGCCCGTCATTTCGGGCATTTCCCAATCGCATAGGATTAAATCGACTTTTTGCGACTTCAGCAGCACCTGGGCTTTCACCGCACTCGACGCATCGTTGATCTGGCAGCCGGGATAAGCATCACGCAGTTGCTTTTTCACCATATCGCGAATGAACGTGGCGTCATCAACCACGAGAAACTTCAATGCTGGCATCGGAAAATGGAGTAGGCGCCGGATCGGGGAGGTGAGGAGAGCTTAGTCGAGGATGCGCGACGGCGCGAACACTGTCACTACGCCAATGCGCGCCGGTTAGCGCTGGCCTCAAGGAAAACCGGCAGCGCGTCGGGGCGCCAGCGTGGACCGCAATGCAATGTTTGCTGCCACTCGACATTATCGCGATAGCCTTGCAACCAGGTGCGTATTTGTCGATACGGCGAGACATCGAACCAGGCGCGATCGATTTCAGCGAAATAGTGGATGAACGGCAGCACGGCGACGTCGGCCAATGTCTCCTCGTCGCCGACGAGATAAGGCTTGCGCGCGAGCCGCGCCTCGATCTGAGCAAGAAAAATTTCGGCATCGCCACGCCGGTTCGGCGCCTGCGGATGACGCGCGCCCGCCGCATTGGCGTACAAACGACAAGCGTCCACGAACGGGCCATCGATAATATGCACGAGATTTTCGATCGATTGCTGGCGCACGCGCACGCTCGGCCACAACGCAAGCTGAGGGCGCCGCGCGCTCGCCCACTGCGCGATCACAAAACTATCATCGACGAGTTTTCCGCTCGGCAATTGCAGGAGTGGCACATTGGCAACGGCCGTGGGTAGATTGCTGGGATCGACTTCGCGCAATTCGCAGTGAATGCCCGCGCGCAATAGCGCGAAACGCGCCCGCATCGAATGCGGATCGGGGAAGCTGCTGTACAAAACACAGACCGCTGTCATGTTGCTGCTCGGTTCGTAATGCGGCCATTAGCCGATGGCCGCTTCTCGCGTAAACACCCATTCATTCTCGGTCGATAAGCGCGCATCGTAACAATAGCCATCCTCGGCAAACCCCTGCAGTGCGGTGACATCGCGCAACCTATTGCGAATGATGTGTGCGCTCATGGCGCCGCGCGCTTTCTTGGCGAAAAAACTCACAATTTTATATCCGGCGCCTTTGCGCTCTTTAAATATGGGCGTTACCACACGCCCCGCCAGCGCTTTCGGATGAACGGCTTTGAAATATTCCTCGGAGGCGAGATTGACTAACACCGGCACTTTATCGCGTTGCAATTCGATATTGAGTGCCGCAGTGATTTTATCGCACCAGAACGCATAAAGATTTTTGCCCCGCTCATTCGCCAGCGCCGTGCCCATTTCAAGTCGATACGGTTGCATCAAATCGAGCGGGCGCAGCACTCCGTACAAACCCGACAAAATGCGCAGATGTTTTTGTGCAAACTCAAAATCCTGCGCACTGAAAGTTTCCGCTTGTAAACCGACATACACATCGCCGTGAAATGCCAGTACGGCTTGCTTGGCATTGTGCGGCGCAAAAGGTGTCGACCAGTTCATAAAGCGCCGGTGATTCAGTTCCGCTAATTCGGGGCTGATCGACATGAGTTTGCCGATTTGTATCGGGTCGAATTCGCGCAGACGCTCGATCAGTATTTTTGACTCATCAAGGAATTGCGGTTGGGTGAATTTTTTGATGGATGAAGGCGTCTCAAAATCGAGCGTTTTCGCGGGGGATATAACAATCAGCATGAACAACTCACAACGAAAAAATTAATTGCGCAGCGAAACGATCGGCCAACCGCGCTGCTGCGCTTCACCGCGCAGAGTCGCGTCGGGATCGACCGCGATAGGATTGCCGACCATGTTGAGCAGCGGCAGATCGTTGTGTGAATCGCTGTAAAAATACGCCCGTGCGAGATCGTGCGGGTGTTGCTGCAACCATTCGCGCAAACGAGTGACTTTGCCCTCGCGAAAACACGGCGTGCCGGCGACGCCACCCGTGTAGCGGCCATCGCGAATTTCCGGCTCGGTGGCGAGAATTGCATCGACGCCAAGACTCTCCGCAATCGGGCGCGTGATAAACGCGTTCGTCGCGGTGATGATGAGCAGATAATCGCCGCGCGCGCGATGCTCGGCGATCAGCGCATCGGCTTTCGGGAGAGACAGCGGCGCGATCTGTGTGCGCATGAATTCGGCGTGCAGCTCCTGCAATTCAACGCGACTAAAGCGCGTGAGCGGTTCGAGCGCAAACTCCAGATACATGTAAATGTCGAGCGTTCCGTCTTGATACGCGCGATAAAAATGATCGTTTGCAGCGCCATATTCAGCCGCATCGACGATACCTTTCTGCACCAAAAACTCGCCCCAGGCATGATCGCTGTCACCGCCGAGTAAGGTGTTATCCAAATCAAAAATCGCCAACGCCACGTGTTACTGCTCCACCCAAGTGTTACCACAACCAACTCAAATTAACGCTATTGCGTACGCACAAACGCACAGAATACCTGTCCGCGCAGGATTGTTCACTTCCGCTGATTTGTGGAACAATACCGTCGATTTCTTTTACGTCACTGATTATAAAGAGATGCACCTGTGATCGACGCCGATGGCTTTCGCCCGAATGTAGGCATCGTGGTAGCGAATACGCTAGGCGAAGTGCTATGGGCGCGCCGCGTCGGCCAAGATGCTTGGCAATTTCCGCAGGGCGGCATCAATTCCGACGAATCCCCAGAGGACGCACTCTACCGCGAATTGCACGAGGAGATCGGCTTGCGCCCCGAGCACGTCGAACTGCTCGCCAGCACGCGCGGCTGGTTGCGCTACCGTCTACCGGAACGCTTGGTGCGGCGCGGCGGCGACGGCCCTCTGTGCATCGGTCAGAAACAAAAATGGTTTTTGTTGCGCATGCTCGCGGACGACACCGAGGTGCGCATGGATTGCGGCCACAAAGCCGAATTCGACCACTGGCGCTGGGTAAGTTATTGGTATCCGCTCGGCCAGGTTGTTTCATTTAAACGAGAAGTCTATCGGCGCGCGATGAAAGAACTGTCCGTGCGCCACAGCAAACTTGTTAGCGGCCCCATCGGGGGCCAAGGCTCCTCAAGGGGCTAAAAACCCAGTGGGCTTAAACCCGCTAGGATGCGCGCTTTTCGATAGCCCCAATTTTTGACACCAAACAGGCGCTAGGGACTCACATGGAACGCAAAGCCAGCATGCTCGATGCCCTGCGCGCTATTGTGCAGGAGGTCAACGCTGCCGATGATTTGCAGACCGCGCTGAACATGATCGTGCAGCGCGTGCGTGCGGTGATGGGCACCGAAGTATGCACGGTCTATCTGCGCGACCCCAACAGCGGCCGCTTCATCTTTATGGCCAACGAGGGCCTCAACCCCGCTTTTATCGGCAAGATCAGTCTCGCACCTGACGAAGGTCTGGTCGGACAAGTCGCAACGCGCGAAGAACCGCTCAACACCGACAGCGCCGAATCGCATCCAAGCTTTTTGTTTCTGCCCGGTATCGGCGAAGAGCGCTATAGCTCGTTCCTCGGCGTACCGATCATTCACCAGCGCCGCGTGCTCGGTGTGCTCGTCGTGCAGCAAGTCGAAAAGCGCCGCTTCGACGAACACGAAGAAGCATTTTTGGTGACATGCTCGGCGCAACTCGCCAGTGTGATCGCACACGCGCAAGCGACCGGCTCGATTGCGCATACCGATTCCAGCGGCAAAACAGCGGGCACTGCGCGTTTCCAAGGTGTCGCTGGAGCGCCCGGCATCGCTATCGGCCGCGCCGTGGTCATTTCGCCGCCGGCCGATCTGCATTCGGTACCGCACCGCAGCTGCGCCGACCCCGACGTCGAAATTCAATTTTTCTACGATTGCCTCGCCGCCGTGCGCCAGGATGTCCAAGACCTCGGCACCAAACTGGCCTCGCGGTTGGCGCCTCAGGAACAAGCGCTGTTCGACGTCTATCTGCGCATGCTCGATGACACCGCGCTCGCATCTGAAGTCGTCGAACTGATTAAACAGGGTGAATGGGCGCAAGGCGCATTGAGTCAGGTTGTGCTCGCGCACGTGCGCACGTTTGAAATGATGGACGACCTGTATTTGAAAGAGCGCTCGGTCGATGTGAAAGATCTCGGCCGCCGCGTGCTCGCCTATTTGCAGGCGGCGAATACACAGCCCGTGCATTATCCCGACAAGACGATTCTTGTCGGCGAAGAGCTCACGGCCTCAATGCTCGGCGAAGTGCCAAAGGAAAAGCTCGTCGGCTTGGTTTCGGTACAAGGCTCGGGTAACTCGCACGTCGCAATTCTCGCGCGCGCGATGGGCATTCCCACCGTGATGGGTTGTCTCGATCTGCCCTTCACACAAGTTGAAGGCGCCGAGCTGATTCTCGATGGTTACAACGGCTTTGTGTATTACAACGCGTCATTGGAGTTGCGTGCGCAGTTTCAATCGATCTACAACGAAGAACAGCAGATCTCAAAAGGCCTCGAAGCGCTGCGCGATCTGCCGTGCGAAACCACCGATGGCCATCGCATTCCGCTGTGGGTGAATACGGGCTTGATGGCCGATGTCGTGCGCTCGCTCGAACGCGGCGCCGAAGGCATCGGCCTTTATCGCACCGAGGTGCCGTTTCTATTGCGCGATCGCTTTCCGAGCGAAGAGGAGCAGCGCGTAATTTATCGGCAGCAGCTCGAACCGTTCGCGCCGTTGCCCGTGACGATGCGCACGCTCGATGTCGGCGGCGACAAGTCGCTGCCGTATTTTCCAATTGAAGAGGACAATCCCTTTCTCGGCTGGCGCGGCATTCGCGTCACGCTCGATCACCCGGAAATTTTTCTCGTGCAAGTGCGCGCAATGATGAAAGCGAGCGTCGGCCTCAACAATTTGCGCATCATGTTGCCGATGGTGAGCAATGTGAAGGAAGTGGATGATGCGCTCGATTTGATTATGCGCGCACATGACGAGTTGCTCGAAGACGGCTTGCAAGTGCCGCTGCCGCCGATCGGCGTGATGGTCGAAGTCCCCGCTGCGGTGTATCAGGCGCGTGAACTCGCCAAGCGCGTGAGTTTTCTATCGGTGGGTTCGAACGATTTGACGCAGTATCTGCTCGCGGTCGACCGCAACAACGCGCGCGTCGCCGAGCTTTATCACGCCTACCATCCTGCCGTGTTGCAGGCATTGCAAAAAGTTGCCGACGCCGGTCACGCCGAAGGCAAACAAGTCAGCATATGCGGTGAGCTCGCGGGCGATCCCGCTGCCGCGGTGCTGCTGCTTGCCATGGGCTACGACATTTTATCGATGAACGCCACCAACCTGCCGAAAGTGAAATCGGTGATTCGCAATATCGGCATGGATGCCGCGAAAGCACTGCTCAAAAAAGTGATGAAAATGGAAACAGCGCAGCAGATCCGCGAATGCCTCGACAGCGAATTGGAAGCCGCCGGGGTTGGTCGTCTGCGTCCAGTCACGTCGCCGTACAACCCGACTAAATAATTCTGCACGCAAAAAATTTGCGTGCAGCGGCGCCGGGCTTTATTTCAGCAGACTAAATAGCAACCAAGCGCCAAACGCCACACAGGCGTATCCATTCATCCATATTTCCATTTTGAACATTTGCGGATCTTGGTGTTTGGAAACGCTTGGCCGCATCACGCTGTATTCGAGTTTTTTGCTCAACAACACGACGGCTATGCCGAAGACAATCGTCAGTGGGTACAAGATTAATTCAACGTAGCGCAATGGTTGGCTATCGCTTGATGTCGCCAGTCTTACCACCACCCACGCCACGGAGGCGACGAGCACCAATATAGCCAGCGGCATAATGCGCTTATCGGGTTTTTCCATCGTTACGACTCCAGAGTTTTTATATTTTTACCGGTTTTGTCATTTTTTAATCGAAAATCTTACCGGGGTTCATAATCCCCTGTGGATCGAAGATTGATTTTATTTGTTTCATCAATACAATTTCCACCGCGCTGCGGCCATACTGCAAATAATCCTTTTTCAGCAAACCCACACCGTGCTCCGCCGACACGCTGCCGTGGTAGCGCTGCACAATATCGAACACCCACTGCGATACGTGGTGACAGCGCTCATGAAACTCGGCGATTGGCAACACATCGGGTTTCAAAATATTCAAATGCAGATTGCCGTCGCCGATGTGGCCGAACCATACGATTTCAAAATCAGGATATTCACGCTGTACAACAGTATCGACTTCGGCGATGAATGCGGGGATTTTTGAAATTACGGTAGCAATATCGTTTTTGTACGGCGTCCAACGCGAAATCGTTTCGGAAATATCCTCGCGCAAGCGCCACAAATTTTGCAGCTGTTCGATGCTCTGGCTCATTACACCATCGACGACCCAGCCCCGCTCGACGCAGTGCTCGAACAATTCCATCGCCTGCGCTTCGATAGCATCGTTGCATTTTTCGAATTCGAGCAGCGCGTAAAACGCGGCTGGTGTATCGAAAGGCTTTTGCAAACCGCTCTGTTTTTGTGAACGACTGTGGGCGACAACTTTTTCGAGCGCTATGTCCGAGAAAAACTCAAACGCGGTAAGGTCGAGTTTGTTTTGGAACGCGTGCAGCACATCCATGATGTTAGAGAATTCAGGTACGCCGAGCACGAGCACGGTGAGATCGACGGGCGGACGCGTGAGCTGCATGGTCGCTGCGACGATAAAACCCAGCGTACCTTCCGCACCGATAAATAATTGCCGCAGATCGTAGCCCGCATTGTTTTTGATGAGGCCGCGATTGAGATCGAGAACATCGCCATTGCCGGTGACCACTTTCAAACCAGCGACCCAATCGCGCGTCATACCGTAACGAATGACTTTGATGCCGCCGGCATTGGTCGAAATATTGCCGCCGATCTGCGACGAGCCAGCCGAAGCGAAATCGACGGGGTAATACAGCCCCTGCTCTTCGGCGAATTGCTGCAACTGCTCGGTGACCACACCCGCCTCGCACACGGCGGTGCGATCGAGCGCGTTGAATTCGGAAATTTTATTCATGTAATCGAACGCTACAACAACTTCGCCGTTGCGCGCCACCGCGCCGCCGCTCAGCCCGGTGCGCCCGCCTGACGGCACCAGCGCGACACGCTCAATGTTGGCCCACTTCACGATCGCCTGTACCTGTTCGATTGTGCGCGGAAATACCACCGCCGACGGCGCGGGTGGATAGGCCCTGGTCCAATCGCGGCCGAAGCGCTGCAAATCGTCGGGCGCGGTCGTGATCTTATCGGCGCCGACAATGGCGGCGAGCTGTTCGATCTGTTGGCCTGAAAGAGTTGCGGCGGACATGCTGACCTCAAACACAAAACTGCCGTCGCAAAGCGAATTCGGCAAACCCGGATAAAGGCAAAGGGCGGGCATGATACCATAGCGCCCTTTTCCAAAACGGGTTACCCGACCCCGCAGTATGGAGCCAACCATGACCAAGACATCGCTCGACAAAAGCAAAATTAAATTTCTGCTGCTGGAGGGCGTGAGCCAGACCGCGATCGATACGCTGCAAGCGGCCGGCTATACCAATATCGAATACCACAAGAAAGCACTGCCCGATGCCGAATTAAAACAAGCCATTCGCAATGCGCATTTCGTCGGCATTCGCTCGCGCACGCAATTAAAAGCGGACATTTTTGCCGCCGCCGAAAAACTCATCGCAGTCGGTTGCTTTTGCATCGGCACCAATCAGGTCGATCTCAAGGCGGCGACCGAACACGGCATCGTCGTCTTCAACGCGCCGTATTCAAATACGCGCAGCGTCGCTGAGCTTGTAATTGCCGAAGCGATTTTATTGTTGCGCCGCATCGCCGAGAAAAATGCGGCCGCGCATCGCGGACAATGGCAAAAATCCGCGGATGGCGCTTTTGAAATTCGCGGCAAGACGCTCGGCATCGTCGGTTATGGCAGCATTGGCATGCAATTATCCGTAATCGCCGAATCGCTCGGCATGAAAGTCTGCTTTACCGATGTCGTCGCCAAATTGCCGCTCGGTAATGCCATACAGAAAGCCAACATCGACGAATTGCTCGCATGCAGCGACATCGTTTCGCTGCACGTACCCGAAAATAAATCGACGAAGATGATGATCGGCGCGCGCGAACTCGGCCTCATGAAAAAAGGTGGCATTTTGATTAACGCCGCGCGCGGCACCGTCGTCGATATCGACGCGCTCGCTGCCGCGCTCGGCAGCGGCCATCTCGGCGGCGCTGCAATCGACGTGTTTCCTGTCGAGCCGCGCTCGAACGACGATGAATTCATTTCGCCGCTACGCGCCTTCGACAATGTGTTTTTAACGCCGCACATCGGCGGCTCGACGCAGGAAGCTCAGGAAAATATCGGCCTTGAAGTTGCGGAAAAGCTCGTGCGTTACAGCGACACGGGCACGACAACAACGTCCGTGAATTTCCCCGAAGTCGCCTTGCCGTCGCACCCCGGCAAGCACCGCCTGCTACACGTGCATCGCAATGTGCCGGGCGTGATGATGGCGATCAACAAAATCTTTTCCGAAAACAACATCAATATCAGCGGCCAGTATTTACAGACCGTCGAAAACGTCGGCTATGTCGTCATCGATGTCGATCAAGACACCAGCGAAATAGCGCTGGAAAAATTGCGGCAGGTCGAGGGCACGATCCGCACGCGGGTGTTATTCTGAATACGCTAACTGCGCCGCCAGCACTACGGGTGGCGCAATAAGGTCATCAGCAAAACTCCCTGCGCCGTCGCATGAAAATTGCTGATGGGTGTCGCGATTTTTACGGCTCTCGCATCAAACCCAACATATTTTCCACCACCCGCGGGAATTAGCGGCTGCATATCCGACCAGCCGCCATCTTCCAGTTGAGCATCGAGCACGCGCTCTAGCCAGCGCGGCTTAATGCGCTCGCGCGCACCCGAGTCAACTAACATTAATACGCGCTGAATATATACATCGACTACGCGCGGATCATAGGTGAGTTGTTTTTCTATTGTGTTTTGCAAAATAGAAATTTTGGAATCGAGATTTTCGACATAGCACCCCCTACGCCTGATCATTTCATAAGCCATGAGCTGATGCGTGACACAGGCGGGACGAACGGCGCGCGCGCCGTGCCAGCAAAAATCTGGATTATTGTTTTGCGTCCGGATTAACGGCTCGCTAGCCAACTGGTTGCTACACGTGAGGGCATACAGAAAATGTTGCTGATAATCGACCAGTGAAGTGTATTCGCTAGGGGAAAATACCGCATTGCGGAACGCTCTTGGATGAAAATAAGCTTGCCATATCGAATAGGAATCCACCACATCGAAGTTTTTAAGAAACTCATCGACAAGACTCTGTATGCGAACATCGCCACTAACGCGTGCGCTTTCACGGAGCATCCACCACAACGCCGTATTAGGTTCGCGTAATATGTCTTGACGATGATTCAGCAACCAGCTCACGCCGTGTTCGTAGCTTTGCGCAATGCGCTCGTTTCTAACTGGTTCTGCCGCGCGATTGTTTTGATAAAAAAGCAATCCATAAATACAAAGCAGGATTACCATCGAAATCGCGACGATTTTTAGTGTTTTTTCCACGTCCATATTCTTATTATTATAAGGCTTGGGGTTTAATGTTTCGTTTCAAGCATCGCCTCAGCCAAAATACATATCCATCGCCGCAAAAATCTTTGCGCGAATCTCGGGCGCCTCGTTGGCAAGATGATGATAGGCATCCTGCAACGGCAAATACTTCGCCTTGGGAAATTTTTTGCGGATTGTGGGAATGTTGTAGCGCCAATCGACCGTGGTATCGCGCTGACCCTGGATAATTAAAATAGCTTTATCGCTTTCGGGCAGATGATCGAAGCGACTTTCCCAGCGCAACAACGCATCGACCCAGCGCACCGCAATGTGACGCGCCTGGAGCGGATCAGCTTTTTCGAGAAATTCCAAAAATTGTTTGTCGTTGGAGTTAACGCCGAATTTACGCGGCACTTTTTCGAGAAATTTCGAGCCAACCCAATACGCAAGTTTGACCAGACGCCACTCGGCCGCACGCACGAGCGGGCCCATCAACACAATTTTATCGAAACTGGGCGGCAGCTCTTGCAAGGTGTAATCCATCAAAATTGCCGCGCCGGTACTCTGTCCAATTGCATGCCACGGCTGTGGCGCGATCCCAGCAAATAACTTCACACAGTCTTTCATCACCGTTAAATAATCGCTGAATGAAGGAATGCTGACACGCTCGCCCGTGGACAGCCCGTGTCCGGGCAGGTCGTAAATAACCACATTGAGGTTGCGCAGCAGACAATACTCGATGACGTGTCTGAATAATCCTGCATGATCGAAATAGCCATGGAAAATAAAACAAGTGCCGCGCGCGCGCGCTTCTAGCGAAAAATAGTGGACGACGATGTCGTATTTGCCGCTATTAAAGTAGCCAAAAAAATGCTTAACGCCGTCGATTTGATTTTCGAAATCGATACCATAGAACTGAAAGTAATTCTTTTCGGCATCACCGGGTAACGCTGTATCGACAACGGAGAATTTGCGGATTTGCTGATGCAGGCGTTCGCTATCGAATTGAATAGCCATCGTGGCCGGCGCAACAGGTCTTGTGTCGCGCCGTTTCCTCCTTAGTTTATTCTGCCTACTTTATTGATCCAATAATTATTGGACACGGGGATTGAGCTCACCTTTTTCGTAGCGAACCGACATGGCTTCGAGACCGATCACTTTGATTTTATCGGCCTGACCTGCGGTGCCGAACGCTTGGTAACGCTCTTTGCAGACGGCTTTCATTTCTTTGATGGTTTCTTTCAAATATTTGCGCGGATCGAACTCTTCCGGATTTTTCGCCATGAATTGGCGAATCGCACCCGTCGACGCCAAACGCAAATCGGTATCGATATTCACCTTGCGCACACCGTGCTTGATGCCTTCGACAATTTGCTCGACCGGTACGCCGTAGGTTTCTTTAATTTTGCCGCCGTACTCGTTGATGATCGCGAGCCAATGCTGCGGCACCGAACTCGAACCGTGCATGACGAGATGCGTGCTCGGAATGCGGCGATGAATCTCTTTGATGCGTTCGATCGCGAGAATATCGCCGGTGGGCGGTCGCGTGAATTTATACGCGCCGTGGCTGGTGCCGACCGCTATCGCAAGCGCATCGACCTGCGTCTCGGACACGAAATGCGCCGCTTCCTCGGGATCGGTGAGCATTTGATCGTGCGTCAAAATTCCTTCCGCGCCGACACCATCTTCTTCGCCGGCCATGCCGCTTTCGAGCGAACCGAGACAACCCAACTCACCTTCGACCGATACGCCGCATGCATGCGCCATCGCTACCACTTCGCGCGTGACTTTCACGTTGTATTCGTACGAGGCTGGCGTTTTACCATCCTCCTTCAGCGAACCATCCATCATCACCGAGCTGAAGCCGAGTTGAATCGAGCGCTGGCACACGGCGGGACTGACGCCGTGGTCCTGGTGCATGCAGATCGGCACATCGGGAAATTCATCGATGGCGGCAAGAATCATATGGCGCAGGAAATTCGAGCCCGCGTATTTGCGCGCGCCGGCGCTGGCCTGCATGATCACGGGGCTGCGCGTTTCCGCGGCCGCCTCCATGATCGCACGCGTCTGTTCGAGGTTATTGACGTTAAATGCGGGTACGCCGTAACCGTGTTCGGCGGCGTGATCGAGTAATTGACGCAAGCTGATGAGTGCCATGAAAGTCTCCGCGATTTGGCAGGGCCTCTGGGCTTAATACTTCGTTTAAGCCCAATGCCGAGGTTCTTCAAGACGGCGAATAATACCTGAATTGCTGGCCAAGGGTGGAGTTGGTCCTCAAAGAGTGCGGGCGCTCATGCCATTTGGCAATTGCGAATGCAATTAAAAATTCATTAAGGGTGCTTGTCAGCATTGCGGTGGCTCAATAAGCTCGACAGTTGCAACTTACGCAAAGTTACTCGGAGCACAAAGCCAACAGGGCACGGATGGGGTTCAGGACGGGCTGGTTGGCGTCGATAATTAACGAAGGGGATATCTAATGAAATTATCAAATCAAATAAAAGGCTTCGTAGTTGTATTGATACTGGGAGTATCAAATGTATATGCCAATTATTTAACGACAAATAATGGCGCAACTGGTAATGGAACGACCGATGATACAGCTGCCTTGCAAGCCGCACTGACATACTGTTCAAACAATAATGCCGTATGTGAAATTCCTGCTGGCAAAACTCATTATGTCACTGGACCATTATTCATGTGGGGCAACTCTTCATTGACCTCATCGGCGGGTGGCGGTATCAAATTCAACGATATCAATGGAGAAGGCTATTTATTCAATCTAGGGATTTCAAAAAAGACCGACGGATCCACTTCAAATGTTCAGCCGCCTTTTACCGGAACCATTAGCAATACCGTATTTACGGTCGCAGGTGGTGTAGCGGCCAACGGAAACGGCAGAATCATTTATTTTTGGCGAACACAAGACGCTACGATAACGAATAATACGTTCAACTATGGCACGTATGCATACGGCGCTACGAGTTCTGGTAACAACATGTACTGGTTGACGGGACCGTCCATTCGCAAACATGTAACCATTACCAATAATATTATCAATGCGTTTTCTGGTGAGGTTGCATCCGAAGGTATTGGGCTAGGCAGTTTTGAAGGCGGCACCAACGGCGAACCCAATTTAATTCAAGGCAATATTATTACGGGTGTGGGCGACGATCCGATTGGTGTGCATTTTAGTAGTAATATAAAAATATTATCGAATACCGTTCGCAGCGTTGACGGTCGTATTTATGTCTCTAACTCGACTAATATCGAAATCGGTAATAATAAAGCGATTCGCATTCCATCGCGAGCGGATGGCTCAGTTTATCCCGGTATTGCTCTCGTCTACGTAGGATTCGAAGACGGTAGCCCGCCCGATGGATATAGTTATCTTTGGGTTGCTCCCGATACCATTAACATTCATGACAATCAATTGTACTTTCCAAAAGGATCAGTCGATGGCGGCGGTGCGATTTATCTGTATGGCGTTAGAAATACATCCGTTACCAACAACGTTGTAGTTAACGACGCAAGCATCACCAACCACTACGGGCTCATTTTAAGCCCTGTCGCAAAAGTAAATTGGTACGACCCTACACTAACAAATCCCGATACCACCACCGCATGTCAAACTGCCCCGAATGATGTCGATAGCGATGGCAACCTCGTGCCTCACTGCGTTGCAAAAGTTCACGGACCAATCATTCTGGATCACAACATTAGCGGAACAACTCAAGGTTCCGGAGCTCAGGCATTGAGCTTTTTAATGCTTGGTAATTGCGTTTATTATTCAGGAGATCCCGGATTTGTTACAGTTACCAATAACAGCTACCCCGCGTTTATTAATCTTGAAAGCATTTATCAAAGTCAATGCGGTTTAGTTACCACTAATTCTTCAAATACCATAACCACCACGCTGTATCCCGACAATGATAGTGATGGTTATCCGGATCTATTCGACAATTGCCCATCGGTGGCTAACGCAGATCAAAAAGATAGCGACGGCAACGGAGTGGGTGACGCTTGCCAGCAGCCTGGTCTGACCGGCGTTTATTATAACAACAATAATTTTACCGCCCCTGCAGCTTTGACGCGTATCGATACCGATGTCAATTTCAGCTGGGGAAATAGCAGCCCGGTTAGTGGCAGCATAGGTACTGATAATTTTTCAGTGATTTGGACAGGAAAAGTGGTTCCACCAGTTTCAGGCAGTTATAAATTCTGCATCAATGCAGACGACAGTGCACAGATATCAATCAATGGCAACCAAATAGTTAATAAACTATGGTACCAAAATACCGACACCACTCCCTCATGCAGCAGTTCGATCGCTTTAACCCAGGGGCAACCCGCTGCATTGCAAATTAAATATATAGAATACCTTTCTACCGCGAAGGCTATTTTTTTATGGTCTTATCCAGGGCAAAGCACGCCCATTGTTGTTCCTGCTTCGCAGTTATACACACAATAAATTTGCAGAAAAAAGCCCCGCACTGCGGGGCTTTTTAATTTGGGAAATTAAAATCTCGCTTTATTTCTTCGCGCGCTCTTCCAGAATCGCAACCGCCGGCAACACCTTGCCTTCGACATATTCGAGAAACGCACCGCCACCGGTGGAAATGTACGACACTTTTTTCTCGATGCCATATTTGTCGACTGCGGCGAGCGTATCGCCGCCGCCCGCGATCGAGAACGCGTGGCTGTCGGCAATCGCATGCGATAGCGTTTTGGTGCCTTCGCCGAATTGGTCGAATTCGAACACGCCAACTGGGCCGTTCCAGATGATCGATTTCGCATCTTTCAATAATGTCGCGAGATTCGCCGCGCTCTTCGGGCCGATATCGAAAATCATGTCATCGTCGGCAACGTCTTTGACATCTTTAATTGTCGCGGTTGCATTTTCATTAAATTCCTTGCCGACGACAACATCGACCGGCAATGGGATTTTCGTTTTTTCCATCAACGCTTTCGCCGCAGGAATTAAATCGTGCTCGCACAGGGATTTGCCAACCGGGAAACCTGCTGCGGCCAAAAATGTATTGGCGATGCCGCCGCCGACAATCAATTGATCGACTTTGGTCGAAAGATTTTCGAGCACAGTGAGTTTGGTCGACACTTTCGAACCGCCGACAATCGCAACGAGCGGGCGCGCCGGATGCTTGAGCGCCTTTTCTAAATTTTCAAGCTCATCGGCAAGTAATAAACCCGCACACGCAACGGGTGCAAATTTCGCAACACCATGCGTGGAGGCTTCGGCGCGATGCGCGGTACCGAATGCATCCATCACGAAAATATCGCAGAGTGCGGCGTATTGTTTGGCGAGGTCTTCGTTATCTTTTTTCTCGCCCTTGTTGAAGCGCACATTTTCGAGCAACACGATTTCACCCGCACCGACGCTCACGCCATTTTGCCAATCTTTTATGAGCGGCACTTTTCGATTCAATAATTGACCGAGATGCGCAGCGACGGGTGCTAGCGAAAATTCGTCTTCGTATTGACCTTCGGTGGGGCGACCCAGGTGCGACATCACAATCACTTTCGCGCCAGCTTTGAGCGCCAGCTCCAGCGTCGGAATTGTCGCGCGAATGCGCGCATCGGAAGTTACTTTGCCGTCTTTCACCGGCACGTTGAGATCTTCGCGGATCAGCACGCGTTTGCCGGCGAGATCGAGATCGGATATTTTCAAAACAGACATTTATTTTTCTTCCTCGCAATAACAAAATCTTTTCTAACGCTTGGTCGCTGTCCAGCTCTTATTGTGAAGCCCAGTGAGCAGCGACATCGAGCATGCGATTGGCGTAGCCCCATTCGTTGTCGAACCAGGTCAGCACGTTGATCAAATTGCCCGCCACGCGCGTCTGACCCGCATCGACAATGCCTGAGCGCGGATCATGGTTGAAATCGCACGACGCCAGCGGCTCGTCAGTGTAACCGAGGATCGTTGCATGCTGCGCTGCTGCCGCCGCGAGCGCGCGGTTGACCGTATCGACATCGGCCATCTTGCGCGTCTGTACGGTCAATTGCATCGCGGACACATTGATCGTCGGCACGCGCAACGCGTGCGCGGCGAAACGACCCGCCAAATTCGGCAATACGCGGCCGACGCCAAACGCCAATCCCGTATCGACCGGAATAATCGACTGTCCCGCTGCGCGCGTTTTGCGCAAATTGGTGTGGTGGTACGCATCGAGCACGGGCTGATCGTTCATCGCCGAATGGATCGTCGTAATAATTCCACTTTCGATGCCAAATGCCGCATCGAGAATTTTGATAATCGGCACGATGCAATTCGTCGTGCACGACGCAGCGGAAATGATTTTTTCATCGCCGCGCAAAATAGTTTCGTTGATGCCGTACACGACGACTGGAATTTCCACGCCGGGTTGCGACAGCAGCACGCGTTTCGCGCCCGCGTCGATGTGACGCTGCAATTGTTGCGGCGCGGCGTATTCGCCGCTGCATTCGAGCACGATATCGATGTTGTGCTCACGCCAATCCAATTTTGCCAAATCGGTTTCGTGGCCGACTGCAATCGTGTCGTCATTAACGCGCAACGTCTTATTTTTGTTCGTGCAATTTTCAATCGTCACGTGACCGGGAAAACGGCCGTGCGTCGTATCGTATTTGGTTAAATGCGCGATCGTATTGAGATCGGCCGGCTCGTTGATCGCGACCACGCGCATGCGCTTACGTGGCGCATTGTCGCTGCCGATTTCGCTGTAGTGCGCGCTTTCGTAGAGCGCGCGCAACACGCAGCGGCCGATGCGGCCATAACCGTTGATCGCCAGTCTAAGCATTAATAATTAGCCAGCATTAAGTGTCCAGCAACTCATTCACCGTTTCGACGACAGCGTCGACGGTAAAACCGAAATATTCCATCAACTGTGGGCCCGGTGCCGATTCGCCGAAAGTTTCCATGCCGATGATGGCGCCGTCGAGGCCGACGTACTTGTACCAATAATCTTTGTGCGCCGCTTCGATCGCCACGCGCGCGAACACATCGCTCGGCAATACGGTTTCGCGATAACCCGCATCCTGCTGATCGAACACACTGGTGCACGGCATCGATACCACACGCACATGGCGGCCATTCAACGCGAGTTGTTCGGCGGCTTGCATCGCGAGCGCAACCTCGGAGCCCGTTGCGATCAGGATCGCTTCGGGGTGACCCGCGCAATCGTGCAACACGTAACCGCCGCGCGAAATATTATCGAGCTGAATAGTATCGCGCTGTTGGTGCACTAAATTCTGACGCGTGAAAATCAACGCGGTTGGACCATCCTTGCATTCGATCGCGGATTTCCACGCGACGGCGGATTCGGCCATATCGCATGGGCGCCATGTATTGAGATTCGGCGTGCCGCGCAGACTCGCGAGCTGTTCGATCGGTTGGTGCGTCGGGCCGTCTTCGCCGAGGCCGATCGAATCGTGCGTGTACACGAAAATGCTCGGCTGTTTCATGATGGCCGCCATGCGCACCGCGTTGCGCGCGTACTCCATGAAGACGAGGAATGTTGCGCCGTAGGTCTTGAAGCCGCTGTGCAGCGTGACGCCATTCATGATCGCGGACATGCCGAATTCGCGCACGCCGTAATACAGATAATTGCCGCTGGCGTCTTCCGCGGAAATTCCTTTGCAGCCTTTCCAGATCGTATTGTTGGAACCGGCCAGATCGGCCGAGCCGCCGAGCAATTCGGGCAACTGCGGACCGAAGAAATTCAGACATATTTCGCTCGCCTTACGCGTGGCGACAGTTTTCATTTCGCTTTGCGATTGACGAATAAAATCGTTGGCGCGCGTTGCAAAATCGGCAGGTAATTCACCCTTGATGCGGCGCTCGTATTCAGTCGCTAATTGAGGATATGCAGCGCGGTACGCTTCGAAGCGCGCATGCCAGTTGCGTTCGAGTTGTTCGCCGCGCGCGCGGCCGTCCCACGCTGCATAAATTTCTTTCGGAATTTCAAACGGCGCGTGATCCCAGTGCAAGGTTTTACGCACGAGCGCGACTTCCGCATCGCCAAGCGCGGAGCCATGCGCCTCTTCTTTGCCTTGTTTGTTCGGCGAGCCTTTGCCGATGATGGTTTTGCAGCAAATCAATGTCGGGCGATGGGTTTCGGTTTTCGCGCGTTCGATCGCCTCTTTAATCGCATCGGCATCGTGGCCATTTACATTCGATACGACATGCCAGCCGTAGGCTTCAAAACGCTGCGGCGTGTTATCGGTGAACCAGCCCTCGACGTCGCCGTCGATCGAAATGCCGTTATCATCGTAGAAGGCAATCAATTTGCCGAGAGCAAGTGTGCCCGCGAGCGAACACGCTTCGTGCGAAATGCCCTCCATCAGACAACCATCGCCGAGGAAAACGTAGGTGTAATGATCGACGATGGCATGGTCGGGACGATTGAATTGCGCGGCGAGAATTTTTTCCGCGAGCGCCATACCGACCGCGTTAGCGATACCCTGCCCTAACGGTCCGGTCGTGGTTTCGACGCCCGGCGTGTAGCCGTACTCGGGGTGGCCCGGCGTGCGCGAATGCAATTGGCGGAATTGTTTGAGATCGTCGATCGACAGATCGTAGCCCGTGAGGTGCAGCAACGAATACAGCAGCATCGAACCGTGGCCGTTCGACAGCACGAAGCGATCGCGATTCGGCCACGCCGGATTCGCCGGATTGTGATGCAGGAAGTCGCGCCACAGCACTTCGGCGATATCGGCCATACCCATCGGCGCGCCAGGATGGCCGGAGTTGGCCTTTTGCACGGCATCCATACTGAGGGCGCGAATGGCATTGGCTAGTTCGGTACGAGACGGCATGCGGGACTCCACGGGGCAAAGCGATCGGGAATGGCTGGAAAAAGGCGCTTATTGTCCCTTCCAGCCGCCCTTAGCGCAACGCTTGACTGCGTCGACGCAACGCTTGGTTGCATCTGTTTGCCGATCGGAGATGGAGCTCATCGCGCCCGCCAACCTATATCAAAATATTTTGATATAGGTTGCGCCATCTGCTAGGCTTGCCGCCCATGACCGCGCCGACCGCTCTCGATCTCGCCCCCCCCTCTGGCACCGCTCCCGTGTTTTCAAGTGCCGCGCTGGCTGCCTTTTGCAAGGCGAGCGGCGATGCGCTGCGGCTCGATATTCTGCGCGCGCTGAGTCTCGACTCGTTCGGCGTGCTCGAACTGGGTCAGATTTTCGCGATGCCGCAGTCGGGCATGAGCCACCATCTAAAGATTCTCGCCAAAGCCGAGCTGGTGACGACCCGGCGCGAAGGCAACTCAATTTTCTATCGCCGCGTACCCGAAGCGAGCACGGCCGAGCTCGCCGTGCTGCATCGCGCGCTGTTCGACAGCGTCGACAAGCTGCTGCTGAGCGCCGAAGTGAATACTCGCCTTAAGGAAATTCAGGCCGAGCGCTCGCGTCGCTCCCAGCAATTCTTCGCCGAGAATGCGGGGCGCTTTCGCGAACAGCAGGAGCTTATCGCCGCTTATGAAATGTACGGCGCGCAAGCGGCCGATATGCTCGCGCAATGTTTTCCCGACGGCGGCGCGCTCGCGCTCGAAGTGGGTCCCGGCGAAGGCGCTTTTCTCGGTGAATTGGCCGCGCGCTTTGCACGCGTGATCGCGCTCGATAATTCGCGCGCGATGCTCGACCAAGCGCGCGCGTTCGCAGACAAAAATCAATTCGCCAATGTCGAATTTATTCACGGCGATACCGCGCAATCGAATTTGCAAAAAGTGAACGCCGATTGCGCCGTGCTGAATATGGTGCTGCACCACGTGCCCTCGCCCGCTCGCATCTTTAGCGACGTGGCAATGGCGTTGAAGCCGGGCGGCTCACTCTTAATTACCGAACTCTGCCGCCACGATCAGCGCTGGGCCGAATCGGCCTGCGGCGATCTCTGGCTCGGCTTCGAACCGGCCGATCTCACGCAATGGGCGCACGCTGCTGGCTTCGAAAGCGGACGTGCCGTTTACATCGCGCAGCGCAACGGCTTCCGCGTACAGATTCGCCAATTTATTCGCTCTTCAAACACTGCCGCCATTTCTAACGTTCTTATATCTAACAACCAGGCTAAGGGGAATTAGCAATGTCCGACTATTCCGTGTTCACCTCCGAGTCCGTCTCCGAAGGTCATCCCGACAAAATCGCCGATCAGATTTCCGATGCCGTGCTCGATCGCCTGATCGCCGAAGACAAATACGCGCGCGTCGCTTGCGAAACGCTCGTTAAAACCGGCGTTGCGATCGTCGCGGGCGAAATCACCACGAGCACATGGGCCGATCTCGAAGAAATTGTGCGCAAAGTCATTTGCGATATCGGCTACACCTCGTCCGATGTCGGTTTCGACGGCGCCACTTGCGGCGTGCTCAACATTATCGGCAAGCAATCGGTCGATATCGCGCAGGGCGTGGATCGCGCCAAGCCCGAAGATCAGGGCGCGGGCGATCAAGGCTTGATGTTCGGTTACGCCAGCAATGAAACCGACGTGTTGATGCCCGCACCGATTTGCTACGCGCACCGTCTGGTCGAGCGCCAAGCCGAGGCGCGCAAATCGGGCTTATTGCCGTGGCTGCGCCCCGATGCAAAATCGCAGGTCACCTGCCGCTACGAAAACGGCAAGGTTGTCGCGATCGATGCCGTTGTACTTTCAACACAACACAACCCCGACGTGAAATACAGCGACCTCCGAGAAGGCGTGCTCGAACTCGTCATCAAACACGTGCTGCCCGCCGAGCTGCTGCACAAAAGCACGCAATTTCACATCAACCCGACCGGCAGCTTCGTGATCGGCGGCCCGGTCGGCGACTGCGGTTTGACCGGCCGCAAAATCATCGTCGATTCATACGGCGGCATGGCGCGTCACGGCGGTGGCGCGTTCTCCGGTAAAGATCCATCGAAAGTGGATCGCAGCGCGGCTTATGCGGGCCGTTATGTCGCGAAAAATATTGTCGCAGCAGGTCTTGCCGATCGCTGCGAAATTCAAGTGTCGTATGCGATCGGCGTGGCCCAACCCACTTCGATTTCGATCAATACCTTCGGCACCAACAAAGTCGCCGATGAAAAAATTATTCAACTCGTGCGCGAGCATTTCGATCTGCGCCCGTACGCAATTCAGAAAATGCTCGACCTGCTGCATCCGATGTATCAAAAAACCGCTGCCTACGGTCACTTCGGCCGTAAACCCGAACAAGCAACCTACGAATGGGATGGCGTCGAAAACGGCAGGAAAGTGAAGAAATCCGAAACCTTCACGACGTTCCCGTGGGAAAAAACCGACAAAGCCGCTGCGTTGAAAGCGGCGCTGTGATCTTAACTTCCTCTCCCGCAGAGAGAGGAAATTGAAAATACTAAATTCCGGAGTAACTGAAGAAATGAACGCAAAGACATTTTCCGACTTCAAAGTCGCCGATATCAATCTCGCCGATTACGGCCGCAAGGAAATTGAAATCGCCGAAACCGAAATGCCCGCGCTGATGGCGCTGCGCGAAAAATATCGTGCGCATCAGCCATTGAAAGGCGCAAAAATTCTCGGCTGCATTCACATGACGATTCAAACCGCCGTGTTGATCGAAACACTCGTCGAACTCGGCGCCGAAGTGCGCTGGTCTTCGTGCAATATTTTCTCGACGCAGGATCACGCTGCCGCTGCAATCGCCGCGCGCGGTATTCCCGTGTTCGCGTGGAAAGGCGAAACCGAAACCGAATACGAATGGTGTATCGAGCAAACCATTTTGAAAGATGGTGCGCCGTGGGATGCCAATATGATTCTCGATGACGGCGGCGACTTAACGCTGATGCTGCATCAGAAATTCGCGGCGATGCTCGACAACATTCACGGTGTCACCGAAGAAACCACCACAGGCGTGCATCGCTTGCAGGAAATGCTCGCGAAAGGCGAATTGAAAATTCCGGCGGTGAATGTCAACGATTCCGTTACCAAATCCAAGAACGACAACAAATATGGTTGCCGCCACAGTTTGAACGATGCGATCAAACGCGGCACCGATCATTTGCTGTCGGGTAAAAAAGCGCTCGTGATCGGTTACGGCGATGTCGGCAAAGGCTCGGCGCAGTCGCTGCGTCAGGAAGGCATGATCGTTAAAGTTTCGGAGATCGATCCGATCTGCGCGATGCAGGCGTGCATGGACGGTTTCGAAGTGGTATCGCCATTCAACAATGGTATTAACGACGGCACTGCGGCCAGCATCAATACTGCATTGCTCGGCAGCACCGATCTCGTCGTCACCACCACCGGCAACGTCAATGTCTGCAACGCAGAAATGTTGAAAGCATTGAAAGCGGGTGCCGTGGTTTGCAACATCGGCCACTTCGATAACGAAATCGACACGGCTTTCATGCGCAAAAACTGGGAGTGGGAAGAAGTTAAACCGCAGGTGCACAAGGTGTATCGCAATCGCGCCGCGAAAGATTATTTGATTCTGTTGTCGGAAGGCCGCCTCGTGAATTTGGGCAATGCCACCGGTCATCCCTCGCGCATCATGGACGGTTCGTTCGCGAACCAAGTGCTCGCGCAAATTTATTTGTACGAGCGCCGTTTCGCGAATCTCGAAGCCGACCTCAAGCCCGGCGCGATTACCGTCGAAGTGCTGCCGAAAAAACTCGACGAAGAAGTTGCGGCGCACATGGTGCGCGGTTTCGGTGGCGTGATCACAAAGCTCACCGATGCGCAGGCGAAATATATCGGCGTGAAAGCGGAAGGTCCGTTCAAACCCGACAGCTATAAGTATTGATAACTATGACGCAACGCTTCAGCTTCGAGTTTTTTCCGCCGAAAACGCCGCAGGGTCGCGACAATTTAATTGTCACGCGCCGCGTGCTCAACGACCTCGGCCCCGATTTTTTTTCGGTTACCTACGGCGCCGGCGGTTCGACGCGCGATAACACCAAGGATATCGTCGTCGCGATGCGCGAGGAAGGTATCAGTGTTGCGCCGCATCTTTCGTTCGGCGGCGACGACGCGGCGAGTATCGTTGAGTTACTTACCGAATATCAGACTGCGGGCATCGATCGCATCGTCGCTTTGCGCGGCGATGTACCCTCGGGCATGGGCGCGCAGCGTTTGGTCTATGCGCGCGAACTGGTCGAATTGATTCGCCGCGAATTCGGCGATTACTTCACGATCGAGGTGGCGGCCTATCCGGAAATTCATCCCGATGCACGCAGCTATGGCGAAGACATCGCGTTTTTGAAACAAAAACTCGATGTCGGTGCGAACAGCGCGATCACGCAGTATTTCTACAACGCCGACGCGTATTTTTATTTTATCGAGCAATGCCGCCATGCCGGCATCGATAAACCGATCTATCCCGGTGTGATGCCAATCATGAATTACGCCAATCTTGCGCGTTTCTCGCGCAATTGCGGCGCTGAAATTCCGCGCTGGATTTGCAAACGCCTCGAACAATACGGCGACGACCTGCAAAGCCAAGCCGAATTCGGCGTCGAAGTTGTCACGCATCTGTGCGAGCAACTGCTTGCGGGCGGCGCGCCCGGTTTGCATTTCTACACGATGAACCAGGTTGAGCCGACGCGCACGATTTGGAACAATTTGAAGTTACGCGGCTGACTAAATCTCCTCTCCTTGCGAGCCCTAAAGGACCTCAAGAAGAGGGTTAAGGTGAGGATGAGGGCAGAATTACGCGGGAAACCTTCCCTCACCCCCGACCCCTCTCCTGCGGGGAGAGGGGAGAAAACCGCGCAATTAAGCCATCGACAGAAATACGTCCCGATTTCGCCGTCATCAGCAGCGCGATGATAATGCCCCATTCGAGATGATCGTGCCACGCGGCGGGCGTCTCGATCAGTGCGTGATAATACGAAACGAATGCAACGATATTCAGCATAAATAACCCAAACGCCGAGAGCGGCGTGAATAATCCCAGCGCCAGCAAAACCGAAAACGTCAGCTCACCAGCCGTTCCCGAAACAGCCGCGAGTTCAGGTTTCAACAACGGCACATGATATTCTTCGCGAAACAGGTACAACGTGGTTTCCCAATCCTGAATTTTCGAAAGCCCCGACAGGAAAAATACGCGCGCCACATAGAGCCGCGCGATCAAGTCCACGACCGGGCGAGAATAGGCGAGCCAACCGCTCGCGCAGTCCATAGAACGATTTATCGTTTTAAACATGACGTGCCCTCCGATTTAATTCGCGGCCGATGCGCGCACGAGCAAACCCTGCTCAATCCACGTGCGCATAAACGACGCTGCCGTCGCAATTGCAGATTCTGCATTGCCGATTTTTTCTTCAAGAAACGCGCAGAGCGCGCCGAAGTTTTCACCGCGCGTCCACAGCCGGATGGCCTCGGCTTCGTACGCGTCGGCGCTGCGCCATTGACTTGCCAGGTCGCCATCGCGATAGACAAACCAGTAACTATCAAACGCGGCGGGCTGCGGCAGTTCCTCATCCGCATCGAGCGCACGCCAAACCTGCGGCGCATTCCAGTCGCAATGCAAAATCGTCAGCGACGGATGCAGATCGCAGCGCAATGCCGCCCACTGTTCAGCGCTCAACGACTGCAAATAGATTGAATCGATGCGCTCGGCATCGGCGGCGTCGACCGTGTGGCGCAACGCCCACTCGAACTGCGCGATCTCACTGAGTGCGGGGCAACTCGAATAGGGTTCGATGTCGCGCAGATAATTCGATAACTCGGCGCCGAACCAGCGGATCGACGCTGTTTGCGGCGGATGCGCGGCGGTGAATGCATAAGCCATTTCGGCAAAATCGCGATCGCCGAGCAATTTATGTAGCACGACATAATTACTGCGCAGCGCTTCGTGCAAACGCTCGCGGTACGCGTTCGCGTAGATTTCAATGCTGAACTCATTCGGTAAACGTTTTTGCTGCAATGGCACCTGCTTGCCATGCAATGTGCCGAGCACCGCCTGCTGAAAACTCTGTTGCCATTCACGCAGCCGCATGGCGTTGCTCCTGCATAGCCGCTTGCGCATGCGCGCGTGCGCAATCGAGCTCCGCGATTAATTCCGCGAGCGGCGGAATATTATCGTCGCGCTCCAATGTCACCGGCACGGCGCTCCATAATTTCACCGCTTCGCGATACAGCGCCCAAACTTCGGGGCAGACAGGATGATCGTGCGTGTCGATGCAATGATCGCCGTGATCGGTATGGCCAGCGAGGTGTAATTGGCGAATGCGTTTGGCCGGCAGCATGCGCATATAGTCGAGCGGATCGAAATCGAGATTGCGCGACGACACGTAAATATTGTTGATATCGACAAGCAGTTCGCAATCGGCCGCGTCGGCGATGGCGCAGACGAATTCGGCTTCGCTCAAATCGCCTGGGCCGTTGGCATAGGTCGATACATTTTCGATGACGAGTTTTCTGCCCAGCATTTCTTGCACTTGCATAATGCGTTGCGCGACGTGCGCAACCGCTTCGGCGGTGTACGGTAACGGCAGTAAATCGTGTAAGCGTCGATCGGCAACGCCGGTCCAGCACAGGTGATCGGAAATCAGAACGGGCTCGATGCGCTCTGCAAGCGTTTTGATCGCGCTGACGTAATCGCGATCGAGCGCGTCGCACGAGCCGATGTTGAGCGCGACGCCGTGCATCGCGAGCGGATAATCGCGGCGAATGCGATCGAGGCAGTACAGCGGCTTGCCGCCCGGCACGAGATAGTTGTCGCTGATGATTTCGAGCCAATCGACGTTTTGTTTCGAGGCCGACTCTTTTTCACCGAGAAAGTCGGGATAGTGCTCGGGGCGCAGACCCAATCCAAATTGCGTGTGCATGGCGCTGCCTATTTATTCAATGGTGTCACGGAAATAAGGCGGCGCATCGGCAATAAAAACGCGATGCGCCGTTGCATCGAGCGGCTTACTCGATGACTTTGCCACCTTTTGCGGTGCACTCGGAGGCGCTGGGCGACAACAGCCAGCCTTTGCCTTTGCACGAGTTTTGGCCCGCGCAGGCGTTTTGCGCGGTTTTGCATTTCGACTGACCTTTGCAGGCATTGATGCCCATGCATTTGACCTGCGTGCTGCCGCTATCGGCTGCGTGTACGGCGGGAACTACCGCGGTTGAAAACAGTGCAGCGGCAGCCGTAGCGAGCGAAAGTTTGGTGATAGAACGAGTGGTCATTGCTTTCATGGTGTTTCTCCTGGTTAGCTAGTTCGTAGCGGTTAACTAGTTGGTGGTGGCTAGATCGTTTAAGCGGTTATTCGTCCCGCCCAATGGAGATGCATGAAGTAATAATTTGTTACAACGGCGGCGAAGAATTTTTTTGTGCCGTGTAAATTTCAGCTAGCCGCAACCCCAGCGCGGTTGCGGCAGGGTCGGCCGATGGATCGAGGAATGAATTGTTCAGCGGCTTGGCGCGCAGCAATTTTCGCACCTGACGCAATTGCGCGAGAAAACGGCGGCAATGATCGCAAATCAGCAGATGAAACCGAACGCTCAGCCGCGCGCGCCAGCCGAGCTGGCCGTCGACATAATCGCTGGCGTGTCGATGCGCCAGCTCGCGGCAGGTCAACATGTTCCGGTCTCCTCAAAGTGCTCGACCATGCCGTGGACGCGCACGCGCGCGCGGTGGACAAGCACCCTGATATTGGATGCACTAACATCTAATAAGTTACAAATTTCGTCGAGATCGAGTCCGTCCTGGTCGCGCAGCAGCAGCGCGGTGCGCTGCACTGCGGGCAATGTCGCCAGCGTTTTTTCGAGACAGCGTTGAAAATCTTCCTGGCTCAACAAGGCTTCCGGCGAATCTTCGTGCCACGCGTTGGGTGGGTGTGCCCAGTGGCCATCGGCGAGGAAACGATCGGGCGCAAAAAGTCCATCCGTATTCAATGCATCGAGGGAAATTTCGCGTTTGGTTTTGCGCAAGCGCGTTTTAGCTTCGTTGCCAACGATGCTGAACAGCCACGTTTTCAAGCTGGAGCGCCCTTCGAAATGATCGATGTTGCGCATTACCGCTAACCATGATTCCTGCACGGCTTCTTCCGCTTGCGCATCGCCGATGATGGCAGCGGCAAAATATCTCATCGGTACATGATAGGTCTGCACGAGTTCAACGAATGCCTGCTTATCGCCCATGCGCAAGCGTTGCAACAGGGCGGTCTCGGTTTGTTGCTTGGCGTCGTCGGTCATCCTGGATCGGCTGCTTCTGTTATTGCGCTGCTTAATGCCGTCGCTTTGTCGGTTCGTCGGCATGCTAATATCGCGACCACAGCAAGTCAAAACATACGTTCTCTCTGATTCATCATCCCAAAATCATGCGCAACCCGCGAATTTACTCGCCACAAACGCTCTCTCCGAATAGCACGCTCGCACTCGATGCGGACGCCGCGCATCATGTCTCGCGAGTATTGCGCATGCAGGTAGGCGACGAATTGATGTTATTCAATGGCGATGGCGGCGAATATCGCGCAGCCATCGTCAGTATCGATAAGAAATCGGTGCGAGTTGCGTTGAGGAGTTGCGATAACTGCGAGCGCGAATCGCCGCTCGCGATACATCTTGGCATCGCGATTTCAAAAGGCGAGCGTATGGATTGGGTGATTCAAAAAGCCACCGAGCTCGGCGTTGCGCAAATTACCCCGCTGCAAACCGAGCGGATCGAAGTGCGATTGAGCAACGAACGCGAAGAGAAAAAATTAACGCACTGGCAGGCGATCGCGATTGCGGCGTGCGAGCAGTGCGCGCGCAATCGCATTCCTGCGATTCATTCACCAATATCGCTTGCTGCTTGGCTCGACAGCGTTACAGCGGATATAAAATTCGTATTGCATCATCGCAGCGAAATAGCGCTCGAATCGCACGCAGAAAAACCAAAAAGCATCGCGCTGCTGATCGGCCCCGAAGGTGGTCTCAGCGCAGCCGAAGTTGTGCTAGCTGAAAAGAAAAAGTTCGCGTCGTTGCGGCTCGGTCCACGCGTTCTGCGCACCGAGACCGCACCGCTTGCCGCGATCAGTATTTTGCAATTTTTGTGGGGGGATTTACGCGCCTAATCTATTTGCGCGTTATTTTTTGCGAGCACCATTCATCATGGCGCGATCTTTCGCGATGTATGTCGCGTACAACGGATGTTCCGACATACGCTTCACATACGCAGCGAGTCGCGGCCAGCGCCGCGCATCGATCGCGTAATCCGCGTAGCCGGCATTGATGAACACACCGGGCAAAATTAAATCGGCGATGGTCAGATCGGCGCCGACTAAAAACCCCTGCGCGGGAATTCGTGGTTCAAGATAATCCTGCGCTGTCGGTATCGCTTTCAAGCTGGCTTCGATCAGCGCTTGATTCGGGGCGCGTCGATAAAATGCCGGCGCAATGACGCGCTCAAAAAAAAGTCCCGGGCCGAGCAGCTGCATCAAATGCGTGTCGGTATATTCTTCGTACCACAAAACTTTTGCGCGTTCGACAGGTGTTTTCGGATACAGCGCAGGTCGCGGATACTTGTGTTCGAGGTAATCGCAAATCACCGACGAGTCCGCAAGCTCGACATACTCATCTGCGAACGCCGGGATTTTTCCAAGCGGGCTGATTTTCGCGAAGGGTTGTTCAGTGCTGCGCGGCGGCACACTGATATGCTGGTAAGCTATGCCTTTGTAATCGAGCAACATTAATACCTTGCGCACGAAGGGCGAAATAACCGCGCCATAAACTACATTCATCATTCACCTCCATTCAAAAATAAAAAACAAACAATCGCACGCCGAACTGAATCAGCGCGAGAAAATCTGCGAAGAAATGAAACAGAGAATCGCGTTACAAAAACGCTTACAGCAACCTTAACACTTGCTGCTGAATATACATGACATTGGGAATACTGGCGCGCTCGCCGTTGACCAATACGCGTCCGACTTCGGCAGGGCCGACGATGGCCTCTTCGTCGTTGGCTATCTCATCGGGCAACAGGCGCATAAGGCGCGGCAAACCTTCGGTGACAATGCCGCAAAACGGCAGCGTGGGATCGCCGATCACGTTATTTAAAATCGCGATGCGGCGGTTATGCGTGCGACTCGCAAACGGTTCATCGTTGATGGCCTCGAACGATACCAGCGGCACTAGGGTATTGCGCCAGGTAAAGCTGCCTAGATACCAGGTCGGCACATCGTCTTCAGCGATGGGCTCAACGAAAGGGATAATCTCGGCAACAGTGACATTGGGCAATACCAGCTGTTTGCCGCCAACGGGAATCAGCAGGGTGGCGATCTGCGTCACCACGGGCTGTGTTTGTAACATACTATTCACCACCATTCCCTCCAAGCACCCTCTGTTCTAGCGCGCGAACATCAACAGCGCGCCTCCCTCCGGTTTTAGCTATCGTTTTTTCGATTTCGGCTACCGTCTTTCGACATCATCTATTGACTGTAGCGACTGTTCAACGCTTGCGCCAGTTGTGTTGGCGTCCCCTGTACGCAAACCGTGCCCGTCGCAAGCGCTGCGTTAGGCATGTCGGGGCTGACACACGAGTCAGGCGTCTGCGCCCACACTTCGCCGCCGTTCGCTTGCACAACGCGGCAGCCAAGCGCGCCATCGTCGCATAAACCGCTAAACACGATCACCCCACAGCGCTGCTGATAAAGTCGCGCAATATCGCCGACCACTTGATCGATGGCGGGTTGATAGCGCCCCTCCCATGTGTTGCGCGTCTCCAGCACGCGATGAAACGGCAGGAAGCGTACCTGTTTATCGGCCGGCACCACGAGCAATCCGCCCTTGCGCAGATACTGCTCGCCGCGGCAGAGCGTGCTCGGGTAATGTCGATGCTTCTCCAGCGCATTTTTTAGCACACGATCGAAGCCGAGCTCGATGTGCTGCGCATACACCATCGCGATAGGCAAACCCGATCGCAATGTCGCCAAGAATTCGCCGACCGCTTCGGGGCCGCCAGTCGATGCCGCCAGCACCCACACCGCAGCGGGCGCCTCGATATCGACATACGGCGCCGCCGCGACCGATGCGACCAATTCTTCCAGTTTATCGAGCACGCGGCGGCGCCAATCCGCGAATGCTTCGGGCTGCGCGGGCGGGTATTCATCGTTGATCAGAAACGGCGACTCGGAATGCTGCACGATTTGCGCGACGAGCGCGTCGACATCGGGATCGCTCGAATCGAGCAGCCACGCATCGGGTTTATTGGCATCCTCTTGTAGACAGTGCTCCAGCAGTTGCGGATCGACGCAGCGCGCACCATAGCCCGACTCGAGCAATAATTTCTTCAACACATGCCGATTCAGATCGGTACCGGCCACGATGCCGATCTGCGGGCCAAACAGCTGTGTGCTCACCGCGGTCTGCTCACCGACAGACGGTTCATACTGGCGCCGTCACCCCGGTGAGTTCGTAGATGGTGTCGAGCAACAGCATTTCCTGATAAGGCTTGCCGAGATAGCGATTGACGCCGAGCGACAAGGCCCGCTCGCGGTGTTTGTCACCAGTGCGCGACGTGATCATGATGATCGGAATATCCTGCAAATGGCTGGTGTGGCGCACGCGGCTGGCCACCTCGAAGCCGTCCATGCGCGGCATTTCGATATCGAGCAGCATAACGTCGGGAATCTGTTCGGCCTCCTGCAGCAGACTGATCGCGTCGACACCGTCTTTGGCGAGCATGACCTCCATGCCTTGGCGCTCAAGGAAGCGCGAAGTCACTTTGCGCACGGTTACCGAATCGTCGACCACCATCACGAGCAGCGGACGCGTGCGTTCCTGTGCCATTTCTTCGTGGCCCAGCGCGAGATCGCGATGCAGATGCAAGGCATCGGCGCGAATCATGGCGAGCAGGTCGAGAATCACGACCACCGAACCGTCGCCGAGCACCGTCGCACCCGACAGACCTTGCACGAGACCGAATTGCGGGCCCAGCGTTTTCACCACGATTTCGCGCGAGCCCATGAGACCATCGACCTGAATCGCCACCGAATGGTCCGAGCTGTGCACGAGCAGCACGGGCAGCGGCATCGTCACGCCTTCGAGCTTGGGTTTATCGCTCGTGCGCAGCAGCGCGCCCATGTAGCGCATCAAATACGGCTGGCCCGCGTACTCGAACAGCGGTGCATCGGGTTGGTAGTACGCTTCGAGCTCAAAGGGGCTCACGCGCACGATACCCTCGATCGAGTTGAGCGGAATCGCGTAGATATCGCCCGCCACACTGACCATCAAGGCGCGGTTGACCGATACCGTGAACGGCAGACGAATCGTGAAGCGCGTGCCCTTACCCCACGCCGAATCGATTTCAAGCGAACCGCCGAGCTGTTTGATTTCGCTGGAAACGACATCCATGCCGACGCCACGGCCCGAAATCTGCGTGACCTGTTTCGCCGTCGAGAACCCCGATTGCAGAATGAATTGCATCACTTCGTGGTCGGAAAGATTTGCTCCCGGCACCATCAAGCCGCGATCGATGGCTTTCGCGCGCACGGCTTCAAGATCGACACCGCGGCCATCGTCGGTCAGCGTCATAACGATTTCGCCGCCCTCGCGACCGAGACTCAATACCACAGTGCCCTGCGGTGCTTTGCCGGCGGCAACGCGGTCGTTGATGGGCTCGATGCCGTGGTCGATGGCGTTACGCAGCATGTGTTCGAGCGGCGCCACGACGCGCTCGAGCACGGTTCTATCGAGTTCGCCCTCGGCGTTGTCGACGTAGAAGTCGACCTGCTTATCGAGTTCGCCCGCAACCTGTCTAACGATTCTTCTAAGGCGCGGAACCATGCGCGCGAATTGCACCATACGCGAACGCATCAAACCTTCCTGCAATTCGGTATTGATGCGCGACTGCTGCACCAGCAGCGTTTCCATGTCGCGGGCTTTTTCCGCCAGCGTATTTTTGATGTCGACCAAGTCCGATGCCGATTCCAGCAACGATCGCGATAATTGTTGCAGCAACGAGTAGCGGTCGAATTCGAGAGGATCGAAACCTTCGAGACCTTCGCCGACCTGCTCCTGGCGGAACAGCATCTGCGCCTCGGTTTCGATATCGAGACGGCGCACCTGTTCGTGCAAGCGATCGACGGTGATTTGCATCTCGTCGAGTGAGAATACGAATTCGTTGACCTGCTCTTCCGAGCGCGAGCGCGCGATCGAGGTCTCGCCAGCGAGGTTGACCAATTGCTCGATCAGCTGCGCCGAAATTTTGATGACTTCCTGCGGACCGCGGCGCAGCTGCTGTTGCACGCCACCCGTTTCCGGCAAATCTTCGGTTTCGCGCGGCACGGGCGCTTGGAACGGTGCCGGCTCTGGGCGCACGAACGGCACCACATTGGCTTCGCGACGCGCCTCAGTTTCCCGCTCCACCTCAACGCGCAGCGCGCTGTCTACCGGCGACTCATCGCTTGTCGTATCGATTTCTGCCGCTGTCTTATCGGCCGCAGTAATTTCATCTTCCACGACAGGCGTTATTGCTTCGGCATCCACTACTGCTGCGTTTATCGAATCGGCTGTCGTCAGCGCGCGGTCGGCGCTATGACCGCCTTTCTTGACAGCATCGACCAAATGCGTCAGCTGGTCTTGGTAGGTTTGCACCTCATTGAGGAAACTGTCATCGATCGCGCGGCTTTGCTGCTGCGCGTTGATCAGGAATGTTTCAAAGTTGTGGCTTAAATTACCGAGATTTTTCAAACCGGCCAGGCGTGCGCCACCCTTGAGGGTGTGCAGTAACCGCTGCAAATCGTCGAGATAAAAACCGTTGCCGCGATCATCGCCCCAGTTGTGAATCGCTTCGTCTATAGCTTCGAGCAAATCGCCCGCTTCCTCGAGGAATATCTCGAGAATCTCTATATCGATCTCTTCGTCATCAAACACTCCCGCTTCATGCAGCGGCGGAGCCGGCGCAAATGCGGGTTGCAGTTCGACATCGCTTGTGCGCGACACGATGGTTTGATCGATATCCGCTGTATCGGTATTTGCTTCGGCGCTCTCTTCCTCAACGCTCTCTTCCGGCGCAATGCCGGTCGCATCAATTGCGTCGAACTCATTATCCGAGGAGTAAACCAATTCGGTGATCGGTTGCGTGTCATCTGTATTGATCGCGGCATCCGTTTCTGCAAACGCCGCATCTTCGATAACAATTTCGTCACTGTGCAGCGTCGTGAATTCACCTGCGTCAGATTCGTCGACGATTACTTCACGGTTATTCGCACCGGACGCGGTAATTTCGACAGCGAATTCTTCAAATGCGGCAAAACCTTCTTCACCATCTTCTTCACTTTGGATATCCGCGGTTTCGGATTCCGCATACGCATGTTCATCGCCCAGTTGCGCGGCATCGATCTCAATAACTTCCGTCTTTAATATTTCATCGTCTTCAGCGCCGGCGAATTCCGCCAGCGGCACCTCGATATCGTCGATCATCGCAACGGGCGCGCTTTCGACAATATCGTCGAGCACAGGAATATCGAGTGCGGGCTCTGCGGTATCGCTGGCGAAGTTAAACGTATCACCGTCGAACTCAAAGTCTTGCAGCGCGCCGATCAACTTGGTTTCAAGTTGCGGTTGTTGATTGGCGGCGAGGCGATCGAGCATGTCGATCAAAACATCGGCTGCACGCGCGGCCAAATCGAAAAAGCGATCATCGACTACGCGATCCGCTCCCTGCCGCAGCAGCGCCTGCAAGGCCTGCGCGAGATCGGTGACGGGCGATAAATTCAAAATTTCGGCGCTGTCGGCAACCTGACTGATCGTCGCCGCCAGCGTATGCTGCCGCTCGTCGTCGAGGCGCTGATGTCGCCACAACCCGAGATCGTCGCTGACCGCCGAAATTAATTCGATCGCGTCGGCGAGGAAATGATTGATCGCAGAGGGTGCAATCGTGTCGGCATTGATAGGACTTTCGTCTTCGATGTGCGCGAGATGAGCGTGGTACAGCGCCTCCACCCACTCGACAAAATCCTCGGTACCCGGCAGCGCGCGATGAGGATCGGTCGTCAGTTGTGCGAGACCTGCTCGACATAAATGCGTGCTTTGTCGCAGCGCAGCCATGATGTCGCTGCCGGCCTTCATCTGCGCGGCGCGCAATTCTTTGATCAAATGTTCGAGCGGTGTGACGACCTGCGCGATTGGGCCGACCTCGGCCATGTGCGCACTGCCTTTGAGCGTGTGCAGCGCGCGCTGCAAATCGTCCGACAATTCAGCGGGGCCGGCGAGTTGTTCGGCGCGCGCGATGAAATTTTCGATCGCTTCGATATGCGTTATCGCTTCGCTGGCGAAAATATCAAGCAGCGCATCGTTCTCGTCGGCTTCATTCGCTTCGATATCGAATGCCGTTTCCGCTGCGATAACGGCCGGCGCTGGCGGTGTGGATCCACTGGTTGCCGCAACTGTGTCAATCGACGACGCCGCGATATCCATTTGCATATCCAGCGGCGGCAATTCCGGCGACTGCTCTTTGGCCAGCGCAAACGCGCGAGCCATGATGACCTGCACCATGGGCAGCGATAATTTGCGCCGATGCTGAAAGGCGTCGACCATTGCCGGCACGGTGGCAACTGCTGCTTTGACCGCTTCCACGCGCGTCGCGTCGATGCTAACCGTGCCGTCGATGATGCGATTGAGCATATTCTCGATCGACCACGCTAACTCGCCGATGTCGATCGCGCCGACCATGCGGCCGCTGCCTTTTAGCGTGTGAAACGCGCGCCGAATTACCGTGAGCGATTCGGCATCGGTCGGCGAATCGGACCACTGCGGCAAATATTCATTGATCGTATCGAGAACTTCACCAGCCTCTTCGATAAAGATTTCGATAATTTCTGCATCGAGTGCATCGTCATCGCTCTCGCGGCTCTCTATCGGCGCGGTTACGATCGGTGCAACGATCTCTTGCTCGGGTATGTCCTCGATAGGCGCTGGTGCTACGTTATTTTCTTCCGCAGCCGCTGCGATGAAATCGTCTGCAATTTCTACCTGGGGCTCTGCAAAAGTTTCTCTCTCGGCAGGCGTATCTTCCGTCTCGGCTACGCCCGCTGTATCGATATCGCTATTGTCATGAAAGCGGACATCGTCGGCAGGTACCGCGCCGGGACGTTGAAACGGTATGACCTGTGCGCTCACAGGCGGCGGCGCGACAGCAGTGCTCGGCGTGTTGATAAGAACGGTAATACTCTGCTCCGCCACGGCGAGAATACTTTCGCACTCGGCGTCGGCATCTTCGCTCAAGCGTTCGAGATAATAATCGACCGAAGCGATCGCGTCGGCCAGCGTGTCGAGTAATTGCCAAGCAGGAATTTTGTGCTCTTCGAGCAAATCCTTGCGCACATAATTTTCGCACGCGGCCAGCACTGCGGCAGCGCGATGCAAACCGGCTAATGCGAAACTGCCGCGCACGCCGGCGAGCAATTCGGGCACATCTTCGAGGCACTGATGCCGCCATTGCGTGGCGACAAATTCGATGATTGCTTCTTTGGCCTGTTCGAGGCTGTTGCGCGATTCGCGCATCACGGCATCGAAAGCTTTGTCGAGCTGTTCCTGCGCTTCTTCGCTGTCGTTGAATAACGGGCGCGGCGTCAGCGGCCGCTGTGCGAACTCAAGCTCTTCGGCGAGCTGGCGCAAATCGCGCGCCGATTGATTGATATCGACCGCGCCGCTTTGCAGCTGCTGCGCGAGCGTGCGCAATATGTTTTGCGCGCTGTTCATACCGAGCAGTGCCGTCGTATCTTGCGCGCGCTTAACTTCTGCAAGCGTCGCACCGATAGACATGCCTTGCGTTAATTGATCAGCAATGGCGGCGAGTTGCTGCGCGAGCGCAGCTTTAATCGATTGTGCCGCTTCGGCGCCGGCATCCTCAGCGAATTGCGCTGCGTCGGGCAGCGCCTGCACGAGACTGTATGTCTGTTTGATTTCGTTGATGAAACGCGAATTGGCTTCGCTCGCAGCGATGTAATAGAGCAAGTTTTTCAGCAGCGTCGCCGGTGGCTCAAGCGTTAATGCAGCGGTCCCCTGCTCGGCGAGCAATTTCAACTGACCATCGACTTGGCGCAGCAATGCTTTGACCGCAGCGGTCGGTTGAATCGAGCGATTCAATAAACCTTCAAACAATGCGATGCAAATTTTCCAGAGCGCTTCGGACGGTTGGCCCACCGCCAATTTCGCCAGGCGCGCGCACACTTTGGCGAGATAATTGAGATTCTCGCGCGGCTCGTGATGGCGCAGATAATTGAGCAGAGCCATCTGATACATCTGCCGCAATTTTTTCGCGATATCGGCAAGGTTCGCAATTTCTGGCGAATCGTCGCCTGCGGACGCGAGCGCTTCTGTGCGGGTCGCCGTGCGCGGCAATATCGGTGCGAATACGGCGGACTCCGTGATCAGCGCCTCGCCACGCACCGCGCGCAAATCGTTCAACATCGGCAACAATACCGTCGGAGCATCGCGCCGCTGTGCGAGCAATTGCTGTAAATAGTTGGGCAATTTTGACAGCGCGACTTTCAACGCGTGCAGCGCATCATCGCGCTGCGCTTCGCTGATCTTGTGCGACAGCAAACTCTGCACAACCTCTTCCATTTCGCCGGTGAGCAGCGCCGCTCCCGCGAACTCCACCATTTTTAGTGTGCCATAGACTTGGTGAATATAAGTCAAACAAAAACGTAAGCGCGTTATGTCGTCGCGATTTTGCAAAAACTCTTCGAGCGCGGTGGCAGCTTGCGCCAGCGTTTCTGCAATTTCGCTCGCTACCCATTCCAGCGCTATGTAATCTCTACGCTCGCCGACCATTGTTTTCTACCTTGTTTGAAGAGAGCACCCTGTATGAAGAGGCTACCTTATGGGGAAACCCGACGTTCTCTGTATTCGAAGGGTTTTTATCGGAGCTTTTCGTAGGGTCGCCATGTATCGCTTGCGGATCGACACGCCGCAACCACGCCGTGACACCCTGATGCGCCGTGCGCACCAGCGCGGGATGCTGCCAATGCGCCGCTTCGCCGGGACCCAATACCAGCAAACCACCGGGCTTTAAGCGCTCGACCAACGCATCGAGTACTTGTTTGACGCGCCAGCGCCGAAAATAGACCAGCACGTTCTGGCAGAAAATCACGTCCATCGGCAGGGTCGGCAGCCGTTCGATTTCGAGCAAATTCGTTTGCGCAAAACAAATTCGCCGCTGCAATGTCGGCTGCACGCGATAAAATTGCGCGTTTTCTTCGAGGAAAAAAAAACGGCGCCGCAACGCTTCAGGAATTTGTTCGAGTCGCTTGGCGCGAAAACGCCCTGCGCGCGCGCGTTGCAACGCTTCGGTGCAGAGGTCGGTAGCGAGCACACCGAGGAAACAGCCTGCGCTTTCGCGCTCGATCACGTCGGTCGCAACCATGGCAAGACCATAAGGCTCTTCACCCGTCGAACAACCGACGCTCCAGATATCGATCGTCTGCGTTCTGTGCACGCGCTTGCGTAAATAATTACGCATGAGCTCGAAAGCCGCCGGCTGACGAAAGAAGCTCGTTTCTTTGACCGCAATCGAGTCGAGCAGAAGCCGCCACTCGGCGATGCCATCGGGCCAGCGCGTCACCTGATCGAAATAAGTGTCGTAATCGGATTGACCGAGTTGCCGCAGGCGGCGGCTTAAGCCGCCCTGCAAAATGGGTCGATGCTGGGAAAGATCGATGCCAGTGACGCTTTCGATCAACTGTTGCCAATCGGCGAATTGTTGATCGCTCAACGCCGGCAGTGCGGGTTGCAGCCACGCCTCCATGATTGCGCTCCGAGGCGGCGGTCAGCCTTAACCCGCCGCCCGTTTGCCCTCTTCTGGCAACTTGAAGCCCGCCACCGAGTTCTTCAGTTCCTGCGCCATCAACGCGAGATTACCGATCGACCGCGCCGTGGTCGTAGTACCCGTCGAGGTCTGCGAGGTGATCTCCTGAATGACATTCATGGTGTTGGAGATGTGGCCCGCCGACGACGCCTGTTGGCGCGCCGCGTTAGAAATGTTTTGAATCAACTCAGCGAGTTCCTGCGATACGGTCTCGATCTGTTCGAGCGCTTGACCGGCGTCCTGCGCTAAACGGGCACCGCGTACCACCTCGGTGGTGGTTTGTTCCATCGAGATAACCGCTTCGTTGGTGTCGGATTGAATCGTTTTAACGAGCGCTTCAATCTGTTTCGTGGCGGCGGATGAACGCTCTGCAAGACGTTGAACTTCGTCGGCAACGACCGCGAAGCCGCGGCCCGCATCGCCCGCCATCGACGCTTGAATCGCAGCGTTAAGAGCGAGAATGTTGGTTTGGTCAGCGATGTCGTTAATCAGGCTAACGATATCGCCGATCTCTTGCGACGATTCACCGAGACGTTTAATACGTTTCGAAGTTTCTTGAATCTGCTCGCGAATATTATCCATGCCTTTGATGGTGTTCTGTACGACTTCGGCGCCGGTGTTCGCGATCGCAACCGACCGCTCAGCAACGGAGGCCGATTCGGACGCGTTCGACGATACCTGGTCAATCGTGACGGCCATTTCGTTAACGGCCGCCGATGCACCGGCAATTTCCTGCGCTTGGTGTTCGGACGCTTCGGCGAGATTCAACGCCGTGCCCTGTGTTTCCTGCGCCGCTTGCGAGACTTTCACCGCCGTGTTGTTAATCTGCGACACGAGAATCCGCAACTGGTCGATCGTGAAGTTGATCGAGTCCGCGATCGCACCCGTGAAGTCCTCGGTCACAGTCGCGGTGGTAGTCAAGTCACCATCGGCGAGATAGGTCAACTCGTCGAGCAGACGCAGAATCGCGTTTTGGTTACGCTCGTTTTGCTCTGCGGTCTCGCGCAGACGCGAGCGGGTATTGGTGAATTGCAACACACCGATCCCGAACAACGACGCCAGTACGATCGCTACGAAAATCAGCGTCGTGCGCGTCGTAAAGAAACGCTCGTCTTCAAGATGGTTGATGTGCTCGGCAAGCTTGCTAGTGGACTCCATGATTTTCGGTGAATCGACGGTAATTGCAGCTGCCGCTTGGCTGGTTTTCAACAACTCAGGTGACGCTTGGAAAATCTCGTCGACCGAGCCGCTGACGAATTTAAACAGCTTATTGATCTCTTCGAGGCTGGACCGCGCGCCCTTGTCGTTGACGCGCGAAATGCGCATCGCCACATTGCCGTTCAGCATGCCCTGCAACACGGTACCGAACGTGGCGGCGTCGGTGTTGAATTGATCCGCCGCCTGCGGCGCATCGGATTGGCCCTCGAGCATCTTGTCGACGTTGCGCGCGATTCGTTCAGCCAGCCACGATTGCTTCTGGGCAATCATCACTTGGTCTGCGCCGGTACCGCCCGACGCGAGAATCTCGGTGACGTTGTTGTATTCCTGTTGCAGTTCGGGAATCGAATCGTTCAGCGTTTTCGCGACATCGTGCAGGAACAGTACGCGCTCGCGGTTGCTGACGATCGTGCCTGAGGCGGCGTTAACCTTGCCCCAAAGACCGTTCAGGTCGGTCAATTCCTTACCGAGCATCGCTTGCGGGCTGGGCGCTTTGTCATCGCCCTTGACCAACTGCTGCAACACTTTGTCGAAATCTTTGCGGCTCTTATTGAGCGCATCGAACGCCGCGGCTTTACCAGCCGTCGCCTCGCGCGCCGAGGTGGCGATCTGCTGCGACAGAACGCGCAACTCACCTGTCAACTCGAGATAATGCTGATCGTAACTCGCATAGCGCAGCACATACCACGCATTGAAAGCAGTGCCGCCTAGACCTGCAATCATCGCCAGCAGTAGCACTGCAATGATTGGATTGCCCGGAAGGTTCGCCAAAAAACTCGTTTGTCTAGCCATGGTTCGGACTCCCACCCGAAGCGTTCTTTACTGAAGAAAAAATTAATCGATCGTGCGTTCGCCTAAATCACGCCGCTGCGTTGAAAAAGCGTTCATCACGCGCCAACTTGAAAGGACTAAATACTGTCCAATCGCGATTGTGCTGCCGGTACGCGCCCGCTAAGAAAGGCCGCATCGACTCCAATTCCGCAGCGATATCGGTGTGAAAGCTATCGACGGGAAAATGCTGCATGCCGTGCACTTCACTCACAATCAAACCGCTGAATAAATCGCCGTATTCGAGCGCCAACACGCGCTGCTGTTTGCGATTGCCGCTCAACGATCCGCCAAAAAACACTTCGAGATCGAGCAATGGCAACAGCCGCCCGCGCACATTAGCCACACCGCGCACCCAGGGTTTCACACCGGGCAGCCGCGTGCTATTTGGCACCGATAATATTTCCGCCACTTCGGCCATCGGCGCCACCATGCGCTGGCCCGCCAAGGTAAAACCCACACCGCTCCAATGCGGTTTGATATCGACCTGAGCCGGCAACCCATGTGCGTTCTGCACGCTGCTTTGGGCAAGCGCGACTAAGGCGGCGAAAGGCTCTAACGATTCGGCCATGGACACTTACCAACCGCTCCCGTCGATACCAGACATCACGCTTTCAATACGCTTTCGATAGTTTGCACCAGCACTTTACCGTCCACTGGTTTGGTTAAATAGCCTTTCGCGCCTTGGCGCTCACCCCACAACCGATCGGTCTCTTGATCCTTGGTCGTTACAATAATAACGGGGATATGACTGGTCGTCTGATCCTTGCTCAGTTGACGCGTCGCTTGAAAGCCATTGAGTCCCGGCATAACCACATCCATCAGCACTACATCGGGCAATTCTTTTTTTGCGGCGGCCACACCTTGTTCACCGGTTTCGGCGGTGAGAATTTCATAGCCGTGCTTACTCAAAATCGAACTCATTTTGTAAGTTTCAGTCGGTGAATCGTCGACTATAAGTACCCGCGCCATTTGTATCGATCCTCCATACACGCCTGTTTGCGGCGCCTAATTATCTCGTAACGATCAACAGTTATCTTGTAACTATTAATAGCTATTTAGAAATGATCAATGGGTGCTGACCACATGAGCCTGAATGGCGCCCAACAGCTCGTTTTTGCTAAACGGTTTTGTCAGATATTGATCGGAGCCGACAATGCGCCCTTTCGCCTTATCGAACAAACCATCCTTGCTCGACAACATGATGACGGGGGTGGATTTGAACTCACTGTTGTTTTTGATCAGCGCACAGGTTTGATAGCCATCGAGGCGCGGCATCATGATATCGACAAAAATAATATCGGGGCGCGTATCGGCGATTTTCGCCAATGCGTCGAATCCGTCGGTTGCGGTAATGACATCGCAACCCACTTTCTTTAATAACGTCTCGGCAGTGCGGCGAATCGTCTTACTGTCGTCGATCACCATCACTTTCAAATCTTGGAAATTCGGTTCCATGTTGGGACTGACCTCTCTGCCCTATCCGTTTCTGCTGTCAGCTGTTTAGGGCAAACACAGCTTGTCGGCGGGGTTCAACGCCCCATTTATCGATAAAATGTTCACAGTTTTGCTAAAGTGCCTTTGAGCGTGATTGCCGACGACACGCACTTGTCGATAACTAGGCTGGTGTGGAAGCGCTCAGTGCAAATCGCCTCTACCGCAGCAAATATAGACGAAGACGACCGTTTTGCATGGACTCTATTTGCTAAGTCCATGCATGTGCCATGGTTCATGGGGCACTCACGACAAGCGTGAGGAAATCACAGCATTTAGATAGTATAGAAGTCATCGGAAATAAAGCACGTTTGCGCTTATTTCTGACACAGGTGGCAAAATGACCGTAACGCTCGGGGTGGTGATGGACCCCATCGCAACCATCAGCTACAAGAAGGACACCACCCTCGCACTGCTGTGGGCAGCGCAGGATCGCGGCTGGCGCCTCGTTTATATGGAGCAGAGCGATCTCGTGTTGCAGGACGGTGAACCGCGTGCGCGCATGCGGCCATTGCGCGTACATCGCGATCCGCAGCATTGGTTCGATCTCGGCGATTCACAAATCGGTCTACTGGCAGACCTCGATGTTGTGCTGATGCGCAAAGATCCACCGTTCGACAACGAATATATTTACAGCACGTATATTCTCGAAGCCGCCGAAAAATTAGGCGTGTTGATCGTCAATCAACCGCAGAGCTTGCGCGATTGCAACGAAAAGATGTTTGCGACCCAGTTTCCGCAGTGCTGCCCGCCATTGCTCGTGAGCCGCGAAAAAATACTGCTCAAAGAATTTCACCGCGCGCACGGCGATGTCGTCCTCAAACCGCTCGACGGCATGGGTGGCAGTTCGATTTTTCGCGTGCGCGCCGACGATCCGAACCTCAACGTAATTATCGAAATGCTGACCGACCACGGCAGCAAAACGATCATGGCGCAAAAATATATCCCTGCGATCGTCGAGGGCGATAAACGCATCCTGATGATCGACGGCGAGCCGGTGCCCTATTGTCTCGCGCGCGTGCCGATGGCGGGCGAAAGCCGCGGCAATCTCGCCGCTGGCGGTACCGGTCAACCGCAGCCGCTCAGCGAGCACGATCGTTGGATTGCCGCGCAAGTCGGACCGACTTTGCGGGAAAAGGGCTTGCTGTTTGTGGGACTCGATGTGATCGGCGACTACCTCACCGAAATCAACGTGACGAGCCCGACCTGCGCGCGCGAGATCGACTCACAATACAACACCGGTATAGGCGGTAAATTGATGGATTGCATCGCCGCCAAATTGCGCCAGCGGCCTTAAAAATATAAGGGTATGAGAGCAATGGCTTATGCTGTAGAGCCGTTCGAGCAGCGCCACGACCTGCTCGGTTTCACGCTGTTGCTGGCGCTGGCGTTGCACGCCGTCTTCATTCTCGGCGTGACATTTCAACGCGAAGACCGCGCTCGCAGCGCGGCCACGCTCGAAATTACGCTGGCACAATACAAAAGTGACAAAGCGCCACAACGTGCTGATTTTCTCGCGCAGCACAACCAGGAAGGCAGCGGCACACTCAAGGAAAAAGCGTTGCTGACGACGCGCAAGACCGCCGATTTTCAGGACAATGTGATCCGCGATATCAGCCCGGTGCAGCAGACCGCAGCCCTCAAGCAGAAAAGCGCGCAGCAAGCGCTGCTCGCAACGCGCAATCACGCCGAGCGAAAAACCACACAGCAGAATGACAAAGACACCCCGCAGCAACTGGCGCAAAGCGATATCACGATCCAGCAGCGCAGCCTTGAAATCGCCAGCCTCGAGGCCAAACTCGATATCGAGCGACAGGCCTATGCGGCACGGCCGCGCATTCGCAGGCTCACCTCGGTGGCGGCAAAAAAATCCGAAGATGCGTTGTATTTAAACGATTGGCGCGAGCGTATCGAAAGTGTCGGCAACCGCAACTATCCGGAGCGCGCCCGCGAGCAGCACATTTACGGCGAATTGCGCTTGATGGTGGCGCTGCTGCCCAATGGTGAAGTCAGCGAGATTAAAATTCTGCATTCGTCGGGCTACAAGTTACTCGATGAGGCCGCGATCCGCATCGTGCAACTCGCTGCACCATTCGATGCATTTCCACCGGAGATGCGTAAGCAGGTGGATGTACTGGAAATTATCCGCACCTGGCGTTTTCATAAAGATCGTTTGACGTCTTCTCAATAAGAACGGTAGGGGTGCGTTGCATACACCCGCGTAATCGACCGTATTGTAAAAACGTATTGCATGCACCCGTGCGTCCGATATAGGACGCCTGCAATGCGTCCCTACTTGAGTTCGGGCGTAAACACTCCAATAATGAAATTATGAAACCATCTTTTGAAAGCCTCAAAGATCACTTCCTGATTGCGATGCCGTCGCTGACCCAAGGTATTTTTGCGCACAGCGTGACCTACCTTTGCGAGCATAACGAGCACGGCGCGATGGGGCTTATCATCAATCGGCCAATGGACATCGCGCTCGGCGAGATTCTCGATCATCTCAATGTGGATGGCGTTCGCAACCACGGCGAAGACCCGGTTATGGCGGGCGGTCCGGTGCAGACCGATCGCGGCTTCGTGCTGCACCGCACGAGCGAACGGCAATGGGAATCGACCATGCCGATCACCGACGAAATCAGCCTCACGACGTCGCGCGATATTTTGGATGCGTTCGCTCACAACGACGGTCCCGACTGCGCGCTCGTTGCGCTCGGCTATGCCGGCTGGAGTGCCGGTCAACTCGAAAGCGAACTCGCGGCCAATTCATGGCTGACTATTCCTGCCGACAGCGCCATCATTTTTAATTTACCCGCGGAAAAGCGCTTTGATGCCGCCGTCGCCAAGCTCGGTATCGACCTCGCGCAGCTCGCACCTGGCGCCGGTCACGCCTGATTTTGCCAACCACGATAAAAAAGCTGTCGACTAATTCTCGGGGGCCGATGTCAATGTGTGTTCTCGCGTTCGATTTCGGCACACAGCGCATCGGCGTCGCGGTCGGACAAAGCGTCACGGCAACCGCCTCGCCCTTACCTGCGCTTAAAGCGAACGACGGCATTCCGAATTGGGATCACATCGCCACGCTAATCGTCGAATGGCAACCGCAGCAATTGCTCGTCGGCTTGCCGCTCAATATGGATGGCAGCGCATCGGAAATGTCTGCACGCGCAAAAAAATTCGCCAACCGTTTACACGGTCGTTTTGGTTTGCACGTTGAATTGTGGGACGAGCGTTTAAGCAGTTTTGAAGCGCGCGGCGAAATGCTCGCGCGCGGTATTTCAAACTTTAAAGATGGAAAGGTCGATAGCCTGAGTGCGTGCTTAATTTTGGAGGGGTGGTTTGCACGCACCCGTTAATCCGCACCATTGAGCGGCTAGCGCCGCATCAAGCGCCCGCGATCTTTATCGTCGTCTTCCTGCATGCTCAACCCCGCAATGCCGTTGACGAGCGCATTCGGATCGGAATCGGCGCCGAGTTTTATCATCAGACGCAAATCGTTTTGCGAATCGGCATGCGCGAGCGCATCTTCATAAGTGATTTCGCCTTGACTGTACATTTCATACAGATGTTGATCGAAGGTTTGCATGCCGTTCTCGTTCGATTTCGACATCAAATCTTTGAGCATGTGCACTTCGCCCTTGCGAATCAAATCGGCGGCGAGCGGTGAATTGATCAGCACCTCAACACACGCGCGACGGCCTTTACCGTCGGGTGTGGGAATCAATTGTTGTGCGACCATCGCACGCAAGTTCAGCGACAAATCCATCCAGAGTTGCGAATGACGATCCGATGGAAAGAAGTGCATGATGCGATCGAGCGCCTGGTTGGCGTTATTTGCGTGCAGTGTGCACAAGCACAAGTGACCCGTTTCCGCGAACGTGATCGCGTGCTCCATCGTCTGCCGCGTGCGCACCTCGCCGATCATGATCACATCGGGCGCCTGTCGCAGCATATTTTTCAATGCGACCTCGAACGATTCGGTATCGATACCGACTTCGCGTTGCGTGACGATACAGCCTTCGTGCTGGTGAATATATTCGATCGGGTCTTCCACCGAAATGATATGGCCTTTCGAATTGCGATTGCGGTGACCGATCATGGCCGCCAGCGATGTCGATTTACCCGCACCGGTGGCGCCGACGAAAATCACGAGACCACGCTTGGTCATCGCGAGATCTTTGATGATGTCGGGCAGACCCAAATCCTCGATCTGCGGAATATGTGTTTCGATACGGCGCAACACCATGCCGGCCAAGTTGCGCTGATAAAACGCGCTGACACGAAAGCGGCCGATACCGCGTGCGCTGATCGCGAAATTCAATTCTTTGGCCTGCACGAATTCACGACGCTGGGTTTCATTCATCACACCCAGCACGGTTTCGCGGGTTTTTTCCGGCGACAGCGGCGTGGTGGTGACAGGCACAACGCGGCCGTTGATTTTCACCGACGGCGGTACGCCCGCCGTAATGAACAAATCGGATGCGCCCTTCTCCACCATTAAATTTAAAAGTTTTTCGATATCCACTGCCGTGCTCCCTTAAATCTTTATGTGCATTCTTGCCAATGCGCGCCGCTCTAAAATTTATCGGGAAAGCGCGCCTTGGTGCGCGCTTCGTCCCGAGTTACCAGGCGCTTGTTCACGAGTTCGGAAAGACATTGATCCATCGTCTGCATGCCGACCGACCCGCCCGTTTGAATCGCCGAATACATTTGGGCAACTTTGTCCTCGCGAATGAGATTTCGAATCGCGGAAGTGCCGATCATGATTTCGTGCGCGGCAACGCGGCCGCCGCCGACTTTTTTCATGAGCGTTTGCGAAATGACCGCTTGCAGCGATTCCGACAACATCGACCGCACCATATCTTTTTCCGCAGCCGGGAACACGTCGATGATACGGTCCATGGTTTTCGCGGCCGAGGTCGTGTGCAGCGTGCCGAATACCAAGTGGCCCGTTTCAGCGGCTGTCAGTGCGAGTCGTATCGTTTCCAGATCGCGCAACTCGCCGACGAGGATGATGTCGGGGTCTTCGCGCAGCGCCGAGCGCAACGCTTCGTTGAAGCCATGCGTATCGCGGTGCACTTCGCGCTGGTTGATCAAACATTTTTTCGATTCGTGCACGAATTCGATCGGATCTTCGATCGTGAGAATGTGTTCGTAACGCGAGTCGTTGACGTAGTCCATCATCGCCGCGAGCGTGGTCGATTTACCCGAGCCGGTCGGCCCGGTCACGAGTACAAGGCCGCGCGGGTTGTGACAGATATCGCGAAACACCTGGCCGAGACCCAAGTCCTCCATCGTCAATACTTTCGATGGGATGGTCCGGAATACGCCGCCCGCACCGCGATTCTGGTTAAATGCGTTGACGCGAAAACGCGCGACGCCGGGCACTTCAAACGAGAAATCGGTTTCGAGGAACTCCTCGTAATCCTTGCGTTGCTTGTCATTCATGATCTCGTAGATCAGCGAATGCACCTGCTTGTGATCCATCGGCGGCAAGTTGATGCGGCGCACATCGCCATCGACGCGAATCATCGGCGGCAGGCCGGCGGACAAGTGCAAGTCGGACGCGCCCTGTTTAGCGCTGAAGGCGAGCAGTTCGGTAATATCCATGCGGTTCCCTATAAAGAGCTATGCAGCGCGCGCCACGGCAGGCGCAGCGGCGTGTTTATAATAGACGCCTCGCGCCGGTCGCAACGCCATGAAACGGGCAAATGCGATGACAATCACAGGCGGCTCTCTTCACTCGATTGATTACGCTACGCTAGTCGATCGGGCGCAGCCGCTCTTCAACACGATGAGAACCACCCTGCAAGTGTGATTCGATGCCATCTGATATAGCAGAAAATATAGCAGACGTTCGCGCGCGCATTGGGCGCGCCTGCGCGCGCAGCAGCCGTGTGGAAGCGGCGATCGCCCTACTCGCCGTCAGCAAAGCGCAGCCGCCCGAGACGATTCGCACCGCCGCGCAGGTGGGCATCGATGGCATCGGCGAAAATTATTTTCAGGAAGCACAGGAAAAAATGGCCGCGCTCGGCGATCTCGGCATCCCCTGGCACTTTATCGGTCCGCTGCAATCGAACAAGACCGCCGGAATCGCCGCTGCCTTCGATTGGGTGCAAAGCGTCGATCGCTTGAAGATTGCCCAACGATTGTCGACGCAACGTCCATCCCACTTGGCTCCGCTCAATATTTGCGTGCAGGTCAATATCGACGACGAGGCGAGTAAATCGGGTGTTCATCCAACGCAATTACCCGCACTGCTCGACGCCATCGCCGCGCTGCCGAACCTTGCCCTGCGCGGACTGATGGCAATTCCGCGCGCCGACGTGACAGCCGAGCAGCGCCGTGCGAGTTTTGCGCGGATGCGTGAATTATTCGAGGCAAACCGGGAGCGCACACCTCGATTCGATACGCTATCGATGGGCATGTCCGATGATTTAGAAATCGCGATCGAAGAAGGCGCGACGTTGGTCCGCATTGGCAGCGCGATTTTCGGCAAACGCCCCAGCAAAAATAAGGTGAATGATTGATGTCTTCGCCGCCAACCATCTGGCAACGCGTTCAACAACAATGGTTTTTGCTCGGCATGATCACCGCGGTTGTGCTCGGCGGTATTTTTCCTTCGTTCGGCGCGCACGGCGGCGCGCTGCACAGCGAAACCACGGTCAATCTCGGCATCGCCATCGTCTTTTTTTTACACGGTATCAACCTGCCGCTCGAAAGCCTGCGGCGCGGCGTGCTCGCCTGGCGCGTGCATATCGTGGTGCAGAGCCTCACCTACATTTTATTTCCGTTGCTGTGGCTGCTTTTCAACGCATTATTTAAACAATGGATACCGCGCGATCTCATGCTCGGGTTCTGCTACCTCGCCACGCTGCCCTCAACGATTTCATCATCGGTGGCGATGACGGCGGTCGCGCGCGGAGATATTCCCGTCGCCATATTCAACGCGACCTTGTCGAGCCTGCTCGGCATCGTACTCACGCCGCTTTTAATTAGCTGGCTCGGCGACACAGCGACGCACGGGATGTCGCTCGGTAACACCATGCTCAACATCGCCAAGATGCTATTGCTGCCGATTGTTATGGGTCAGGTGCTGCGGCCTTTCGTAGGCAATTGGTTTCTGCACATCAAGCCGTACACGAACAACATCGACAAACTCGTGATTCTGTTCATCGTTTACGCCGCATTCTGCAACTCGGCACAATCCGGATTGTGGCAACAAAACGGGCTCGGTCTCATCGCAATTACGCTGGTCGGCGGCGCGGTGTTTCTCGCCATCGTATTGTCGCTCAGTACGCTCATCGCGCGCCGGTTGCAATTCAAACGCGAGGACGAAATCGCCATCGTGTTTTGCGGCTCGAAAAAAACGCTGGCCTCGGGCGTGCCGATGGCCGCGCTGATTTTCGGCCCGATCCCTGCGCTCGGCATGATCGTGTTGCCGATCATGCTGTATCACCAACTGCAATTATTCGTGTGCTCGTGGCTGGCGCATCGGTATGCGCGGAGAATTGCACCGTAACGCGTGCTTTCAGCCCTGACTCACCGTCGCTATACTGGGCCGGTTTTTTCTTCATCAAACAGGAACCTAGCGTGACTTCACCGCAACTCGCATTCATCGGCGCAGGCAATATGGCCTCGGCCCTTATCGGCGGTCTCGTCAAACAGGGCTATGCGCCCGCTCGCATTACCGCCAGCGATCCGATGCCCGCGATGCTCGATAAGTTGCGCAGCATCGCGCCCGTGCGCGTGACCTCGGACAATATCGACGCCGTCGAAAGCGCCGATGTGGTCGTGCTCGCGGTGAAGCCGCAGGTGATGAAGCAGGTGTTGCAACCGCTCGCGGGCACCTTGCAGGCGCGCAAACCGCTGATCATTTCGATCGCGGCCGGTATCGAGATCGCAAGCATCGCGCGCTGGCTCGGCGGCGATCTGCCGATCGTGCGCTGCATGCCGAACACACCCGCGCTGGTGCAACTCGGCGCGACGGGTTTGTTCGCGAATGCGCAAGTCAATGCGCAGCAAAAACAATTGGCCGATTCGATGTTGCGCGCGGTCGGTATCGCGCTGTGGGTCGATTGCGAAGCGCAGCTTGATGCGGTCACGGCGGTTTCGGGCAGCGGGCCGGCGTATTTCTTTTTGGTGATGGAGGCGATGCAAGCCGCGGGCGAAAAACTCGGTTTATCGCGTGAAATCGCCGCGCAGTTGACACTGCAAACCGCGCTCGGCGCTGCGCGCATGGCGATCGATAGCGATGTCGATGTGATCGAATTGCGCCGCCGCGTCACTTCGCCGAACGGCACCACCGAGCGCGCGATTGCCAGTTTTGAAAACGATAAACTGCGCGCGCTGTTCGAGCGCGCATTGGTCGCGTGCCGCGATCGTTCGGAACAACTCGCCAAAGAACTGGGCGCGAATTAATTTCTTATTGTCTGACGTGGAATAATTATTGTGATCGATGCGTTGCTTGAGATCGTCAGGTTGGTAATCAATACACTGGGCGGCCTCTATCTCACGGCGGTGATTTTGCGCTTTCTGCTGCAACTCGCGCGCGCGGATTTTTACAATCCGGTTTCGCAGGCGCTGGTGCGCATCACCAACCCCGCGATCAAACCGCTGCGCCGACTCATTCCGGGCTTTTTCGGCATCGATATCGCCTCGCTCGCGCTGGCGATCGTGGTGAAACTGGCGATGATCGTGGTGTTGTTCTTCGTGCAGACCGGCAGCATCAATCTCAATTTCGCCGTCGTGCTGCTTGTTTCTGCGCTCAGCGTGTTCGTCACGATGTTCAATATTTATTTTGTCGCGTTGATCGCGATGATTATTTTAAGTTGGGTGGCGCCGGGCAGTTATCACCCGGCCGCGGTGTTGATTCATCAAATCGTCGAGCCCGTGATGGCGCCGTTCCGGCGTCTGTTGCCGCCGATGGGCGGTATCGATTTCTCGCCGATGATCGCGTTTCTCGCGCTCAATGTCGTGAAAATTCTATTCAGCGCATTGGCGATACAAATCGGTCTGCACCCGCAATCGTTTTTGGGCCTGTTAATTCTCAATATCTAAAACCGTTTCCTTATTAATCCAGGTGACAATTTAAAAAATTAGAAATGCCTGCACCGTCTCCGTCACTTTCAACGTCGAGCAGCAGCGTCGGTCTCGTCGCGCCGCGCACGCAGCATTTCGCCGAACCGGTCATGCTCGCGTGCGGCCGCGAATTGCGCGATTACGACATCGTTTACGAAACCTACGGTCAACTGAATGCCGATCGCAGCAACGCCGTGCTGATCTGCCACGCACTGAGCGGTCATCATCACGCCGCGGGCTATCACACACCCGACGATAAAAAGCCCGGCTGGTGGGACGATTACATCGGCCCCGGCAAGCCGATCGACACGCGCTATTTTTTTGTCGTGAGCCTCAACAATATCGGCGGTTGTCACGGCTCGACGGGGCCGGCTTCGATCAATCCTGAAACGGGTAAACCGTGGGGTCCGGATTTTCCGAGTTTGCGCTGCCGCGATTGGGTGCACACGCAGCGGCGTTTGATGCAGGTGCTCGCTATTCCGAGCTGGGCCGCCGTGATCGGCGGCAGCCTGGGCGGCATGCAGGCGATGCGCTGGGCGCTCGAATATCCCGAGCTGGTGCGCAACTGCATCGTGATCGCGAGCGCGATGAAATTATCCGCGCAAAATATCGCGTTCAACGAAATTGCGCGCAGCGCAATCATGTCCGATCCAAATTTTTTCGACGGCCGTTATCTCGAACACAACGCGATTCCCGCGCAGGGGCTCGCGCTCGCGCGCATGGTCGGCCACATCACGTATTTGTCGGCCACCGGCATGATGGAAAAATTCGGCCGCGATTTGAAAGCGGGCGGCTTTGATATCGGCAGCGATAATCTCGTCGAGTTTCAGGTGCAAAGTTATCTGCGCTACCAGGGCGACGCCTTTTCCAAAGCCTTCGATGCGAATACTTATGTACTCATGACGCGTGCGCTCGATTATTTCGATCTCGCGCGCGAATACAACGACGACCCCGCGTTAGCATTTTCGCACGCGCAATGCGCGTTTCTGGTGATCTCATTCAGCAGCGACTGGCGTTTCTCGCCGTTGCGCTCGCGCGAAATTGTCGATGCGCTGATCGCGGCGAAACGCCCGGTCAGCTATTGCGAAATCGAATCGCCGCACGGACATGATGCGTTTCTCGTATCGAACGCGCGCTACGAAGCCGTGTTCACCGCGTTCATGCAAAACGTTCGCGTGGAGATGGAATGATGCGTTTTGAACTCACGCTGATTCAGAGCTGGATCGCGCGCGGCGCGCGTGTGCTCGACCTCGGCTGCGGCGACGGCACGCTGCTCGCCGCGTTGCGCGACAATCGCCACACCGAAGGTCTCGGCGTCGAAATCGAGGCCGACGATATCACGCGCTGTATCGCGCGCGGCATCAGCGTGATCGAACAGGATTTGAACGCCGATCTCAGCAATTTTCAAAGCGGCAGCTTCGATGCGGTGGTCATGACGCTCGCGCTGCAAGCGCTGCGTTATCCGCATCACGTGCTCGAAGAAATGCTGCGCATCGGCAAGCACGGCATCGTCACGTTTCCGAATTTCGGTCACTGGCGCGCGCGCTGGTACCTGTTCAGCCGCGGCCGCATGCCCGTCTCCAAATTTTTGCCGTACACCTGGTACGACACGCCGAATATTCACTTCTGCACCGTGAAGGATTTCGAAGCGCTGTGCACTGAAAAAGACATCGCGATTCTCGACCGCGCGATGATCGGCGGCGGCAACTCGCGCGGCTGGCTCGCGCGCGCGTGGCCCAATCTTTTTGCCGTAACGGCGGTGTATCATATCAGCCGCTAGATCATTCACCGCCTATTTATAGGGAGGTTTCTATGCGCCTGCTGCTCGTTATACTCACCTTGCTCAGCGCCACCGCTTTCGCCCAGGAAGCCGATGACGCCACCCCCATCGAGACCAGCAAAACGTTTGGCGATTACACAGTGCTGTACAACGTGTTTCCCTCCACGATGTTGCTGCCTGCAATCGCCGCCGAATACAAAATCGAACGCGGCAACGACATCGCATTCATCAACATCGCCGTGCGCAATCGCGCCGGCGGCGATCTCGCGCAAGCCGCAAAGATTCAGGGCACTTTCTCGGATTTAATCCATGAGCAGCCGTTGGCGTTTCGCGAGATTCGCGAGCAGAATGCGATCTACTACATCGCGCAGATGCACTACGATAATCGCACGGTCGTGCGCTTCGATGTGCAGGTGCAACCGCAGCTGAAAACTGGCGAACCCGCGCCGGTTGGTTCACCGTTTAAAATTTCGTTCACGCGAAAGTTTTATACCGAGAAATAAATTCATGCAACGCATTGTCCTCGCCAGCGGCAATCGCGGCAAACTCGCCGAATTCAAACAATTGTTGAGCGACTGTGCCTTCGATGTGATCGCGCAATCCGATTTGCAAATTCCCGACATCGATGAAACGGGTTTAAGCTTTGTCGAAAACGCGATTCTGAAAGCGCGCAATGCGGCTCAGCACAGCGGCCTGCCGGCGCTCGCCGACGACTCGGGGCTGGAAGTCGATGCGCTGCAGGGCGCACCCGGAATTTATTCAGCGCGCTTTGCCGGTCTGCCGAGCAACGATGCGGCCAACAATCAAAAACTGCTCGCTGCGCTCGCCGATGTGCCGATGGGCGCGCGCCGCGCGCGTTATCAATGCGTGCTCGTGTTCATGCGTCACGCGTGCGATCCGGCGCCGCTGATTTGTCAGGGCACCTGGGAGGGTGAAATTCTCACAGCGCCGCGCGGCGAACAGGGCTTCGGCTACGATCCGTTATTTTTTATCCCCGCGCTGCAACAAACCGCCGCCGAGTTGCCGTCCGCACAAAAAAATCAGCTGAGCCATCGCGGCCAGGCGCTGCGATCGTTGCTCGCGGCGCTGCGCGAGCGAGCGCTCTGATCGTGCACAACGTGGCGTCGTGAAAAAAACCTTTCGCCTCTCGCTACCCGATGGCGCGCACTGCGACGCGCACGCCGGTGAAAATTTATTGGCCGCCGCGCAACGCGCGCACTGGCTGGTGCGCTACGGCTGTCGCAACGGCAATTGCGATGCGTGCGCAGCAACATTATTAATCGGCTGCGTGCGCCAGCGCGATGACCAAATTATCGAGGCACCCGCCGCGAAAATATTGTTATGCCGGTGTCAGCCGCTCAGCGATTTGCAAATCGCGTTACCCAATGATCCGCGGCCGGGCAGCATGGATCAGTCGCTGCGCTGCTATGCACGCCTGCAACACCAAAACAGTTGCGCGGACGAAAGCGTGCTGTCGTTTGTTTTACCCGCTGGAAAAAAGCCCGCGCTGCGCGCCGAACAAATCGCGCTGATCGAAACCGATGCCGGTCTATTGCAAGGCCGCATCGACCCTACACAGTCGCAAGGCCGTGCACTCAGCGTGAAATTGCCGTTCGCCTCATCCTTGCAGGAGGGCGCGTACTACCATGTGCGCTATCCGCTGAATACAGCGGATCTGCGGAGCACAGCGCATAAACTAGAAGACCGCGATGACTAATTTATTAAAAACTGTTGCCGTTTTTTTTGCCGTGCTCTGCGCTGCTTATTTTTTCTTAATTGACGGCATCATTAAATCGCAACTCGAACATCAGGGCGCGCTGGCTCTGCAAGTTCCCCTCAGCATCGGCAGCGTCACTTTCCACCTGATGCCGACGTCGCTGACTTTGCGCGCCGTGCAAATCGGCAATACGCAACTGCCGATACGCGATCCGGTGCTCGCACCGGATCGCGTGCGGATCGGCGAACTGTCGTTGCCGCTGTCATTGCGCGATCTGCTCGCGCACAAGTTGATTATCGACACCGTCGATGTGTATGGTCTGCGCTTTGATCGCGCGCGCAGCGGCCAAAATGCATCCGCGCCGGCACCCGCAACGCATTCACCGCCATTGCGCGAAGCATTGCAACATGTGCAGCAGATGCTAAACCAGCCGCTCACAAGCAGTACACTCGAACCCGGCGCGTCGATTACGAGTGCCATTGTCGCCGACCAAGTCAAACCGTTACTGACTCAAATCACGACAGCGCTAACCGCACTAACCGCATCATCCGTCGCTGTGGGCGATTGGCAGATTCTCGCTCGACACGTCAACATCGATGGCGTCTGCGATATCGGCAACAACTCCCTGCGCTTCGCCGGTACGATCGAAAACGTCACGCCGCAACCGCAATTATTCGATGCCGTAACGCAATGGGATTTGCGCAGCGCCGGGGGCGAACCCGCAACGCTGCGCATCGATGGCCGTCTCGATAAACGCAAGCTTGCACAGGTCATGCTGCATTTTGATCTCAGCAATTTTTCACTCGCGCAGTGGCCGCTCAGCGACGATTCGGAATTGCGCCTTGCCATCGCGAACGCGCGCGCCGATATTCAAGCCGCATTATCGTTGACCGGCAATCAATTCGATTTGCACGTCAATGCCCATTTTCAACCGGTGCGTTTTGACGTCGTCAATAATAACGATGCCGTCGCGCGCGCGATCGCCGACGTCTGGCGGCGCACCGCTGCGTTCGATCTCACGTTGCAGGCAAGTGGCGATTTGCAAAACCCGGCGTTGAAACTGAATTCAAGCCTAGACGCGCCGCTCACTGCCGCATTGCAGCAACTTCAGCCCGCTTCGGCCTTTCCGCAAGCCATGCCGTTTTCCAATTCGCCATGATCGCTACCCGCATGGAAATATTGTGCTGCCCGCTGCCGGCGGTCGATAACGATCTGCTCTCGCGCTACGCAGGCCTATTGCATGAAGAAGAATTGAAGCGGCTGCGCAGTTTTCGTTCGCCATCCGCTGCGAAAGAGTTTTTGGTGGGCCGCGCTTTGTTGCGCACCGCTCTGGCCGGACGTTTAAATTGCGATCCGCAACAATTGCAATTGACAAAAAACGTCGACGGCAAACCTTCGCTATTGCAGCCGGTATCACAATGGCAATTCAATTTGACGCACAGCCACGATTGGGTTGCGCTCGCGCTGTGTGAAGGCGCCAGTGTCGGCATCGATATCGAGTCGTACGCACGCCGCAATAATCTTCCGGCCATTGCCCAGCGTTTTTTTTCGGAAGAAGAAAATGCCCGGCTTGCGCAATGCGATGACGATGCATGGTTGGATTATTTTTTCGCGGTGTGGACACTGAAGGAAGCGCACGCGAAGGCGCTCGGCTGCGGATTGTCGAAGATTTTATCGTGCTGCAGTATTGCGGTCGACCTAACGGCGGGCAGCATCGAGCTGAAATTGAGCGGCGCCGCGCTCACTGCGCATAAAATTTCAAGCTGGTTATATCGACTCGATGAACAAAGCGCACTGGCAATGATCGCGCATGACGAAGCATTTTCTGAACCGCGAATTTCGCGGTGCCTGCCGCTGGAATCGATAGAAACACTGGATTTGAAAATTTGTGCGCGCGGAACTTAAGCGCCAGCGACTTCCACTTTTGCTAACAAACCGCGCTCGAAATATTCGGCGCTGCGCTCGTGTTGGCCGAGCCGCGCGAGCAGACGGCCCAATTCGGCGCAGGTTTCCGGATTATTTTCGAGATATACGCTCTGCTCCAAATAATCGCGAGCCTTACCCCACAGTTGATTGCGCAAAGCGAGCCGCCCCAGACACAACAACAGCGCGGCGCCGCTGCCGTGCTCGCGCAGCCACTGCTCGGCTTGCGCGAGTTGACGGCTGGCGTCGTCGGCCTCGGCCTTGCCGTATAGCGCCACCAAATCGGTATTCCAATCGCGCTTCAGATGGGCACGCAAAATCGTTTCGGCTTCGTTGCCGGCCCCCAGTTCGATCAATCCGCGCGTGTAGGTCGCCGCGACGCGCGCATCGCGTTCGACGGCGCGCGGCAATTGGCGCCAGCGCTCACGCATTTTTTCTATCTGCTTTTGCGCCGCCGTATCGTCGAACCAGTGTGCGCTCGCACGCGCTTCAATATCGGCGGAAATTTCGCGTGTGATCAGTTTTGCTTTGCGCAGCTGCGGCAATAATTCGATGAGTTTTTCCCAATCGCGCAGCGCGGTGTAGGTATCCTGCAACAATTTCAAAATATACGGATGTTTCGCCGCCTGATTGCGCAGACGTGTGAGCGCTGCGAGCGCTTCCTGCAATTTGCCCTGGCGCAACTGCAATTCCGCCGCTGTCACCGCGATGGCGAAATCGGCTTCGTTGTCGCTGCGCTGCGCGCGCAACAGATACAGCTCCGCCATTTTGTGTTCGCCCTGCGCCGCCGCCGCGCGCGCCGCCAGCAGATAATTGAGCGCGGGAGCTTCGGTGCGATTGGCGCCGCGATCGAGCACCACGCGCGCGCGCTCGAAATTGCCTTCGAGGTACGCAAGCAATCCGCGTTGCGTCAATTGCCGGCCGCGCCGGTCGCTCCAATTCGCGCGCCAGCGACTGAACATGCTGCCGTGACGCACGCTGCGATGCAGCAATAAAATGACGCCATACATCGCGAGCAGAATCAGGAGCAACAGCGCGATACCGACCCACACCGTGGTTTCAAGCGTGTAATTGCCGAACGCAATGAGCACGTAACCCGGATCGTAAGCGATGGCGGCCGCAAGCGCCGCCGCGAGCAGCAGCGTGGCGAGCACCGCGAGAAATAAGCGCTTCACCGTGTCGCTCCCGCGGTCATTTTCGCCTGGCGCATTTTGATGTACGCCTTGAGTTCGCGGCGCGATTCGGAAATATCCGGCAGCGTCATCTCGACATGCTTGGCGATGAGTTCATCGATTTGCGCAACCACGGCCTGCGTCGCGTGTTCGTCGACGGTGTAGTACGTCGTCACCCAATCGCGCGCCTTGGTGAGACTGTGCTCGTACAATTTTTGATTGCTCATCAACAGCGCGACTTGCGCCTGTTCAAACGCGAGCTTCAAATTCTGCTGCAATGCGGCTTCATACTGCGGCGCGAGCAGCGGTTTATACGGCTCGTCGCGACGCCGAATTTGCACCAGCTCGTACAATTTGTGCAGCGCCGCGCGCAGCCCTGTCTGCAAGCGTTCGGTCAGCGTTGCGTTGTCGCTGGCCGGCGCCGGCGTTTCGTCTTTTATCTCGACCGGTTCGATTAAACGCAGTTGCTGCACCTGCGCCGCGACGGCTTCGAGTTCAAAATAAATGCCGTCGGTATCGACGACATCGACCGCTTTGAGCGCTGCGATATCTTTCGCCAGCGCGGCGCGCGTCGGCAACAGCCCGCTGTCGTCAATATTGTGGAGTATGTTGTCGGCGCCCAACAATTGTTCGAGCGCGGTTTTAGGATCGCCGCCGAACATCAGACGCTGATTAGCCAGTTGCAGCAGATACTCGGCTTCGGTCAATTGCCAATCGCTGTGATCGGCCGCAGCGAGCGTGGTGAGTTGCTGCTGCTGAATTTCGACGCGATTTTGCAATTCGCTGAGCCGCGCCGCCAGTTGATCGCGCGCGCTGCGGCTATCGACGCGCTGCGTATCGAGCGCATTGCGCAATTGCGACAACGCCTCGGCTTGATTTTGCAGCATCGTCTGCGTGCGAAAATCCGATAGCTCGCGCTGCGTGTCATCGCGATAGAACAAAGCGCCCGCCGCGAACAAGGCGACAACGGAAAGCAATAATGCGAATAGCGCGACACCATTGCGGCGCGGCGCGGCAGTCGCTGAAACAGGTGCCGCAACCGGTGCAACAGCCGCCGAGAGTTCGGCGACGGAGACGGGCGCTGCGGGTGATTCGCTCGGATCGCTCACGGTAATTTTCTCAATCCAGGTTAGGGTCGTATTCAAATGCCCGTTTTCAACAACGCCGTCAGCGTCGCTTCGGTGCCCGCATTGCCGGCGGTAATAATGCGCATAAAACCTAAATTGCGCGCCGCGCCGGCAACGCGCGCGCTCGGTGCGATCAACACGCGCTGGCATGCGCGCTGACGCGCGGTCGGTTGCAAACATTGCCACAAATTGTGCAGTGTTTCATTGCTGTTGACACAGATCGCATCGAACGCCATATCTTGCAATTGCGCGCGCTGCGCATCATCGAGTACCGGCTCGACGCGCCGATAACACTCCGCGTAATCGACTTGCGCGCCGCGCTCGCGCAGCACCGCGGCCAATTGTTCGCGGCCGCCGATACCGCGCAATATCAGTACGCGTTCGCCGTGCAAATGCTGCAAATCGGGCAATGCCAGCAGCGCTTCGCTGTTCATCGCGCCACTGTTGGACGCATTGTTGGGCGCATTATCAACTTCACCGCCACGCGCGACGATACCGTATTCGGCCAGCGCTGCAATGGTCGCAGCACCGATGCCATACCAGGCGCTGTGCGATGGCAGCGGCGACCAATGCTGCGCAATCCACGGCACGCCGAAGTGTACCGCATTGACGCTGATGGCGATGATACGATGATAATTATCGAATTCGCGGATGCGCTGCATTGTTGCCGCATAAATCAGCGCATCGCGCTGTTCATGCAGCGGCACCACCGCGAGCAGCGGAATATGCACCGCCACGCCACCGCGCGCGGCGATCGCATCGATCAGCGCGTCGGCGCGTCCCTTTGGTCGCGTGACGAGAACGCGCAGCGATCGCAGCGCGTCGTCAGCCATCGTCCTGCTCGCCATAGACAGCACTGAGAATTGCGCCCGCGCCCTGCTGCAATAATTGCTCGGCCACGGCGATGCCCAGCGTTTCGGGATCAGCGCTGGTACCGCGCTGCTGCGCGCGCAGAACCACGCTGCCGTCGGGTGCACCGACCAAGCCGCGTAAATACATCGTCTTATCGGCTAATTCCGCATACGCCGCGATCGGCACCTGGCAACCGCCTTGTAAATGTTTATTCAACGCGCGTTCGGCGCGCACGCACAGTGCGGTGTCTTCGTCGTGCAGCGGTTGCAATAGATTTTTTACGCGCGTATCGCCGCTGCGAATTTCGATACCGACCGCGCCCTGTCCCGCCGCGGGCAAACTGGTTTGCGTGGCGATGCGCTCGCGGATGCGCGCACCGAGTTCGAGTCGCACGAGTCCGGCCGTGGCGAGAATAATCGCATCGAATTCATTCGCATCGAGTTTCGCCAGACGCGTGTTGACGTTGCCGCGCAGCGTGAGAATTTCCAGATCGGGCCGCAGTTCGCGCAACTGACATTGGCGGCGCAAACTCGATGTGCCGACGCGCGCGCCTTGCGGCAATGCCGCGAGCGCACTGTATTGCACACTCACGAACGCATCGCGCGGATCTTCGCGTTGACAGATCGTCGCGAGTTCGAGACCCGCGGGAAACGCCATCGGTACGTCTTTCATCGAATGCACGGCGATATCGGCCGCAGCTTCGAGCAGCGCCACTTCGAGCTCTTTGACGAACAGACCTTTGCCGCCAATTTTTGCGAGCGGAGTATCGAGGATTTTATCGCCGCGCGTGGTGAACGTAACGAGTTCGACACGCAAGCCGGGATGATGGCGCTGCAACTCGGCGCGCACGAATTCTGCTTGCCAGAGCGCAAGCGGACTTTTGCGGGTGGCAATGCGGATAAGATCGGCGTTCGTTGAGGTAGAGAACATGTCTGTCTGCTTTTAGAAACAGCCTGCTTCGAAAAAACAGACGACATGATACTACGAGGCGGAAAAGCGTTTTAGCGTTTGCTTAGCGCTTTTCCAAATCCTTGCGCACATCGCTGAGGTGGCGGCGGCTCACGATCGGCCCGTGCTCGATATCGGCGAGCTTGACGCGGTACTGGCCCATGGCGACGCGTTCGAGTCCGAGCACATGCTCGACGACGACGAGTGCGTTGCGATGCACGCGCAGCAATTTGTCGCCGAACTCCTCTTCGAGTTCCTTCAGCGTATCGTCGATCAACACCTCACCAAAGCGATGAAACACGGTGACGTATTTGTGATCGGCGATGAAATAGCGCACCTCCGAGAGCGGGATCAACTCCATACCGCGGCGCGATTTCGCCGTGATATGACTGCGTGCTTCGGGCTGCGCGGCGACAGGTTTCAGCGCGCTCAACTGCGTGGCCGATAGGCGCTCGGCTTTTTGCAGCGCGGCCGCCAATTTTTCCTGGCTGACCGGCTTGAGCAAATAACCGACCGCGTTGGCATCGAACGCTTCAACCGCGTAATCATCGTACGCCGTGCAAAAAATCACGGCGGGCGACGCCGGCTTTTGCGCTAATTGCAACGCCGCGCTGAGCCCATCGAGGCCCGGCATGCGAATATCCATCAATACCACTTGCGGGCGCAAAACATTGCAGGCGCTGATCGCCTGTTCGCCGTTTTCGGCCTCGCCGATCACTTCGATAGTGGGCAATTCCACCAACTGCCGGCGCAGACGCGCACGCGCGAGCGGCTCATCATCGACAATTAATACTTTCATGTTAATTTTAAAAACTCCATTCGCTTCCTTCTGCAAATCAGCGCGTCCACAAACCCGCTGTCGCAACTAGGCCATATCGATTCGGTAATACAGCCGCGCAATATATTCACCGTCGCGCTGTTCACTGCTTACCCCCGCTCCCTCGCCGTAGAGTGCTTGTAGGCGCCGCGCAATATTGTCGAGCGCCATTTGATTACCCTTTTGTCCGCCGCTGTTACCATGTGAACCACTGCTGCCCCGCACATCGCCGTTGCGCATGGCATGCGCAGGGGGCAGCGGATTGCGTACTTCGATCGCGATTTCACCATCGTGGTATTCGCCGCGCACTTGAATCCGCCCGCCCTGTGGCAGCACCTGAATGCCGTGATAAATCGCATTCTCCAGCAGCGGTTGCAAGCTCAAACTCGGTATCGGCAATACGCCGGGCAAATCATCTAACTGCCAATCGATTTGCAAGCGCGCGCCTAATCGCAACTGTTCGATACGCAGATAGCGCCGGCACAAATCCAATTCATCGTCGAGCGGCACCTGCGTCGACATCTGCGAGAGCGTCGCGCGAAACAACGTTGCCAAATCCTCGACCGCCGCTTCGGCGGCTTTCGCATCGCTGCCGATCAGACTCGCGATGCTGTTCATGCTGTTGAACAAAAAGTGCGGTCGGATACGCGATTGCAGCGCTTGTATGCGCGCCTCCAATTCCGCGCGCTGACGCTGCCGCAATTCCTGCGCGAGATAAAAATAGCGCAGCGCAATTCCCGCGAGCACGGCGCTGATCAATAAATTATCGAGCAACGCCCATACATCGAACCGCCATTGCCCGCCGCTCAACATCACGCCGAACAGCCATTGCGCGCAGACACTCACGCCCGCCGTTACCGCTAACACCCACGCATAGCTGATCGCAGCGGCATGGGCACGCGCCCAATGCGACAGGCGCGCACGCAGCTGACACAACCCCGCTGCGCTCAACAACACGGTCCATTGCACGAACAGCGAAACCGTGGCGAAATCCTGCCAACTGAAATGATGTAAACCGACGCGGTTCACACTGAGCACGACGGCGAGCAATTCGCCAACCAGCACCAGCAAAAAAACCGCCTGGACATTGCACAGATCGGGAATGAAAAAACCGCTCTTATCGACGCCGCTTTTTTCCGCGCCTCTGACGCTCGCGCCGCGCTGTTCCCATTGAACTGGCATTACCCTGATCCACCTTCGCTGTTTAGCAAGCGTAGACCATGGACAAACACCGCGCCCGCGCCGGCAAATGCCGCGTGAAGCAAATCAAAAATTTGATCGGGAAACGGTTATTGATATAACACGCGAATGCAAATTTGGCGGGAAATGGCCGCGCGCGATAATAAGCGCGCGTTGCGGAGTTTATGTTTTGGGCGCTGTTTTTTTCGACCTTGGACGTTGTGTCTGCGCGGTTTCAATCTGCAACAACCGCTGCTTGCGCTCGATGCCCCAGCGATAACCCGCGAGCTCGCCATTGCCGCGAATCACGCGATGACATGGAATCGCCAGCGCCAGACGATTGCTCGCGCACGCCGTCGCCACCGCACGCACCGCGCGCGGTTTGCCGATGCGCGCGGCGATTTCAGCGTAACTCGCTGTCGTTCCCAAAGGAATATCGCACAGCGCCTGCCACACCTGGCGCTGAAATGCCGTGCCCTGAATATCGAGCGGCAATTGCAGTGCGGCGTGCGGGCGCTCGATAAATTGCACGGTCTCACTCAGCCATCGCTCAACCTGCACATCCATCGGCGCGAGTTGCGCGCGCGGAAATTGGTGGCGCAAAGCGGCGATCAAATCCTGCGCGCTATCGCCGAGTTCGATACTGCAAATGCCTTTATCCGTGGCCGCGAGCAGTAACACACCCAGCGCGCACGCCGTGGTGCCATAGCGAATTATCGTGTCGCTGCCGCCGCGCTGAAATTGTTGCGGTTGCATTCCCAACATCTGTTTAGCATCCGTATAAAAGTGTCCCGATGAATTAAATCCCGCTGCGTAAATTGCATCGATAACGCGGCGTTCGGAGTGCAGCGAACGCCGCAGATTCGCTCCACGCAGTGTCTGCTGAAACTGCTTCGGCGTGATGCCGACAATTTTTTTAAATGTGCGCTGAAAATGATACCGGCTCATCGCCGCGCGACTCGCCAGCTCATCAAGGCTCAACGGTGTTTCGCTGCGCTCGATCAGCCGGCACATGCGTTCGATAATTTCGCGTTGACGTTGTAATAGTTCGGGTTCGTTCGGTTTGCAGCGTAAACACGCGCGAAAACCCGCGCGCTCGGCTGCCGCGCAACTGTTGTGGAACGCGACATTTTCACGCTTGGGCAAGCGCGCGGCGCATGAAGGCTTGCAATACACGCCCGTGCTGGCAACCGAATAGAAAAATTCGCCATCCGCGGTCGCATCGCGAGACACAACGGCCTGCCAACGCTGCGCAGCGTTGGCATAATGCGTGGATTGTTTTGATTTCGCCATCGCCTTGTCTCGGATCCGCACCAGCGTGCAATGGCCTGACTGTAATACGCCCGGCTCACGCGCGCGCTCGAAATCTTGCTTTCGAATTTATAAAAGCGACATTAGCGTGGCGACCACCGTCAGTGCGTCGCGACGAGATAGATACAGACGCTGCCTGCCGCGATGCAGAATCCCAATAAAATCCGCGTGCGCAGACGCAGCACATCGATCGCGTTCACCAAGCGTTGATTCTGCGCCGCGAGTTCGCTCACCAGGTTCGATAATTCCAGCTGCTGCGTTTGCATATCCTGCAATTGTTGGTTCAACTCTTGCAGCTCGCGCGCCGTTGTAGCTTCGGATGACGGCGTTTGCTCGATGATGATCGCCTCGGTCTCCGCCGTTTCGGTTTTCATGCGCTGCCAGAGTTTTTGCGCGCCGTTAACCAGCTTGGGCGCATATTCGATCATGTCGCCCCACGGCAGTATTTTCAGCGCGCTTAACCAATTGATCATTGATGCATTGCCATTCGTTTATTCCGCAACGATCACGCCGCAGGCGACGCGCGCGCCAGAATTACCGGTTGGCTGCGTGGTGAAATCATCAAAATTGCGGTGAATGATCAGCGCCCTGCCGACGATGTTCTCGGCGCCCTGCAGCGATAGCGAATCGAGTTCGACATGCAATTTGGCGTGGCCATCGGCATCGGCATACAACATCGGCAAATCGCCCATGTGATGCGCGTGGCCACTGGGATCGCCGTGCGGCTGATGCGTCGGATTGAAATGACCGCCCGCGCTGGTACCATCGGGTGCGCTGCAATCGCCTTTTTCGTGAATATGAAATCCGTGCAATCCGGGTGTGAGACCCGCAATCTGGGCATCGAGGATAACTTTGCCGTCGTGCTGAGTAAACGTCACGATGCCGTTCGCCTGGTTGCCCTGGGTGGGCGCCATTTTTGCGTGCGCGGATAATTCATGTGTCGCGGCAACACAGCCCGTAATTGCCAACACCACACAACTTGCCAAAAGTATTTTGCGCATGTCCATATCCTTCAGAAGGGTCGGCATCACTCTAGCGACTTTGTCTAACACCCGCCATAACTTAAAGCCGGGCTGTTACGCGGTGGCGTGAAAGTTGGATTTGACGAGGTTATGCAAAATCATTCTGGCGGTCGACGCGATCATTCGCCCCGGCGAGTACCTTGGCGGTGTCGATCGAACTCCATTGCCGCGCAAACGCCACCTTTATCGCCGTCTTCTCCACGCGATCGACTGGGCGTTTGAGCAAACGCTCAACATCCTGCAAATAAAGATTTTGCTGTATTTCCGTTATTTCGTTCATTACCCCCTCCTCACTGCGTATTGGAGCGCCAGGATTGCGCCATTTTAACAAGGACCCTGAACGCATACAGAAGTTCGGTACCGCGTCGGTCAGTCTTGCGTTATTTGCGACAGTTCGCATTGCAGCGCTATAAATGTTTGATATTTATTGGCGATATTCACATAACTTTCGGGTAAATCGCTGAAGCAAGTTGATCTCAATGCCGCAAATACCCTTCGCGGCCCGGATCGCGCATCGTCAACGCGACGAATAATGTCATAGCACTTATCGCCGTTACGTACCAAAAGAAAACCGATTCGATGTCGACCGATTTTAAAAATAACGCGATGTATTCCGCGGAGCCGCCGAACAACGCATTCGCTAGTGCGTATGCGAAACCAACGCCGAGTGCGCGCACTTCCATTGGAAATAATTCGGCTTTGATTAGCCCACTGATTGACGTGTACAAACTTGCGATGGCGAGCGCTATCAAAACCAGCGCAAACGCATGATAAGGGTTCGTCGCAGCTTTGAGTGCGTGCATGAGTGGCACGGTGCAAATCGTGGTGAGTACGCCAAAACCGATCATCGACGTGCGGCGACCGATGCGATCGGATAATGCGCCGAATAGCGGTTGCGACAACATGAATAGCAATAATGCCGCTGTCATCACCGCGCTCGCTGTTGTCGCGGGCATGCCCGCGCTGTTGACGAGATATTTCTGCATATAGGTCGTGAACGTGTAAAACACGAGCGAGCCGCCCGCGGTGAAACCAAACACCGTAAAAAATGCGCGGCGGTGTTTGGATAATTCTTTGAAGGTGCCGGCCTCTTGGCGCTCGCGAATTTCAACCGCCGCGGTTTCGCTGAGCGAGCGTCGCCAATACAACGCGATGATTGCGGCGGCGGCACCGATCGCGAAAGGAATGCGCCAACCCCATGCGCGCAATTCGTCCGGGTTGAGTAATTGCTGCAATACAAACAGCGTCGACACCGCGAGCAACTGCCCGCCGATCAGCGTGACGTATTGAAATGATGCATAAAAACCGCGACGGCCGCGCAGCGCGACTTCGCTCATGTAGGTTGCGCTCGTGCCGTATTCGCCGCCGACCGATAAGCCCTGCACCAACCGCGCGAGCAATAACAACAGCGGAGCAAATGCTCCGATTTGCGCATAAGCCGGCAACGCGGCGATCGCGAGCGAACCGCTGCACATCATCAAAACCGAAATCATCATCGCGTTGCGACGCCCACGCCGATCGGCGATGCGGCCGAATAACCAGCCGCCGATCGGGCGCATCAAAAATCCCGCGGCAAATACACCGGCCGCATTCAGCAGCTGCGTGGTGCGATCGCCGTTCGGGAAAAATGTCGGCGCGAAATAAATCGCGCAAAACGAATAGACGTAGAAATCGAACCACTCGACGAGATTGCCCGACGAAGCGCCGACGATGGCGAAAATGCGTTGACGCGTATCGATTTGCGTTTCTGTGGGTGGCTGCATCGATCGCCCTGTGACGAAGCGCATTTGAAATTAGCGCGATAAGGTAATCGCCAAATAAATAAAGTAGAGCACGCCGTTGCCGAGCAGCACCCATACCGGCAAGCCGCGCGAGCGCCAATTGATGCGCAACCATGCGGCGCCGATCAATGTGATCGCGACGCCGCTGAGCACTTCGACGCGCGGTTCCCACGGCGTGAGCATGATGCCGATCGCCGGCAATAGCGTGCCCTGAAATACCATCGCGCCGGTGATATTGCCGAATGCGAGCGTATCCTTGCCGCGCCGAATCCACAAAATGCTGTTGACCTTTTCGGGCAATTCGGTCGCGATCGGAATTACCAGCAGCGACAGCAACAGCGCCGATATTCCAAACAAATCGGACAGACCCTCGACACCGTCGATAAAACCCTTGGCGCCGAGCACGAGCAGGCTTAATCCGATCAACAATTGCAGCAGTATGGTGAAAAAATTTTCCGGCAGACCGATGTGACTCAGCAACATTTTTTCTTTGGCTTCCGTGCCGTGACCATTGCTGACCAACTCACGCGAAGCGCGCAGCGTCAGCAGCATGTAAATGAAATACGTCAGCACCAGCGCGGCGCTGAGCCCGGCGCGGATGAACTGATGCGTGCGCGGCACATACATCGCGGCCGCCGCGAGCACGAAGGCAAACAGGAAAAAATGCAAATCGCGCTGTAAGCCCGTGTGCTCGGGCCGCACCCAACCTTTAAAGCCGCGACGAAACAAAATCGCAAACGCCATCAAGCTCGTCGACAATGTCGATAGCATCAGCGGTGCGCCGAGAATCGCGCCGACGCCGATTTCTTCGTTGGTTTTGATATTGTCGGTGCCGGCAAATAACGCCAACAGCGGCACCAGCGTTTCGGGCAATGCCGTACCGACCGCGGCGAATATAGAACCCGTCACGCCTTCGGAAATTTTCAACTTTTCACCGAGATGTTCGAGTGCATTGGTGAATAATTCGGCGGCGGCCAGAATGATGAGAAGCGTGACGATTAATTGCAGCACCAGCGGCGTCATTGTTTCCTCGCGATTTTGCAGACAGTGAGGGCGCCGAGAGTGTACGGGTTGAGCCGCTGCCAAGTCCACCGGTGCCGGTTCGAGCGACAGCGCCCGCATGCGCTTTTCGGTGGAATAAAATCAGGTCCGCGAAAAATCGGATCAGTGAAATAATTCGAGTTGGGCTTCGAGTTTGTCGGCGCCGAGACGCACACCGACACCGAGCAGACGCACGGGTTGCCGGCCGCGTTGATAACCCGTTTCGAGCAATTGCGCAAACAGCATGGGCTGTGCGATCGAGCCGAGACATTCGACCGTGGTCTGACGAAAATCGGCAAAGCGGATTTTGAGAAATAATTTGTTGGCGCTGCGCTCTGCCTTTGAGCGCTGTACGCGCTCCTGCAATTTCGCGAGCAGATGTGGCAACTGTTGCCGGCACGCGGCAAGATTGGGCACATCGCTCGGATAGGTTTCTTCAACACTGATCGATTTACGTGCGCGTTGCGGATCGACTTCGCGCCGATCGATGCCGCGACACAATTCGTACAGACGCTCGCCGAAGCGGCCGAATTGTTGTTGCAATCGTGTTGGCGACCATGCGCGCAAATCGGCGCAGGTGTACGCACCGAGCCGCTTTAATTTTTCCGCCGTGACCTTGCCGACACCGAATAATTTTTCGACGGATAATTGCGCGACAAAATCATCGATCTGCCCGGGCGTGACCACGAATTGTCCGTTCGGTTTATTCCAATCGCTCGCGATCTTGGCGATGAATTTGTTTGGCGCAATGCCGGCCGATGCCGTGATACCGACGTCATTGGCGATGCGCGCGCGCATCTCGCACGCGATCAAGGTCGCGCTGCCATTGCACTGCACTGCATGGGTGACATCGAGATAAGCCTCATCCAGAGATAGCGGCTCGACAAGATCGGTGTAATCGCGATAAATCGCGAGTATTTGCTTCGAGGCTTCGCGATATTTTTCAAACGCAGGCGGCAACAGCACAAGATCGGGACACAATTTCTGCGCCTGTCCCGTCGCCATCGCCGAGCGCACGCCGAAACGGCGCGCCTCGTAATTGCACGTCGCAATCACACCGCGCTGATTGGCGCGACCGCCGACCGCGACGGGTAAATTACGCAGCGACGGATCGTCGCGCATTTCCACCGCAGCGTAAAAACAATCGCAATCGCAGTGAATAATTTTTCGCGGTGATGACGTCATCATAGGCGCGCACGTACAAGCCACGATTACACGGCGGCGACGAGCGCCAGCATGCCCGACAGACCGCTCACGAGCGGCAGCAGTATCGCAATACCATCGCCCTCGCCGCGCTGGCGCAGCCGGTGTTCGTAAATCAGTCCAGCAATCGCGCCGCTTAACGCGAGTTGCAACCAGGTGCGCAACCACGCAGCGTGAATGCCAGCCCCGATCATGATGAGCAGCAGGCCGCATAACAACATACCGATCTGAGACCAGCGCAAAAGTATTATTTCCCGTAAGTTCCACATATCCCGCATGATGACACCGCATGAGTTACTGTATTTACATACAGTAGTTGGTGCATTCGCCGCTGTCAACCGCGGCGCGAACGCTTCGCCAACAAGACTCCGGGTAAGAATCCTTTATTTATTGTTCTTTTGTTTATTGTTCCTTTAATTATTGTGCTCTTATTTATCCTTCGCCAGGCGAAATCCGACATTCATATAGCGGAAATCGGGCAAGTTGCCGTCGCGCGCGTCGACGCGGATCGCTTTGGGGGAATCGTTCCAACCGCCGCCGCGGATAACGCGGTATTTGCAATCGCCGCTCTTCATTGCGCTGCCATCGGTCGGCGCGTTTTGATAATTTTCCGCTAAGCAATCCTGCGTCCACTGCGCGGCATTGCCGCCCATATCGAATAGGCCCCACGAATTAGCCGGAAAACTGCCGACCGGCACGGTGCGATCGCCATCCCAGTCGTTGCCGCAATCGTTGCAATTCGCGTGGGCTTTGCCGATGTCATTCCCCCAGTAATATGGAGTTTTGGTGCCGGCCCGTGCGGCGTATTCCCACTCGGATTCGGTTGGGAGGCGATAGCGCTTGCCCGTTTTTTTATTGAGCCAATCGATATACGCCTGCGCGTCGCCCCAGCTGACATTGACCACGGGATCATTATCGCCTTGCTTGAACAGCGGTTTATGCCAGCCTTTGCCCGCATCGTAATGCGTTGCGTTAATGAATTTTTCGAACTCAGCGCGCGTAACCAATTTTTTTGCCAGCGCGAACGATTTTACGGTCACCGCGTGCACCGGTTGTGCATCGCCGCCGCCCATTTGAAACGTGCCGGCGGCAATCGAAATCATCGCCTCCTCGGCATGCACGCCAGCGGCAGCGATCGAAAAAAACACAGCAAACGATTTTAAAATTTTAATGCGCGGACTCATAACTGCACTCAATGAAACACCGTGGCCGTTAACTATGGACCATCAAAAACACATCGGCAAATGTTTGGCCGCGCGTTTTTAGCGGCACTGCAGCGGCAGCAAATTCGCGGGGATATTGGTTTTATTTTCGCCTTTGACAGTCATCTTGTCGGGCGGGCTGGCATTGCCGCACACCCAGGTGACCGGTACGACGGGAGCGTCGTCGATCACGGCGGGACGCAGCGATAAGATTTTATCTTTGATCAGCGCGTTGGCATGGTTGCCGAATGTGATTTGAATCGCACCGTTCTCGATGGTAAGCGCGCGAATGAAATTATTCACCACCTTATCGGGCACTGGCAGTCCCGCGCTGGCGTTGTCGGGCAACAGCACGTGCACCGCCGCCCAATTGGCGGCGATAGGTGCCTTCGCGATATCGGCGAGCGGCAACGCCTCTACGATTTGATTGCGCACGACTCTATCCTGCCCGCTCGGCACCGCGAGCAGCGCCAGGATGGCGATGATCGCAAGCACGACCATCATTTCGAGCAACGTGAAGCCCTGTCGATGGTGACGCGAGCGCCCGTTCATCGTCGCCGCTCGCACCATCAAAGATTTTTCAGCAGCTTTTTCACTTCCGCCCACAGCAACCAGTAACCCAAACCCGATGGGCTGCTGCTCGCGAACACCGTGATCGGCGCGCGATGCACGCCCATTTGTTCGAGCGCGCTGGCGTAAGGGATATAGGTTTTCAAACTTTCCGGGAAAAGTTTTTTGCGATTCTCGATCACTTCGTTTTGCAGCTTGCGGCGGCGGTCGACCTGTGTGAAAAACGGCACGACTTTAAGTCCGCTCCATTTTTTCTGATCGAGAAATTCTTTGAGTTGTTCGTACGCGCGCAGCGATAGCGGCGTCGGAATCAAGGGTACGAGAATCAAATCGACTGCGCTGAAAATCTGCTCTGCCGTGCTCGACAGCGCAGGCGCGCAATCGAGGATCACGAGATCCTGTCCTTCGCCAACCGATTTGAGCAGCGATTTGAAAGTCTTGCCGGCGCCCTGCTCCGCCATCAGCACATCGAGCTTACGCACGCTGAAATCGGACGGGACCACCGTGAGATTCTCGTGCCGCGTCGGCACCGCCAATTCAGCGGGCTGCAATTTACCCTCGATAAGTTTCGCCGCGCGCTTTTCAAGCTCGGCATCGTTAATACCGAGATACCACCCCGAGCAACCTTGCGGATCCAAGTCCCATAATGTCGTGCGCATTCCCGAATTCGCTGCGAGATATGCAAGATTTACCGCTGACGTCGTTTTTCCTACACCACCTTTTATATTGAACAGCGCTATTGTTTTCAATCTCGTCGCTCCGTTGATTTTTTTCACTACGGGGGTTTTTAGTGTCGTCCCAAGGCGCGGCTAGGATAACAATTGCGCATGTGAAATCGAAGTAATTTCAGCCGCTGTTTAAATGAAGGAATTATTGAAGCATCTAATCCCCCCCACCATCGGCATAAAACCAATGCCCCTCTTTACGAACAAAGCGGCTGGTTTCATGCTGCACATGCGCGCGCAAATTCAACAGCGGTGTTATCGTTATCGAATTATTCGTGACGCTTGATTTGCAAACCCATCCAACGCAGTTTTTCGTTGTCCTGCATTTCATTTAACGGCGTTCGTGTCGATACACGCCAGCTGCGTTGAATGTATTCATCGATACCGAGCGCAAATGCACTGTAGCGCGAGCGCATCAGCAGCGGCCTCGCATAATCGGCGTGAACAAATCTTAACTGAACTCTGCGAACCTATTTTGATAAAGTAGCGGGCAAGTGGCGATTTATCGGATGACCGGCCGCGGCCGGCGGAGAGCGTAATATGCAAGGCATGGGCAGCAGCGACGAAAAATGTCCCTTTGAATTCAATTTCGATCCGGCCTCCTTTAAGGTCGGCGACATGGTGAGCTACCGCGTTACGGAACGCTTCGGCGAGATGCCCTTCGTCGGCATATTGCTCGAAGTGCATGCCGATTATGTGGTGATTTCGCCAAACGATCCGGGCGATCCCGATCGGCGCATGCGCGGTACCCGCGAGAGTCGCCCCGAGGTAACCGCAGCCGAGGCCATCGGCTGAGCGGCGGGCCGATACTCGCTCGGTCCACCAATTACAGGGCCATGGTTGCTACAGGATTATGGTAGCGCCAACCTGCCGCCACTGGTCGATCAGGTCGGCATCGGGAATTGGGCGGCTAAATAAATAACCTTGCGCGTAGTCGCAGCCGAGCTCGCGCAACAACAGCACCTCCTCCTCCTGCTCCACACCTTCCGCTGTCACCTTGAGTCCGAGCCCACGCGCCAATGCGATGGTCGATTCGACAATCGCGCGACTCTGGGTATGGGTGAGCATTTCGCGCACGAACGAGCGATCAATCTTCAGCGTGTGGATCGGAAAGCGCGCGAGATAGGCCAATGACGAGTAGCCCGTGCCGAAGTCATCCAGCGCCAGCGAGAACCCGGCCGCCACCAGTTGTTGCAGCACTTTGGTGGCCGAAGCCGGATCCTTGATCAGAATCGTCTCGGTGATCTCAAGTTGAATCCGGCGTGGTTCAACCCTGTGCCGCGCCGCCGCCTGCAATAAATAGGCAGGTAATTCCGGGTCGAGAATATTGCGCGCCGACAGGTTGATCGCGATGCAACTGTCGATGCCATGCTGCTGCCAGCGCCTAGCGTCCGCCATCGCGATATCGATGACGCGGTGGGTCAGCGCACGGATCAAATCGGTGGCTTCGAGCAGCGGCATGAACTGGGCGGCTCCGATCAGACCAAGCGTTGGGTGATGCCAGCGGATCAGCCCCTCGCAACCTTCGATCGCACCGGTCTTCAGGTTGATGAATGGCTGGTAGAACAGCGCGAATTGGTTCTTATCCAAACCCTCGTTGACCGCGGACAGCAGTGTTAAGTGCTCCAGCTTGTACGCATCGATTTCGCGCTCGTAAAACGCCACACCCGAGCCGCTCTGCTTGGCGTGATACATCGCCACGTCGGCGCAACGCAGTAATTCGTGACTGTCGCCGTGTTCGGGCGCCAGCGCGACGCCGATCGAGGCCGGCGTGCGCAAGCTCAACTCGCCGATCTGCAACGGCTGCGCGATCGCCACGGCTAGCTCGCGCGCCAACGCCAGCACCTGTTCCGGCCCGGCGTCACTGGCAATCGCGTGAATAATGACGAATTCGTCGCCGCCGAGGCGGAACAACTGCGCCGGACGCGCGGCGAGATGTTGCTGCAAGCGCTCCGCCATCGCGCGCAACAGATTGTCGCCAACGGCGTGACCGAGCGCATCGTTGACCTGTTTGAAGTGATCGAGATCGAACAGCATAACCGCTGAGCTTTCATGCGCTTTGCTGCGCAGGTAATCGTGCAATGCCGCGCGATTACCCAGACCGGTCAGCATGTCGTGATCGGCGCGATGCGCGAGTTCGCTCAAATTGCGCGCGTTCGTGAGGCTGAGACCGATGACCTGCCCGAGGCTCTCAAGCGTGCGAATTTCGGTTTCGGGAAGTTCGCGCCGACGCGAGTCGCGCAGCACGATGATGCCGAGCACGTCGGTATCATGCGTAATAGGAATCACCACCAAACTGAGATTGCTGACGATCAGCGGATGATTGCGGTAGCTTTCGGTGACGCGCGCATCGTCGACGAGATTTGACGAGTGGCAAATGCACCGGGTGCGCATCGCTGTGGCAATCATGCCGATGCGCGGCGTCTCTATCGGCACCCCGATTTTCACCTCTCCCACTTCGGCGCCAACGTTGGCAACCGCGATAAAGGAACAGGAGTCGGCCCCTTCTACCGGGCGAAGAAAGACCCCTTGTTTCCAATCCAGGCGCTGCGTCATCACGGCTAATACCCGCCGCGCCAGATCGGCCTCGTCGGACACCCCTTGCAACTGCGCCGTGATTTCTTGCGAAAGCTCAAGAATGCGGTACTGATCGCGCAGGCGATCGAGCGAGCGCTGATACGCGGCAATCAACAGCGCCAGTATGGTTGTAATCGCAATCAGTGCATTGAAACCGGCAAAGTGATCGAACCATCTTGAGCCGCGATAGCCGGCTAGGCTCAGCACCAGCAGAGCGACCTCCAAGGCCCCGCGCATGCCAAAACACGCCGCTGCTATTCGCTCAAACCGCCCCAGCGACCACATCAACGCGGCCGACGCCATCAGCGCCGTCGCCATCGCGATCACCATGGCGACGCGCGCGCCGACGAGCCCCGACGCTTCCCCAGCGAGAAAGAGCAGCCCGGACAGGATCAATATCGCCACACCCACGTGATACGGGCGCATGCGCAGCCATGTCGCGCGATAGCTGATCACACCCGCGAGCAACGTGGCGGATTGAGTCGCGATCACGGCACAAAAAAATAGCAGAGCTGTTGCTGGAACCTGGATCTGGGCCTCGGCGCGAACGTGGGTTAGGCCAATTAACAGCGCGGGCAGCGGCAGCGTCGCGTGTGAAATCGCCCACCACAATGTATACGAGCGCTCGCGATCGATGAGCCACAAGACCGCCAGTGCCAACGCGGTCAGTAGCTCAATGAGGAGCAGCGAAATCTCGGGAGCGGAAAGGCCCATACTCCGCACCAACCTTTATTGATCTAATGTGTTGGAGACAGTGTAGTCGACGCACGCGCTTGAGCGCGCGTTCAGGTATCGCCAGCGCATCGGCGGCTCGATTGAGTTGAGCTGTGACGGTATCTGTTTTTCGTACGAAGCAAAAAAATATTCGCATTTCATCTGCGCCGACCGATTTAAGTATTTATTCGGGCCGTAGCTCCGCGAACCCATTACAGCGCCGCTTAGTGTTAGCATCAAAACCATTCTCAGCGCTGCGGTTGTCCCGCCAAGGTTCGCATGATCAAGCTGAAGCTCGCTCTGGAGCCGAACTATGAAATGGCCGCTCCCGGCTGCGATTTTATTTTCAATATCCACGCTGCACACACAAGCTGCCTGACGATTCTCGCGGAAAACCTGCATCTGAGCCCAATGCTGACCATGGAAATTTATCGGGCGCCTCAAATCCCAACACGTCGGCTCTCGATACGCTGATCATTCACATCGAAGCGATCGTCGATGCCGCCAATCAATGCTTCCTGTCGTATCATTGCGTCGAGGCGCTCTCCACCGACGGCGATGCTTAAGCAACTTAAAAAATTCATGTGGGCAATATGGCCGAGAATGTAACGCGCTGCAGCTGGGCAGCCGATGTAAAACCGTTTTATCAGCACTATCACGACAACGAGTGGGGCGTGCCCGTTCACGATGATCGTCTGCTGTTTGAAATGCTGATTCTCGAAGGCGCGCAGGCGGGCTTGAGCTGGGAAACCATCCTCAAACGCCGCGACGGTTATCGCAAAGCCTTTCACAATTTCAATGTCGCGAAGGTCGCGCGCATGACCGACGAACAATTGGAAAACGTGCTCGTCGATGCCGATGTGATTCGCAATCGCTTGAAAGTTTTCGGCACGCGCAAAAACGCGCTTGTGTTTCGCGCTATTCAAAAAGAATTCGGCTCGTTCGATGCGTATGTATGGAGCTTCGTCGGCGGCAAACCGCAAATCCGCCGCCCGAAATCGATGGCGGATTTTCGCGCCACCTCGCCCGAATCGGATGCGTTATCGAAGGATTTGAAAAAACGCGGCATGACCTTCGTCGGCTCGACCATCATGTATGCGTTTATGCAGGCGGTAGGAATGGTGGATGATCATATGGCGGGGTGTTTTTGTGCGGCGCGTAAAACGCGGCAATAATTATCGCGGCTCGAACCATTCGATCTCGCTCATTCGAATACTGCGCAGCGCCGCCGTTTTTAAATGCGATGCATAAAGCGATTCCGCAAAATAGCCGATCAAAATGGAGCGGCGGCGAGCACCGGTTCGATTCAAACTGCCCGCGTGCACGAGATCGGCATCGAACACAAAAATATCGCCGGCCAAGCCAGAAAGCGAAATGGTTTGTGATTCGTCATTGAAATCGAATGGCGGTGAGCCCTCTAACGAACGGTGACTGCCGGGAACAATACGCGTCGCGCCGTTATCGCCATCGTAATCGTCGAAAAACGCCAGCGCATTCACGGTGTCGCCAGGACGTTGATGGGATAAATCGCGATGCAGTTGTTGATGACCGCCACCCGCCAACGGCTCGCGGCCTTCCACCTGCGAGAGAAAAAAGCGCTTGCCGATCAACTCGCCCACTACCGCGCGCAACTGCGGCAAACGGCACACGGCCCGTACATTCTCATCGAGATCCAACAACGAGTGACGCCAATCGGCGCCGCGCGGTATTGGCCATTGCTCCGACGGCTTCACGCCCGCATCGAACACGGCACGAAGATCATCCAGCCACTCGAACGGAATTGCTCGACGAATCAGCGCATAACCGTCTCGATGGAGTTTCTCGCGGTCGATCATATCCTCAACGTCCTAACCCCGGCGCGGTGGGCGATGCTATTTAATGTAGGGCGCATTAGCCAAAGGGCGTAATGCGCCAAATTCGCTACGCCTTAATCACTATAGCTAAGCTCCGTTGCCGATCCTGCCCAATCGCTCGTATATATTTCTTTCGCGACATACCGATGAAATGTCGAATACGGCCAATCTTTCACACAATTAACTAAACCGTGCTTGACCGGATTGATATGCACATAATCGACATGCGCACGAAAATCCTTTTCATCGCGAATCAAATGCTCCCAGTAACGCCGCTGCCAAATCCCCCGTTCGCCGCGAGCAATTCGAATCGCCGATTTATATTCGATATTTGGGAGGCTTTTGGAAAAATTCGTTTTTATTAATCGCCAGCGCGTAGCAAAATCCGAATCGTCTATCGGTAATTCGATGACGCAATGGATATGATCGGGCAAAACCACCCAGGCATGAATTTTAAAAGGAAAGCGACGCTTAACGTCCCTTACACTCGTCCGAATCAGATCAATGTGTCGAACAAGTAAATCATTATTTTTTCGCGCGAGCAGATTAACCGTAAAAAAATATGTTCCACCCGCCTGCCAAACCCTCCGATATTCCATACCCCAAGTCCATTTGTGGGGCGCATTTTAATGCGCCATCTTCGCTCCGTGCCACAAATGGCGCAATGCCCTTCGGTTATTGCGCCCTACGGGCTACAGACTGCATACAAAACTTCACTCCATTAACCGAAACCAATCTCTTACAGTTAATTGCAAGCGTAGCTCTTCGTCTTCGGCTAGTGGGCTGCAATGAGCTATTGGCCCCCTTAAAGAATTCAAAGCTGACATTACTTTTTCCACAGCTTTCTTACTGCTAAAAAGCTCTCCAAAAATATCCCAATTTGCAGAAATTATTTGAGATAACTCACCAAAAGTGGTGTAGTCAATTTCGAAACTAGACCTTCTAGTCATCCCGGAATCCAATTCTTTCTGAATACGAGAAGCCACTTCAGTTCTAATATTTTGAGTAATCCTTGTAGAAGACCACCATTCTGTAGTTTTCTCGGCGTTTTCAATTGTTTCCGATACAAGCTCTCGTATTGATTTTTCCAGGCAGTAAAAAACCTCGTAGTGACGCCCCATTGAGGCCGCCTCTGCACGAACTGATGCTTCAAATTGTGGGTAGTAAATACTCTCCACCGACTGAGCTGTGCTTGGCGCATGTCCCAACTCGATTGAGTACGAAGCACCAATACGATGTAAATCCTCTGTAATCATTTGGTTTGTCATACCAAATGACTTTATTCGATCAAGAACACCTTTATTCGCCATGGGAAAGTAAATGTTCCTTGAGACTGCGGAAAATGGCGTTAAAAACTGCTTGATCAGTGGTCGCCGGCAAATTTAGATTAATCGTGTATGAGAGATTTAATCCAACTCGACCTGAAGATATATCGGCACTTGATGTAGCATGTGATGGGAGGGCTGCTGGAATATCCTGTCTTTCAACAGTTTCAGCATCAGCAGCCATATCAAAATTAGCATACGCTTTTAGTTGCTTGAACGTGTAAAGCGTATATTTGGCGACTGCGCTATCAACCTCCGCTCCTGTCACTTGAACAATAAGCGAAAGCAACTCCTTGTCGTCTAACTCATAGAAATATTCATTAACCTCTAAGAGCGGCCGGTACCCAATTTTGATTGCGTCAGCAATCGCAGCACCACCAGTAGAGGGATTCCTAAATCTTTTATAAAGATCTGTCGGCTTGCCATCCGATGCAACAAGTCCAATCTTTTTAATAAAAGCAAGAATTGATGAGCCGGTACCTCCCTTTATTTGAAGTTTCGTATTTAGGAAATCTTTCGTAAACAAGTCCGGTGTCGCTGCAGAGCGAATTTTATCGAGTGCCGTTTTAATTGATCCAGGCGAAGAAAGATACGGAAGATTTTTAGCCATTAGATTATGCCTCCATGTAAATTCTGATGATTCAATTACTCCACCGTGACCGACTTCGCCAAATTCCTCGGCTGATCCACATCAGTACCCTTCAACACCGCGACGTGATACGAGAGTAATTGCAGCGGGATTGTGTAGACCATCGGCGCAATGACGTCGGGTGCGTGCGGGACGTTGATGACGTGGATGCCGGTTTCGGTTTTGAAGCCGGCGGCTTTGTCGGCGAAAACGAAGAGTTCGCCGCCGCGTGCCTGCACTTCCTGTAAATTCGATTTGAGCTTTTCCAGCAGCTCGTCGTTCGGGGCGACGGTGATGACGGGCATGTCGCTGTCGACGAGCGCGAGCGGGCCGTGTTTGAGTTCGCCCGCTGCGTACGATTCGGCGTGGATGTAAGAAATCTCCTTGAGCTTGAGCGCGCCCTCCATCGCCACCGGCCACATGATGCCGCGACCTAAAAACAGCGCGTGACTTTTTTCGACGAATTGTTCGGCAACATCTTCGACTTCGGCGTTGAGCGCGAGCGTTTCTTCGAGTATTTCCGGCAATTGATGCAACGCGCGCACAATGGTTTCTTCGCCCTGCGCGCTCAATGTATGGCGGCGGCCCAATGCGACCGCAAGCAGCAGCAATGCAACGAGCTGCGTGGTGAACGCTTTGGTCGAAGCGACGCCAATTTCTGGTCCCGCTTGCGTCATCAATACAAGATCGGATTCGCGCACGAGCGAGGATTGCGCAACGTTGCAAATCGCGAGCGTCGACGCAAAACCGGAAGTTTTCGCAAGGCGCAGCGCCGCGAGTGTATCGGCGGTTTCGCCCGATTGCGAAATGCTGACGAATAACGTATCGGGGCTCACGACGAATTTGCGGTAACGAAATTCGCTGGCGATTTCGACCTGACACGGCACGCCGGCCAAACTTTCGAGCCAGTATTTCGCGACGAGACCCGAATGATAGCTGGTACCGCAGGCGACGATTTGGACACCTTTGACCTTATCGAGAATGGCTTTGGCTTCGGTGCCGAACGCCTCTTCCAAAATCGCACGCGCGCCGATGCGGCCCTGCAGTGTGTTGTTCACGACTTTCGGTTGCTCGAAAATTTCCTTGAGCATGTAGTGGCGGAATTTGCCTTTATCGGCCGAATCGATTGCGTCGCTAATCTGCTCGGCGGCGCGATTTTGCTCGACGCCATCCTTATCCCAAATGCGATAGCTATCGGGAGTGATTTCAGCGATATCGCCTTCTTCGAGATAAATGAAGCGATCGGTGACCTGGCGCAACGCGAGTTGATCCGATGCGAGAAAGTTTTCACCGAGGCCGAGACCGAGCACGAGCGGACTGCCGCTGCGCGCACACACGATGTGATCGGGCTCGTCGGCGCTAATCACGGCGACGCCATAAGCGCCGTGCAATTGTTTGACGGCGGCTTTGAGTGCATCGACCAGATTTTTACCGCCCTGCATTTCGTGATGCAGCAGATGCACGATAACTTCGGTATCGGTTTGCGATTTGAATTCGTAACCGAGACCTTTCAAGCGCGCGCGCAATTCTTCGTGATTTTCGATAATGCCGTTGTGCACGAGCGCGAGCGTGTCGTTTGAAATATGCGGATGCGCATTGGCTTCGGTGGGTTTGCCGTGCGTGGCCCAGCGCGTGTGGGAAATGCCGGTGTGGCCATGCAACGGTTGTTGAACTTGCGCCTCACCGAGTACGGCCACTTTACCGACGCGACGGTAACAGCCGATCTGCTTATCGCTGTCGATGATCGCGACGCCGGCCGAATCGTAGCCGCGGTATTCGAGCCGTCGCAGGCCTTCGATCAAAATGGGGGCGACTTCGCGCCGCGCTGTTGCTCCGACAATGCCACACATAACAATCTCCGTTTACGATTTTTTTGTCGGCCGCTGCCAGCCGTCGATATTGCGCTGTTTGCCGCGCGCGATGGCGAGCTGTTCATCGGGCACATCCTGCGTAATCACTGAACCTGCGCCGACCGTGGCATTTTTGCCGATCGACACGGGCGCGACCAGCGAGCTGTTCGAACCGATAAACGCGCCGTCGCCGATGCGTGTTTTGAATTTATTCACGCCGTCGTAATTGCACGTGATTGTGCCGGCGCCGACGTTGGCTTTCTCGCCGATTTCGCAATCGCCGACGTAGGTTAAATGATTGACCTTGCTACCGATGCCAACAACGGTTTTTTTGGTTTCGACAAAGTTGCCGATATGCGAATTCGCCGCGAGTTCGGTGCCGGGGCGCAACCGCGCGTAAGGACCGACCACGGCGCCTTCGGCAATTTTGGCACCGTCGATATTCGTGTGCGATTTGATCTCGACATTGGCGGCAATTTCAGCATCGCGAATCACGCAGTTGGGGCCGATGCTGACGTTATCGCCGAGCGTGACATCGCCTTCGAAAACACAGTTGATATCGATGAACACATCGCGCCCGGTTTTCAAATTGCCGCGCACATCGATACGCGCGGGATCGGCGAGCGTGACACCATCTGTCATCAATTGTTCGGCGAACAATTTTTGATAGTGGCGTTCGAGTTCGGCCAACTGCAAACGATTGTTGATGCCCTGCACTTCCTGCGGCGATTGCGGCTGTTGCGCGACGACACCGAGACCCTGCGCAACCGCGAGGCCGATAATATCCGTTAAATAATATTCGCCCTGCGCGTTGTTGGCGGACAATTGCGGCAGCCATTGCTTGAGCAATTTTGCCGGCGCGGCGAGGATGCCGGTGTTCACTTCGCGAATCGCCCGCTGCGATTCGCTTGCATCTTTTTGTTCGACGATCGCGGTGATGCGCTGATTCGCGTCGCGCAAAATGCGGCCATAACCGGTGGGATCTTCAAGGTTGACGGTGAGCAGCGCGATTTGTTGATCGCTCACTGCCGCCAATAAATTTTGCAATGTTGGCGTCCGCACGAGCGGCACATCGCCATAGAGCACGAGTACCACACTGTCGTCGGCCACAACGGGCATCGCTTGCGCGACGGCGTGACCTGTCCCCAATTGTTTTTCTTGCAGCACCCAGCGCGTCGGCAGCTGTTGCAGGTGTTGCTGAACTTTTTCAGCGCCGTGACCGATCACGGTGTGAATCGCAACCGCATTTAATGCATGCGCGGTATCAATGACGTGATGCACGAGCGCTTTACCCGCGAGCGGGTGCAATACTTTCGGCAGTGCGGAGCGCATGCGCGTGCCCTGGCCCGCGGCGAGGATGACAACTTCGAGTTTCACAACAAAATCCTTTGATACGAAAGTTTTTATTATAGGAGGCGAATTCAAAACCAACCCAAACAAAAAAGGGTAGCCTCAGGCTACCCTTTTTGTATTACCGGTGCTAGAGCGATCAGCTTTTGCCCATTTTTTTGCGCAGCTGCTGAATGGTGCGCAATTGCGCTGCCGCAGCGGCGAGTTCGGCAGCGGCGCGACCGTAGTCGATTTCCCCGTGTTTATGCGCCAGTGCTTGCTCAGCGGCTTTTTGTGCTTCCAGCGCGGCGGCCTCATCCAGGTCGTCGGCGCGCAAAGCCGTATCGGCCAGAATCGAGACGATGCCGGGCTGCACTTCTAGGAAGCCGCCCGAGACGTAGAACACCTGCTCGTCGCCGCTTTGCGGTTTGATGCGCACTGGACCGGGTTCGAGCGACGTCAGCAGCGGAGCGTGCCCGTACTCGATGCCGAGATCTCCCAGCGTGCCGTGCGCCACGACCAACTCGACCAAGCCCGAGAAGATCGCTTCTTCTGCACTGACGATATCGCAATGAAGCGTCATAGCCATGTTCACTTCTCTTAATGAATTCCCTCCTCCCGCGGACCCTATAGGATCTGAAGGAGAGGGCTAGGGTGAGGGCACGATGTGCCCCGCAACTTTAAAGCTTCTTCGCTTTCTCGATGGCCTCATCGATCGAGCCAACCATGTAAAACGCCTGCTCGGGCAGGTTGTCGTATTCGCCCGACAAAATGCCTTTAAAGCCGCGAATGGTTTCTTTAAGCGGCACGTATTTGCCGGGCGAGCCCGTGAATACTTCGGCGACATGGAAGGGCTGCGACAGGAAGCGCTCGATTTTACGCGCGCGAAAGACGACTTGTTTGTCCTCTTCCGAGAGTTCGTCCATGCCGAGAATCGCGATGATGTCTTTGAGTTCTTTGTAGCGCTGCAATA
>CAZCNY010000002.1:347769-564988 GCA_964500675.1 uncultured Verrucomicrobiaceae bacterium | reverse complement strand
AAGAATCCCACAGGAACTGGGCGCACAACGCGGAGCACATCGCCGCGAAAGAGCGCGGACGCGAAAGTTTTTATTCGGAATATGTTGTGCAGATTTGTCAGGTCGTGAGAGAGTCGCGCTTCAAAAAATGACTACGATCAATTCGCAAGCAGCGCGTAGGGCGCAATGAATTGCGCCATTGTTCACTCAGAAGTGGCGCATTACGCCTTCGGCTAATGCGCCCTACGCATTAATTATTTTTATATCGTGAAGAAGAGATTCAGACAATGAACAAAGCAAAATACGAACAAGGTTTGAAGATCAGACGCAAAGTCATGGGCGATACTTTCGTCGACAAGGCGTTGAATGCGACGACGGATTTCACGCGGCCGTTGCAGGATTTCGTCTCCGAGAATTGCTGGGGCGAGGTGTGGCAGCGCGACGGCCTGCCGCTCAAAACGCGCAGCATGATCACCGTGGCGACCTTGGCCGCGCTGAAAGCCACCACGGAATTGAAAGGCCATGTGCGCGGCGCGCTGCGCAACGGTTGCACGGTCGAAGAAATTCAGGAAATTCTGCTGCATTCCGCCGTGTATTGCGGCGTGCCTGCGGCGATGGAAGCGTTTCGCGCGGCCAAGGAAGTCATCGAAGAGTGGCAGACCGAAAATAAATGATGCGCGTGCGATCAAAGCACACACTATGTGGCTAACTATTTAGGAGTCATCAACATGGCACACGAAATTCCGAGTTCAGAAAATTTCACCGGCCTGTCGCGCAAAGTGATTGCGTACGGCGAGCGCTTTGCAAAAATCGTGGAGCGTCTCAAGCAGTCCGACGTATCCGACCATCTGTGGGAGCCTATTGAGGAGCTGGTGGACGTCAGAAATTTCGTGCGGCAAGGCGTTTTTCTTACAGCCAACGCGGAAACCATCGATTGGAATACTTACAAACCGTATGTCACCCAGTTTGGTGGAGCCACGCATTGGGAAGGCACGCTGCGACATATTACCGAGCAGGGCAATCGCGTGATTCTCGAACTGGAAGAACGCAATACCCGCGAAGGCTTTACGCATATAGCCAACACGGTTACGGTGTACGGATTTGACGGTGGTAAAATCAAAACGCTCGACGTTTACGTGATGAGCCTCAACTGAGCGCGCATTAAATTCGGCAAGTCAACTATTCAATTGGTTAAATTCTTGGAGAGGACAAATCATGCAAAAAACCGCATTGGTCACCGGCGCTGCAGCCGGTATCGGCAGAGCCTGCGCATTGCGCTTGGCGCGCGAAGGCATCGCCGTCGGTGTACTCGATCTCGATTTAGCCGGTTGTGAAAAAGTCGCTGCCGAAATTCAAGCGGCGGGCGGTAAAGCGCTTGCGCTGCAAGCGAGCATCGCCGATCGCAAGCAAGTGACGGCCGCCGTCGATAAATTGCGCGCAGCCTTCGGCCCTGTCACCATCGTCGTCAACAACGCCGGCATTTCCAACTTCATTCCGTTCGAACAATTGACCGACGACGATTGGGACAAGATGTTCACCATCAACACCAAGGGCACCTTCATCGTCACGCAAGTGGTATTGCCCGATATGAAGGCCGCGAAGTGGGGACGCGTCGTCAATATTTCTTCATCGAGCGCGCAAACCGGCAGCGTTGAACAGGTGCATTATTCAGCCTCGAAAGGCGCTGTGATTTCGATGACGCGCTCGCTCGCGCAAGCGCTCGGCCCCTATGGCATTACCGTCAACAATATTCCGCCCGGCGCGGTCATGGGCACCATCATGTCCGAAGCGAACAAAGATCGCTTCAAGATGCCGATGGAAACGCTGGTGAAATTGATTCCTGTCGGCCGCACGGGAATCGCGGAAGATATCGCTAACGCTTGCGTGTGGCTGTGTCACGAAGATACGAGTTACGTCACCGGACAAACCATCGGCGTCAACGGCGGGCGCGTGGTTTCTTAAAAAAGCTATCTATGCGCATTATGACGAAGCGCTTGTACAATCGGCAGGATCATCACCACAAGCGCACGAGTAGCCAATGAAGTTCTTAGTTTTTTCCGGGAGCTTTCAGAGTCGAGATCGTGCTGCTGCGCCGCCATCCGCAATTGAGTTAATGTCCGGCTAACTCAAGTTGCGACTCTTATTTTTGATATAAAGCATGGCGCCCTGCCTGCGCACCGCGTAATGTTCAAAGAAGTGATATTCCGCTGTGCCTGACCGCCCGTCCGCTGATTAAAGGAGTTTGCAATGCCCGCCTTGAGTCGTCGCTTTGGCGCTGCTTTCACCATTGCGGCACTCGTCGCTGCGGGCATCGCCGCATTTTTCGGCTGGCGCTATTTGCAACCGCCGCAATTGCCATCCGGATTCGCCGCGGGCAATGGTCGTCTCGAAGCCACCGAATACGATATCGCGAGCAAATTTGCCGGCCGTCTGCTTATCGTCAACGCGCACGAAGGCGATGAAGTGCGCGCAGGACAAATTCTCGCGCGCATCGACACCAGCGATCTGGAAGCCGCGCTCAATGAAGCACAGGCGCAATGGCTGCGCGCTGTCGCTGCGGAAAAACAAGCGAGCGCCCTCGTTAAACAACGCGAGAGCGATTACGCCTTCGCGCGCAAAACCGCCGAGCGCTCGCGCGCAGTGTTTGAAAAAGGTTTGATCGCGCGCGAAACGGTCGATCAACACGAAGCGAATTTGCAGAGCGCAGCGGCAGGACTCGAAGCGGCGCGCGCAGGTCTTAACACCGCGACCGCTTCCATTGAAGTAGCACGCGCCGCAAGCGAGCGCATCCGAGTCAATATCGCCGATGGCACCCTGCGTGCGCCCGTCGCTGGCCGCGTGCTTTATCGATTGGCAGAACCCGGCGAAATTATCGGCGCGGGTGGCAAAGTGCTCACACTCATCGATCTCACCGATGTCTACATGCCGATTTTTTTGCCGGCCGAAAAAGCCGGCCGCGTTCGCATCGGTGCTGAAGCGCGCATCGTGTTTGACGCCGTCCCCAATACATCGATTCCCGCGCGCGTGTCGTTCGTGGCACCGCAGGCCCAATTCACGCCGAAAGAAGTTGAAACGAAAACCGAGCGCGAGAAATTGATGTTTCGCGTAAAAGTACAAGTTGATCGCGCGTTGTTGAGCGAACACGCCGATGTGGTTAAATCGGGCGTGCCGGGCGTGGCTTATGTACAACTCGATCCCAACGCGAGCTGGCCGCAATGGTTGCCGTTGCCATTGCGCGCGCAACAGAACGCTCCCGCATCCGCAGCGCAAAAATAAATGCAGAGCGCGACCGACAGTCCAGCCCTCGCACCGAGGGAATCCTGTGCGATTCGCATCGAAGGCGTCAGCCATCGCTACGGCAAAATGCAGGCACTCGGCTCGCTCGATGCGAAAGACAGTATCGCGGTCGAAATTGCCGCGGGCCGCAGCGTCGGCTTCATCGGTCCCGACGGCGTCGGCAAATCCACTCTGCTCGCGTTGATTGCGGGCGCGCGCAAAATTCAAAGCGGCACGATCACCGTGTTAGATAATGACATGCGCAGCCAGCGCGCGCGCAATCGCGTCTGTCCGCGCATCGCTTATATGCCGCAAGGGCTCGGTCGCAATTTATATACGACGCTATCGGTGCTCGAAAACATTCAGTTTTTCGCGCGCCTGTTCGGTCAAAATCGCCACGGCCATATCGAAGAACTATTGCAGAGCACGGGACTCGCCGAATTTCGCGACCGCCCCGCCGGTAAATTATCGGGGGGCATGAAGCAAAAGCTCGGCCTGTGCTGCGCGCTCGTGCACGATCCCGATTTATTGATTCTCGACGAGCCCACCACGGGTGTCGATCCGCTCTCGCGCCGTCAATTTTGGGAATTGATCGAGCGCATTCGCGAGCGCCATCCCGGTATGACCGTGCTCGTCGCCACCGCGTATATGGAAGAAGCCGAACGCTTCGAACAACTGCTCGCACTCGACGACGGTAAATTGCTCGCGGTGGGCACACCGGCGGAATTGAAAGCGCGCACCGGCACCGAAAATCTCGAAGATGCATTCATCCATTTATTGCCCGAAGAAAAACGCGGCGAGCATCGCGATTTTCTCGGTGCGCCACGTGCAGCCGGCGCTCGCGAAATTGCTATCGAAGCGAAAAGTCTCACGAAAAAATTCGGCGATTTCACTGCCATCGACAATATCGATTTTCGAGTCGAACGCGGCGAGATTTTCGGCTTTATCGGCTCGAACGGCTGCGGCAAAACCACCGCGATGAAAATACTCACGGGCCTGTTGCCGGTAACATCAGGCAGCGCCACGTTGTTCGGAAAGTCGCTCGATGCGCACGATCTGAAAACGCGCGAACGCGTCGGCTATATGTCGCAATCGTTTTCGCTCTACAGTGAATTGACGGTCATGCAGAATTTGCAATTGCATGCGCGGCTGTTTCATCTGCCCACTGCTCGAATCGCAGCGCGAATCCGCGAAATGCTCGATCGCTTCCTGCTCGCCGACTTTGCCGAGCAGCGCACGGGCGAATTGCCGCTCGGCATTCGCCAGCGTTTGTCGCTCGCGGTCGCGGTGTTGCACAAACCGGAAATATTGATTCTCGATGAGCCGACCTCGGGCGTCGATCCCGTCGCGCGCGATCAATTCTGGCAATATCTGCTCGATCTTTCGCGCAAGGATGGCGTCACGATTTTTATTTCGACGCACTTCATGAACGAGGCGGAACGCTGCGATCGCATCGCGCTCATGCACGTCGGCCGCGTGCTCGCGAGCGATACGCCGACCGCACTGCAACGGCAATCGGGTGCAGCAACGCTTGAAGCAGCGTTTATTGCCGAGCTCGAAAAAGCCTCGGCGACGCCGTCGATGGCAGCAGCGGCGCCGGACGCGGCAGTCGAGATACCGGCTAACGAGCAAACGGTGTCTGCGAAGCATGTGCGTCCGCACGTATTCAGCGCACGCCGCCTGCTCGCCTATGCGCGCCGCGAATCGCTCGAATTGCGCCGCGATCCGATTCGCCTCGCATTTGCGCTGATCGGTTCGATGCTGCTCATGCTGATTCTGGGTTACGGCATCACGATGGATGTCGACGACCTGACCTTCGCCGTACTCGATCGCGATCAATCGCCCGAAAGCCGCGATTACATCGCCAACATTGCCGGCTCGCGCTATTTCGTCGAACGCCCGCCGCTGCAGACGCAGGACGAACTCGATCGGCGCATGCGCACGGGCGAAGTCAGCGTCGCACTCGAAATTCCGCCCGATTACGGTCGCGATCTGCGCCGCGGTAAAAATGTCGAAATCGGCGTGTGGGTCGATGGCGCCATGCCGTTTCGCGGCGAAACGATTCGCGGCTATGTGCAGGGGTTGCATTATCAATACCTGGAAGCTCTCGCCGCGCGCATGGGGATGCAGCAAATGCTCGCGCCACCGATCGATGTCGAAATGCGCTATCGCTACAACCAGGATTTCAAAAGTATTTACGCGATGGTGCCCGCCGTGATTCCGTTGCTGCTGGTTTTTATTCCGGCACTGCTCATGTCGCTCGGCGTCGTGCGCGAGAAGGAGCTCGGTTCGATTGTGAATTTGTACGTCTCGCCCGTGACCCGGCTCGAATTTCTGGTTGGCAAACAAATCCCCTACGTCGGCGTCAGTTTTTTAAGTTTTGTCGGTCTGCTGCTGCTCGCATTGTTTGTATTTAACGTACCGCTCAAAGGCAGCTTCCCCGCACTCGTGATCGGCGCGATTTTGTATATTTTCGCCACGACCAGCCTCGGTCTGCTGATGTCGTCGTTTACGAAAACACAGATCGCCGCGCTCGCGGGCACCTCGATTGCAACGATGCTGCCGGCCACGCAATTCTCGGGGCTCACCGATCCCGTATCCTCGCTTGAGGGCGCGGCGAAATGGATCGGCACAGGCTTTCCGACCACGTATTTTCTGGTTATCTGCCGCGGCGTGTTCACCAAAGCGCTCGGCTTTCGCGAGCTGGCGCCGTACTTTTTCGCGCTCGCCGCATTCGCTCCTGTTTTTATTTTTGTATCGCTGCTGCTGCTTAAGAAACAGGAGAAATGACGATGCGAAAACTCGGCAATATTTTTCAACTCGGCCTCAAGGAGCTGCGCAGTCTGTGGTTCGATAAAGCATTGCTTATTTTTATTATCTGGGCGTTCACGGGCGGCGTATACAGTGCGGCCACCGGCACTTCGCGCGAGCTCAATCGCGCACCGGTCGCCGTCGTCGATCACGATCGCTCGCCGTTGTCGCAGCGCATCATCGCGGCACTTTATCCGCCGCATTTCAACCCTCCCGTGTTGATCGAAGCGAGCGCGGTTGACCCGGCGCTCGATGCGGGCGAGTACACGTTCGCGATCGACATTCCAGCCGATTTTCAGCGCGATGTGATCGCGGGCAAGCGGCCCGAATTACAACTCGACATCGATGCTACGCGCATGAGCCAGGCCTTTATCGGCGCCAGTTACATTCAGCAAATCGCGCTCGGTGAAGTCGGCGAATTTCTGCGCCACTACCGCGCCGAGACAGTGCTGCCGATCGCGTTGCAAACGCGCGTGAAATTCAATCCGAATTTAACCGGCCTCTGGTTCGGCGGCGTGATGGAAATCATGGAGTTCGTAACGATGCTGTCGATCATTCTTACGGGCGCGGCGCTGATTCGCGAACGCGAGCACGGTACCGTCGAACATTTGCTCGTGATGCCGCTGACGCCGTTTGAAATCATGGCCGCCAAAGTGTGGGCGAACGGTCTGGTGGTATTGGTTGCCGCCTATCTGTCGCTGCAATTCGTCGTGCGCGGCGTGTTGCAGGTGCCGATCAGCGGTTCGATCACGTTATTTATCGCGGGCGCAACGCTGTATTTATTTTCCACGACAGCGCTCGGTATTTTCCTCGCGACCATCGCGCGCTCGATGCCGCAACTTGGCTTGCTCGTGATTCTGATTATCCTGCCGCTGCAAATTTTGTCGGGCGCCATCACCCCGCGCGAAAGCATGCCGCTGGCTGTGCAATACATAATGCAAGCGACACCGACCACGCATTTCGTCGCATTGACACAAGCCATTATTTATCGCGGCGCCGATTTCAGCGCGGTGTGGAAAGATTTTCTGGCGATTGCGATGATCGGAGTGGTGTTTTTCACCATCGCGCACGAACGTTTCCGTCGCACCGTAGCGCTGACTTAATCCGACAATTCAACATGAGACAATGCAACATGAAACAATTCAACATGAGACAATGCAAAGCAGCATAAGACAATACAAAGCAACTTACGCGGCATGCAATGGGCGTGAATTCGCGACAAATGGGCGCGAACTATCGTAACCGCAGATCGGGATTTTTGGCATAGTTTCAGGGCGTATCGATCGAAGCCGCATCCATCGAATTAGCCTTCAGTGATATTGGGAGAAGTCATGCCAGTCAAAGCGGAAAGTAAAGTTGCCTTTGTCACGGGAGCCGCCTCTGGAATTGGCCTCGCCACCGCGGAAGCATTGATCAAACGCGGTTTTGCCACGGTGCTTGCGGATCGCAATGAAACCGCGGGACGTGCCATCGAAGAAAAATGGCGAGAGTTCGGAAAATGCGCCTTCGTGCCCTGCGATGTCACCGACGAGCGCGCCGTGCAGAACGCCGTCGAGTTTGCCGTGACGACATTTGGCCGCTTGGATGCCGCTTTCAATGCCGCGGGAATGGACGGAGAAAAAGGCATGACCGCGGATTGCAGCACGGAAAACTGGAATCGTGTGATCGCCGTCAATCTGACGGGCATCTGGAATTGTCTGCGCTTTCAAATACCGCACATGCAAAAAAATGGCGGTGGCGCGATTGTGAATTGCGCGTCCGTGGCGGGCTTGGTCGGCGCGCCCTATTTGCCTGCTTACGTTGCGGCCAAGCACGGCGTGGTCGGTTTAACGAAAGCCGCCGCGCTCGAATACGCTCGCGAGGGCATTCGCATCAACGCCATTTGCCCGGCGTTTATCGACACGCCGCTTTCACGCGAATCGCTATCTCCTGAGCACGCGGCCGCACTGATGGCGGAATGCCCGATCGGCCGCTTTGCGCAAGCCGAAGAAGTCGCTGCGATGGTGCAATGGCTGCTCAGCGACGACTGCAGCTATGTGGTCGGACAGGCGATTGCCATCGATGGCGCGTGGACCGCGCGTTGAAGAGATTTCGCAACGCATGATCTGGCGTCGACATCGCCGGAATTGCTGGCGCGTATTTTCGTAGCGCCCGGCGATGTGCCGCAAACATCGACCGGGAAAATTAAATTATTTGACGTCGCGAATCTCATCGCGAGCCGTCTGAGGTCGTTATCCATGAGTGAAAAAAACGAACGCCCGTCCGCTGAAGAGATCGTTTTGTATCAAAAGGATAAAAACACGAAGATCGCGACGATTACGCTGAATCGCCCCGATGCGCTGAATGCGCCGACCATCGCCGCGCGGCATCGCTTTGCCGATTTAGTGCAGCGCGCGAATGTCGACGATGACGTGAAGGTTCTCGTGATTCGCGGTGTCGGCGCGCACTTCGGCAGCGGCGCGGATCTGCCCGAACAGGCCGATATGTTTTCGGGCGAAGCCGATCATTCGCTGCTGCACGAATTTAGAATTCCCGACGACGAAGACATTAACTATCCGCCGAAAGATTCTTATCGCTATCTCGCCAACTTGACGCAGCTGTACGCCAACTCCAATTTCGGCTTACGCAGCCTGCAGGATTTCAAGAAAATCAGTATCGTCGAGGTCAAGGGTTATTGCTACGGCTGGCATTTTTATCAGGCTGCGGATGCCGACATCGTCGTCGCTTCCGATGAGGCGTTATTCGGGCATTCCGCATTTCGCTATGTCGGCTGGGCCGCGCGCATGTGGCAATGGGCGTTGATGATGGGGCTGCGCAAATTTCAGGAAATGGTTTTCACGGGTCGCCCATTCACCGCGAAAGAAATGTACGACTGCAATTTCATCAACAGCGTGGTACCGCGCGATCAACTCGAAGCCGAGGTAGAAAAATATGCGCGCGCGTGTGCGCGCACACGCCCCACCGATACCGTCGTCATGCAGAAAACATTTTTCGAAATATTCAAACAAAACCAGGGCGAATACATGGGCAGCGTTCTCACCGGCTGGCTGGAGTCCATGCTGCCGATGGTGAAATCGGACGGCGAGTTGGAGCTGGGCGAACAAACCTTTGCAAAAGGTTTAAACAATGCCGTTAAAGACAATGACCGCTTATTTCCGGCCGATTGGCGCCTGAGCTATGGCAGCCGGCCGCCATCGGAAGCATCGGCGGAAAAAGCTCCCGTCGACGAAATTAAGGAATTGCGCGCGTTGCTCGAAGCGACGCAACGCAAGCTGCTGGATCTGGAGCGCAAGGTTTCCGGCAGTTGATTGGCCAAAGTCAAATCGAGGCTGCTCGGGAAAGGCGGCGGCCCGACTGTCTTGACCCGCCGCAAAAAAAAAGCAGCGCACAAATCGCGTCCCGGCGCAGCAAGCTATTCGCACGAGCAAATATTGGAGGAGCAAACGCATGCAGGACGGTTCGCCCCGGATTAGTCCGTTGAGTCCAGAACAGTTCACCGCCGAACAGAAGGAATTGGTCGGCCCGTGGAGCGTGCTGAATTTTTCACGCGTCCTGGCGCATCACCCGGCGTTGTATCGAGTCTTCGTTCCGCTGGTTGAAAAAGTTATCCGCTACACCGAGTTGCCGCCGTGGGATCGCGAAGTGCTCGTCATACGCACGCTTGCACAATGCGGCGAAACCTATGAGGCCAGTCATCATGTCGACATCGCGCACGGAGTCGGCATGAGCGATGCGCAAATCCAAACCGTAATTCAAATCCAAGCCGCGACTCAAATCGATGCCGCGGACGGCGGCGCAGGTTTATCGGAATTCGATGGCTGGCTCATCAAAGCGGCCGACGAACTCGTGCAGCAATATCGCATCAGCGACGCCACCTGGCAGGCGCTGGCGCAGCGTTATTCGACCGTCGAATTGATGGAGGTTGTCGGTCTGGTCGGCTGCTACACCGCGATGGCAATGGTGACGCGCTCGTTTGCAATACCGCTGGAACAACGCGAAGCGACCGCCGAGCATCTCGCCGAACTTCGGCAGTACACGTAGCGTTAATTTGCGCGGCACAGAGATTCCCTCATGCAAACCTTCGAGTCCGACACGCCCAGCTCCGATACAAAATCAACTACGCAATGTCCAATGCATGGGGCATCGCTGACCCTGCGCGGCGACGAATCGCGCCTGGACCCGCTCATTCGCAACAATCCCTTTCCTTTTTATCGTGCGCTGCGCGAACAAGAACCCGTTTACTACGACGCCAAATTGGATATTTATTTGGTGAGCCGCTACGAAGATGTTGAAGCGGTGCTGCGCGATCCGATCACGTTCTCGCTCGAACACGGTTATCAGGATCGCTACGCGAACGGATTTGTCGATGAGCTTGCCGACATTATGAATCGCGAAGGCGGCGGATTTATTCGCGATATTATCGCCTGCGATCCGCCCGCGCATACGCGACTGCGCAAACTGCTCGACAAAGCATTTACCGCACATCGCGTGAAAACGCTTGAACCGCGCATCCGGCAAATTGTCGCCGACCTCATCGCGCCGCTGGCCGAGCGCGGTCATGGCGATGGCATGAAAGATATCGCCGCCCCGCTCACGGCCCACATTATCTGCGAGCAGTTGGGTTTGAATTTTTCTGAAATCGGCGCTGCAAGAGTTGCGCGCTGGACCACCGCCCTGCTCGCGCAAATCGGTCGCATGCAAACGCGCGCGGAGATGATTGCGAACGCGCGCGAGATGTGCGATCTGCAAAATTATATTATTCCCCAGATCCGTGCGCGCGAAACCCAGCCGCGCGAGGACATGATTTCCGATCTGGTGCATGCGCGTCTGGACGACGAACAAAATCCAACGCTCTCCTTTGCCGAAAAAGTTTCGTGCGTGCGCGCGCTGCTCATCGCGGGCAACGACACGACTGCCGCGGCGATCACCAATCTGTTGATGATTCTCGCTACGCAGCCGCAGCTGGCACAACAGCTCCGTGAGTCCGCCGATGACGATCGCGTGCTGGCGCGCTTTGTCGAAGAAGTGCTGCGGCTTGAGCCGCCCGTGCACGGACTTTTCAGAACCACCACAAAAACAGTGGAGCTGGGCGGCAAAGTGCTGCCCGCGTTCGCGCAGGTGTGTATTTTGTTTGCCTCGGCCAACGCCGACGAAACACATTTCCCGCAGGCGCGAACGCTGCGTGTCGATCGCGGCAATGTCGGTAGTCATCTAACCTTCGGTGCCGGCATTCATCGCTGTATCGGCGCGGCGCTGGCACGTATGGAAATCAAGATTGCGGCGCAGGAAATTATCCAGCGGCTCGACAACATCGAACTCGCCGTAGCGATCGATCAAATTGAATTTCTACCGACACTGGCGACACACACGATTACCAGCCTGCCGCTGCTGTTTTCACGACGCGGCTGAGTCCCATAACAAGATCTTAAAGAAGCTTAACTTGAACTTATTTTTATTTGGTGACATTGTTCCGACACAAAAGCAAACATCCTTAAATAGTAAGAGCGGAGATATGACATGAACATGAACGCTAGCGGTCCTGCGCGTTGGGATCCTTACAATCCGGATATCAATCTCGATCCTTATCCGATTTACACGCGACTGCGCGAAGAAGCACCGCTCTACTACAACGCAGATTATGATTTTTATGCGGTCAGCCGTTTCAGCGATGTCGAGCGCATGCTTTCCAATCATGAGACTTTCATTTCCGGCCGCAGCAATATTCTCGAATTTATCCGCTCCGAAATCACCGTTCCCAGCGGCATGTTCATTTGGGAAGATCAGCCCAAGCACACCGTACATCGCAATGTGGTCTCGCGCGTATTCACGCCGAAAAGAATGAATGATTTAGAGAGCAGAATCCGCGCGTATTGCGCGAACTGCATCGATGAAAAGGCCGAGTCAGACCGTTTCGATTTTATCGGCGATCTCGGCTTGAAGTTACCCGGCGGCGTGATCGGTTGGTTGCTCGGAATCCCGGAGGAAGACCGGGACGCGGTGCGCGCTCGCATCGACGATACGATGCGCACGGAAACCGGCAAGCCGATGGATGCGTCCGTCATCTCCGACGGCGCGGATTATGAAGCGTATATCGACTGGCGCGTTAACAACCCGTCCGACGATCTCATGACCGAATTGTTGAACGTAGAGTTTGTCGACGAGACCGGCACCAAGCGCAAAATGACGCGCGATGAAATTTTGATTTTCGTGGCGATGATCGCCGGTGCCGGCAATGAAACCACGTCGCGGCTGTTGGGCTGGACCGGAAAAATACTGAGCGATCACCCCGATCAGCGCCGCCAGATCGCCGCGAATCCGACCTTGATTCCGGCCGCAATTGAGGAAATTCTTCGCTTCGAACCGCCGGGACCGTTGGCCGCGCGCTATGTCAGCCGCGATGTTGAAATTCACGGTCAAACCGTACCCGAAGGCAGCGTTATGATGGGCTTGATTGCCTCCGCCAACCGCGATGAGCAGCGTTTTCCCGGCGGTTCGCGCTTCGATATTCATCGTCAAGGCGCACCGCACATCACATTCGGGCGCGGCATTCACTCGTGCATTGGTTCCGCGCTGGCGAGAATCGAAGGCCGCATAGCGCTCGATGAAATGCTGAAACGTTTTCCGGATTGGAGCGTGGATTTCGAGAACGCAGAAATGTCATCGTCATCGACAACACGCGGCTGGGAAACGCTGCCGGTGTTTCTCGGTTAGTGAATTGCGTGAGCGATATCGATGAGTTGCTGCATTTATTTTTTGCAGCAGCTCATCTGAAACTGTTTCGGCGTCAATCCTGTCGCGCGCTTGAACGCTCTGCCAAAACTGGTTTGTTCCGAATAACCTAATCAGACACTGCAATGCCTGGCGAAAATTCGGCGCCGATCGCGCGAGCGCCATCACACAACCAAACACGTCGGGGTCTTGCTGCTCCGCCAATTGCAGGCCGAATAACGGCGTACTTAAATGCCTGCTCGTATATTCAAGCAGGTCCACGATCGCCATGCATTCGATGTCGTTATCGGAGTCTGCAAACAGCGCTGGGTCGATGCCCTGGTGTTCGAGTATTTTTCGAGAATTTACGCTCTAATTCTTCCCCAGGCGATCGATAACGGCCACGCCGTCGCGAATCACGGCCTTTAGCGATTGCTCCGGGCGAGATAACAGCGCGAGATCGGACAACGGATCGCCATCGATCACGATGAGATCGGCCATCGCACCCGCTTCTATAACCCCCACTTTTGCCGGCGCATCGACGAGCAGTTCGCCGGCATTTTTCGTACCCCATCCAAGCACGTCTGCTGGCGAAAGACCTTCGATAGCGCCGTAATAGGCAAACTCGCGGCCGTAACAACCGACTTGATGATCGAGCGGATCGTCTTCGAGCAAGTCGCGAAAAACTCCGCTGTAATCGTCACCCACCAAAATACGCACACCCGCTTTTTGCGCCAGCGGTAGCATACGCCGCACGTTGTTGACTTGCGCCTGCAAACGGCCTTCAGCGTCTCCCATATTTAAATCGAGGATTAATTTCGGAAACATCAAACTCGGCACCCAAAACGTTCCGGCTTTCACCATCGCTTCGATACACTGCGCGTCGATTTCATCGCCGTGATCGATAATGTCGACACCGAGTTCGATGCACTCCAGGATTATCGCTTTGTCGCAAACGTGAGCGCGAACTTTGGCGCCGCGTTCATGCGCCGTTTCGACAACGGCTTGAATTTCTCGACGCGACATATTGCGCACGGTTTTTGCCGGAAAGCCGTGACCCGAACTCGCGAAAATTTTGATCGTTTCCGCACCGCGACGAATTTCCTCGCGCACGAGTTTGCGCAGCGCATCGGGGCCATCCGCGTATAAATCGGTTCCCGGGGTCTCGTAACGTTGCCACCATTTGGGGCTGCTGTTGAGATCGGCGGTTGTGCCGATGTGATGACTGCACGCACGAATACGCGGACCGGGAATGATGTCTTGCGCAATGGCCATTTTCAGTTGCGCATCGATGTCGTGACCGCACGCGGCGCCGACATATCCGGTAAAACCGCTTTCGAGTAAAACGCGGCAGGTACGCACGCCGATCGCCATCAGCACGCCCGGCGGCAATTCCTTGCCGAGCTGCTCGCCAGCGAAACCTTGCGCCAGGCTGAATTTATAAAAATCCGGATGCAAATGACAGGTGATCAACCCCGGCATGACTGTCATGCCATTAACATCGACGATTTTTTCGTTGCCGGTTTTTTTATATTCGCCGATCGATAAAATCTTATTGCCATCGAGCGCAATGCTGCATCGTTCCGCCGGTCTCTTGCGCCCATCGAAAATTCTGGCGTTATTCAAAATCAACACGGTGATTTATCCTCACAATTTTTCGCGGGATCTAACCAATGATTGGAAAGCGCTCATCATCCAAGCGCTGATTCAACGTCATGCCGGCCGGATCGAAGGCTTCCGATGGCGCGCCGTTCCAGCAAACGTCGGCCGGTTGCGCGAGAAAAATATACGCCCAGCGCGGCTTATCCATCGTATTTTTGCCCGCACCGTGAATCGTTAAATGCGAGTGAACGGTAATATCGCCGAGGTCATAATGCATCGACTCGCTCATTTCGAGTTCATTCAACTCTGGAAATATGTCGCGCGCATCGCCGCCGCCATACGTGTGATAGCTGCCCATCACGCCCAAGCGCTGCGAGCGATTGATGAACGACATCGTACCCGCATCGGGTCCGTACGCTTCGAGCGGAATCCAAAACGTCATGCCGCCTGTGCGATCGACGGCAAACGTGATGAAATCCTGGTGGAATGCCGTCGGGCCATTGCCGGCATTTTTTGTTTGTTTTGAGGACGGTAATTTCGGCGCAAAAAAATCGGAAAAATACTTTACGCCAACACCGGATTTTCGAGCCATCAATGCTTTTGCATTTTTGCCCAGGCCTTCGAGTAATCCGCGAAGTGTGGGATGCTGAAGTCCACCGCAGAACTCCGCATTGAAGTATGGCTGATTTAATCCATACGCCGGATTGCTATCGCCGTCTTCCCCCATACGCTGCTGTGCGATGCTCAGGAGTAGCTGAATAATGTCGGGCTGGATAAATTTTTTTAATTTGACCCAGCCGAGCTCCTGATAGTGAGCTATTTCGTCGCGCGAAACGCTACGGCAGAAACGATTTTCAAAAAGCTCCGGAGTTTGCATGACTACCTCGCGTTGTTGTCATCTGCGGCAGATCATACTCCGTATGCACTCGGGCATTTCTACATACCGCGCCTGCTCATCTGCAGGCGGCGCCTGAAATGAAACCTCCGTGCACTAACCGATAACGAACATCAACGCTGCCTTCGATCCAGATAACCGGGTTCCGCTGGCTCGCCAAACGCATCGAGAATATTGCGGTAGCGTTGTTCGAGATACGCGCGATGCTCGGGATGCGTGATGATATAAAGCCGATTTTCTTCGACCGCTTTGATGACCACGCGACCGAGCCAGATCGGCTCCATCAAACCCTGCGCCGCAACTTGCGGCGGAATATCGCCGGATTCGATATCTCCGAGCGACATGCGGCTGCGCGTGAGCCCCGGAAACAGAATGGAGACGCCGACATCGAACGGCGCGAGCTCATCGCGCAGCGCTTCGGACATCGCCGTCACCGCGAATTTACTCGCCGAATACGCGCCGAAAGTGCCGAATGCGATCAGTCCATTCATCGACGCGGTATTCACGATATGACCGCTGCGGCGCTGGCGCATGTCCTCAGCGAACGTGACGATGCCGTTGTAGACGCCGTTGACGTTGATCGCCATCACCCGCGCAAAGGTTTCGAGCGGAATTTTGTCGAGCGGCGCGCGCGGTTGGGAAACACCGGCGTTGTTGCACAGCACATCGACGCCGCCGAAGCACTGGTACGCCGCCGCCTTCGCCGCAGCCCAGCTCGCGAGCGAAGTAACATCGAGCTGGACAGCGATGGCGCTATCGCCAAACTCCGCCGCCTGTTGCTGGGCGTGCTCCAAGTTGATATCGGCCAGCACGAGCTTCATGCCCTTTTCCGCAAAGGCTTGCGCAATGCCGCCGCCGATACCGCCGCCGCCCCCCGTGATAAGCGCAACTTTCCCGTCGATCTTCATGTGTTCACCTCGTGTAAGCGGCGGCCTTTTATCAAGCCCCAACTTTTATCAAACCCAAATGCCCTGCCGTTTCGATTTTACAACAGGTGTGTCGAAACTTTCTGCTCATTACCGACTCTTAATAAACGGGTTCCAGGGTTATTGACCTCTTGATATCGCGCCGGAGCGCCTATATCTGGCTAACCGACAGCCGACAACCCACCGATCATGCGATCGCATACTGCGAGATAAACGAGAACACCGTGCAACCGATTCGCGAGCCCGCCGTAGCGGGTACTTTCTACCCGGGTCAGTCCGAACAGTTGGCCGAGAATGTAAACGCGCTGCTCAGCGCTATCGACCCGCGCGAGCTTGTCAGACGCCCAAAAGCCCTGATCGTGCCGCATGCGGGATATATCTATTCGGGGCCGACCGCGGCAATCGCATACGCCAGTCTCGCCGAGCACGCCGCTGAAATTCGCCGCGTCGTCCTGCTCGGTCCCGTGCATCGCGTGCCCGTGCGCGGCTTGGCATTGCCGGACAGCGAATATTTTGCCACTCCGCTCGGTACGATTGCGCTCGATCGCGAAGCGATTTCTAACATAGTGACTATGCCGCAAGTGGTAGTGAACTCGGCGGCGCATCGGCTCGAACATTCGCTCGAAGTGCAATTGCCGTTTCTGCAAACCGTGCTCGACGATTTCAAACTGGTGCCGCTCGCGGTGGGCGATGCCTCATCGGAACAAGTGGCCGAAGTGCTCGAAAAATTATGGGGTGGAGCGGAAACGCTCATTGTCATCAGCTCCGATCTCTCGCATTTTTTACCGTATTTGAGCGCGCGGCAGATCGATCGCGCGACGGCGCAATCGATTTTGGATTTGCGCGAACTCACAACCCATGAGCAAGCGTGCGGCGCCACACCCGTGAACGGTTTATTGCGCGCGGCAAAGCATCATCACCTACGCCCGCAAATATTGGATTTGTGCAACTCGGGCGATACCGCGGGCGATAAAAATCGCGTTGTCGGTTACGCTGCCTTTGCGTTTTGTGAATCCGGTACACTCTTGATCGAGGATTTGAAACATTAATGCCATGACGAACAATACCCGCGAAACTAGCGGTGCAGTGCATGACATGGTACGCGGCCAAATTTTATTACCGTTGGCGCGCGCCGCTATCGCGAGCGAACTCGATATTCATCATCGCGCCGAAAAAAGCGCGGTGTGGTTGCACGAACCCGGCGCCTGCTTCGTCACGCTCATGCAAAACGGGCAATTACGCGGCTGCATCGGTTCGCTCGAAGCGCATCGCGCGCTGCTGCACGATGTCGAAGCCAATGCGCGCGCCGCTGCATTTTCCGATCCGCGTTTTGAACCGCTGCGCGCGGAAGAATTTGTGGAAACCGGGATCGAAATTTCGCTGCTCTCGCCGATGCAGCCCATGCAGTTCGCCGACGAAGCCGATGCGCTGGCGCAACTGCGTCCGGGCGTCGATGGCATCGTGTTTGAATACGAGCGTCATCGCAGCACGTTTTTGCCGCAGGTGTGGGAGCAGTTGCCGACAGCGCGCGAATTTATCGCGCACTTGAAAGTCAAAGCGCGACTGCCCGCGAATTTTTGGGCGGGCGATGTGAAACTGTATCGCTACACGGTCAGTAAATGGAAAGAGAGCGAAACGAGTGGCAAATGAACACAGGTAATTATCCCGGCCGTTACTGGCACAAACTCGACGACGGTCGCATTCAATGCGATCTGTGTCCGCGCGATTGCCGTTTGCACGAAGGCCAGCGCGGCGCGTGTTTCGTGCGACTGCGCGAAAACGATGAAATGGTGCTCACCACGTACGGTCGCTCCTCGGGTTTTTGCATCGATCCCATCGAGAAAAAACCGCTCAATCATTTTTATCCGGGCAGCAGCATTCTTTCGTTCGGCACGGCGGGCTGCAATCTTGCCTGCAAGTTTTGCCAGAACTGGGATATTTCGAAATCGAAAGATATGGATCGGCTCATGGATCAGGCGTCGCCGCGGGCGATTGCGCTCGCCGCGAAACAGGGCAACTGCAAAAGCGTGGCGTTCACCTACAATGACCCGGTGATTTTCGCCGAATACGCAATGGACGTGGCCGATGCCTGTCATGCGCTCGATATCAAAACCGTCGCGGTGACTGCGGGTTATATGCACGCGGACGCGCGCCGCGATTTTTACGCAAAGATGGACGCGGCGAATGTCGATCTCAAAGCATTCACCGATGAGTTTTATTTCAAGCAAACGGGTGCGCATTTGCAGCCCGTGCTCGATACGCTCACCTACTTAAAACATGAAACCAACGTGTGGTTCGAGATCACTACGCTGTTGATTCCCGGCAAAAACGATTCGGATGAAGAATTAACCGCGATGTGCGCATGGCTGCGCAAAGAATTGGGTCGCGCTGTGCCGATTCACTTCTCGGCGTTTCATCCCGATTACAAAATGACGGATACACCCGAGACGCCCGCCTCGACATTGATTCGCGCGCGCGAAATCGCGTTGCGCGCGGGGCTCGATTACGTCTACACGGGCAACGTGCACAATCGCGATGGCGATACCACGTTTTGTCCCAGCTGCCAAACTGAATTGATTGAGCGCGATTGGTATCAGATCAATGCGTATGACTTAACGCCCGCAGGTCATTGCGCGAAATGCGCTACCGCGATTGCGGGACGCTTTGATGCAATGGCCGGCAATTTCGGCCGGCGCCGCATTCCGGTGCGAATTGCCGGTTAATACGTTTTCAAGGGTTCATGGCTAGAGCCCCCTTTCTTAGCTATTATTTCGCTCGCATCTTTCTTCAACTCCTTTTCGATTTTCGCACGCCGAACACGGCTACTCATTGAGCGGAACACAACGATGACCGGTGAAACAATGTTTGTGTTTGCGCTGATCGGTGTCGCTGGCGCGTTGATGGCGAGCAATCGCGTTCGCTTCGATGTGGTATCGCTGCTGGTCGTGTTGGCATTGATTTTAAGTCGAGTGCTGAGCGTTAACGAAGCGGTCGCGGGTTTCGGCAGCCCCGTCATCGCGCTGGTGGCGGGACTGCTGGTAATCGGCGAAATGCTCGCGCGCACGGGCGTCGCAAGGCTGGTCGGCGACTGGGTGTTAACGCACGGCAAGCAAAGCGAAACGCGTATCCTCATATTGATTATGGGCGGCGCCGCGCTGCTGGGCTCCATCATGAGCTCGACAGCAATCGTCGCGCTGTTCATTCCCGTGGTGTTGCGTATCGCCGCGGAAACCAAGCTCAACGCTTCGCGCATGTTGATTCCGTTGTCGTACGCGTCGTTGATTTCCGGCATGCTCACGCTGATCGGGACCACACCCAACATCGTCGTCAACGAGCAATTGAAAAGCGCGGGATTTTCCGGTTTTAGTTTTTTTAGTTTTTCGCCCGTCGGTGTCGCGGTATTGGTGGTGGCCATCACATATATATTGATTGCCGGCCGGCGCATGCTCGGCGATAAGGCGGGCACGCAATCCGAACACAAACGCCGGCGTTCGCTCTACGAACTTTGGCACGAACACGCCCCCGGCAGCACTTATCGCAAATTGCGCATCGAAGCGGGTTCGGAGCTGGAGGGGTTGACGATCGCCGAATCCCAACTCGAAAAAAATTACCGCGTTCGCGTGATCGGTGTGTTGCGGCAAACGGCCACCGGTGAAGAGCACATCGTATCGCCCTCCTCCCATCTTGAACTCAGCGCCGGAACCATGTTGCTGGTGCTGGGCAAACACGCGGATTTTAATCGCCTGTTGCGCGAAAAATCGTTCGCTGTGATTCCGCCCGATAAGAGCGATCGCCAACATTGGCTTTGGGATATTAGCGGTGCCGCGATTCTGATTCACCCCGAATCGCAACTGTTAGGAAAGTCGCTGCGCGAGTGCGAGTTTCGTTCGAATTACGGCGTGCACGTGCTGGGTGTGCGGCGCAACTTCAGAGCGCTGCTCGATTACGAAGATGTCAAACTGCGGCCCGCCGACAGCTTATTCGTGGTTGGCACCTGGAATAAAATTCAACAGCTGAGTCAGAAATCGTACGATTTTATCGTCACCGAATTTCCCGCTGAACACACCGATTTCGTGCCGTCGTATAAACGCATGAGCACTGCCCTGATAATCATCGCCGCCATGGTGGCGCTCACGCTGTTCAATGTTGTGCCGCTGGTGGCGGCGGTAATGATGGCGTCGTTAGCCGCTGTATTCACGCGCTGCCTGACGATGGAGGATGCCTATCGCTCGATTCATTGGAGCAGTCTGGTGTTGATCGCGGGCATGCTGCCACTCGCGAGCGCGCTGGATAAAACCGGCGGTACGCGCGTTATCGTCGACGCGTTAATGACGACATTCGGTAGCGCTGGGCCTTATGTTTTGCTGACGGTCATGTTTTTTCTTACCGCGAGTATCGGGCTGGTATTATCGAATACAGCTTCGGCGGTATTGGTATCACCGATCGCGATTCATGCCGCCACCTTGCTCGGAGTTTCGCCGTATCCGTTTGCTGTGGCGGTGTTGATCGCGGCCTCTTCATCGTTTTCGACGCCGGTGGCAACGCCCGTCGTCACGCTGGTGGTCGAGCCGGGCCGCTACGAATTTAAAGATTTTGTAAAAGCCGGCGTGCCGCTGCTAATTCTGACGTATCTGACGACGCTGATTTTGGCGCCGTTGATTTTTCCATTTCATCCGCACTGACAACGCCCGCGCAAACATGCCGGTCCCGCGCAATTACTGCGCGAGTCATTCCGCCGACAATACATGCTCGCTCAAAGCTGCGCGCCAATCGTCGGGAATCTGCGTTGGACCCTGCGCATTTGCTATCACCACCACGACTTTGGCCAACCCCGCGCAACGCCCTTCGCTGAACAGCGCCATTTGCAGCGTTATCGATGTGCGTCCAAGATTCGCTATAGCAAGCCGCATCGTAACTGCGTGCGGATAGCTGACTTCGGCCAAATAATCGATGGCAATATGCGCGACGAGCACGCGCATCCACTCCGGTCGGTGCAAATTTTTATCCGTCACCAACTGGTTGAAAAATCGCACACGCCCTTCCTGATAAAACTCGCCGATGCGCGTGTTGTTCAAATGATTTTGCAAGTCGATATCGCTGAAACGCGTCGGCATGTCAACGCTGTAGCGATAGGCGCTAGCATCTAAAAAACGGGGGTTTATCTTCATAGTGGTCCGGTATGCTTTATCAGAAGTTGAAAGCGGACCGGATTTTCAAGCATGCAACACGGACATGTCTAGTTTTTATAGCGGAACAGGAATGCATCGCGACGACCACAGCGTGACCGTCGCGATGGTTGACCGATTAGCGTTTTGCCACGCTTTCGTTGCAGGAGTGCAATAACTCTTGAACGCGGGTTCCCATGTCCTGATGGGCTATACCGCCCTCAAGAATGCGTTTGATGATGAGCTTATCGCCGGCCGATGTATGCGTGAACTTCGCGAGTTCGGTATATTCGGTCGCCGAAAACTCAGGTATCGCTTCCGGAGATTTCATACCCATCGATGTGTAGATCTGCGCAATCGCAGTCTTCGCATACTTCTGCCCGGCTGGGCTCGCAAAGAACGCCGTCGCCGCCGCTATCTCATCGGCGCTCAAATTATCTTTGATGGCGGTATCGAATACATTGTTGAACGTCGAGCTCGGCAATGCGCTCAAACAGACGGCAACATTGGTTGGAAAACTACCGTCGCTCGCGCGTTTTTGCACGGATAGCTGCATACCGACTAAAGCTGCATTACCGTAAACTTCGGCGAGGTTGATATTGCGACTCGGCGCGTCTTCCGCATGAGCGCAAACGGATAACTGTGTAGCAAGAGCAAGAGTAGCGAGAGTAATTGTTGTTAGGGCACGCATCGTGAACCCCCAGCGATGAATATGAAAACACATTTACCGAAATACCTGCTCCGGTAGATCTCTTCGTTGAGCCTCTACCAGCCGTTCGGTAACCTCCTTTTGCTTCTCTCGCCGCGGGATTTTTTAACGCCATTCCCTAGTAAAAAACTAGTCGGAGAAACAGGGGTTGTCGAATTTTATTCATCAAAGGCAATACAATAGCGTTACTACAGCGGCGGAATAACATTATGAGCGATGCCAGCGCTAATACCCTACAACTTGTTCGCCTAGATATTGACACGCATCACCAGGCCATCGCCTATATGCGGCGCGATTGTCATGTGTGTCGCGCCGAGGGATTCAATGCGCAATCGCGCGTCGAATTGACGCTGGGCGCTAAACGCGTGGTGGCGACGCTCGACACGGTGGGCGGCGATTGGCTGGCACCGGGCGCCATTGGTGTTTCCGAAGCGACGTGGCAATTGCTCGGCGCCAAGGATGGCGAACTCGTTACCGTGGCGCACCCGCCTCCGCTCGAATCGCTCACGCATGTGCGCGCTAAAATCTTCGGGCACGAACTCAAACAAAATGCGTTGCACGCGGTGATGCGCGACATCGTCGCCGGTTTTTACAGCGATATTCAACTCTCCGCATTCGTCACCGCATGCGCCGACGATCACCTCAATCTCGATGAAGTGACCTATCTGACCGCTGCGATGGTCGAGGTCGGCGAACGTTTGCAATGGCCGCAGAAGCAAATTCTCGATAAACATTGCGTCGGCGGACTGCCCGGCAATCGCACCACGCCGATCGTGGTTGCGATTATCGCCGCGAATGGATTGTGCATGCCGAAAACGTCATCGCGCGCGATCACATCGCCCGCGGGCACCGCCGATACGATGGAAATGCTCGCGCCCGTCACGCTCGATCTTGCCACGATCAAACGCGTGGTTGAGCGCGAAGGCGGTTGCGTGGCGTGGGGCGGCTTCGTCAAATTGAGTCCCGCCGACGATATGTTGATTCGCGTCGAACGCGCACTCGAAATCGACAGCGAAGGTCAGCTCGTCGCTTCGGTGCTGTCGAAAAAGCTCGCGGCGGGCTCCACGCATGTACTCATCGATATCCCCGTTGGCCCGACTGCCAAAGTGCGCAGTAGAGAAGCGGGCCAGGCGCTGGCCGAAACGCTCGAAGCGGTCGGCAAACGTTTGGGACTCACTGTGCGCTCGCATATTTCCGACGGCACGCAGCCGGTCGGTCGCGGCATAGGCCCAGCGTTAGAGGCGCGCGATCTGCTCGCGGTATTGCAAAACCGCGCCGATGCACCGGGCGATCTGCGCGAGCGCGGGCTCGACCTCGCCGCGCATCTACTCGAAATGGGCGGCGTAGCCGCCACCGGTCAAGGCCATTTGCTTGCCGAACAAACATTGGCGAGCGGCGCCGCGTGGCAAAAATTTCAGGCGATTTGCGCAGCGCAAGGCGGTATGCGCACGCCGCCGGTCGCGCAATATCAACACCCGATACAAGCGCTGCGCGATGGCTACGTGAAAGCCATCGATAACCGCGTGCTCTCGCGTATCGCCAAACTCGCGGGCGCGCCCGCCGCTGCTGCTGCCGGCATTTATGTGAATGCAAAAATCAACCAATGGGTGCATCGCGGCGAGCCGCTGTTTATTTTGCACGCGGAAACGCCGGGCGAACTTGCCTATGCGCTCGATTACTATCAATCGCACACCGATGTGTTCACGCTTAGCGACGAATTAACGTGAGGTCATGTTGACGATGAAACCATTGCTGCTGGCGCTCGACGCAAACACAGCACTGCGCGATGCCGTGCTCGCCTCGGATCGATTCGAGCGAGGTGAATGCATGGTTCGGCAATTTCCCGATGGCGAAAGTTACGTGCGCATTCTGAGCGAATGCGCGCAGCGCGATGTGGTCATTCTGTGCACGTTGCATCAACCCGACGCGCTCATTATGCCGCTGCTGTTTTGCGCTGATACGCTGCGAGAACTCGGCGCTAAATCGATCGGTCTCGTCGCGCCATATCTCGCCTACATGCGTCAGGATGTTCGCTTCCATGCCGGTGAAGCTGTCAACGCCAAACTATTCGCGAAATTAATCAGCGCGCATTTCGATTGGCTCGTCACGGTCGATCCGCACCTGCATCGCATCCACAATCTTTCCGATATTTATTCGATACCGCAGCGCACGCTGACGGCGGTACCGCTGCTGGCACAGTGGTTGGAACGCGAAATAAAAAATCCGTTGCTCATCGGCCCCGATAGTGAAAGCGAGCAGTGGGTTGCCAATGTCGCCAATATGGCGCACGCCCCCTATCTCGTGCTCGAAAAAATCCGGCGCGGTGATCGCGATGTGCAAATCGCCCTGCCCGACTTGCAGCGTTATCGCGAACATACGCCTGTGCTGGTCGACGACATTATTTCTACGGGCCACACAATGCTTGAAGTCATTGCGCAACTGCGCGCGGCAAATTTTGCCGCGCCGGTTTGCGCCGCCGTGCACGGATTATTTTCCGAAAACGCCGAAGAGAAATTGCTTGCGGCCGGCACGCAGCGCATCGTCACCTGCAACACGGTTGCACACCGCACCAATGCGATCGATGTCGGCGCACTCTTGATCGATGCCGTACATAATCTGATGCATAATTAAAGGCGGCAGGCGTCGCAAGCGGCGGCAAGATCGGTATCGGATTGCGACAGTACCGCTCCCGTAATCGGATTCGGCCGATACGTGGTAATGCCTTTGAGCCCTTCCCGACACGCTTGCAAATACAAATCCTGAAATTTTTCAAAGGGAAAATCGGCGGCGACATTCACCGTTTTTGAAATGCCGGCATCGATATACGGTGCGATCGCCGCAGCCATGCGCACATGGTCGTGCGGGTCGATTTCAGATGCGGTAATAAATGGCTGCGGCAGTTCGGCATCCGCGCTGATGCGTGCGCGAAAATAGCGATAGGCGTAATCCTCTACCAGATATTCCTTGCGCGTGCCGTCGGGCATTTGCTTCGCGCGCTGATAGCTCCACGCGAACGCCGGCTCGATACCGCTCGTGACATTATCGGCGAATGCGAGCGAAATACTGCCGGCCGGCGCAATCGACAGCAGGTGCGAATTGCGAATCCCGCTTTCTTGCAAGCGCTGCCGCAACGCTTGCGGCAGACGCGCGATATACGGGCTTTGCAAATAGCGCTCGACATCGAATCGCGCAAACGCGCCGCGCTCCTGTGCCAGCTCGATCGATTTGCCGTATGCAGTATTGCGCAGCGTCTCGGCGATCACCGCGGCCATCGTGCGCGCGGCATTCGAATCGTAACGCAGGCCGAGCATGATCAGCGCATCGGCCAGCCCGGTAAAACCAAGCCCAATGCGCCGCGTCGCGAGTGCCGCGTTGCGCTGTGCCGGCAACGGCCACGGCGTGATATCGAGAACATTATCAAGCATCCGCACGGCCAGTTTTATCACCGCCATCATGCGCACGAAATGAAAACGCGCCTGCGGCGTGAACGCTTGTTCGACAAACGCGGTGAGATTGAGACTGCCGAGACAGCAACAGCCGTACGCGGGCAGCGGTTGCTCGCCGCACGGATTGGTCGCATCGATGCGCTCGCAGTACGCCAAATTATTTTCGCGGTTGATGCGATCGAGAAACAGCACACCCGGTTCGGCGCTGTCGTAAGCCGCGCGCATGATATGCGCCCATAGTTCGCGTGCCGATACGCTGCGGTACACCCACAAGCCATTGGTATTTTGAAAAGGACCGCGCTGAAACGCGCCGTTGGCAATTTGCTCGGCGCTCGGCGCGGCTTTATGCACCAGCGCAAAATCACCGTCGGTTTCGAGCGCGCGTATAAATGTATCGCTCACGCCAACCGATAAATTAAAACTTGTAAAGCGTCCTGGCTCGCGTTTGGCATCGACGAATTCAAAAATATCGGGATGCTCGATATCGAGCACAGCCATCTGCGCACCGCGCCGCGCATCGGTGGTTTCGAGCGTCACGCAGCTGCGTTCGAAAATATCCATGTATGAAAGCGGTCCGCTGGCGAAGCGTCCCGTGCTCGCAATGCTCGCGCCGCGCGGGCGCAAGGCGCTGAAGTTATAACCGACACCGCCACCGCGCCGCGTGGTTTCAGCCGCTTCGGCGAGTGCGGTGTAAATGCCAGGGGCCGATTCATTTGCGATTGCAATCGAATCGCCAATCGGTTGCACAAAACAATTCAGCAGCGTCGATTGCAATCCGGTGCCGGCGTTGGCGTTGATGCGGCCGCCCGCAATAAAGCCGTTGTCGAACGCCCACATAAAACGCTCGCGGTAATAATCGCGCTTTTCACTGCGCTCGTTAGCAGCGAGCGCATCGGCAACGCGCGCGCACACATCGCGCACCGAACTCTCGTTCGCACGCGCATATTTTTCGCGCAACACATCGCAGGCGATCGGCTGCATGGGTAACGCATCGTCGGTGCGCGAAATCATGATTGAGACTTACTGTGTGACGAGCTCTCGGTACCGGGGAACATGCTGTTGAAATCCATACTGCTCGCGCTCTTGCTACCTGCGGGCTCGCTGTAACAAGTCGATGACAATACTGTCATCGACTTGGGTGAAATCGCGATAAAATGCACCCACTCCTGAAAAATATTCAGGCGTCGATAAACAAATAGCACGATCGACCTGATTCTTCAAATCGGCGAGCGAATCGGCGGCGGCAACCGGCACGGCGAGCACAAGTTCGGCGGGTTTTCGCTGACGCAACGCTTGCAGCGCAACGCGCACCGTAGCGCCCGTCGCGATGCCGTCATCGACCACGATAGCCGCTTTTCCTTGCAGCGAAGGCGGTGGCGTCACCACCTGATAGAGACGACGGCGACGTTCGATTTCTTCGATTTGACGCGCGGTCTCTGCGTGGATATACGTTTCGGGGACACCGAGCGTCGCCGTGATTTGCCGATCGATAAACACGTACGGCGGATCGCCATCGGTGACTGCGCCGATCGCCAGCTCCTTTTGATTAGGCGCGCCGATTTTACGCACCAGCACGACATCGAGCGGCGCCCCAAGTGTCCTTGCAACTTCAAATCCGAGCGGCACGCCGCCGCGCGGCAATGCAAACACGATGGGATCTTGCAAATTCAATTCGCGTACACGTTGCGCGAGCTGAACGCCGGCATCGGCGCGATCCTTAAATATTCCCCACATCATAGTGACTCCCATCAAAACGACACCACATCAAAACGACACCACATCATAGTGACTCGACATCGTATTGGCTCCCGCGCATCGATTGCGGGCAAATAATACCGCCGTAAAAACTCGCTGTGTAAATACCGCGCAGTTTCGACCGAAAGTATGCGCTCAAAGCGATACTATTTTACGACTTGGCGACGATTGCTTTTTGATCGCAATCAACCTCGCACCGGCAACGGCAACACCGTTGTTTGCCGATTGCGGCTGTATGGATTAGTCTGTGCGGGTGGTATCGGTTGCATTGCGGAGCCTGGCTGGCTCCGATCGCCTACTGCCGTGATCTGGAGATCGCGCATGCTAATGGATCGATTACAGATAATTCCCCTCCTCGCCGGTAGCGTGCTGATCACTCTAGGCTGCGCTGTCAGTATCGGCTGGTTCTGGCAGCTCGCAAGTCTCGTCGAGGTATTGCCGGGGCTGGCGGCCATGGCATTTCCCACCGCCGTGAGTTTCGCTTGCGCTGGAGTTGCGCTGGTTCTGCGCACGTTGAATCCGCGCTCGCGATTTTCTCAGCTGCTTGGCGCCGCGATCGGAGCGTACGCATTTTTCAATTTAATCCTGCTGTGGTGGCACCCCAGCTTCGATGTGTGGCGAGGCTTGCACGCTTGGTTCGATCAAAAAAATGAATTGCATGCGCGCATGTCGATACCGACATCGATCGGATTTCTTCTCGGCGGTATCGCCGTCAGCAGTTCTGGAAATTGGCGCTATTCGAACCGATTCGCCAAATCGTCCGGCTTGCTGATTGTCGGCATCGGCATGCTCGCAATCGTGGGCTACGCGCTCGCGCTCGAACCGCTCTATCACGGCTATGTGTTCCGCTATGTGTCAGTGCACACCGCTATCGGCATGATTTTTTTTGGGACTGCGTTGTGCTTCGCCGATCACAGTATTTTATCGCGCTTTCAGTTCAGCGATGGCGGCGTCGTCGCTATCGCGCTCAGCGTATTGGTGGGGACATCGCTCAGTATCGGTTTGATTTTTTGGGTCAGTGTCCACAGCAGCCTGATGACGATACTCAGCGACGGGCTGGGCTTGGCGCAGCGAACGCGCGCGGAACAAATCGACACCATTATTCAATTGCGCTCCACACGCGCGGCGACCGTCGCGGATCGCCCCAATTTATTAAACAATATGCGCGAGTTGCAGACCCGTCGCGACACTCGCGAAAATATACGAACAATCCTCGGCGTTCTGCGCAGCTACAAACCGTTTGGCTTTTCCGCGATTCGTGTCTACGGTTTGAATCAGCGCGAGATCGTGCATGACGGCACGCCAATCGACAGCGCGGAATTGAGCATACCGCTCAACGAGCGCGGCATCGTCATCGGACGCCAGGGCGATACCGCCGAACTGCTATGGCACAACGCCTTTTATTTGCGGCATCGCATGGCGCTGGGCGACAACAAAGGTCAACTGGGTTTTATTGTCACCGAGCAGCCGCTGCCGGAACTCGATAAAGCGGTGTTGCAAATTAAAGACTTGAACCGCAGCGACGAGCTGCTGTTGTGCGCCAAGCAAAGTGAGCGCATCGCCTGCTTCCCCAGCACCTATCAAATGCATCCGTTCGTGCTGCCGCGAACCGCGACCGGTTATTCGATATTGGCGATGGCCGCAACGCAATCGAGTGGCACTGTCGAAGCCGTCAGCGATTATCGCAATCGTCATGTCGTTGCCGCGGTGGGCAGCGTTGGCGCGACAGGCTTATTCACTATTTTAAACGCGAATACCGCCGTGCTGTATCAGCCGCTGCTGCAACAATTGCAGCGGACGGTAGTGGCATTGCTCGGCTTGACCGCGCTCGGCACGCTATTGATCTATACGCGCGTGCGTCCGCTCGTGCTCGCGCTGCGCAGGAGCGAGCAAAGCTTGCACGCGGCGCTGCGGGAATCGAACGCCGCCCGCATTGCCGCCGACGACGCCAATCACGCCAAAAGTTTATTTTTATCGAGTATGAGCCATGAGTTGCGCACGCCGCTGAATGGCGTGCTCGGTTACGTGCAAATGTTGCAGGACAATCCGAACACATCGTCGGAACAACAACGGCAACTCGACGCGATTGAAAGCTGCGGACAGCATTTGCTTTCGCTGATCAACGATGTGCTCGATCTTTCCAAAATCGAAAGCGGCCGCATCGACATCGTTGAGACCAATTGCAGCCTGTACGATCTACTCGAAAGCGTCAGCGATATCGTACGCCAGCGCGCGCGCAACAAAGGCCTGCAATACAGTCTCGACATCGACAAATCGGTGCCGCCGTTCGTGCGCATCGACGACGTCAAACTGCGCCAGATTTTGGTTAATCTGCTCGGCAATGCGGTCAAGTTCACCGAGCACGGCAGCGTTGCGCTGCGCGTTACAACGCGCATGGCCAATCGCGAACTGCTGTTTCAAGTGCGCGATACCGGTATCGGTATTCCAGCCGAAAAACAGCAAGAAATCTTTCAACCGTTCCGTCAGATCGGCCGCTCCGCCGGAGGAACCGGTCTCGGTTTGTCGATCAGTCAACGCCTGTGCGAAGCCATGGGCGGCATGCTGCTCGTGCAAAGCCGCGTCGGCACCGGCAGCTGTTTCAGCGTCAACCTGCCGTTGGTTTTGGGCGAAGCGATAAAGACCATAAGGCAATCGCATGCCATGCACCCCATCATCGACATCGGCTCGCAAAAGCTGACCGTGCTTGTTGTCGACGACAACGCGATCAATCGGCAGGTATTGGCGAGCATGCTGCGCGCGAATGGCATTAGCAGCGACGAAGCGGAAAACGGCGAGGAGGCCATTGCGGCGATGCGCAGGCAACCGTATGCGCTGGTATTAATGGATGTGCGCATGCCCGTGATGGATGGTTTAACCGCAACGCGCGCCATCCGAGCGGATCCCGCGCTGCGCGACGCCAAAGTTATCGTCATCTCGGCGAGCGTTTCCACCGAGACGATTGCGAAGTTGCATGCCGCGGGTTGCGACGATTTCATCAAAAAACCGGTGCGCGTGCGCGAGCTGCTCGAAAAAGTCGCGCGGCACTTGCAGCTGCCATTGCGCGAAACACCAGCGAATAATCACGACGCGCAATATCGATAACTATCGGCAAAGCGTGTACCGGCCACACAGTAACGCGGCTACTCGACAACGGTTTCCCGTTGCGGATTTTTAAAATCAAATGCCCGGATAGCCATCCGTTTACCGATGGATGGCAGCTGAAACGCGCGGTAACGACCTCTATCCCACAGATAAAATTGCACATTGGACGACTGCAACGCGTCGGCAAATTGAAATTGGGCTGATTCGGGCTGACCATCCCGCGTAACTTTCACGACAGTGACCTCGACTCCGTCGAGATCAACGCTATCTCCCGGTTTGAAACGCAGATTCGGATCGCGAAAGAAATTATCGAGCGGCGCGATGAAACCCTGCGGAACTGTAATCCGCACGGTCCTGTCATCGACCGCCGTCATAAACATATCCCTCGAACCCGGCGCCATTGCCATCGCTGATCGCAGTTTTTTAAGACCGTGGTAGTCGCGCACAAAAGGCAGATAGGACACGCATGAGGGCAGCGGCGGATTGATAAACATGACTCGCGTGCGGGCAGTGAGCTTATCTTCCGGCAGCGAAATGGCCGGATACTCGATGTAGGGCGTCATCGTCCGCGCCATCGCCCGCACATTGCTTGGAAAAAGAGCCGGCATGACGATGAGGTGCAGCAAAATGAGGTAGCCGGCGAAAACCTTTAGCGCAATTCCACCCTTACCTCTTAATTCCTTGAATCGTTCCGCGACGGCGCACAACCATGTCGCCAGCAAACCTGCGCCACCGATTCCAACAAACGTAAGCAATCTGTCGTCAGGCGCCGTGGCGCAGATTGGAATCGATGCAAACAACATCGCCAGGCCGAAAAATTGCGCATATTTATCGCGATGTAAATTCATGGCGCGGATAGCAAGAAAAAATAAGATCAGCGCGACGATTGCAATCGACGTGTAGGCGATTTGCGCCGCTGGCGTCGCCATGAAATTAAACAACAACGACGGCACACCGAATAATTGCGCCAGCAACAGGACCGGAATCCGCATGGCGGCGACCGGTAGAAATTTAACTATGTCCGTAGCGGGATCGATATAGGTGCCCGATCCGTAACTGCCATAGCCAAAATGCGAGTAAAGGTATTTCCAAACCAACACAACGCCTGCATACGGAATCAAAGCGATCATGCGCGATAAAAAATTTTCTCTTGTATCCAGCAACAGCGCGTAGGCGAATAAGAAGGGAGTTACCGCGATAGCGGATTCCCCCGCAAGCAAGCTCAGTGAAAACGCTGCTAGAGAAATCCCGTAAAGCACATAGCGTCGACGGCGTGAATGTCTATTCTGACACGCGTGGTGAAAACCGATCAGACACAACACGGAAAAAAAGACCGCGATCAGCGCATTGCGATTGGCGATCCAGCCAACGGCCGTGCCATGCATCGCGCTGATGGCATAAATTAGCGTTGCCAACCCCGCGCGTGTCTTGTTGTTGTCGATGGCGCGCAGCCATATCCCCAAGACAACGATCAGCGCTCCGTACCAAACAATATTTTGCGCATGCATCAGCATCGGTGAATCAGGCCACAAGCGATAATCGATCCAGTGCGTCAACTCCGCTAAAGGCCGCCAGAACGACAGGCGAACCGTATCGGCTGTCCACCACGGATATATACCCTTGGCCATGAACTCGTGAGCGCGCTCGGGATTGCCATCGGCAAACGAAAACAAACCGAGCAACGCACCGGGATGATCGTTATTGAAACGGCCGGTAAGCACTTCCCAATGGAAAAAATCATCCGCAATTAAACCGCTGGTCAGCGATGGCAGCGACAACGCCATACCTATAATCGCCGCTACGGCGATACACCAGCCCGATGATATAAAGCGCTTCCACATAATGATGTGCCTATTTGAAAGTTTTGTTTAACATAAAGCATCCAAGCGGGTAAATTGTCTGCATGCTATTCCATCGATAATTATTAAAACGACTGCAATCGAAAACTTGGCCATGACTACAAGCAAGCGCGACGACTCCCTCGACATCATGAAAGGACTCGGCTGTATCTTTATGGTGATCGCTCATCAGCCTTATTTCACTCGCGATCCCGATTTGGCGCTCGGTTTGATCAACCATATTGCCGGAGCCATTCCCCCCGCCCTTTTCTTTGCGATCGCCGGGGTTACCGCCAGTTTTCAAGCGGCCAAATATTCGCTGCCATCGTTGATAAAATATTTCATGGCCATGTTCTTCTTGGGAATAACATGGAACATAGCTGTTCACGGCGACCTCTCTTCGTTCTACTGGCCGGAAATTTTTCAGCTTATCGCGCTGGGCTCTCTCGGTGTGTGCGTTGTTGAGCGCAAGGGTCCCGCACCTCAGCCGACACTATTTCTTGTCGGCACATCGATACTCCTGATCAAACCCGTTGTTAAAATGCTGTGGCCCGATGTCGACGGCTGGAATTTTCTGTTCTGCGATACCGACTACGTACCGGAAATCGACTCCAGCGCCAACAGTGTGCAAATACTGCCGGGGTTTCCACTATTTCCCTGGGCCGGGTATTTTTTCCTCGGTGCATGGTGCTACCGAACCAATAAACGTTTGAAACTGACGATGTCGATAGGCTCGCTATGCCTGGTTTTCTTGAGCGTCGTGCTGGGATCCAGCGCCATCGAGAAATGGGATTCGTCGATTGCCTATATCCTCGCGTGCTGCACCACCATTTTCAGTTTTTTTTGGCTGTTCGACGGCTACACTCACGCCGTATCCGCACTGGCAGAACAATTGCGCAAAATTGGCAGCAATGCATTTTTATTCTTTTTCTCCCACCCATTCGGACTTGTAGCAGGTGTCATTCTCTACTCGCTGCTGCATAACGCCTATATTGCGTGGGCCATTTCAATAGCGGTTTCGGTGCTCGCGTACAACCTGTTCAACCGCCTCAAGCCTTTAAAGCTTTTCGAGTCACAACATGCATGGCTCGCCGCGATCGGCGCAATAATTTTAATACCATTTTTACCGCAATTGATCGAATATAAAAGCATGCCCATCGTAACCCGCTTGCTGGCGATAGCCATTGGCATCATCGCAGCGATCAATATTTCTTCGCTATCAAACTTAACCAAAATTAAAAAACCATCGAGGCAAGGCTCATCCATTTTATATGAGCCGGGTTAGAAAATAGCGCGCGGCCATTTTGATTGTTACCCACTGCTCCGATCAATTTTCAATTGTTCCGCTGTAAAAACTCCATCGTTGTTTTTTTCGCATCGATGGCGGCAACGGGATCATACGCTGCCGTAAATTTCTTCCAAAGAAAATGCGCCGTTTTTGGCGGCTCATTCTCGATCAGATCGAAACCGTGGTACGCCCCCCGGTAAGTTTTCAACACCAGCGGTGTTTGCGGTGATTGATTTGCCAGCGCGATACAGTCGTAGGGATTCACCACATTGTCGGCAAGTCCAATCAGCAGCAACGTCGGATGCGACGATAATCGAAGTCCTGGATAGCAGCCGGGATAGTAAGCGGCGACCGCGGTGATATTCGGCTGCGCGGCGGTCGGCAATTTTTCCGCAACGGTCAACGCCATGGAAGCCCCCATCGACCAGCCCAGCAGCGCAATATGTCGGCGATCGACAAATGGTTGCGACGCCGTGTAGTGAAAAGCCGCGAGCGCCACCTTGAGCAAGGTTTCAGGTTTGATCTCACCGTAGCAGGCGCTATCGACGCCCATGATTTTGGTGTAATCGAACAGAACCGCATTAAAGCCGCCGGCATTGAGCCACTTCGCCTTGCGTAGAAAAATATCCTGCTCGCTCTTACGCTGCGCACCTCCGCAACCCGGAAACATCAGCACGGTCGGCGCCGGCGTTTTGCCGATCGCATAAACACTAACGCCCTGTTCAAGCGGCATTATCTGCTTGGCGCCCGTAATCATCGTGCAGGCGCTCAACCAGCGCGCCGCAACGAATAGCAGCAGACAGCGCGTTGAAATATAAAACGCGCGCTTCATTTCAATCCGCTCGCAACGCATCGACGATATTCAAGCGCGAAGCGCGAGCGGCGGGAAGAAAGCCGCCGATCAATCCCATCAGCAACGCAAACACCACCACATTCATTGCAATCATCGGGCTCAAGCGAAAGTTGAAGGCGATCTCCGAAAACGTCTGTACATTGGTTGTCGAAACATGCACGAAACGCATGAATGAGGCGGCGAATAATCCGACTATGCCACCGAGCTCGCCCAGCAATATTGCCTCCAGCAAAAACGCCTGCAAAATCGCGCGCCGCGTAAATCCCAACGCGCGTAACGTGCCGATTTCTCCGGTGCGGTTGGCGACGCTCGCATACATCGTGATCGCTGCACCGATGACGGCGCCGATGGAAAAAATCAACGTGATCGAGATACCGAGCACACGGATGAATTTCGCCATCTGCTCGGACTGCTCGGCATAAAATTGCACTTCGGTTTTAACCGATACATTGAGACGCGGATCGGATTCGAGCTGAGTTTTTACCGCGCCAAATTGTCTGCTATCGATCAAACGGAACAACATCGACGAAAACGCATTGCGTCGAAACAGCTGCATCATCTGCTCGGCATCGCCCCAAATTTCTGAATCGAAACCGCTATGCCCCGCATCGAACACGCCGACCACGCGCCAATCCTGCAACGCAAACCGCAAGGAATCGCCGAGTCCCGCATGCTTGAATGTATTGGCGATCGAACGGCCGACGATAATTTCCGATGTGCCGGGACGAAACATGCGGCCTTCGATAATTTTGGCCTGCGGCCGCAACAACAAACCGTTTGCGGTGACCCCGCGCGCGGTGACATTGGCTAAATCGCCGTTGCTGCGTTTTTCCAGATTGAGCAGCAGCACGGGCTCCTTCGATACCAATTTCGCGCCGCTGGCATCGCTGGCAATGGCGGCATTCGATTCGACGATCGCCGCTTGGTCGCGCGCGATCGTGCTTTGTACTTCCGTATTCGCGCCGTGTCCGATGACCACCACATTGCCGGGGCTGCCGGTGGCCACGAGCGTTTCGCGCAACCCTTCCGCCATCATGAGTACCGTCGCAAACACGAATACGACCAACGCCATCCCGAACGCGGTAAATGTCGTCGTCAATTTGCGCACCATCAGGTTACGCGCGACATAGGCGAGCGAAAGTGCCATTAATTCATCCAGCAAATAACTCGTTAGTCAACTAACGAACGATCACGCGATTGCGCGCAAACCATCGACGATACGAATACGCGCACTGCTCCACGCGGGAACCACGGCGGCCAGCAAACCTACCGCGAGCGCCGCGAAAAACTGCTGCAACAATGTGCCGGTGCGAATCTCGAACGAGGAAAACATCGAGCCCGTCGCCAGCATGAATGCGCGAGCGACCGGAAACGTCGCCAGCATGCCGAGCAATCCGCCCGTAACCGCGATCGCGATCGATTCGCCGACGATTAAGCTGATGACGAATTGCACCGGAAATCCCAGCGCTTTGAGCGTGGCGTATTCGGGCGTGCGTTCGCGCGCCGTCATCGTCATGGTATTGGCCACCACGGCCATGATGATCACGATAACGACAAACGCCACCGATTGAATCGCGATCAAAATGGTATCGACCATCGCGACAAAACCAAGCTGAAACGCTCGCTGCGTTTCGGTGCGCGTTTCCGCGAGCGAGTTCTTGAATTGGCTATCGATCGCGGCCGAGACCCTGGCGGCCTGTTTTGAATCGGCGACTTGCACGATGAACAATCCCACCGAATCGGCGCGGCTCGGCGCGATGCTTTTGACACTCTCGTTCAAATAGTCCCAATGGAAAATAAATTGCGTGGTATCGGTTTTGGCGTCGGCTGCGGTATAGATACCGCGCACCACGAAATTCCATGTGCCGGGATAAATAGTGCCGCGCAGCGGTACTTGATCGCCAATTTTCCACCCGTATTTATCGGCGGTTCTCTTGCCGACAACGCAGCCGCGGTGATCGTGTTGAAACGCCTTTTTTTCCGCATCGGATAATAGCAATTCGGGATGCATATCAAAAAAGCTATCGGCAGCCACCGCGAATTGCGGAAAAAAATTGCGTTCGTTGATGTATATGCCGCCGAACCAGTTGGACCAGGTTACGTGTGAAACGCCGTTCACCTGGCGAATTTTTTCCGCGTAGGCAATGGGCAGCGGAAACGCCAGCGAGATCGCGTTGCGGGTGATGAGGCGCGCCGCCGAGGTCGCGTCCGCGCTGCCGTACCAGGAATCAACAATGGTGCGCAGCAAGCCGAAAGAAACAATGGCGATGGTGATACCGAGCATCGTCAGCGTGGTGCGCAGGCGATGGCGCCACATATTTTTTATCACCAGCTTAAATAAATAGCTGCTGATCATTTCTGCATGCTCGCCGCACCGCCGCCGCGCAGGACACCTTTTTCCAAATGAATCTGACGCTGTGCCTGTGCCGCGCATTTCGGATCGTGCGTCACCATGACGATCGTTTTACTGAGCTCGGTGTTTAACCGCTGTAGCAATTTTAAAATCTCATCGGCGGAAAAGCGGTCGAGGTCACCCGTGGGTTCATCGGCGACGATTAACATAGGATCCATCACCAGCGCGCGCGCAATCGCCACGCGCTGTTGCTGTCCGCCCGATAATTCGTTCGGGTAATGATCCAGGCGATCGCTGAGACCGACCAGGCTCAGTAAGGCCGATGCGTGTTGACGGCGTTCACGCTTACCGAGACTGGTCAACAGCAGCGGTAACTCAACATTTTCGAGCGCCGTGAGCACCGGCATTAAATTGTAAAATTGAAAAATAAAACCGACATTGTGCGCGCGCCACGCGGCGAGTTCGTTATCGGTGATATTGGCGATATCGATGCCGTCGATATGAATCGTGCCGCCGCTCGGCTTATCGATGCCGGCGATCAAATTGAGCAGCGTACTTTTTCCGGAGCCGGAAGGCCCCATCAACGAAACATAATCGCCGCGCAGGATATCGAGGTTGATATCGACGAGGACGGGGATGTGCTGATCGCCGCGCTGATACATTTTATTGAGAGCGCGTATTTCGATGAGACCGCTCATATCAATGCGATGCTTCCAGTGTAACCCTGCTGCCATCGCTCATGCGTCTTGGCGGCTTCATTACCACGGCGTCGCCGGCGTGCAATCCACCTTTGATAGCGACGAGATCGCCGAGCGTATTGTTCGGCACGACATCAACGGCAACGGCCTTATTATTTTGCACGCTGAATACGACATGCTTGCCATCGCGCTCGACCAGCGCTTGTGGATTTACCGCCATCACCGCGTGCTGCTGCTGTGCTGTAATCGCTCGCGAAAGAAAACTCACTTTTGCGCTCATGTCGGGCAGGATGCGCGGATCGGTATCGATGAATCGCACTTTAGTTGTAATCGTCGCCTTGGCGCGATCGATGGTCGGCACGATGCGGCTCACGACACCGCGAAATTGCTGATTGGGTATGGAGTCGAGCATGATCGTGCAGGGCTGATCGACTTTTATTTGCGCGAGACTCGATTCGGAGACATCGGCCTCTACTTCCAGTGTGCTCATATCGGCCATCGTCACGACAGCGCCTTTTGAATCCGCCGCCGACGACATCGGCGTGACGATATCGCCGATATTGGCGGCTTTCGATAAAATAACGCCGTCGAACGGCGCGCGAATCAACGTGTAATCGACAGCGATTTCAGCGCTGCTGGCATTGGCTTCGGCCGCATCGAGCGTCGCGCGCGCGCTGGTCACCGCTGCGTTCGCCTTGCGTTCGCGCGCGGTGGCATCGTCGACCGCTGCTTTCGAAAAAAAACCTTTTTGGTACAGCGTGCTGGCGCGCGCTAATGCCTGATTGGCATTTTTGAGCTCGACATACGCCGCTTCGACGCCCGCGCGCGCGACGTCGACATTGGCCATCGCGCTGTCGAAGTTAGCCCGCACATCGCGGCTTTCGAGGCGCGCGATCACCTCATCCTTTTTGACGTGGCTGCCTTCGGCGACGCCGAGCCATTCCAAGCGCCCCGTGCCTTTGGAGGCGACCGCCGCTTTTAATTGCGGCACCACATAACCGGTTGCATTGAGCAGTGTGTATTGCTGCGAGGGATACACCATGGTGACCGATGTGGTTTCGACCGCGATCGTGTGCGGATATAAAAACCAGGCCGCAATCGACAGCGCTATCCCGGCGGCGATGTATGCGTAGCGTTTGTTGTTCGATGAGTTTTCGGGCTTTTGCGCGAGCGGGTCGCGCCGCACACGTAATTTCGTGATATCGAATTCGTTAGCGGATGTTTCCTGTTTCTGTACAGCGACTGACATATCGTTCTCTCTTGTTTTTTCTTTCGTTGCCGAATCGCTGCGAAGCGGTACATCGTCGATGCGGTTCAACGCGATAAAGTGATCTAATTGAGCCAGCACTCGATCCATATTCATCGCGAAAACTCCGCGGCGAAAGCGTCGACCATGCGATCGATCTGACCATCGCGGTTGTAGTTTTCAGGCGCTGAAAAAGTCACATACGTACTGTCGGAAGTATTCACTGCTACGATATTCAACTTGCCCACCGAGCCTGGAATACCGATTGAACGCTCGCAATTAAAAGTTGCAGTCGAATAACTGACCAAATCGTTGTGCCCCATCGATACCAGTCCGCCCGTGGGCAATTCCGAATTCGGCGTGTACAGCAACGTATCGCGATTTTTATTCAATTTGCGCACGATCATTCGCAGCGGTACCCATCGCAGCGGTTTTGCCATGAGCGGATACCGGCAATCGACATACGCACGAATCTGCTGATTGAGCTGTTGCATGATGGTTTTCGGCGTATCGTCCGGGCTCACATGAATGCGCAGATACCCGGTTAAATTACCCGTGCTGTTCGCCTCCACGCGCAGACCGCGATAATCGACCGGTACCGTGAAGCCGACGACGCCGTCACCCTGCCGTCGCGCATAGCTCGCAAGATAAACGGCCGCGCGTGGCAGAATTGTGGTAATGCGCTTCGGAATTATTACCGTGCGCCACATGTATCGCAGCTCTTTTTCGCTACTCGAACTCGGCGGCACCACGGGCATGTACGCGGGTGCGGGCGGCGCATCTTTGTTCTGTGTCTTTGCGGCATCGAGTCCGCATTTGTCGCGAAAGCCCTCGGCCACCTCAAAATCGACCAGCGTCGATTCGCTGCCGAGCAGAGGCTCGCCGCGCAGCGCGCGAAAAATCTCAGCCCCCCAGTGCATGATCGCGCGACCGTCGACGGCGGCGTGCAAACCACGAAAAATCACGCCGGTTTTGTCCTTACCATGAACCAAAATCACATTGGCGATGGGACCGCCCGCCAATGGCGTAAACGCTTCTTGCAGAAACTCTGCGCCCTGCTCCGAGTTGAAATCCCATTGCGGCGCATCGACTTCGACGACTTCCGGCGGCACACCGCTGTCGACCCATTTGGCAAATCCAAGAAACGATTTGAGCCGCACGCGCATGCCGGGATTCGATTGCGCCGCAATAGCCACACTCTTGCGCAATTCGTCTATGTCGATAGTGCCGCTGCCAACCGCGAGCCCATCGACGTTGTAACGATAAATCTCGTTTATCGCCATCGAGAAACGTTCGACACCGGATAATTTTCTTTCGTAACGCATCTGCCTTTTGTCCATCGCGATGCCCTAGCGGCACCGATAAATAATGACGCGCGTTTTCATTTCGCTGTACGGCAATTGCCACTTGCACGCGATAGTGTCGCTGCTGAATACATCGACCTGACAAAAACCCGCCTCGCGTAAGTCCGCCGCGATCTGCATGCGCGTGCGCGCGTCGTATGCATAGGTCGGCTTCAACCACAGCGAACGCAAACGGCTGCACAGCTCACCTAACCCGCTGCGCGGCGGTTCGACATCCGTGGGAATATAATCGAACACATACTCGCCGCCGCAGCGCGCGACATGACTCGCGATAGCGCGCCAAATGCGCATTTGCTGCTCGCGGTTGAAATACATCATCAAACCTTCAGTGATGATGAACGAGCGCTGTTGCGGAAACTCGCCGAAATCGAGTTGCGTGATATCGCCCGGCATCAAAATAAAATTATTGCGCTGCAGCACCGTGCCACCGCCCGCACTGCTCTGCAAGCGCGCCTTTTTCAGCGCGATGACAGCGGGCAGATCGACTTCAAAATATCGCACATTGGGATCAGCGCTCACCATGCTGCCGCGCGGCGAAAACCCGGCGGCGATTTCGATGACTTGCGCGCAGGCCGCCTCGCGCAATAAATGATTGATCGCGGTATGCCGATGTAGAAGTGTGTGTTGCAGTGAAAACTTTTTGGGATTGAGCCAGCGGTACAACACCATGTATGCATTGACGACGCGAAATAAAGCTTTCGCCCCTTCGGGCAAAACCAAATCGGCGCACGGCAATTTCCCCCAATGCCACGTTGCCGACGTGTACAGCGCCGAAACGGGAATATTGTCCTTGTTGGTATCTACGGCTTGCATTTATCGTGTGGTCCGACGCTCGTTACAACAGGATCCGTTCGCCAATAGTTTTCTGCGCTCCACCACCGGCCACTCCTGGCTGTCTAAATGAGCTTCGATGATGTGCAGCAAATCCCCTGGTGCCTCTTCCAGGATGTAGTGGCCGCATTCGATCCATTCGAGTTTTGCGCGCGGCAAAATTTTGCCGAGACGAAGCCCCACTTCAGCGCAATCGGAATGGCGTCCATAGATGCATAAGGTCGGCGTATCCAAGCGCCGCAATTCAGCATCGATAATATCGCCCGCGGCAGCGACATCGGTGCGCAGGCTGCTATTCAACAGCAGCGCCTCCAAACGCTCTTTGATGCGGCCGATACGGCGCGAACTGGCCGATAGATTCGGTGGCAACATTGCCGCAAGGTGCGTATCCAAAATCTCGCGCGAAGTGATTTTCGCAAAGCTTGGAAATACATAGCGCGATGCGGGCAGCGGCGCATCGACCAGAATTAAATCGCGCAGTTCGCGTTTACAATTTAACGCGTAGCGCAGCGCGACCAGCGCGCCGTAGCTATGACCGATCAACGTGACCTCTTCGCCGGGCGCGATCGTATGTTCGATGACCGCCGCGAGATCGCCGGCCAGCGTATCGACATCGTAGCCGGAAGCCGCCATGTCGCTTTTGCCATGACCGCGCTTATCGAACATGATGACGCGATAACGTTGCGCCAATTTCGAGGCGATGGAAAAATACCAGCTCGCCATGCTGCCAAACACCAGCCCGTGACACAGCACGACCGCCGGTCCGCTTCCCAGCGTTACGCAATGCAAGCGCACGCCATTGTTTTCAACGAAAAACACGTTGATGTCCTCGCTCAGTCATCATTTCACTGTTACGCCATTGCAAATCGACAATGCTTGCCGCGCGCTCAGCGCCGCCCAAGCCTGCAAATGATTGCGCGAGACGCTGCGCGTTGCACCGTAAATTCTCATCGTGAAGTATTTGCTCGACAGCGGTGCGCGCGGCTGCCGGCGTGACCTTGCCGAAACGCATAAATAATCCGGCGCCGGCATCGATCACCTGCCGCGCGATGACGGGTTGATCATCGCGAATCGGCGCAACGATGAGCGGCAAACCTTGCGCGAGGGCCTCGCATACGGTGTTGTGGCCGGCGTGGCAAATCACCGCATCCATTAGCGGCAGCAATTGCAACTGCGGCACGCGCGGCAGCACGATAAAATTCGCGGGCGCGTTCGCGGCCAGATCTTCGGGAGCGATCATGACAACTTGAATATCCATGCCGGCCAGCACCGCCATCATGACGTCATAAAAACGCGTCGTGCGGTCGCGGCTGACGGTACCCAAGGTGATGAGTATTTTGCGTTTGCTGTTGTCGAGTTTTTCCCACGGGAAATTATCGTGGCTCGCACGCGCGCCGTAAGCGGGACCGACAAAGTGATAATCCGCAGGAAAATACCCAGTGCTATCGCCAATCAATTGCGATGAGGAAAAAACAATAACGCCATACGGCGACAAATCGGGACGTTCGACGGCTTCAGGCAGCGGATAAATCGCTTCGAGTTCGCGCAGTTTTTGCGCGACCCAGGCGTCGTGTTGCGGCGACATTTTTAGAATCGACGCCGTTGTCGTCACCGAGGTAATCCACGGGATATTCAATTTGCGCGCAACGAACGCCCCCGCCAACATTTGCTGATCGCAAAAAATCAAATCGGGCGCATATTCGCGGACGATTTTTTCCAACGGGAACAGCGAACCGCGCGCCAACGGCAGATAAAAATCCTCATAAAAGAAGCGCACGCTTTCGAGTCCACGCACTTCGCGCGGGCTCTGGACCAGATTCAAAGTGTCCACCGGCAGCGATAGCAAGGTCGCGTTGGCGGGCAGACGTTCCGCCGCCATCGCGCCGTGCACAGCCCAGGCGATCTCATGACCGCGCGTTTGCAATTGTGCGGCGACCGCCAGCGCCGGATTAATGTGGCCCGTCAGCGGCGGCATTATCATCAGAATTTTAGCCACGTCGCGCTACCGCAATTGTTGTTCGACAAACGTTGCGACATCGCCGACCGTCAATTCGATCAGCTCGTTGATGTCGCGCTCGGAAAGCCAACCGATGAGATTGATACGATCGCCGAATTTTTTTTGCAGCATATCGGCGATAGCGACGAACTCGATACTTTCAATTTCCAAATCGTCATTGAAGCTCGTATCGGTATCGATGACGAAATCCTGCACCCAATCCTCCGCGATGGCTTCGCGAATGGCATCGATAATTTGTTGCAATATCTCATCATTATTCACTGCGCTTCCCCGCTCTCTCGCTGCTCAATGCTAAATCGTCGAATACGCCGACTGCCGATCGTCGATCGTCACGGCGATAACGAAATTGCGCGTTACCGACGTCGCCACCCAGACGCCAGCCACGTGAATTTTTTCGTTATCGATCATGTCGACGCAAAACTGCTTGGGCTTGCCCTGCAATCCCGTGCCAAACATTTTCACTACGGCTTCTTTGGCAGCCCAGAAACGCGCGACCCATTCGGCGCGATTGGCATCGGGCAATAGTGTTTGTTCGCCGGCCGTGAAGGCGATGTCGATAAAATCCTGCCCGCGCTCGACAATGGATTCAATATCGACACCGACCGGCACATCGCTGACGGCGGCAACCGCGCAAGCGTCTTTGTGCGCAATCGAAATGTGCAGCGGTTCGCTGAGCGTGGCGGTAATGTGCGGCAGCAGCAATGGTTGCCCATTGGCGGCATTTTCGATACGGATTTCCTTCGGATAAAAATCGAAATTGCCGCAGCGCCGCCAGCAATATGCGCGCACCGCATCTTTTGCGGCGACGCGTCCGTTGAGCCAGCCGCGGCGGCGGCGCGGCGAGAGCGCATCGTACTCGGCCATTTCGATTTGATTGAGATAACGGTGCGCGATGTAATCGCGCAAAATCGCGGTATCGTAATGATCGCGAAATATCGTCACATCGCGATCCAAACGTTCGCTGACGATATATTTTTCGAGCTGCTTGCTGTAAATCCAGAACGGGCGATCCATGTGATAACGGCGCGTCTGCCAGCCGAGCATTTCAATAACGATCTCGCCGGCGTCGTTCACTAGCTGCTGATCGGTAACGCAGGTCAACGCGTCCATAGTACGCACGCTGATTTCGCAATTGAATTCGCTATCGAGCGCGGGCTCTCGACCATAAAAATTGATTTGCTCGACGCCGATCGGCATTGCCAGGCAATCGGTCGGTTGCTCCATCACCCAATAACCCGCGAGCTGCCCCATATTATCGAGCAGCGCGCCGCTACCCGCCGGTGTGCGCAAGCGGCCGCGAATGCCGTTATCGGCGATCGGCCCGAGTTCAATCACGCCTTGATAAGCGGGACCATGAAACATCCAGTTATCGCGATACAAAGCGCGCGCATCGATCGCGGCTGCGCGCGCGTTGCGCCATTCATGCTGGCGCTTCGCCGGCGCTTTTGGATATTCGCGTGCGACGATTGCGCGCGCGGTCATGTAACCTGCGATGCTGACGTCCAGCAGCGGAAATTGCTCCGCGTTTAAAACAATGTCGATGTCGATAGATTTCGACACGATGAGCCAATTGAAGGCTTTAATATTTTTGAAGCAAACCACAACGTAGCCAGGCAGATACTCTTCGATCGCCTGCCGCAACAGCATGATCTCCATCGTCAGCGGAATCACGGGATGGCGATCGGCGATGTCGGGCCAGCCCGCGCGCTGCGGATAAAACGCATGATCGATGACATCGGAAATATTGCTATCGATATCGAGCCGCCGGACAACGCGCTGGATGCGCGGTTTTGCGTCGGCAGGCGCCGGTTTATTTGCCGGCAGCAGCGGGATCACTTGCGCGTTTTCGCCGTGGGCAGTTTTCGGCGCACGCGATGCGCGGCGCGAACGCGCCTGCCACAACTGCGTAATCTCGGCGCTCGCCTGCTGAATATCCGCCAGCGTTTCGCGGAATAAATTCTGAATGGGATCGTCGCTATTGACGGCAACGGCCGCGCTGTCGATAGACAACGGCGATAGCGCCGCGCGATCGATTTGCAGCGGTTCGGGCAGATGCAACAGCGGCACACCCAGGCGCAACTTAATTGCGCTGCGTGCCGGTTGCGCGGTTTCGTGCAAACCTAACAATTGATAATTGAAACGCAACCCTTCGACCCAGAGTGCCGCGCTCACATGGCAGAGTTGCGCGAGCCCCGTTTGCTTCGCGCTGTTCACATCGATGGCGAGATGCGGCTTGCCCTTCAAGGTATCTTGCACAAAACCCGATAAGCTGCCCGTGCCGAGTTGAATGAACGCGCGAAAACCTTGCGCATACATATTTTCGATGAGCGGACGAAAACGTACCGGTTGCAGTAAATGATCGAGCGCGAGCTGCTGCTTCTGCGCCATCGCGGTGGGAAACGGCTGTGCCGTGGTTGCCGACCAAACCGGAACCGAAGGTTCGAGCAATGACGCGTGCAAAAAGAAATCGCGATACGGCGCAAGATACTTGGCGAAGAACGGCGTATGAAAACCCGATACGATCGGCAATTGCTGCACTAAAACATGCTGCTCGCGCAGGCGCTGCTCGACGGCGGCGATCGCCGCGCGTTTTCCGCACACAATTGTTTGATGCGGGCAATTGTCATGCGACATCACTACTTGATCATTCGACAGCGTTACACGGTCGTGCTCACCGATAATTTTTTGCACGAGATCGCGATCGCAGGCGGCGGCGAGAAAAACCAAATCGGGAAATTGCACTTCGGACGGATCGATATGCTTGAGCACGGCTTCGGCCTGCTCGCGCTCGACCATGCCGGCGGCCGACATCGCGCTCCATTCGCCGATACTATGGCCGGCCATGGCGTGCGCGCGAATACCGAGTTTTTGCAGCACGGCAAACGTGAACAGGTTGAAACCCGATAGCGCCTGCACCACTTTTAACAACGAATCCGATGGATTCAGTGCTTCGCAATGCGGCGGCAACGGCACATTGAAATAGTCGGCGACATCGTCCGCGCGCGGCGCGAATGCGCTGTCGACTCCGGGGAATAAAAAAGCGACCCTGCCCGCGTTAGAAAGCAGAGGGCTGCAAGAAAAATAAATCTGACTGCGACCCTGCCACGCCTTGCCGGCCGTCACAATTTTTTTCGCCAGATCGAGCCGCTTCGCATTCGGTTCGACGATGGCGATTCGCCACGCACCCTGCCGCGACTGTAAATCCCATTGTTCGCGCTGTAGCTTATCGAGCAATTCGTTTTGCGTTGCCGCCGCGATCACAACCACACGCGGCAATGCCGCCGCATTCACATTGCCGGGCGTATCGATGAGAACATCGGATTGAATAGCCGGTTCGTGCGCGGACGGCAAAGCAGCGCGAACGGATTGCGTCGCGACTGTTTTATTCGCGCGATGCGAAACCAACACGACATGCGCATTGATACCGCCGAATCCAAACGCGTTGACGGCGGCGATACGTTGTTCTTCCAGCCACGGCTCGGCTCGGCCGATCGCGCGAAAGCGCGTGCGCGCCAATAATTCATGCGGCTCTTCGCAGTGCAATGTCGGCGGCAATACGCCGTGATAAATCGATAGCGCGGCTTTGATTAATCCCGCCACGCCCGCCGCGGGCATGGCATGGCCGATCATCGATTTCACCGAACCGATGACGGGCCGCTCCGCGAGTTTTTTTTCCTCGTTTTTGTTGGCGTTGTCCTCGCCAAAAAAACGGCGCACGGTTTCGAGTTCGGCTTCATCGCCCGCCGGCGTGCCGGTGCCGTGCGCTTCGATCAAACCGATCCGTTGCGGATCGAGCGCCGTGTGCTGCCACGCGCGGCGCAAGGCAAGCAATTGGCCCTCGACCGAAGGCGCGAGCAAACTCGCGCCGCGCCCGTCGCTCGCGCTGCCGGCGCCGCGAATAACCGCGTAAATACGATCGCCATCGCGTTCCGCATCGACCAAACGTTTGAGCACGACGAGGCCGATGCCTTCGCCTGCGAGAATGCCATCGGCATCGCGCGCCAGCGGTTTAATTGCTTGCGCGCGCGACAATGCGCCGAGTTGACAGAATGTGGCCCAGAACGTGAGATCGTGCGAGAAATGCAAACCGCCCGCGAGCATCAAATCGCAATCGCCGCTACTCAACAATCCACAAGCTTGCTCGACGGCGAGCAGCGAACTCGCGCAGGCAGCGTCGACCGTGTAGGCGGGGCCGTGCAAATCGAGACGGTTGGCGAGCCGCGACGCGACTAAATTGGGAATCATGCCGACCGCGACATCGGGCCCGTAATAATCGAGTTGCTGTTGCATTTGCGCGCGCACGCGGTCGAGCTGCTCGTCGCTAATATCGGGCAATAGATCGCGCAACATTTGCACGGTCTGCTGCACGTGGCGCACGTGCTGTTCGAGACGCAGCGTGCCCGCACTCAAATAATTGCCGCGGCCGATGATGATGCCGGCGCGCTCGCGCGCGAATTCACCCGAGGCATAGCCCGCGTCGCGCATCGCTTCGACGCCGACGCGCAAACTCAACAATTGATCGGGATCGGCCGACTGCGCCGCTTTCGGCATCACGCCGAATTGCAGCGGATCAAAATCGACATAATCATCGACGAAGCCGCCGCGCTTGCAGTAAAAGCGATCGATCGCGTTGGAATTGGGATCGTAAAACACCTTGTCCCAGCGCAGCGCGGGTACATCGCTGATCGCATCGATACCATCGACGATATTGCGCCAATAACTCGCAATATTTGCCGCGCCGGGAAAAATTCCGGCCATGCCGATGATGGCAACGGGTTTCACGATACCAACTCCGCGTCGGTCTCAACCGGCATCGATGCAAACGTTTCAGCGCCAAAACTTTCCGGCGAGCCGCACATCAAGACCACTTGCGTGGTTTCAAAATCGTCGCGAGCCAACTCGTTTAAGAGCGCATCGATACCCGCGTGCAGCGGAATCAAACCGATACCCTTGCTTGCATAATCGCGCTCGAGTTGCAGCGACACCATGCCAGTACCCGCCCACGGCCCCCAATTCACCGAGAGCACGCGCCCGCCGATACGCGCTTGCAATGCGGGCGCCATTTTATCGAGCACATCGTTGGCCGCTGCGTAATCGATTTGACCGCGATTGCCGAACGCGCTCGCCACGCTGGAAAAAAACACCACGAATTTCACATCGTCGCGCAGCAGGTTATACAGCATCAAAGCGCCGCGCACTTTGGTGTCGAATACGCGCTCGAAACTTTCGGGCGATTTATCGCGCAGCAATTTATCTTCGATCACGCCCGCGCCATGAATCACGCCATCGATGCGGCCGTAGCACGCATAGAGTTGCTTGATGAAATTGCCGAAGGCATCGACATCGCGCACATCGAGCGCGGTGTAATTGACGTGTGCGCCAGTGGCTTGAATCGCCGCCAGGGTGGCGCGCATTTCACGCTCGCCCAAAATTTTCGCGCACCGCTTTTCAATCTCAGCCGGTTTCAATCCCGGCTCCGCGACGATAAGCGCCTGACGCAGCGCTTTCGCATCGCGTGCCGCAGCGGTGCTCGCTGGTTCTTCACCGGCCGGCCAGGCCGAGCGGCCTACCAATTCGAGCGTGCAGCGATAGCGCCGCGCGAGTTCGATGGCGAGTTGCGCCGTGATGCCGCGCGCACCGCCTGTCAGCAAAATCACCGCATCGGTTTTTAAGTCGAGTTCGGACTGCGCTGGCGGCAATTCGATAGGCACGCAACGCCGCAGCTTGCGCGCACCATTGCGATAGCCGATTTCGGCGAATTTATTTTCGGCGAGCAGCTCGGTTTCCAAATGCGCGGCGAGGGTCGCCGCCGCTTCGCGCAAATCGAGATCGATCCACTGCGCTTGAACCTGCGGATGCTCTTTGCCGAGCGCTTTGATCAGCCCCGCGAGACCCGCACCGCAACCGAAATCGGCGATCGTTTCGCTTGCGTTCGGCGCATGCCGGCCAAAATCGCCGCCGAGCCCGCTCACGGTCAACACATAGCGCGTATCGTGGTGCACGGCGTCGCGCACCAGCGCGAAAAAGCGTTTGACATCGCGCACACGATTGGCTGCATTCAAACTCCATAAATGAATGACGCCGTCGACCGCTTGCCCTGATCCTTCATGCCGAAATGAGGGCGCCGCGTTACCTTCCGCAAAATCGATAATGCGCACGGTGGCGCCGCGCGCGTGCAGACGTTCGGCCAGCGCCGGCGCGATACCGAAGCCGTCATCGGTAATTAGAAAATGCTTTCCCGCAACGCGATTGTCGGCGATGACGACGCGCGGCGCAGAAAAACTTTGCAACACATAACGCGTCAGTGGAATCGCGGCTGCCGTCGCACTTAGCGCTGCAGCGCTCGCCGCTTCACCGTTCACCGCATTCTTCGATGCCGGCTTACCCTGTTCGAGCCAATCGATGATCGCGCGCAAATTCTTTTTGAGCGAGAGTTGTTCGAGCAGTGTATCGGCATCGATACCATGCGTTTCGTGCCAGTTGTTTTCGCGAAAATGCAAACGCGCCGCGAGTTCGCCGATAATTTCGACGCGCTTGATCGAGTCGATCGAGAGATCGGCTTCTAAATCCAGGTCGAGATCGAGCATATCGGTTGGATAACCCGTGCGCTCGCTGACAATTTCGAGCAAAACCGTTTGCACAGCCTGCTCGTTCATATCGGCCTGCACCGCCGTTATCGCCAGCGCATCGTTATTTGGCTGCGACGCGGGTTTGTGCTGTTCGAGCCAAGCGATAATCGCGCGCAGATTTTTCTGAACCGATAATTGTTCGAGCAATGTATCGATATCGCCGCCGTGCGCCTGGCCCCCGTTATCACGCAGGTGCAAACGCGCCGCGAGCTCGCCGATAATTTCGACGCGCTTGATCGAATCGATCGAGAGATCTGCTTCAAGGTCGAGATCGAGATCGAGATCGAGCATATCGGTTGGATAACCCGTGCGCTCGCTGACGATATCGAGCAGCACGGCTTGTACATCGTGTTGCGCCGCATTGGCAGGCATCGCGCCGGCAACCGCAGCGGATTCCGCTGCAATGCGGGCATTCGCATTATCGCGTGAATTGTCGGCGCCGATGCGCGGTGACGATACGCGCGTCGAGCGCGGCATCGGTTCGAAATCACCCGTCGGCTGACCCAGGAAACCCAGCAGCACATCGCGTTGCGCGCGCACGACCTCGCGCATATTCGTCAGATAATCGATGACGGCATTGTCTTCTCTGGTTTGCAGCGCGCTGGTTTGCAGCACGCCGGTTTGCAGCACACTGCTCGCGCCAGCGACACGCAATGGCTCGGTGATGGCTTTGCCGGCGTGCGCGGGCGCATGGCCTTTTAGCGGCCGCGCGCGACTGCCATTAACCATCCAGCCTGTTGCAGGCAATACCTGTGGCTGCGCCAGATCGAGTAAACGCGCACGCCGTCCTGCATACAACACAGCAGGATCAAACGCGTCGCTGAGCACGGCCAATTGCGCGACAGCCATTAAAAAGCCGCCGATGCCGGTTTGACTCGCGTTATCGATCGCGATAGTTCGATGCGGCTGATTGCCCAGAATATTTTTGATCAAACCGCTCAATACACGCTTGGGGCCCACTTCGACAAATACGCGCGCGCCGTCGGCATACATAGTTTCTATTTGCTCGACGAAGCGCACCGGACTCACGATGTGCTCACCGAGTTGCCGGCGAATGCGCGCGCCGTCATTGTCGTAAACCCGCGCCGTGGTATTCGCGTACACCGGAAATGCGGGCGCCGCAATCGCAACATCGCGCAGGCAGAGATCGAACAGATCCTGCGCGCGCGCGACAACGTGCGAATGAAACGCGCAGGCGGTTTCGATCGGTTTGGCGGCAATATTTTTTGCTTTCAGCAGTGCAAGCGCGCTGTTGATCGCGGGCGTCGTCCCCGCAATCACGGTTTGCGTCTTGCTGTTTTGATTTGCGAGCACAACGCCCGAATCGGGACCGAAAATTTCTCGCAATTCGGCGTGACCGCAATTCACCGCCGCCATCTTACCGGGATCATCGCCCGCTGCCGCGAGAATCGATTCGCCGCGCTGACGGCTCAAGCGCAACAACGTGTGCGCATCGAAACAACCGGCGCTGGCCAGCGCCATCAGTTCGCCGTAGCTGTGTCCCGCTGCCATCGCCGGGTGAATATTCATCCCGCCGAGCAATTCCAATGCGGCGAACTCCACCATGCCGAGCGCGGGTTGCGCGATGCGCGTATCGGTAATCGCGCGCTGCTGCGCTTGCTGCCGCTCGCGGCCGTAGGCAGTCGGCGGGAACAATATCGACGCGCAGTGCGAATCGGCGGCGAGCAGATGCTGCAATTGCGGGAAAGCGAGAAATAAATCGACGAGCATGCCCGGCGTTTGGCTGCCCTGCCCCGGAAACACGAAGGCAGTTTTGCCGATACTTTCATGCTCGCGATAAAAAATCTGCGCATGTTCGGCGCGCGCCGCGGCGGCCTGCAATTTATCGGCGAGATCGCGGCAATCGCGCGCGACGAACGCGCATTGCACCACACCTTCGCCATTTTTCTGCGCGGTGAAACTCACATCGCGCAGCGTCAACGGCGCATTGCTCGCGCGCAAGAATTCGGCGAGCCGCTGCATGCGTTCTTGCGCGCTCGCGAAATTTTCACCGCGAAATACAAAAAGTTCGGCATCCCAATACGCCGCACCGCTTTCCGCAGGCGCGGCGGAATAGTTCGACAACACCGCGTGAAAATTCGCGCCGCCAAAACCAAATGCACTGACGGCTGCGCGCAGCGGATTGGCAGCGTCGCCTGCCGATTGTGTAAACCACGGGCGCGCGGCGTTTTGCAGAACGAATGGACTGCTCTCGGCGCGAAAGCCGGTGTTCGGCGTTTCGATATGCAGTGTCGGCGGCAAAATGCGGTGATACAACGCTTTGCTGATTTTGATTAAACCGGCGATACCCGCCGCGCATTTGGTGTGGCCGATCTGACTTTTCACCGAACCTAAATTCGCTTGCGCGGGCAGTGCACCGCCCGCGGTGAAAATTTCCGTGAGCGTTTGCATTTCGGTTTTATCGCCGACGACGGTGCCGGTACCGTGCGCTTCGACCAAACCGATGGCGGCCGGCAATACACCGGCCTGCCAATAGGCGCGTTCCAACGCGCGTTTCTGTCCTTCTTTGCGCGGCGCGGTCAAACCCAAACCTTTGCCGTCGCTCGAACCGGCGATGCCGTCGATCACCGCGTAAATGCGATCGCCGTCGCGCTCGGCATCTTCGAGACGTTTCAAGACGACGACGCCGACGCCTTCGCCGAGACAGATTCCATCGGCGCTGTTATCGAACGAGCGGCAGCGGCCGCTCGATGACAATGCGCCCACGCTCGCGAACATCAAAAAATCGTTGATGCTGTTGTGAAAGTCGGCGCCGCCCGCGAGCACCATATCGCTGCTGCCCGCACGCAATTCTTTGACGGCCAGCTCGATTGCGGTGAGCGAGCTTGCGCACGCCGCATCCACCGAATAATTCACGCCGCCCAAACCGAGACGATTGGCGATGCGTCCCGAAATCACATTGACGAGTACGCCCGGAAACGAATCCTCGGTGAGATCCGGCAGCACCGCATCGAGCTCGGGTGGAATGTCGCCGAGGAAATGCGGATACATATTGCGGAAAGCGTAATTGTTGCCGAGATCCATGCCCGATTCGGCGCCGAAAATTACCGCGGTTTTTTCGCGATCGAAAGTTTTCACTTCGCTGCCATCGACTGCATCGTCGTAACCGGCGTCGCGCAGTGCGCGTCTGGCGACTTCCAAACTCAACAATTGCACGGGCTCGATCGCCGCAAGCGATTGCGGCGGAATACCGAAGGCCAGCGGATCGAATGCAATCTCGTCGATGAAACCGCCCCACTTGCTCGGCGATTTGCCTTTCTGCGCCGGGCCTTCGCGATAATAAACGTCGGTATTCCAGCGTTCTGCCGGCACCTCCGTAACCAGATCTTTGCCCGCGACGATGTTGGCCCAGAATGTTTCAAGATCGGGTGAGCCTGGATAAATGCATTCCATGCCGACGATGGCGATGGGCTCGGCATTTTTTGCACGCGCTAATGCGGGCGCCGTTACCGAGTGCAAAAACTCCATCGCGCCGTCGCATACCGAACGATGTAGCTCGGCCATGCTGCACACATTTTTGCGCAGCGCGATGAGCTGACCGATCATGTACATACCATCGTCCAGCTGCTGTCGCTGTTCGACGGTCGTTAATTTGTCGGCGCTGCGCATCACGCCTTTGGTGGCAATGCGCAGGCGACCGACGTTGAGTTCTTCGAGTTGTTTCCACATCGTTTGTTGATCGAGGCCCATTTCGCGCAGGCGATTTTTTTCCGCGTGAAATTGTTCGACGAAATTCGATGGCAAACAGCGCACCGCGTGTCCCGGTGCGGTTTCGATCAACACCGTTGCGTCGCTGCCGACGGTTTGCTGCTGGAAGCTCGGAATGATCGCACCGCATTCGACGGCCTCGCGAGTGGCGATGTACGCGGTTCCCATCAACACGCCGATTTTCGCGCCGCGCGCAGCCAGCGGTGCCGCCATCACCGCGATCATCGCGGCCGAGCGCTCGTCGTGAATACCGCCTGCAAAAAGAATATGCAATTCATCCGGGCGTTCGAAATTCAGCAGCACTTGCAGTTGCTGCTCCCATAACACAAAACTGAAACGCGGCCCCACATGACCGCCGCACTCGCGCCCTTCGAACACGAAATGCCGCGCACCGTCCTGCAAGAATAATTCGAGCAAGCGCGGCGACGGCACATGCAAATACGTGGCGATGCCCAGCTCATTGAGCGGGCGCGCCTGCGTCGGGCGTCCGCCTGCAAGCAGTACCACCGCGGGACGAAACTCGCGGATCAAATCGAGCTGTGGATTGAGAATTTCGGGATTCGCAAATCCCAATACGCCGACCCCCCAAGTTTTATCGCCGATTTGCGCGCGCGTTTGTTCGAGCAATTCGCGCGATTGCGCCGCATTCATCAACGACAAGGCGAGGAAGGGCAACGCACCGTTTTCGGCAACCGCAGTGGCGAACGCCGCGGTATCGCTCACGCGCGTCATCGGTCCCTGTGCGATCGGATAGCGCACGCCATGCGCACGCGCGAGCGGACTGTGTTCGGCGAGCGCTTGCAGCGCCTGCGCCTGGCGAAGATGCGCGGCAATACTGCTGCGAAAACTGTGGACGAGCGCCTCGGCATTCGGGCATTGCATCGTCAGCGCTTTTGCCAGCGCGGCATCTTGACCGAGCGGCAGAAAATTATCGCTACCGATAACGCTCAATCGCGCGCGCACCTCGTGCGCCTGTAATTGTTCGGCGTTCGCCGCGCTCGATCCGGGTCGCGCGAAAACTTGATAGCCGCCGACCATCCGCGTTTCCGGGCCATCCATCGCGCCGATGAGATCTTTGATTTCGCGGCTCAACGAGCACTCGCTCAACAGCGCGAGCTGGCTATCGAGCACGATGCCATACGCGCCGCCGGCGATCGCGCCCGCCGCCGTATGCAAACCCATGCCACCCTGACACCACACCGGCATATCGCGCGCTTCGGGCAGCGCCAAAATGCGTTGCAACAAAATGTAAGCGCTTTCATTGCCGACCGCGCCACCGCTTTCCTGCCCCTTAGCGATCAAACCATGCGCGCCTGCAACAATCGCCGCGCGCGCTTGAGCAACCGATGTCACCTGCACATAAACATAAAAGTTTTCGCGCCAGAACGAAATATTCGCATCGGCGGCCAGTACGACGAAAGACAGCGCGGCCGGAATTTGAATCGGATCGATTTGAATATGATCGGGAATTCGCACTCCGCAATTTCGCAGCGGTATTGTTTGCAGCCCGGCGAACAATTGCGGCCAGCGAGTTTCATCGCGCCCGATATCGACAGCGACGCTAGCGCCGTGACGCAGCAGCGCACGCGCGAGCGGAATATCGGAAAATTCACAAGGGGTTATTGCGAGTAATTGCTGTTTTTCATACGTGCTTGCTTGGGCTTTATTTGCAAATTTATCGCCCATCATTTTCAACATGGTTGCGCCTCGGCCATCGTTAAGCCTGTCCTGGAATCCCCGCCTCTTTTGCAGGTATCGATCGGCGCTACTGGCGCTGCAATTCCAGATTTGCAGCTCACGTTGAAATGTTTCGGTGAACCAGTCCCGCAGCAAATAGCCACAGCCACTATTCAGCCAATAAAAATCCGCTAATTTGAAAGCGATGCCGTCTGAACAATTAATCGAGCTATATTTTTATGAAAAATTACCAGCTCAACTCAACGCACCACAAGACGATTCCGCGGTGAAGCCACTTACCAAGTACCACTTGTAGCGGAACCAATCAGCAGACCACACAACACGCACAACATGAGTCATTAACGCTGCCACAAATACTTATAGTTCTAGAAAAACCCTTTCGCGGCAATACTGCAATTATAAAAATCCAAATCGGATCTTGCTCGAGGCAGGCGCATCATACATCAAAGATTTAAGAACAACCAATTACATCGTTATAAAAATGTCTTAAATGAAGAATTAATTCTTAAAGTTTGTGAATTATTTCCGCTCTTCATATTAAGTTTAAAAATGTGACGGATAAATTTACGCAAACGAACGCCACACCCACTACAGCCGTTACAAAAAATATCAACTGTACCGTAGATACAAATTTTATTATTTGTATTGTAGAGGGCGATTTTTAAAATCATCGCAAGAAAAATAGTCGTGACAGCGGTGAATGCACGGCGAAATCGAATGACTTCGCCGTGCATTCAATCAGTAATTACCAATACTCGACGCTTGCGCCCACGACTTGATGAGATCGCCATCGGGCTGCAACAGAAAACCTGCGCCAATGGCGTTATCGACCGAGTTATTCACCTGCCAAACATACGTCGCATGATTGGAATACAAGCTGGCGAGCTGAGTGTTATCGAGCAACTTCGTGGTGCCGTACAAACCACAGAATGAATTTCCGGTGGTTTGCCCATCGCCCGTCAGCGTCGCTATCGGCGCATCGACATAGGGTGTGCGTATGCCGCCCAGGGCATTGCCTACGCTGTCGCGGGCAAAGGTGTGGGTTGTGGCATTAAATTGCAGGCGATCGGCATACGCGGGCGGGACACCGTTGCGCAGCCAATTATCGAGCGCCGATATCGCTGCTTTCACCACCCAATGCTGCGGGCCCGCATTGATGGGCTTATCACAGGTAATCAAAATTGGGACCGCGGAGTTATTTTCCGCCACCGCCGCAACATTGGGGTCATTGCCAAGATCGCCGAGACCGACATTCGACACATAATTATCCGCATGCGCGGCGCCCGCGACTTCCCAAAGCCGAAAATTCGGCGAATCGGGCTGCATATCGGGGTAGGAACCCAGTACGCTCAAATCCGTTTCGGTTTGCAGCATCATCACCGGCACGCCGAGATCATTGCGCACCTGCACCGGCGCGCGCGCGGCGAAATCGATCGACGATCCTGTGGTTTGCGGCGCGGCCACATCCTCCGCACCGTGCAAACGGCTATGGATGAAATAACCGTTGAACAGTTTGTCTCTCGGTGCAATTGCGTTGACATAGGTCATCATGAAATCCGCCGATTGCGATTCCCCGGCCGCAATTGCGCGCTTCACCTGCAAGCCGTTTAAGGGATTGGGACTGAACAGCGCGGGCTGCAGAACCGCTTTTGCGGCTTGCGAGAAAATATCGTACGCGTATTTATCGCCCGGATGCGACAAGGTGATATACCGCAGTGGATTCAATAATTTCAGAAATAGCGGCAGCCCGACATAATTGATACCGCCGCCGTCAATACCGCCTTTTTGTGCCGACACGCCGACCCATGCATAACCTTTTCGGATCAACTCGGTGTGCGCCATGATCCACTCCGATGACGCGTCGCCGCCACTGCTTATATTTAGCCATTCGACGATCACAGTGCCGTTGAATTTTGCAGGATCGGTTGGCCGATACACTACGATGCGGGTTTTAAAATAGGCCTGATCGGCAACTTTTACCGACCACTTGCCATCGCTCGTCAATGGTTTCGTATTGACGTAACTCTTCGCGAAACCGGAAACGAAATATTCGCTTTGCTGATACCCGACATTCGACAAATTAAATGACGTCGTTCCCAGCAAGGTTGGATTTCCCCAAATAGGCCCTTCGACACCCGCTTGCGCTTGCTGACAGGCGGCAAAAAATACAGCGGCCGCCGCCACCGCCACGCATTTACGGAACGCTGCAAATCGTCTTGATACTGTCAATTTTATTGTTAGCATGATCGCCTCCTAGAGGTTCGGTCCGAGAAAAGAAAAGCTGGAGCTCATCGAACTCTAAAGAAAGGGGACGGGATGAAACAATCGCAACGAATATTGATATTCGCTTAATTATTCTGAAATTCGATTTTCAGCGCGGCCTAGGACGGCTGCGTTATTGGCGATTACCGGGTCTTGCGGAAATTCCCCGGCGTATCGCCGGTCGCTTCCCTGAACGCAAAGGAGAAATTGGCTGGCGTGCTGAAGCCCAATCGATGCGCGATCTCTTTAAGCGGAAGATCTGTTTCCAGCAGATAGGCTTTCGCTTTTGCGATCTGTACAGTTTTGATGTATTGCGCGACTGAATTATGGGTTTGCTCGCGAAATAATTTCGCGAAATATCTCTCGCTGAACCCGCAAGCAGCCGCGAGCGCGGCAACACTGGGTGATTCGCCCGACAATCCCGCCAGATACTCTTCGATGATTCCGAAATGTCGCGCGGTCAGTCGTCCCTGGGCATCGGTCTTCGAATCATCCACCAATAACCAATGCGCGCATTCGACCAGCATTGCATGACCAAAAGATTCAACAACGGCATCGCTCAGAGGACCGGGATAGAGAGCTTCATTCATCAGCCGCAACAAAATCGACGATATCAGCGGGCTGCGCACATCGAGCGAGTTATGCAATTGCGATGGCGTGAGATGATTCAGCGGGCCAACGATGCTTTCGGCGTACTCCCGTTCAAACGAACAAGTGACCGCGCGAATCGTTCCGCGAGAACTGCGACTGTTTATTTCTCTATCCGGCAACATGAACAAAATGCGCCCGATCTTGCTCGATCTGACGACGTCGTCGACATAACCGTACTCTATCGCAGTGGAGGAAGAGCTGGATATGAGTAAGCAGAAGCCCGGCCGGTGCGGTGTGAATAGCAGCGTAGTCGTCTCTGTCCAGGTAACTTCGCTGACCTCGATATGAGCATTGGATGCTTGCAGGGTGGCTATCGGTGTGCGGATGTTTCCGGCCGGCTGTCCCGGATCGGCTTGTGCGGGAACGGCACAATAAATATTTTCCATGAAACGCATCGACGCATTGCGCCAATGCACAAGAAAATCTGGATTCGGAAGCACGTTATGCGTTTTCATGGTTAGTGCAGCTAGAAATGGTTAAGTGCAGCCAGAAATAGTTAAGTGCAGCCAGAAAAGGTTAGTGCTGCCAGAAATAGCTCGCTCAAATCGGAAATAAGTGGGCACGTTGTAAATCAACCGGCCTGCAAACACAAGCCTGGCTGATTGAAAATGGAGGGGCATTCTCGTGAATAGAGCCGTCAGACGGCGGTATTTAAAATATTTTTTACCGTTTCGCCATCGATGGTTTCCTTGGTCTCGAGCCGCTGCGCGAGTTCACGCAGCGCAGCGATTTTTTCGTTCAATGCAGCGCGGATCATCTCGTAACTCTGCTGCAACAGGCGTTTGATTTCGGCGTCGATCGCCTGCGCGGTTGCCTCGCTGGTGGTCTCGAAGCGCTGTTGCGTCTGCCCGAGAAAAGCCGCGCGATCGACCGGTACCACCATCGGCCCGAGCGCGCTGCCCATGCCGAATTCGGCGACGAGCCGGCGCGCCATTTCGCTGGCTTTTTGCAGATCATCGGCAGCACCCGTGGAAAAATCGTTGAAAATAATATCCTCGGCCGCGCGGCCGGCAAGCAACACCGCAATGCGATCGAGCAATTCCTGTTGCGTGTATAAATGATGATCCTCGGTCGGCAGTTGCAAGGTCACACCGAGCGCGCCGATACCGCGCGGAATGATCGAAACCTTGTGCACGGGATCGGCATGTTTCACCAGCAGCGATGCCAGCGCGTGTCCCGATTCGTGAAACGCCACGCGATGCTTTTCCTTTTCGCTCATGAGCGAGGATTTTTTGCGCAGGCCGGTTTGCACACGATCGATCGCCTCTTCAAAATCGCTCATCGTCACTTCGCTTTTATCGCCGCGCGCGGCGAGCAGCGCAGCTTCGTTAACGATATTTTCGAGATCGGCGCCGACAAAACCCGGCGTGCGCGCGGCGACGATTTCGATTTTCACATCGGCTGACAACTTCACGTTGCGCGTGTGAATGCGCAGAATCGCTTCGCGGCCCTTCACATCGGGGCGATCGACCAGCACGTGACGATCGAAACGACCCGCGCGCAATAAAGCGGGATCGAGGATTTCGGGGCGATTGGTCGCCGCCATTAAAATCACGCCTTTATTCGGATCGAAGCCGTCCATCTCCGTCAGCAATTGATTCAATGTCTGCTCGCGCTCTTCGTTACTGCCCACCATGTTGACGCCGCGTGCGCGGCCGAGCGCGTCGAGTTCGTCGATGAAAATGATGCACGGCGCGTTTTGTTGCGCTTGCGTGAACAAATCGCGCACGCGCGCCGCACCGACACCGACAAACATCTCGACGAATTCCGAACCCGACAAACTGAAAAATTTCACTTTCGCTTCGCCCGCGACAGCGCGCGCCAGCAGCGTTTTTCCCGTGCCGGGCGGGCCGACCAGCAAAACGCCTTTCGGCAAGCGCCCGCCTAATTTTGTGTAGTGTTCCGGCGATTGCAAAAACGAAACGATATCGCGCAATTCATCGACCGCTTCGTCGACACCCGCGACATCGCTGAACGACACCTTGATATCTTTATCGACATAGATGCGCGCTTTATTTTTTCCGATCGAGAGCATACCGCCGCCCGCGCTCATGCGCCCGATCATGAATTGCCAGATCAACACCATGATCGCGATCGGAATCACCCAGCCCAAGATCGCTTTCAGCAGCGTCGATTCAACAACGCCGCTGTAATTGATCTTGGCGGCATCGAGTGCGCTGACCAGGTTGTCGTCGGGCACGCGCACGCTGACAAAATCGCTCCACTCGTTGGAGGTATCGAGCGCCTTGGCGTCGGGCAGCGCTTTTTTCAAGAATTCCGTTTGCACCTGACCGCTGAGACGATCGCTCGCGATGGCGATATCCTTCACCGCCTGTTGTTTGATCGCCTGTTTGAATTGCCCATACGGCAACGTGGCGATATGACTGGCGACGATGAAATCGTGAATCGATATCAGCAGCAAAACGGCGGCAAGCGCGTACCAAAGCGAAAAATGAATACGTTTGTCCACGTCGGTTTTAACCTTATGCAGTCGAGCAACAATGCGTAAATGAGTAAGTACGCAAATGATGAATTGGCGCTCACGGCACGATAACAGCGGCGCCGTTGATTTTTCCCGAACGCAAATCGTCGAGCGCCTGATTGGTCTGCGCCAGAGTATACGCCGTTACATGCGTGTGCACGGGAATCCGCGCGGCGAGCGGCAGGAATAATTCGCCGTCGCGGCGCGTGAGATTGGCCACTGAGCAAATGCTGCGTTCGCCCCACAACAAATCGTAGGAAAATTGCGGAATATCGCTCATGTGAATGCCCGCGCAGACGACGCGGCCACCCTTGCGCACGGCGCGCAACGCGATCGGCACGAGCTCGCCGGCCGGCGCGAAAATAATCGCCGCATCGAGTAATTCGGGCGCAGCCGCGCTCGCATCGCCGGCCCACTCGGCGCCGAGTTGCAATGCGAATTGCTGTGCGGCGATATCGCCGGCGCGCGTAAACGCAAATACGCGCTTACCCGCATGCCGCGCCACTTGAATCAAAATATGCGCGGCAGCGCCAAATCCATACAGACCGATCACGCTCGCATCATCGCCGCCAAATCGATACGCGCGATAACCGATCAAACCCGCGCAAAGTAACGGCGCCGCTTGCACGGCGTCGTATTGCGGTGCGATCGCAAAACAATAATCTTCATTGGCGACCGCGTACTCGGCGAAACCGCCATCGATCTGATAGCCGGTGTAGCGCGCGTCATCGCAAAGATTTTCGTTGCCGGCGCGACAATAGCGACAGCCGCCGCAACTGCCCGACAACCACGGAATGCCGACGCGCTGACCGATATGCCAGCGCCTCGCTTGCGCGCCGAGCGCGCTGATTTCGCCGACGATTTGATGACCTGGAATCAGCGGCAGTTTCGGTTGCGTCAACTCGCCATCGACGATATGCAAATCGGTGCGGCAGACACCGCAGGCCAGCACGCGCACCTGAACTTGATGCGGCAATGGCACCGGTATCGGCACCTGCTGTAACTGCAATGGTGTGCGCGACCGCGTTTGCATACCCAACTGCGTCAACACCATTGCTCGCATCGTTGTCATCGATGAATTTTGCTTTTTCCACAGCGCGGTATTCGCCGCCCCGCGCTCAATTGCGTCGTCCGTTCATTCATTGCAGGACGTTCAGTTGATCGCCAGGCGCTTGGTTTTACCGTTGCTGGATTTCGGCAGCGTCAACTCAAGCACACCATCCTTGTAATTCGCCTGCGCCTTCGCTTCATCGATCGCGCCATCGAGCGTGAAACTGCGATAGACCTGGCCCTCGTAGCGCTCGCTGTGAATCACTTTTTCGTCTTTCTTTTCCTCCTTGAACGATTTGATTTCGGCGCTGATCGAAACACGGTTGCCGTCGATATCGACCTTGATATCCTCTTTCTTAACGCCCGGAATATCGGCGCGCACGAGGTAATTTTTTTCATCCTCGGACACATCGAGCTTCACCTGCAAACGCTCGTCCTCAAACTGCCATGGCTTTAAACCAACATTTTGCAAAAACCGATTCATTTGTGTCGTCATGGGATCGAACAGCGATAAATTTGCCATTTTAGTTGCCTCCTAAACAGATCAATTAATCACGCTATCAGCGCAAAACCCACCCAAAGCATAACAAGCAAGCATAAATACGGTATGACCTAAATCAAACCGATTGCGTACGCCCCCATCAACTGGGCAAAATGGCGCGGAACTCGGTGCTGTTTAAAACATTACGGGCATAACAGTACGGTAATAAATGAACCATTCGACATGAATAACGAAAGCCAATATCTGCTCAATGCCGCTGGTTTCGACACACTGCTCGCGGCGTTGCAGCGGCGCGGCTACGAAGTCGTCGGACCGCGCGTGCGCGATCGGGCGATCGTCTACGATACGCTGACGTCGGCAGCGGAGTTGCCGATCGGTTGGCACGATGAACACGCCGGCGGCCGCTATCGCATCGAGCGCGCCACAACCGCGCCGCATGATCGCGCTTTTTTCAATTATGTGGTTGGACCGCACTCGTGGAAAAAATATCTGTTCCCGTCGCATGAAACGCTGTGGCGCGCGCAGCGCGACGGCGCCGGTTTTCGCAGCGAAGAAATTGCCGAACCGACACCCAAGCGTGCATTCATCGGCGTGCGCTCGTGCGAGTTGCATGCGATTGCGATTCAGGACCGCGTGTTTATCGGCGGCGATCGCATCGACCCTCGTTACGCGGAGCGGCGCGAAAATATTTTCACCGTCGCCGTCAATTGCAGCACGGCCGGCGCCAATTGTTTTTGCGTGTCGATGAATACCGGTCCGCGCGTCACCGCGCATTACGATCTCGTACTGACCGAATTGCTCGACGATGATCGCCACGATTTTTTGATCGCGGCGGGCAGCGCACTCGGCGCGGAAATACTCGCGGAATTGCCGCTATCTCCCGCCACCGCGATCGACCGCGAAGAAGTTGATGTATTGATGGATGCCACCGCGGCGATGATGGGCCGCGACATGGATACGCGCGATATCAAAACGCTGCTCTATGACAACGCCACGCATCCGCGCTGGGAAGACGTCGCGCAGCGCTGCGTGAGCTGCGGCAATTGCACGGCGGTGTGCCCGACGTGTTTCTGCTCCACGGTCGAGGATGTCACCAGTCTCGATGGCGAACACACGCAGCGCGAACGCTATTGGGCGTCGTGTTTCACGCAAGATTTCACGCATATCGCTGGCGCTATTAACACAATAGGAAGCAGCACGCGCGTGAGCACGGCAGCGCGCTACCGGCATTGGCTCACACATAAACTCGCGGGCTGGATCGATCAATTCGACACATCGGGTTGCGTCGGTTGCGGCCGCTGTATTACCTGGTGTCCACCCGGCATCGATTTAACCGAGGAAGTCGCGGCCATTCGTTCGACCGACGGAGAAACTACCGCGGAGAAAAAATCGTGAGCAGCGCGGCGAATCCATGGTTTCCCGAGCCGTGGCTGATACGCCATGTGCGGCGCGATACCGCGGATGTTTTTAGCTGGGAAATTGCACCGCAAAACGGCGCTGCTGCTCCCGCATTTCTGCCCGGTCAATTCAATATGATTTATTGTTTCGGGCACGGCGATGTCGCCATTTCAATTTGCGGTGAAGGCCCCGACGGCAGCGTCTTGCACACGCTTCGCGCTGTCAGCAGCGTCACGCAGCAATTGCACGCGCTTGAGGCGGGCGCGATTGTCGGCGTGCGCGGCCCGTTCGGCAAAAGCTGGCCGGTGGATGCATTGCGCGGCAACGACATGATCGTTGTTGCGGGCGGGCTCGGCATTGCGCCGCTACGTCCGCTCGTCGAATGGATACTCGCGCATCGAAGCGATTACGGCCATATCGATATTGTTTACGGCGCGCGCTCACCCGAGCAATTGATTTATGCGGACGCTATCGCGCGCTGGAAAAACGCGCCCGATATAAACGTGCACGTCACCGTCGATCATGCCGACGCCAATTGGCACGGACACGCGGGCCCCGTTACGCATTTGCTGCCGATATTGAAAATCGATCCCGTGCGCACGCGCGCCGTGATCTGCGGTCCCGAAGTGATGATGCGCTTTACCGCGATCGGATTGCAGCAGAAAGGCTTATCGGCCGATACGATCTGGCTGTCGATGGAGCGCAACATGCAATGCGCGGTCGGCTACTGCGGCCATTGTTTTTACGGTCCGCATTTTGTCTGCCGCGACGGCCCGGTGTTTCGCTTCGATCGTTTGCACGGCCGCTTGGCTATTGCGGAGCTTTAATTTTGACAAGCGCGAACGCAACGAAAATTAAAAACCGCCCCACGCTCGCGGTATGGAAATTCGCTTCGTGCGACGGCTGCCAGTTGAGTTTGCTCGATTGCGAAGCAGAAATTTTAGCGGTGGCCGACGCGATCGATATCGCGTGGTTTCCCGAAGCGAGCAGCGCAATGCGCGCGGGCCCGTACGATTTATCGCTGGTCGAAGGTTCGATCAGCGCGCCCGAACATATCGCGTTGATAAAAACGATTCGCGCGCAATCGCGCAGACTCGTCACCATCGGCGCGTGCGCGACAGCGGGCGGTATTCAAGCGCTGCGCAATTTCGCCGACGCCGACGAGTACGCCGCGTATGTTTATCCAAGCCCACAATTTCTGTCGTCGCTCGCGACATCGACCGCGATTGCCGATCACGTCGATGTCGATTTTGAATTACGCGGCTGCCCGATCAACAAACAGCAATTACTCGAAGTCATCAACGCCTTCGTCAACGATCGCCGCCCCGCCGTCGCCGCGCACAGTGTCTGCGTCGAATGCAAACGCGCGGGTCATGTCTGCGTGATGGTCGCGCACGGCACGCCATGTCTCGGCCCGGTCACGCACGGCGGTTGCGGCGCGCTGTGCCCCGGTTATGATCGCGGCTGCTACGGTTGTTATGGCCCGAAGGAAAATCCAACGGCGTCGCTGCTCATACCCCTGCGGCAGCTCGGCGCCAGCAGTAACTCGCTGCAACGGTTGTACAGCACTTTCAACGCATGGGCACCGGAATTTCGTCAAGAAAATGAAAAGATATTTGCTCTCACCCCTGCCCCTCTCCCGCGGGGAGAGGGGAATAATTTGTTCAATGGGGTCTGTTCAATGTGGTCGGACTCGATTGATTTATTTTCCCCTCTCCCTGCGGGAGAGGGGTTAGGGGTGAGGGCCACTAGTAAATCAATCGAGTCGGACTCGATTGAAGAAGGAAGCAGCGATGACGACTAGAACGATCGATGTCGATTACATCGCGCGTGTCGAGGGCGAAGCGCGTCTGCATATCACGTTCGACGGCAACCATGTCAGCCGCGTCGAATTGAATATCTTCGAGCCACCGCGATTTTTCGAAGCGCTGCTGCGCGGCCGTCATTTCACCGAAGCGGTCGATATCACCTCGCGCATCTGCGGCATCTGCCCCGTCGCGTACATGATGAGCGCGGCGCATGCGATGGAGGATGCCTGCGGCGTGAAAATAGACGGCCCGCTGCGCGAATTGCGCCGCCTGCTGTATTGCGGCGAATGGGTCGAGAGCCATGTGCTGCACGTGGCGATGCTGCATCTGCCCGATTTTCTCGGCTATCCCGATGCCATGGCGATGGCGAAGGATCACCCCGAACCCGTGCAAACCGCGCTGCGTATCAAAGCCATCGGCAATCGTATTTTGCGTTTGCTCGGCGGGCGCGAAATTCATCCGATCAATGTGCGCGTCGGCGGTTTTTATAAATTACCCAAACGCGATGATTTGCTAGCGCTGCGCAGCGACATCGATTGGGCGATTGGCGCCATGCAAAAATTGTTGCAATTGACCGGCACGTTAAATTTTCCCGATCTGCAGGTCGCGCACGAATTATTCGCACTGCAGCACGTCAATGAATATCCGTTCAATGAGGGTCGCTTCGCTTCGACCAGCGGCGTCGATGTCGATATTCGCGACTATGAAAGCGTGCTGGTCGAACATCAGGTGCCGCATTCGACCGCGCTGCACAGCAAACGCCGTAATAGCGATCGTGTTATCGACAACGAAGTAACACCGGCTGTCTATCTCGGACCGACTGTCTATCTCGGACCCGCTGCACGATTTGCGCTCAACCAACAACATTTCACACCGCTGGCGCGCGCCGCCGTGAAAACCTATGGTCTCGAAACCGCGTGGCGTAATCCCTATCGCACTATTCAATTGCGTTGCGTTGAAGTGCTGTTCGCGTTCGAAGAAGCCGCGCGCATTATCGAAGCGTATCAAACACCGGATCGCCCTTACGTTGAAATCGAAGCGCGTGCAGGAACCGGCTATGGCTGCACCGAAGCACCGCGCGGCAGTTGTTTTCATCGCTACAGCATCGACGACGCGGGTTTGATTACCGCAGCAAAAATCGTTGCGCCCACATCGGTCAATCAAACCGCGATCGAAAGCGATCTGCGACAATTCGTGCAGAATAATTTGCAATTGAACGACGATGATTTGCGCGCGGGTTGCGAACACGTGATCCGCAATTTCGATCCGTGCATTTCGTGCTCGGCGCATTTTCTGAAACTGACCGTCGATCGCGGCGCGCGGCAATGAAGACAACGCTCGTCATCGGCATCGGTAACGAATGGCGCGGCGATGATGGCGTTGGCCCCTGGATTGTCAAAATGTTGCGCGATCAACAGTTGCCAAACATTAAAACCATTCCGAATGTCGCCGACGGTTTGGATTTACTCGATGCCTGGCGCGATGCCAGCACTGTGTATGTTATCGATGCCCTGCGCGGCTGCGGCGAACCGGGCACGGTGATTCGCGTGAATGCGCTGACTGAAAATCTTCCGACCGAAGCCGGCTATTCGAGCCACACCTTCGGCCTCGCCGAAGCGATCGAACTCGGCCGCACACTCGACTCGCTGCCAAAAAAGTTAATTGTGATCGGCATCGAAGGCGACAATTTCGCGATGGGCGATCGCTTAACCGAAAAAGTACAAACCGTCGCCGCGCAACTAATCATTGAACTCAGTACCGAATTATGCGAAACACCCAATGACTCCAACACACACTCTTTATTATCTAAAGCCTGAAATCGGCAGCCAGGAGCGAACATTTAGATCGGAGACCTATCTGACTCTTGCTCGACCTTAGCCACCGTTCATTCGGCTTTGCCAAGCACATCCAAAGCGGTCGTTCAATTCCATTCAACCTCTTATACGATAAGCAGCGCTATCCGTTGCGTCCGGCTGGACAAATAAACCGAGTCCGTTTAATTTTGACGGTAACTAGGAACAGTTATCCACCTCAGGGCTGGCGCGGCCTCCAAACAAAAACCACAAGAGCTTGCCGGGACCATATGAACAGACGTACCCGCTTTTGTCGCCAAAAACCAAAATCAACAGACGCGTCTGTTTACTAACTAGTTATGTGTAATTTGGATAATCAGTATGAGTGTCGATAAAAGTGTAGAAGATATTATTCAGAAGAGCGGAAATAGCTTTCATTGCAAAGTTGTAAATAAATTAAAAGAGCTTGGTTGGCACACCTTGATAAGTCCGTACTACATGGACTCATCCACCAACAAGCCTAGAGAAATAGATCTAGTTGCGGAGAAGGCAATTCCTTATTCTTTTGGTAGCTTTGGTCAGCGCCGGGGAACAATTAATTTCAAGTTGTATATTGAATGCAAGTACATTCCGAATAAGGTTGTATTTTGGTTTGATAAGAAGGATAGGAAATCTACCAGAGAATGGCTAGTGGCAAAGACCAGTCTTCGCGAAAACAACACCCTCACAGAAGAGCATCGATATTTGGCTACAAATGGAAATGTTGCCAAATTGTTTGCTGGCGAGACGGGGAGAGACCAAGAAAACGAAGTCATGTATAAGGCGTTGAACCAATGTCTAAACGCTTTGGTGTCAAATCGATGGGGAAACTCGATAATACCGGAGGGTGCAAAGGGTAATCCAGAAATATTCCTAACAGTCGAGTATCCAGTAATTCTTTGTAACTCCTTCGACAATTTCCACATGGTAACTATTGACGACCAGTCACGTCCTTCGAGGATACAAAACAATTTTCAGTTGGAAGTTAATTATGCCTATAGGAATAGCAACAGTAAGCACGTTAATGATTATTTTCTAATTGACGTAATCAATTTTGACTTGTTGAAAGATTTTCTGGGCTGGGTTGAGTCAGACAGTTCTAGGCTGGGCTACATGCTTAAGTAAGCACATAACCAGGCGTTCAACGCGGACAGTTTGCAGCGAGGCATTTGCTTCGCAAATTTTACGCCCCGCTGCAAAGCACTCCGACGGCAGGCCGGCTCCGTTCTGCCGGTTAACTTGGCGTTAGCCATACGAGGATGCCATGACCGCACCAATTTCAATGTTCGTACCGGCTACACTAATTGCTGTCTTTTCCGCGCCGCTTGCACTGAAGCTGATTCCACCCAATCGATTTTATGGCGTTCGCACTGCGGGTACTCTTGCGAATCGCGAGGTTTGGTTCCGCGCAAATCGAGTCGCTGGCTTTTTGCTTACGTTCGCCGCAGGAATCGCTTTAATTTCCTATCGTTTAAATCCTGAGTTGGCCTCTGGCAAATCGCTTCCCGGCGTACTCGTACTTATTTTGCCAGTCTTGTCAGCGCTTGGTTTAACGGCTATCTATATTCGCAGCCTTTCAAAACGGAGCAAATGATGGCTAACAAGCAACGGGATTACCGCACGCTGCGCGCGCGCCAACTCCTGTTGTAGGCATTAAATGAAAGTCCGCTTTTAAAAACTGCGACCGACTGCTGTGGCCGATTAGCTGCTATTAAAAATGTGTGCGTAAGACAGTTTCAGGCGGGGCTGACATTTAAAATTTACCGCCGATCTATCAATGAACATGGCTACGGTAAAGGAAACGTCACATGCATGAACTATCACTGATGCGCGATCTGTTGCGCAAAATCGATACGCTTGCCGCGGAACAGAATGCGCAGCGCGTCACCGCGGTCGCCGTGCGCATCGGCGCGCTTGCGCATATTTCGGCAGAGCATTTTCGCGAGCATTTCATCGACGGCACGCGCGGCTCGATCGCGGAGAACGCGCGGCTCGATATCGACGTGAGCAGCGACACCGCCGATGCGCATGCGCAGGATATTTTGCTCACGCGTATTGAAGTCGAGGATCTTGTGGATTGAACGCCGCGCCGCGCGCGTGTATTCGCCGCCGGCTAACGATCGGCGGCCGCGTGCAGGGCGTCGGTTTTCGTCCGTTTGTTTTTCGCCTCGCCAAAACGCTTGAACTATCGGGCTGGGTTGCCAACGCGCATGACGGTGTCATCGTCGAAATCGAAGGTCGCGCGGAATGCGTCGATAATTTTTTAAAAATTTTGCATACGGACGCGCCGGCACAGGCGCGCGTCGAATCGATTCATGCCGACAATATCGCTTGCGCTGGCGGCTCGCATTTTTCGATTATCGAAATCGATGGCGATCCGAAATTGCGCAAACGCACCGAGCTTTCCATCCCCGTCGATCTCGCCGTTTGCGACAACTGCCGCGCGGAATTATTCGACGACAGCAATCGCCGCCACCGCCATCCCTTTATCGCGTGCTGCGATTGCGGCCCGCGCTGGAGTGCGCTCGCGGCGTTGCCGTGGAATCGAGCCAATACCGCGCTTGCCGGTTTTGCAATGTGCCCGCGATGCAACGACGAATACAACGATTCCGATAATCGCCGCTTTCACGCGCAAAATAATGGCTGTCCCGATTGCGGTCCACAACTCGCACTTTGGAATGGCGGTGGCGAAACACTGGCCGAGCGCGACAGCGCACTGAGCAAAGCTGTCGACGCGTTGCGCAGCGGCGCCATCGTTGCGGTCAAAGGCCTCGGCGGTTTTCATCTGATGGTCGATGCGCGCAACGCCGATGCCATCGCGCGCCTGCGCGAGCGCAAACAGCGTCCGCACAAACCGTTCGCCGTGATGTTTGAGTCAATCGACCGGCTCGCAGCATATTGTGATTTCGATAACGCCGAACGCGCGTTGCTCACCAGTGCCGAAGCGCCGATTGTGCTGCTGCATTCGTGCGGCAATTTGCCGGAAATCATCGCGCCCGGCTGTTTATTATCCCCCAACCCGCGCCTTGGCGCGGTGCTCGCATATACGCCGCTGCATTTATTGTTGCTGCGCGATGCGGGCTTTCCACTCGTCGCCACCAGCGGCAATCGCAGCGGCGAACCGATCTGCGCGGACGCGCATGAAGCTTTGCAGAAACTTGGCGGGATCGCCGATTATTTTCTCGTGCACGACCGTCCCATTCTGCATCCGATCGACGATTCGGTGGCGCAAATCGCCGCCAGCAGACCGATGCTGCTGCGCTGCGCACGCGGTTATGCGCCGCTCGAGCTTGCCGTGAATGATTCAAGTCGCGAAAATTATGTTGCACTCGGCGGCCAGCAAAAAAACACCGTCGCCGTATGCGATGGCAACCGCATTCGCATCAGCCCGCATATCGGCGATCTCGGCAGCACCGCGAGTGAAAATACACTTCGACGCACCGTCGAATATTTACAAAATATTTCCGGCGTACGCGCCGAAAAATTTGTTTGCGATTTACACCCCGACTATCGCAGCAGCAAATTAGCGCACGAACTTATCCGCGCGCCGCGCTGCGTGCAGCATCATCACGCGCATATAGCCGCCGTGATGTGCGAACATGAACTCGATGGCGAAGTGCTCGGCATTGCGTGGGATGGCAGCGGCTTGGGCGATGACGGCACGCTGTGGGGCGGCGAATTTCTGCTGGCTTCGCGCGCACGTTACGCGCGCATTGCAACGCTGCGCGATTTCGCGTTGCCCGGTGGCGAGATCGCCGCGCGCGAACCGCGCCGTGTCGCGCTTTCGCTTTTGCACGAATTAAGTCATGGCGATTTGCAACGCTTCGCCGATTTGCCGTTGCTGCAAGCCTTTTCCGGAACGGAATTAGTCGTGCTGCAAACGATGCTCGATCGCAACGTGAACTGCCCGCGCAGCAGCAGCATCGGCCGTCTATTCGATGCCGTTGCGGCATTGCTCGGATTGCAGAGTGTCGCGAGTTTTGAAGGCCAAGCGGCGATGGCTGTGCAATTCGCGGCTGAGCGTTATCGGGGCGACGCGCGGCCGTTTGAGTTCAGTATCGATAAAAGCAATTCGCCGTATCGCGTCGATTGGCGTTTCCTGATCGAGGCCATCGTCGCCGCGATTCGCAAAAACTCAACCGTTGAATTGATCGCCGCGCGTTTTCACGCCACACTCGCTGCCATCGTCGTCGCAATGACCAAAGACAACGCTAACCTACGCATCGTGCTTGCGGGCGGTTGTTTTCAAAATCGCTTGTTGCTCGAAAAAACGATCGGTGCGCTGCGAAAAATCGACCGCGAAGTATTTTGGTCCGAGCGTTTGCCGCCGAACGACGGCGCGCTCGCCGCAGGACAAATTGCCGTCGCTCGAAGCGGCGGCAAGTGCTTCGAGGCCGAGCCCGCGAGCAGCCACGAGTCAAGCCATAATTCATGACGCCTTTTTTCTTGGGCAGGTGCTGATACCGAGGATCGTGTAGAGCGGACACAGGCCTGTGCTTCCCGTCAATACCGGAATCACGCCGATCCACCCCCATGGGGTTTGCGGGCCGATAAAAACGAGGCTGATCAAACCTAAACCGACGAAAACTCGAATTGCCCGTTCGACGGGGTGTTCATTAACCGCCAGAAAGTTTTTCATGTGACCTCCCATAGGGTTGTGAAGATACAAACTCCACGCATAATCTAAATTGCTTGGCGCTCCCGCAATATGCGATAAATCAATACTTGAAACAACTTGTCGCCGCGTCGCGGACGCATACAATGGCATCACTGTTTTCTCACCCGGCCGCCGGTACCAACACCATGTGCCTCGCCATACCCGGACAATTGCTCGACATCAGCGCCGACGCACCGCTGTTCCGGCGCGGGCGCGTGGCATTCGGCGCGCTCATCAAAGAAGTTTCGCTCGCCTGTCTGCCCGCTGCGCGCGTCGGCGATTATGTGCTCGTGCACGCCGGGATCGCGCTCAGCGTGGTCGATGCTAACGAAGCGCAACGCGTATTCGATCTGATCGCAGCGCTCGATGACGCCGATGCTGACAACGAAAGCATCGAGGCGAATACGCCATGAGCCGCTGTAAATAATGAAATGGCTCGATGAATTTCGCGATCGCAACGCGGTGGAAAAACTCGTCGCGGCGATTCGCGCGCAAGCCACCAAACCGTGGCGCGTGATGGAGGTGTGCGGCGGGCAGACGCATTCCATTGTGCGCTACGGTCTCGACACGTTGTTGCCCGATTCGATCACGCTCATTCACGGTCCCGGTTGTCCGGTGTGCGTGACGCCAGCCGAAATTATCGATCGCGCCGTCGCGCTCGCGTTGCGTCCCGCCACCCTGCTCTGCTCGTTCGGCGATATGTTGCGCGTGCCGGGCTCGGCGCAGAGTCTCGCGCAGGCCAAAGCCGCTGGCGGCAATGTGCGCAGCGTGTATTCGCCGCTCGATGCCGTGCGGATCGCCGCGCAAAATCCTGAGCTCGACATTGTCTTTCTCGCGGTGGGATTTGAAACCACCGCGCCCGCGAATGCGCTTGCGGTTCTACAGGCCAAAGCGCGCGGTTTGAAAAATTTCTCGCTGCTCGTTTCTCACGTTTTAGTACCGCCGGCGATCGAAGCGATCGCGAACGCTCCCGAATCGCAGGTTGATGGCTTTCTCGCGGCCGGTCATGTCTGCGCAGTGATGGGTGAAAGTGAATATGCGCTGCTAGCGAAAAAGTTGCATGTACCGATCGTGATTACAGGTTTCGAACCCGTCGATATTTTGCAGGGCGTATTGCACTGCGTGCGCCAGCTCGAACACGGCGAAGCGCGCTTGGAAAATGAATATGCGCGGGTGGTGCGCGAGACTGGCAATACGCAAGCGCAAGACACGATTCGCACCGTGTTTCATATCGCGCCGCAACACTGGCGCGGCATCGGCGAATTACCGCGTAGCGGTCTCGCCTTCAAACCAGAATATCGCGAATTCGATGCGTCGCCGCGTTTTGATTTGACCGCGATACGCAGCGAAGAAAACTCACAATGTATCAGCGGCGATATCTTGCGCGGCGCGAAAAAACCGCCGCAATGCCCCGCGTTCGGCGCCGCGTGCACACCCGAACATCCGCTCGGCGCGCCGATGGTTTCCGCGGAGGGCGCTTGCGCCGCGTATTACCGTTATCGCCATGATCACACCGACACTGCGATCGCCAACACGAGTTCAGGCGAAGCCTTATGAACGATAAATCCGCGCCGTTTTCGCTGAACTGCGCCGCTCAAAACCCCGATGACTTAATTCGACTCGCGCACGGCGGCGGCGGCCGTTTGATGCAGCAATTGCTGGACACAATTATTTTGCCGGGCATCGGTAATAGCGCACTCGCGAATCAACACGACGCCGCGGTTTTCAACATCGGCAACGCGCGCTGCGCATTCACGAGCGACAGCTATGTCGTGCGCCCGCGTTTTTTTCCGGGCGGCGATATCGGCAGCCTCGCCATCAACGGCACGCTCAACGATCTCGCGATGAGCGGCGCGCGGCCGCTGTGGTTGAGTGTCGGTTTGATTATCGAGGAAGGCTTATCAAAAACCGAATTGCAGCGCGTGCTTAACTCGATGCGAAAAGCAGCCGATGCCGGCGGCGTGGCGATCGTCACCGGCGATACCAAAGTGGTCGATCGCGGCGCCGGCGATGGTTTGTATATCAATACCAGCGGCATCGGCGTTATCGAACACGACATCGATATTCATCCGCGGCGAGTGCAAGCGGGCGATGCCGTAATCATCAGCGGCGATTTGGGCCGCCATGGCATCGCCATTATGGCGGCGCGCGAAGCGTTGAATTTCGAACCGCCGATTACGAGCGACTGCGCGGATTTGTCGGCGCTGGTGCGCGCCTTGCTCGATGCCGGTGTGCGCCCGCATTGTTTGCGCGATATCACGCGCGGCGGATTAGCCGCGGTGTTGCATGAAATCGCCGCGTCCGCGCGCTGCACGATTGAAATCGACGAACTGCGTATTCCCATCGATGACGCTGTCGCCAGCGCGTGTGAATTGCTCGGGCTCGATCCGTTGCAGGTGGCGTGCGAAGGCCGCATGGCGCTGTTCGTTCCAGCGGATCAGGTAATGCAGACACTGGACATTTTGCGCGCGCATCCGCTCGGCAAAAACGCGCACGCGATCGGCACCTGTATCGCGTCTAAAAACGCCGCGGTCATTCTGCGCAGCCGTGTCGGCTCTGCCCGCATTGTCGATCTGCCAGCCGGAGAATTATTGCCGCGGATTTGCTAGAACGGCTCGACCGCGCAAAAAATCGACTATCATTCACGCATCAGCAAGGCCCGCTGTGCGCGATATCCCCACGGATAAACAGACACCGACAGCGTGAGATATGGCCGCCGATACTGTCCCGCTCGATCTGCTCAGTATTTCCACGATCCTCAACTCGTTGGATGCGTTGGTGTATGTATCCGACATCGACACCCACGAGCTGATTTTCATGAACGGCTACGGCGAGCAGCATTGGGGCGAGTGGCGCAATAAGCGCTGCTGGGAAGTGTTACAGAAAGGACAGCAAGCGCCCTGCACTTTCTGTAACAACGACAACCTGCGAGATACGGACGGCATACCGCAAGGCGTGGTGGTATGGGAATTTCAAAATACCGTGACGGGCCGCTGGTTTCAGTGCCGCGACCAGGCGATTCCGTGGATCGACGGCCGCGCGGTGCGCATCGAAATCGCATTCGATATCACCGAGCGCAAACGCCTGGAAGAACAATTGCGCGCGACTCAAGAAACCGCGGAAAATCTCGCGCGCACCGACGCGCTGACCGAACTCAAAACACGGCGGGCGTTTTTCGACGAAGCCGAGCAAATGCTCAGCCTCGCGCGACGCTTTGGACGTCCGCTCAGCGTCGTCATGATCGACACCGATCACTTCAAGCGTATTAACGACACTCACGGCCATTTTGCGGGTGACACCGTGCTGCGCGAAGTGGCGCGTACAATTAGCGAAAACCTGCGCAAGGTCGATCTCGCCGGCCGCATCGGCGGCGAGGAGTTCGGTGTGGTCTTGCCGGAAACGCAGCTCAACGAAGCGCTGCAAATCTGCGAGCGTATCCGCGGCGCGGTGGCACAGCTCGGCTGCGCCATCGATTTAGCGACGATCAACGTGACGTGCAGTATTGGCGTGACCGGCAATCATATCGAGCACGACAAAATCGATGATTTATTGCGCGCCGCCGATCGCGCGCTCTACGACGCTAAAAATAGCGGCCGCAATCGCGTTGCGTGCACGCAAAACAGTTAGGATATCGCCGGCGAATAATCGATATACGCATCTATTCCGGCCAGAAGACGATGTGATCTTCATAATCGTCCGTATCGACGCTGAGTTCGGCAACAAATCGCCCCTTAACGGATTGACCTGCTTGATGCACGGAATTCGGATCGCCCGATACCAGCGGGTGCCAGGCAGGCAGCTCGCTTCCTTCCGCGATTAATCGATAGGCGCATGTGCTCGGCAGCCACGTCACCCGATTTAAATCTTGCGGGCGCAGCGTCAAACACGCGGCAACTTTTTGCGCACGTTGCGCATAGCATTGACAGCGACAACTTTCGGAGAGATAGCGGCACGCGATATCCGTATAAAAAATTTCGTGCGTGTCTTCATCTTCCAGTTTGTGCAAACAGCATTTGCCGCAACCATCGCACAGCGATTCCCACTGCTGCTGGGACATGTCTGTCAATGCAAGCGTTTGCCAGAACGGCTTTTCCAACACCATACGATCACTTATTGCGGCGTGCTCGCCGCCGGTTTCCAGTTTTGATATTTGGCCTTCGCCTGCTCGATCTGCTGCGGTGTCATATGCTCCGCGAGTACCGGCAGCAAGCGTGCAGCGGCGTCGTTGTTTCGATCGGCCGCCAGCGCGGTCCACAGGTAACCTGCGATCAGATCGCGCGGCCCGCCCTTGCCATCGATATACAGCAGGCCGAGGCTCGCCTGCGCATCCGCGTAACCCTGCTGCGCCGCTTTCAAATACCACCGCCGCGCCGCGACCTCATCCTGTTTCACGCCGCGCCCGGTTTCGTACATCAGCCCCAGATTATTTTCGGCCACGACATTGTTTTGCGCGGCGGCTTTCTGCAGCAGTTCCAACGCCATTTTGTAATCGGCGGGCACCCCTTCTCCGCGCAAATACAGCGAACCGAGATTGGCCTGCGCGGAGTCGTAGCCCTGATCGGCCGCCTTGCGAAACCAGAATACCGCCGCGTTGAGATTCTGCTGCACACCTTCGCCCTTGGCGTAGGCATAGCCGAGATTGGTCTGCGCGACCTTGTAACCCTGATCGGCCGCCTTGCGGTACCACTCCGCGGCTTTTTGCAGATCGATCGGTACACCCGTGCCGCTGGCATAGCGGTAACCCAGTTCGGTTTGCGCGGTCGCATCGCCTTTCGCTGCGCTCGCCTGAATTTCAGCGAGTGTCGCCGCCAGCGCAGGCCACGCCGCGGCCAATACGAACACCATCAAAGTGGCTGCAAGCTGCTTCGCCATGAATCTCGCCTCTATTTGAACTCAATATCGAAATCGATAACATCATGATCGATTGCGCGGCAGAAAGTTCGATGTCACGCGTCCGCGCGATTAAAATCAACGCGAACGTTCAGTGAACTATCGAACCGCCGAGACTGAACGAAAAAGCGAGCCGCAGCACGAAGCTCGCGCTGTCATTGGTTCACGAATTATCGTGCCGCCGTGTATTTATCCTACTGCCGTGTATTTATCTTGCTGCCAAGTATTTATCTTGCTGCATTATACGTTGTCAGACGCCGCCCCGGTTTCGACAGCACGAATTGCCAGAGCTGCAAATTGCGCACGCGAAACGCCGCCGCGCACACATTCAGATAGTAGCGCCACATGCGATAAAAGCGCTGATCGTAGCGGTGTTCGAGCTGCGGCCAGGCGCGGCAGAAATTCTCATCCCAGGCTTTCAATGTCCTGTCGTAATCGGGTCCGAAATTCTGCATATCCTCGACGATGAATAAACGCTCGGCGGCCGTGGCGATCTGCGCCACCGAAGGCAATTCACCGTTCGGGAAAATGTGTTTATTGATCCACGGGTCGAAGGTTTTGCTGGTTTCGTTCTCGCCAATCGTGTGCAACAGCGCAAGGCCATCGTCGGCGAGCAAGCGATCCACCACCTGCATAAACTCGCGGTAATTTTTCTTGCCGACATGCTCGAACATACCGACCGAGACGACGCGATCGTAGCACCCGGTGATTGCTCGATAATCTTGAAGCAGGATATTGACGGGCAAATCGGCACAGCGCTGCTGCGCGTACTTTTGCTGCTCGACCGATACCGTGATGCCGTCGACCGCGACGCCGTAATGGCTGGCCGCATACCAGGTAAAACTGCCCCAGCCGCAGCCGATGTCGAGCACCTTCATGCCGGGCTGCAATTCCATCTTGCGGCAGATGAGATCGAGTTTCGCCAGCTGCGCCTGGTGCAGCGATGTCGCTTCGCGCCAGTAGCCGCAACTGTAGGCGAGCGTGGCGTCGAGCATGTGGCCGAACAGCTCGTTATCGAGATCGTAATGTTTTTCCGCGACTTCGCGCGCACGCGCTACGCTCTGCCGGTTGCGCAAATACGCGCCCATCAGCTGCAGCAGCGTGGTGAATTTGGGAATCGCGATATCTTGAATGCGGATGCGCAGCAGACGGCAGAAGAAATCGTCGAGCGCCGCACAATCCCACCAGCCATCGACGTAAGATTCGCCCAGGCCAAGGGAACGTTTGAACATTATGCGGTCATATACTGCGGGATTGCGGACATGCATATCCCAGGGGCGCTTGCCGTCAATTTCAATACCGGCTTTCGCCAGCAGATCGCGCCATTGCACCTCGCACGCACCGCGCCCAGGCGCGAGGTCAGACCGAGACAAAGAAAGGGGTTCCGACGCCATGCTATGCCTCCCGCAAATTTATCCGGAACAAATTCCGTAACTGCAAGTGGACAGATTTCGCAACTGCTATCGACAAATCGATGATCGCAAGCCCGAAAATACCGGATATGTGCGCTACTATTCAAGTGTTTGCGCAACATTGCGCGTAAATAACCGGTATTCTGTATCTATAATTGTCGCCCTGTATAATGCGCCGCTGTCGGCGCAGTCTTGTGTCTTTTAGGGAACCTATCGTGACCCGATCGCTTAAACCGTTTCTGCTTTGTTGTTGTACGCTTTTCCTCGCACTCGGCGCCCCACTCGCATCGGCCAAAGCCGATAGCCAGACAAAAAAAGAGACACTGGCGCCAGTCCGGACACCGGCCAAGGCGCTGACCTGGAATTCCACGCTGGGAAAAACCGCGATCGATGTCGTCGATGATCTTGAAACGCGGCATTACCTGAAACAGACACTCGACGACACGCTGTCGTCGGAGTTGCTAGACAGCTATCTCAAAAGTCTCGACCCCGACAAGATGTTTCTGTTGCAGAGCGATATCGACAGCTTTGCACGCTACCGCACCAAGCTCGACGACACGCTGCACGCAGGCGATCTCGAACCGGCCTTCGTGATATTCCGGCGCTACCACGATCGGCTGACACAGCGTCTCGAAAAAATTCTGGCCGATCTGCCCGCCAGCATTGCGGCGATGGATTTCACCAAGAACGAATTTCTCGATCTCAATCGCGATAAAAACCCGGCCTGGCCGAAAACACAGGCGGAAGCCGACGAGTTGTGGCGCCTGCATCTGAAAAATACGGTGCTCGGTCTGCGTATCGCCGGAAAGAAAAATGACGACATCGTCAAGCTGCTCGAAAAGCGCTACCGCAGCCAGCTCAATCGCGCCAATCAAATCAGCGGCGACGATGTGTTTCAAATTTATATGAACGCGCTCGCCGCGCTCTACGACCCGCACACCAATTATTTTTCGCCGCGCACCTCCGAGAATTTCAATATCAATATGAGCTTGAAACTCGAAGGCATCGGCGCCGTGCTGCAACAAGAGGACGAGTACACCAAGGTCATGCGCGTGTTGCCGGCGAGCCCTGCGGCTAAACAGGGCGAGCTCAAGGCGGCCGATCGCATCGTCGGCGTCGGCGAAGGCAAAGCCGGAGAAATTCAGGATGTCGTCGGCTGGCGGCTCGACGACGTTGTCGATTTAATTCGCGGCCCGAAAGGCAGCACCGTTCGCCTTGAAATCATTCCGAGCACCGCGAAATCCGACGCCGAGCGCAAGCAAATCACGATCGTGCGCAATGAAATCACGCTCGAAGAACAGAGCGCGCACAAGAGCATAGAAACTTACACGCGCAACGGCCACACCGTGAAAATCGGCGTCATCGATGTGCCGGAATTCTATATCGATTTCGATGCGATGCGGCGCGGCGATCCCGATTACAAGAGCACGACGCGCGATGTGCAGAAATTACTGTCGGAGTTAGTCGCCGATGACGTCGACGGCATCATGATCGACCTGCGCGAAAATGGCGGCGGTTCACTGCAAGAAGCCAATCAACTGATCGGCCTGTTCATCGACCAGGGCCCGACGGTGCAGATCCGGCAATCGTCCTCATCGCTGCGCGCACTTGCCGAGGGCAAGCCGCGCAGCGGCGCGTATTACGACGGCCCGCTCGCCGTGGTAATCAACCGTCTCAGCGCCTCGGCCTCGGAAATTTTTGCCGGCGCGATTCAAGATTATCAACGCGGCCTGATCATCGGCGATCGCTCGTTCGGCAAGGGCACCGTGCAGCAATTGATGGATCTCAATTACGGCGAACTCAAACTCACGCAATCGAAGTTCTATCGTATATCGGGTGACAGCACGCAAAATCGCGGTGTGATTCCCGATGTTACGTTCCCCTCGCTGTACGATCCGAAAGAAGTCGGCGAGAGCGCGCTCGATAAGGCGATGCCGTGGGACCGCATCCCATCGCTTCAGCATCGCCTCTATTTCGATATTCAACCGGCATTGGCGAGCCTGCAAGCCAAGCACGACGAGCGCGTGAAAACCGATCCCGATTTCATGTACGTGGAAGAACAGATCGCGCTGGCCGACGACATGCGCAAGCAGACCGAACTGCCGCTCAACGAAGCGGTGCGCAAAAAAGAAATCGATGACGACAAGGCCAAGCGCCTGGAAATGGAAAATCAGCGCCGCAGCGCCAAAGGTGAAAAGCCGCTAGCGAAACTCGACGATGACGACGCATCGGCAGCGAACAATTCGGACAAAAAGAAAGATAAAGAGCCCGATGCCTTTTTACGCGAGGCCGGCCGCGTGCTCGTCGACGCAATGCCGATTTTTCAAAAAAGCAGCGTCGCCGAGAGTTATCGTTAATTTAGCGTTGCATTGATTTAATTTAAAAACGGCGCCGATATCGGCGCCGTTTTTGTTTCCAAGGCTACGAACATGAGCCTGCAAAAATAATGTCTACACAGGCGATCACAGTCGAGTTCGACGACAATCTATCGATAAACCTACAGTTCCAAACCGCTCCAGACAACCTTGGCGTAGACGCCGCGCTGAATTTCTCCTCTTGCCTCTGGCGTGCCGAACTCGACATGATGATCGTGCAATAAATTCTGACCGACCAACGACACTTCCAATTGTTTGCTCAACCGCTTCGCCAGCCGTAAATCCATTTCCGCATACGCCGGGATGCCGTCGCCGTTTACAATTTCCGGAAGATGGCGTATCGACGACAAATAACGAAACTGGATATCGAGTTGAAACTCCGCCGGCAAATCGCACAGCGAGCGCAATCCGAATTGATGTTGGGGGGTTGCGCCCGCTTGAAAAACACCGCGATTTAAATCGGCTCCGTTGGGATCGAGCTGCATATCCAGATAGGAATAATCGGTGACAAGTCGCCACGTGGGCAACGGCGAGAAATTGACTTGTGCTTCGATACCTGTTGTGGTGCCATTCGTTTTATTTTCATTCACGATCGGAACAATAGTTAAACCCGTCGCGGAATCGATATAGGGATTACCCTGCTCCAATGACGCGAGCCCCATATAGCGGTTGTGAAACGCCGCTAAATCGAAAGCCAGATTATCGCGCGCCTGCCAGCGATAACCCGCTTCGTATGCGATCAAGACTTCCGCGTCGAAATGCGAATTGCCTTGCAGCCGCGCGATGTATTGGGGCGTACTGCTGACATCGATGGCGATATCGCGCTCCAGCCGTGTCGGCACGCGCACGGCGCGCGATATCGCGGTCCACACGGTTTGTCGCGTTGTAAAATCCCACGCCAAGCGCCCGCTCGGCTGCCACTCATCGCCGCTAAAATCGTTGTGCTCGTATTTCGTGCCCAGCGTGAGGTGCACGTTATCCCACAATGCGATCTGGTCTTGAATAAATGTTCCAATCAATTGATCGCGCGAAAAACTCGGATCGACATTAAAAATGCCTTTGCCGACATTGCGATTGTCGGTGAGATGATAATTCACGCCCCACAGCCATTGCTGTCGCGGCATCCAATTCGATTGATATTGAAAATCCAGATCGATCGTATTGAGATCATCGCGGTAGCTCGGATCGTCGCGATGGGTTTTGTCGTAATACGCACGCAATGCAAAATTGGAATCACTGTCGATGCGATGCTGCCAGCGCGCTAACACATTGCCGCCGCTGACTTCGACATCCAAAGCGCCGACCGGTCCTTGCCGCCCGATGATAGTGACGGATGGAGAGAGCTGACCGATCGTGCCGCGATAAAGATCGCCTTGCAGCGTAATGCTATCGGCGGCGGTCACATCCCAATCGCTGCGCGCGCCCACGTGTCCCAGTCGCCAATCGTCGTTGCTCGTTGCACTCTCATTGAGCGTACCGTCGTGATCGACATATTTGCCAAATACGCGGTAACTTGCGCCGTTGCCGGCAGTGCCACCGTAACGTACCGCTGTGCTCAGTTTATTTTCCGTGCCCGCCGCCGTTTCAACCAGGAGCCCCTGGGTATCTTGCGCTTTTTTAGTGGTGATATTGATGACGCCGTTAACCGCGTTGGAGCCCCATAGGGTCGCACCGGGACCGCGAATGACTTCAATGCGATCGATATCCGCCAACATATAATCTTGCACATCCCACAGCACGCCGGAAAACAACGGCGTGTAAATGCTGCGCGTATCGGATAACACCAACAATTTTTCCGAATTGATGCTGCTGAATCCGCGCGCGCTGACGGCCCATTGGCTCGAACTTTGTTGCGCGACATTCAAACCCGGAACAAAACGCAGGGCATCGGGCAGCGTGGTCGCACCCGAGCGGCGAATCTCTTCATTGCTGATTACGGTGACCGCCGCCGCGGCCGAGCGCAAATTTTCGGCACTTTTAGAGACCGAGGTAACTTCGATGGCCGAAAGTTCTTCCAAACTCAAATTCGCCAGCGCGCTGGCAGATTGCAGTTCACTGGTAGCAAACGCCGCCGTGCACGGCATGAGAAAAATAACGAGCGTATAGCGAATTTTCATGATGAAGTACTCCAGCTCCCAAGCAAAGCTTCTTGCAATGCCGCGTTGTTGCCCTTTTCGATGCGTGCAAATACGTTCCCGGGTAACGTTAAGCTCATCAAGTTATCGATGGAGCCGCTCAATAACAAACAGGGCGTGTCGCGATGCCATTGTGCGATCAGCGTCAGCAACCCCTCCTCCTCGATATCCGGCAAGTGATAATCGCTGATAATAATATTCCAGGACTGCTGCAACAGCTCGGTGAGCTCGCGGCGATTCGCCGCACGCGCGCATATCAGCGGCGCCAACAATTTGCGCACCTGTCTCTCCAGCAGAAAATAATCGGTCTCGTTATCTTCAACGATCAAGACTCGCAGTGCTTGCGTGGCACTTTCTTCAATGTCCATCAAATGAACTCTGCGCGAAATCGAGAATTTCCGCCGCTGGAACGGGGCGCTGAATGAAATAGCCTTGCAGCAAATCGCAGCCCGCCTTTTGCAAAAACGTCAGCTGCTCCGCCGTTTCCACGCCTTCGGCGATGACACTCAAGCGCAATTTTTCCGCGATGGCGATGATCGCGTGAACAATCGCCGCATCGTCCTCATCGTGCGGCAAATCGCATACGAACGCGCGATCTATTTTCAATACGTCCACGGGGAAACGCTTTATGTAACTGAGACTGGAATAGCCGGTGCCAAAATCATCGAGGGCAATCGAAACGCCAAGATCGTGCAGCGCATTCAATGCCTGCAACGCCGCGCTCGCATCCTGCATCAAAGCGGTTTCAGTGATTTCGATTTCCAGGCAGTGCGCCGGCAGTTCGAATTCATTCAACATCGCGGCCACTATTTCCGCCGTGTCTTGCTGGCGAAACTGAAATGCGGAAAAATTCACGGCGATCCGCATATTTAGTTTTCCCTGCAGGCGCCATTGCTGCAACTGCCGGCAACTTTCGCGCAGAACCCACGCACCGATGGGAACGATTAGGCCGGACTCTTCGGCCAACGGAATAAATTCGACGGGGCCAACAAGACCTCGCTCGGGATGCTGCCAGCGCAGCAGCGCTTCAACACCCACCAAGCGGCCGTCAGAACATGCGACCTGGGGTTGATAATGAAGTCGAAATTCCCGTTTATCGAGCGCCGTCTCCAGCGCGCGCAGCAAAGCCACTTTATCGCGCAATTTCTCGCGCATTCGCGGCTGATAAAATTGGTAACTGCTGCCGGCTTGCTGTTGCGCGTGGTGCAGCGCAATCGCGGCATTCGCGCACAGCGCATGGCTATTATCGGCATCGCGCGGATAAATACTGACACCGACATTCGCCTGTATTCGCCACTCATAGCGCGACAACGAGAACGGCGTGGAGAATACCGCCAAAATAGTTTCCGCCAGGCGCGCGACTTCGATTTCATCCACACCCAGCAGCGAGAAAATCGCAAACTCATCGGCACCGAGCCGCGCCAACACATCGTCGTTTCGCAGCACCGCGCGAAGACGCTGTCCGACATCCATCAGCAACGCATCGCCGACGGTATTGCCGAGATGATCATTCACCTCTTTAAATCGATGCAAATTCACGCTGAACACCGCAACATCGCCAGCGACAGCGCTCTGCAAACATTGCGCTAGACGCTCATAAAATTGCACCCGATTGGGAAGACCGGTCAGCGCGTCGTAATTGGCCAGATAGTGAATACGCTCCTGCGCCAAACGATGCTCGCGGCGAGCCTTGCGATCGCGCAGCTCGCGGTGAATAGCCGGGGGCAGCCGTTTTAAATTGCCCTTGATGAAATAATCCTGCGCGCCGAGACGCATCGCCTCGACGGCGCGATCCTCGCCGATGGTGCCCGATACGAAAAAAAACGGGACATCGGGATCGAGAGCGCGAACAATTTGCAGCGCTTCATGGCCGTTAAAATTAGGCATCGTGTAGTCGGAAAAAATGATGTCCCAAGGCGCTGTAAGCGCAGCGGATAAATCGCTCTTATTGGCTACATGGCGGAAATCGGGCGCAAACCCTGCCTTCTTGATGACATTGAGCAGCAACAATACGTCATCATCGTTATCTTCCACGATCAATGTACGAACCGGCGTAACCATATCCACTTCGCCACCTCCGAATTAGTACTGTTTAAATCGGCAAATAATCCGACAATTGTGCTATCGGTACTCCAATATCTTCACCATGCCAACTGTTTCATCACGTCAACTGTTTCACCATGCCAACTGTTCCATCATGCTAACTGTTTCACCATGCTAACTACGTCACTGTGACAACTGCGTCACTATGCCGACTAATTGCAATGGGGCAATTCATTCAACAGCAACCAAAATACACCCAGCTGGCTGACCGCTTTCACAAACTCGTTATAATCGACCGGCTTCCGCACATAACTATTCGCGCCAAGATTGTAGCCTTGCACAATATCCTGCTCTTCGCGCGAAGAGGTCAAAATCACCACGGGTAAAATTTGCGTTTTTTCGTTTTCGCGAATGCGATGCAGCACCTCAAGACCATCGATGCGCGGCAGCTTTAAATCCAGCAACACCACGGCTGGCAACTGCGGAGCAGTTCCCTCGTGGGGGCCCGTTGCAAATAAATAATCCAACGCTTCCACACCATCGCGCGCAACGATCACCTTGTTAGTGATATTCAGCTTTGTAAACGCACGCAACGCCAATGCTTCATCATCGGGATTGTCTTCTACCAATAGAATTGGCCTGGAATTCATATCGAGACTCCTTTGGTACTGCCAAAGTAAAATAGAAAGTGGACCCCTTATCGACCTCCGCTTCCGCCCAAATATGACCGCCGTGACGGTGGATTATGCGTTGTACCGTGGCCAGCCCAACACCGGTGCCGGGAAAATCCTTGGCATCGTGCAACCGCTGAAACGCGCCGAATAATTTTCCGGCATAGGCCATGTCGAATCCCGCGCCATTGTCCTGCACAAAATAACAGGCCTCCCCTTTGTATTGACGCATACCGAACTCAATCCGCGGCTGCGCTTTCTTGGCGCTGTATTTCCATGCGTTATTGAGTAAATTTTCCAAAGCGATGCGGATCAGATTCTTATCTCCGACCGCGGTTAACCTGGAGGTGATTTTTATATCGACAACGCGTGCCGGATCGCTCTCTCGCAAATCCTTCACAATGTCTTCAGCGATCGCACTCAAATCGATGGCTTCCTGATTCAGCGTTAAGCGGCTGACCCGCGACAGTTTCAGCAAATCATCGATGAGATGTCCCATGCGCTGAGCCCCGGAGCGCACACGGGTTAAATAGTCGCGCCCGGTGTCATCAAGTTGCGCGCTGTAATCCTCCAGCAATGCTTGACTAAAGCCATCGATAGCGCGCAGCGGTGTACGCAGATCGTGCGAAACCGAATAACTGAATGCCTCCAGCTCCTTGTTGGTTCGCTCCAGTTCCGCGGTGCGCTCACCGACCCGCAATTCGAGCTCGGCATTCAACCGCTGAATTTCCAACAATGCGCGCCGCCGATCATCGATATCGTCAGCGGTGCCTACCCATTCCTGCAATTTTCCGTTCTCATCGAACAGCGGTACCGCGCGCAAATTTACGTAACGGTATGTATTGTTCGCTGCCCACCATAAACGAGCTTCACATATCAGCGGCTGCAAATCATCGCGGGCTTTTTTCCAAAGATTTCTGATTACATTGCGATCGTCTTCATGAAACGCATCGAGCCATCCCCAATCGCGATGCTGTAGCGGGGTTTGTCCGGTGAATTCATCCCAGCGCAATTGATTGTCGCCGAATTTCCCCTCCGCATCCGCAAGCCATACCACCGACGTCAACGCGGTTACCAGCGTGCGGTAACGCCGCTCGCTGTCGAGCAACGCTCGATCGGCCTCCTCGCGTTCACGTATTTGTTGTTGCAGCTGGGTATTCGAGGACTCTAGCGCGGCACTGCGCGAACCCACTTCGGAGAGCAGATCGTTGAAAGAGTCTGCCAGATAACCCACTTCGTCGTCGGTGCTTTTATCGGCGCGCAGGCTGTAGTCGCGCCGTTCGGTAACCCGCTTCGCGAGATCCGTAATTCGCAGGATCGGGCGCGCCACACGTATCTGCAACCACAATGACAGCAGCATCGAAACGATCAAGGCCAGCAACATCACCGCCAGCACGATGCCGGCATACTGCCAAACGCGCTCGTACAGCTGATAACGCGCCTTGATGTAAATCGTGCCGAGAATTTCGTTGTGATCGATGATGCGCCGGAACACGATCAGATAATCGCCGACGACACGCTGACCATCCGCTTCCGGCAACGCTGGAAATCGTTCGGCATTATTTTCCGCGCTGGTATAACTCGCGAATAAAGCGCCTTTTGTATCGTAGATTGCGGCCGCGAGAATTTGCGGCCGCGCTTTCAGTGTCGCCAGGCTATCGCGAGCGACTTTGGGATCGTTGAATTGCAGCGCGGAGGCATTCGCCAAACCGATTAAATTTTCCTGCGTGGATAAATCCTGAGTCAATCGCTCGCGATAATCGCGCAAGTCATAGAGCACCATGGAGAGGCCCGAGATAAACAAAGCCGATAGCGTGGTGAGCAGCACACCGGCGAAAAGCTTTTGACGTATCGAACGCAAACTAAACCAGCGGGTCATGGCGCAGCCTCTCCACGCACGGTGCGAGCCACTTTCAGTAACTGCGCACTCAAACGTAAATCCTGTCGATTGGTGAAATCCAAATCGACATCGAAGCGAACTCGATTGTCCTGTAGCGTGAAATTAATTCCACCGCCGTCGTCTAAACCCGCTGGACTTTCTGTCACTAACAGCAGCGGCAACGTTTGCGCTTGCGCCACCAACTGCGGTAGACGCGCCTGCTCGGTGTGCGCCACGAACAACAGGTGCAAGCCCTTGAGATCGGCATCGTTATCGATGCGCCGCACCTGCAACGATCTGCCGTTGATAGTGTGGTCTCTGGTAATACTCTCCAACTCTGCCACTAAATCATCCGGCCCCGCGATGCCGATCACGATGGGACTATCGGCGCTGGCGAATGCGCTTCGCGGCCACTCGATATAAAGACAGAATTTATAGAGAAAAGCCGCTTTAACTTGATACTCCGCGACATTGCCGAATGGCTCTTGCGCAACACTCAGCGCTGCCGCCGCGATCAGAAATACAACCAGCAGCGCGCGCTGAATTTTTTTTGCCGCCCATGCGTGCGGTCTACCTATCAAAACCTGCATGGCATTCCTGCATGCAACCGACGGTAAAAATCACCGCAATACGGCCGCTTATCGGGACTTAGACCAGTAAGTTCTTGCGCGCAGGCTTTCCGAAATGGAATCGCAATGAAGAAAAGAGAAGAAGGACTCGCAAAAAATCTTTTTATTTCGTAATCGGCGGCACAACCCGCTCTCCGATTCGTCATTATCTGCGTCGGAGCTAGAGCACATGATTCCACCCCTTTGATCCTTCGCACGATTAGCCCTTCAGTCAATTTTAGGGTCAGGGAAGAATAGAGCATGCTCCGTATAAAATTCAACCGAACCATTCACAATATGGAACTAACAGCGTCTCAGTGGCGCATATCTTCGCGCCAATTCCATTTTTTTTATAAGGTTTCTTTGTGCTGGGATATCGCAGACGCGGCTGATTCAGAATTGCAGTCTACCCGCAATGAATATCAGTAAAAATATCGACACCATTAGTCGGTTGTATCGTTGCGGCAGGAATCGGCGCGCGATCTTTTAGTTGTTGCAGCGCTGCACGTTTGTTTTCACCGCTCACCAAAAACCAAACATCGCGCGCGTTACTCAAGCGCGCCGCGCTCATCGTGATGCGCTCACGCGGCATTTTCGGCGCGGTGTGCACGGCAAAAACCGGTGCATCGTTTTTCGTAGAATCCTGCCGCTGAAACGGGTCCGGAAATAAACTCGCGGTATGACCGTCCTCACCGAGCCCTAACAACACGACATCGAATGTCGGAATATGCGCGAGCAGGTTGGCGTAAGCCGCCGCACTGACATCGGCACCGAGTTCAGCGGGAATCGAAAATATCTGCTGACAAGGAATCGGCACGTGATCGAGCCAATTGCGATGAGCCATCGTGTCGTTGCGCTCATCCGCACCACTCGGCAGACAGCGTTCATCGCCGAAATACACCAGCCAGGCGCGCCAGTCGGTCGCGATTTCGCCGAGTTCGCGATACAGTGCCTGCGGTGTGTTGCCGCCCGCGAGCACGATGCTGAAAACTCCGCGCGCCGCGATCGCTTCGCTGGCGCAATGGCTGAGCCGCGTAATCACGCAATCGGAGAGCGTTTCGAAATCGTCGAAAATATGCCAGCGCTGCAATGCGCCGTCGTCGGAATGGTGCGTGAATGTTTTTATGATAGCCATGCACTCGTCCTCGCTCATCGGCTTCGATGGGATTTTATGTCCTCACGCACAACCTGCGTCAATCATTTAGTCGCCCGTAAAGATGCAGCCAATGCCGCACGCGCGCGCTCAAATCCGCAGGCATCTGCGACTCATCGAATTGCCAGCGCCAGTTGCCACTGCTCGTGCCCGGAATATTCATACGATGCGCGCTATCGAGTTCGAGTAAATCCTGCATCGGCACGATAGCGAGATTTGCGATCGACGCAAATGCCGCGCGAATCAGCGGTCGCGGCATCGCTTCGCGCGGAAAGCCGAAATAATCTTGCACGCGTTGCCGCGTATCGGGATCGAGCTGATTGTACCAACCGAGCGTGGTGTCGTTGTCGTGGGTGCCCGTGTACACCGCCGACAACGGCGTGTGCCGATGCGGCAGATACGGATTTTCGCGGCTGCCGTCGAAAGCAAATTGCAAAATCAGCATACCGGGCAGATGAAAGCGCGCGCGCAACGCCTCGACTTCGTGCGTGATAATACCGAGATTTTCCGCCACCAGCGGCAGTTGCGGAAACTCGCGAAAAATCGCCTGCAATAACGCATCGCCCGGCGCTTTTACCCAGCGCCCCGCAATCGCGGTGGATTCCGACGCGGGAATTTCCCAATACGCCTCGAAACCGCGAAAATGATCGATGCGCAGCAGATCGAACAGCTGCAATTGCGAACGCACGCGCGCGCGCCACCACGCGAAATCGTCGGCCTGCATGCGCGTCCACGCGTAATGCGGATTGCCCCAACGCTGCCCCGTCGCCGAAAAATAATCGGGCGGCACACCGGCCACGCTAAGCGGATTGCCGCTGGCATCGAGCGCGAATAATTCCTGCCGCGCCCATACATCGGCGCTGTCGTGCGCGACAAAAATCGGCAGATCGCCGAATAGCGCGATGCCGAGCCGCCGTGCCTCGTCGCGCAATGCTCGCCATTGCTCGAAAAAAATAAACTGCTCGAATTGAATCGCCGCGATGCGCGTCGCATGCGCGATGCGCGCGGCGGCGAGCGCGTTGGCATCGCGCTGCCGCAACGGCGTCTCCCATTGCAGCCACGACGCGCTGTTACGCGCTTCGCGCAGTGCAACGAACAACGCAAAATCGTCGAGCCAGTCGGCGTTAGCCTGACAAAATCGCGTGAATGTATTTTGTAATTCGGAATTGATTGCTAACGACTGGATGAAACGTCGCGCCGCCAGGGTCAGCGCATCGGCGCGAGCGAAATGCAATTCGCCGATTTGCAACCAACCGCTCTGCAGCAATAACTCCAAACTGATTAAATCGCTGTTGCCCGCATGAGCTGAGAGCGTTTGATACGGCGAGCAATCGCCGTGCGTGGGCCCGATCGGCAACATCTGCCAAACGCCGCATCCACACGCGGCAAGAAACGCGAGAAACCGATGCGCTGCGGGGCCGAGATCGCCACCGCGATCGGGGTGATTCGACGGCAGCGATGTTAAATGCAGCAACACCCCGGCGCGGCGCTGTGAAAAAAATTCGACCGCCGCGGTCGGCGTCTGCGCGATCACCGCGCTATTGCCGGTCACCGCGAGTGTTCCTGACCCGGCAGCATAACGCCGCCGCGCGCCGGATCGCCGCTGCCGGCGCTGATGATTTGCTGCAACGTATCGGGAATAGGCGCGCCGATGATTTGATATAAATTGCGCAGATGCAATCGGAACAATTGCTCGAAATCGCTCACCGCTGCGGCCGGATTGTAATCGCCGAACCACCAAAACCAATCCGAGCCTTCGCAGATTGCCATTTGCATTGCCGCGAGTTCGCGCGTTGCGCTATCGAGACGATTATTTACGAGCGCCGTATCGTACGCGGTTTTTGCCGCGCACAATAAATCCCAACCGCGATTCTTGTCGGCACTGCCTATCCATGTCGAAAAGGTTCCGTACACCCAACTGCCTGCGATCAGGCGCGGCAATTCAATTCGCGGCTGTGAGGAATCGGCGATGCGTGCGAATGTGGTCATTTCCAGCGTCTTATGCGCGCTGAGTTTCGCGTACAGCGCATCGAGAAAATAAAATCCGTTTTCGGGATAATATTCCCAGGCATTTTCGCCATCGAGAATAATCGAGACCACGCCCTCGTCCGCGCGCGGATAATGCGCCGCGATGGTTTCGAGATCGTGTATTAAATTGGCGACGGCATCATCGCCGTGCCAGTCGGCGTATTGAAATCCAATTTTGTCCGAGAGCCCGTCGTCGCGAAAAAAACAATCGATCGCGCCACCGCCGGCAACGCGATAAATGCGGTGCGGGCTATCGACCGGTGCCGCGAAATGCGCTCGGCCTTTACTCGCCTCGATGCTGTCTTTGCTCGCCTCGATACTGCCTTTACTCGCCTCGATGCTATTACGCAACACGCTTTCGCCGCTCGCGGCCCAGCGCAAACCGTGCGCGCTGAGCAGACGCAATGTCGCCGCGCTGACACTGCCTTCGGAGGGCCAGCAGCCTTGCGGGCGCATGCCGAAATATTTTTCGAACGTGGCGAGCCCGCGCTCGAGATGCCACTGCGCGCGTTCGCTGCCGCCCGGATAATGATCGGTGTGCGGCAGCGGTGCCGCGGGCATCGCTTCACGCGCCGAATTCAAATCGAGCAGCAGCGGCACGATCGGATGCGCGTAGGGACTCAGCGCCAATTCGACGCGGCCCTGTTCTGCCAACACACGGTAGCGCGGAATAATCGACTGCAATAATTCATGCACGATACCGAGCAATTCGCGGCGCTCGTCGCGCGTGAATTGCTCGCCTTTCGCTTCGAATAATTCGATACGCGAATCGGTGCGCCGCCGCGTTTCGGCGATCCAGCCCAAGTGATACCACACGCTGAGATCGATCGTGAATTGATCGTTGCAGTAAACCGCCGCCGAGGGATTGTTCTCGAACGCATCGGCCAGATTGGCCAGGCGCAGATACGCGGGAAAGCGTTCGATGACACGTTTGCGATTGATGCGCAGAAGCTGTTTCCACAGCGCGATTTTTTCCTCGGCGCGCTGTGGAAATTCCGTGCGGGTCAGCGTTGCCAACAGCGGATCGCGCAACGCCGTGCCGCGCTCGAAATACGCGGTAATTTGTCGGCAGTAATCGTCGATCTGATCGAGCAGCACGGGCGCGAAATTAACCACCGCGCGCGCTTTTGGATGCGCTTCGAGATGCGCGGCCATATCGACATAATCTTTCATCGCGTGCAGATACGTCCACGGCAACTGATATTCGCCGCTGCGCAAATCGCGATACTCGGGCTGGTGCATGTGCCAGCACAAAACCACTTTCATATTTTTCTCTTAAACCGCGTGATGAAAATCCTGCCCCAACATTTCGGGTGTGACGAGCACCACGCCTTTTTCGCTGACATGAAAGCGCTTGCGATCTTCCGGCAGGTTGAAACCGATCTCGCTGCCTTCAGGCAATTGGCAGCCGCGATCGAGAATCGCGTTTTTGATTTTGCAATGCCGCGCGATATCGACGCTTGGGAAAACCACCGAATCGCTGATTTCGCAAAACGAATGCACGCGCACATTGGAAAACAATACCGAATGCCGCACGATCGAACCCGACACCACGCAACCGCCCGCGACCATCGAATCGACCGCCGTGCCGCGTCGGCCGTCATCGTCGAAAACGAATTTCGCGGGCGGCAATTGCTCCTGATACGTCCAGATCGGCCATTCGCTGTCGTACAAATTCAACTCGGGCGTGACATCGATCAATTCGAGATTTGCCTGCCAAAACGCATCGACGGTCCCGACATCGCGCCAATATGCCTGCGCGCCGGTTTCGCGATCGCGAAATGGAAACGCGAACACGCGCATGCGGTCGAGAATCGAGGGAATAATATCGCGACCGAAATCGTGCGCGGAATTATTCAATTTGCTGTCGCTGATCAATTCGCGGCAGAGCACGGCCGTGTTGAATACATAAATGCCCATCGACGCCAGCGCCACGTCGGGTTTGCCCGGCATCGCCGCCGGATTCGCGGGTTTTTCGTTAAATTCGAGCACGCGGCTGTCCTCGCCGATTTTCATCACGCCGAATGCGCTCGCTTCCGCGATCGGCACTTCGATGCAGCCCACCGTAACATCGGCGCCGCTTTCGACGTGCGCCGCGAGCATCGTGCCGTAATCCATTTTATAGACGTGATCGCCGGCCAGAATCAACACGTAGCTCGGCGCGTGGCTGCGAATGATATCGAGATTTTGCAACACGGCGTCGGCCGTGCCCTGATACCACGAAGTTTCTATGCGCTGCTGCGCGGGCAGCACCTCGACGAATTCGTCGAGCTCGCCGCGCAGAAACCCCCAGCCGCGCTGGATATGCCGGATCAGCGAATGCGCCTTGTATTGCGTGAGCACGCCGACCTGGCGGATACCCGAATTGACGCAATTCGACAGCGGAAAATCGATGATGCGAAATTTACCGCCGAAGGGAACCGCCGGTTTGGCGCGCCAATCGGTCAACTGCTTCAAACGCGTGCCGCGCCCGCCTGCGAGAATCAACGCGAGCGTCTCGCGGGTTAAACGGCTGACGAAACGGCCCGAGGATGAATTCGACATCGTAACTATCCTTTATACATTTGTTATGAGCGTGCTCGAAAAGCTACACCTGCCCTCTACCGGTTGCAACAGCGCGTTCCGCGCAATAACGGATCGGCGCGAATTGACAGCTTCGATGCAAGTTGATGGCCAACCTCCGCGCCCGAAAATTTTAAGCGGTGCAAATGTTTTTTTTGTTAAGCTGAATCAACGTTGTGGTTCAATCAACATCATCAGGGCGAATGAAAAAAATTCCGGTCTCCAACGCATTATTGCCGCCATCCTTACTCCGCATCCGCGATGGCTGTCATCACGATCCTTTCGAGGTGCTGGGCTGGCACGGCGTCGGTGAACATCGGTTCTTGCGTGTTTTTCTGCCCGATGCCATAGCGGTCAGCGTCTGCATCGATCAACAAACATTCGATTTCAGCGACACCGGCGTTCCGGGTTTTTTTGAATTGCACAATCCGCCCGCTGCACTGCCCCGGCATTATGCACTGCATTGGCGCGATCGCCACGAGCAACGACACAGCGAATGCGATCCCTACGCGTTCGCGCCGCAGCTTTCCGATTTCGATTTGCACTTGTTCGCCGAAGGCAAGCATTGGCATATCTACCGTCTGTTTGGCGCCAATGCGCGCAGTATCGATGGTGTCGACGGTGTGCTGTTCGCGACGTGGGCGCCCAATGCGGAGCGCGTGAGCGTGGTCGGTGATTTCAATCGCTGGGATGGCCGCCGTCACGCCATGCGTTCGCGCGGCGGCAGCGGCGTGTGGGAATTATTCATTCCCGGCGTGGTGAGCGACAGCAATTACAAATTTGAAATTCGCGCACGCGATGGCAACGTGCAACAAAAATCCGATCCGTACGGACGCGGCTTTGAAGTGCGGCCGCACACCGCGGCGAAAATTGTCGCGCCTTCGCAGTATCAATGGCGCGATAACGAATGGCTGGCGCAGCGCGCGCAACACGATTGGCTGCACGCGCCGCTGTCGATTTACGAAGTGCATCTGGGTTCGTGGCAGCGCAGCGATGACGGCGGCTTTTTAAATTACCGCGAACTCGCGCACCGGCTCGTCGCTTACCTCTTACCGCTCGGCTTCACGCATATCGAATTGCTGCCGATCACCGAACACCCGCTCGACGCTTCGTGGGGCTATCAAACCACAGGCTATTACGCGCCGACCAGCCGCTGCGGCGACGCCGACGATTTTCGCTATTTCATCGATCACTGCCACGCGCACGGCATCGGCGTGCTGCTGGACTGGGTACCCGCGCATTTTCCGAAGGATGCGCACGCGCTCGCGCGTTTTGACGGCACCGCGCTGTACGAACACGAAGATCCGCGCCGCGGCGAACATCGCGACTGGGGCACGCTGATTTACAATTTTGGACGCAATGAAGTTAAAAACTTTCTGCTCGCGAATGCGAATTTCTGGCTCGAAGAATTTCATCTCGACGGTTTGCGCGTCGATGCGGTGGCGTCGATGCTCTATCTCGATTATTCGCGCGAACCGGGCGATTGGGTGCCGAATATTCACGGCGGCCGCGAAAATCTCGAAGCGATCGTATTTCTGCGCGAACTCAATGAACTCACGCACGGCCGTCATCCCGGCACGCTCATCATCGCCGAGGAATCGACCGCGTGGCCGCAAGTGACGCGGCCGACATGGGTCGGCGGTCTCGGTTTTTCGATGAAATGGAACATGGGCTGGATGCACGACACGCTCACCTACATGAGCAAGGATCCGATCCATCGTCATTATCATCACGATCAATTGACGTTCGGTTTGATGTACGCGTTTTCGGAAAATTTCGTGCTGCCGTTTTCGCACGATGAAGTCGTGCACGGCAAGCGCGCGCTGCTCGATAAAATGCCGGGCGATCGCTGGCAGAAATTCGCCAACCTGCGTCTGTTGCTCACCTACATGTTTACCTATCCGGGTACTAAACTGTTGTTCATGAGCTGCGAATTCGGGCAGTGGCTTGAGTGGACTCACAACCGCGCACTCGATTGGCATTTGCTCAATCATAGTGAGCAAGGCGAGAACAATCACGTTGGGGTGCAAAAACTCGTCGGTGATTTAAATCGACTTTATCGCAGCGAACCGAGCCTGCATCGATTCAGTTTCGAGCCAAAAGGTTTCGCCTGGATCGACTGCCACGATGCCACGCAATCGACGCTCAGTTATCTGCGTTTCAGCGAAAACGATTTCACCGTAGTCGTCTGCAATTTCACACCATTACCGCGCCGCTATTACAAAATCGGCGTGCCGCGCGCGGGCAGCTATCGCGAATTATTGAATTCGGATTCGATGTACTACGGCGGCTCGAATGTCGGCAACGGCGCGTTGCACACCACCGATGAAAACTGGATGCAGCAGCCGCATGCGTTGACGCTGACATTGCCGCCGTTGGGTGCGGTGATTTTGAAGTGGATGGGGCATTAGTCTCCTCTCCGTTAGACCCTTTAGGGCCCGCAGGGAGCGGGGAAACAGCTTAAGGAAATAAAAATTGCGCATTTTATTTGCCACGAGCGAAGCGCATCCGCTGATTAAAACCGGTGGGCTTGCCGATGTCAGCGGCAGTCTGCCGCGCGCGTTGTTATCGCTCGGTCACGATGTCCGCGTGTTGCTGCCCGCGTACCGCGATGCGCTCGTCAAAGCGCGCGCGACCGGTTTAAAAAAAATTTCGACTGTCACGCTCGACGGCTGTGTCATCAATCTATTGGAATCGCGCCTGCCCGGCACGCGCGTCAAAACCTGGCTGCTCGATTGCCCCGAATTATTCGATCGCCCCGGCAATCCCTATCTCGACGAACACGGCCACGCTTTTCTCGATAACGATCGACGTTTCTTTTTATTGTCCCGCGCTGCCGCCGAACTTGCACTCAATCGCTGCGGCTGCGCCTGGCAGCCCGACCTATTGCATTGCAACGATTGGCAGACCGCGCTCGCGCCGGCGCTGTTGAGTATGGAAGCGCAGCGGCCCGCGACGGTTTTCACGATTCACAATCTCGCCTATCAGGGGCTGTTTTCCTACGCTGCATTTTTGGCGACGAATCTGCCCGCGCGTTTCTGGAATTACGACGCACTCGAATTTCACGGGCAATTTTCATTTATCAAAGGCGGCATCGTATTTGCCGATCGCGTCAACACGGTAAGTCCGACGTACGCGCGCGAAATTCAAACGGCGGCATTCGGCTACGGTCTCGATGGTTTGCTGCGCTTTCGCGGCGCGCATCTCAGCGGCATTCTCAACGGTATCGATGACGGCGAATGGAATCCCGGCACCGACACGCAATTGGTGCAGCGTTACAATCGCCGCACGCTGGCATTGAAAATGCAGAATAAATTGGCGTTACAGCGCCAATTCGGTTTGCCGATCGATGGTGCGATTCCGCTCGTGGGATTCGTCGGCCGCCTCGTCGAACAGAAAGGCGTCGATTGGCTGCTCGCGTGCATCGATACGTTACTCGCGCACGCTGCGCAACTGGTATTGCTCGGCAGCGGCGAGCGCGAATTTGAAAACGCACTGCGCGCCGCGATGAAAAAATACCCACAGCGTATTGCTGTGACGATCGGCTACAACGAAACGCTCGCGCATCGCATCGAAGCCAGCGCCGATTTATTTCTGATGCCGTCGCGTTTCGAGCCGTGCGGTTTGAATCAGATGTACAGCCTGCGCTACGGCACCGTGCCGCTCGTGCATCGCGTCGGCGGCCTCGCCGACACCGTCGTCGATATGAGCGAAGCCGCGCTGGCCGATGGCACTGCGAATGGATTCGTATTCGAAGGCGCTACTGCGGACGCGATGCGTCAAACGCTCGTGCGTGCACTGGAAACGTATCGCAACGATAAACGCTGGCGCCAATTGCAATTGCACGGGATGAGCCGAGATTTTTCGTGGCAGCAGAGCGCGACAATGTATCAACAACTGTATCTCGATTCGATTGCACACTTAATCAGCCTCTGAAGATTAAACAAAAACGCACTGCAAACCAAATTTGATAAGCCACGAATAGTGGTCTAACGTATTTGTCATATCGCGATCCGCTGATGGACGCATCTCTTTTAATCTCTTACTCCGCCAGTATGCAACTGCTATATATAGACGAGACCTTTCGATTGGCTGGCGCGTCGTGCCGCGCGCAAGAAGTAAGTATTTTTACTTACCCCTCCGCAATCACAAATCAAATTTAGCTGCATAACACTGTCACGAAATTTTTTATCTACACAAGAGGCTGCTTTATGGTGACCCAACCATTCCACCGCAACGGGAACAACACAGTGTCGAAAAAATTAATCGCAACTGCAATTGCAGTTGCATCAATGACCGCGACAACGAGCTTTGCTGAAGGCCTTGACTCATCGATGTTTAGCGTTAAGGGTTTTGGCACGGTGGGTGTTGTGCACTCAAGCGAAGAGAAGGCAGATTTTGTCAGCACGCCGTATCAACCTAAAGGAGCCGGTCTGTCACACGATTGGGAGTCGTATAGCGATTCCAAGCTTGGCGTGCAGCTCAACGCGAACTTCGTCGATAAGTTTTCTGCGATCGTGCAAGTTGTCACTCAGTATCAGTACGACAATACATGGACGCCCGTCATTGAATGGGCCAATGTTAAATATCAAGTCACACCCGATCTCAGCGTGCGCCTCGGCCGCATCGTATTGCCGGCATTTTTAATCTCTGACTCGCGCAACGTCGGTTATGCCAATCCTTGGGTACGACCGCCCGAAGAGGTTTATTTCAACACACTCACCACCAATAACGACGGCGGTGATATTACCTATCGCAAGCAATTCGGCGAAGTCATCAATACGGTCCAAGCGTATTACGGCCAGTCCACAGCAAAATTTTCAGACAGCAAAATGCAAGGCAACCCGGATTGGGGCATCAACGACACCGTAGAGATCGATGCCTTGACGCTGCGAGCTGGTTACTCCTCTTATCAAATCGACTTCAAGTCGAGCGGCTTGGATCTGCTTTATGGCGGATTAGCACAATTCGCTGAAGGCACCGCGCCGTTCTTTCCTCAAGCATCGGCAGACGCCTATGCACTGCTGAATAAATATCCGCTCAACGACATGAAAATCGGTATCTACACACTCGGCGCAAACTATGACCCCGGTGCATGGTTTGTTATGGGTGAGTATGTTCATGTCAAAGGCGAAAGCATCATTGCTGATTCGAATAGCGCCTATGTCACCGCGGGTTATCGCATAGAAAAGTTCACACCCTATGTGACCTTCGCTGAAGTCAAAACAGACGCCATCAAGGAGGACGGCATTTCGACAGCGGGATTACCCGGTGTAGCTGCCGATGGTGCCACCGCGTTGAACGCCGGCATAAACGCTATTTTGTCTTCCACTTCGGCCGATCAGCGCACTGCATCTATCGGCGTGCGCTGGGATTTCATGCTTAACGCGGATTTAAAAGTTCAATACGATCGGAAGAGCCTGTTTGATAACTCGACCGGTCGATTATTGATTATTCCCGCCGGCGCGAGCTATCAAGGCAGCAACAATTTCAACGTCATCAGCACCGCCATCGACTTTGTGTTTTAAGGGGATAAATCCATGCGAATTACAAACTGTATAACTCGCGCTACCATTGGTTTTGTCCTTTGCTTAGCAGTGAATGTCGTTTCAGCTGAAGTGGTCGTGGTGGTTTCGGCGAAAAGCTCCACCTCCACATTAACCGCCAATCAAGCATCCGATATTTTTCTCGGTAAATCGAAGGAGCTTCCAGGCGGCGGTCAAGCCGTTCCCATCGATCAAAAAGAAGGCTCTGCCGTCCGCGACGAATTTTATACCAAGGTGGCCAGCAAATCGGCGGCGCAGGTAAAAGCGTACTGGTCGAAAATTATTTTCAGTGGTAAGGGGCAGCCGCCCAAGGAAGCAGCCGATAGCGCAGCGGTCAAAAAATTGGTCGCCGATAACCCGAATGCTATCGGCTATATCGATAAAGCCGCGGTCGATGGCAGTGTTAAAGTAGTGCTCGCAAACTAACGTGATCTATCGACGAGTCTAAGCGGCGGTGTTCAAATTGAGAGCGCCATCGCAGCTCTAGATAAATCGAAAGAACTGGATGAGGATGCCATGAAATTACTCAAAGAATTGCCACTGCTGTGGAAATTTTTGTTGGCCCCCATTGTCGGCGGATTATGTTTTCTTATTTACCTAAGCTATAGCTTTGTTGTCTCGACCCAAAACAATCACCGCCTCGATCAGATAAGTCATGTCTATTTTCCAACGCTCGAAGCGGCTACAGAAAACGTAACGCTGTTGGAAAAAGTCACCGAGAGTTTAAACGCGGGTGTATCGGCTGGTGAAAAAGACCAGATCGAAGCGACCGAAGAATTAAACAAAGAAATACTCGCCAATTTCGATAAAATTCAAACAATAAATCTTCAGTATGCGACTGACGCCGCGCAATTGGTAAGCGAGTTCAAGAACTATTACACCGCAGCGAAACAGCTTTCCCTTTCGATGTTAGCCGGCACCGCGCCTGACCCAGCCGCGATTAAAGCGATGTCCGAAAGTCTGGGTAAATACCGCAGCGATCTAACTAGTTTCCGCAGCGCGAGTTACACGCATTTCACCGACAATGTCACCGCGGTATCGAAGGCCTCGCAGCGCGCGCTGGTCGTTGGCATCGCACTTGGCCTAACCGTGTTCGCGTTGCTGTTGCCGGGCTTGGTCTATTGGGTAGCGCGCAAACTCGTTGTGCAACCGATGCAGCAAGCGACTGCCGTTGCCGATGCCATTACCGCCGGCAATTTAGAAACGACTATCGACATCACTTCGGGCGATGAAATAGGCCATCTGCTCCGCTCTATGCAAAACATGGTTGCCAAACTGGCCAGTGTCGTCAAGGACGTAAACAGTGGCGCTGAAATGCTCGCGCACGCGTCTGGTCAGGTTAGCTCAACAGCAAATTCATTATCCCGCGCCACCAGCCAGCAAGCATCGAGCGTCGAAGAAACCAGCGCATCGGTGGAACAAATGACGGCCTCTATCGCGCAAAATACCGAGAACTCAAAAATCACCGATGCGATTGCCACCAAAGCAGCGCGTGAAGCAACCGAAGGCGGTGAAGTGGTAAAAGCCACCGTGGCAGCGATGAAACAGATCGCGAATAAAATCGGCATCATCGACGATATCGCCTATCAAACCAATCTGCTCGCGTTAAATGCTGCGATTGAAGCGGCGCGCGCGGGCGATCACGGTAAAGGTTTCGCTGTAGTCGCCGCCGAAGTCAGAAAACTCGCTGAGCGCAGCCAAGCCGCGTCGCGTGAAATCGGTGTAGTCGCCATCAACAGCGTCGAATTATCCGAGCGCGCCGGCAAGCTGCTCGATGAAATGGTACCGAATATTAAGAAAACGTCGGATCTAGTTCAGGAAATCACCGCCGCGTCGGAAGAGCAATCGGCCGGCGTCAATCAAATTAATTCCGCCGTCGCATTACTGAGCTCAACGACACAGCAAAATGCTGCAAGCTCGGAAGAACTGGCGGCCACCGCCGAAGAGATGAGTGGCCGAGCGCAATTGTTGAAGCAAACCATGGCCTTCTTCAAATCCGGCGATGACAACACGCAAGACAGTGGACCGGTGCAGACTGAGTCAGTGCCAACTCGAAAACGCGCTGAGAAAAAATCGATTGCACTCGATGAATCAGAATTTGCGAAGTTTTAGCCAGCTAAAACATCTCGCTAACGCATTTTTCGCACTTTAAAGGTACGGCCTTTAATTTTTCCATTCGCGAGACATTGTAGCGCCTGATTGACGTGCTCGCTGTCGATGGCGACATAGGCGTGAAAATCCGAAATATCAATCTTGCCGACGGCGCTGCCGGGTATGCCGCCCTCGCCCGTCAACGCACCCAAAATATCGCCGGCGCGTACTTTGTTTTTGCGGCCGGCATCGATGCAGATCGTCACCATCGACGGCGCCACTTCGACTTCTTCCTTTACGCGCAACTTATCGAGCTGACCGAGATTGATCGGGCTGTTTTGATAGGTTTCGATCGCGGTGACGCGACGCGCTTCGGCAGGTGTGTATAAACTCAGCGCCAAACCTTCGTTGCCGGCGCGACCGGTGCGGCCGATGCGATGAATATGCACTTCGGGATCGCGCGATAATTCATAGTTGATCACCGCCGCTAGACCCTTGATGTCGAGCCCGCGCGCCGCGACATCGGTGGCCACCAAGAACGGCACACTTTTATTCGAGAAACGCACCAAGACTTGATCGCGCTCTTTCTGCTCCAGATCGCCATGTATCGCCAGCGCGGCAATCCCACGCTGCTGCAAGGCTTCGACCACTTCTTGACACTGCGCTTTGGTGTTGCAGAAAATCAGCGCCGACGCCGGTCGATAATGCCCTAACAGGGCGATCAAGGCGCGGCTTCTAAAGTCCGGTTCGGCTTCATAAAATACTTGCTGAATCTGCGCTTCGCTGTGGGTCGATTCGACGCTGACCTCGACCGGGTCGTTTTGAATCGACGCACTCATCGTTTTGATCGCAGCGGGAAACGTCGCGGAAAACAACAAGGTCTGCCGCTGCTTCGGCACCTGTTCGATAATCGCGTTGATCGCATCGATAAAACCCATATCGAGCATGCGATCGGCTTCGTCCAATACCAGCATCTGCACGTGCTGCAAATCGAGCGTGCCTTTGCGCAGGTGATCCTGAATGCGCCCCGGCGTGCCGACGATGATATGCGCGCCGTGTTCGAGCGAACCGATCTGCCGGCCGATCGACACACCGCCGCACAACGTCAACACTTTAGTATTGTGCTGAAAGCGCGCGAGCTGGCGAATATCCTTGCCGACCTGATCGGCCAATTCGCGCGTCGGGCATAACACCAATACCTGAATGCGAAATTCGCGCACGTTTAATTTGCACAGCAAACCGATACCAAACGCAGCGGTTTTGCCGCTGCCGGTTTTGGCTTTGCCGATCAAATCGCGATTCTGCAAAATCGGCGGCAAACTCTGCGCCTGAATCGGCGTCATCTGGGTAAAACCCAGACTGGCGAGGTTATCGAGCATCGCCGCTGGCAACGGCAGCGCGGTGAATGAATTGCTAATGGTACCTGTTGGTATCGTCATAGCCGCGCATAGTCATGTGCGGCGCGACGGAATGCAAGCACGAACCCCTCGCATACTTGGAACGTATGCTGCTTCATAAGTTGAGTGACCTATAATCCAACTTGCACCGAGCTAATCTATGTCACAATTCCTGCCATATTATTTGAACAAGGACCGCCCTCATGTCCGGCACTTTTTTCAAGCTTGAAATTCAACCGCGACTGCCCGAACCGCTGAGCCGCCTCAACGAACTCGCTAACGATTTGCTGTACAGCTGGGACCGCAACGTGCGGCGCATTTTTTCGCGGCTCGACAATTCCCTGTGGGAAGACTGCGGCCACAATCCGAAGGTGTTTCTGCGCCGTTTGCGCCAGCGCACGCTCGATGAAGCGCTGCACGATCGCGCATTCATGGACGACTACCGCCGCGTCATCGCCGGCTACGACACCTACCTCGAAACGCGACCGCGTCCCGAGTGCGCCGAAATACTCGATCCGCAGCGCGATCTGGTCGCGTACTTTTGCGCCGAGTTCGGCTTTCACGAAAGTTTTCCGATTTACTCCGGCGGGCTCGGCATTCTCGCCGGCGATCACTGCAAAGCCGCCAGCGATCTCGGCATTCCCTTCATCGGCGTCGGCCTGTTGTATAAACAAGGTTATTTCACGCAGACGATCGACGGGCACGGCCATCAAATCGCGCAGTACACCGACAATCATTGCGACGATTTGCCGATCAAACCCGCGCTCGCCCCCAACCAACAAGAACAGCGCGAGCCGCTGCATTTCGGTTTGCAATTTCCGGGGCGCACGGTGCATGTGCGCGTGTGGGAAGCAAAAGCCGGGCACATTCGCTTGTATTTGCTCGACACCGATCTCCCCGAAAATCAGGAGCGCGACCGCGGCATCACGCATCGTCTCTACGGCGGCGATAAAGAGACGCGTATTCAGCAGGAGATCGTGCTCGGCGTCGGCGGCGTGCGCGCGCTGCAAATGCTCAACCTCAAACCGAGCGCGTGGCATATCAATGAAGGTCACGCCGCGTTTCAAATTTTGGAGCGCTGCCGCAATGCGATTGCCGCCGGACTCGATTTCGCCGCGGCGCTTGAGTTGATCGCAGCGGGCACGCTGTTTACCACGCACACACCCGTGCCGGCCGGACACGATTTTTTCAGCCGCGAATTGATGAGCACATATTTCGCGCATTACACGAACGAACTCGGACTCGATTTCAATGCGCTGTTCGCGCTGGGTCAGGCCACCGGTGGCGAACACGATTTCAATATGACGACGCTCGCGCTGCGCGGCTCGCGCTTTCACAACGGCGTCAGTCGCATTCACGGCGGTGTCGCGTCGCACATGGAAGGCGGCTTGTGGCCGCAAATTCCGCCCGCAGAAAATCCGATCGACTACATCACCAATGGCGTGCATGTGCCGACGTTTCTCGCGCGCGAATGGGTGAGCCTGTTCGATATGCGCTTCAACGAATGGCAGAGCGAATTGCTCGATCCCGAATTTTGGAAGCGCGTCGACGACATTCCCGATCACCATTATTGGAGCATTCACAAAGCGCTGAAACACCAATTGCTCGAAGAGGTGTGCGAGCGCGTCGTGCGTCAGTGCGAGCGCAACGGCAGCAGCCATTCGCTGACCAAACGCATCACGCGCGAAATCAGCGATCCCGATCGCGATATCGTCGTGTTCGGTTTCGCGCGCCGCTTCGCCACGTATAAACGCGCAACTTTATTATTTTCCGATCTCGACCGGCTCGCGAAAATTCTCAATCATCCCGAGCGGCCCGGTGTGATGATTTTTGCGGGTAAGGCGCATCCGAACGATCAACCCGGTCAGCAATTGATTAAAGTCATACACGAATTGTCGCTGCGGCCCGAATTCATCGGCAAAATCATTTTGCTCGAAGGCTACGATCTCGCGCTGGCGCGCAGCTTGGTTGCGGGCGTCGACGTCTGGCTCAACACACCCGAATACCCGCTCGAAGCGAGCGGCACCTCGGGCGAAAAAGCCGCGATTAACGGCGCAATTAATTTGAGCGTGCTCGATGGCTGGTGGGGCGAAGGCTACAACCACCACAACGGCTGGGCGATCACGCCGCGCCTCCCGGTAGCCAGCTCCGACGAACGCAATCGCGAAGAAGCCGACGATCTGCTCGATATCCTCGAATTCGAGGTGATGCCGCTTTTCTACAAACACGACGGCAAGGGTTATTCGGCGGATTGGGTGACATTATCGAAAGCGTCGATGAAATCGATCATTCCGCATTTCAACGCGCAGCGCATGGTGATGGATTATGTGCGTAAGTTTTACGGTCCAGCCGCGCGGCAGATGGCATTGCTCGCGGGCGACAACGCCGCCAACGCGCGCAAACTCGCGGCGTGGAAACAGAACGTGAAACAGCGCTGGCCCGGTGTATCGATTGCGCTCGCGGCAGCGCCAACGCAGCAGATCGCATTTCGCGACGCGATGTCGCTGCGCTTGCACGCGCATCTCAACGGCTTGCAACCCGAGGATGTTGTGGTTGAATGCCTGCTCGGCAAAATTCCCAGCGGCGGCAAATTCTTCTCGTTCGACCGGCGCCTATTCAAACCGGTTGCACAAAATGGCGACGAAGTTGAATTCGCGCTTGAATTCACCGCTGAACAATACGGACTCGTGCATTACAAATTGCGTATTTACCCGCATCATCGTTTGCTGAGCCACCCGTTTGAAATGGGCTGTATGCTGTGGGTGTGATCGCGCTACTTGCCGCGTTCATCAAACACATCGTAGCGCAGTTTGGTCATCAAAATCAGCGCAGCGAGTGTCACCGTCACGGCATTAGATACGATGAGCGCCCAATCATTTTTTATCAGCCCGTAAATCAGCCACAGAATCAGGCCGAGCGTAAAAATAATATACATCGCCAACGATAGCGATTTGGTATCGCGATGCCTGATCGCAACATAGGCCTGCGGGATGAATGCGGCGGTGGTGCAAAACGCGGCGGCATAACCCACGCTATCGGTGCCGATGAAATAAACCATGCTGAAACTCAGTGCAAATGTTAGAAAAGCGACTCGATAAATCGTGAAACCGTATTCAACTCTTTTGACGACCCGCCCACAGCGATTCGAGATTGACCAGCCCCCATTTCTCGGCCGATTCGCGGCCGACAATTTTATCCTGACATTGCGGGCGCGACAGATCCAATTCTTCAGCCGCGATATGACAGCGTGATTTCGTCGAGAAAAACACCAGTACCTTCGGTACCAGCAGCGATTGCGCGTGCTGTTCGACAACCACGCCCAGACGGCCGGACTCCAGCCGCACCAGCGAGCCGATCGGATAAATGCCGAGGCTTTTAACGAACGCCTGAAAAATCAACGTATCGAAATGCCCTTTCCACTCCGCCATGCGGCGCAACGATTCGGAAGGGTCCCATCCGCTTTTGTAAGGGCGGTTCGACGTAATCGCATCGTAGACATCACACACCGCACCCATTTTGGCGAAGCGGCTGATTTGTGCGTCGGTCAATTTCTCGGGATAACCCGAACCGTCGATTTTTTCGTGATGATGCAAACAGACATCGAGCATCTGCCCGGTTGCGCCGCGCCCTTCCAACAACAAGCGATGGCCAAGCGCCGGATGCTCCTTAATCGAAACGAATTCCTCATCGGTCAATTTGCCGGGCTTGTTCAAAATGGCATCCGCGATCAGCGCTTTGCCGACATCGTGTACCAGTCCGCCCATGCCGGCTTGATGCGCCTCCTCTTCGCTGAGATTGAGCTGGCGCGCAAGCGCGACCATGAGCGCGCAGACGGCGACCGAATGCAGGTAGGTGTAATCGTCCTTGGTTTTGAGCCGCGCCAGACTGATCAGCGCACCGGGATTGCGCGCGACCGAACTGGAGATTTCCGCAACGAGCGGCTGCATGGCTTCGGCATCGACCGCCTTGCCCATGCGCGCCTCCTGAAACATCGCGGTCACCGCTTCTTTCGACTGCGCGCAGATGCGCGCGGCGCGGCGCAACTCCAGCTTGACCGGTACCTGCGCCGAGCTGTTATCGCCGCGCGCTTCGATAATCGCAGGGCCCACCGCGGCGCCCATCTCGCTGTCGCTCTTGGTGGCCGTCACCGGGACATTCGGCGGCGCGGCAATTACCTTGGGCTGAGCGCCGACATCGCCACCTTTACTGATATCGATGCAAACGCGATTGACCCCCGAGACTTGCAGCAGGCGTAAATCCTCATCCTTGGTTAATAGAAAGCGGCTGCGCCAGAACGGATGGTCCATATAGGAACCGCCGAGCTTGGTGATGAACATACCCAGCGTGAGGTCGGCAATATCGATCCATTTCTGCGTCATGACACGAATTTAGCTCCCGCTTGGACATCCTCTCAGTCTAGCCGTTTCGCAGCGTTCGCCCAGTGCGGACAACAGGAGCAACGATTATTTGCGCGCGCGCCTAAGTGATTGTGTGAGGATCGCGCGCCACCTTGCGGACCGCAACCCGCAAAACAGGCGCGAGCGCGACAAGGATGGAATCGATTGGAGATTATGGCGTGGAGCCAGGAGTATTTCCGCGTGGGTTCAGGTTACACCGATGCCGGCGCATGCCGGCGATCGCCGCGGCGACGCTCGGTACCGGCGGTATCATGCCAGCGATCGATGATACCGAAGGTGGACCGCCGATCCTCAACGCGTCGATCAACATAATGAATGTAGCGGCAAGGACACGGCCTCACCGTGCAGCCGGCCACAGGGATCGCCGGGGCCTCCTCGGCAAGAAACCGTTTTTTATAATACGTTCGCACGGCGATGCAGGCGCGCGCGTGTGGGCGAATACCCACCGCCGCGTAAGATTTCGGTTTGAGGTGCGCATGTCTGCGCGCCATTTGACGTTTGCGGTGCCGCCACTTCTGCAGCAGAAAAATAAGCGCGGCAGCAACTAACAGCGCCGCCGACAGCGCGGCCAAGCCCAGCATCGTTGCGTCCCATTCCGATGTGCATTGAAGTGCGCAGTAGAAAACAAATTTACTTGCGCGCTCAACACCGCGCCGCGAGAACGGGAACTGGTTCGCAAAAAAACTCCGCTCGCAGCGACGCGAGCGGACCGCAGTTTTTTTAGCGACTAATAACAATCACTCTCTATCGCCGTCGCGCTGCGCCACCGGAACCGGTTTCGCCACCGTGATGGTGGGTGCATTCGCGCGGAGGCGGGAGAAATCGAACAACGACATCAAATCGCCGATCGCGGGGCCGTTGTTCGGCGCATAACTGCCAAACGCCTGTTGCGGATTGGGCAGATTATCGCGGCTGCGATTCGACAGCGGTGGCAAACCCCAATTGTGTTCGATGAATTTCAGAATCGACACGTGATCGTTGTAGGTGTGATCGACGTGACCGCGCTTCGCATACGGTGAAACCACGATCAACGGAATGCGCGTGCCGTCGCCAAAAAAGTCGACGGGCTGCACGTATCCCGAATCGAAATAGCCGCCGCCCTCATCCATCGTCATGATAATCGCCGTGCTATTCCATAGCGCGGGATTGTTGTGAACTTTATTGACGAGATCGGTGACGTAATTCTGATACGCGGCGATTTCCGAATCCGCCGGATGCCCCGCCATCGCTTCGGGAGGACGCACGAACGCCACGGCCGGCAGATTATCGCTGGCGATGTCGCTGTACAAATTATTGAGATCCTGCAGATTCGCTTTTTTCGCGGCGTCCGTCATCACCGATGTGTACGCCGTCAGCGGATCGCAGATACCGCAATAATCCGCGCCGGGATTCGAACCATCGCCGCGCGCTGCGATATACCACTTCCACGATACACCGGCATTACTCAACGCATCGGCAATTGTCGGCAGTGTTGAAGGTTGCGGCGGCAGCGTAAACGGTTTTGCATTGAGATCGACCGGCGTGCCGTTGGCGGTGTAACCGAGGTTGTAATTGTTGACCAGATAATAGTGGCCATCCGCGCAATTGGCGGGAATATGTTTGCTGTCCAGATAATCGCGTATGACTTTGACACCGGGTTGCGAGGTGTCGGCGCAATTCACATACGAACCGCCGCTGTAACCATCTTCCTGATACCAATTGGGATTACCGCTTACCGCAGCGGGAATTGGATTTTCAATTTGACTCACCGTGGTCGGCACACCGTTGATCGAGGTCGTCACAGCCACCGGCGGTGGCGTCGGTGTGCCGCTGTCGTTATAAAACGCCGCATCGCCCGTGACGATCGCCTGAAAATTCGCGCCCGTACCACCCATGATGGCCTGGTGATAGTTGTCGCTGATGGCGTATTCGTGCGCCATTTGCGCGAGCAGCGGCAAATCGCCTGTGCTCATATTGTAAAAGCCCATCGCAACGGCGCCTTGATGCGTGTTGTCGACGAAATTACCGTTGGTATGCACGCCGACGCCAACGGTTTGCGCAACCCACACGAATAAATCGTGGCTACCGTGTCCGACCTGCTGCCACATTTGAAAGAAACGATGCACCGGATCGCCCGTGAACGCATCATCGGGAACATAACGCGTGAGCTGGAACGGACCGTTCGCCAGATCGGTGGGAAAACGCGCATCGGGCACGCCGGGCGGCTGGCCTTCGGCATACGTCGTGTCGGGCTGCTGCAAATTCGCGTACGCGCCGGTGCGTGCGGGGTCGATCGAATAGACGCCAGCGGGATCCGCTTTGCGCTGAAGCGCCGCGGCAAAATTCGGACCGGGCGAACCATCCAATCGAATGATGCGCTTCGACAAGAGGTTATCGATGTATTGACCCGCGTTCGGACGATAGCCGCCAAACACATTATCGAACGTGTGATTTTCGCCGACGACGACGATCACGTGTTTGATCGGAGTGGCCGTATCGGCGGCCTGCGCCGTCGTCACAACGCCGGCACAGACGATGCCCGACGCGGCCGATCGAAAAATATTTTGCAAGGAAACGAAGCGCTTCATGACTGTTCTCCGCAAGGTGAATTTGATGGGGAAACGACGAAGTGATGAGTGCTCCAACAACGCATAAAAATTCATCCGCCGCTTATTCGACGATAAGCGCGAAACATTTCCATTCGGTGAACAATTATTGAATTAGCGCTGACGAATTCTTGAAGAGTTTATTTGCGAAATTACCGTACTGGCGAGCCGAAATATTTTTATTAGATCGACACCGAATAAGGTCGGAGAAATATCGGGAATGATTAATTTTTTAGTCACAGCAAACGCTACACGCCAGATCGGCGCGGCGACTGATTTTTTAAAACGACCGCAAGATTTACAACAGACTTTGCAACACGAGATCGGTGCTCGCCGCATACCCGTTGACGGGTTTCGTTCCACTGGGGGTGGTGGTGGTTTTTTCCTGCACTAATACACTGGTGTCGATATCGAGCCAATCGGTAATCGCTTTGCTATACGAGGTGCCGTTGGCATCCGTCCAGGTGAGCGTGCTCTGTAATTTCAGCGTGTTGTAGGTACCGGCCGGCACCGTGACAGTCTCGACATCGACGGCCGATCCCGTCTGCATATAGTTGATCGGCGTATCGCTGCCGCAAGTGATGTTGTAACTCGTCGACCACGTATCGCCAATCGCAAGCGGATAATTAGGACCAGCACCATGCGGAGAAACCGAACAGGTGGTGAGAACTCCCCCGCTCGGCGTATACGTATACGAGGTTTCCTGCCCCGAATCGTTAAAATTTTCGGTCTCGGTGGGAACCGCATAGGAGATTCCATTTACGATGACCGAGCTGCTGCTTTGATCCTGCTGTTGAATCACGTACGAACCATCGGCGTTGACCGCCGACACGGTTGCAACGAACGTGTCGGGAATATTGTTGTTTTTATTATCGACTATCGTATTGGTGTAGTTGCGCTGAGAGTTAACCTTCGGCTCGACAAAGTTATACGTCGTGCTCGAACCGCTACTCGTTGTCGAGTTCGATGGACTATATGCGCCATGGCCGCCGCAACCGGCAACCAGCGAAGTCAATGTGGAGATGAGTAAAAAACGGTCCAACTTCATTCTGCTCTCTCAACATCCTATTTATTTTTGCTTATACTCTGAAAAGCGTTAGCGCCCGATTTTCTCTCAAACTGAACATTAAAAGCAACAGACATAGCTACTGACGAGTGTCTGACAGCTCAAAGGCCGCGCATTATGTCCGATCCGACCGAGTCAACACCGAAAAAAAAGAAGCCGCGCTATTTCGAGCGCCCCGATTCCGATGTAAAACCACACACCCTTCTGGAAGTTATCGGTATTGTGCTTTCCACACACCTCGGCGTGCGCACCGCCAAACAGCGCCAGGAGGATTTTCGCCGCGCGAATGGTTTGCAGCTTTTTATTGCGGGGATTTTGTATTTCGTGGTGATTATCATTGGGATCGTGCTGCTGGTTCGACACGTGGCTGGATGAGTTTTCTGCCAACCTCGCCATCCCTGCAAACCCTCTTGATTCCATCGATATTCAGGACTCAAGACCGTCAACTGCTGGCACCCCATAAGAAAAGCCAGCGCAATATTTCAAAGGAGTCTGACTCTTTGATTTTTTGGGAATGATTTTCTCGGGAAAAATATTGAGTTAATGCAGACGGCGCGTTAAAAGATTTCAAAGGAGTCTGACCGCTAGATTCCTTCGATTTTATCTCGTTGTTGGATGAAGCCCGTAGGGTGTATTAGCGAAAGCGTAATACGCCAGACTAAGCCGAAGTGATGGCGCAATGCACTTCATTTATTGCCCTACGTGCTGCTACGCAGTGATCCACTACCCACTGATCCCCAAAGTGAGCGGCAGATGTGTTTGATCTAAAATTTCTGTGGGACAGCATGAAACTGCCCCCCCTTAGTTTTCCATAGTTCAGGGATGACTTGGTGCAGCTTCAGTTTTTGTATTCTGACAAATCACTCCATTTATCCCACAGCCTAATTTTTCATAGTATCCACGCAGTCGCTCGCTGGGAGTAACACTTTGATTATTGTAGATTGCAAAAGCTAGAGGCCCTATGGTGTACCAGAAACCTCTATTCAAAATGCTCTTGCTTGTTGCTTCTAACAATGTGTACTGTTGAATTGCAATATCGTTTTCCTGAACAAGAGACTCCTGAAAATCTTGATTGCATTGATTACTTTTACATTTAGAAAATATCGAGAGATTCCGCACTAAAATTTGCTCATGTAGCTGCATTTCCTTAAGCAGAGCATAGTTTGAGCCTAATGCTTCACCTGCAATAAACGCAATCAAAACTGAAACAAAAATTGCTATAGTTCTACCTAGTTTTTTCTGAGATAGAATAATAAGTTTATTGTCCTTACTAACATTTTTTTCCACGCTGACCTTCTTATTGAAGTTTTCCATATAGTTACCGCATTAGTTTGTTGCACAATTAACTTGGCAATTTGTTAGCCAAGTTGACCAAGACTGTTGGCAGGATCGCATATTGTATCCAAACAACTTAATCGAGCATGATTGGGCACAATCCATAACCCCTTTTTGATATGTAACAGTACATGCCACCGAGCACATACGAGAAGGTTTAGGGAATTTAGGTCGTGGATTATCGGTGTCATCGTCAGGAACGTCTTTCTTTTTTTGTCCCGGAAACTTGGTGACTACTAAACCACTCGAGTCTGTATAAATAAGTGGATTTTCATCAGCATAGGCATATGGTTGATTTAAGCCATAAAAACCGATACCTCTTTCCGCAAGCAAACCATTTTTAATCAATACTCGCAACATCGGATCGGAATAATTTCTTGTTACACCAATCGGATCACTTTGAGTATACCTTCCAGTAATCGGATCATAATACCGATTCATGTTGTAAAACAGGCCAGTTTCCGAGTCTGCAATCTGCCCCGGAAATCTCAAATCGAGTGTGTCGGTGATTCCGTCGCCATCCGGATCGGTATCGGGCGGTGTGTAACCGTAGCCGTCGCTGGTCCATTGCCAGACGACTTTTTGCGTGTCGTCAGTCATCAGGCGCGGGGTGTTGAGGTGATCGGCGTGGATATACGTGAGGCGTTTTGTCGATGGGTGATTGTAGTACCCATAGGTAGTTTTGATCTGTGCGATCGGCATGTCGTCGAGCCAAATATAATCGACGGTCTGATGCCAGGTGCCATCGGCATTGGGCTGAGTCTGTTCGAGCAATTTGCCGTCGGGCAGATAATCGTAATGCGTGAGAATCGAGCCCTGCTGTTTGAGATTGCGCCAACCGAGCGCATTGTACTGATATGTTGTCGCGCCATTGCTGTTGCTCGTCTGCACGAGTCGATTAGCGGTGTTGTAGGTGAGTACATCGCCGCTCGAATCCACCGTTAGATTACCTCCGGCATCGCTGGGCGTGCTCACCAGCCCCAACCCGGTTTGCCGATTCGACGCGCTCGCGTATCGTTGCACGAACGTGGACAAGGGGTGGCTGTTAAAGCTGCTGCCGCGTTGTAGACGGTTGCCGCCGGCGTCGTATTGGTACGTGTAGCTGAGACTGGCGCTGCCGTCGAATTGATCGCTCGTGAGGCGATCGAGCGTGTCATAGTCATAACTTTTATTCAGCGCACCGATTTGATCGGCCATGCCCGTCAAGCGACTGGCCGCGTCGTAGCTGTACACGTAATCCCAAGCCGGTGTTGAAGTGGTGGTCACCCGGTTCACGTGATAATCCTGGTCATGCGCAAATGTGGTGGTAATGCCGTTGCCGTAGGTGATGCTTTTGATCGGCCCGAATGGCTCGTAAGTGACATTGCTGACAATGGTTTGCACGGCGGCACCGGAATTTTTTTGCATCTGCACTTGCACGATTTGGCCGAGCGCATTGCGCGTATAGGTGACAATGCGCGCGTTGTTATAAATGATTTGGATCAGACGATTGGCGCTGTCGAAATGGAATTCGCTGTAGAAATCGCCCACGCTGTTGACATCTTCAAACCCAGTCAGATTGCCATAGGCATCGCGATAAAAATCCATTGAGCTGCCATCGGGTGAGAGGATAGAACTCAGGTACCCATTGTTGTTGGGAAAGTAATATGGGTAGAAGTTGTCGTACTTAAAGGTCAACGTGGCGGTGCTGTCGCTGGGGTAGGTGATTTTTTTCAAGCGGTTGAGCGCATCGTACGCGTAATTCGAGACCACGCCGCGCGCATCGGTTTTTTGAACGATATTGCCCGCTGCATCGTAAACTTTATTGGTGTTGCCGCTATCGGGACTTTGCGTGAGCGTGACATCGCCGAGCGCGTTAATCGTGTAATTCGTCGTGACCAGACGCGGATCGGACACCGAGGTGATTTGATCGAGCGCGTTGTAATTCGTCGTGCTGACGCCGTTGGCCGGATCGGTCACCGTGATCAACCGATTGAGCGCATCGTAACCGTTCACGGTGATGTGATTGAGCGGATCGGTGATGGTTTTGAGATTGCCGTTGTCGTCGTAAGTGTACTGCGTGATTTGCGTCGACGGCGACGTGCCGCCGATATCTTTCTGCAGGCGGTTGAGGGCATCGAAAATACGCGAACGTGTTTTCAAAATGTTATTGCTCGGGTCCTTCGTATCTTCCTGCGTGCGATTGCCCATCGCGTCGAGCGTGTAGTGAATTTTATTGCCGCTCAGGGTCAAGGTTCCGCCAACCATGTAGCCGTCTTGAATATCGGTGAGTCGATGCGCGGTATCGTAAGTGTATTGCAACGCTGAATTGTCGGGCAGCGTGACTTGCGTTAACTGTCCCACCCCATCGTAATCGTACGTGGTGGTTTGCGTGCCATTCACCGTGCGCGTGTGCAGCCAGCCGCGCGGCCAATACGTCAGCGTCGTCACCACGTTGTTCGGATCGATGATCGAGAGCGGCCGGCCGTTCAAATCGTAATTCGTAATCGACGTGACCAGCCCCACCGCATTCGTCACCGTCGCGAGATCGCCGATCGCATGTACGCTGCCGGCGGCATTGCTCGCGCTCGTGTAATAGGTGTACGTCGTCACGTCGTTGACATCGGTGCGCGGGCCATCGGCCGTCAACACCTGGCCCAAGGCATTATACGTCCAGCCCCACGTGCGCGATTGATTCAGCGCGGTGTCGGTGATCGTCTTCGACAATAAATTCCCCGACGCATCGTAATTGAACGTTGTAGTTTTTCCGGGCTCGGTGATCAATGTCGGCAAACGATACGTCGGATGCCATTGCGTGGTGATCGTGCGCGCCTGCGGCGTGCCATACGCTTCGGTACGCGAGGTTTCCAAATTGCGCGATAAATCGTAAACGTAATTCGTCACGTTGCCGTTGAAGTCGGTGCGCGAGGAGACATTGCCGTTGGCGTCGTAACTCGTCGCCGATGCCGCACCGCAACCGGCGTTGCACGGTTGGGTGACGCCGGTGTTTTTAACCACGCCGAGAATATTGGTGAAGGAATACGTGCGCGTTGTGCCGAGGGCATCAGTGACATTAGACGAAAAAGGGGCTCCACTCGAATCGGCAGTATATATAAGTGAAACTTTTTCCACAGGCGATGGATCTGGATTTCCTTGAATCCAAACATCATGCTCTGTAGAAATTGCGCGACCCAGATTATCATACTTGTAAGTAGCGAAACGATTGCCGTTTTCATCGACTATACCAGTAAGAGCATGCGGCAAATTTGCGCCTGATATGTTGGGTGATTCATTATAGACGTAGGTTCTGGTTTTATTATCTGCATATGTAACTGAAATTAAATTATCTGAAACACCATAGCTGTACTTGATAGTTTTCCCTTCGGAGTCAACAAGATCAACAACACGATTAATCGCATCGTAGCCAAAAGTCATCGTGCGACCGAAAGAATCCGTCACAGACAACAATAATCCAGCAGGGAGTACTACATTTGAAGGAGTACCATCGGGATATAAAACATACCCACCACCAGCTCCAGTGGTACCATTTGAATAAGTCAGCGTACGTGTAACTCCGCCTACTAACTTAATTGAAATCAACTTCCCTGCAATATCAAAAATATACTTGCGATTATCTGCCGAATAAATATAGTTATCACTGTTTCGTATTAACGATTCATCCGAGGCACCGTAACCCAGCAGAGGCCTACCGAGCTGATTGAAATATTGCAGCGAACCATCCGGCTTGCTCACCGCAGCAATTGAATAGGAAGAGTCACTAATTGGATAAAGCTTATAATCAAAAATCGAGCGCCAATTATCGCCAAATTGCTTCGCGACATTCATGCCAGCAGTATACGGAATCAGGGAACCAAACGGATTATAATAACGCTCAAATGGTTCACCGAATACGATGTCATCTTGTTCAATTTGTATTTTCGTCCCCGTGGCGGGTGTAACCGGATTACCAACACCACATTGCATAGGTTCTACTGGACGTACACATGCTGTATGCCCATTAACTGTTCGCAGGACACTTCCCACGGGGCATTGCAAACTTCGCGCTTTTTCAACAAACATAAATACATTTGAATTAGAAAGAGTACGAAAATCTCCTATCAATATGTCGCCTTGATAGCGGGGAGAACCCGACCAGCAGTTATAATCTGAAACCGTTTGGCCCCAGCCGCTGTCTTGATCTATATTCTTACCACTGTAACTCGCAGCAACAGTTACCAAATTTGATTCGTCGAGCGGAAAAGTACCTGTGCAATCTGGAGAGGCGTACTCCCCCATCCACGTACCCCCTTGTGCTCGACAGAACGCAGCGTACTGATACGTAAAGTTCATATGTGGGTCACAGAAGCCATAGTTCCAAGGCGTGGGAACCGGAATTGAGCACACGGCTTGCCCGCCGTCCTCTATGCAATCAGAAACCGCTGCCTTCGCTCTAGAAGGAACCAGAAACTCAGCACCCAAAACAATAAAAATTGCTACGTATCTGGTCAATAGATATTTGGTACGAAAACGAAAAAAAGAAGGGTATAAATTTTTCATCCCTGACACCTCAAATCAAATCGGCAGGATATTTATCAACAGCCGGAAAAATTATTATCGCCCCGATCCGTCTCGGCTATAATTTCGATCCTAACTCACCCCAGCAATCTACTCAATTATTTTTACGTAATTATCAGGCGGCGGCAACGGCGCGCAGCTGGAATTTTCGAGTTAACGCCATAATCACCTCTTGCTGTACGCCGTTTCAAACACATTGAACCCTGTGCGATATACACTATCCCCCCAATCAAGGCGGCTCGTTGATAATATGACGGCTGCTTGCCCTTCATGATACTTTAAAAGCGATGACTGATTTTTCTACTGGCGCAGAATACGCCATCACCAGCAAACAGCTGCGCAAGCGTTTTGCCTCGCAGCCGCGCGATACGTTGAGCGATTTATCGTTCACGCTGCCGCACGGCCGCTGCCTCTCGCTGCTCGGCCCTTCGGGTTGCGGCAAGACGACGTTGCTGCGCTTGTTGATGGGACTCGAACCATCGAGCGGCGGCGAATTGCTGATCGATCCCGTGCTCGCCGCGCACATGACTTATGTATTTCAAGAGCCGCGTTTGGTGCCGTGGCGCACCGCGCTGGAAAACGTGTTGTTGCCATTCGAGCTGCAAACGAAAGTTGATCGCGGCGCGCGTGAGCGCGCCATCGTATTGCTGAAGCAACTCGGTCTGGACGAACATCTCGATCATTTTCCGCGCGAACTCAGCGGCGGCATGCAGATGCGCACCGCGCTCGCGCGCGCGCTCATCACCGAACCGAAATTGTTGCTGCTCGACGAGCCGTTCGCCGCACTCGACGAACGCACGCGTTTTCGTTTGCAGGATTTATTGCTCGAATTAAAAACCACGCTGGGTTTGCAGTACGTGTTCGTCACACATTCGATCGCCGAAGCGGTTTATCTCGGCGACGATGTGTTGCTGCTCGACCGCCACGGCAAACTCGCGGCGTGGCGGGCGATCGAATTACCCGCGCGCACGCAGGAAACTAAATTGAGCACGGAATTCAACACGATCGCGAAAGCGTTTTCGCAACGCTTCGCCGCCATCGAGCGCGCCGCATGAATATTGCTACTGCAACACGATTCATACGCGAAAAATCGCCCGCGTGGCTGTTTTTATTGCTGCTGCTCGGCGCGTGGGAGTTTTGCGTCGATCGGAAATGGGTCGCGGCTTATTTGCTGCCATCGCCGCGCGCGATTGTCGCCGCGACCGTGGATAATTGGAGCGATATTTACGCGGCGATGCTGTCGACGCTCGACTCGATTGTGTGGGGATTGGGCCTCAGCTGTGTAATCGGTATTGCGCTGGCGGTCATTTTCTTTGCGATACCGATCGTGCGCCGCGCCGTGCTGCCGTTTTGCATTTTTTTTCAAACCGTGCCGATCATCGCGATCGCACCGTTGCTCGTGATCTGGTTCGGCTTCGGCGCGCCAACGGTGAAGGCCTCGGCCTTTATTGTGTCGCTATTTCCGATTCTCGCGAATACACTCGCGGGATTGCAGCAAACCGATCCGCTGCTCAAGGAATTGTTTCAGCTCTACCAACCCGCGCGCTGGGCGTTGATTACCAAGCTGCAACTGCCCTCGGCGCTGCCGTATATTCTGGCCGGACTGCGCATCGGTATCGGCTTGGCCGTCGTCGGCGCCATCGTCGGCGAATTTATCGCGGGTGGCGGCATCGGCAGCCTGATCGATTCGGCGCGCACGCAGCAGCGTGTCGATCTCGTCTTCAGCGGCGTGTTGATGTCCAGCGTGCTGGCGCTGCTATTGATTCTCGCGCTCGATATTTTCGCGCGATTATTAATGGGCAGGCGGCCGTATTTGCGCAGTTAGTTCCCTCTCCCGCGGAGAGGGGAGAAACCTATTCGGAGAGCATGCAGTGTTGCAAAAAATTATTTTTAGCGTTGGATTGCTGTTCGCACTCGCGGGAAATAGCAGCGTTTTTGCCGATCCGATTACGCTCGCATTGAACTGGAAAGCCGAGCCGCAATTCGGCGGTTTTTATGCGGCGAAATTCAACGGCGATTTCGCGCGCAATAACTTGACTGTCGATATTCTCGAAGGCGGCTCGGGCACACCGACCGTACAGATGCTCGCTGCAGGAAAAGTCGATTATGCGATCGTTTCCGCCGATGAAATCGTCATCGCGCACGATCGCGGCGCCAACGACATCGTCGCGCTGTTCGCCACCTATCAAACCGTGCCGCAAGGCATCATGACGCACGCCGAGCGCGGTTTCACTAGCCTCGCCGATGTCATGCACGGCGATGGTCTGCTGCTGTGGCAATCCGGCCTCGCCTACGCGCAATATTTCAAAAAACATTATGCGCCGGTCAAAGTGGCGACCGCGCCGTATCTCGGCGGCATCGGCAATTTTCAAAGCGATAGGAAAATTTCGCAGCAATGTTTCGTCACGAGCGAACCGCTCGCCGCCGCAAAAGCCGGCATCAAAGTCAAAACTTTTATGATCGCCGATAGCGGCTACAATCCCTACACTACCGTGCTCGCCACCACGCGCGAACACTTGCAAAAAAATCCCGCTGAAGTCGATAAGATGATTGCGAGCGTGCGCGCGGGCTGGAGCGATTATTTACGTAACCCTGAATCGACTAACGCAAAAATGGCGCAGCTCAACAAAGCGATGGATCCGTCGACATTTCTCGCGAGCGCGCAAGCGCAAAAACCGCTGATCGAAACCAAGGATGGCAGCAAACTCGGCAGCATGACCACACAGCGCTGGCAGACACTGGTCGAGCAGTTGCTCGAAATAAATATGATAAAAAATAAAGTGCCTGCCGATCAATTATTCGTCGATCGCTAATTGCTGTCTCTGCATTGCAATGTGAATTGCGCGCGCAAAGCGATGCGGTCGCTAATCGCCGTGGTGCCGTTGCTGCTTTTGACGAGCCTGTTGATCGGCAGCAACAGCGCGCAGGCCTGGGGCGATAAAGGCCATGCAGTCATCGCGCTGATCGCGTGGCAGTCGCTTTCTGCCGCGACACGCGCGCAAATCGAAATGCTGTTGCAACGCGACAACAGCGGCCTCACCGCAACCGATTTTGCGAGCGAGGCCACGTGGGCCGATGCCTATCGCGACTCCGATCGCGCCGGCGGCCCACTGCACGAACAAACAGAACTCCATCAACAAACCAGTCGCTACGAACAGACGCGGCGCTGGCATTATGTCAATCTCGCACTTGCGCATCCGGATTTTGCACGCGCCTGTTTTGGCTCGCCGCCGTTGCAATCGCAACAAAACGCCAGCGCCGGTCCCGCCAAAGCTTGCGTTGTCGATAAGGTCGAACAGTTCGCGGCTGAATTGAAATCCGCGCGCACTTCGCCCGCCGAACGTTTACTCGCGCTGCAATTTCTCATCCATCTCGTCGGCGATTTGCATCAACCGCTGCACGCGTGCGACAACGACGATGGCGGCGGCAATGAGGTACAAGTCACTGCGAAAAATTTCAAACACGGCACGTTGCATGGCTACTGGGACAATGCTGTTGTCGCACAGCTCGGCCGTAAACCCGAAGCGATCGCGCGTAAACTGATGCGCCAAACTAATCCGGAGCAACTGGCGCGCTGGCAACGTGGATCGATACGCGACTGGACGCGGGAAGCATTCGGTGTCGCTCGCGATATCGCTTACGCTAAATTGCCGCCGGCTGATCGCGACGGTGTTTATGTGCTCGATGCGAGTTATGCCGAGGCAGCAAAACGCGCGGCTGCACAGCAGCTTATGCGAGCGGGAATACGCTTGGCCTGGCTGCTCGAACAGTCGATTCCGGCGCGATGAATTCGCGCCGAATGTTGACAAATATTACCGTTTGCTAAATTTTCAGGCAGGTTGCGATAGAGTCTCTATACTGAATTTATGCACTGCCGTCCGCGCGACCGCAGTTCAACCAGGTGGTGGAAAATCGGGTGGTATGGAGTTGTGCTCGCATTAGCGAGAAAGGGGTTTTCTCGAGTGTCCTAGAGGCGGCGATTGCCGCCTCTTTTTCGTTTGGCCTTCCTAAACCGCAATCTTTGTCCTGTCTCAAGTCGTGCAATCGGCGGCGCATCGAATCGCCGCGAAAATGAAAATATTGTGCATGCGCGCCGGGCACCGCATTGCTCAAAACAGTTCAGCTGCAATTCAGCTTCAAAAATCTATTCTATAAACAACGATAACCCATTCCGATCAATAACCGATGTTGCAGGAGATTATCATGGCTGCTTTACGCTCTTGGCTATGCGCTGGCACCGCCGCTATCGCGGTGACGTGCAGTTCGTTCGCAGCCGCCGATCCCCACGATCATGATCGTCACTGGCATGGCGATATTCATCATTTTCACGAGCACGACTACCCGCATTGGCGCGAAGGACGCTGGTATCACGGCGATCATGGCGGGCACTTTGGCTGGTGGTGGATCGCGGCGGATATGTGGTACTTCTACCCTGCTCCGATTTATCCCTACCCGAATCCCTACATACCTCCGGTTGTGGCCGAGCCCGAAGCCGCGCCGGTCACCGCGCCGCCGCGAGAATCGGTTTGGTACTACTGCAAATCATCGCGCAATTACTACCCGTATGTTTCGGTTTGTCCCGAAGGCTGGCGCACGGTTCCCGCCGAACCGAGCGACGCACAGCCGCGCTAATTAAACGCGATTCACTATCGCCGTTTGGAGTCGATGATCATGCGCAGAATTTTCGTTACTGTTTTGAGCGGCCTCACGGCGCTGAGTGGAATTGGTTTGAGTGCATGCACGCCTACGCTGCCGGCGGGTCCCAACGTTGCGGTCATGCCCGGCAAAAATAAATCGTTCGAGGCATTTCAAAACGATAACGCGGTGTGCATGCAGTTTGCGCGCGCGCAAATCGGCGTCGATCCGCAAGAGAACGCGCGCACCAACGCAGTCTCGGGTGCGGTGACGGGTGCCGCGCTCGGCGCCGCAGCCGGTGCCGCGCTCGGAGACTCGTCGCGCGCCGCAGGCGCGGGTGCAGGCGCCGGTTTATTGCTAGGTGCAGCCGCCGGCAACAACAACGCGGTGCGCTCGACCTCGCAATTACAACGCCGCTACGATGTCGCCTACGAGCAGTGCATGTACGCCAAGGGTAATCAATTGCCGCGAATGGAATATCCGCGCTATCGCAGCGCTCCCGCTTATTACCCTGCACCAGCTTACTATCCGCCCCCCGCTTATTACCCGCCGCCGCCACCAGGCTATTAACCGGACAGGCGAGAAATATTGCCAATCGCTCATCGTCGGCGCGACACGCGCCGATTTTTTTTGCGCGGCGCCAATAAATCCATCCATCACAAAACCGTCACACGGCGGACAAAAGCATGAGACTTTTTATCTGCCTGAAAAAATATACTTTTTCTTTGATTCAAAAAAATTAAATCCAATTGCAACAAAACCGCTCTAGTTTGAGCGGCGATGCGTCGCATTGCGTTGGATGGCGCATCGACACAATCGACGCGCTCTATTTTTCACCGAACAACCCATTAGCGCGCCTGTGCTCTTCCCCGACGCAATTTTCGCCATGAGGATTTCACAATGAAAAGATCAAGCGCCTGGCTCGGCATTCTCGGCGCCGCAGCCGCCAACTTCAGCTGTGCCGCGACCGGCCCGACCCCGCACGGTATTCCGCGTCTCGATCACGTTTTTGTGATCATGATGGAGAACCACGGCTACGATCAGATTCGCAATAACCCGAATGCACCGTTCATCAATGCGCTGGCCGATTCCGCCAACCTGGCGAATAATTATTTCGCGATCGCGCATCCCAGTTTGACCAATTACCTCGAAGTCGTCGGCGGCTCGAATTTCGGTGTGCTCTCGGACAATTATCCCGACTGGCATAACGGCGCGTGCAGCACGAATTTGTCCACGGGTGTGACAAATACCGATAACCCGAAAAGCTCGAACATCTGCCCGATCGCCGGCACCGGTACCGAAGCGGCTACCGTCGCCGTCGATACCACCAATGAAGCACAGGGCACTCCCGGTGAAAACAATATCGACGGCGTGCAATCGATTCCCGCTGCAACCGATGTACTCGGCATCACCATCGCCGATCAACTCGTCGCGCGCGGTTACAGCTGGAAAAGCTATCAGGAAAATTTGCCGGCCGCGGGCGCCGATGGCGTGGATGTCAGCGATGGGGTTTACACGAACAACACCGATTTCAGCAAAATTCTACCGGCACTGAATCCGCCGCTGTCGCAGAACGATGTCGTCGCGCTGTATGCCGCGAAACATAATCCGTTCGTTTACTTCAAGAGCACGCAGGAAGGCTACGCGCGCAACAACAGCTTGAAAAACAGCGTCGATTTCATCGGCGATGACGGCTTATACGCCGATCTCGCGTCGGGACACGTGCCGAATTTCGCGTTCATCGCGCCCAATCAATGCAACGATCAGCACGGCCGCGGCAACGCCGGCGCATTCTGCAATTACGATCCGAGTTCCGATGGCACGCAGGCGAGTTTGAATCCGGCGCTGATCCAACGCGGCGATCAAGCGGTTGCGCGCATTGTCACCGCGATCAAACATTCGCGCGCGTGGCATGAAGGGCACGACGCCATCGTATTGTTGTGGGATGAAAACGACTACAGCACCGCGCCGAACAATAATCGCGTGATGTTTGTCGTCGATACCAATTACGGTGTGCATAAATTGCAGAGCACAACCCGTTACAATCATTTCTCGCTGTTGAAATCGCTCGAAGCGGGATTTGATTTACCGTGTCTGAACCACGCCTGCGACAAAGATGTACCGGTGATGTCGGATTTATTCGGTTTTAATAACGAACATCGGGAATAGATACGAAAAAAATAAAGGGGCTCATGCGAGCCCCTTTGCTTTTTTTCACGCGTACCGCTACGGAATAGTCACGTTGAATCCGCTTGCGGTGCTGGTTTTGCGCAAATCGATCATGCCGCTGACAGGAATAATCCGCGCGTGTTTTTGATGTGGAACCGCTGTCGTATTCCACAACCGTACGTACGCGAAGTAATAAGCACCCGCGACCGGCGCGCTTGCCGAACCGGCCGGCAAGCCTGCGATCGTGTATGTGCCGCTGCCGGTCTGAAGCGCCGTGCTGATATCGGTACTGGTGATGATATTGCCAAAATGTTGAACCACCAGCTGGCCGTGATCGTAGCCCTCCCGATTCGTCGCCACGATACTTCCGCTCAACGTTCCCGGCTCGACACCTGCAGCAATGGTTGGCACCGGCGGCGTGAAGGTTTGTGTCGAACCCGATGACGGTGCCAACAGCGTCGTGTTGCTGCTCAGCGTGTAATAGGCATTCGCATTCGTCGCCACCGAGTAGCCGCCCAAACCTTCGCTGGGTGTAACGTCATTGAATGTCAACGCTAAGCCGTTATTGAAAGCGGCGACGTGCAATGGTCCCGGCGACAACGCGATGCCGGACGAGGTAAGCAAGTTGTTGTACAACAAACCAGTGAACGGCTCCGTGCTATCCCAACGCACTTCGTAAGGCACCGAATTAGGCAGCGTTTCTTGAAACAATGCCCACCCGCTGGTTAGCGGTTGCAGCGGCGTCGCGAACTGTGCGTAATACTCACCGGCATTGATTGTGATCGGCAGCGGTCCACTTTGTATCGCGGTCGGATTGATCGCGACGTCACTGCCAGCGCTACCGGCTGTGACAGGCACCTGTTGCACGATCGTTGTTTCCATATTGCGGCCGCGAATCAAAACATCGTATTTCATTGGATGACCGCTGCCGTTTTGTACGGGTAATGGAAATAGCGTGAACGTGCCGTCGGATTTGACGCTGGTAGCGCGTTGCACGAAATAGCGTGAACCATCGGCCGAGAGCCGCTCCGCTTTGATCACAAGATTGTATGCGCAACTCGATGTCGGCGCGGCAGCGCTGTGACACAGCGCTGCGGTGTCGACGCTACCCGTAATCGCGCCGGCGTTATCCAAATCGAAATAGCGCAAATTGGGCCGCAGTGCGAACGCGGTAATGCCTTCATCGCGGAACGGCACGATGTCCTTGTCGAGATCGAAGTCCACCGCCAGATTCAACGGTGAATTGGTCGCTACCTGAAATGTTCCGACTAATTGAATGCCTTGCACGGGCGCGGCAACTTCAAGCGGGGCTTCAAGCAATGTACCGGAACCGTTATTGGTGTTGGTGTATTCAACCTGATCGTTGTATTGCAGCGGCGTGCCGTTGCTATCCATCGTACTCTGCGCCGATGTTGTCAGCGCATCGTCAGCACCCGCGAAGAAAAAACGAATCTGTCTGTAAGTGCCGACCGGCAATGTCACTCCGGCCAGCAATTTATCGAGCACCCCGTTGTTGAGCGTGGTCAAATCAACGGTTGTCGGAGAGATCGGAAACTGCTGCCAGGTCGCATCGGTGCGATCCCACACCTGATCCTGCGATTGATGCAATGCGATCTCGGTGATGGTGACCCAAACATGAGAAAAGTTATCGCTAGGACCATCGGTGATCGCCAAATTCATGGTCCCGGTGCCCGAGGTCGGCGTCGGCGACGACGAGCCGCCTCCGCCGCTCCCACCGCAAGCCGCCAGTAAAATTGCTAAGCCGCCAATCGCCAGCCGCGGCAGAGCAGCACGACTCTTATCTCCAGTGTTCATGATTAACCCCTTCCGTTTTAGTTGCGTGGGTGATAACAGCGCCGAATAACGCATGCGCCGCGCCGAACGCGATCGGCGCTCCGGTAATCCATTTCACTTAACGAACAAAGCAGGCGTCGGTTGACAGGCCGCAAACAAATTTTTAAAGGAGTTTACGCAGAGAAAACTAAACCGATACTGAACAATCAGAAAAAAAGCACTGGTGATGAGACTCGGATCACAGCGATTTTCATGGGCTAAAAGCCGTTCTTTGAAAAATATCAGTGCCGAGAAATCGCGCCGTCAGCACTATGTCAGTTCGACGTATTGCGCCGCGTAAAAAGATAAAAAACTTCGTGATCGTTGCGATCGCGTGCACCCTGCCAACGCAGACCCCACTCAGCACCGAAATACGGTATCGGCGAATTTACATCGGTATCGATCAGCAACGCGTTGCATTGCGCGACCTGCGCATTCGAGATGATCACTGTTTTTAGATTTAACAGATAATCGAGCATACCCTGCTGCGATTCACCGAGACCGATACTGTCGACACAACCTTCGCGCGGTAAATAATGGCCGAGCTGATGAAACACATGACGATAACTACCCTTCGCGGACAGGGCAGGCAAACATAGCAGCGAAAACAACGCCAACAGACAAAAAATACTGTTGTACCAATCGGCCGATCGCCGCCATTGCTGCTCTCCCCAAGCGCGCTGGCACGCCAACCAAAGCGCCGTTATCGCTATCGCCAACAGCGCCGCTACGCCATGGAAATGCCGATGCGGCATCGCGACCGCCAGCACGTGTTGCGACAACTGATGTGTTTTCCGTGCGCGCGCAATGAACCAATAGCCCCAAATCAGCAGCGCCCCGACAACAAATAGATAACGCGCCGCATTCGCGCTCAATCTAAACCACAGCGGCGGCGTGCGCAGCACCGGCGCGGCGATCAATGCGAACGCGAGCAATAGCGGCAGTGCATAGATCGCGCGCAGCGTCGCCGAAGCAGCGAGCACCAAAATCATCGCCACCGCAAATGCGAGTCCGATCTGCAACGCCGGCTGCTCGGTCAGCGTCGCACGATGGCGTCGGATACTGGTAATCGCCAACGGCAGCGTTGGAAACGTGCCCCAGAGAAATTTTGTATACCAGAAATTCTTTTCTTTGACCGCGTTTAAATACGCGGGCGCTGTTCCCGCGAAACGCGCAAAATTATTTTGTGTCAGCCATTCATAAAACAGTCCCGGTGAATTTCGATAAAGATCGAGCGGCCAAATCAGCAGCCACGGCGTTGCCGCCACGAACGCCAACACCAGCATCGCGAGGTAAGCGCGCGTGCGCCAGCGCGGCCACATCAACAGGAACAATGCTGCCAAACCGATAACGCCAGGCCCCAACAATCCCTTCGATAAAAATGCAAAGCCCGCGCCGGTGCCGAGCGCAAGTCCGCTCCACCATTTGTTCTTGGTGTATCCACACAGCCCCAACAGCGCCAGAGCGCAACCTGTCATTTGCGCGTTGTCGGTGAGCATCATGTGCGCCGGTACAAAAAGGCCAACGCTGCACAACAGCGCCAACGCGGCAAAACGGCCGCTGCCTTCACCCCAGGTCAAGCGGCTAGCATAAGCGATGCATAACGTCGAAACCGCTACCAGCAATCCAGAGCAGATACGCGCCGCGGCGTATGGCGATAGCCATGGCATAAACGCGCGCATACTGAAACTGGCGAGCAAATAATACAGCGGCGGCTTCTCCATGTACGGGTGTCCCGCGAGCAACGGCACAACCGATGCGCGACCGCGCCAGTATTCGAGAATAATATCGAAAATATACGCTTCATCTTGCCGCGCCGGATCGAATCCGGTAAACCCGATCACGCAATACAACGCCATCATGACAAACAGCAATGGCATGCTATAGCGCGTCAACACGCCGAACGATTCGCTTTGCGTGCGTGTTCGCAGCCGCGCGATCGATGCAAACAAATTCGAGAGAGTTTCTAACGCCATGGCGATCGAATTATTTAAAATCCGCCTGCATTTGCTCTTGAATACTCAAACTGCGCGTCGATACCGCACAGCTGCCGACGTAACTGCTAAATCGCGGAGCCGGCGCGATGGCTTCGGCCAAAAGCCGGCCGTTATCGAATACATAATTAAGCTCGGCAAACCCGGCGTACAATCGCATCGCTTTAAGCACGAGGCGACGATTGCAAGAACCGATTTTCGTTTCGATTTCTTTTGCCAGCGCCGATAATTTATCGCGGTTAATTTGTTTATAGTTACGACCGAGCGCGGGTTGCCCTAGAGCCGACGCCATTTCGGCTTCGATTTCAGCGAACGTGCAGCTTGAATCCGTACCGGCGGAAATATGATAAAGATCGTACGCAAGCTGCGGTTTGAGCAACAGATGCGCAAGCGCTTCGGCACAATAATCGACGGGGATGACATCGATTTTTTCACTGAGCGCGCAGGTAAATTGTCCCAGCAATTGTCCGAGGCGAAAAACCCAGAAAATACTGCTCGAAGGTTTGCAACCGAGTTCACTGTGTCCGACAACGATCGACGGCCGCGCGACAATTAACGGCAGGTCCGGCAACTCTTCGCGCAGTTTGTTTTCGATCGCGGCCTTAGACGCCGTATACGCAACTAAATGCTCTTCGCTTGGCGCCAACAGCCATGACTCACGCACCGGCGATTGTTGCGCGGCACCGCACGCCATCGCCGTGCCGACATGCAGAAAGCGGCGTAAATTGGCCACCTCCGCCATGCGGCGCGCGAACGCAAACGTACCGTCGACATTAACCGGCCAGATCAGCGGGTTGTTGCCGAACGATGTCACCGCGGCGCAATTGATGACATGCGTGACGCTATCCAATCGCTCGTCATCGGCAAATGCGGCGACATCGGTAAAATCGCCGAGCAAAATGTTGTCGCCGCCCAGTTGTTGTAGCGCGCTATTCGAGGCTCCTAACGCCAGCAAATTATTGCGGACGCGCTCGATCGCCGCGCTTACACATTCCGCCCGCACCAACAACAACAGCGATGATGCCGGAATCGCCTGCAATAAACGCGTTACAACTGCGCCACCGAGAAAGCCGGTTGCCCCGCTGACAAAAACTCTTTTCATGGTTGGTCCTGAAAAATCGATCGGATCGAAAAAATTGTTTTGAGGCACTGCGTCTTTAAACACTGCATCTTTAGACATTGCGTCTGTGGACATTGAGACTCTCTCTGAAGCACTCGTCGATTTGAAAATCTGGAAGTTGCAGAGCAATATGAATACCATCTATAAAAAAACACATAACTCTTTGTTTCCTTAATTTAAAAAGTTTTCCGCCGCGACAGCGAAAACGTTTTCTGCAACTTTTGCCGACAAAATTGTCCGACGATACTTGCAGACAACCGTGCAGAAACAATCCTTTTCGCCGACGCGATAAACTTCGATACTGCTTCTCTATCGACACTTTCCTTACACTGGTCTGACGCGTCGCAATTCTGCACACATCACCCGAGAGGCAACATGGAACAGCTCCATTTGACAAAAGTTAGTTGACCGGCAGGGATAGAGATCGTATTTAATGGCTGCTGCGACGAAGCGAACATACTCGCCGCGCATTGTGGTGCGCGGCACTGACGCTTGACTGACTCAACTAAGTAGACTTCACCGGGAATAACCCATGCGCATATTAATTGTCGAAGACGATAAAACGCTCGGCTCGACCATCGCCACCTCGCTGCGTCGCGAAGGTTACGCCGTCGATTGGGTTGAAACCGCGAGCGCGGCGCTGCAATGCGCAACCATTGAAAGTTTCGATTTGATTTTGCTCGATCTCGGACTGCCCGATAGCGACGGCCACAGCGTGATTCGCACCCTGCGTGAGCGCGGCCAGCAGGTGCCCGTGTTGATCTTAACGGCGCGCGACGGGCTCGATGAGCGCGTGAAGGGTTTGGACGAAGGCGCCGACGATTACGTGATCAAGCCAATCGCGACACCCGAGCTGCACGCTCGCGTGCGCGCTTTGCTGCGCCGCCGCATGAATAGTGCGAGTCCGCGCATCGTCATCGGAAAATTGGAATTGGATACGGTCGGCAAGCGCGCCTTCGTCAATAGCGAGTGCATCGATTTATCGGCGCGCGAATGGAGCGTGCTCGAATATTTGGTTGGGCGCGCGGGCAAAATCGTTTCGAAAGATCAACTGATTCAAGCCATCACCGATTGGCAGAGCGATCTCAGTCAGAACGCCATCGAGGCTTATGTGCACCGCGTGCGCAGCAAAATCGAAGGCAGCGATGTCGCCATACGCACCGTGCGCGGCTTGGGCTATCTGTTAGAAGAACCCTCCGCCAATGGCTGAAATTGCAGAAGCGAGCTTACGCCGCGTCTTGTTGCGGCGTTTATTGTGGCCGCTGATACCGATACTGCTGCTCGGCGTGCTGTTGGCTTATGTGCTCGCGCAGCGCGCCGCCGTCAACGCCTACGATGCCGGCCTCATCGACGACGCGCGCGATCTCGCCAACCAGATTGCTTTTCAAAATGGCCGCTATGTCATGGAGCTGCCGCACGCGGCCGCCGAGATGCTGGCGACCAATAACGAGGACCGCGTTATCTATGCCATCTGGACGACGCAGGGCGAAGCGATTGCGGGCGATGCGGCGATTGCCCCCGTCATCGCCCCGCCGCGTGCCAACGGTTATACCTTTCAAGATGTTTCGCTCACCCAAAAAACTTATCGCGTGATCGTGCTACGCCAAACCTTTGGTGGCACCGATATCCTTATCGCCGTCGCCCAGACCACCAAAGGGCGCACGCAACTGCTCGAACAAATATTTCTCAGCATGTTGTTTTTGGGAGGCGTACTTGTTATTGCATCGATTGCCGTCGTCGTCAGCGGCGTGCACGCCGGATTATTGCCGGTGGAAAAATTGCGCAACGAAATCGCGAGCCGGTCGACCAGCGATTTGCAGCCGCTACCCGAAAACTCGGCACCGCTTGAATTGCGGCCGATCATTCGCGGCATCAACGAACTGTTAGAAAAACTTTCCGCTTCTTTCGCCAGTTACCGGCGCTTTATAGCGGATGCGGCGCACCAATTGCGCACCCCGCTCGCCGCGCTCGGCACACAGATCGAAGTCAATTTGGCGCAGCCGCCCGACAATGTTTCAATACTTCTGCAACAGCTGTTGGCGACGACGCAACGCACATCGCATCTGGCGAACCAGCTGCTTTCGCTCGCGCGTCTCGAACACACCGAAAATGCGGCGATCGGTGAAACCATCGTCGACCTGCGCGAACTGGTGCAAGAGACCGCAGCGGATTTCGTGCTGCGCGCGGCGCGCTATGCCGTCGAATTCGAATTTTCGGTGCAACCGTTGCACGTGCACGGCAATGCGCTGCTGTTGCGCGAACTGCTCAGCAATTTACTCGACAACGCCGTGCGCTACGCACCGCGTCACAGCGTCATTCAGGTATATCTGAATCGCAGCGGAGACGCGGTCGAACTTATCGTCGCTGACGCCGGACCCGGAGTACCGGCAGCGGACTTGCAGAAATTGGGCACGCCGTTTTATCGTCCGCCCGGCAGCGCTGCCGAAGGCTGCGGACTCGGACTCGCCATCGTGCGCGAAATCGCGCATATCCATCGCGGCAGTGTGACGTTTGCACCGAGCAGTACCGGCGTAGGCCTCACGGTGGAATTACGTATGCCGCTGGCAAAGCGCGACAATTAACATTACCGAAATTAATTGCAGGGAGTAAGCGCGATGATCGATCACGAACACGCTGCTGCACCGGCGCACAACAGCGATATTCTCGATACCGATCTCACTCGCGGCCTCAGCGCCGCCGAAGCAATACGCCGCTTCGAACAATACGGGCCGAATGCCTTGCAAGAGCAGCGCATCAATCCGCTGCAAAAATTTCTTTCGTATTTTTGGGGTCCGATTCCGTGGATGATCGAAGCCGCGGCGCTGCTCTCGGCACTCGTGCATCATTGGGAAGATTTCGTCATCATTGCAGTGATGCTGCTAATCAATGCTGTGGTCGGGTTCTGGGAAGAATTCAAAGCCGACAACGCCATCGCATTGCTCAAACAAAAACTCGCGTTGCAGGCACGTGTGTTGCGCGACGATCAGTGGCGCGATGTGCCCGCCCGCGAATTGGTACCGGGCGATGTCGTGCAGATCAAGCTCGGTAATATCGTGCCGGCGGATTTGCAGCTAAAAGCCGGTGAATTTCTCAGCGCCGATCAATCCGCGCTCACCGGCGAGTCGCTCCCCGTCGATAAAAAAATCGGTGACGATGCCTACTCGGGCTCGATCGTGCGGCAGGGCGACATGATCGGCATTGTCGCCGCTACCGGCATGCAAACCTATTTCGGCAAAACCGCAGGCCTCGTCGAACAGGCGCAGGGCGTTTCGCATTTTCAGCGCGCAGTGTTAAAAATCGGCAATTTTTTAATTCTCACTACGGTTGCATTAGTAGCATTGATTCTCGTCGTCGCACTATTTCGCCACGATCCGCTCGTACAGACATTGCAATTCGCATTGATTCTGACGGTCGCCGCAATTCCCGTGGCACTACCCGCGGTGCTGTCGATCACGATGGCGGTTGGCGCGCAACGACTCGCGAGCATGAAGGCGATCGTCTCGCGCCTCGTCGCCATCGAAGAAATGGCGGGCATGGATGTGCTGTGTTCGGATAAGACCGGCACGCTCACGCAAAATACATTGACGCTGAGCGAACCGTTTCTCGTCGGAGCAAAAGATCGCGAAGAGTTGTTGCTAATTGCCGCGCTGACCTGCGAAACCAATACACCCGATCCCATCGACAGCGCCATTCTCAAAGGCATCGCCGACGCGAGTGCGTTGAGCGCTTATCGCATCGTGCAGCGTGTGCCGTTCGATCCAGTGCACAAACGCACGCAGGCTGAAGTCGAAAGCGCAGCGGGACACATGAGCTGCGTCAAAGGTGCGCCGCAGGTGATACTCGATCAAACCGATCCCGAAGAAGAAACTCGAACGGGCATCAACGCCGAAATCGAGCGGCTCGCGGCGCGAGGTTTTCGCACACTCGGCGTCGCCAAACGCGATGGCGAAGAACCTTGGCAGATGCTCGGCCTATTGTCGCTGTACGATCCGCCGCGCGAAGATTCTGCCGCAACCATTGCCGAACTCGAAGCGCTCGGGGTCGATATCAAAATGGTCACGGGCGATCACACTGCCATCGCGCGTCAAATCGCGGGGCAACTCCATCTAGGCACACGCATTCTGCCCGCCGAACAGGTGTTCGGTAGCGGCGTTGGCATCAACCAGAAAATGCAGATCGATGCGGCCGATGGTTTCGCACAGGTTTTCCCCGAGCACAAGTTTGAACTCGTCAAAGTGTTGCAGAGCGAGCAGCACATCGTCGGTATGACCGGTGACGGCGTCAACGACGCGCCCGCGCTCAAGCAGGCCGATATCGGCATTGCTGTGTCAGGCGCCACCGACGCCGCGCGCGCCGCCGCCGATCTCGTGCTGACAGCGCCGGGCTTATCCGTAATCGCGCGCGCGATTGAAGAAGCGCGCCGCATCTTCGAGCGCATGAACAGCTACGCGACGTTTCGTATCGCCGAAACCATGCGCGTACTGACATTCATGACACTGTCGATTTTGATATTCAATTTCTATCCGGTGACGGCGGTGATGATCATTCTGCTCGCGCTGCTCAACGATCTGCCGATTATGATGATTGCCTACGATAACGCGCCGCTGCCATCCAAGCCTGTGCGCTGGCAGATGCATCGCACGCTTATCGTCGCGAGCCTGCTCGGCTTTCTCGGTGTGATCGCAAGCTTTGTGTTGTTCTGGCTCGCTGAAGATTATTTACATCTATCGCGCGTGCAGATACAAACGCTAATTTTCCTCAAACTGCTCGTCGCAGGACACCTCACCATTTACCTCACTCGCAACAGCGGCACGATCTGGCAGCGGCCGTGGCCGAATTGGAAGTTTTTCCTCGCGACGGAATTGACGCAAATCGCAGGCACTTTAGCGGCGGTATACGGTTGGTTCGTCGCGCCGATCGGCTGGCATTACGCGCTGCTAGTGTGGGCCTATGCGCTGCTTTGGTTTTTATTTAACAGCGGCGCCAAAATTATTGCCTATCGTCTACTCGATCACCGCGCGCAACGCCAGGCCGCACATTTATTGCGCATGGAGGCGAAACTTTAATTCTGCGCCCGGAGCAATTTCAGATTAATGCTCACGCCGTCGCGAGTGCATAGGCCAACGATACGATGCAGCTGAGCGTGAGCCAGAGTGCGGCTGGCAGCAATGCGCGGTTACGACTCAATACCAAGGCATAAATTGCCTTGAGTAAATTATTGCTGCCACTCGCGATAAGCACCGCTGCGACCACGGCGGCGTCGCCGACATGAAATTTACCGGCGAGCACCGACAGAATGAATGGATCGATATCGGTGAAGCCAACCGCGAACGCCAATGCATGCAATCCGCCCGCGCCGAAATGCGCGACGACAACATCGGTCAAGCCCGCGAACACCACGAACAACAACGCAAACAACAGCGCCGTCGAAAACTCGAGCGGATGATCCAGGGTGGTATTGGCCTGCGACGACGTGCGCGAGCGTGCACCGTAAAGCAATCGCGCCATCAGCGCGAACGCAACAATCAACAGCGCAAACAGCGGCGCCAAACGCAACGCCGCCGCGCGATGACCCAGCAATAGAATTAATAGCCACAGCCGCAGATACATCATCGTCGTCGCGAGCACGATCGCCGCGCCGATGCGGCGCGCTTCGGTTTTCGTTTCGCGCGCGCGCCGGCTCAAAACCGCCGTGACGGCGGTGCTCGAATAAAGCCCGCCCAGCAAACCCGTGAGCAACACACCGCTCTCGGGGAAAAAATACGTCTGCACGAAATAACTCAAATACGAAATTCCCGATACCACCACCACCGCCAACCACACTTGATACCAGCTGACCGTAACGAATGCGGCGATCTGCTCGTCGGGCAACAACGGCAGAATCAATCCGACCATGATGAGAAATTTGGCGAGCGTCACCGCCTCGCCGCTGCGAAACGTATCGGAAAACCGGCGGATATCGGGCTGATTGCCGAGCATCAAGATAATCGCGACGGCATAAACAATGAGCAACCACAACGGCCCTTGCAATGCCAGCGGACCGAATAAATACACCGACAGCGCCACCAGCAACGTCAGTAAATGCTGATGGCCTTCGCGCAGCCGCCACCAATAGAACAAACTCAACCATGCACCGATGACGACGAACCCGGTGATGAACGCTTCGACACCGCCGAGGTGATACAAACAAAAACCCAGTACCGCGATCAATGTCAACGTGCGCGTGGTGCCAAACGCGAGCGGCTCGGCAGCGGCGCGGCGATAACCGTGCATTTCGAGCCCCACCACGAACGCGAGCAGCGCGGTGGCGATAAAGCTGATTAACACGGGCGGCAAAGCCTGCAATATGCTCAACGGCATGGTCACTACCTGATCTGATCAGTCAAAAATACTTTCTCTCACTGCTTTCCAAGTACCAACCGTTGCAACAGCAGCCAATCTGAAAATGTAATCATGCCGTCACCCTGACTCGTTGGAAAAATATCCAAGCGCTGTATTTCTGGCGCGGTCAGTGTATTTTTATTTAATAGAAACTGTTGCACCTGGAGTAACTCCGCGAATGTCGGCGGCGTCGCCGCGATCGCAAGCGTATTGTTACTGCTATTCGCATCGTTATTGTTCGAGCTCGCGGCAAAACTCAAATCGATGGGCTGCATCACGCTCGCCGAGACCGCAACCGTGAAAATCATCGAGGCGCCGTTCGCTAACGCCGATGCCGTACACGTCACCGTTTGCCCCGACTGCGTACAGTTACTGCTACTCGATGCGGCATCGAGAGAAACACCGCTCGGTAAAATCGTACTGACGGCAATGGTGGACGCATTGAGCGGACCGCTATTGCTAAGCGTTACATGAAAATACGAAAGCCCTCCCGCTGCTTGAATCGCCGTGGCGCTCAATGAAAGATCCGCGGCATTCCAGTAATTCACCAAATTAGCGGCATTGAGTGTGCCGATACCGGTGGCCATGTCCCAACCGGCAGTGGTCTTGTAGGCGCTATTGAATGCATCGCTGCTGGCCGACAACACGCCGTTGGTACCGGACGGCAAATAACAATTGTAAGTGCCCGTGCAATTCACATCGATATCGCCGAGCGTGACATCGTAAAACACACAATTACTGTCGACGGCGCTGCCGTTGCTGGAATTGCATGCACCATTGCCGTTACTGCCGTATTCGCCGGCGGCCATCGCGTAATAAACGTAATTGGGATTGCCTTGTCGCAAGCCTGTCTTTTGATTTACCAGCGCCTGGATCGCGGCCAGAATAGGCGCGGCAAACGACGTACCGCCGGCACCGGACCAACCGCTCGGAGCGCCTGTGCACGCGGCGCCGCCGCGCGCGGTATCGGACCAGCAGAAAACATAATAATGCGACCACAAACCATTGGCTGCGAATAAAGAGACATCGGGTAAATCGCGCACGCCGTCATTGGGAATACCGACGACACCTGTTTGCCAAGCCGGTTTTGGAGTGCCCGCGCAGGTGCCGCTGATTACACCGTTAATCGACGCCGTACCGCTGGCACAAGCGCTGGGACCGCCGCTGCCGCCCCCTGTCGTTAAATGATTTTGTCCCGCTGTGCTGTTGCAAAAACCACTGCTGCCATAGGTCACGCTGTAACCCAAATATTTGGCGAGCAACGCGTTCGCACAGGAATTATTCCACGGCACTTCCGGCACGTACGAAAGCGCCGAACCATAATTCGCGTTATTGCTCGAACTCCAATAATTGCTTACGGTACCCGTGTAAACATCGCCAAAGTCGGTGCCGCCGACCGCGACATTATCCGGCGTTGAAGCCAAACCATTGACCGCGATGCCGTGTTGTGCCGCGCTGGTATTCGCATCGCAACCCGCCGCGCCTTCATCGCCACTCGAAACGAATACCGACACGCCTTGCGCAACCGCTTGTTGATACGCGGCGGCGAATGCAGCGTTGCCGGCGGCGCCGTTTATCGCCTCGCATTGCCCGTAACTAATACTGACGATGGCCGGTGGCGATGTGCTGTTGTTAAGCAAATTTTGCAATGCGATCAAACCGCCAAACGTTGTCGTGTTTTTGCACGAAGCCAACTCGATGGTGGCGCTCGGCGCAGCGGCGCTCGCCCACTCGGCATCGAGAATCGCTTCACCATCGTCGGCGGTCACACCGGGATCGCTGCAATTATTTCTACCGACAGGAGGCGCCGGATGTACCTGGACAAAACTGCCGCCGCTATAACTCGACAACCCGAACGTCGCGCGAAACGTATCCCAGTCGCTCGCGCTGTAAACATTCGTATCCTCGATAACAACAATCGTTTGGCCCTGTCCGGAAATGTTGTTATTGAACAGCGGGGTCAAGTTGTAAATTTTGGCCAGATCGGCGGGCGCCACAATTTTATAACCCGATGCCGTGGTGTATTGCGTGCGCGGCTTGTGCATCGGATGCGGCTGGAAATCGTGTAACGAAGCCACGCCTAACACGGCATCGGCGAGCGCTGCCGGCAGACGCGGATCGCTCATATTGGCAAAATGTTTTTTGCCTTTGACATTGAGGTTGTGAATTTCGGTATGAAACGCGACGCGAACCTGGCCTGCGGTGCCGGAAAAATCCAGCGCCATTTTGCTGGGATACACCGCATTTACAGTGAAGCCATGGCGCGTCAGCCACGCGGTGATTGTGTCGATATCCTGCTGCGCGGCGCCGTATTGCTCGCCAAATTGTGCTGCGGTCAACCAGCGGTGATAGCTCGGCGATTTGGGATCGTGCAGATCGTCGACATAGCGGCGCAACGCCTGCTCGCGCTCGGGCGCACGCTTGAGCACCAATTGCATATGATTCAAAGCAACTTGTTCCGCCATGCGACCGCGATCATTCTTGGCGTTGGCTTCGGGGCGCGTGTTGCCGAAGAGTTCAATCGAGTTGGCGTCATCGATCGGTTGAGTGATCAGCGACCGGGCGGCACGATGCGCAACGGAAAGCTGCTGAGCATGGACGCTGGAGATGAACACCCCGGCGGCGAGAATGAAAATACCCCGCCAACACGATATTATTTTTATTCGAGATAATGCCTTCATCTTATTGATCTCATTATATTATTAGTCGTTCATTTCGCTGTTGCAGGAACGTTAACCCGGATCATCCAGGCTTATGAAATTACCAGGCATCAAAATAAAAATTAACCGGTTTTACAGGGATCTCCTGTTGACCGCAAAGCTCGATGGATACACTATAAGATCACATCTTTAATAGACAAAGTATTCACGACTGGAGTTTGCTACTAAAAATTAAATACCTCAACAGTCCGGTCGGCTGTAATCGCGGCAATAGTGAATGCACAAACTACTTGTTTATATTTTGATAGAAATTATCTGCTCCGCATGGAAGTCATTTACGCAAACAGATAAACCAAGATCGAGAATAATAAAATGTTAAATAGATTCTATGACCGCAAAATATCGCTGCGACGCACAGTTCAATTAATATTCGTCAGTCTAGTTATCGCGCTGGCTGGCTGCGTGCAAAAGTACCCCATCTCTTATTATGCGAGCCCCGGCGACACCATCGTCCTCGGCTTCGGCGGTATTCAGCGCAACAGCAATGGGCCAAACAGTCTGAGCGGCAATGACCTGGCGATCACTCTCACCAACACCAGCACCAATGCGGTCATGACGCTGAATAATTTCGGCCTCTTCAAAGCGTTTCCAGATTACAGCAGCGGGGTGAATTTCGAGTCGATTGTCGGAGTTTTCCCCACTGTGGCCTACGACGGCGGTTGGTTCGCATATGTGACGCTGCCCAGCAGCGGGTTACCGGCAGGTGCCTATACCGTCAGCGTTACATCGCCCACCAATAAGTTGACTAACACCAAATGGTGCTACAACTCCGGATTATGCGAAGGCGATCTGACGAACATTCCTCTGCAAATCGTCAACAGCAACAATAGCAGCGTCAGCAACAGTTATGCGTCGCAATTCACCTACTACTCCACCACCACTTACCGCCTCGATGTTTCGCCGAACCAGGCACCCGACAGCGTAGGCTACTCTACGGTGGAGGGGTTGCAGCTGGTCGTGACATTCTCTTACGCCAATTACAACTCCACGCTACCGGTCATGGCGGTACCGTACAGCCACAACCCCAACATTCAGTTGGCACAGAATATCGTCGACACCGGCGACGGCGTTCACAAATCGCTAGTGATTTTATTGAGCGCTCCACAGGGTTTCGTGACAACTGCGAACCGCACGCCTTTAACACCTGTGCTCAGCGATTTATCGCTATCGCTGCTCTTTTTCCCGAACAACGGCGTCGCTGTGAATTCGACTCAACAGTTGGCGGATTTCCAAATCGATCAGAGCCGCAGCCGCTATTACGATGTCAGCGGCAACGTGATTTCACAGTTGCAGCCGGTGATGACGTATCAATAATACGATGGAAAACTTAGTTCGCACTTAACAGAATCACCTCGATTTCCTCGGTGATTTCCTCCTGCCGCAACTCATTGCTTCTGCGTTTGAATTCTTCGCCTTTTTCGTCGAGGTGATGCACCGCGCTCGATAAATGCTGAACCCGGCGAGCATTCTCCGCCATGAGCGACGTGAAGAGAATTTCATTGAGTGCGGCGAACACATAGCGATCGATCAGCGCCGACATCAACTGCATCGGCGGCAATTGAATGTGCGGCGGATAAGCGCGTCGACGATCGGGCGATGCGTAGAGCGCCGTGGGCGGCAGCAATGCGCGCGTCTTGATATCACCTTTTTCGTCATTGAATACCATATCGATGGCAAACGCTCCGAATTGGTTTTGCAATTCGGTCAGCGCGTCGATGATGAGCGTGAGAATCGCATCGACCTCATCGCTCGTATCGGGGCCGTCGAGCAATCGTTGCGGATTGTTTTTTTCGCTCACCGCCGCATGCAGTTTCTGCCCGACCGCAATCACGATGGCGTGCGGATCGTCCGGCAGCGCGCGCAAAATCGCTGCGTTGAAATCGCCGCAAAAGCCGCGCTCGGAGCCGATCAATAAATACGCGTGCCGCTGCATCGGTGCGCTGTGCTGCGGCTGCGGAAAAAAATGCAAAAAATCGCGCGCTACATTTTCGATGGTGCGCACGGTTTGCTGCTGCGCCGCAAGAAACGACGAAAGCCGCCGCGTTTCCATATAAGCCAGCGCTTTCATCGAATCGAGAATTTTGCGTAGATCGCGCAGTTGTGCTTGATGATGATCGAGCTCGCGGCGCTTACTCACGGCGCTGCACTCTCCAGGGTTTGTAGAGCTGATAGCTGTAACCAGGCTTGCAAAGTTTGCAACCATCGGTCGCGCGGCGTATCAAGCGTCAAATCGGACTGCTCGACCTGTGTCAGCAAACGTTGCAGCACGTTTGTCACTGCACTCGCTTGCAACGAATTTTCGTTCGCCAGCAGCGCATTGAGAAGCCCCTCGTTGAATGCGATCAACCACGCCAATTGAAATATTTCGGGCAACGGGTTCAAACGATCCTGTTTAAGAATTTCGCGCAACAGCCGCCCGCGTTGAATCGATGCTTCCATCGAGGCTTCGAGCTTGGCGCCGAAGCGCGTGAAGATTTCGAGTTCGAGAAATTGCAGGTAATCGAGCTTCATGCGCCCCGCTTCTTTCTTGATGGCCATATGCTGCGCGTTGCCGCCGATACGCGATACCGAACGCGCGATATCGATCGCGGGTCGAAAACCCGACGTGAATAACTGCCGTTCGAGATAAATTTGGCCGTCGGTAATCGAAATCAAATTGGTGGGAATATACGCGGCGATTTCGCCCTGCTGCGTTTCGATAATCGGCAATGCCGTCATCGTGCCGCCACCGTGCTCGGCATTCAAACACGTGGCGCGCTCCAACAAACGCGCGTGAATCGAAAAAATATCGCCGGGGTATGCCTCGCGTCCGGGCGGCCTGCGCAACAGCAGCGATAATTCGCGATAAGTTTTCGCGTGCGTCGACAAATCGTCGTAAACCACGAGCGTATCGTGTCCGCGCTGCATCCAAAATTCCGCGAGCGCGCAGCCTGTGTACGGCGCGATGTATTGCAATCCCGGCAGCGCGCTCGCTTCGGCCACGACGATGGTGGTGTATGCAAGCGCGTCAAATTCGCGCAGCGTGTCGATGACATTGACGATGGTCGAGCGTTTTTGTCCAATCAATACGTAAATGCACATGACATTTTTGCCGCGCTGATTGATCACGCTGTCGAGCGCGATCGACGTGCGCCCGAGCCCTTCATCGCCGATCAACAATTGGCGCTGACCTTTACCGATCGGTATCAACGTATCGATAATTTTATTGCCCGTGTACAGCGGTCGGTTGACGAAATCGCGCGCAATGATCGGCGGTGCATGCGCTTCAAGCGCTTGCTGTTGATCGACGCGCGGCTGCGCCTGCTCGTCGAGCGGCAAGCCGAGCGGATCGACCACGCGCCCGAGCATGGCTGCGCCGACATCGACGCTCGGCATTCCCGAACTCAAATAAACCTTGGTGCCCGCCGTCAATTGCTCGGTGCTGCGCAACAACACGGCGCCGATCGCATTGTCGTCGAGATCGAACACCATGCCGTAACTGCCATCCTCGAACAGCAACATAGCGTCCATGCCGGCCGAAGGCAGTCCGCTGATTAACGCGATGCCGTCGCCCACCGAAATCACTTTACCCTGCTCGACGATGCGCAAATCGGGACAATAATTTTCAAGCCAGCGCGCGCGTTGCCGCAATGGCGAATCGTTTTGCATGTGACGATCGTCGTTCACGATTCGATCTCGGCAAAAATACTCAACTCATCACACAGATTGGCTTTCAACACCCAGGCGCCGAGAGTGATGCGAATACCCGCGAGCAAACCGCCATCTTCGACGAAATGTACGGGTACACCGCAGCCGCAGATGGCGGCGATGCGCGCCTGCCATTGACCGCGCTTCTCTGCGCTGAGCGGAAACGCCGTAGCGACAATAGCGGGATCGACGGCGCGGCCCGGCGCGGTTTGCAGCGTAAATTTTTGCACGTCGGTTAATTCCTCAATTCGCCGCGCGGCGAGATCGAGCAATTGCTCCTCGAGTGTTGGACTCGCGAAGGACTGCAAAAATTTCGCGGCGAATTGCGCGGCCTGTTTTAACGCCTGTGTTTCAAAAGCGTGCTGGATTTCCCGCTGTTGCCGCTCGTCGAGCACGCGCGCTTTTTCGCGCTGCTGTTGCAACTCGTCTTGCAATGTCTGTTGCAAACGCGCGCGTTCGGCCGCCATTTCCTGTTGCAAGGCCGCGCGTAATTTTTCGCGCTCCTGCTCCCACTCTTGCAAGCGGCGATCGTATTGCTCCTGCGTGGCGTGCGCATCGTCCTGCATTTTTTTGGCGGCGGCCAGCGAATCCTGAATGCTCTGTTGCCGGCGCGCAATCATCGCGAGCACGGGCCGATACAAAAAGCGCTTCAATATCCAGAGCAGCACCAGGAAATTGATAATCTCCAGCACGAAAGTGGACCAATTCAATTCCACGGCCTAAGTCCTTATCGATTTCATGGCAAGAAGCCTCGCGGTACGAAAGATGCTCTCAATTCTCAAGATACTTTCAATTTTCACGATGCTTTCAGTTTTCAAGATGCTTTCTGCAAAACGTATTCGAGCAGCGGATTGCGGAACAGCACGATGAGCACGATAACAAGCACATAAATCGCCAGCGATTCGATCATGGCGAGACCGATGAACAACGTGCGCATGATCGAGCGTTCGGCTTCCGGCTGGCGCGCGATCGCATCTAATGCCTGCGATATGGCGCGACCCATCGCGGCGGCGGGCAGCATGACGCCGAGCGCGATGCCGATGACGACCGCGACGGTCGAGGCGGTAGAAAAAAACGTAAGATCGGTCATGGATCACTCCTTCTGAGACGAATCGTTGGTGGTGGACGCAGCGCTCATATCGCGCTCCTGTTTTTGTTGTTGCGACTGCATACCGCCCGCGACATAGATCAATGCGAGCATGCCGAAAATATACGCCTGCACCAACGCTTCGACGATGTGCAGCATCAAGATCGGCACCGGCGCGAGAAAACCCGCGACGAGCAGAATCAACAGCGCCGCCATTTCGAGACTCATCATGTTGCCGAACAGACGCACCGCCAGCGCGATGATGCGCGTGACGTCGCTGATCAGATTGAACGGCAGCATAATAATATTCGGCTCGGCGAATTCTTGCAGATAAGCCTTCCAGCCGCGCACGCGGATGCCGTACCAATGTACCGACAAAAACACGAGCACGGCGAGCGCGGATGTGGCGGAAAGATCGCGCGTCGGCGAATGCAGACCCGGAATCAAACCGAGCAAATTCGCGCACACGAGAAACACCCACAGCGTGCCGATAAAAGGCAATAGGCGTTGCGCGTATTGCGGAGTCACCTCAGCGATCGCATTTTCCATCGCGGCGACGATGCCTTCGAGCGCGGTTTGCAAAGCTCCCGCGTCGAGACGCAAACGGCGCGTGCCGAGCCACGCGAACACGCCGATGAGCGCGACGAGCAACGCAGTCGTCAACACGGTGCCCGTGACGACGAACGGACCGAAGCGCCAGATGATAGCGGCGGTTAAGCTGTCGCTTTGCATATCCCCCCTGCTCCCCGCTTTAGTTATTCGCGAATATTGCGATAAACGCTGTACGCGCCGATGGCGACGCCGAGCAGCAGCAGACTCAATGTCCAGCGCATCGAATAACCCGCCAATTGGCTGTCGATCCAGCGCCCTAAATAAGCACCCGCGACGACGGGCAACACGAACACCAAACCGAGTGCGCCGACATACGCCGTTTCCGCGAGCAGCGAGCGATGTTCGCGTTCGGCTTTGCGCCAACGGCGCCCCTGACGCTCGATTTCCGTTTGCAATTTATCGTCGTCGCTCATACCCGGCTACGCGCATTGATTTCGTACAGACGTTTCAATACCGCATCCTCCATTTGCCGCAAACTGGTTTTGATTCTGCGCAAATCGTTTTCCTCGGCTTGCAATTGCTCGCGCAGAATATCGTTGATGCCCGCGTAATCGTCGCCGCGCACGAAACGCCGCGCGCACAGCGTTAACGTATCGTCGCAAAAATACAATAGCGCGCTCGGCACCGCGAGGTATTGCCAGACATTTTCTTGCGTGCGAAAGCGCGCGAGACCGAAATTGAGTTCGGTGATCGTGCGCTCGTGACCCGCCCACAACGAAAAACTGCCGCTGGCGTCGCTGCCGACGAAAGCGATTACATCGGCGATCTGTTCGGTATGCGTCGCGTCTCGCAGCAACAGCGAAAACGCATTCATCGCGCGATTCTCCATTTCATTGCGAGACATCCCGCATGCTGCCGCGCAAATAGCATTTTTCCTCGGGCACGGCGTCGAAACGCCCCGCTAAAAATCCGTCGCAATCGTCGAGTGTTTGTTTGAGCGGCACCGAAATGCCCGCGATGCCGGTGTGGCCCTGCGTCACCCAAAACGGTTGCGTGAGATAGCGTTCGAGCTTGCGGGTGCGCAATACGATATTGCGATCCTGCGGCGTCAGCTCTTCGATGCCGAGCATCGCGATAATGTCTTCGAGTTCGCGATAGCGCGAAAAATGTTCGCGCACGCCCTCCGCGATCGCGTAATGATGTTCGCCGAGCGTGTGCCGGTCCATCAATTTGCTCGTCGATTGCAGCGGATCGACGGCCGGATAAATACCTTTGCTCGCCTGCGCGCGCGACAAAATAATCGTGGTGTCGAGATGACTCAAAATCGCGTTGATGGCGGGATCGGTCATATCGTCGGCGGGCACGTACACGGCCTGCACGGCGGTGATCGCGCCGAGCCGTGTCGACAGAATGCGATCCTGCAATTCGGCGACTTCGGTGGTGAGCGTGGGTTGATAGCCGACCGTGGCGGGCATGCGTCCGAGCAGACTCGACACTTCGCTGCCGGCCTGCACGTAGCGAAAAATATTATCCATCACGAACAGCACTTCCTTTTGCATCGTGTCGCGAAAATACTCGGCATACGTGAGCGCCGATAACCCCGCGCGAAAACGCACGCCTGGCGATTCGTTCATCTGCCCGAACAGCAATGTGGTTTGATCGAGCACACCCGCCTCGCGCATTTCGTTCCACATCTCATGCGCTTCGCGAATGCGCTCGCCGATGCCCGCGAAAATCGATACGCCTTGATACAGCGTCGCGATCGCGTGCATGAATTCCATGATCAGCACGGTTTTGCCAACACCCGCGCCGCCGAACAAACCGGTTTTGCCGCCGCGAATGAACGGGCATAGCAGATCGATAATCTTGATGCCGGTTTCCATCACGCTATTCGCGGCGACGACATCGCTCAGCCTAATCGGCTGTCCGTGAATATTGCGAAACTCTTGCGTGGGCAACGGTGCGCCACCGTCGAGCGGCTCGCCGAAAATATTTAGCAGTCGTCCGAGATACTCGGGCGCAACGGGCACATGCAGCGACGCCCCCGTGTCGTAAACCGCCATACCGCGCCGCAAACCCGCGCAGCGATGCAGCGTGATGGCGCGAACATGTTGTTCATCGAGATGTTGGTGAACCTCGAACAGATAGCTATCGTGATCGAACGGTGCGCATAGAGCGCGTCGCAGCGGCGGCAATTGCTCGCAACGAATCACCACCACGGGGCCGTGCACGGCGGTGATATGACCGATCAACTGACGACTGGTATCGTCAGAGTCAACACCTGGGGAAAGCGCCATCAAACCTTCAACCTTCATCGATCATTCTGGAGTTTCGCCATGCCAATCTACAGCAACGAATTTTCGAATGACACAGGCATTCGGCGCCTTGATGTAAATTAAACTTGTGTCTTGTTATTGACCTACCTGGACAGATACCAGCTATCGGGGTAATTTAAGCGCCAATGATGGAGAGTTACCCTGCCCCCGCGATGGTTCGGCTTTCAAACTAAAAACAACTGCCGCTCGGCAGTACTATATCAACCGATGCATCGACATTTATCTGCAAAATTGTCAGAAACAATCGACGCGTTGGAATTATTTTGCGGGTGCAAATACACCGCCCATTAATTGACAATGTTTGCTACCGCCCATTCAACAGCAAATGCACCGCGATACTTGCCGCGTACCCCGCCGCCACTGCCCAGCTCCAGCGCAAATGCGACAGGAAGGTGTATTGCCCGCGCGCGACTCCCATCAGCGCGACACCCGCGGCCGAGCCGATCGATAACAGCGAGCCGCCGACACCCGCCGTGAGCGTGACAAGCAACCACTGCGGAATATCCATCGAGGGTTGCATCGTCAGTACCGCGAGCATCACAGGTACGTTGTCGATGACGGCCGATATTATTCCGATTAAAACGTTCGCAACCGTAGCGCCCATGCCATCGTAGAGAAAATGCGAGAGTTGCGCGAGATAGCCCAATGTTGCAAGCGCGCCCACGCACATCACCACGCCGTAAAAAAACATCAGCGTGTCCCATTCGGCGCGCGAAAGAAAACTGAAAATGTTGTAACCGGCCGGCGGCGCATAATCGGCCGGCAGGTTTTGCATTTGTGGTTCGGTCATGATCGCAGGCTCGGTCATCTTCAACCAATAACCGAATAATTTGAGCAAACCGAGACCCGTCATCATGCCGAGCACGGGCGGCAAATGCAGCAACGAATGCAGCACGACCGAGCCCGCGATCGTCGCGATAAACAATGCGAGCGCAATTAAGGCGCCACGGCGCAATTGAATTTTTTCCGCCAACGGCGGCGGCGTCAAGTTGGGCACCGCGAACGACATCAACACGGCGGGCACGAACCAATTGATGAACGCCGGAAAAAATAATTGAAAGAAATTCGCGAACGGCACCTTATTCTTTTGCCACACCATCAGCGTGGTAACATCGCCGAATGGACTGAACGCACCGCCGGCATTCGCTGCGACGACAATATTGATGCAAGCGACGGCGATGAAACGTTCGTGCCCTTTGCCGACGGTGAGCACGATCACTCCCATCACGAGCGCCGTGGTCATATTGTCCGCAACCGGTGAAATAAAAAATGCGAGCAGGCCCGTGATCCAGAAAATCGTGCGCAGCGAAAACCCGCGCGAAACCAGCCACGCGCGAATTGCCTCGAACACATTGCGCTCTTCAAGCACATTGATGTACGTCATCGCCGCGAGCAAAAATAGCAACACCTCGACGTATTCGAGCAAATAATGGCGCACACCGATTTGCGCGCTCTCGGCATCGCCGTGTTGCGCATACACGATCGCGATGATGATCCACAAAATACCGGCCGCGACGGTAACGGGTTTCGACTTGCGCATGTGCAGGCGCTCCTCGAGCACGACGAGCACGTAAGCGAGCACAAAAATGGCGAGGGCCAGCGGCGCTGCCCAGCTGCTGGCGAGCGGGTTCATGGTCATGCGAAATCCAATGCGTGAAATCGATCGGGAATAATGATAACGCGAATACACTCAGCCTGGGCACCCGCAGTCAGTGTGTCGTACGAATGATTTTACGTGCCGCAAAATGTTTTCGTGACGATCTGCCCGGGCGTCGGCGGCAGCGCGTAGCGCGAAAATTTTGCAGCGTAACGATACGGAGCGGCGAGCACATCGACGAGCTGATGAAACGGCGCGTAATCGTTCGCCATCGCGGCGGCAATCGCCTCCTCGATCAAATGATTGCGCGGAATAAATACGGGATTGAGCGCCAACATCATTTGTTGACGCTCAGCGAGATCGCCTGCTTCAAGCGACAATTGCTGTTGCCAGCGCTCGATCCAATCGGCAAAACTCGGCGGCAACTCAACTAATGCCGCTATCGAGTCGGCAATTTCCGCATTGGGATCGACGAGCTCGGCGAGCCGGCGCAATGTCAGTGTGTAATCGGCGTTCGCTTCGGTCATGCGCCTCAATAAATCTTCGAGCAATGCGATAGCTTCGTCGCTCGATTCGCTGAAGCCGATTTTTTTTAACATAACATCGGTATAGGCCGCATGAAATTCGCTAGCGAATGTATCCAGGGCCGCTTGCGCGATCGGCACGGCTTTTTGTTCATCCTCCGCCAATAACGGCAGCAGCGATTGCGCGAGCCACGACAAATTCCAATGCGCGATCGGCGGCTGATTGCGAAACGCGTAGCGTCCGCGCTGATCGATCGAGCTGTAAACCTGATTCGGGTTAAATGCATCCATGAATGCGCACGGACCGTAATCGATGGTTTCGCCGCACACGAGCATGTTGTCGGTATTCATCACACCGTGAATGAAACCGAGCTGTTGCCACTGTGCGATCAATTGCGCCTGGCGCGCGATCACCGCGTGCAATAATGCGAGATAGCGATTTTCCATGTGCGCGAGTTCAGGATAATGGCGCGCGATAACGTGATCGGCGAGTAGGCGCACCGCATCGATATCGTTGCGCGCGGAAAAATATTGAAATGTGCCGATGCGAATATGACTGCTCGCGACACGCGTCAGCACCGCGCCCGGCAACAACTCATCGCGCACCACATTTTCACCGCTGCTTACTGCGGCGAGACTGCGCGTGGTCGGCACGCCGAATGCCGCCATCGCTTCGCTGACAATATATTCGCGCAGCACCGGACCGAGCGGCGAGCGGCCGTCGCCCATACGCGAATACGGCGTCTGCCCGCTGCCTTTCAATTGCATGTCGTAACGCTGGCCGTCGCTGCCGATCACTTCGCCGAGCAAAATCGCGCGGCCATCGCCTAGCTGCGGATTCCAACCGCCGAATTGATGCCCCGCATAAACCGTCGCAATCGGCTCGGCGCCGACAGGAATACGATTGCCCGCAAACACCTGCAGCGCGTCGGCGCTTGCGAGCCAATCGACATCGATGCGCAGCCGTTGTGCAAGCGCGGAATTCACGCGAATAAATGCGGGAGCCGCCACCGGTGTCGGCAATTGCCGCGAAAAAAATTGGGCGGGCAGACGTGCGTAGCTATTGTCGAAGCCGACGCTATTGTCGAAGCTGATGCTATTGTCGACCGGACCACTAAATTTTTCGCTCATACGGCTCCGCGCGCTAAAACTTGCCACTGGCTTTCATTAACCATCTTACTGCGGCGCGCTGTCGGTATCGAGCGAACTGCTCGAAGCACGTTGCAGACTTTCGAGCAGATGAATTTGCTTTTTATGCAACTCCAACAGCGTTGCGCGCCATTCCCGATCGCGCAACGCGTCGAGTTTATCGTGCAACGCCAGGATTTCGACCTCCGCTTTGAGATTCACTTCGTAATCCAGCTGCGCTTGAATGCGATCTTTTTGCGACTGCCGATTTTGACTCATCAAAATAATCGGTGCTTGAATCGCCGCGATGCACGACAGCACCAAGTTGAGCAAAATGAATGGATACGGATCGAAGGCTTTTGCCGCGCTATGGTTGTACAACATCCACGTCACCATCACGGCGCAGAATAAACCGATAAACGCCCAGCTACCGCCAAAGGACGCAATTTTATCGGCCGCGCGTTGACCGAATGTAGCCTGTTCGCGCGCTTCGACATTGGCATCGCGCGCGACGATTTCGCGCCGCAGAAATTTTCCGAGCACGCGACGTTCGCGATCGCCGAGATTGGCCAATGCACTATTGAGATCCGCGGGCTTCACCGTGGTCGCGATCAGCTTGCCCGCGCGCAAACTTAGACGCCAAATAAAATGGATGGCGGCTATCGTGCCAATAGCGCCGGTCAACGCGACGATAATATGGATCGCGTCGCCCGAATCGGAATTCGTCACGCCGGCGAAATGCATCAGCGAGCCCGTTGCGAGCCCGCCCAAACTGCCGAGCGCAAGCTCCGCTGCCAGGCTCATATGGGTTTTCTTCAATACCAAGCGCGCGATCAACCCGGCTATCAAGCCTGTAATCAGCCAATGCCAAGCGTGCATATCCGATCTCCTGCATGTGAATACCGGTAGCCAGACTCAAGGGCTAACCGCTGCGGATTATGAGCTTAAAAACGGCGATGAAGATAGGCGGGAAAATACGCGGTTGAAACATGCTGAAAATACAATCGCAGTAACCGCGAGCGCGCGATGGCATCCGGAAAAGTAATTAATTATCGAAAAGGCTCACTCGAAAATTTCATCGAACAAATTGCGCATCGCCGCCCACGAACGTTTGTCTGCGCGCGCGTTGTAGGCGAAGCCGGGCGCGCCGCTATTCTCCATCGCGGAATTCGTAAAGCTATGCACGGTGTTGCCGTAATAGATAAATTGCCAATCGATTTGGTCGCGGCGCAACTCAGCCATGACGGCGTCGATGGCCTCCTGTTTTACCACAGGATCTTCCGCGCCGTGACAGACCAGCACTTTGGCTTTGATCCGTCCGGCATCCGCGGGCAGCTCGGGGACTAAACCGGCGTGAAAGGTCACGATCGCCGCCAATGGCGCGCCCGTGCGCGCGAGCTCGATACAGGTCGTGCCGCCGAAACAAAAGCCGACAGCGGCAGCTCTGTTGGCATCGACTTGCGGTTGCGCTACGAGTGCGTCGAGCGCGGCTTGCGCGCGCGAACGCCACTCCGCGCGATCGGCGTACAGCGCTTGAATGGCAGGCCCAACGCTGGCAAGGCCGTTGTAGATCCTTCCTTCGCCGTGCGGATCCGCCGCCAAGGCGACGTAGCCCAGTTGCGCAAGCTGTTCTGCACGCTGACAGGCATGCGCACCAAGTCCGAATGCCTCCGGAAAGACAACCACGCCTGGACGCTTTCCGGTTTGCATGGCGTCCCAGAAAAGTTTGCCGACGAATTTTATTTTACCGTTCGTGTATTCGATAGTTTTTGAATTCATCGCGCAACTTTCTCTTAATCAGCTGGTGGGATGTTAATCAGTTGGCGGGGTGTCGTATCAGTTAAAGTAGCGGCCGCCATTCACGCTCAACGTATGACCCGTAATGTAGCCCGCATCGTCAGAGGCAAGAAATGCGCAGGCGGCGGCGATGTCTTCGGGCTTGCCCGCACGCTTCATCGGCGAGCTTTGAATTTGCGACTCAACCGCCGCTTCGCTGAGCGTCGCACGCAGCAAAGGTGTGTCGACGAATCCAGGCGGCACATTGTTGAAGGTGATGCCCTTTTCCGAATATTCGCGCGCCAGTGCCTTGGTAAAGCCGATCACGCCGCCTTTGGATGCAACATAGTGCGCCATTTTCGGTGAACCGGTCTGCGTACTTGAAGAGGAGATATTGACGACACGACCCCAGCCTGCCGCGAGCATATCGGGAAGTACAACCTGGGTGACAAGAAACACGCTTTTCAGATTGATGTTGATCATGCGATCCCATTGCTCCTCGGTCATATCGAGAAACGAGATGTAATTGGAAATACCCGCGTTGTTGACGAGGATCGATATGGGGCCAAATTCTGCGCGCACGCGATTGGTTGCCGCTTCAATCTGGGCGCGGTTAGAAACATCGACTGCGCAACCGATGGCTTTGCCGCCCACAGCGACCAGTTCGTCTGCAGCGCGCTGCGCTCCGGCTTCGTTGATATCCCACACCGCAACAGCAGCGCCTTCGCGCGCGAAGCGTTGACTGATAGCGAGTCCGATCCCGGAAGCGCCGCCTGTTACGATTGCAATTTTGCCGGCCAATAACATGAATAATCTCCTCGATTGAACGCGTGTGATCGATTGATATGCGCGGTCCTTGCCGCCTCGCCCTAACTCAACAGTGAATGATTAGGCGTCAGTGTCTTTTTAGATATTTAGTGCGCTTAAGAATTTGAAAATCGCGCGCGCACAACAGAAAAAGACAGCGGTCCACGCTGTCTTTTAATTGTTTTCAGATTATGTAGCGCGCTGTTGTTTTGGTGGTGATTTCTTCAGCCGTAACGCCTGGAGCCAGCTCAATCAATTGGAATGGGCTGGTGTGATCGGGCCGCGCAAACACAGCCAGATCGGTGATGATCATATCGACGACATTCTTGCCGGTCAGCGGCAGGGTGCATTGCGGAATGAACTTGGCGCTGCCGTCTTTCGCGTTGTGTTCCATGACGACGATGATTTTCTTGACGCCGGCAACAAGGTCCATCGCCCCGCCCATGCCCTTGATCATCTTGCCCGGAATCATCCAGTTGGCAATGTCGCCCTTCTCGGAGACTTCCATCGCGCCCAGCACGGTCAGATCGATATGCCCGCCGCGAATCATGGCGAAGCTATCCGACGAGCTGAAATAGCACGATTGCGGCAGCTCACTGATCGTTTGTTTGCCGGCGTTGATAAGGTCGGGGTCGACTTCGTCGTCATACGGGAACGGGCCGATGCCGAGCATGCCGTTTTCGCTTTGCAGCGTGACCTCTACGCCGGCGGGGATAAAGTTCGCCACCAGCGTCGGAATGCCGATGCCGAGATTGACGTAGAAACCATCTTGCAATTCTTTCGCCGCGCGCGCGGCCATTTCATCGCGGGTCCAGGCCATTATTTTGCCTCCTTCGGACGCGTGGTGCGAAATTCAATTTTCTTCTCGTACGGCGCGCCGCAGATCAGGCGCTTCACATAAATGCCGGGCAGATGGATTTGATCGGGATCGAGAGCACCAACTGGCACGACCTCCTCCACCTCGGCAACACAGATTTTGCCGGCGGCCGCCATCGGCTGGTTGAAGTTGCGTGCGGTTTTGCGGAAGATCAAGTTGCCTGACTCATCGGCTTTGTAGCCCTTGATGATGCACAGATCAGCAAAAATGCCGCGCTCAAGAATGTATTCCTGGCCGTCGAACACCTTAACCTCTTTACCTTCGGCGACTTTGGTACCAACGCCGGTCTTGGTGTAGAAGCCGGGAATGCCGGCGCCACCAGCACGGCAACGCTCAGCCAGCGTGCCCTGCGGGCAGAATTCAACCTCCAGCTCTCCGGAGAGATACTGACGCTCGAACTCCTTGTTCTCACCGACATAGGAGCTGATCATCTTTTTAATCTGACGCGAACGCAGCAGCTTGCCCAACCCCACACCGTCAATGCCCGCGTTGTTGGAGGCGATGGTGAGACCCTTGACGCCGCTGGCCAGAATCGCGTCGGTCAGGCGCTCGGGAATACCGCACAGACCAAAGCCGCCCGAGCAGATCATCATGCCGTCAAACAGCAGCCCTGCAAGAGCGGCCTCAGCATTCGGATAGAGTTTTTTGCTCACCAGATCCCCCAATTATTCACACGGCGAAATTGCTTGAATCGGCAAGCATAATTAGCTGCGCAAGCAGGGTCAAATGATTACCTGCGGCACTTTTTTATTTAGGGTTTTATTTGCGGGCGCACGTACCGATCTATTTCCTGATGCATATTCAGAATCAACTTTTCATAGTAGTCGGCGAGCCAGACTTGCTTGCAACCTTTGGTATGCAAACCTTTCTGAATGCGCGGCACATTGGAAAAGTCCTGACGCGGAATTTGCCGGAACTGCTCTGGATCGGAGACATCCGACATCGACTCGACAATGGCGCGCGGAACGGGTTGCGCTGCGGGGTAAGTTTTTGTCGAAAAAATTTCAAAAATACACGAATCGGGGTCAAAACCATTCGGACGCACGCGGTAGATCATGCAATTGCCCGCCTGCGGCAGGATCATCAAATTGGGAAACACGAAAATCTCTCCACCCCATTGATCGAGCACTTCGCGCTCAAGCTTGGGCATTGGCCGCTGCTGCGCAGCAGCAGTCGCATAGAGCGCTTTGACATACTCGGCACCGAGCGTTGATCCTTCGGGAATCGGTTTACCTTTCAATGAGCGAACCAGGTCGACATCCTCCTTGAGCACCATCGCGTCCATTCCCTCTACCAGTAAATTCAGCCGGTCGGCCATGATGTCGACTGGATCGCCCGCTGTTCTCGCATGGCCCGCCATCGGCGTTTTCGTGCCACCCAAAAAGCGGCCGTGACCGTTGGCGAAAGTCTCATACAGGTGGTCAAGATGCGCATACTGCGGCGTCTGACCGGAAACGTCATCGCCGTAGATAAAATCGGCGGAAGGGACTTCCAATTGCGGATGCGTCGCCGGCACATGATAGCCTTCGAGAAACGCCTCCACGGCGACCTTCCAGTTACAAGGAGCGACGACGGATTTCCACCAGTAATGATGCATCTCCCCAGTCGCGAGATTTTCGATGAGCGCACCTACGGGCGCGATGAATTCAGCAAAAGGTTGCGGGTTTTTATCGAAGTTAATGAATACGAACCCGGCAAAGACTTCGACTATTACCTCGCGCAAGCCAACATCGGAATCCTGTAGGTGACCGCCACGAAATTGGTGGCGCTCCAGCACGTATTGAATCTTGCCATCGATCCCCCAGCGCCAACCGTGGAACGGGCAAATGATCCGGCATTTCTCGAACGTACCCGAATCCACCGCCAACGCGGTACCGCGGTGTGGACAAGCGTTGTAGTAAGCTTTGATGGTATCGGCATCAACCCGCACGATAATGACGGACTGGTCGCCGATTTCATAAACGGTGTAATCGCCAGTTTCGGGTACTTCATCGAGACGAGCGGCCATTTGCCAGGCGCAGCTCCAAAGCCTCTCATGCTCCAGCCGGGCAAACTCTGGATCCGTATAGCGGCCAGTCCTGACACCGTGATCCAGGGTTTTCCAATGTTCTGGCCAACTCTCCATACAATTTCTCCCCTCTAAATTCTGTAGTGTTCTGCGTAATGCAAGCGATCATACATTCAATGAGCCATCATATATGCATTACAATTAAAATCGATTTTGTACGGACATATTTTTTACTGATATGCCGCTAGAGCCGCTGAGCCACAATCAAAACCGCACACAAATATTCGCGCCAAATACCCTCTTTAATTTCTTTCGCATCGGCAATCCATTACAATGAAAAAATTTGTCTGGACATCACTGTTGCGGATGTTGATAATACCAACCTCAAATTGCCTTGTATACACAGCGATAATGGGCCTGCTATTGCGCAGTCAGGTCAGCACTCGCGGCTTGCCAACGCTCGCAGAACCACCTGTGTTGCACTCCTGTAATAACCGTGCACTCAGTTTTTAGTTGCCAATCAGGGACAATACGCCGTCTACAAATCGACTGGAGACCGCTCAATGCAAGACCAAAAAGCGCCGCGAATTACCCCGCTGCTACCCCTCGATTGGAACGACGAGATTTTAGACGCGCTCGGCGCCTTTCCCAGCAGTTTGAACTTCGTCATGTCGCGTTGGCAAGACGGTGGCGTAGATGCGCGCGGGATGCATACCCTGGGATTTTTGGCGCGCTATCCTGCTCTCGCGAAAGCGTTTTTGACGCTCAATAAGCATGCCGCGGTCGACAGCACACTCCAGGTTCGAGAGCGCGAACTTTTAATCCTGCGAACTGGCTGGCTGACCAAGGGAGAATATGAGTTTGTGCAGCACATCATTCTCGGGCGTAGAGCAGGCTTAACCGACGGCGAGATACAGCGCATTCAGCTTGGCCCGGATGCGCCGGGATGGAGCGCCGAGGATGCGGACCTCATTCGAGTCGCCGATGATTTACACATGCATGCGCGTATCTTGGATGACACGATGACACGCATTTCCACCCGTTTTAATACTCATCAGATCATGGACATGATATTTCTGGTGGGCGTTTACGCGATGCTGGGTTCCGCGATCAGCACCTTCAACATCCCATTAGAGCCGGGTGTTGCCGGCCTAGATCCAGAGGTTAAAGCCCGCATGTATGGAGCGCGTTAAATTATGCGATCGAGCGGGCCTATTTTTTTATGGGTCACCTCATCGCTCTACAACGTAAGTGGGTCATTAGCTAAAAGCTTGCCGCCAGCAAATTAAATGGTAATCAGAGCGTGTTATCGATCATGACTGCAATTTCCCAAATCTACGGCCCCGCCCTTAAAGACGAAACTGAATTGGGTGCGACCACCCTGCCGGGCTTTATCTCCCAGATAGCTGCAAAGTACGGTCCCAGAGAGGCGCTGCGCTGGCGCGATCTCGCCGGCACGCAGAGAAGTTGGACTTATACCGAGATGTATGAAGCGTCCCTCGAAGTTGCCAAGGCGTTGCTCGCGGTCGGTATTGGCAGAGGCAGCCGCGTAGGGTTGCTGGTAAGCAACAGACCGGAATGGATATTCACCGTGTTCGGCGCTTCCATGGCCGGTGCTGTGACGGTTGGTTTAAATACATTCTCGACTAAGCAGGAGTTGGAGTATCAGCTTAGCCTGTCCGATGTCGAAGTCTTAATCATGGAAGCCGGCGTCGCTTCTCGTGATTTCGTCAACGATATATTTGCGCTGTGTCCCGCCCTGCCAACAACCGTGCTGGGCGAGCTGTTCCAGGAAGACCTGCCGTTTCTGCGGCGTGTGGTCTGTTTGGATAAAGAGCGTTGCCGCCAGGGAATACAAAACTGGAGCGACTTTCTTGCCCTGAGCGAGAAAACCCCAACAGCAGTTGCCAAGGCCGCGGCTAATTCCTCCAGCCCGGTGGACCTTGGCCTCATCTTTTTCTCTTCCGGCTCGACGGCTAAACCCAAGGCAATCCAGCAGACTCATCGCGCAGCGACCTTGCAATGCTGGCGCTTTGGTCGCGGCTATCAAATCGACAATTCCGTCAGAACGTGGAGTGCCAACGGCTTTTTCTGGTCCGGCAATTTCGCGATGGCGCTGGGCAGCACCCTCAGCACCGGCGGCTGCTTGATCTTGCAGCGGTATTTTGATCCGGAAGCGGCCCTCGAATTGATTCAATCGGAAAAGGTCTCCATGGCCATTGCTTGGCCGCATCAGGAGGCTCGCTTGACGGAGTGCCGCGGCTGGAAAGATGCCGATTTGTCCGCGCTGATCTATGTCGATGCCGAGGGAATTCTGGCAACCCATCCAACGATTACAACCAGCTGGCGCCAGCCCCAAGGTTATGGCTCAACGGAAACCTTTACGTTCGTTTCAGGATTTGCCGGCTGCCAAACCAGGGGCACACATGGCCCCGTGCTCCCCGGCAATATCGTACGCATTATCGACCCGGAGACCGGCGATATACTGCCGTTAGGAGAGACCGGTGAAATCATTGCAAAAGGACCGACCCTAACGCTGGGCTATCTGAAAATACCCCCCGAAGAAACCTTTGATCGCGAGGGTTTTATCCATACCGGCGACGCAGGCTATTTCACACCGGAGGGCGAGCTGTGCTGGAAGGGCCGGCTCAGCGATATCATCAAAACCGGTGGCGCCAATGTTTCGCCGACTGAAATCGATGCTGTCCTCATCGAGCATCCCGCCATTCAAAGCGTTTTCACCGTCGGCGTTCCGCATGAAACGCTCGGTGAAATCGTTGTTTCGTGCGTTGTCTTAAAAGAAGGACAGCACTTGGATGAAAATGGTTTGCGCAGCTTTGCCAAACAGTCCCTCGCCAGCTACAAGGTCCCGCGCAAAGCGTTGTTCTTTATCGACGCAGAGTTGCCCATGACCGGCAGCAATAAAATCCGACGCCCAGTGTTGCGAACCCTGGCCGCCGCACGATTAAACGCGGAAAAAACTTAGTTATTTAGATCAAACTTGGCAGGAGAAGAATCATGACATTGGTAACGAAAGATCTCGCACCGCGTATTGCGACCGAGATACGAGCCGACAAGAAAACGCTGCTGAGTGGCGAGCATACCGCTGAAATGCGTGAGCTGCTGGAGAAGCGCGGCGTGCTGGTTTTTCCGCAAATCAACTTCACCGACGAAGAACATATCGCTTTCACGCAAACCTTGGGTGCCATTGCGCCCGAAATGGAGGGCGAGCTGGTCTACAAAGTGACGCTGGATCAAAACGCTAACGCACGCTCCGATTACCTGAAGGGCTCAATGTATTGGCACATAGACGGCACCATGAACAAAGTGCCCGTTTTGGCCTCGTTGCTATCGGCGAAATTTATTCCGGAGGGCGGTGCTCAAACTGAATTCTGCAACACGTATGCGGCGTACGACGATCTGCCGGAAGCGGAAAAGCAAGCGTATGAAAAGCTGCGCATTATCCACTCCGCGTGGAATACTATTTTCTTCTACGACCCTGAACCCGGTTTGGTCAAGCTGAAAGAAATGATGCGTATCGGCGATGCCGAATTACCGCTGGTGTGGAAGCATCGCTCCGGCCGCAAATCGCTCGTGTTGGGCGCTACCGCTTACGAGGTAATCGGCAAGAATCGTAAGGAAAATGCCGAACTGTTGGTGAAGCTGCGTGAGTGGGCGACCCAGCCTCAATTCGTTTACCGTCACGACTGGACCGTTGGCGACCTGGTGATTTGGGATAACACCGGCACCATGCACCGTGCAATTCCGTACGACCCCGCTTCCGGACGCATGCTGCACCGCACTAAACTGCAAGGCGAAGAGGCTTTTGCCTACGCCTAAGCCGCGTTAGGTAGGTCCGCCCAACTGAATAGGGCGATCTACGCTTTTAATCGGCGCATCGTCATCGAATGCTGAAAGCGCGATGCCGGATGCGTATTGATGGTGACTTGCGCAATTTTGCCGTCGGCTGTTTTGTAGGTGCGGCGCACTTCGAGCGCTGCCGATGCTTCCTTAACCTTGAGATCCACAGCCAGTGTCGGCGAAATCAGCGTGGCGGAAATTTGCTGTTGAACTTCAACGACAACCTGGCCAAACATATCTTCGATCAAGGGGAATACGGGGCCGTTGTGGCGCTGTAGCAATCTGCCCACAGCGGCAAAAGCCCGGTTGATGTAATACTCTGTCCAACAGACCGGCGTATCCGCATCCTCCGCATATCGGTATCCCCGCACTTCCAGCCACTCGACGCCGCTCGGCAATCCCGTCCGTGCCGACAGCTTTTCATCGATCACCACAGTCTTAATGGACTCGATGACAAATCGCGTATCGGTTGCGAACGCCAACAGATCGTTGATCGACATGACCTGCTGAATGTCCGAACTCGAGGCCATTGGGGGCACGACGATCGTGCCAGCCCCCTGCCGAGACGAGACGAGGTGATCTTCGCGTAGCAGCCGCAGCGCTTCGCGAACCGTATAGCGGCTGACAGAAAAGCGCTTGCACAGCTCGTCTTCTGTGGGGAGAAGCGATCCAACCGGATATTCCCCGCTCACAATCTCCTCCTTCAGCGCCTGCGCAACGCGCTGATAGAGAGGCAGCTCGGTCTTTGAGACTGTCGCGGCTTTCGGCTTTGATTGATTGTTAGATTCCATATCCCCTCTTACCCGGTCGGATTGTTGACTCGACGCATCGCACACCTCCCCGTGCCGTCCTTTGTATCAGGCGGCTGGCAATCGCGCGACAGCTATCGGCAGAACCGAAAACTTGTACGGACATTGTATCCAAAAAAACCAAAATTATTGATATAAATTTAAATATGTGACATCTTTAATGTACGGACATATTTGATATAAAGCGAAATAATCAGACGGTAAAATGCATGAGTGCATCCAACCTATCGTCAGCCCACCGGGGTATAACCTCAAAATTGCCAACCCGTCGAAGGAGGATCTTATGACTAATGCTGCCGACTCCGAGAAAGAACTCCTGTCTGACGCCGTCACCTATCCGGTGGAGGCCTATATCTCCGAGGAATACGCGCGAGCGGAGCGCGACAAGCTCTGGCGCAAGGTTTGGCTGCAAGTCGGTCGCATCGAGGAAATTCCCGATGTCGGCGATTTTCTCACGTATGACATCCTCGACGATTCAATCGTCATCGTGCGCACCGCGCCCGATCAAATCCGCGCGTACCATAACGTCTGCCCGCACCGCGGCCGCCGTTTAGTCGATACACCAAAGGGTCAGCGCAACGCCAAGGGTAAACGCAATCAATTCATCTGCGGTTTTCACGGTTGGCGTTTCGATCTAGATGGCAACAACACGCACGTCCCGCACAAGGACGACTGGAATGGCGCGCTGAGCAATGAATGTAGCGGACTCAGCAACGTAAAATTCGATACTTGGGGCGGCTGGATGTGGATCAATATGGATCCCAAATCCGAATCGCTGCAGTCGTATCTCGGCATCGTTCCCGAAATGCTCGATCCGTTCCAATTGCAAAACATGCGTTTTCGCTGGCGCAAATGGGGCATTTTCGATTGCAACTGGAAAGTCGCGCTCGAAGCGTTCAACGAAACGTATCACGTGCAGCAAACGCATCCCGAGTTCAATAAATTCGGCGAATTTCGCGGCTGGGCTCGCGTGCAGGGTCAGCACAGCCATATCGGTTACGAAGCGCCGAAAAATGTCGACGGCAATCAGGCGGGAAAATTGCGTATCGGCACCGGCGACGCGCGTATTTCCACCGCCGAAATGCAGGTTTACACGTGGGAAAAAGCCAACACCAATACGACGCAAACCATGGTCGATGCGGCGCTGCGCTTGAAAGATGAATTGCCGGCAGAAACGCCACCCGGCGAAGTGCTGCAGCACTGGATTGCGTCGGCGCGCCGCGACGATGAAGCGCGCGGTGTGATTTGGCCCGTGGTCGATCCTTCGCATGTCGGCAAGAGCGGCACCGCGTGGCAGATTTTCCCGAATTTTCAGATTGGCCATGCCGTCAACAATATGCTTTGCTACAGCGCGCGCCCGCACGGCTACAACCCGGACCAATGTATTTTCGAAGCGGCCGTTTATCAGCTCTATCCAGCGGGTGAAGAACCAAACACCGAATGGGAATTTTGTCCGCCGACCGAAGAGGCCTGGTGCTATGTGTTGTCGCAGGATTTCTCGAACATGGCAGCCGTGCAGCAAGGTATGAAATCGTTCGGCTTCAGTGGCCCGAAACCGAATCCGTACATGGAGCGCAGCACCGCTAACCTGCATTTCAATTTGGCGAAATACATGGGCACGGGCGCGCCGCACAAGCTCAAGTAATTTTTGCCCCACGGAAAAATCTAACGCATCCGATAAGCCGCAGCTTTTTAACGAGAAGTAAAATTTTATTTATGAACGCCAATAAATCTGGACCATTAAAAGGTATTCGCGTCATCGATCTCACGGCGATGGTAATGGGCCCTTACTCCACACAAATCATGGCTGATATGGGCGCCGAAGTGATCAAGGTCGAGCCGCCCGCCGGCGATAACACGCGCTACATTTCGGCCGGCCCCGTGATTGGCATGAGCGGCGTATTCGTCAACGTCAATCGCGGCAAACGCAGCATCGTGCTCGATCTGCAAACCGAAGAAGGCAAGAGCGCACTGCGCGAATTGATCAAGCACGGCGATATTTTCATCCACTCGATGCGCGGCAAAGCGATCGATAAACTCGGCTTTAGTTACGAACAAGTCGCTGCGATCAACCCATCGATCATTTACACCAATTGCTACGGCTACAGCCGCCGTGGTCCCGATGGCGATTTGCCCGCGTACGACGATACGATTCAAGCCGAATGTGGATTACCGTATGTGCAGCAATTGCTGACGGGCGAGGCAAATTACATCGGCACCATCATGGCCGATAAAGTCGCAGGTCTTACGGTTTTGTACGCGACGATGGCCGCATTATTTCATCGCGAGCGCACCGGCGAAGGTCAGGAAGTTGAAGTCGGCATGTTCGAAACAATGGCGTCGTTCATGCTCGTCGAACACGCCAATGGCGCGTTATTTAATCCGCCGCTCGGCCCTGCGAATTATCACCGCGCAGTGGCGCCGAATCGTCGCCCGTACAAAACAAAGGACGGCCAAATTTCCGCGCTGATTTACAACGACAAGCACTGGAAAGCCTTTGTCGATGCCGTGAAACCCACATGGGCCAGCGATGAATTCGCGACGCTCGAACAGCGCGCGAAACAAATCAACAAAGTGTACGGATTGCTCGGCGAAACATTTCTTGAACGCACCACGCAGGCGTGGCTCGATCTGCTGCGCAAATTGAATATTCCGGCGGCACCGTTGCGCACGCCCGATGAATTATTCGATAACCCACATTTAAATGCTGTTGGTTTTTTCGAAGAAGTTGATTCATCTTATGGCAAAGTGCGCTTCCCCGGCATTCCGACGTGGTTTTCGCGCACGCCCGGAAAAATTGCCGGCCCCACTCCCGAACTCGGCGCCGATACACACGCCGTATTCGAAGAGTTCGGCTTGAAGGGCCGCGAGGAAGAAGGTCATCCCAGCGGCGTGCAACCTACCGACGTGATTTAACGGTTCGTTTCTTAGAAAGACGCGCCGCTTCAAAAACATCCGAGGTTAAAGATCGTGGATTTTTCACTGACTGAAGATCAACAAAATATTCGCGATGCGGTTTTGAAAATCTGCTCGCAATTCACCGACGAGTATTGGCTCGATATCGATCACAAAGCCGAGTGGCCGTTCGAGTTTCACAAGACGATGGCCGAAGCGGGTTGGCTCGGCGTGGCGATGCCCGAATCCGTCGGCGGCTCGGGTCTCGGTATCACCGAAGCAGCGATTATGATGCAGGCGGTGTCCGAATCGGGTGGCGGCATGACGGCGGCCTCGTCGATTCACGGCCCCGTATTCAGTTTGGAACCGATCGCGCTGTTTGGCACGCCCGAACAGCAGCAGCGCATGATTCCGAAAATTTTATCGGGCGAACAGAAAATGTGTTTCGCCGTGACCGAGCCCAACGTCGGTCTCGATACGACCAAATTAAAAACGCGCGCGGAAAAAGTCGAAGGCGGCTATCGCGTCAACGGCGAGAAAATCTGGATCACCAACGCGCACGTCGCCGATAAAATGATGTTGCTCGCGCGCACCACGCCGCTCGACGAGTGCAAGCGCAAAACCGATGGCCTCTCATTGTTTTTCACCGATCTCAATCGCGACCATATCGAGCACCAGCTGATTCCGAAAATGGGCCGACACGCGGTCGGCTCGAATATGCTCTTCATCGAAGACTTATTTATTCCCGAAGCAGATCGCATCGGCGGTGAAGGCGACGGTTTTAAAATTATTCTCAAGGGCCTCAACCCCGAGCGCATTTTGCTCGGCGCCGAAGCGGTTGGACTCGGCCGCGTCGCGATTCAAAAAGCTGCGCGTTATGCGCGCGAGCGCGTCGTGTTCGATCGCCCGATCGGCATGAACCAGGGTATTCAACATCCGCTCGCAAAATGCTGGGCGCAAGTTGAAGCCGCGAATCTGATGGTGATGAAAGCGGCGACGCTGTTCGATAAGGGGATGGATTGCGGCGTTGAAGCCAACACTGGAAAATACCTCGCCGCTGAAGCAGGTTTTGAAGCGTGCCATACGGCGATGTTGACATTGGGTGGCATGGGTTACGCGCAGGAATATCATGTCGAGCGTTATCTGCGCGAAGTGTTGATTCCGCGCACGGCACCAGTCAGCCCGCACATGATTTTGAATTTCATTGCGGAAAAAGTGTTGGAATTGCCGAAGTCGTATTGATTTCGCGCGATTGAGATTACGAAGCACGAATATTTTCTCCCCCTGAGGAGCGGCACTGACAGTTCCCTCTCCCTGCGGGAGAGGGTTAGGGTGGGGGCCAGCGAAGTTCAAAAATGGCAATGAATTAAGTTTTCGCACCGATGCCCTCACCCCCGGCCCCTCTCCCGCGGGGAGAGGGGAGAACCTCCAACGAAAATCGAGATTGAAAATGGCAAACGAAATTTTTAACGCGCGTTCGTGGTTATTCGCACCGGGCGATAGCGAAAAGAAAATGGCGAAAGCCACCGGCACGGCGGCGGATATCGTTATTTTCGATCTCGAAGATGCAGTGGCTCCAGAAAATAAACCACTCGCGCGCACGATGATTTCTGATTTTCTCAAAACCCAAACGGGCGGCCTTGATCGCTTGTGGGTGCGAGTGAATCCGCTCGACGGTCCGCACACGCTCGTCGATCTCGCTGCGGTAATGCCGGCGAAACCGGGCGGAATTATGCTGCCGAAATCGCGCGGCCGCGCCGATGTCGAATTGCTCGACCATTATCTCTCCGCGTTCGAAGTCGCTAACGGTATCGAACAGGGCTCGACCAAAGTGCTCGTGCTCGTCACCGAAACCGCCGAAGGCATGCTCAATACCGGCGTTTATAAAAACGCGCCGCGCGTGGTCGCATTGAGCTGGGGCGCCGAAGATCTCGCCGATGATTTAGGCGCGAGCGAAAATCGCAATCCCGACGGCAGTTACGGCTTTACGTATGAACTCGCGCGCAGTTTATGTTTGCTCGGCGCAGCAACCGCCGGTGTGCTCGCTATTGAAACCATTCAAGGCGATTTCAAAGACAGCGAAGGTTTGCGCAAACGCGCGGAAATGGTCCGCCGCGCCGGTTATCGCGGCATGCTCGCGATTCACCCGGCGCAAGTCGATGTCATCAACGCCGCCTTCACGCCGACCGCCGAAGAAATTGCAGCCGCGCAGGAAATTATCGATGTGTTCGCGGCGAATCCGGGCGTTGGCACCATCGGCCATAAAGGCGCGATGCTCGATCGACCGCACCTCGCGCGCGCGCAAGCCCTGCTGAAATTGGTAAATAAATAAATGTCTGTGAAAATCGACACGTCCGTAGAAACCGATGGAGGGCTCGAGCTCGCAAAATTTCTGCGCAAAGGCGATCGCATAATTATCGGACAGGCCTGCGGCGAACCGACCACGCTGATCGAAGCGTTGATTAAACAGGGTCGCGATATCGGCGAGTTATCCGCATTCGTCGCGACGAATTTTTCTGGCATTTTTACACCAGAAACCGCAGAAAGTTTTTCACTGTCGAGCATGGGTGCTATCGGCGCACTGCGTTCGATGGCGAAAGCCAACAAACTCGGCATTATTCCGTGTCACGTAAGTCAAATCGGCCGCATGATCGAAGCAGGCACCATCGGTTGCGATGTTGCCTTTATTCAAGTCAGCCCTGCCGATGAAAACGGCAATCACAGTTTTGGTTTAATCAGCGATCACGTGAAAGTCGCCACCGAAAAAGCGCGCATCGTGATCGCAGAAGTGAACGATCAAGTGCCGTTCACCTACGGTGAATCGATTCACGCATCGAAAATTCATGTGGTCGTGCACGTGTCGCGTACACCCGTGCAGGTGCCTGCGGCGAAAATCGGCGAGAACGACGCAGCCATCGCGCGCTTCGCGGCGAAATACATCGAAGATGGTTCGGTGATTCAAACCGGCGTCGGCGCCGTGCCCGATGCCATTTTGCGTTTGCTGCACGATCGCAAAGATCTCGGCGTGCATTCGGGCATGCTCGGCGATGGACTCGTCGAATTATTCGACGCAGGCGTCATCACCAATGCGCGCAAGGAAATCGATAAAGGCATTTCGATCAACGGCGCATTGATCGGCACTAAAAAACTCTACGACTTCGCGCATAAAAATCCGCTGATTCGCATGTGCACGACGGCGTATACGCACGATGCCGCAGTGCTCGCGCAACTCAGCAAACTCGTCACGATCAATTCCGCGCTCGAAGTCGATCTCACCGGACAAGTGAACGCCGAGCAAAGCGGTTCGGCTTACATGGGCGGCACCGGCGGCCAGGTCGATTTCGTGCGCGCAGGTTGTCGCTCGCCGGGCGGCCATTCGATCATCGCGCTACCCGCTACGGCGAAAGATCATTCAATCAGTCGAATTTGCATCAATTTATCGGGTCCGGTCACGACAGCGCGCAGCGATGTGGATATCATCGTCACCGAATTCGGCGCCGCCGAACTCAGGGGGCAATCGCTCGCCGAGCGCACGCGCCGACTGATTGCGATTGCCCATCCGAATTTTCGCGAAGAACTCAATCGCGCTGCGTACGCAATTCAGCAGCGCGGGTTCTGATCGCCTTAAACGAGAAGCACACCATGAGCGACGCTGTTCTATTTAATTCACGCGATGATGGCATCGCGATCATCACGATCAACCGTCCCGATACGCGCAATTGTTTGAGCCGTGAAGTGCGCGACGGTTTGCGCGCCGCGTGGGAGCGTTTTGAAAAGGACGCAACTCTGCGCGTGGCGATTCTGACCGGCACAGGCGATAAAGCATTCTGCGCGGGTGGCGATTTGAAGGAGATGGTCGAGCGCAAATTGCGTGTGCCGCCGCGCGATATGTTTCCGCTGCCCTACGACAATATCGAATTATCGAAACCGACGATTGCGGCGGTTAACGGCGTCGCGTTCGCGGGCGGTTGGATGATCGCGCAGGCGTGCGATCTGTGCGTCGCCAGCACCGCTGCAAAATTCGCCATCACCGAAGTCAAAGTCGGACGCGGTTCGCCGTGGGCAGCGCCGCTGATTCACATGATTCCGCAGCGCATCATGATGGAAATTATTTTAACTGGTAAGCCGATCACCGCGCAGCGCGCGTATGAAATCGGTCTCGTCAATCGTTTAGCCGAGCCCGTTGCGTTGTTGGATACCGCGCTCGAACTCGCCAAAGAAATTCTCGACGGCGCACCGCTGTCGGTGAAAGCGGGGCGCGAAACCGTGATGCTCGCTACCGAAATGGGTCGCGCGGCCGCGCTGCAGGCCGCACGTGCGGCGCACGAATACACCTACAACAGCGAAGATGCACAGGAAGGTCCGCGCGCGTTCGCTGAAAAACGCCGGCCCGAGTGGAAAAATCGTTGAGCTTTTCCATTCGCGGCTAAAGCCGCATTTCAGTACGCATCAGTAGAGGTCTATTTATGAACGAGCAACTCGATGTCGAAATTCACAATCACGTTGCGCTGCTCGTTTTTAAGAATCCGCCGAATAATTTTGCAACCGTCGGCCTTTTGCGTCTGATCGCCGATGCGCTCGAAAAATTGGATGTCGATGCGCAAGTGCGCGCCATCGTACTGGCGTCAGAAGGCAAGCCGTTTTGCGCTGGCGCCGATTTGGTTTCGCCGAATGGTTTCGGCGCGCAAGGCAGCGATCCGCTGCGCGAGTTTTACGATCAGGCATTGCGCATTTTTTCCTGTCGCAAACCGATCATTGCCGCTGTGCAAGGCGCTGCAATCGGCGCGGGTCTCGGTCTCGCTGTCGCCGCCGATTTTCGTGTCGCATCGCGCGAGGCGCGCTTCTCCGCGAATTTCGTCAAGCTCGGTTTTCATCCGGGCTTTGGTCTCACCTGCACATTGCCACGCGTGATCGGCCAGCAGCGCGCCGCCGAAATGTTTCTAACGGCGGAGCGTTATAAAACAGACGATATCGCCGCGTGGGGCTTGGTCGATCGCATAGCCAGCGCTGAAAACCTGCGCGAAACCGCACTCGCATTCGCGAATGACATCGCCGTGAATGCACCGTTATCGCTGCTGGCCACGCGTGCAACTTTGCGCGGTGATTTGGTTGAGCAAGTGCGCGCGACGCTGCTCCACGAACATGCCGAGCAACTCAAGCTGCAACCCACCGACGATTTTGCCGAGGGCATTCGCGCGATGACTGAACGTCGCCTCGGCAATTTTGTCGGCCGTTGATTGCGAAATAGAAGCGGCATTTGCCGCCTCCTGCGCGACCTCAAGACTTCAGATAGCGATCCAGCTCCTGGTGCATATTCAGGATCAGTTTTTCCTGAGTTCCGGCCAACCACACCTGCTTCATGCCCTTAGCGTGCAGGCCCACTTGAACGCGCGGCAGGTTGCCGAGATCTTGACGTGGAATAAGTCCAACCTGCATCGGATCGGTGACCTCCTCAACCGCTGAGCGCTCCCATTTTGCCTCTGCCGGGTAGGTTTTCACCGAGCGAATTTCGAAAGTGCATTTATCGGGATCGGTGGGATGCGGCAGCACACGATAAATGGCAGCGTTGCCCGCCTGCGGCAGGATCAAAATGTTAGGAAAAATAATATTGACGCCGCCCCACTTGGCGATATGTTCGGGCGTCATCTTTGGCATCGGGCGTTTCGACGCTGCCGCCGTAGCATATTGCAATTTCACATATTCAGCACCGATATTTACGCCGGGCGGGAACGTTTTATTTTTCAGCGAGCGCAACAGATCGATATCGTCTTTGAGAATCATCGCGCCCAAACCTTCAGCTGTCAGGTTCATGCGCGTCGCCATCGCATCGATAAGACCGGCGACATCGGCAACTTGCTCTTGCACGTGACCGGCGATCGGAGTTTTTTCGCCACCGTAAAAACAGCCGTGACCATTCTCCTGCGCCACATATGTCAAATGCCGATAGAACATATCGCCGTCGTCGCGATCGCCGTAAACCACTTCACTACCGACTTTTTCCAATTGCGGATGCGTGGCGGATACGTGATATGCCTCGTAAAATGCTTCCTGCGCAACTTTCCAATTGCATGGAATCTCCGCGCGTTTCCACCAGATAGGGTGCATATCGCCGATGACGAAATCTTCTAAAAATGGCCGAACCGGCGCAATGAAATCATCGAACGACTGAGGATTTTCGCTGAGATTGATAAACACAAAGCCGGCGAATACTTTCGAGTGCACTTCGCGCATCGCGACATCGCTGTCTTTCAGCTGCCCGTTATTAAACTCATTGCGCTCGAGCACCATCTTGATATTGCCATTGAGATCCCAACGCCAGCCGTGGAATGGACAAATAATTTTACCTTCCTTGAAGTGACCGCAGCCATCGCCGAGCGTGGTGCCGCGGTGCGGACAGAAGTTGTAATACGCTTTTACGGTTGACTCATCGACACGCACTAACAGAATCGATTGATCGCCGATTTTGTAAGTGGTGAAATCGCCTTGTTGCGGAATTTCATCGACACGCGCGGCAACCTGCCAGACACGGCTCCACAGTTTTTCAAATTCAAGACGCGCGAATTCCGGATCGGTATAACGACCAACGCCGAGACCTTGTCCCAGAGTTTGCCACCTCTTGGGCCAATCATGTCCTCCGCTGCTTGTGCTTGTGGAACTCTTTGCTATCACGGCGCTCATGAGGTTTTCCTCTTTATTAACTGGATGGCTAACACGGTCGACCATCTATTCATCGATAACTCGTTGCTATCGTAGGCTGTGAAATGACGCGTCGTCGTTGATATGGGTCAATGCCGCGTTCCGTAGTCGCGCCCATCATGTCAGCCGTCGAACAATTCATTAATGGCCTGCGCTGGTTGCGCGACGACATATTCGAGTGTTGCCAGCGCGAACGATCGCCGCAAAAAATGCAATTTATGAGGATTGAAATTATGTCTATTGCAGCAACTTTAGAAGCCACAGCGAATCTCGAAGAGAGGCTCGAAGCCGAAGACATTTCTCCGCTCATTGCCAGCAAGGTAGGCCTTAGCAAAAAAGATTTACTCAGCGGTGAATACGCGGCGGATTTGCGCGAATTACTCGAACGGCGCGGAGTGCTGGTTTTCAAGGAAATCAATTTCACTGACGCTGAACAAATTGCCTTCACCAAGACCATGGGCACGTTCATGCCTGAGATGGAAGGGCAAGAAATTTACAATATTACGCTCGACCAAAAACTTAACCAAAAGTCGGACTACCTCAAGGGTTCCCTCTACTGGCACGCCGATGGCACGATGAACAAAATGCCGATCGGCGTGGCAGTTCTGACCAGCCATGTGCTGCCTACATGGGGTGGCAATACCGAATTCTGTAACACTTACGCCGCCTACGAATTATTGCCGGACGAGGACAAAAAACTGGTCGAGAAACTGAAAGCAATGCATTCGGCGTGGGCGTCGCTGTTCTACTATGAACCGGAGCCGAGTTATGAAAAGCTCATGGAGATGATCCGTATCGGAGAGATTGAGCTGCCGCTAGTCTGGAAACACCGCACGGGTCGTAAGTCACTGGTATTGGGTTGCACTGCGCACCATGTCCTCGGCATGGACCCTACTGAGAGCACCAAGTTGCTGGTTCGCTTGCGCGCGTGGGCGACACAACCCAAATTCGTTTACAGCCATGAATGGTCGGTAGGCGATGCGGTTATGTGGGACAACACCGGCACCATGCACCGCGCGATGCCGTATGACCCAGACTGCGGCCGACTGTTGCACCGCACTAAAACCGCCGGTGAAGAGCCCATCGTCTGATCTCATGTCCAGTAGTTCCGGCACATCGCTGGAGCCGCTCCGTCGAACTCGGATGGATGACGCCGAGTTCGAGATGCAGCGTATTTTAAAAACGCCCAGTCTCGTTTTCACTCGCCAGAATAAGCTCAGCATATCAACGCCCGCTGGGGTCGCATTGAGCCCGCGCGCTATTTCCAATTGTCAGGGGAGGATGCAGCCGGAAACTGCGTCGCGGCCGGCATTGAGTTATTACATGTCCTGATATATTTATCTCGCCAAGAATACCTGTTTTTCGCAAGTTTTACGGGGTTATGCATATATCGCTGTCATTATGTCCGTACAAATAGAGGTTTTTTTCCAGTTGCGTAGCCCTGCGGGCGGCGTTAAGCTTCCCCGTCAAATTTTTCAGCATTGCGAAGGCTACAGCCCACCCTCCCTAGAGTCGAAAATAGGGACGAGGTGCAAGCTTTAGATAATTCTGCGCGGTGTCAAAACCAGCCTTACGATAACCCCACACATGAGGATACGCTGATCATGGCCGTAAAAGTCTACGAACGCATTCTGGAGCTCTTCGAAGCCGAAGGTATTAGCACTCTGTTTGGCATCCCCGACCCAAATTTCGTGCATCTGTTCGTTGCGGCCGAGAAGCGTGGCTGGAAAGTAGTAACCCCTCACCATGAGCTGGCCGCGGGCTTTATGGCTGAGGGCTACGCCCGCATGAACGGCACGCCTGCGGTATGTATCGCTACGCTCGGCCCAGGTATTGCTCTTGCTTCGGGCTCCATGATGAATTCGCTGGTGGAGAATTCGCCGGTTATCTACATCGGTGGTCAGCGCGCCCGTATCACTGAACAACGTGTCCGTCGCGGCCGCATCCAGTTCGTGCAACAGGAACCTCTGTTCGAAAACTCAGTTAAATACAGCGCCAGTATTGAATACGCCGAGCAGACTGACGAAATTATCCGTCACGCACTGCGCGTTTGTCAGTCCGGCACGCCCGGCCCCGTCTACATCGAATACCCATCGCATGTTATCCAGCAAGACCTGGACGTTCCGCCTGCCGTGCCGCCCTCAGCGTATCGCCTGGTCGAGCCCGGCGCTGATGGCAATATGGTGGCTAAAGCCGCTGAACTGATCAAAAGCGCAGAATGCCCGGTGCTTCTGGTTGGTCACGCGGTTCAGTGCACTCGCGCCGGCGCCAAAGTTAAAGAGCTGGCGGAACTGATGGGTTGTCCGGTACTGCAGACCTCCGGCGGCACTGCCTTCATTGAAGGCATCGAAGACCGCACCTTCCCTTATCTATTTGCCGAAGTGGCCGACGAAATCGTGGCCAAAGCCGACGTGGTCGTGGCCATTGGCACCGAGATCGGTGAGCCCGTTCACTACGGAGTGGGCTACCTCTGGAAAAAAGGCAATGTCGATCGTAAGTGGGTCTACGTAGAGCTGGACCCCGAAGCTATTGGCCAGAACCGCCCAATCGACGTACCACTGGTCGGCGATCTACGCACCGTTGTGCCCCAGCTTTCTGCAGCCCTGAAAGCCAGTCCTCGCGCCAACCATCCAGATCTGGCGCGCTGGATCAAAGAAGACAAAGAGCGTCTGGCTAAGCTGGCTGCGCAGGATTTCACCACCGCCAGCGGCCGGGTACACACCGGTCAATGGGTTGTCGAAGCCACAAAGGCGATGCCTAAGAATGCCATTCACGCTCGCGACGGTGGCTGTACGGTAATCTTCACGTGGACTTACCTACAGAGCAAGCCGCACGACGTAATCTGGAACCAGAACTTCGGTTGCTTGGGAACCGGCCTGCCTTACGCCATAGGCGCTTCGATTGCCGATGGTGGCAAGCGCCCTGTGCTGTTTACCACCAGTGATTCGGCTTTCCTGTACCACATCGGCGAGCTGGAAGTTGTACAGCGCTTTAACCTGCCAATGGTTATTGTGGTTGGCGTGGATAACTCGTGGGGACTGGAGGTGGGCGTGTACAAGCGCACTTTCGGCCACGGCAAGACCACTGAGCCGGGCGTGCACTGGAGCAAGAATGTGCGCTTCGACAAAATTGCTGAAGGTCTCGGCTGTCAGGGAGTGTATGTTGAAAAAGGTGAAGATCTCAGTGCGGCGGTCACGGCAGCTTTCGCCAGCGGCAAGCCTACCGTTATTCACGTGCCCATCGACCCGGTGATCAATCACGGCGGCAACGAGAACAAGGATACGCCCAACTACGACAGGTTCCGTACCTGGTACGCCGAAGGCCAGCAGTAATCGGTCTTTATGCCTCAATAAAAAACCGCGCTTCGGCGCGGTTTTTTATTGAGGCCTCGTAATGCAGGTTAACTGCCCGCAACCTTATGACCGTCCGTTTCGAGCAATTTCGCAGCTAACGCGCGCAACTCGGAAGATTTGACCTTTGCACTGCCAGTCAATTCGAGTTCGCTTGCATCGAAAAACAAGACTTTGCGCGGCACTTTGTAACTCGCCAGACGCTCTTTAACAAAATTGCGGATCTCATCCGCCGTCAGAGCGACGCCCTCCTGCGCCACAATGCAGGCCACCACCAACTCACCCAGCAACTCATCGGGAACGCCAACGGTCTTGGTAACCTTAACGCCCGGGCATTGGGCTATGACGTTATCGATCTCAACCGGGGAAACGTTGGCGCCGCCGGTTTTAATGATGTCATTGAGTCGCCCCTCCCAAAACAAGCGGCCCTTCTCATCAATAAAACCGCCATCGCCGGTACGAAAGAAACCCTCGTCATCGAGCGTTTCATCCAGCGGCACGCCGATATAGCCGAGCATGAGCGTTGGCCCCTTGACCGCGATCTCGCCGCGTTCGCCGAGCGCTGTTGTGACGCCAGTCAGCGGATCGACGATCTTGATGGTGTTGCCCGCCGCAGGCACGCCGTGGCTATTGCCACTCACCTCTTTTGGCGTATTCGCGGGAAATACAGAACTTAATGTGAAGGTCTCGGTGTTGCCGTAGGAGTGGGTCGCATCGATCCAGTTGGAACTCACAGTGGGATGACGAGCAACCGGTGAATCGACATCGATATACCTCAGCGTGGAAAGATCAACATCGAGCCAATTTTTCGCGTCAATCAACTGTGCCCATTGGTGCGGCCACGCGAAGATGTAGGAAACACGCTCGAGCTCCATCAACTCAAGCGCCTCCTCTGCCCGAAAGGTTTTTTGCAAAACCAAAGTGCCACCCGCAGAGAGGGTGCCGCCCAGACCGATGGCAAAATTGCCCGACCAAAAAAAACCATTCGCTGACCAACTGCGGACACCCTCCTCCAGGTCGAGCCATTTGCGCCAACGCCATAATTGCAAGCAGACGCCGCGGTGCGCGCTAAGAATGCCCTTGGGCTTTCCTGTCGACCCAGACGAGAAAAACAGCACACCGGGATCGGCTGGCAACACGCTCGCAGCAGATGCATCGACAAGTTCAGTAGAAATCGATTCGCCACGAGCAAGAAAACTATTCCAACCCTCGATTGCACCAATCATCTGTTCGTTCTCTACAGTCGCCACGTGCCGCAAAAATGGAAACTTGAGTGAATGAAATTGATCAGGTGATGCTGCTGCGATCTGTGGCTCCAGTGCAGCCAGCATCTCCGCAAAATCTTTTTTGAGAACATTCCGCTCCAACAGCAGCACGGAGCAACCGGAATTCCGAAGCAGCACCTCCAACTCCGCTGGCGTCGAAAAAGTGCTCATCGTAGTGGCAACACCGCCTGCCAACGCGGTACCAAAAACGCTAGAGAGAAACTCCAGCCGATTCGTCATCAGTATTCCGACTCGCGTACCCTTGCCGACGCCGCAAGCGAGCAGTGCGCGCGCGACAGCGATCGAGCGCGCCCAGAGATCGTTGTAGCTCCAGCGCTCGATATTGTTCTCGCTGCGCATAACAGCCGCTTCGCGCGGGCCGAAGCGAGTGCAGATCTCTTTCAAATACCCACCGAGGGTGAGCGCGCCAATTCCGCTTTCTTCGATCAGTGGAATACCCTTAATGATCGACAACCCGTCTAGCATTTTCACAACACCCATCACTTCACTGTTTGCTGATTACGTATCTTTTAAAGCGATTACCTTTTTGGCAATTCGATTTCCGCCTTCGCCATAACAGTACCAAGCTCTTGCTTAGAGTGTCATACCCGAAACGAGAGGCCAGAGCACCTGGTCAGCTAAAATAGTGCAAAAGTATTCGTTGACCTGTCGAACTTTACCGTCGCGCAAGGTGAACACCATGCAATATTGATTGCAATAAGACTCGCCGTTGATCAGCGTGCCGTTGCCTTCAAACTCAACCACCACGCGATCACCTTCGGCAGTCACGCTATGAATCGTTGGCTCCATGCCGCTCGGCATTAATTTTTTGAACGCACCGATCGTTGCGAGGATGGTGTCATGCGTACGCACACCGGCAAACTTACCAAACCCTTTTGCCAGCGTAAATGTATCCTCGGCAATACAGGGGGCGGCGGCAGTGGGATCGCCCTTCCCCATCGCTTCGATAAATTGGAGTACGACCTGTTTGTTTTGCTCGCTCATAAATATCTCTCTTTTATCAGTTATCAGCTGCTGCTCAAGGGCCCACCGAGATTCGATCCGCCATCGACCGGCAATACCAATCCAGTCACTTGCGCCGACAATTCGCTCGCCAAATACAGCGCGGCATTCGCAACATCTTTCGGTGCTCCTTGTCGACGCAACGGCTGCATGCGGCGAACCATATCTTCCATATCGTAAAAAGTTTGCGCTGCGGGAATATGGCCTGGCGCGATGCAATTCGCGCGAACGCCGTAGGCGCCCAGCTCGCGCGCGATCGATTTCGTATAGTGAATCACGCCTGCTTTCGCAGCGCGATAGGTAATCAGCGGAAGACCGGGTTTGATACCGGCGATTGAAGAGGTATTGATAATCGAGCCGCGCCGCTGTTTCGCCATATACCGGCCCGCACAACGACTACCGACCATCACCCCGAACAAATTAACATCGATGACTTGGCGAAAGTCCGCGAGATCGTCGTCCAAAAAGCTGTTGTGTACCGCGCCGCTAATACCCGCATTATTGAACATGACATGCAGGTCACCAAAATGCGCGATCGCAAAATCAACGAGCGCCTGAACCTGCTGCGCGTCGGCGACATCGGTTTGTTTAAATACCGTCGCTTCACCCAACGCCGCCGCTAACGACTGTCCTTGCTCGACATTCACATCGGCGATGACGACTTTTGCGCCCTGCGCGACAAACAGTTCCACCGAGGCGCGACCAAGCCCACTGGCACCGCCAGTGATAACGGCAACTTGCCCCGCAAGCAATTGAGTCATTAATTTATTCTCTGCATCAATGATTTTTTTCTAAAAAAATACACGAGCTATTTATTCGTGCGACCAACAAGAAGAAACCACAAACTCCGCAACCAATTAGCAATAGTCGCAAACCATGAAGGCGCGGCAGTCGGGCCCTCGTTTTGCGGGGAAGACACACCCGCAACTGTTTCGATCTGTGCCTTAAGCTTTCCGGCGAACAACTTGGCCAATTGCGGCAGGAGCGGCTTGCTGACAGCCTCCCACATCGGCGCCATCGCGCCGCTGCCCTCGACGCGCACGCTCAACGTGATTTCAGTTTCGTCGGCTCCTTTGCGTGTAGCGATATAAGAACCTCCACCGACGACAGGTTCGCTTTCCAATTGATAGGAAAAATTGACGCGCTCCGGCCCGTCCCACTGATCAATATGCACGAGCACATTAACCGTTTTTACAAGACCACCCGCGCCAACCTTGATGGTCCATTTGGAATTATGACCATCGATCACCACGCACTCGCGACACCCCGGGAAAAGGTTTGCCCATTTGCGAATATCTTGGACATAATCCCAGACGTTGTTGATATTGGTGTCGATGGTAACCGAGTGCGCTGTTTCAATCATGTCATGCTCCCTGATTTAGTTATTTGGAAAACCTAGTCGATCGATTTCTTTTTCGAGTAAATCGCTGGGCCTGCCGGCGGCGTGGCGGCCCGCGAGATAGCCGTGCGTAATACCGCGCGCATTCGTCATCCCACTCTGCATAACCGCGCCGTTATCCAATCGAGCCACTGAGTTCCCGGCGACGTAAAGCCCCTCGATGGGTTTGTCATCCCAACCCATCGCGCGACAATGCCGGTCGGCCAGCAAACCCGTAGAAGCGATGCCGCCACCGGCCATTCGGCGCAATTCAATCGCATAAAATGGCGGCTTCAACAAGGGGCCAAGGTTGGCGTTAGGCTTTTGGAGCGGATCGCCGCACATGAGCGCGCCCCACGGGAAGGTGCCGCGCTGGAACTCTGGATCGTCACCTCCCTCGGAGTAGCTGTTGAACGCGGTTACCGTAGCTGCGAGACCTTGCGCGTCCACGCCAATTTTATTCGCGAGTTCACCGATCGAGTCGGCCTTGATTCCAAGGCCTTCAGGCATATCCTGCCCCGGCATCACCGAGCCAAAGGGATACTTTTCCCGCGCCTGGCTATCGAAGATCACCCAGCAGGGAAAGTTGGGATGGGTCTGGGTCGCACCATCGATAACATCGAGCGCCGAATAGACCGAGCGATAAAAAGCCTCATTGGCAAAGCGCCTGCCCGCGCGATTGACGACTATCGTATGCGGCAACCCCATGAACGGCAGCGCGCCGCGCCACAGCGGCACCCCCTCTTCCTGCTCCTCACCGGGAACATGGAAGCCCAGCATCGGCACATCGGGCACGCGAGCAATGCGCGCACCGACCGGACCCGCCAAACGCAGGTGAGCGCCATCGATCGATGGCATCACCATCGATACCGGATTGAGCTGATGCCCCAGTGTCTTAGCGTAATCGGGATTTCGTTCGTAACTGCTGACGGCAATTACGACACCGCGATTGGCTTTCACAAACACATCTTTGCTGTCTTTGGTCGCGCGCAAGCCGACCACTCGCGCACCATCGACAATCAACTCCTCCACGTTCATCTCGGTAAGCAACGGGATGCTGCGATCGAGCACACCCTTGACGAAATAAGCAGCCAAGCCGGGACCAGCGCAGCGCTCGTCTTTGGCGAGACGCTCTGCCATCACGCTGTAATCCCACTTGATCATGTTCGCCAACCCGCCGTTATGAAAAATATCTTCATGCGTCAGGCCATAGGGCACATGAGGGGATACGCGCGTCTTGAACTGCCAGTCGCCCAGCGTTGCGGCCGGAAAAGGCAGCGCTTCGAGACAGCGGCCTTCAGCAGTGCTGTCGTCGACGTGCGGATAGTAGTAATCAGGCAGATCGCGGACCACGCACATTTTCAACCCGATCTTTTCCTCAAAGTATTTGAGCGCAACCGGCGCGTGAACCGCCTGATTGATCATCGCCACATCATCGCCGTAGCCCATGGACAAGCGCTTGACGTAGCGATAGCCGCTGTCGGGCGAATCCTTTATCCCTAAAGCGGTCTCCAGATGATTGCCGGGTATCCACACTTCGCCCATAGAATATGCCGTGACGCCACCGACTTGATCGGAGCGCTCCAGCACCAGCGAACTCGCCCCGTAATCGTGGGCCGTGATCGCCGCCGCCAAACCGCCGCCGCCGGAGCCGATGGCGACGACATCCGCCTCGAGATCCCATTTAGCCGGAATATTTCGAATCATTTACGGTCCCCCGTCGAGGTGAGTTTTACTATCGGTCACGCGAATGGCTCCTCGCCCATCAGCGTGGTGCGGCGCATGACGCGGCCGGAATCCAGCGGATAGGGTTCTGCCTTGTGCAACACACCGGTGTTGTCCCAGATAACCAAGTCGCCTGGCGTCCACTCGTGCCGGTAAACGAACCGGGGCTGCGTTGCCCAATCCAGCAACTCTTGGAGCAGTGTCTCCCCTTCTGTTTTGCCCATACCGACAACGTGGGAGGCGTGACAACCGATCACGAGCGATTTGCGACCCGACTTATGCGTCCAGACCAGATTGTGCGTCTTGTCAGCTATGCTGCGCCAATAGTCGATAGTCTCGGGGGTGGGTTCGACGCCGGCTCGGCGCATGGAGATCTCGAAACTGTGCACCACTTTGAGCCCGGCAATGCGGTCCTTCATAACCTGTGGCAGCTCATCGTACGCCGCATAGGAGTTGGCGAATTCCGTCTGACCGCCAGTCTCGGAAAGCGTGATCCCAGTCAGTAGCGTCGCGAAAGGCGGAACATCATCATGCGTTCCATCGATATGCCACAGCCAAGAACCCTTCAAATAATCGGCGCGCGCATTCAGGGTCTTGTCGAGTGTGATTTTGATGACGCCCTTTTGACCTTCTTGTCGCAGAGTCCCCATCAGCTGGCTCAATGCCAATTGTTGCTCCTCGCTTAGACTGAGCGCCTTGAACACCAAAACGCCGCGTTCGACCAACAGATTGCGGACCCTCCGAGCGATCTCGGGGGTCAGAAGATTTTCAACATTCGCGCGAATCTCGGCTCCGACACGGTCTTTCAAACTTAGCGCTTCAAATATCATTTACGATTCTCCCGAAAAGCTTCGAACAAATGATACTACCCAGTACTTTTATGGGTCAAGCGCGCTTTTGCGGCAGTTTCGGCGGTTACCAATCTTTTCGATTTAAAAGCAGAATGCGCAAAGCGCGCCCCACCCAGAGTTCACGCTGCGCCACCGAGACCTCCTGGTTGGTCAACAGGATGTCGACATACCACCCGCGTAGCATCAGGATGAATACTTCAGCCGCAGCGTCCGGGTCCTTACAAGGCATTGCATCAGCGATGGCGCAATCTTGAATGAAGCGAGAAATGCGCCTGATACCGAGCGCGGTTCTCTCCGCTGCCGCCGCGCCCAACTCCGGAAAGCGATGAGATTCACTATAGATCAGCCGGTTTACGCCCAACATATCACCTTGCAGATTGAGCTCCAGCATGTAATTCGCAAACGATCTCAACCCGTCTTCCAAGCTAAGCGGCCCGCCATCCGAGCGCAGCGCCGCCGATGGCGAAATTTGATCGATCTGATGATGAATAATGGCGCGGAACAACTCCTTCTTTGAAGCGAACCGCGAATACAATGTTGTTTTTGAAACACCGGCGGCCTTAACGATCCGAGTCATCGAGGTACCGCCGTAGCCGTTTTCAAAAAACTCCTTCAGAGCCACACCCAGCAGCTTATTCTCGATAACGGCAACATCTTCGGGGCGCGGACGCCCGCGCAATCGCTGAGGCGTTAACGCCGCTTGTTGATCATTGATCGTCATTAGTTCAGCCGCCTCAGGCTAAAAACACGTAGACGAAAAAAGCCGTCGCATGCGACGGCTTTTTTGCTTTACCAGAAATACAATTTATTGCGGCGCGCTTTTATTTACTGAGGTTGATAACCCAGCAACGATTTAATTTCCAAATATTCATGGAAACCAAACTCGCCCCACTCGCGGCCATTACCGCTTTTCTTGTAGCCACCGAATGCCGCGTGAAAATCGAAGCCGTCGTTGATCGACACCCAGCCCGCGCGAATTTGACGGGCAACATCGCGCGCTTTATTCAGATCAGCGCCAGCGACATTACCCGCCAAACCAAACGGCGAGTCATTGGCGATTTCGATAGCTTGATCAATATTGTCGTAACCGATGATCACGAGCACCGGTCCGAAAATTTCTTCGCGCGCAATAACCATGTCGTTAGTCACATTCGCGAACACGGTCGGCTTCACGTAAAAACCTTTATTCAAACCTTCCGGACGACCAGGGCCGCCAGCGACGAGTGTGGCGCCCTCTTCGATGCCTTTGTTGATGTATTCCTGAATCGAAATAAATTGCGCTTTCGAAACGACCGGGCCCATCGCGACATCGCTGTTGGGATCGCCCACGGTGACCGCTGCTGCCGCTTCTTTGGCGACGCGCATGGCTTCATCCATACGCGATTTCGGCACCAGCATGCGCGAGGTGGCGCTACAGGTTTGGCCGGAGTTGACCATCATGCCGGATACGCCTTTGGCGACGTTCGCCGCAAAATCTTTGTCATCCAACACGATATTCGCGCTTTTGCCGCCGAGCTCCTGGCACACGCGCTTGACGGTATCGGCAGCAGCTTTGGCGACTTCGATGCCCGCGCCTTCCGAGCCCGTGATCGAGACCATATCGATATCGGGATGGCGCGCGAGCGCGTCGCCAACCACCGAGCCTTTGCCTTGAATCATGTTGAACACGCCGGCCGGCACTTTCGCCGCATCGAAAATTTCCGCGAGAATTTGCGCGGAATAATGCGATTCCTGCGAAGGCTTCAGCACCACGGTGCAACCCGCTGCAATCGCGGGAAATACTTTCACGGTGACCTGATTGATCGGCCAGTTCCACGGTGTGATCATGCCACAGACACCGATCGGCTCCTTCACAATCAGCGTGCCGCCGCGCTGCTCTTCAAATTTGAAATCTTTCAGCACTTCGATCGCGGTGCTCAGGTGACCCGCGCCGAGACCGATATGAAAACCGCCGGCAAGACCTTTCGGTGCGCCCATTTCTTCGGTGACGGCCTTGCCGAGATCAGCGCTGCGCTTTTGATATTCAGCCTGAATACGCTCGAGCACCGCGATGCGCTCTTCGCGCGTGGTGCGCGACCAGGTCTTGAACGCTTTGCGCGCTGCTTTCACCGCGCGATCGACATCGGCAACACCGCCGAGCGCAATCGTACCCGACGCTTCTTCGGTCGCAGGGTTGATCGGATTGACCGTTTTCATTTCGATCGGAGCGACCCACTGGCCGTCGATATAGAACTTGAGATATTCGCGCATGACTCAGCCCTTCCCTCTTATCAAAATGTTTAGCCGGCGGATCGGCGCCGGCTATCGGTAGGTTGTATTACACAATCACAGTACGCATCTTAATTCGCGCGATGATTATTGCAACGATCAATATGCGTCTTCCGCTTCCGCGCCATAGCCTGCTTTGAAGTCCGTATACCACGATTTGAATTCTTCGTAGTTCGGCGCGTGCATCGCATTAGCGTAAGGCTCAACCGGCACTTGAATTACCACGGGTTTTTTATTTGCCATTGCGTACTCGATGGCCGCGGTAACCGTCGGTGCGATGTCTTCTTCGCGCTCGACGTAATGACCTTGTGCACCGAAACCTTCGGCGATTTTATCGAAACGCACCCAGTTGCCCCAATGCGCTTCGGTCTCCGGTGATTCGGGACCGACTTGCTTCTTCCAGCAACCGACTTCGAGACCCCACGCGTAATCACACGCCACCACGGTGACGATCGGCAATTTTTTGCGCACCGCGGTTTCGAGCTCGCTCAGCGAAAACATGAAAGAAGAATCGCCGGTCACAAAAACCACCGGGCGTTTGCCATCGGTCGCTAATGCTGCGCCAATCGCATAAGGCAAGCCCGTGCCCAAATGACCCGTGTTTTGATTCCACACCAAATCTTCCGGCTTGTACTGCGTGTAAGTCCAACCGTAAATCGTGGTGGAGCCACCATCAGCCGCATAAATTGCGTTGTTCGGAATGACTTTGGTCGCTTCGACAATCAAACGCGCCGGATGAACAATAGAGCCGCCCGTTGGCACTTCTGCCAGCAGCTTGGCTTTCCATTCTTTCTGCATGACTTTCCAGCTTTCGAATTCGGCGCTGCCTTTGCGTTGGAAATCGCCCAATGCTTCGATCAACTGCGGAATCACATCGCGCATGCAACCCACTAACGGTGCATCTATGGGGCGGTTCACGCCCATGGCCGAGGCATCGCGATCCAAATAAATCCACTTGCGATTGGCGTCGCCTTTTTCCCAGTGACGGCCGATCCCCATATGCACGGGCTCGCCGAGTTCGGTACCGATAGCGATGCACAGATCGGATTCGCTCGCGGCGGCGCGACCGGCAGGCGAGAAACCGTAGGCAAACGTACGGTCCTCTTGGCCCTTGACGGTCATCGAGCAGCCGGACGTTTGCAGGATCGGGCAATCGAGTTTTTCAGCGAGCTGTGCGACCAGCGCGTGTGAGCGCGAGGTAAACATGCCTTGCCCCACCAGCATCACCGGATTCTTGGCGGCTTTAATCAGCGCCACCGCTTTCTTGATCATGGTGCCGCTGGCGGCTTGCTCAACCATGCGGTATTTCGCCGGCGCCATCACCGGCGGCCAGTTGTAAGTTTCGTGAATGACCGAAAGCGGCAATTCAACGTAAACAGGACCGGGCTTGCCGGTGGTGCACTGACGAATCGCTTCGCGAATGATTTCATCGGCCTGATCCGGCTCTTCAATAATCGCGGCGTATTTCACCAGAGCTTTGAAATGGTCGAGCTGATTCATGTATTGAATACGGCCGACGCGAGCGCGCTGATTCGCAGTGCGCGAACGATTGCCGCCGAAGAAAATCGTCGGCGAACCTTCTTTCTTCGCCACGATCATTGCGGTGGCCAGGTTGGAAACACCGGGACCTTGCGTGCCGAAACAAACACCGATCTTGCCCGTCATGCGCGACCACGCATCGGCCATGAACGCGCCGTTTTGCTCATGGCGTGGCGCAATCACTTTCCAGCCGCGTTTTTCGCACGTCATCGCCATATGGATGAAGCCTGGATCGGGAATGCCGAACAGCGTATTAATCCCTTCGGCTTCTAACAGATGAACTATGCGTTCGTAGACCGGTATAGTCGCTGACATGAAAATTCTCTCAATAATTTTTTGTGTCAAAACGCAGGATGCGTTTCTTGCGGCTCTAGCCGCGAAATCCAAACACATCACGAAGATGTGTTTGGATGCTGGTTAAGTGTCTAACAGGCGCGGTGAGCCGCGCCCCATGAATTTCGACAGCACGCGATGGAAGTTGGTGACCTTCTGCTCCTGGTGCGGGTTGGGCAGCGTGCCGCGAAAACCGCGCGACTTCATACCTTTCTGCACCCATTCCATATTCGCGAAATCCTGCGCCAGCACCATGCCCCATTTCTCGCCGGTCGGCTCGGCATGCACCCACTCGGTTTTTGGTTCTTGGCCTTCGGGGAAACGCTCGAGCGCATACGATTCGAAAATGCATTTGTTGGGATCGTCGCCGTACGGGCGCGTGCGATAGCACAGCGCGAAGGTCACGCCCTGCAAAATCGTTTGATTTGGAAACAAACTCCACGCGAGGCCCGCTTCGGATTGTTGTGCAGGCGTAATATTCGGCCAAATTACGCCGCGTTTTGCGTCGTCGGCTTTGGCCGATTTCAACCAGTGCGCCATCACTTCTTGCACCGGCGTGCCTTCTGGCAATTCATCGACGAGACGTTTAGCGGCGTTCACGAGCGTTTCAGTGGAAGCTGCATAATTCACCGTCTCATAATTTTCACGCGCCAATTCATACGTCGAAATGCGCGGATCGCCGAGACCCGCACGCGTTACCGATGTGCTTTGACTGGTCTTCTGACTTTTGTCGCGCTCGTCGAAACCGCTCACACCGTGATAACCGTACGGTTTGCTGTACGCGTAAAACTGGCCGTATTTCAATAATTGCGAATGCGTGCCCGCAACGTGATACGGCTCCATGAATGCTTCGATCGCCGTTTTCCAATTGCACGGATAAATCGCCCACTGCCGCCATTTGTAACGCATTTTTTCGAATTCGAACGGGCTGAGAATGCGATCGACTTCGCCGAGAAATTCCAGCAGCGGTTCGCAGCTCGGATCCATGTTGATATAAATCCAGCCGCCCCATGTGTCGACTTTGACTTCGGACAGACAGGTGCGCTTGGGATTTCCGAGCGCGCCTTTCCAATCCTGTTTGTCGAGAATGTGCGTGTTCTCGCCCTGCAGATTGAACGTCCAACCGTGGAAGCCACAGACGAAATTCTTTTTCTTGCCGCGCACGCAATTGACGCTGTCGGGCGTGTTGACGAGCTGGCGGCCGCGATGCGGGCAGACGTTGTAAAACGCCTTTAACGCATCGGTCGCGGTGCGAATGATGACGATCGATTCATCGAGAATGTTGTAGGTGATGAAATCGCCGACCTCGGGGATATCCTCAAGACGTGCGGCCATCTGCCACACCTTTCCCCACAACAATTCCGCTTCCGCCGCCGCGTACTCGCGCGAGAGAAATGCTTCGGTGCCGTAAGTCAGCGGCTCCGCCAAATCTTCGGCAGTAATTTCAATCTGTTTATTCATGGTCTATTCCTGCCCTGAAAAATTTATTTGCTAATGATCAAGCCGTCCAAATCACCCTTGTCGCGCCAGTCCTGTAAAAGCTTTTCAAAAGCGGTCCAACCGGGGCCATAGGTTTCGCCCAGGAACCAGCGGTATTTTTCTTTGCCGTCAGCGTCTTTCTTCGCTTCGCCTTCGCCGTTGTAATAGCTCGGCGTACATTCGCGCTGAAAGTCGGTGATGTCGATCGCCGTAGCGCGGATGTGTTTGATCCATTCAGCTTGCGCTTCTTCACTGGGCTCCACCGAGGTCAGGCCGCGGTTCAGCGCTTCCTGGATGATGTGGGCGATATGATAACCTTGCCTGCCGTACTGTTCGGTGGTGGTCGCGTTTACACCGCCCTGGTAGTAGCCGATGAAGAACTGGTTGGGGAATTGACTGGTCATCATGCCGTGCAGTGTTTTGTAGCCATCCTGCCAATGTTTGTAAATCGACAGACCGTTGCGGCCCTCGAATGTATCGAAGCCCCAGCGGCGATCTAAATCGCTTGTCACCTCAAAGCCGCTCGCAAAGATCATGCAATCGATTTCGTATTCGACACCATGCGCGATAAAGCCTTTCTCGGTCATGCACTCGACGCCCCTGGTGGCGGAGACGTCGATGAGTTTCACGTTGGAGCGATTGAAGGTGTCGTAGTAATCGTCGTTCGATAGCGGACGTTTACAGAGAAAACGGTAATACGGTTTTAACGCTTCGGCCGTTTCCGGATCCTTCACAATCGATTCGACGCGGCGGCGCATGCGCTCCATCACGCGATAATCCATCATTTCGCGACGCGCATAGAATTCTTCGATGGAAACAGTTTCTTCCTTACCTTCAGCCTTGAGTTCGGCGGCGAGATTGCGACTGATTTCGGTCCAGAAATCGCACACGAGATCGGGTTCGCCCGGCAGGAAACGCTCCATCGCCGCGCGATGAAAGTTGGCGTGGCGCTCGGCCTGCCAGCCCGGTTTCAACGACTTCGCCCACGCGGGATCGGTCGGCGGATTGAGACGCTGATCGACCGTCGACGGCGTGCGCTGCAACACATAGAGCTGCTTGGTGTATTTGCCGAGATAGGGAATCGCTTGCAGTGCGGTCGCACCGGTACCGATGATCGCGACGCGCTTGTCGGCCAGCTTGTCGAGCACCGGATTTTTCTGACTGCCGCCGGTGTAGTCGTATTCCCAACGCGCGGTGTGGAACATTTTGCCTTTGAATTCGTGGATACCGGGGATGCCCGGCAACTTCGGAATATTGAGGAGGCCGTTGGCCATGACGACAAAGCGGGCGCGGATTTCATCGCCGCGATCGGTCGTGATGCGCCAGCGCCGAATCGATTCGTCCCAGCGCATACCTTTGACCAGCGTGTGGAAAAGCGCTTTTTGATAGAGTTCAAAACGCTTCGCGATACTCTGGCAGTATTCGTAAATCTCCCAGCCATCGGCGAATTTTTTCGACGGCAAGTAGCCCATTTCTTCCAACATGGGCAGGTAGCAGTAAGCGTCGTTATCGCACTGCACGCCGGGGTAGCGGTTCCAATACCAGACGCCGCCGAAGTCGCCGCCGTGGTCGATAGTGCGGAAGTTGGAAACGCCCGCTTTGCGCAGATGAACACCCGCCATCAAACCCGACAAGCCAGCGCCCAATACCACCGCGTCAATATCCTCGGAGATGGGATCCCTCGGTTTAACGGGCATGTGCGGATCGCCTTCATAGGTCTCTACGAAATCGCCACCTTCCGAACGCAAATACTGTTTTTGTCCTTCGCGATTGATGCGCTTATCGCGCTCAAACCGGTATTTTTCCCGCATTGCGGGGATATCGATTTCCGAGGCTGGCGGTATATTCGTGGGCTTGCAGGTCGTCATAGTCGATCTCTTGAAGGTGCTGCGGCTTTGCGGCGATTGCAGCTAGTCGTGATTACGAATCGCAGAATGTTATTCAGAATCAACAGTGTTGTCTACTGGCCTGATTTAATGTGGGACAACACTGTTCAGCGGCCAACTTACTGCATGTACCTGCCGCCGTTAACACTGAGCGTCACGCCGGTAATGAATCCGGAGGTCTCCGATGCCAAGAACGCGACGGCATTAGCGATATCTTCGGGCTGGCCCACGCGCTTCACTGGAATAGTCGCATTGACATAGCCTTGTAAGCCGTCCGCGAAACGCGACTCCACCGATTTCAGCCCGTCTGTGTAGACCGTGCTGGGCGGGATATTGTTCACGGTGATGCCATGCGGTCCCATTTCCTGCGCCAGCGATTTGGTGAAGGCGATGACGCCGCCCTTGGTCGCGGCGTAATGCACCATGCGTTTGGCGCCCGATTGCGCGCTCGACGACGAGATATTAATAATGCGGCCCCACTTGGCATTGATCATGTCGCGGATGACGGACTGCGTACACATGAACATGCCTTTCATGTTGATGTTAAAAACCTTGTCCCAATCGCCCAGTGTGATATCCACGAAATCTTTTTCAGGCGATACGCCAGCATTGTTAACCAGAATGCTGACCGGTCCGAGTTTGTCGTGCACGGTTTTTACCGCCGCTTCGATATCGTTTTTATTCGATACATCGACTTTGCAGACAACGACTTTGCGCCCGAGAGCGGCGATTTCATCGACGATGGGTTGCGCTGCGCTGATATTCCAATCCCAAATTGCGATATCGGCGCCGTCGCGCGCAAGGAAACGACAAATCGCCGCGCCAATACCGGCAGCGCCACCTGTCACCACAGCTACTTTGTTAGCCATATTGATTCACCATTTCAAAAAATACTTTCGTTGAAAAAAATTTGAGAAATTACAAATAGCTTTTTAGAGCTACCTAAGCGAAAGCTTCGGTACCCATGATTGTCGTACGATGCATCAAACGACCGGAGTCCTCGGTATACGGATACGCTTTATGCAGCAAGCCACAGTTGTTCCAAATCACCATGTCGCCTTTTTTCCACTGATGGCGATAACAATATTTTTCCTGCGTACACCATTCGAGTAATTCATCGAGCAGTGCGCGGCTTTTTTCGGGATCCATGCCGACGATATATTCCGCCGTCGAACCGATGACGAGCGAACGACGACCATCGCGCTGTTTCCATACCAGCGGTTGTTCGGTCGGCGGGCCGTCTTTCTGCCAACGCTGAAAATCTTCTTCGGTGGGGTTTGGATAATATTTGGAAACTGCTGCCGCCGCGCTATGCACCACACGCAAATTCTCCAGCGACAATTTTTTTTCATCGGGTAGATCGCGATACGCCGCGAATAAATTAGCGAAGCCGGTATCGCCACCATTGCTCGGGGCCACTTCGCATTTCAAATTGGTGGCCTTGGGTGGAATCGCGTACTTCGTGCCATCGATATGCCAATGCTCGTTCGAGTAAATGTAATCGAGATTTTTGACGCGGGTTTTATCCAGCGTGACCGGATAAATGCCCATTTTATCGGCCTTGTTATCCGACCCTGCGCTCACCAGCGAGCTTTGCATCGTTCCCAGCCGATTGCTGAACGCGATCTGCACTTCATCGCTCGCGCAAATCTGCGGAAAGACGATGACCCCATGCGCGTTCAACAGGCTTAAACATTTTTCCGGAACACCTTCATCGAGTAGATGCTCGACGGAAATCAATATGCGCACACCCAAACTAGGCGTGATCGGTTCTACTGGAATATCGGTCATTTATCTATCCTCCAACGCGGTGTGTTGGGGCTGCTTTAGGTGCTGTCCGGCATCGATAACGCCAAGCCCCGCCTGTATTTATATTCGCATATGCGAATATTTGTATGCATTTGCATATATTCGATTTTATTGTACGACAGTCGACGCAATTTTCAACTAGCTGTAATTTCGCTCGCGACGGCCTTCAGCGCCTGCGAGTACGACTTCAAGTTTTTTTGCATACGCGAAATCGGCCCCGCCAATCCGATCGCCAACTGATGCCCCTGGATTTTTACGGGAATAGCCAGCCCCATGACATCGGCGAAGTGTTCGCCGACGGTGGTGTAAATCCCCTGCTTTTCACTTTGCAGCAGGTTTTCTTTTAAATCTTTTTTCCGGGTGATAGTGTTTTCGTTGAAGCGCGTTAATTTCAGCTCGGTAATTAATTGACCCTGTCGTTCTTGATCGAGACTGCCGAGCAACGCTTTACCGAGCGCGCTGGCATGAATGGCTTTCAGATCGCCGGCGGTCGGTGTGTAACGCACCGCATGCGTGCCTTCGAAAACATCCGAATACACCACTTGCTTGCCCTGAAAGCGGCCGATAAAAACTGTCTCGCCAGTTAAATCGCGCAAGCGTTTTAATTCATTCTCGACTTTCTCTTTGATCGGGTTGAATTGATTGATCTGCTCGGCCATTTCGAACAATCGGCGCGAAGGGTAATAACTTTTACCGCCGTCGATCGCGCGGATGTATCCCAATTGAATCAGCGTTTGAATGAGTTCAAAACAACTGCTTTTCGGCGCGCTCATGCTTGCCGCTAACTCTGCCAGCGAAAGCGGACATTTCTTTTCGGCAAACACCGAAAACAATTGAATCGTGCGAATTGCCGATTTGACCGTTTTCACCGATTCGGTATTTTTCATCGCCATTCCATCATTAATTTATTGGTTATCTTGCGGGTTCTCTTATTGGTTTTCTTGCAAAAAGCGATCGACCGCTTCGCGCAATAATTTTCCGATCATCTCAGCATTTTTCTCGATGCGCGAAACCGGTCCGCCCAGGGCGATGGCATCGCGGCGGCCGCGAAATGGAAATGGTACGGCAATGCCGGCGACGCCCGGTTGATACATGGCCAAGTTGACATACCAGCCATCGCTGAGACTTTTCTGAATATCGTTCTCGACCGATTCTGCGCTCATAAAAGCATCTTGCTCATACGGCTGATACTTGATGCGCTTCAACGTCGCTGCGCGTTCGGACGCAGAATACTGCGACAGAATAGCTTTTCCTGCTGCCGTTACGTGGATGGGGAGACGCTGACCGATAGTGGCAATGAAGCGAATGTCCGCAGTCGATTCGACGGCATCCAGAAACACCACACTGGTTCCTTCGGGCGCGGCGAGAAACAACGACTCGCCGGTTTCGGCGCCGAGGTTGAGCAGCAGCGTGTGCACGGACTCCGGCAGCGGCTGCGACTCCGACAGGTCGCGAGCTAACTCCATCCACTTGGTGGTGGGGTAATAACCGCCGCGCGGCACCGGCTGATACAGATAGCCATGCTCCACCATCGTCTCGACGATATTGAATGCACTGGAGCGCGGCCATGCCATTTCCGCGACGATATCGCGCACCGATAACGGTTTTTTCGCGCGCACGAACAACTCCATCAGGCCGAAGAGATTGGAAATCTGTTTGACAAGCATGGAATCTTTATCCCAATATAATCCATAAACATGATTAATATAGTCCACAAATATGGACTTATTGTCAAGTCGGCAACCTACGAAGGAGAAAGAAATGGCTATAGGTAAAGTGCTGGAGCCAAAAGCGCTCCGTACCGACGACATCACCTCGCCCGGACCCGATGCGGGTTTGCTGGCAGGTAAGGTTATCGGTTTTCGTCTCGATGAAATCTGGCGGGCGTGGGATTGGGTCGCCGAGGTTTGGGCGGAAGAGTTCCGCAAAGCTGGCGCCACCGTGAAATTCTGGCGCTCGAACCAGGCCCGCACCGGCGCCGAAGGCGAGCGCATCGCCAAAGCGCTCGATGAATTTCTGGATTCGATCGACATCGCCGTGGTCGGACTCGGCAACTGCGGCTCGTGCACCGGCTGGACGATTCGCGATGCGCTCGCAGCGGCCGCTAAAGGTCTGCCGACAACAGCCATCTGCACCGAGGTATTCGAAGAGTTGGGCCACGCGCTGGCCGCACGCGGCGGACGCTCAGGTTTGCGCATTCACATCCTGCCGTATCCGCTCAACGAAAAATTGAAACCCGAAGTCGAGCCGGTGGCACACCAACATTTCCTGCCGGTGGTGAACACGATGGGCGCGCTCTTAATCGCTAACACTAAATCGACGACCGCCAAACGGGAGGCCGCAGTATGAGCAGAACGATTCGAGCGAGCGCGAGCGTTGCTCAACCCGAGAAAAAGGTCGTCAATCTGCGCGATTGCGGGCCGGAAGGCTGCGCCATCGATTGGTTGTCGAGCCAGCGCTACGAAACCGAAGTCGACGACGTAATGGAATTCACGCGCTATGCGATGGAAAAGAAATGGGGCGACGGCCTGCCATTAATTCCGCCGACGGAAACGCGCGTGCGCACCATGCTGGCCGCGAACAACCGTTATCCCGACGAAGTGATTTGCAAACTACCGCCGTCGGATGCCGATTGCACGGTGGAAAAAATCGCGATCAACGCCGTGATGGCAGGTGCGCCTGCTGAAGCGCTGCCGTTAATTATTGCGTCGCTCGAAGCGATGGCCGATCCGAATTTCGAATTGTTCGGTTTGAACGCGACGACTGCGCCGGTGATTCCGCTCACGCTCGTCAACGGTGCAATTCGCGATAAATTAAATATTCCGTACAAACACGGCTGTCTCGGCGGCGCGCCGTCGATGTCGGTGGCGATCGGTCGCGCGATTCGTTTGATCATCAAAAATGTCGCGGGCCAGGAAGTGAACGTGACGTGTCAAACCACGTTCGGTTCGCCGGGTCGCATCGCGGGCATTATGTTCGGCGAATGGGAAGAGCGTTCGCCGTGGGCACCGTTCGCGGAGCGTCGCGGCGTGAAAGGCGATGCCGTGTCGGTGTACGGCACCATGGGCACGCAAAATATTATCGACACCACTTCGCAGAAAGGCCCCGAGTTTTTGGAAATGATCGGCAAGTCGCTGGCGTATCCGGGCGCGAATGGTTTTTCGCCGGCGATGCCGTATGCGGAAATGATGGTGGCGATCAATCCGGTATGGGGCGATATTCTCAAGCGCGACGTGCCGAAAATTGAAGACGTGCAAGAGTTGATTTGGAAACACGCGAGCATCGATGCCAATCACCTTACGCAAAAACACTGCGAACAACTCGAAGCACAGAATCGCGTGATCGGCGGCCGCGTTTATGTAGCGGTCGAGCCAAAGGATGTACTGGTTATTTGCTGCGGCGGCACCGGCGGTTTGCATGCGACGGGCTTCCACAGTTTCGGCAGCTGTCTGACGCAAACGCGTGCGATTCTGCCCGGCCCGGATAAACAGTAACGCATTATCTGTTAAGAATTGTTTTGAAAACGGCTCCAATGGGTCTCACCGTTCGAGGCATTACCACGCGCTCATCGCTGCGATGGGCGCGTGGCCTTTTCAAATTTCGTTGAGCAAACCAATACATTTCGGAGAAGAGAATGTCAGTACACGTTTATGAGCGCGTGCTCCAACTGATGGAAGCCGAGGGCATCAAAACGCTGTTTGGGATTCCCGACCCCAGTTTCTTTCACATGTTTACCACCGCTGAAAAGCGCGGCTGGAAAATCATAGCACCGCATCACGAAGAAGCCGGCGCATTTATGGTCGAGGGTTTGTGGCGCATGACGGGAAAACCCGGCGTCATCGTCGGCAATCAAGGTCCCGGTGTCGCCAATTTAGTTCCCGCTGCCATCAACGCTGCTAAAGAAAACTCGCCGATTATTTTCATCGGCGGACAGCGCGCGCAAATCGCCGCGCAGCGCGTGCGTCGCGGCCGCATTCAATACACGCATCAATATCGCTACTTCGAAGCAGCGATGAAATACGTCGGCATCATTCAATATCCGGAACAAACCGACGAAATTATTCGCGAAGCGTTTCGTCGCGCGCTGTCGGGAACACCTGGCCCCGTGTATATCGAAATTCCGATGAATGCGATGCAGGCCGAAGTGGAAAACACGCCGCCGTCACCGCCCGCAGCGTATCGCTTGATGCATCTGCCTGCGCCAGCGCACGCCATCAATGCGGCAACGGATTTAATTCGCAAAGCGCAATCGCCGATTTTGTTGATCGGACAAGGTGCCTTTACTGCGCGCGCGCACGATTCGCTCGCCGCGCTCGCGAGTATTTTGCAATGCCCTGTCATTCATACCTACCCCGTTAGCTCGTATCTCGAAGGCGCGGAAGATCGCACGTTTCCTTGCGGCTTTTCACCAGCGGGTGCGTCTGCTGTCGCTAATTCCGATGTTGTCATCGCCATTGGCACCGAGCTTGGCGAAACCGTGCACCACGGTGTTGGTGGCCGTTGGGCGAAAGGCAATGTCGATCGCAAATGGATCTACGTCGAGATTGATCCGATGGCGGTCGGCGTCAATCGTCACATCGATGTGCCGTTGATCGGCGACTTGCGCGACGTCGTGCCGCAGTTAGTCGATGCGTTGAAAAACGAACCGCGTGCGCGCACAGCGGCAGTCGATGAATTAATTCGACAACATGCGGCATACAAAGCGGGCTTTGTGAAATCGGCGCCAACCAATCAGCCGCTGATTCATCCGGGCCGCTTAATGGTGGAAGCGACAAGCGCAATTCCAAAAGATTCGGTATTTGTACGCGATGGCGGTGCCACCAGTATTTACACGTGGACGTATTCGCAAATTACACCGCGCGATTCGATCTGGAATCAGAATTTCGGTCACCTCGGCACTGGTCTGCCCTACGCCATCGGCGCCCAACTCGCGGTGGAAAATAATCGCCGCGTCGTTTTAATTTCGGGTGACTCCGCATTTTTATTTCACACCTCCGAACTCGAAACCGCCGTGCGCAAAAATCTGCCGATTATTTGCATCGTCGCTTCCGATTTTGCCTGGGGCGTGGAAGTGCGCGGCTATAGAGGCATGTTAGGCGAAGGTACTGCGGAGACCGAAGCGCATTGGGGCAAGCAATTACGCCTCGATAGAGTTGCCGAAGGTTATGGCGCGCACGGCGAATATGTCGAGCGTGAAGCAGATATTCGCCCCGCCATCGCACGCGCACTAGCCAGCGGCAAACCCGCCGTGATTCAAGTGGTCATCGATCCCGATGCCAATGCGCGCGATGTGCCAGGCCACGAAGAATATTCAACGTGGTACAACGATTTTTGGTACTAGAGATTTAATTATGAAATTAAAAGATCAAGTCGCCATTGTGACTGGCGGAGCCAGAGGCATCGGTAAAGGTATCTCTCTCAAGCTTGCGGAAGAAGGCGCGAATATCGTTATCGCCACGACCACGCTTGAACCGGCTTACGAAGTCATTAAAGAAATCGAAGCACTAGGTCGCAAAGCCATTGTGATTCAAACCGACGTCAGCAATTTCGACAGCGTTAAAAGCATGGTGGCGAAAGTGATCGCCGAATTCGGCAAGGTTGATATTCTTGTCAACAACGCCGGCGGCAGCGCGCGCGAAAAAATGTCGCTGTTTTGCGATTCCGAACAAAGCACGTGGGATTACGTGCTCGGCACCAATTTAAACGGCGTGTTCTATACCACGCGCGCGGTGATCAATCATCTGCTCGAACAAGGCCACGGCAGCATTATCAATATCGGTTCAGTCGCAGGCATGATTGGTTTAGCGAGTCAGGTCGATTATTCCGCAGCGAAAGGCGCGGTGATCGCATTCACCAAAGCGTTAGCAAAAGAAACGGCGCCGAAAGGCGTGAGAGTCAATTGCGTTTCGCCGGGGCCGATCACCAGCGCAGCGGGCCGCAATATTCCACCCGAAATGAAAGCCAAGCTCGCGCAAAATTCAATAGCGAAATCGACAGGCTTCGGCCATTTCGGTGAGCCGAGCGACATCGCCAATCTCGTCGCGTTTTTAGCCTCCGACGATGCGAAATTTATTACCGGACAAAATTATCCGGTGTGCGGTGTGATGAATTTAGGATTAACCGAAAGCCTGAGCGGTTAATCCACTCAGGCAATTGCGCAGAGAATAATTAATTTATCGGAGCTCTTCGCGTGAGCGTGGGTTCATCCGCGCCGGGCATATTCGGCGGTGGGCCGTAATCGGGGCTTGGCACTAACTCGGCGGAGAGATCGGCCGGGCCGCGATAATGCAAACTGAAATGGCGCCATTGGAAACGCCAGCGTCCGCCTTCTTCCACATAGCGATCGTAATAAACGCCGAGCGTCAGCGCCGAACTGCCATCGGCCATCTTGGCGAGTTCGGTGACATTGACTCTGCCCGCGACGCCGCCGTTTTCAATATCGAGCACGGGCGTGCCCATGATGATTTGTACACGCGCGCAGATCGCCATGAGTTTGCCGAACAGCGGACCGATTTCGCTGCGGCCGCGAATATGCAGGCCCGCGATTTTCCACTCGGCATTTTCCGCAAAGCATTGCGCGAAGGCTTCGGCGTCCTGGCGGAACACCGCGTCGATAAAACGCGCGTGCAATTGACGAATACCGCAATCGATGGCGACTAAATCAGTCATTCCCTAAACTCCTCACGTTAACCATGTTGAATGGCGATTCTATTCGTCTGCGCGAAGATGCAGCAAGCCAACCTTTGTTAACCCGTGGGCTTACGTACAAATCCTCATGCGAACCAATTTGCAAACATAATATACATGCTTATAATGTACCAGTAGATCAAATTGCGCAGCGCTCATGCCCAACTCCCAATCCGACCCCTCTCAAAGCATCGCCGCACTGGTTGGCGATTTGTCCCGCTTGATGCGGCGTAGCTTCAATCGCCATGTCCGTAATACCGGGCTGACGTATCCTCAGTGGCGCGCCATCGTTCTGCTGAGCAAGGAGCAGGGCATCAATCAGACGGTACTCGCCGAGCGCATGGATGTTCAGCCCATTTCACTCGCGCGTCTCATCGATCGCATGGAGGCTGCCGGCTGGATTGAGCGCAACCCCGATCCCCGCGATCGACGCGCCGTGCAATTATTTCTGACCGATAAAGCTCAGCCGATTTTGGAGGAAATACACAACGCGCGCGGTAATTTCGAGGAAGGCGCGCTCATCGGTATCAGCGCATCCGAGCGCGATCGGCTACGTCAGCTGCTCAACAAAATCAAGGTCAATTTAGCCGCGACGGACTCCGAACCCGAGTCCACGTTGACTCCCTCACGAACGAAGTAGGCTGTTATGCAACCCAACTCGATAACGACGCGCAATGAATCCGCTGCACCCGATGTTTCGTCGATAGAAAATGTATCGAGCATCGCCAATCCATCATCGTCGATACCGCCAGAGCTGGTACCACCAGAGTTGGTACCACCAGAAAAATGGAGCATACGCCGCCGCTTGTTTGCGCTGGGCCCGATTCTGGTGATCGCTATCGGCGCTGTGTTCTACTTCACGAGTGGTCGCTACACAGAAACCGATAATGCCTATGTAAAAGCCAACAAGGTAACCATCAGCGCGGAAGTTTCAGGCCCGATCATCGCCATCGCCGTGCATGAAAATCAATCCGTGAAAAAAGGCGATGAATTATTTCGCATCGACGATGCCCCTTTTCGGATTGCACTCGATCGCGCAACGGCACAACTGCGCACCGTGCAGGCCGATATTGAAGGATTAAAAGCCAGCTATCGGCAAATTCAGGAGCAGATGCGCATCGCGCAAACAAATGCGGATTTCATGCAGCGCGAACTCATGCGTCAAGCGCAACTCGCCAAACGGCATTTAACCCCGCAAGCGAAACTCGATGAAGCTCAGCACAATCTCGACAACGCCAAGCAACAAATGGTGGTTATCGAGCAGCAGGCAGCGCAAATACTCGCGCAACTTGGCGGCAATGCCAACATTCCGACGACGCGACATCCGCGTTACCTCGACGCAAAAGCGGCGCAAGATAACGCCGCATTAAATTTGCAACGCACAATTATTCATGCGCCCTTTGCAGGTATCGCGACGAAGGTGCCGCAAATTGGCCAATACCTTAATGTTGGCGGTGCAGTGATGAGCGTCATTGCGGCCGACGATATGTGGATCGAAGCCAATTTCACCGAAACCGAATTGACTCATGTGCGAAATAATCAAGCGGTGGAGATTCGCATCGACACCTACCCCGATCGCAAATGGCACGGCACCGTGCAGAGCATCGCGCAAGCTACCGGCGCTGAGTTTTCGGTATTGCCGCCGCAAAATGCCACCGCGAATTGGGTTAAGGTCGCGCAGCGCATACCCGTGCGCATCGCCATCAAAACCGCGCGCGACGATCCTCCGCTGCGCATGGGCATGACGGCTTTTGTAAAAATCGATACCGGCAATCGCCATACTTTGAAATCGTTGTTAGGCATGCAACCAAAATCCGACCAGTAGCCCGATACCGACTAGCCATCTGAAACCGACTAGCCATCTAAAACCGAGAGCCGCTGTCTTGCCAACGCTTACCGGTCCGCAATTACTGCATCGTTTTTTACTCACCGTCTCGCTGACGATGATTACGCTGATGCTGACCATCGATTCCACCATCGCCAATGTGGCGCTGCCGCACATGCGCGGCAGCCTCGGCGCCAGTCAGGATCAAATAGCATGGGTATTGACGTCTTATATTCTGGCGACGGCAATCATGCTGCCGCCGAGCGCTTTTCTCGCCAATAAATTCGGCCGCAAACGCTTGCTGATTATTTGCGTGATTGGGTTTTTAATCACTTCAGTACTGTGCGGTTTCGCCACGTCGATTGAACAAATGGTGGTATTCCGGTTTTTACAAGGCGCATTCGGCGCACCCACCACGCCGCTGGTGCAAGCCGCTTTATTGGATTTGTACTCGGCCGAAGAACGTGGCAAATCGATGTCGATATTCAGCTTCGGCGTCATGATGGGCTCGATCTTTGGACCGACACTCGGTGGCGCGCTGACCGAATTCTACAATTGGCGCTGGGTATTTTTTGTCAACGCGCCGGTGGGACTGATCGCATTAATCGGCGTAGTAACCTTGAAGCGCGAAACCAAACGCGATCGAAATCTCAATTTCGATTCATTCGGTTTTTTCATGCTGGCGATAAGCATCGCCGCGCTGCAGCTTGGGCTCGATCGAGGGGAATCGCAAAACTGGTTTCAGTCGACGGAAATTATCATCGAATTCGTTATCGCCCTGCTCTGCTTCTACACATTCATCGTGCACATGTTTACGTTCAAAGAGCCGTTTCTGGAGGTGGCTATTTTTCGCGATCGCAATTTCGTCGCCGGTATCATATTTCTGTTTTTCGCGAGCGGCTCGATGATGGTTGTGATGGCGCTTATGCCGGTCTATTTGCAAAACTTACTCGGCATCCCCGTGTTCACTACCGGCCTGCTGATGGCGCCCCGCTCCATCGCCACGCTGGTCACTCTATTGCTGATACCACAACTCATGAAAAAAATTGACCTGCGCCTAATGATCGTGGCCGGCGTTATTCTCAGCGCCCTGTCTTTGCATCAAATGGCGCACTTCACACTGGAGATAAGCACATCCGAAATTATCAACACAGGCCTGCTACAGGGTATCGGCCTGGCGTTGACAACAACGCCCGCCAGTATATTGCTCGTCTCGACACTGGAGCGCCGCTACTATACCGAATCTTCCGTCATGCAAAATCTGGCTCGCAGTCTGGGCGGCAGCATTTGGATTTCCGTGATGATCGCAATATTTTCGCACAACACCCAGGTGTTTCATGCCGAGCTCAGTCAATCGGTGACGGCATTTCGCGATGCGACGCAAGCCGCGTCAATACCGCAGGCGTGGGATTGGAAAACCACATTCGGCGTGGCCGCACTCGATGGAGAAATCAATCGGCAAGCCTCCGGCATTGCCATGTTTAGCGATTTCAGCATCATGCTATGGGTAACATTGATGACGTTGCCGCTCGTATTTTTGTTTAGCCGCAGTGATTCTGCATTCATTGAACGCAGAGCCGAAGACGAAATAATTCACGTGGATTAGCTGTGCCGCTAAATTCCTGGCCGACGCGCGCGAAGCGCTATCGACCAGTACGCCCTTAGCGGAGTGAATTACCTGAATAAACGCGGCGCGCCCATCTGCATGTAATCCGCCAGATTGCGATGCAGGTTGCTGACTTTTCTTTCCTGCCACGGGTTCGGCAGGATGCCGGGGAAGCCGCGCGATTTCATGCCCTTCTGCACTTCGATCATATTGGAAATATCCTGGCCGATAACGTAAGGCCATTTCTCCGGATCCTGCGGCAAGAACGTCCACTCGGTTTTTGGCGCCTGGCCTTCCGGAAAACGATCGAGCGCAATCGCTTCGTAAATGCATTTATCGGGATTGCCCGCATACGGACGCACGCGGTAATAGAGCAAGAAAGTCGGCCCCGGCAGAAAATTCATATTCGGGAAAATACTTTGCGCGAGTCCCGCATCCGACATTTGTTTATCGGAAATTTCCGGCCAGCTCACACCGCGTGCTTCATCGTCGCGACGAGCCGATTCGAGCCAGTGATGATGCACTTCTGCAGCAGGCGTGCCTTCCGGTAGTTCATCGACTAAACGTTGCGCTGCTTTCACCATCGTTTCCGATGTGGCGGCGCCAATCGTGTCCCAAAACTCCTGCTGCATCTGCGCAATCGAAACGCGCGCATCGTCGCCTTTCGCGGCGCGATGAACGCTGGTATCGACCGATGCGCCCTCGCCTTCGGTTTTGTGCGCTTTGGTGTCGTAACCGTCGTGACCGTGTTTGCCGAGCGCGCGGCTCCATGCATAAAAATCGCCGTATTTGGTTAATTGCGGATGCGTGCCGGCGACGTGATACGGCTCGAGAAAGGCTTCGAGCGCCACTTTCCAATTGCAATCGAAAATGCCCCACACGCGAAAGCGATAGCGCATTTTTTCAAATTCGAACGGATCGAGCAGCGACGCAACGGGTTCGAGAAAATCGCGCAGTGGTTCGCAATCGCGATCCATGTTGATAAAAATCCAACCGGCCCACGTATCGATTTTCACTTCGCGCAAACTCGTGCACAGGTCGGTGAGCTTTCCTTTCCAGTCATCCCTATCGAGAATGTAGGTTGCTTTGCCTTCGAGATCGAAATTCCACGCGTGATAGCCGCAGACGAATTTCATTTTCTGACCGCTCGCACTGTGCGCACCTTCGGGTGTGCTCACCAGTCGACGACCGCGATGCGTGCACACATTGTGATACGCCTTGATGGTATCGGGCGCGGTGCGCACGATCAGAATCGAATCGTTGCAGATTTCATACGTGATGTAATTGCCGACTTCAGGAATCTCTTCAACGCGCCCCGCTTGTTGCCACACTTTCGCCCACAACCGGTCGGATTCTGCGTTTGCATATTCCTGCGAAATAAACGCCTCGACCGGAATGAGCAACGGCTCCGATAAATCTTCAACGCTAATATTGGTGGAATTAATGGTGGTTGGCTTGTTCATGGCATTCCCCTATTTGGTGTTCTCTGTAGTGAGAACCAATCCCGCCAAGTCGCCTTTATCGCGCCATTGCTGCAACATTTCCTCGAACGCGTAGTAACCTTCACCCCACGGCTCACCGAAAATAAAACGTACTTTTTTCTCATCGCCTTCGTTGTTGAAATAACTCGGCGTGCATTCTTTGACGAAGGTTGAGTTATCGACCGCAACCGAACGCAGATGTTTGATGTAGGCATCCTGCGCCGCTTGACTCGGCTCGACTTTCACGGCGCCGCGTTTTAACGCTTCGCTGGCGACATAACCGATGTGGAAACCTTGATCGATAAACGTTTTGCTGTTGGTGGCGCTCGCGCCAGCTTGGGTAAAGCCCGTGAAAAACATATTCGGGAAATTGTGCGACATCATGCCCTGGAAGGTTTTGAAGCCCTCGGCCCAGTCTTTGTAAATCGACAAGCCTTCGGCGCCTTCGATTTTGTCGATACCCCAGCGGCGATCGAGATCGTTAGTGACTTCATAACCGCTGGCGAAAATCATGCAATCGATTTCGTATTCTTTACCGTTGGCGACAAAACCTTGCTCGGTCATGCGCTCGACACCTTGAGTCGAGGCGACGTCGATCAGCTTCACGTTCGGACGGTTAAACGTCGGGTAATAGTTGTCATTTGAACACGGTCGTTTGCACAGGAAGCGGTAATACGGTTTCAGTGACTCGGCTGTCGCGGGATCCTTGACGATGTCATCGACACGGCGGCGCAGACGTTCCATCACGCGATAATCCATCACTTCGCGTTTGGCCATGAAAGCTTCCGGCGTCTCGGGCCAGCCTTCTTCGCCGAATTCCGCAGAGAGATTGCGGCTAATTTCGGTCCAGATATCACAGACCATATCGGGCTCGCCCGGCTTGAGCATTTCCATCGCAGCGTGGTGGAAGTTTTTAATACGTTGTTCTTGCCAACCGGGTTTGAGCGATTTAAACCATTCGACATCGGTCGGTTTGTTGTTACGTAAATCAACGCTCGATGGCGTGCGCTGGATGACGAAGAGTTCTTTGGCGTATTTGCCGAGATAGGGCACCACCTGAATAGCGGTCGCGCCGGTGCCGATGATGGCGACGCGCTTGTCGGCCAATTTCGTCAGCTCTGGATTTTTCCATTCGCCGCCGGTGTAATCGTAATCCCAGCGCGCGGTGTGAAAGATTTTGCCTTTGAAGGTGTCGATACCGGAAATGCCAGGCAGCTTGGGTTTATTGAGCGGGCCCATCGCCAGCACCACGAAACGCGCTTTGATTTCATCACCGCGATTAGTGCCAACGCGCCAACGCTTGAGCGATTCATCCCATTTCAAGGTTTTGATCAGCGTATGAAACAGCGCGTTGGGATATAAATCGAAGGTGTCGGCGATGATGCGGCAATGCGCCTGAATCTCGTAACCGTCGGTGAATTTCTTCGACGGCATGTACTTGGTTTCTTCGAGCAGCGGCATGTAGCAGTAGGCATCGTTATCGCACTGAATACCGGGATAGCGGTTCCAATACCAGGTGCCGCCGAAATCGCCGCCGTGATCGATGTTGTAGAAATTATTGATCCCCGCTTTCTTGAGCTGGGTCGCCACCATCATGCCGCAGTAACCGGCGCCGAGAATGACGACATCGGTTTCGCCCGTGATCGGAGCGCGCGGTGCAACCGGCGTGTACGGATCGGTTTCGTAAATGCTGGCCCACTTGCCGCTGGTGGGAATGTACTGATCGTTGGCTTCTTTTTTAATTCGGCGGTCGCGCTCTTGGCGATATTTTTCCCGAGTTGCGGGAATATCGATTTCGGCTGCCGGGGGGCACTTGGTCGATTCGCACTTCGCAGTCATTTTTAATCTCCTCCCAGGGCGGGACTCTTCGTGGTAACGTTTCGCGAGATTAATAAACAACATTGTTGATTGAACGTAAATGGCTTTTGCGCCCAATCTCAGCTCTGGTTGATCCATGTCAACTGCTCACCGGCGAGAGCTCGCGAGGCAGCAGCGGTATGATTTGAGATGATTGAGCATGCAAGCAGGATTTGTCCGCGGCACCAACGTGCTGCCAAACACAAGCGAAGCCCGGGTATTCGATAGAGTCTCGGCCCGATCATCACAGATCGCGCCGCCGCGCGTTTAGAGCGCTTTTACATTTTATTTTTCTAACGCTTTAAGTCAGCGGCGCTAAGGCTTCGCCGGTTGCACAATAGTCCACACCCCGGCGGCTTCCATCACATCGACACCATCGACACGCAAGGTGCCGCGCGCAAACGCGGTGCTTTTTCCCTGCTTGAGAATTTTACCGTCGAGTTCGACAAACGCGGGCGCACGCACGGCTTTTAAAAAATGCGAATCGAGATGCACGGTCGAGCACATCGCACGACCCGAAGCTTCCCAAATCATCAGCGACAAGGCGTGATCGACAAACGTCATCAACACACCGCCGTGAATCATGCCTTGCGCGTTGCAGTGGCTTTGATCGAGTTGAATCGCGTAACGAAAACCATCGCCGTCGCGTTTGGTCCACAGCGCGCCGAGCGATGCCGGAATGCCTTTCATTTCGCGTCGCGTCCAATCGGCAGGCGCGGTTGTCATTACTTCATCAGAACTCATCAATTATTCCTGCAATCAGAAAGCTCGGCGCGAAAAAAACATCAACGCGCACGCAATGCCAAGATACTGCCTTCGGCATCCGCTGAAATGTACAACGCGCCGTCCGCTCCGGCGGCAATGCCCGCAAACGGTCCGATCGATCCCGACAGCGGCGGAAACGGTTTGAGAAACTTCGGTGTCATGCCTTCGGGAGCGCCGAGCGGTAAATCTCTGGCAATCGTGCGGCGAATATTTTTGGCCATATCGTATTCGATGATTTCTTTCGCGCCTGCATCGACGACGTACAGCAAATCGCTGCGCACCAACAAGCCCTGCGGTTTTTGCACACCATCGAGCACGGTATCGACACCGCCACGACCGATTTTAACGATACGACCTGCGCCTTCTTCGCCGACGAGACACGTACCATCGGCAGTTATCGCAACACCTTTGGGTTCGCGCAAATCAGTGGCGAGCACTTCAACGCCGCTCGATTGAATCGACAACACGCGCCCGGTTCCGGCATCGGCAAATACCACTGCGCCGCTGGCGGTAAGTGCCACACCATACGGGCGATCGAAACCTTCGGCGAGAATTTCGTGTTTCTGCTGTGCGGGCCACCAGCGCGATACTTGTCCACCTGCTGTCGTAACAATAAATTCGCCGGAGCCGGAAGTAACGACGCCGCGCACATAACCCGGATAACCCGGTGTGAAAAACATGCCGAGCGATTGGCGTTTACCGTTTTGCAGCGCGTAGGTAAAACTGCCGTCCGCAATGATTAATGCGCCGTTTTCATCGACGGCTAAACCGAGTGGGAAATTGAAGCTATCGGGCACAACGGATTTCACCGCGCCATCAGCGAGAATTTCATCAACTTGCCCCGCGATATTCGACACAAACAGGCGCTCGCCGACGAAGGTGAGATTGTCGAGACCCGGAGCGAGTTGAGCCAAGATGGTTTTATCGCCGGTGCGCGGATCGATGCGCAATACTTGCCCACTCGCAACTTGTGTCGAAACGATGAAGCCTTTGGCATCGAATTTCACCGCATCGGGCACGCCGAGATCGCCCGCCACTTTTTCCACCGGGCCGCCATCGAGACTCACACGGCAAATTTCATTCGTCACCATCTGCGGAAAATACAGCATGCCGTCGGGACCGACTTCCATCGCATTCGGCATCATTAAATTGTCAGCGATGACGCGCGCGGGACCGCCGTTCAAATCCAACTCCATAATGCGCCCGCCGGGACGGCATTCACCCGCGAATAAACGGCCTTTATAAAACGTAATCGGATTGGCACACGGAATATCGCCGTAGACAACGCGGTAATTGCCCTTGGTGTCGCGCATGCCGACGCGGCCTTCCGAAATTTCGGTGACGTAAAGATTGCCCTGCGGATCGAACACCAAATCATCGGGCGCAATAATATCGCCGCCCTTCGGGCTGATGGTTTCGATCGCCCCCGAATTAACATCGATCGCGCTGACCTGACTGCCCGATACCTGCGCCACATAAATGCGGCCATCCAGGCCCGTGCGCAAACCGTTCGCACCGAACAGACGGCTCGGTTGGGTCAAGCGTTCAAGCGTCCAACCCTCGGCGAGTTTGGCTGGAATCGAAGATTTGTAACGCCCGCTTTGCTGTGACATAAATAATTCCTCGTTATTTTTTCGACGCCATCGCGAAACTGTATTTAAGATGATCGAGCTGACCCGACGGCACCGGCTCGAAAATTACCGGTGTTTTTGTATCGCGAATCGCATCGGCTTGCGCCGCGATATCTTCGATACTCCATGCGGGCCGATAAACACCGTTTGTCTCAGCAACGTAAGCGCGCGCGACGCGCCCCGCCGCAGAAATTAACATCTCGCCCGTGATCGAGCACGCTTCATGCGACAACCAACCGACAGCGGCGGCGACCATTTCGGGTGGCATCGGTGGGAACTTGGAAGTATCAACGCCTTCCGACATGCGCGTCACGGCGGCGGGAAGAATCACATTGCTTTTCACATTGTGCGCGGCGCCTTCGAGCGCGACGACATGCGACAACGCATGCGTGCCGCCTTTGGCTGCACTGTAATTCGCGTTCTGATAATTGCCGTATAAACCATTGATCGAACCGGTCAGCACGACGCGACCGTAACCCGCCTTGCACATGAGCGGAAATGCAGGGCGCACGACATGAAATGCGCCGCGCAGATGCACATCCAAAACAAATTCGAAATCTTCGTACGACATTTCGGCGAGCGGCGCGCGGCGCACCACACCCGCGTTGTGAATCAGAATATCGATGCGTCCGTAATGATCGAGCGCGGATTGAATAATCGCCTTGCCGCCTTCAGGTGTCGCCACCGAATCGGTATTCGCCACCGCTTCGCCGCCAGCGGCTTTGATCGCCAGCACGGTTTCAGCGGCGGGATCTTCACCGCTGCCATCGCCTTTTAAACTCACACCGGGATCATTGATGACGACCTTCGCACCGCGCGCCGCCAACAACTCCGCGTAAGCACGGCCGAGTCCCCTGCCCGCTCCCGTGATAACCGCAACACGACCGTCAAACCTCAGCGCTGACATCGAAATTCTCCGCTTGTTATTCACACTATTGAATGAGCCTTCCGCATGCACTGCCGGGCTCAAATGCCGGAAAAAGGCCTGTCATTATCGATGTTTTGCGCCGAAAGTCACCAGTTGAATGCAGTAATGTTGCAAGTGCGGCCACACTGCACTTTATCGACACTTCGTGCAGGTCATTGCGCCGCTCGCGACCGCTCTGAATAATGAATGCAACCTGCCTAGAGCCTTGCATCGGCCGCAAGCTCAAATAAAAGTGAGGAACATCGCGTGAGCAGCCTGTCGGAAAGCCTCGATTATTTTTATACCGATATGTCCGACGATCCGTATTGGACCGAGAGTTCGTGGTTCTCGTGGGCGCTTCCCGAAGCGGGCATTAACGGCTTTTTCTACAACCATTTTCGGCCCAACATGAATTGCATGCTCGGCGGCCCCGCGATGTGGGATCGCTTCGGTCAGCACGTGTGGGATTTTTTATTTTTCGACTGGCAGGCGATGCGCGTATTGCCGCAGGGAAAATTCGGCGTCGACTACAACAAATACGATTTCGTCACGCCGTGGTCGATGTCGATTCGCATGCTCGAACCGCTGAAAAAATATCAACTCGGCTACGATCGCGAAGGTTTCAAGCTCGATCTGATTTTCACCGCCGTCGCGCCACCGCATATGATGAGCGCGATGAACCCTGAGCAACTCAAGGGTGCGTTTAAAACACACTTCGAACAGCCCGGTCGTATTCAAGGCACGGTCCAATTGGATGGGCAACATTACGACGTCGATTGCTTTTCCGTGCGCGATGGCGGCCACGGCCCACGCTTTCTCGAAAAATCCCCGCCCGGCGGTTATGCGTGGTCGACCGCGGACGAAAAAAACGGTTGGCATATTCTCGCGCCCAACGCCACCACGGGACACACCACCAAAGCGCTCGCGGGTTATCTGTTGCGCGACGGCGAAATGGCGTCGATCGTCGAAGGCAGCCGCCGCGTGCTCGAACGCAACGGCGCGCGCCCATGCGCCGTCGAAATCAAAGCGCGCGATAAACTCGGCCGCGAATTGCACGCGATCGGTCGCGAGCAAGCGCCCGCCGAATTCATGTTATTTCCGGATCGCGGTCAATGGTGGTCGCTGTATCAATGGGACTACGACGGCTTTAAAAACGCGGTCGGCGAGGATCAGGAATATTATGGCATCCAGGAATTCCGGCGCTGGCATCGCGCGGGACCGGATGCGTGGAAACAGCGTTAATGCACTGATAAATAATTTTGGCGTAAATAAATCAGCGCAAATAATTCTTACAAAAATAATTCACACGAGAAAAAAATATGGCGACGGGAAAATTACTACTCATTACCGGCACCACGGGTAGCGGCAAAACCACCACGTGCAAGGAATTCGTCGCGCGCCAGGATGAGTTATGGCTGCACTTCGGCGCCGATCAGTTTCTCGGCGGCGTGATGCCGCGCAAATTCGTCGACGGCGGCCCGCGCGCGCATGAAGGATTGCAAAAAGTGCCCGACGACCCCGCCAATCCCGACGGGCCGCGCCATTTAAAACTCGGTCGCTACGGCCTGCAAATGTTCAATACGTTTCACGCGATGATTGCCGCTGGCGTGCGTTCGGGCTCGAATATCATCGTCGATCACATCACCACCATCGAGCCGCCGCTGCTGCAAAGCTGCATCGAACACTTTCGCGATCTACCGGTATTTTTCGTCGCGCTGAAACCGCCGCTCGACGTGGTGCCCACGCGCCTCGACGCGCGCCTCGATAAAATCGTCAGCAACCTGGATCGCACGCAAGCGAATATCGCCAATCAAAACACGAAACGCCTGGCGGACTTTTTGTACAAACAAATCTTCGCGCACGATCATTTCGATTTAACTGTCGATTCGAGCGCCAATAGCCCGAGCGAAGTGGCTGATTTAATTGCGGCGGGTTTGCGGGAAAAATCGGGTAAGGCGTTTGCCGAGCTCGCAGGTAAATTTGATGCGAGCCAGGCGCCTTTTAGTTCGCGTTAATCTTCACTGATGGAAATCGCGCTCGATGGACATTGCACGACTGCTGTGCGCACCTGGTCCTCGAACTCCGGCGGCACTTCGACCACACGGACGACGGCGTAACCGTCGTCGTGCAGCTCGAACACTTCGGGGCAAAGCCCTAAGCAAACGCTGAAACCGGCGCAGATGCTTGGGTCTACACGAACTTTCATTTCGCCGCTCCCGACTTAGAGATCGGATCGAACTCAATATTAATGTGAGTCAATCCGCGCAGGATGAACGTCGGCAAGTAGCTGTAGCGTCTTGCCTCAGCCGGCCCGTGAACTTTCTCGGAGATGCGAATATCGCTGGTTCTGTCGAACATGCAATTGATGGCAATCACCGTTTCCGCACGTGCCAAAGGTGCGCCGGGGCAGGTGTGGCGGCCGCGGCCGAACGACACATTCAAACGCGCACTTTCGCGGTTCAGCTGGAACTCGCCGGGGTTGTCGAATTGGCGGGGATCGCGGTTGGCGGCGCTATTGGCCATGTACAAAAAGCTGCCTGCAGGAATATCGACGCCAGCGACCTGTGTTGGCTTTTTCGCCAAGCGGAAGTCGCCTTTGACCGGCCCTTCCATGCGCAGGCATTCCTCGACGAAATTCGGAATGAGGCTGCGATCTTCGCGAAGTTTTTTCTGCAAATCGAGACGCTCGCCAAGCACCTGGAACGAGTAGCTGAGCAGTCGCACCGTGGTTTCCTGTCCGGCCGCAAACAGGTTGGCGGCAATGCGCGCCACATCGAGCGGTGTCGGCAAGGACTTGTCGGGAAAGGTGGCTGCAGCGAGTCCTGACAGAATATCGCCCGTAGGATTTTTACGGCGGTCTTCGATATACGCGGAGAAGGTTTTGTAGAGCCATTCGAGCGGTGAGTGATGGGCTTCTCTGTCATCCACGCCGCCAATACCGGCGCCCTCTTGTTCCTGCCGAATAAGCTGTTTGCGGAACTGGATGCGGTCCTCAGCGGGCACACCCAATAAATCAGAGACGACGAGTACGGCGAATGGCTGGGCGAAAGCGGCCATCCATTCGCACTCACCACGGTCAAGGAAGGTGGCGATCTGCTGATCGGCCAACTCCCACATGAACTCCTCGTTTTGCTTGAGGCGCATGGGGGTGATCAAAGCCGACAGTAACGCGCGATGCTTGGAATGATCGGGCGGATCCATGGTGGTGATCTGATCGCTGAACGGCGTCTTGTCGCGATGGGCTGCGATCAGCTCGGAAACGTCCTCGTTTCCACGGCCTTCTAGCGGAATGGCATTGCCTGCAAACGGCCCGGTCGTCGACATACAGGAGGAGAAGCGATCGGCATCGTTGTAGATCTCCAGCAGCTCGTTGTAGCCGGTCACCATGAAGATGCCCTGATGCGGCTCGCGCAGTACCGGCGATTTCGCTCTCAGAAAATCAAAGTAGGAGTAGGGATCGTTGATGAAACGGTCGCTGCGGAAGAAATCGTATTTTTCAAACTCTTGCTGCATATCGTTCATGGGGGCTCCTTATTTGAGTTTCTGCCAACGGCGTTTACCACCAGATGCCGGGAGTATAAGTAAACAACGGTGTTGACTCCAAACATTCTGGCTATTTTTTGTTTGCGTAATATTCATGCCACCGTTTTTGACTGGTGTAGTGCTGCAATTTGCTCGGCTGAAAGCCCCAGCACTTCGCGCAGGACTTCGTCGGTGTGCTGACCGAGCACGGGCGGCGCGGTCGGAATCGGTTGCGGCGCATCGACATATTTAATCGAGCGATTCACGATCGGAATCTTGCCGAGCGTTTTATGTTCGGTCTCCACCACCATCTCGCGCGCGACGGCCTGCGGTTGCGCGAGCGCTTCTTTCACGCCGAGAATCGGCGCGTGCGGCACCTCAAATTGCGTGAAAATTTCGACGAGTTCGGCCACGGTTTTTTGCCGCGTGAATTCGGCGACCATGTCGTTGACCTGCGCGCGGCGATCGCGGCGTTTTTCAATCATGTCGAATTGCGGATCGCTGATCCATTCGGGATGTTCGAGCGCTTTGCAAATGCGCTCCCAAAAACTATTGGTCAGACACGCGACGATGATCGAACCGTCTTTCGCGGGAAACGCGCCATAGGGCACCAGGTTAGGATGCTGCGAGCCTTGCGGCTGTGGATCCTGGCCCGTGAAAAATGCGAGCTGCGCGATGTAACCGAGCATGCCGATCATGCCGTCCATCAAACTGATATCGATGAGACGACCGCGCCCCGTCGTGTTGCGTTCGTGCAACGCGGCGAGAATGCTGATCGGACCGTTAATACCGCCGATTAAATCGCCGAGCGGAATACCGAGTTTCGTCGGCAGTCCACCGGGCTCGCCGTTAACACTCAACGCACCCGACAACGCTTGCAACACGATATCGAACGACGGCAAATCCTTGAGCGGACCGTTCATGCCGAAGCCCGAAATCGCGCAATAAATTAATCGTGGATTGATCGCGGATAAGGTTTCGTAACCGAGTCCCAAACGATCCATCACGCCGGGGCGATAATTTTCGATGACGATATCGCATTTCGCCGCGAGATCTTTGACGAGCGCAACGCCCGCTTCCGATTTCAAATCGACGACGATACTTTTTTTGCCGCGATTGATCGCGATGTAGTAATGGCTCTCGCCATTGCGAAACGGTGGGAACGAGCGCGTTTCATCGCCGCTTCCGGGCGGTTCGATTTTAATCACTTCCGCGCCGAGATCGGCGAGCGCGAGCGCGCACGACGGCCCCGCCAACACGCGCGTGAAATCGAGAACGCGAATGCCCTGCAGCGGGCCAGCCCACGTTGAGTTTTTATTGTCTGTCATATCACTCTATTAACCTGTCATTTAAATACATCGTCCTGATGTATTTAAATTTCGCGGCTAAAGCCGCATGAAACGCATCCTGCTTTCAAAAAAATGGCCCCTGCGAGAGGAGCCATTTTGTATTACTTTTTGGATTGCGTCACCGAATTAACCGCGGCTCGGCAACTCGACGATCGATACGCCCGATGCCGACAACTCGCCGCGATGCGTTTCCGCTTTCTGCGCGATTTCAACGAGGTGCTTGCCGTTCTCGACGAATTTGCGAGTCACGGTGCCGTTGATCACGATCACGTCGCCATCCGGATTGTGGCGGCGGATCTGGCACTTGCTCTTGCGCAGGAAGCCGTCGTCACCCATCCAGTTGGTAGCGTGGTGAGTCAACCACGAGCAACGCTCGGGGCCGTAGTCGTACGCGCCGGGCGCACCGACTTCGAGTGCGAACGCTTCGTCCCAATGCACACGCTCAGGACAATCGGGCACATTGAAACGGTTTTTGATGCCGGTGCCGGGATGCTTCTGCTGCATTTCCCACGCGAGTTTGTTGGCGCGAATGTAGAGACCACCCCAACCTTGCGCGTAGCAAATGAAACCGGTGACGGTCATCGGGCCTTTGAGCATTGCGGGCAATGCTTCGCCTTCTTTCACGTCTTCCCAATAACGAGCTTTCGAACCGCGAATTTCTTCGTTCTCGTACAGTTTGTAGAACTCGGCGAGTTCTTCGTCTTTGAACGGAACCACTTTGCCTTTCACGTCATTGTATTTGGTGCCGCGCTCACGCGCTTCGTCGCGATCGGTACGGAATACCCAGCTGTCAGCTTCTGCAACCATTTCACCTTTCTGATTGTAGAAATCTACGTGATAAATCTGTTGGAACGCACGGCCCGCGAATTTGGTTTGGTGCTCAACGAGATCTTTCAAATACGCTTGCGTGGTGATGGTATCGTTGCGCAGAACCGGCTTGTGCCAGGTCCAATCCGCGCCGGCCCACATCGCGTGCACGCCTGAGAGGCCGCCGCAATAACCGGAAATAATACGGCTCGTCGTGAACAGGAAGCTCGGCAGCGCTTGAATGGTGCCGAGTTTGGTGTTCTTGGCGTAGTCGGGATCGCACCACAGCGGGTTGTTGTCGCCGATACCGTGCGCGTAATGGCGGATCGCGTCGCGAGTCGCTTCGTAGTTCCACGGCTCGATGGTGTTGGTGATCTTGATGCCGATGCGCTTGCGCAGATCGTCCAGACCTTCTTCAGTAATCTTTGGAAATTTTGCAGTGGACATAGCTTCTCTCCTCTAACGGATTTAATTGGCGGCGGCCGCTACGAATTGTTGGTAGACAACGTTTTCGCAGCTTCGCGATCGCGCAATACTTTGCGGTGAACCTTGCCTGCCGGCGTTTTCGGAAGCTCACTCACAAATTCGACATGGCGCGGGAATTCGTGCTGACTCAATTTCTCGCGCGTAAAGTTTTGTAACTCGGTAACGAATTCGTCGCTGGGTTTGCGTTCCGTCACGACGAATGCTTTTACGACTTGACCGCGGGTCGCATCGGGCACGCCGATGACACCCACTTCTTTCACATCCGGATGCTTGAGCATCGTATGTTCGATTTCCACCGCGCTCATGGTCCAGCCGGCAGAAATAATTACGTCATCGGCGCGGCCGCAGTGATACAGATAACCTTCGGCATCGACGCGCGCGCGATCCTTCGTCGTTTCCCAATGATCTTTTTTCCACAGCATCAATTCGCCGACTTCTTCGGGGCCGGTCTGCGTGCCGTCGGGACGATGCACTTCGAGTTTCAAACCAGGAATCGGTTTGCCGAGCGAACCGGGTTTCACTTTGAAGTCTGCCGCGCCCGGATAATTCACGAGCACCACACCGATTTCGGTGGTGCCGTACATGCTGCACGCGGACACGTGGAAAGTCTGATCGATGAATTCGAGCGTGGCCGGATCGATCGGCTCGCCCGTGAACGACAGCTTTTTAAAATAGAATTTAAACTCGCCCGCCTTGCCGGTGTTTTTCATCATGCGGTAGTGCGTGGCGGCGGCAGACATATTGGTGATTTTGAAATCCTGCAGCGCTTTCATCAAACGCACTGCATCGAATTTGCCCGCGAACGTGCCGGTGGAAACACCGAGCGCGAGCGGCGCCAATGTGCCGTGCCACAGGCCGTGTCCCCACGCCGGCGACGACGGACAGAAAAATTCATCGCCCGGACGAATACCCGAGCCGTACAGCGCAGCGAACATCAATGTCATCACGGCTTTGTGCGTGTGCTTCACCGCCGCCGGTAATTCGCGCGTCGTGCCCGAGGTGTATTGGAACACCGCGAGATCGCTCGCCGATGTTTTCGGTTGATACGTCGCGGGATATTTCGCGATTTCATCGAGCAGGCTTTGATCGGCGATGATCACGCGCAAACCTTCGCGGCCTTGCACGAGTTCGGCTTTCTCGGCGTTCGTAATCAGAATCGACGGTTTGCAATCGTCGATACGCAGACGCAATGCATCGGGTCCGAACAAGGTAAACAGCGGCACCGAAATCGCACCGGTTTGCATCGCACCGAATAAACACACATAAAACGGCAGCGACGGTTCGAGCATGAACGCGATGCGCTCGCCCTTCTTCACACCTTCGGCATCGAGCCAATGCGCGAAACGCGCGGAGCCCGCCGCCAGCGTATCGAAACTCAGAATTTCATCGCTGCCATCGGCGCGCGCGATGCGCACTGCGGCGCGACCGGTGCCATCGGCGTGACGCGTGATGCATTCGTGCGCGATGTTGAAATGTTCGTTGTCGCCGTCGAACAGATCCCACAGCGCTTCGCGCTTCGCATATTTCTGGGCATCTGCGTAGGACGTGTAATCGGTGAGCTTGGCCATCGGTCAATCACTACCCGTGTATTCAGAATGTCTTTGAAGAGCCGCGTAATCGCGTTGCTCTCAGGAGGGTCGCCATCATGCCGCAAACGAAAGTTGTTGTAAATAGTGAATGACATTCTATATATTGAACAAACCTACGTAATTACCGAGACGAAAACGCTCCCATGGATACCGCCGTCAAAGAGAATCCAGCCCAGGAAAACAAGGCTCCCGCCATCGCGCGTGCCGCCGCGATCCTGCGACTGCTCGGCAAGAGCGATGCGCCGCTCGGCCTGCAGCCGATCGCGCGCACGCTCAACCTCGTGCCGAGCACGTGTCTTTATGTGTTGCGCGCACTCGTTACCGAAGAACTCGTCGCCTTCGATCCCGACACCAAACGCTATTCGCTCGAAGCCGGCGTGCTCACGCTCGCGCGCCACTGGCTGCGCCGCAACGAATTCACCGATGTCGCGCAACCCGTGCTCGATCGCATCAGCCAAACTTTCGAAGTGTCGATGCTCGGCGTGCAAATCGTCGGCCTCGAACACATGGTCGTCGTCGCCACCTCGCAACTCGGCAATAATTTTCAAATCAGCGCGCAGGTCGGCAGCCGTTTTCCCGCACTCATCAGCGCCACGGGCCGCTGCCTCGCCGCGTTCGGCGGTTACTCGGAAAAAGAACTCGAAGCGCGCTTCAAAAAACTGCGCTGGGACGAACCGCCGACACTCGCACAATGGAAACAACAAATCGCACAAACCAAAACGCAGGGATTCGCCGTCGATACCGGCAATTACATTTCCGGTGTTACAGTGGTCGCCGCCCCCGTGTGGAAAACCCGCGCGAAATTAAGTCACGCGCTCGTTGCGATCGGGATTGGCAGTGCGCTGAAAAGAAATGGTTTGGAGAAGTTGCAGGAAGCGTTGCTGGTGTCGGCGAAGAATTTGTCGAATCAGTTGTGTGGCGAAGTGTCTCCTTAGCTGACAGCATCACTTTATGGCATCGGCCTGCATGGTTATCTTCACCGCGATCTTGTCGCTCACGTTGGGCACGTTGAACGTCAAACCAAAGTCCGAGCGGTTCAAGGTAGCAGTGACATCGAAGCCGATCGCCGGCCGCCCGGTCATCGGATTCACGCCGGCCTTGTTCAGTCGCGCATGCAGCAGCAACGGTCGAGTTACGCCATGGGCCGTCAGGTCTCCGGCAATCGTGTACCTGTCGTTTCCAGTCTCTTGCACGCGGGTGCTTTGAAAGGTGATGTTCGGGAACCGGTCACTGTCGAAGAACATCGAGCTCTGAAATTCCTTGTCGAGCGCCGCGATAAAGGTATGAATTCCGGCGACGGGGAGGGTTACGCGCACGGAGGATTTTGACGGATCGTCGCTATCGAATACCAGAGTGCCTCGGTCGATTACGGCAACAATGACCGGGTTGGAAAATCCATAGTTGCTACGAGTCAGCGCGACGAAGGTATGGGTGGGGTCCATCTGATAAGTCACCGGTGCGGCCTGAGCTGCGGATACGTCCGCACAAAGCAATGCGGCAGTAACGATACGGGTAAGCACTTCCATGGCAAGCTCCTTGCGATAAGACCAGAAGTTAAGAGTCAGGCCTTACGTTTAACGCGCAACATCAAGACGCCGAACGCAAGCCAAGATGTTCAACAAACGGAATAAAATCTTTATCCGAGAAAAGCAGCGGAAAGTTTTTCTCGATACAAAATGTCGCGATGATGATGTCGGCAGTTTTGCGAATCGTAATTCCCTTTTTGCGCAATGCGCGATAATTGTCGGCGCATTTATATGCGGCGGCTTCGCCGAGCATATCGTAAACATTTAACGCGTCGATCAGCTCTTTGGCCGCTTTATAGTCAGCATCGCTTTTGAAGCCCTGCAATATCTCCAGTGCAATCAAATCGCCGATGGCGACAAGCTCATTGCCTAACGCGTTATCGAGCAATTCAACCTCCGCGGTATCCCCGCCGTTAAAAAAATCTATCCATACGCTCGTGTCGACAAAAATCACTTGCTTCTCATGTCCTCAAGATTCCCTTCCCATTTCAGGCGACCGCGAAACGCCTTGATACCCTCCTGCTTTTTCAGCTTGATCAGCATTTTCAGACCAAGCTCCACTGCCTCGCGCTTCGTTTGCAGGCCGGTAGCCTTGAGCGCATCATCCATTAACTTGTCATCGATCACTATATTGGTACGCATCACAACACCTCTCCGGAAAGCTCGCGATACACACGATATATATTTTAATACACATCGCAAGCGGGCTGCCAGGAAAGCTAGCCTAAGGAATGGAGATACCGTTTAGATACAATGGGGGTGAAAAAGTAAGGAACAATGAGTAAAACAGAGTAGCCGTGCAATCGGTCTACAGCACGATATAACTTATATCATTTTCTTTATTTTTCAGAGAGCTGGGGATAAAAATCGCTGTCTCTATAATGGAAAATATGGGGTGGCTGATGGGGATCGAACCCACGACCACAGGAATCACAATCCTGTGCTCTACCAACTGAGCTACAGCCACCATAGAACTGGCGTGTTCCACCATTAATTTGGCGGATAGTTGATTGGCGCGCCCAGCAGGAGTCGAACCTGCGACCCACGGCTTAGAAGGCCGTTGCTCTATCCAACTGAGCTATGGGCGCCCTGACATTTACTTTAAACCCAGGGCCCATGGGTGTGAAGCCGCTAACGCACCGCTTCATCGAATTGGTCGGGGTAGAAGGATTCGAACCTCCGACATTCTGGTCCCAAACCAGACGCGCTACCGGACTGCGCTATACCCCGTGCACATCGTTGCTCTTTGAGTCATTTAGGGCTCCGATGCAGGCTGCGCATGATACTGATGCGCCCGCACAGCGTCAATCGATCCAACACGGTAAAACCGACGATATTTCAGCACAAATTGCCGCCGCGAAACGATTAATTTTTCGCGTCTGGCCCACCCCAATAAGCGCGTGAGACAATATCATTTTTGCAATCCTAGTTTGGGGACGATTGATAAATGGCAACATTGGTACTGGACGGCAAAGCAACCGCGGCGCAATCAGAAGCGGAATTGAGCCAACGCGTAGCACGGTTGAAAGCAAAATCGGGCGGTAAAACCCCGATTCTTGCCACCATCCTCGTCGGCGACGATCCGGCTTCCGCGACTTACGTGAAGATGAAAGGCAACGCCTGCCGCCGCGTCGGGATGGATTCGCTCGCCGTCGAATTGCCCTCCTCGACCACAACCGAACAGCTGCTCGCGAAAATCCAGGAACTTAACGCCGACCCCAACGTGCATGGCATTCTGTTGCAACATCCTGTGCCCGCGCAGATCGATGAGCGCGCATGCTTCGATGCAATCGCGTTGCATAAAGACGTCGATGGCGTAACGTGCCTTGGCTTCGGCCGCATGGCGATGGGCGAACCCGCCTACGGCTGCGCGACACCGCAGGGCATCATGCGCTTACTGCACCATTACGGTATTGAAATCGAAAGCAAACATGCCGTAGTCGTTGGCCGCAGTCCGATTCTTGGCAAACCGATGGCAATGATGCTGTTACAGGCGAACGCCACCGTGACAATTTGCCACTCGAAAACAAAAAACCTTCCCGAACTGATTAAACAGGCCGACATTGTGGTCGGCGCTGTGGGCAAACCGGAATTTATCAAAGGCGCGTGGATCAAAGACGGAGCGGTTGTCGTCGACGCGGGTTATCACCCGGGTGGCGTTGGCGACATCGAATTGAACGCGATTAAAGATCGTGCCTTCGCCTATACACCGGTACCGGGCGGAGTCGGACCGATGACGATCAACACGTTAATTCTGCAATCGGTCGAGTCGGGCGAGCGCAGCTTGGGATAATTTTACCTAATTGAGAGAAAAGATGATGCGGCGCGGCTTTTGGATTCTCGCATTAGTTGCCGCCTTTGCATTGCAGCATCGCACCGATATCAAAAACTGGATGAGTCCACCACCACCGATTGTCGTGCCGGCTGGTTTTCAGGCTGTGCTTTATGGGACGGCATGGTGCTCATATTGCGCACGCACACGCAAATTTTTTAAGGAAAATAATATTCCGTTTCGAGAATACGATATCGAAAAATCAACCGAGGGACGCCAACAGTACGAGCAACTCGGTGGTAACGGCGTCCCCGTCGTATTGATCGCGAATCAAGTCATTCAAGGCTATGACGAAGGCGCAATGCGCGATGCACTCACGGCGCTAAAGCCGCAAAGCATCCCGCCCTAACATCTACGTTAAGCCGCTCGCGCTACTCGGCTTCGCGAGATTCAAAACGACTCTCTTGGACTTCATTGAGTCCGAAACAACCAAGCAAAAAAGCCATACCGGCAATGAATGAATAACCTAACATAGCTCTATCTCCTCCGTATTATGCATGTCTTCATGCACAACTTCAGTATGGAGACGATTGAGTCGCTTCACGATGAAACTTCTGTAATATTACCGAAGTTTCATTTACCGACAGGGGTTAGCTACTGACAGCGTTAGTCACTGGCGCCGCCACGTTGTTCCATTCGGCCCATCCTCCAGCGCAACGCCTCGCGATTGAAGCTCGTCACGAATCTGATCGGAAAGCGCGAAATTCTTATTCCTGCGCGCTTGCAGACGCTCGGCGATAAGCGCTTCGATTTCCGCTCCGTCGATGGGACCACCGATGCCGTGCAAATAATCGCGCGGATTCTGCTGCAGCAAGCCGAGCAACCGTCCTAGCGCTTTTAACTCCGCTGCCAGCCGCTGTTTAAGCGCAGCATCATTCTCGGCATTGAGAGCGCGCACCAGATCGAACATCACCGACAACGCTTCGCGCGTGTTGAAATCATCGTCCATCGCCAGCACAAAGCGATCGTAATACGCGCTGCTCTGCAAAACGTCGGGCGTTGCCGGTGCAACATCGGTAAATTCCTTGAGCGCGTTATAAAAACGGTCGAGCCCGCTGCGCGCTTCGTGCAAACTGTCCTGCGAATAATCGATCTCGCTGCGATAATGGCTGCTGATTAGAAAATAACGCACAACCTCAGGATCGTACTTATCGAGAATTTCGCGAATCGTGAAAAAATTGCCGAGCGATTTCGACATTTTTTCGCCATCGACGCGTACGGCGCCGGCATGCATCCAGTAATTCACGTAATGCTTGCCGTGCGCGGCTTCGCTTTGCGCGATCTCATTTTCGTGATGCGGAAAACGCAGGTCGGGGCCGCCGCCATGAATATCAAAAGTCTCGCCGAGGCATTTGCCCGACATCGCCGAGCACTCGATATGCCAGCCCGGACGCCCCGGACCCCACACCGAATCCCACACCGCCTCTTCATTCGGCTTGGCCGCTTTCCACAGTGCGAAATCGCGCGGATCGCGTTTGGATTCATCGATTTCGATGCGCGCACCCGCGAGCAACTCATCGGGATTTTTTCCCGACAACTTGCCGTAGCCGTCAAATTTTGCAACCGCGTAATACACGTCACCGTTGTCGGCGCGATAGGCAAAACCTTTTGCGATAAGTTTTTCGATCAGCGCAAACATCTCGCCGATATGTTGCGTTGCGCGCGGTTCGGCGGTCGGAGGTAACACACCGAGACGTTTTTCATCGTCGTGCATCGCATCGATAAAACGTGTGGTCAGCGCAGTGTACGGCTCGCCATTTTCGGCGGCGCGGCGCAAAATTTTATCGTCGATATCGGTGATATTGCGCACGTAGGTGACATCGTAGCCGCGCGCGCGCAGATACCGCGTGATCACGTCGAAGGCGACAAGTACACGCGCATGACCGAGGTGGCAGTAGTCGTATACGGTCATACCACACACGTACATGCGCACTTTGCCGGGTTCGATCGGTGTAAATACTTCTTTGCTGCGCGTGAGCGTGTTGTAAATCGTCAGTGCCATATTTTTTCAGAAACCTCGGTCAAGTTCCCTCTCCCTGCGAGAGAGGGCTAGGGTGAGGGCTTCTGGATCGTCGGCCCTCACCCTAGCCCTCTCCCGCAGGGAGAGGGGAGCAAACACGCCACTTAATCAGCAGCATTTTAA